>NZ_PCZT01000026.1:78476-79263 GCF_002968895.1 Paenibacillus sp. AR247 | reverse complement strand
AAATCATGGACGAGATGAAGTCCTCCCTCACCCCGCTTGCGGTCGATCACAAATATACCGCGTGGGATGCCGCACTGATTCTGCTCCGTGAAGGCCTGGAGGCCATTCTCGTGCTGTCCGCCCTGCTGTCTTATTTGAAGCGAAGCGGAAATACGCGCGGCCAGAAATGGATTTGGGGCGGAGCCGGGTCAGGCCTCGTCCTCAGCCTCCTGCTCGCAGTCGTGCTGACCTTCTCCATCTCCAAAGCAGCTTCAGGCAGCGCCCGCGAGCTGATCGAAGGCATCACTGGTCTGGTGGCCGTGGTGATGATGCTGACCGTCGGGCAATGGCTGCACAGCAAGTCAAACACGGCCGCCTGGAACAAATACGTGGGCAGCCAGATGGATCAGGCGCTGGCCCGAGGAAGCCTTTGGTCTCTTTTCGTGCTGGCCGGTCTGGCCGTCCTGCGTGAAGGCGCGGAAACGACCATTTTCTATGCCGGGATGGCCTCCTCCATTGACATGGGGCAGCTGATCCTTGGAATCGCCGGCGCCTTTGCCGTTCTGGCCGTGCTCGCTTATGCGATTATCGTGCTCAGTGCCCGCCTGCCTCTGCGCGGCTTTTTCCTGGCGGCGACGGTGCTGATCTACTACCTGGTTTTCCGTTTCCTCGGAGACAGCATCCATTCGCTCCAGGTCTCGGGTCGCATTCCCGCCCATTCGGAAACCGGGCTGCCGTCCGTATCCTGGCTTGGCATGTATCCGACCTGGGAAACGTTCATTCCACAGATGGTCGTGCTTGCTTTCAT
>NZ_PCZT01000026.1:65735-78376 GCF_002968895.1 Paenibacillus sp. AR247 | reverse complement strand
TGGGGATGAAACAAAAATTATTTTCTCTAAATTAGAATTAATCATTAAAATTATTTTCATTTTCTGCAGCATCAAATAGTTTTATCCAAGGAGGCTTGCGATTGGCACCTATATTACACGCCTTGGCGCAGGAGCAGGAACGGCTGTCCCAGCAGGAGCGCCGGATCGCCGATTTTATCCTCTCCTCCCCTTCCGAAGTCGTTCACATGGGGATCAAGGAGCTGGCCGAGCAGTGCGGGACCAGTCCCGCCACCGTGACCCGGTTTTGCAAAGCGTTCCATCTCAAGGGCTACCCGGATCTAAAGGTAAAGCTGTCCGCCGAAATCGCCC
Source organism: Paenibacillus sp. AR247 (assembly GCF_002968895.1). Taxonomy (NCBI): domain Bacteria; kingdom Bacillati; phylum Bacillota; class Bacilli; order Caryophanales; family Paenibacillaceae; genus Paenibacillus; species Paenibacillus sp. AR247. The sequence goes on along the minus strand of NZ_PCZT01000026.1, from coordinate 78,046 downwards.
ATACGGAAATGCAGGAGCGGAGCGGCATGTCTTCCTATCAGGATATCGTGGCCAACAATCCGTTATCCCAAATCGTAGAGGCCATGGAAGCGAATCATCTGGCCTCCATCCGCGACACGACGTCCCTGCTCGACATGGACCGTCTGGCCCAGGCGATCCGCCTGCTCTGCGCCGCCGATCGGATCGACTTGTACGGGGTAGCCACCTCGTCGATCGTCGCCCAGGATTTCTACCAGAAGCTGATCCGGATCGGTAAGAACTGTACCGCCTTCGCTGATTCACATATGCAGATTACTTCCGCCTCGACGCTGTCGGGCCGGGATGTGGCGGTCGCCATCTCCTATTCCGGGGAAACGCTCGAAACGATCGATGCGCTGGCCTGCGCCAAAGCAGCGGGGCAGCGACCATTTCGCTGACGTCTTACAGCAGCAATACGCTGGCTGCCATGGCCGATATTCCTTTGTTTGCCTCTTCCCTGGAAAAAGGAATGCGCCGGGGAGACATGGCTTCGCGCATCGCCCAGCTCCATCTCGTCGACATCCTGTTTATGGGGATGAACAGCGAGCAGTTCGGACAGTATGTTCCCAAGCTGGAGCAGTCCTACCATAACGTACAGAATTACCGAAAATCCAGAGGAGGTCATTTTCAAGCATGAACATTTATACGTTTAAAAACGAAGCTGATTTTAACGCCACCGGGGCCAGCCTGATCGCCAGCCTGCTGCATACCAAACCGAGAGCGGTACTCGGCCTAGCCACAGGCAGCACCCCGGTAGGAATTTATGGACGGCTTATCGAAATGTACCAGCAGGGCCTGGTCAGCTTTGCGAAAGCATCCAGCTATAATCTGGACGAGTACGTCGGCCTGCCTGAGGGCCATTCGGAGAGCTACCGTACCTTTATGAATGAGAAGCTGTTCAATCATATCGATATTCAGCTCGAAAATACGCATGTTCCAAACGGCAACGCCGCCGATCTGGAGGAAGAATGCGTCAAGTACGACGCCATGCTGGAGCAGTACGGCCCGGTGGACCTGCAAATTCTCGGCATCGGCCACAACGGGCATATCGGGTTCAACGAGCCCGATGACAGCCTGGACGGCGGAACGCACGTGGCTGAGCTTCAGGAAAAAACCCGCACGGCGAACGCACGCTTCTTCCCGTCGCTGGACGATGTGCCTAAGCACGCGATTACCATGGGGGTCGGCAGCATTCTAAAGGCCAAGCAGATTCTGCTGCTCGTTCGTGGCGAGGACAAGGCTGAGATCGTGAAGCGCGCGCTGAAAGGACCGATTACGACGCAGTGCCCGGCATCGCTGCTGCAATGCCATCCGAACGTCGTGGTGCTGCTGGATCAAGGTGCAGGGAGGTTGTTAGGATGAGTGAAGAAAACGTACAGCTCTTGTACGGCAAGGTCGTAACGCCGGCAGGGGTATTGGAAGAAGGAGCCGTCGCCATCCAGGACGGCAAGATCGTCTATGCGGGGCTTGCCCGCGATCTGCCGCAGCGCTGGACGGACTCTGCCGCAAGCCAACACAAATCGGACGGATACATCGTTCCCGGCTTTATTGATGTCCACGTGCATGGAGGCAACGGCCAGGACTTTATGGATTCAAACAAGGAAGTGCTGGATACCATTACCGCCTTCCACTGCTCACAGGGAACCACCTCGATTCTTCCGACGACCATGACCGCGCCAAAGGCGGCGATCGACCGCGTCCTCAAGGAGGTTCACGAGTATACGCAGCATGACATGCCTTACGCAACCGTGGAGGGCGTTCATTTGGAAGGGCCTTTTATCAGCCCGAAATGGCCGGGAGCGCAAAATCCGGAGCATATCGTCCTGCCGAATGTAGAATGGCTGGAAGAATGGGAAGCTGCGTATCCGGGTCTCGTTCGCCAGGTGACGCTGGCGCCGGAGCGCGAAGGCGCGCTGAACGCGATCGCCTGGATGACCGAGCACGGTATCAACGCCGCGCTGGGCCATACGGATGCGACGTACGACGAGGTGGAAGCGGCCGTGGAAGCTGGTCTGCGCCAAGGCGTGCATACCTTTAACGCAATGACGCCGCTGCACCACCGCAAGCCCGGAACCGCAGGGGCGGTGCTGAGCGATCCGCGCATCCACGCGGAAATCATCGCCGACGGCATCCATGTGCACCCGGCCTGCATCTCCATCCTGGCCCGGTTGAAGCAGGATAACAATCTGCTCCTGATTACGGACGCCATGTCCGCAGCCGGACTCGGGGACGGGGAATACATGATCGGCGACCTTCCGGTTGAGGTGCATGACGGAATCGCTACCTTGAAGGGTCAGCGGGACAGTCTTGCCGGAAGTACCTTGACGATGATTAAAGGCTTCCGCTACCTCATCAACAACGTGGGCCTGTCGATCGAAGAGGCGTCCCTCGCCGCCAGCTTCAACCCGGCCAAACGGCTGCGGATCGAAGACCGCACCGGCACGATCGAAATCGGCAAGCAGGCAGACGTTCTGCTGCTGGATAACCAGCTGGATATTCAAGGCGTTTGGGTTAAAGGACGTAAGGTATTTTAAAAAACGGATTATGTATAAGGGGCTGTCCATAACAAGCTTATGGCAGCCCCTTTTTATCGGCAATTTTACCGATTGGTCGTATCAAAATGGTGTACAGGGGCATTGTAATTGGTAGTACGGTTGCCATTCCCGGCATTCATTGGGAAGATTCGCTCCACCATCGTCGACAGGTCGGACATGAGTCCTTTGATCGGATGTCCTCCTTGTGTTTGTGCCGCTAAGTTAGCCAATCCTTGGACAAAGCCCGGATTTGCAGATACATAGACGTTCTTGATCGTGTTATCCGTGCTCTTGATCGTATTGGCAATCCGGTCTTTAATGTCTGACGTAATCGTGTCATTGCGGTAATCGCTGTATCCGCCGGCACCCATCAGGCCGGTTCGGTTACCGGTGGAACCCATGGCATTGCCGGTACCCATACCGTTATTGGTGCCGACCCCGTTATCCGTCGTGCCTGCCGTACCGTACGTCGTCATATTATAGCCGTTGTTCCCCGTAATGCTGGCCCCTTTAGACGAATAGTTGCGGATGTTATGATGTGCTGCGGCGGCATTCGGAGCGGTTCCGCGAACGCCGTTACGCACCGTTCCCGATTTCGAACGGTTGTTGAAGCTGCTTCCATTGGCCGTTCCGGCATTGTTAAAGCTGCTTCCGTTCATCATGTTGTGGGTGCCGCTGAAGCTTTTTGCTCCCATGTTGCCGCCCGTGTTTCCGCCGGTATTGCTGGCCGTATCACGCAGGGACACGGCAACGTAGGCCGTATCACCGGCCACGAGAACGTTGGCGGATTTAACTTCCTTCATAGCTGCCACTTTATCGGACAGCTTTTGCGACAATTGGGCATTCGTCAAGTTATGGGTGGTCGCTGCGTTGCCGTTATTCGTGCTGTTTGTATTGTATGTGTAGCCTTTCGGACTGATCAAGCCGTTTTCCCGCAGGGAATTCACGCCGATACGGCCCGTTCTGCCGTTGCCGTCAATGACGTTTTTGGTGCGGATGTTCGTATTTGCAGGCTCCTTCGTCGTACAGCCGGCAACACCGGCCATGCTCACGAGCAGGGCTGCTGATACCGAAAGACTAATCGCTTTGGATCGTAGCATGAGTTCATCCTCCATCTCTAATAGGTGTAATAACACCATTTAGGATGACCACCCGCATGATCCGGTATGCTGAAAGGTTTTGGCATGACGGGACCGGTGCTACTGCAGCTGCTCAAGCTCTAAATATGCATCCTTGGATACCAAATAAGCTAAAGGATCGCCACTGCGCAGGATCCACACCTGTTCGGGGTGATCCGATTCGACCGCGATGAGGTAAACTTCCGGTTCCTTTTTCAATCCGCTTAAAGTAACCGTAATGGTACCAACGATCACTTCATGGCTTAAAGCCGAAGCGCGGCGGGTACCCCCGTTTTGCCCCAACTCGTGAAGCTTTCGAATCCTCGATTCCGCTTGACTTACAGGGAGTTCGCTTCCATTAAACAGCCATCCGCTCCCTGACATGCTCTCTCCCGCCGCAGCCGGTTCCCGCTGTAAAATCCAGGATTGATTTCTCCCTTCCCACTCCACACTCCGTACCTCTTTATCATTCCATTTGAATATCCCTGCCGACTCCTGGATCTGCTCTCCATTTGCAGCCATTGTTTCCCGGACCGGATCCGGCGGGTTCGCTTCACGATCCGCTATGAGTGTTGCGACAATAACGACCAAAAGCAGGCACCCGGCCGCTCCTAACCACTTCTTAACGTGCATGGCTCATCCCCCATTTGCTTGAAGGCATTCGGTTTTACCCTTCCTTGCCTTCATTTTACCCATCCCGCCCGAGATCTTTGCATCAGCCGCGGAAATGGTTGGATCGCCTAATACCGAACGTTTCTCCTCCACATACGATAGATCATGACCTAACACACAGGAGGTAGATGTATGAATACGGTTGTCGTGACAGGCGGCGCGGGATTTATCGGCTCGCATCTCGTCCGTCGTCTTGCGTCTCTTGGTTCGCAGGTGCATGTTATTGATAATCTGTCCACGGGCCGAGCCGAAAAAGTCCCTCCAGAGGCGGTTCTTCATACGCTTGATATTCGAAGCCCGGATGCCTATAAGATGATTGCTTCCATTCAGCCGGATGCCATTGTCCATCTGGCTGCGCAGGCGGATGTGCAGCAATCGATACGGGATCCTTTCCTGGATATGGACATTAACATTGGGGGCACGCTTAACATACTGAACGCCTGCAGGGAAGCAAAGGTCCGCAAGGTCATCTTTGCTTCCACATCAGGTGTATACGGTAACCTGCAAAAGGACATCATGACGGAAAGTGACCCCACGCTCCCGATTTCCTTCTATGGCCTTTCCAAGCTGGCCGGCGAGCAGTACATTCGTTTATACACATCCTTATTCGGATTGTCCCATGCTATTCTCCGCTTCGCCAACGTGTACGGACCGGGTCAGACCGCAAAGGGAGAAGGCGGCGTCGTGGCCATCTTTATGGACCGGATCCACCATGACCGGCAGCTGATTGTCAACGGCGACGGAAATCAGACGCGGGACTTTATTTATGTCAAGGATGTTGTCGAAGCTCTGATCGCGGCAAGCAGCCATCCTGAGGATTTGACTCTGCATGTCAGCACCGGAAAAGCGGCTACGGTTAACGATTTGGTGTCGTTCCTCCGCAAGTTTCATTCCCGGGAAATGAATGTGCAGCACGGCCCCGACCAAGCCAGGAGACATCCGCCACAGCTGCTTATCGAATCAAGCGATTCAGCGAAAGCTCCTTTGGAAACCCGTCTATTCGCTGGAACAGGGGCTTCAAGAGACGTATCGAAGTTTCGCTGATCGCATGTAACATTTTTAATATCGTACATTGCATCTTGCTCCTCCATGAATAGGACAAACAAGCGAAGACCTTTCTCAAAAAGAACCGTCCAATTAGGGCGGATTTTTTGCTTATCTGATTATTTTTAACTACGCCCGCTGTTTCAGCGACACATAAACGGGTTTGGACAGTCACCTACGCAGCCATATCGGTCAAGCACTACATTCGTTTAAGTTTATAGTAATTCCAGGCTTCTTCCCATTCGCCGTCATACCTGTCAATGATGAAAATTCGTGATACTCCACTATTTTTGCTAATTTGGACAATCAACTAACGCAGTTTTAGTTATTCCGCGTACTATGCTACGAGATCGATCAAAGGGAGTTGGAAGAATGATGGAGGATATTCCGAAGTATAAAATCGGCGTAATCGGGCTGGGATATGTCGGATTACCATTGGCCCGGTTATTTCTTGAGAAAGGGCACATCGTATACGGCATCGATGTAGATGAACGAAAGATTAATATGTTACACAAGCGTCAACCCTATCTTTCGGATTATGAGAAAGGCGACATCCGGGAACTGTTCAGTAAAAATAGATTCTATGTCGGCAGTTCGTTTGATGTGATCGAAAAAGTTGATGTTATCATTATTTGCGTTCCAACACCGCTTGGGGATGACGATCAGCCTGATTTGAAGTATGTCATCGGGGCATTGCAAAGCTCGCTTCAGTATCTCCGCCGAGGCCAGCTCGTCGTGCTCGAAAGCTCCACTTTTCCAGGAACGAGCGAAGAGCGAATTAAACCTATTCTGGAGTCAACCGGATACATGGTAGGAAGAGATATTTCACTCGCTTATTCGCCAGAACGAATCGATCCCGGATCAAAATGGGAGTTGGAGAAAATCCCTAAGGTTGTAGGGGGCGTCACCCCATCATGTACAACTTTTGCCAAACAAGTGTATGGAGCCGTATTTGATCAAATCGTTGTGGTATCCTCACCAAGGGTTGCTGAAATGACAAAAATTTTGGAGAACTGTCAGCGTTACGTAAACATCTCGTTTATGAACAGCTTACTGAGATTGTGCGAGAAACTGGATATTAGCCTTTGGGAGGCCATTGAGGCTGCCGGAACAAAACCATATGGTTTTACGAAGTATTACCCTGGTCCAGGAGTTGGTGGTCACTGCATTCCCGTCGATCCCCTGTATTTATTATGGAAGGCAAGAGAACACGACAACGATTTGCCCTTCATTGAGCTTAGCCATCAGGTAAACAAGGATATGCCTGGATATATTGTAGAACGGGTAACAAAGGCTCTGCTTCCAAAAGAGCTTCCTGGGAGTCATATCCTTGTTATCGGCGTCACGTATAAAAAAGATGTGAATGATATTCGGGAGTCGGTTGCCATTCATATCATAGAGCAGCTTATAGCATCTGGAGCCCAAGTAGAATATTTTGATCCTTATGTAGATGAACTGAAAGTCGGAGAAACCAGACTTCATTCGATTGAGCTCACAGCCCGAAACATGAAACACTTCGATTGCACGCTCATTTTAACGGATCATTCCAATATCCCTTATGAGACCCTAGTGGCGCATACCCCTATCGTAGTTGATACACGTAACGCCACAAAAAATATAACAGATCGCAAAAATATCATTTTACTCTAAGAAAGGGAGTTTTCCTCAGCCTACAGACGGCCTTAACGGGTCCAGCGCCCCCTAAATCCCACGTTCTAAGTTAAGAAAGATAATTACAGAAAAAGACCCACTCCCTTCCTCTTCAGATTACCTATCTCACAGTTGTACATTGTAAATTCCGAACCCGTCAATGTTCTGCCATAGACTTGAGTGCATCCTCGCTGTCAACGAATGTACTGCAATAGCCCATCTTGGAAGAGAGTATAACCCCCTATCCATTCTTCTGAGATCTAGAAGATAACCCAGTCTCGTTTCATATCGCAGCTTTTCTTCTCTCACTCTTCTAGACATCAAGATACTCTACTATTTATTGGAAATTTAGATTATTGACCAGTACTTTCTTACACGGGTGACCGTAAGATATTTCAAAGTTTAACATAAAAGGAGATGACAACGTGAAGAAGGATCGCCATCATCGGCGTTGGATATCCCGGTATCCTGGTCCTGTTGTTTCTTGAGCACTAACGGAGTTGTGTCAGCTGTGACAAACCATAAAAACATGATATCAACCTTCCGTTCATTCAACAAAGCAGTAACAAATTATGCCAAACGAACCACAGGCCTCGATAGTCTAGCATTCACCTTGTTATGAGGCGGCCTGTCCAGACCTTCGCAATTCATTCAGCTCTAAAGGAAGGGATCTTGATTACAAGGGGTGTACCTTATGGATATTTTAGTTACAGGCGGCGCAGGATTCATTGGATCCAACCTGGTGAAGAAATTGCTGTCCATGAATCACAGGGTGTGGTCACTTGATAATCTGTCTACCGGCTCTCTTACATTCCTTAACGAGGTTTTGCATCACACGAATCATCGCTTTATTGAGGGTACCGTCTTGAACCGTGATCTCATGAAAACACTGATCCAACAAACAGATGTTGTTTTTCACTTATCCGCAGTACTTGGCGTTAAGAACACGGTGGAAAATCCGCTGAAAGTTATAGAAGGCAACATAGACGGTACAAGAAACGTACTGGAGCTCGCTTATGAAATATCCAGACCGGGGCGTATATTACCGCGGACATGATCATCGAAGATAACGTTTTTATTGGTCCGGAAGTTTCTACTTCGAATGATAAGTACATGGAGCCTACAAAGGTCCCTCTGAAAGGGCCACATATTAAGAAAGGAGCTAGAATCGGCAATAATGCGACGCTGCTGCCAGGTATCGTTATCGGAGAAAATGCGGTTATCGGTGCAGGGGCAGTCGTAACGAAGGACGTTACGGACGGAAAGACTGTCAAAGGCGTCGCGGCTAAGTGACTTGGAAGGAGAGTCTCTACCCATGCAACCCATTCCTTTATTTGACCCACAATCAGAATATCGGGTCTTACGAAATGAGCATATTCTTGATGCATTGTCCGAGGTTCTGGATAAAGGTATTTTTGTCGCAGGACCTGAGGTGAAACGGTTTGAAGCGGAGATGGCGCTGCTTACTGGAACGAAACATGCCGTATCGACGGCCAATGGAACGGACTCTCTCATCCTCACCTTATTGGCAAACGGGATCGGACCTGGAGACGAAGTGATTACTTCCCCCTTTACATTCTTTGCGACAGCCGAAGCTATTGTACGCGTAGGAGCAACGCCTGTTTTTGCCGACATCGATGAGCGAACGTATAACCTTTCCCCAGCACACGCGGAAGCAAAGATAACGGCGCGTACCAAAGCGATCATCCCCGTCCACCTATTCGGGCAGCCAGCAGATATGGACGCATTTGCCGAACTGGCACATCGGTATTCTCTGATTATTATTGAAGATGCATGTCAGGCTATAGGTGCAGAATATAAAGGCAAACAGGTAGGCAGCTTAGGCCATGCGGCTTGCCTCTCCTTTTATCCCACTAAAAATCTAGGCGGCTTCGGCGACGGAGGCATGGTTACGAGTAATGATGACGAAATGGCTGATCGTATCCGGGTACTCGCTTTCCACGGGATGGGAAAGCTTAAATATTATCACGAGGCCGTGGGACTTAACAGCCGGCTGGACGAGATTCAGGCCTTGATGCTGAGAATCAAAATGACAAAAATTAGCGAATGGACGAAACGCCGCCAGGAACTGGCACAGCGCTACACGAATCAACTCGTGCAGCTGAACGACGTGATTCTACCGTACTGCGATTCAGCTTGCAGCCATGTCTATCGGGGAGAAAGGTTATCTTTGCCTCAACCTCTGAAGTATACGGCAAGAATGGTGATCTGCCGTTTCGTGAAGATTCGGACCGTGTTTATGGATCAACGTCCATTCATCGGTGGTGTTATGCGACTGCTAAATCGTTAGATGAGCATATGTGCTTAGGCTATTCTCAGAAAGGCCTTCCGGTTACGATCCTGCGTTATTTTAATGCCTATGGCCCCGGTCAAACGAATTCCCAATATGGCATGGTCGTACCACGTTTTATTATGGCTGCCTTGGAAGGCCGGCCACTAGAGGTTTATGGAGATGGGTCACAATCCCGATGCTTTACGTTTATTGACGATACGGTGCAGGGGACAGTGCAGGCATTAAGCTCTAAGGCCGATGGCCTCATTTTCAATATTGGTTCTGAACAATCGATTACGATCAAGCAGTTAGCCGAGCTCGTGATTCGGATGACCGGGTCCCCGTCGGAGATTCTGATTAAGCCTTATGATGAGGCATATGGACCCGGGTATGAGGATATGCCAGCGCGCAAACCGGGNTTTAAACTCGATCCAAAAGGGATACTGGGATATGATCCGCAAGTCGGTATTGATCTCGGGTTAGAACGGACGATCGAATGGTACCGGCAGGAGCTTGGGATACACCGATGAAGGAGGGACGCATCATGTTTCATTTCAAGTTTATTATGGATAATTTTCATGCCTCAGCCATGTCGGGGCCATTCACGGAAGCCAATATGAGAGCAAAATGGCTTCCTTACTATTGTCCGCCTGATATACAGATCGGATTTGCCCCAAATCCGGGACAATTTCCGATCTACCCGAATAACGCCTTGATTGTCGGTAAACAGGATATTGGCTGGTGGAACCATTATGTACAAAACTATACCGAGGATTTTCAGGTTTATAAGGGAAGATACTGGAGCACGGGTCCTAATTTCGACCAGTACCGACCAGTCGAACGCTATGTTCCGCTGGTCGTGTATTCGGAATTCCAGAAGCAATATATGAAGGATTTAAATTACCCTGAGCATCTCATTCATATCATTCCCAACATGGTTGACAGTGAGATTTTTTACCCCAGGCCAAAAGGTAACGAGATTATAGTTGGCTGGATCGGTCACGATTTGAATGGCTTGCTGAAAGGACCGGAAGTAATGCCATTCCTCGCACGCCGGTTCCCGCATATCCGGTTCGAGATGATTATGGCTCCCCCGCCAACGAATCAAGAGGGCTGGTTAAATGATCATCCTCCGAATTTATTAATTCGAACGAATGTGCCTCATGACCAAATGGCAGACATCATTAGCCGCTGGCACGTTCTCGTATGCGGAAGTAAAAGCGAAACCTTCTCCAATCAGATTGCGGAGGCTATGTCTTGTGGTGTACCGGTTATTGCAGCCGCAATGGGCGCCATCTATCATACCGCACCTAGTCAGCGCTTGATTTTCGACGTCAATTGGGGCTCGCCTCCATATTGGTGGCTGCCTGAGGCGCTGGAGAAATACGCCACCGCTCTTCACGAAGTTATTTCCAGCGCGGCCTACCGTGATAGCCTCTCGATAAAGGCTATAAATGATAGTAAACGATTTTCACCCCAAGAAGTATGCAAGAAGTGGTATGACTTTATCTATTTATGCCGTGAAATCGTAGAAAGAGGAGAATAAACCATGAGGGTAGGTGTCATTGGTGCAGGAGTCATGGGTGAAAATCACGTTCGGGTATATACTGCGTTGCCAAATGACTGCGAACTGATCGGGATATATGACGCTGATCAAAAGCGGGCACAGCACATCTCCGCTAAGTACCAGACAATGGCCTTCAAAAGTTTGGATGAGCTTCTTGGGCAGGTCGATGCGGTGTCGATTGCAGTTCCCACTTTTCATCATTACCAAGTCGGCCTGGCATGTATATCCAAAGGTGTTCACATGCTGATGGAAAAACCGCTCGCTCAAAATATGAAGGAAGGTACGGATTTAATTAAGCGAGCTGCTGAGGCCGGCGTGAAGCTGCAAGTCGGGCATATCGAACTGTATAATCCCGTCATTCGGGTATTGCGTCAAATCATTGAGCAGGAAGAGGTCGTTGCGGTAGACGTTCACCGCATGAGTCCATTCGAAGCCAGATGGCAAAACGTCAATGTTGTCGATGATCTGATGATTCACGATATTTACATTATGAACCATCTGTTTAAGACAAGAACCGAGGCAACCCAGGCTGTCGGATATGTCGATCATGGCATCATTCGCCATGCGGCGGCGCTCCTTCGAATGGACAATGGGATCATCGCACAGGTAACGGCGAGTTATATTACAGAGGAGAAGATTCGAACCATTCGAATTGTGACCAAGACTGCTTTCATTCAAGCCGACTTATTGGATAAACAGGTGCTTATTACCCGTTCGACGCGCTTTTATCAAACCTCGTTAAACATGAATTACGCCCAACAAAATATCGTTGAGAAAATTGCCGTTCCCATACAGGAGCCCTTATGGCTGCAGCTGCTTGATTTTATTACATGCATCAAAAAAGGAACGCAGCCCAACGTACCCGGTGAAGGTGGACTTCTGGTCATGGAAATCACAGGGGAAATCACGAAGAAGATTTTACAAGCGGAGGAATCCAGATGAGTGAGCGAAACGATGATTCGACGAACGTGATTTCGACGAACGCGACGATCGGCAATGATGTCGTACTCGGCCATCATATCGTTATTGAATCGGGAGTCACGATTGGAGACCGGGTCCGGATTGGCCATCACTCCGTCATCCTTCAAAACACAGTCATTGGAGATGACGTATCTATCGGAAACGGCAGCTTCCTAGGTTGTCAACCCTTCAAAAACTCCAAAGTCATTCACCAGATCACAGATCAAACAGGGCTGGTCATCGGCAGAGGATCAAGCATAGGCAACGGAACCGTTATTTATGCAGGCAGTCACCTAGGGGAAGACGTCATGGTCGGCGACTTGGCCAGTATCAGGGAACAAACGAACATTGGCCATTCTACAGTAGTAGGGCGCAATGCGAAAGTGGAATGCCGGACAGAAATCGGAAATCAATGTGTCATCCAGACCGGGGCGTATATTACCGCGGACATGATC
>NZ_PCZT01000026.1:58313-65635 GCF_002968895.1 Paenibacillus sp. AR247 | reverse complement strand
GGGATGTCATGGCGTTCGCCTAGGACAAAACGTACGTTGCTCAAAGGCAACCCGTCAACCTGCCGCTGCAGTTCTTCCATCTTCTCCCCGTTCCCGACGATCCAGCATACCCAATCCTGCCGAATATATTTCAGCATGCCAAGCGCAGATATAAGCACATCGATACCTTTGACAAAAGACAATCGGGCCGGGAAGATGATCACCTTTTTATCCACAGGGCGCCGCATGTTGGTTCCAGCCTGGGCCTTCCTCCAAAAATCGAGGGTATCCAAACCGTAATGGAATACGCAAACTCTGTTCTCAGGGACCCCGAAATCACGTATCAGTTCGTTTTTCTGCCAATGGGTTGACGTAATCGTAACGGCACCGGAGCTAGCCCCATAGTACTCGATAGACTTCAGATACTTCCATGCAGGCGATCCCTCCGTGATGCCAAGGTGAGGATTCAATCGAAAATGATTGTGGAGCTCCCCGGAAACCGAGCCGTGTACCTGCGCTACCAGGGGCACGTGAGCCGGCTTCACGCGGCTGATCGCTCTAGCCGCAAAAATATCTTGGGTGTGTATAATATCATATTGATCAAGACCGAAGTATGCGGCGGAAAGTTCCAAATGATATCGGTCTTCTTCGTAGAAATAAATGATCCGATCAGCATGCAGCTGAGGTGCATATTCCTGTGCCAGCTTGGCGGACAGAAACGGGCGAATTTGGTCCTTGGGGAGCTCCCGGCCGCGGTTTACGATGTGGAATTTAGAATAATCCGGGCTGTTTCCAAGAAGATCCACCTGATGTCCCATCGCTTCTAGCCTCTGTTGGAGTTGTGTCATATACTTCCATACTCCGCCAACATGGGGAATCAGCCAGTAGGTTGCCAGTAAAATCTTCATCTCTTCTCCTTCCCATGAGTCCGGTGGGATACTGGATTCACCGATCTCACTTCTGTGCCGTCAGCTTATATCAAATTGATGAAAGAAAGCACCAAAACCAAGGGTTCCGGTGCTTTCAGTGAATCTGGTGAAGATCACCGGGCAGACTGCCTATTATTCCATCATGGCTGAGATTCGGCCAATCGCGTAACTGACCTTCTGCCAAGTGACCGCACTCTCCCGTTTAATGACTTCCTGATGCCGCAGGGTTCCCATCGCCTCATGCCAGCGGTAGCCGACCAGCGCTTCGTTTAAGTAATGAAACGAAAAGCCGGCTTGAATCGCCCTGCCCCACATCTCCAGGTCATGCGTGTATGGAAGGGACTCATCGAACAGCCCGATGTAACAAAACAATTCCTTTCTCATCATGACCGTGCACCCGTTAACTGGGTTGGCATGGCTCAGAAAGTACCGGTAGAAATCAATCAACCGTTCATATGATACGCCAGCATGGTACTTCACAACTTGACTGTTCTTGTCGATATTATTGAAATTGGTATGGGAGATCCACGCATTCCTCTCCAGCATGAATAACACCTGGTTATTGATTTTGTCCCTGTAAAACAAATCGTCTGAGCTCAGCCACGCGATATATTCTCCCGACGCATGGCGGATTCCGTGATTGAGTGCGCTGGCAGTGCCTCCGTTAGCTTTTCCCAGATAATGAATGTAGGGCCTGTAAGGTGCCAATCGTTCGGCATGCTGCGTCGATCCGTCATCGACCACAATGATCTCTATAGGGCTGTAGGACTGCGACAAGGCGCTTTCAACCGCCTGCTCCACATATGGATCGTTGTAAAAAGGAATGACAATCGTGACCAAAGGTCTCATCTGGAATCACCTCCACAGGTACGAAAGTATTCGAGAACATCGGTAAGGGATGTGCGGAGAGGAATGGAAGGTTCCCAGTCCAGTCCCTTCATCCTGGGGGCCGTATTCTTTGGACTTTCCTGGCTGGAGTTCTCTCCCTGCCCCACTCGATAGGGAATGGCTTCTCAAAAATGTCCATATAAAGATCTGTAATTTCGCCGAGTGTATATTCTTTTCCTGACCGGACGGAGTAGATCTCTCCGGGGAGTCCTTGCTCCAGCAAAATCTTATAAGCTATAACCGCATCACGGACGTCTAAAAAGTCTCTGCGTATAATGCGTGAGGGAATATGGAAAGCTTCATCCGCTTAGCTTGCAGCCATGTCTATCATTTATACGTCATACAGGTTCCGGATCCAGACAAATTATTACTCCACATGGATCAGCATGGAATTACTACTGCCCGCTATTATCCATGTCCGCTTCATTTACAGCAAGCATTCTCCTCTTTAGGGTATAAAGTCGGTGACTTCCCTGTTTCTGAAAAGGCAGCCGGGCATGCGCTCGCACTTCCCGTGAATCCCTTTCTTACCGATGATCAGCAGCAGTATATCATTGATACGCTTGTGGCTTTCAGCCACGTTAAATAAAGGAGGTCAATACGTGAAATTCCAAAGAATTCCTAACCTGGCCAGTATTGTAGTAGGTGCGTATAATGCTTCTCGACATATCGAGGAAACACTGGATAGCCTGATTCATCAAACCTACCCTTTTATTGAAATTGTTGTCGTCAATGACGGTTCTACAGATAATACAGACCTAATCATTCAACAATGGGTGCAGAAGCATAGAGATCATCCCGTAATAAGAGAAAACAGATTTGTCTACCATCCCTTGCCTTATAATATCGGCTTTTCCGGTGCGTTTACCACAGGCTATTTTTTAGCAAGAGGTGAGTTTATTGCCACAATGGCGGCCGATGACCTCTCGCACCCGGAGCGGATCGCAAAACAGGTCGCATTTTTACAGGCAAATACAAACTTCTGTCTTTGTGGATCAGGAATAGCCTGCTTCGTAGATGGAAACTTTGAGCAGCAGTTTGTCACCGATTTCGTAAAGTATGGCTATGAGAATATTGCCGGCATTTATTTGTCAGGCGGTCATTGTGTATGCCATGGCGCGCTGATGATGCGCGGCTCCTTGTTCGATCTGCTTGGCGGGTTGGAGCGTTATCCGGCAGGAACGGAGACAACGACCGAGGATGTATATTTTATTACAAGATATGTGCTTAGGGGTTATTCGGTTGAGAACCTCCCTGAAATATTGTACTACTATCGGATTTATCCTGAGCAGCGGTCGCAGCAAGGATTTTGATCGTATTTGCAATGGGGAGGACTTCCTCAAACAGACCATTATAGAAATAGGATCCGGTCGTCTTGAAAAACAGGCGGCCGGATCATTTTATTTTTACATAATTATTATCTCCGTGTCTGTCATGGGTGCTGGAGATTGGTGGCCGCTTTTTTAAATGATGCAGGCGTACCTCCCGATGAAAACGTAAATTTGCTGCGGGGCAAATGGGTATATGTACGTGAGCAATGGTATGAACAGCTCATATGATATGGGGACGACAGATTAGTCAATCGGGAGATGAACAGATGAGAATATTAATCGCCTGCAGTTGGGCGCTGCCTAATGCCGGTGGCGTGAACACATATGTCAATCAACTGACCAAAGCATTACAACGCGCGGGGCATACCACTGATATCTTCTCCCCGACGCCAGACGGTCTGGGATTTCGGATCTCCAATAAAGACTTGTATATAGAAAGAGGAAGGCTGCAATCCTTGATCGCCGATCAGACACACCAGTATATGGATCAGCATTTACCAGGAATTCATCCATGGATTAAGCAATCCGAGATCGATCGATACTGCTTGGAAGCCGCTATCATGTACTTCGGTTTGGCCGAATACGATCTGATTCACGCGCAGGACATCGTGAGCGCCCATGCAATGTCACGTGTTAAACCGCCACATACCCCCTTAGTAACGACAATTCACGGATGTCTCGCCAAGGAAGTGTTTGTTGAATGGACGGAAATGGGATTGCCCGAGCAAGATCAAAGCTCTCCCCTATGGCGCTATTGCTCCTTGCGCGAATATCTGGGTGCAACCGTTAGCGATGTAACCATTACTCCATCACAATGGCTCAAAGATATATTGGTTCAAGAATTTTCTGTTCCCGAACACCATGTTGTAGTTAGCCCCTACGGTATAGATGTGGATGAATTTCAACAAAACATGATGCGTGTAGCCACCATACCGAAACCTACCGCAAAAAAAGTGTTTATGTGTCCTGCACGCTTCGATGTTGTAAAAGGGCACATCTATCTGCTTCATGCTCTATCTAAGCTGAAGGAAGAACGCACAGACTGGGTTTGCTGGCTAGTTGGTGACGGATCACTCCGCGATAAATTAAAGCGAGCCGTACAGGAGCTTGGTCTCACGGACTACGTCACCTTTTTGGGGAAGCGTGATGATATCCCGGAATTGTTACACCAAGCAGACCTCATTGTCCTCCCGAGCATCCAGGACAACCAGCCTTTCGCCATTATTGAAGCCCAAGTTGCTGGTAAACCGATTATCACTTCTAATGCCGGTGGCATTCCTGAAATGATAAAAAGTGCGTCAAATGGATTTGTATTTCGGAGTGGAGATAGCGATCAGTTATATAATTTACTGCGATCTGCTTTAGAGAACCCCGCAATGTTCCTTTCCGTCGCAAATCAAGCCAGAGAACAAGGAGAAATATACTGGTCTTTACCTGCATTAACCTCCCGCCTACATGAGTTGTATGAACTCGCACGCAGCAAGCATCTCGATCAAGGTAACGAAATTGCTCCAGATCATGATCTGCAAAATCAAAACACATCAGAAGGAGGAGATGGAAAATGGAGCAGTCAAAGAAGAAGGCGCCTATTACTCAGAAGAAAAAGAAAAGTACGCTTCCTGAAAAGAAGAAGACTGCTAAGAAAAAAACAGCCATGAAGCGAATCCGCCAAAAAAACTTTATCAAAGACTGAAGCGCAAAAAATGGAGGTACATGCTAAGGAGCTTATCTATTAAAAACAAGAAAAAAACAAGACAAAAGATGATCCACCGCTCACACTCGCTTCCATATTTTCATTACCGGAACTTCCTCCTTATGAAGAAGAAATATGGAATCCAATTCTCAGATCACTTCAAGATAATTCTATAGATTATAAAATTCCTGATATGAGCATCATCCAGCCACTTAGCGGGGTGAATTAGCAGCGATGCCAGGGAATCAACCTTATCGAAACCAGCGCAGCATAACAAAATAAGGGCTTACCGTTACAACGGCAAGCCCTTATTTATTTGTGCTTATACATGATTTAAATCATCAAGTCGATGGTCGTTTTAAATTCTAGATGTTGTTCAACATATCCATGAAACTTACGCTATACCTATACGGAGTAAATTCTGTCTTAACTAAGTGCTGTGCAGCATCCCTAATGCTCTCCCTCAGTTCAACATCTTGCATGAGGTTCAATCCCTCACTGACAGCCTGGTGAACATTTCCCAGATTATAGTTCTTTCCTGTAACATTATGCTTGATGGTGATCGTTACTCCATCGGAATTGGATGCTAAAATAGGGCATCTGCAGCTCATCGCTTCCAATACCGATAGTGGCCCACCCTCCACTTTCGAAGTTGAGCACATAAATCCGCCCGAATCTCCAATCGAAGAATAATAGTACTGCATTTCGTGATTCGGAATATTAGCGTGCATGGTTAGCCGGGAGCCCAACTGCAAGTCGTCCACAACTTTTAAAAACCGCTGGCGTTGATCGGGGTCACCAAGATTGGGATCCTCAAACATCCACAGCTGCAAATCGGGCACAAAATGCGTTAGTTGATGGCCGATATACAAAAATTCCCGCCAGTTTTTATTATCGTCTATCCTTCCCAGCCAGGCGATGACCGGGTTGGAAAGCTTAGTCGTTTGGCGATAGGTAAACGTCTCCGAATTAATACTGTTAGGAATGATATAGCAGGGGATATGCGGAAACAGTTCCTGGAATAAAGCAGTGATATGCGGTGTGCTGGGGTTCATTAAGGCGGATGCGTAAGCATTCACATAGGGAACGGCCTCGGTCAGCTTGCTTCGGGCTACCTCTTGTGGCCCGTAACCCTGAATTTCAAGCACCAGCTTGCCGGTATACCCAAGTTGGCGGAAACGCGGGAAGCTCTCATGATCTGTCGTAACTACGATCACGTCATAACCGCCTGCATCCAGTATTTGTTTGATTTCCGCGTCATCATTTGTAATATAGATCGGAAAATCCGCCCTGTTCTGCATGCCCGCCCCCCAGAAATAATACAAACAGGAAGCCTCGATTCCATAATTCCTCAGTTCATGGCAGCGCAAACGATTGATCGTATCCATCCCGCCGCTCGGCACGTAAAATACAAATAAGACCTTCATTGACTCCTCCTCCCGTCCTGCAGCCATTTAGTTTTCTCTCATCGTGTCCTCCTGTGTGTACTCAGCAATCAACACGCCCTGATTCTTTATCTTGAAAACAACACACGTATGCGCCAGGTTATTAATGTTGGTAACAAGTACTAGCTCAAACGGTGAATAGTTAGTCATAATATCGTGAACACCAACCCACTCATCCGCCCCCGCATGGATCAGGCCGATATAAAATAGTCCCTCAATGCCATACCCGTGGATCAGCATTTCAAAGGGAACTTCCCCGGAATTGTTTATCTCCAAATCAACAGATTGAATACAGCGGCTGTTTATGGGCCCGTCGGCATTCGACACCAGTCGCAATATGGACATATTTATTCCCCCTGTGATTTATTTGGACGTTTTTGCCATATGAGGTACCACCCTAGGGACGGTACGTGGGATAGATTATCGCTCTCCTATATCAAAGGGGCGGTCTAATTGCAGAACAGGGATATCCGGCAGCTTGTAATCCTTCGGGAGATTCGCAAAAATCTGATTCCAGACCAAATAATCTACCTTTACTTCCAAATGGGAAGACTGGACCGTGAAAATACGGTTATATAAATCACCTATGACCTTAAAAGGTTCTTCAGACATAAGCCTCTCAATCCCTTCCTGGGCTCTTGATTCAAGACTAGCCAATAACCTGACGATACAGTTCCAACAGCCGCCCAACCATCCGATCCAAGGACCAGTGCTCCTCTCCCCAGGCGGAAGCATTGCGGCCGAGTTGTTTGCGTAACCTCTCATCCTCCAGAAGCTGATGCAAATGCTGCGTCAAGGATACCGGATCTTTTATCGGCGAAACAAGACCCGTCCGGCCATGTTCCACCATCTCCGGCAGGCCACCGGCATTCGATACGCACGCAGGGAGCCCTGCAATCTGTGCTTCCATGACCGAGAACGGCTGATTGTCCTGGATGCAGGAGTGCACGAATATATCCGACTGCATGAGAAGAGCTGGGATGTCATGGCGTTCGCCTAGGAACAAAACGTCGTTGCTCAAGGCCAACCCGTCAACCTGCCGCTGCAGTTCTTCCAT
>NZ_PCZT01000026.1:55528-58213 GCF_002968895.1 Paenibacillus sp. AR247 | reverse complement strand
CTGAAATATGCTGCCCCAGCAAACTGCAAAAGCCTCTCGACGGACCCGGGCCTATAAGATTAGACGGCTCTGCCAGCATGATAGCCTGGCCGAACAGCTCTTTCCATGATAGGGCCGCTGCCTTCTGCAAACTTTTGCTCAGGCCGTAGGGATGAGGCGGCCTAAACGGCGGATACAGAGGAAATACAAGCATTGAACCGGTGATCAATATCCGACAGAAAGGATATGGACGGAGGGCATTCAGGAGATAGAGCGTTGGGAGCACGTTGGTTTCCATATAGAGCACCGGTTCCGCCCAAGACTCGGGCACCGAGTTTTTGCCGGCCAGATGCAGGACATAATCCGGAGCAATGGTCCCGACAAGTTCTTCAATGCCCTTCTTGTCAAGGAGATCGCATGTATAATATTGGACGCCCTCAACCTTATCGTCTTCACGGATATGGCGAACCATCGCGGCAACCTGCATACCCTGCCCTGCAAAATACCGGCAGGCATGGCTGCCGGTAAACCCCGAAGCTCCGGTGATTAGAATGATGCGCTGTAGGGAGTCGTTTCCTGCATCCATTGCTTCAACTCCTTCAGCATATCTCGATAAGGCGGAACCTCGTAAGTCCAGTCGCCTCGAGTCGAAACCAGCGTCCGGTCCTGAACGGGGGTATTACCCGCAACCACGGTCACATCCTCCAGGTTCCAAATCTCTTGGAACAAGAGAAGAAGATCGTGCTTGCTGATCGGTTCCGGATGAGCCAGATGAATCAGCCCAGATAATGATGGCATAAATAATGCAGTATCGATCGCTTTTGCCAGTTCCAGCGTGGTTACCCCGTTCCAGAACACGTTGCAGTACCCTGTCACGGTTCCCCGCTGGTGCATGAACCAGTGCATCAGCCCGATTCCGTGTGAGCGGATCTCCGGGCCGATGATGGAGGTACGGATCGTCAAATGTCCCGGGGCTTGAACTTCCCCCAGCGCTTTGGTCAATGCGTAGACGCTCGTTCCATCGGGTACGTCGTTCTCCCGGTAACCTCCGCGCGTTCCTTCGAACACGCAGTCGGTGCTGATATGAATCAATCTGGCCCCGACAGAATCCGCCGCCCGGCGGAGACGATGCGGCAGAAAGCCGTTGATATGGTAGGCATTGATTTTGTCCTCTTCCGCAAAATGGTTGAGTACGCCGATGGCATTGATGATGCAATCGGGTCTCACGATCTCGACCAATTTATCCACTGTCCCGATATCGGAAGCATCCATGATTAGTCCACCGCTGTTGCGGGGATTCCGGGTCGTGTAGAAGACCTGATGCTTGCTTTGCAGCTTGAAATAATCGACCAGCATATGGCCTGCCATCCCGCTTGCTCCCAGGATCAACAGCTTCATTATAAGAACCCCCCGCGCTCCAAGATATTGCGGATTTCCTCTTTGCTCATCAGGTGGGTGTTTGAAGAGAAGCTGCTGAACGAAACCGACCGGCAGTGACTGTACCGATATTTCAGGCCAGGTATGTTGAGTGTCGGCAAAATGACCAGATATTCTTCGTCAAACACGACGGTCGAAAGACTCTCATAGTCGCTCATCAAAATTTCATGAATTTTTTCACCCGGACGAACGCCGGATTCAACAATTTGAACATCCTCCCGTCCGGAAGCCTCGATCAATACCTCCGCCAAATCTACGATCCGGCAGGCCGGCATCATCATGACGAAAATTTCGCCGCCGACGCTTTCTTCCGCCGCTTTGAACAGCACGGCGATCGCATCGCGAAGCGTTAAGAAGAAACGTGTCATTTTCATGTCGGTGATAGACACATAGCCCTTATTACGTATCTGTTCTTTGAACACATGCACGACGCTGCCGTTGGTTCCAAGCACATTGCCCCCCCGCACGGTGACGAATCGGGTATCGGTGTGAAGCAGATTCGCGTATACGATCAATTTCTCCCCGATGGCCTTCGTCATCCCATAAAAGTTGGAGGGATTTGCAGCCTTGTCGGTCGAAATATAGAATACTTTCTTAACTTTATTTTCAATTGCGGCCTCGATGACGTTCTGCGTGCCGATCACGTTCGTTTTTAATGCTTCATAAGGCTGATCCTCGCATACCGGAACATGCTTAAGGGCCGCCAGATGAAACACGTAATCGATATTTTTGCATGCCGCCATCAAAGCTTCTTTGTCACGAATGTCTCCGATCCGGAAATGCAGCCGGTCATTTTCGAATTCCCGGCTCATTGCGACCTGAGAGGATTCATTCCGCGAGAAAACCACCACTTCCTTTGGAATGAGCGGCAGCAATTGGGCAACCAACTCATAGCCCCATGATCCGGTGCCACCGGTCACCAATATACGCTGATTTTCAAACATGCACATTCCCTCCAAGCAGAAATTTGACAACCTTATCCGATACATCTTCGGCCAGGTATCCCTGGGGACACTGCCACATCGTGTTCAACTCAAGCATCAGGGCAGCTGAGTCGGAAATCCGCTTCGCATCGACGCCTGATACGATGTTGCTTCCGCAATCCACCGTTTCCGGCCGCTCCGTCGTTCGCCTCATCGTGACAGTCGGTACCTGCATAATGCAGCACTCCTCCTGCACGGTTCCGCTGTCCGTTAATGCACAGCAAGCAGATCGCTCCAATTGGACAAAGTCGAAAAATCCAAAGGGTTCATGAAATTCCACCAGAGG
>NZ_PCZT01000026.1:54768-55428 GCF_002968895.1 Paenibacillus sp. AR247 | reverse complement strand
CTCGGAAAACCCTCGGCAATCAAATGCTTCTTGCTCTGTTCTGTATACGGCATATTAATAGAAGAAATCGTATCGATGATACGCCGGTTCTTCTCCTCCGGAACGTTCAGGTCGAAGCAGCGGTTTCCGGCCTCCATGTGTACCACGGGATATCCGAGTCTTTCGGCCAGAATCGCGCAAAGAGCGCTGTTGGTGTCTCCAAGAAGCAAAATTTTGCGGGCTGCTCCCGCTTCAGGATTTCTTCCATCTGGGAGAACATCGCGGACAGCTGCATTCCCAGGGAAGCTGCCGAGTCCTGCAGCACGTAATCGGGCTTTCGCAATTCCAGTTGGCTAAAAAAGATCCCGCTCAGCCTTTCTGCAAAATTCTGCCCGGTATGCACCAGCACGTGGCGCTCCGCATACCGGTCCAGCTTCGGAAGAACGAGACTGAGGCGGATGATTTCTGGCCTTGTACCCAAAATGGTCATAATTCTCATATCTTCCGTCTCCTAATTTATCGTTTCGCTGCCCTCCGTCGCCCGACGGATTTACGCTTCTTGCTCCTCGATCTTCGGAGGGTTTTTCCTCGCGCGGATCTTCGTGGCCTTTTCGCGAGCTTCTTCAACTTCCTTTTGCGGGTAATCCGTACATAATAGAATCTTCTTCGACTGGACCTCCG
>NZ_PCZT01000026.1:45906-54668 GCF_002968895.1 Paenibacillus sp. AR247 | reverse complement strand
GTGCCTTGTCAACCGGGGGCTCCGCTTGAACCTGGGATCCCTCCACAAGCAGGGGGCTTCGGTTTCCGGCTGTCAGCCAATGAGGATGGTATTCGCGCCATTGACTGACGATTTGATCCAGCCTCCATTGGTAGGCTTCAATTCCGTACAACGCCCTCGCCGCCGCTTCATTGTGCATGCCGATATTCTTCAGGGCAGCCGGATCGCTCAGCAGCATGGCAACCTTATCCGCGAGCCCTTGGGCGTCCCCGACGGGTACCGCCA
Source organism: Paenibacillus sp. AR247 (assembly GCF_002968895.1). NCBI lineage: Bacteria > Bacillati > Bacillota > Bacilli > Caryophanales > Paenibacillaceae > Paenibacillus > Paenibacillus sp. AR247. The sequence continues at coordinate 54,404 of NZ_PCZT01000026.1, read as the reverse complement.
AATGTCCATTGCCTGTACTTTCCATCAGCTCACCGAGCCCCCCGGAAGCAAAGGCCACAACCGGTTTGCCGCACAACATGCCTTCCAGCGCGGTCATGCCAAAACCCTCGGACACCATGCTCGGTACGACCAGAATGTCCATCGCGCTGTAGACCGACTGAACCGATTCCACGAACGGGATAAATTGGAATCTTGATCTATAACCCGAAAATCTGACATCCGTCAAACAGGTATCGTAATAACGGTGATCCGCAGCCCGCCCGATGATCACAAAACGGCAATCGGGATGGCCCGAGCATAGTGACAACGCCATACGAATAAACTCTCTTAGGCCTTTTTCCGGATGAATAAAAGCGGAAATGTAGCCGATGCACTTATGTTCCTCTTTTAGCCCGATCCCCTTTCGTTCGCTCTGCCTTACGAGATCACCAAAGGAGTGAAGCCGTTCGCTGTCCGTCGATGGAGGGAGCAGGCTGATCGGACTGCTAATTCGCCCGTAAAACACACGGGCGGCAGACTCCGAAATCGCAATGATCCAATCGCTGTAATTGTCTACAATGTTTAGCACTTCCGACGTGAATTCGTTCTCCTGAATCACCTCCGTCACTTTCCAAATGACGGGGATTCCCAGCTGTTTAGCGGCGAACGCGGGCAGCGCGTTGACGATCGTGTTCGTCAGCACCAGATCAGGCGCGTTCTCTCCGATGAGCCTGACGACAGAAGCATAATCGGGATGGCTGCGTAGCTCATCGGCATTCAGCGGCAGCCGGGAATCCGGAGTATACATCCCGTATAGCAAGGGAAAGGTCTGAATCATGACCACCGTTCCCTGCTTTCGGGCATGGTCCGTCAGCTTACCTTCACCTGGAGCCACCAAGATGCAATTGAAATAAGACTGCATCGGCAGAACAGGAGCAGCAGCTTCTCGGCTCCTGTAATGCTTTTGGTGTTGCTGACATGCGAGAACAGCATCAATTTGGGTTTAGTCATATCCATGTTTTAGGCCCACCTGCAAAAATCGTACAGGGGTGCGAATCACACCTCCTTTCACCCAGATAATACAAGATATGAGAGGCGACACTTGCCGGCACTGACACATGCTACCCGTCATTCGTACAAAAAAGCCTCCAAACGTATAGAGACTCGGGTAAATGATCGTGAGCATCTCGTTCAGGCGTTTGCCGTACGTATGGTCGTCTGAAACGTTCTCTCCAAGGCGTTCAAGGCGATCTGTCTGCGTTCTTCCTCTGGGCAAGATGGTATTCAATTTTGTACAATAACTCCTCTGGTGAACTGTAAGTTTCGATCTCCACACCAGGCGTATAAAATTTGGCCAGGTCGCTCCGGCTGTCGCTTAGCTGAAGCGTCGCGCAGGCGGAAATTTCAAAGGTGCGGGGATTAGGGGAAGCTGCGGGAATTTTAATAGCGTTGTTGTTGACGGTATCGTCTTCATGGGAGCGGTGCAGATTGATGACGATCTTTGAGCCGTTATAAGCCTCCGCGGTCTCGGCCGGGCCCATCCATTTGTTGAGCTCGATCCGGTCCTGATAGGCTGTATATTGAGGCAGACGGTCCCACCAGATCCCGTTGAATACGGTATTATGCTGCATGAGCCGGTCGATGATCGGATCAAAAAAGCCGATGCGGTTCCAGTACGCCGAGCCGATAAAGCTGACATCCCGGCGAAGCGGAGATATATTCCTAGATGGCCGGTAGTATTCGGTGTGTGCGGCAAAAGGCAAATGATAGACATTCGTGCATCCCAACTGCTGATAGAAAGGAATGCAGTTGGACTCCAACGTGAAGATGTAGTCGTAATGTTTAACGTTCTCCGTCGTCATGTCGGTATAGTAGGGATCGTCCGTAAGCCAGACGGCCGTACGGATTCCAAGCTGCCGAATGATATCCATCATTTCGTTGTTTACAAACATGCCGTCCAAAGCGAGCACCAGATCTGGAGCCGCCTGCAAAACCGTTTCGACGGTGATCTGCCCCGGTTCGATAATAACCACCTCGGCGACCATCGTCCGGAGTGTGGAAGAGATGGCCTCGTCCAGCGGCGAATAAGGGTACCCCTTGCCCGAAGCGATATACAAGACGCGAATTTGACGGAACGGGACGGATTCCGCCGGCCGGCTGGCGATCACGTCCGCACGGCCTCGCAAATAACCTTCGTCATATCCGCGGCGATAGCCGTCCTGTCGTCCCCTCGCTCTCGCTTGGGCGGAATCGTAACTCAGGGTCAGCTCAGGGACCCTTGAGGGCCATTTAACCTTCGACATATCGACACTCCCTTGTTTGATATTGTCCGGTGTCAGAACTGTTCCAGAAACGTTCTCATCCGGGAAATAAACGTATGCTCCTGCCGAGTCGTGTACAGTCCGCGGGCCGCCATGATTTTCCGCTCCTCTTCATGCTCCAGGTAATAGATGATCTTGTTTTTAAGTTCCTCAGTGGATGTATAGGTTTCGATGTCATAGCCTGGTCTGTAGTAATTGGTGAGATCTTCGCGGATATCTGTGATCTGCATCGCTCCGCAGGCACTGATTTCATAGGTCCTGGGGTTGATCGATTTGCCGCTGATCCGATGACTGTTGCGGTTGTCCTGCCCCCATTCGTCGGGACGGTGGATATTGATGACCACTTTCGCCCCATTGTAATAGCGGACTGTTTCCTCCGGCGGAATAAACCCAAGCCGTACCGAGCGGCCCAGCAAATCCTGCCGGGACAAGCGCTCCCAGAACCCCCCGGCAATCAACACTTTCTTATCCTTCAGAAACGGTGCCATTTCGTCAAAGATAGCGACACGGTTCCAAAAGGCATTGCCGATAAAGCAAATGTCGTACAGGTGCTCCGGTCCGCAGCGCAGGGGCTTGAACATGTCAGCGTTCACGGCCAGCGGCAAATAGTGGACTCTTTTGACCCCAAGAGCACTGTAAAAAGGCACGCATCCCAGCTCGTGGGTAAACACGACGTCGTACGCGGTGCATGCGGCCGCGGTATCCTCGCTAAAATAGGGATCATCGACAAACCAGACGGCCGTCTTGATACCCATCGCGCGAACCCGCCGGATATCCTCCAAATGATTTTCGGGAAATACATGCAGTCCGTTCAATACGAGGATGAGATCCGGACGCTCCTTTTGAGCAAGCTCCAGCATCTTCGGAGCCTCTACGACGATACATTCTCTGACCAGGCTGCTAAGCGCGGCGGATATACCCTGATCAATGGCATGAAAGCCCTGCGGAATATAAAATACTTTCATGTCCCGGTAATAAGGCTCCGGAGCGGGTATCCGTTCCATGACAGCCTGACAGACACCAAGGCGCAAGCCGTCCTCGTAGCCCTGCAGGTAACTGGAGCTTGCCGCCGTTTCAGCCACATTTTCCACAGTCTTCACCCTGTCTGTCTTGAATTGTGAAAGAACAATATAAATATATGCGGAAGAGGCAATTGCATCATGGACGACTGCCTTCGCGCGGATAAATTGGCGGATGCCCTGCCAAAAAACGGCAAAAAGCCTTTCGCCCCATGGCTATCCCATGGAGCGAAAGGCTTGACTGTGTCCCGTTCCCTCATGTTATTACTTGGATTGGTAGGCTAGCAAATGACCATCTTCATAGCCTTTGGCAAAACCCGCGTTGAACCCTTCATTGTAAGCTTCGTCAAATCCTTGGCTGTACGCCGAGTCTGGACTGGTATGAGGCTCTACACCTTGAGCCACAGGCACAGGCAGCACCGGCTTTACGACCCGTTTCCGTTTTCTGCGAATGCTTTTGATCCGATGCTTTCTTTTTTTGGGTAGCAGGTGTTTACGCCGCTTTTTCAACTTGATGACTCGCGCCTTACGGCTAAGCAGCAGGCGCTTCACGGATTTTGGCCTCCGATGACGTTTTTTCTTCGTTATCATCCGTTAATCCTCCTGTAATTCTCGGGTGACTGCGAAATGGGCGGATAGAGATGCGTTTAACCAGGGCGGCGCGGAATTCCCGCTTCGGGGCTGGCACAGGCTGATGCCCGTGAGCATCCGGCATAATGCGTCCTGATGCTGCGTCAGGAGCCGGATATTTTCAAGAAGTGCCCGGGCAGAGAGATCCGACTCGGAAGAAATGTCGGCGATGCTCCCGAGAATCCGGGCCAGCGCCTTTTGGCTGAGCGCGATAGATTGAATCAGCTCCAGCTTCGTTTCCTGCTCACGAAGGAGCAAACTCATTTGCCCATGTCTCCGAGGCCGCCGTAATCACCGCCGCCAAACATGCCTTCTCCACCACCACCACCGCCGCCGCCGTACTCTTCTTCTTCCTGTACGAGCAATGCTTTCAAGTTGCTGCACAATCCATTCTCCATCTTCGTAAGCCCCTCCAAAAGCTCCACGATCTGACCGTGAATCTGCAGAGGCTCGCTCAGTTGATTTTCATGGCTTGCAAACGCATCCGAGTTCAAATGATTCAGCGTCCAGTTCCGCATTTTTTCGGCTTCGACCGCTTTGGCTTCCAGAATCATGGCGATGTTCCACTGGATTTTGGAGGCGGCGTCCAGCATATGCAAAAAGGCCTGTTCTCTGCTCATATCCAGCACTCCCTTACGTTTCTCCCGAAATTATTCCTCTTCATTGCTGCCCATCTCTTTCACCACATGATTCAACGTTTCCGCCAGCGCTTCCTGCAGGTCAGCAATGCTGCTAAGGTAAGAAATAATGCTCTTGTTGATCTGGCTGGAATTTTCAATCAACCCGCTCACACCGTCAAATTCAGGATGTTCATCGGGCAAATCATGAATAATCTGGGCCATCCGGACCGCCACTTGGCGCTCGGCATCCAGAACCCTGGCCATTTGCTGCTTGGAATGTGACATATGGGTAAGCATTTCGTCAATTTTTCCCTGGTGATAGGTCACGCCTTCTGCGAATAGGCGGTCCGCCTGATCCGCATCTGCCTGCTATATCCTATGCCACCATCCTGAAGTCAGTTACGCGATTGGAGGCAGCATCCGTTTTTTTCTCATCATTTTTTTAGAAAACCGTCAAAGCACGGGATTATCCAGGTGCGGGGGGGCGATGATCAGATCCCCTTCCGGCACAGAATTTAACCGCTCGAGCGGCCACACCGATCGTTTTCTCAACGCCATATGCCATCGTTCCAGGGTATGCAGCGATGCAAACGGCCTCAGCGTTCCGCGTGACCATTGGTATACCCGTCCACCGGGGCCCTCCACCAGCTGACCGGCGCCGGCCTCCCCGGCCGATAAGGACTCATCCATTGCTGCCGAATCCAGCATTTCCCTGATCTGCTCGCTTGTCAGAGAATACTCACCGTCTGGAATTTGCCGGATATCTAACCTTGACAGCAGTACGGCTTCTGTACCCACTTGTCCCGCCCCGCCGCTAAGAGCGTACTTCCGCCCGTTCAGCAGAAAATACACAAGGCCAGACTGGTCCCGTACCAGTACATGTGACGGGTAAAAATCATGCCCGCTTCGCAATCCGGGAAACCGAGCCAGCGCGCCTTCCTTCATGTTCGTCACCCAAGCGTAAGGATTATCCCACTTATTCGTGTAATACGACTCGTTATGATGATGGACCGACTCAAACTGCTGGCCCAACTGTTTCATGCTTACGCTTCCGAAATGGTGGATAAACGAATCCCCGGCAATAAACAATTTCCGGCCGGTCAGCCGGAGCCGGATGATCCAGTCGTCGTCTTCATAGTTGCCGATCCGGTACCCCTCATCCAAATAACCGATGCGGTGCAGAACATCTCTGTGGAGCAGCAGGCAAAAGCCGACCAATCGGTCGGCTTCACGCCATTTCCCCTTCGTCCGGCACATTATGACCGGCTGCAAATTCCTATTTAAAAAGCTTTTGCACCGCGTCACCTCATCCTGATGCATATATGGCGGCAAATACGGATTCAGGTCATTCAGCGCAGCGTCTATCCCTTCATCCACCTTATATATAAAAGGAGCCAGTTCCTCGGCGGAGATCACGACATCCCCGTCCGTAAACAACACGATATCCGCCGAGGTCATGGCAGCCCCCATGCTCCGGCCCACGTCATGTCCGAGCCGGCCCGGAACATGGAGGATGCTGGCGATCCGGTGATTGCGTGCAGCCGTGTAGCTTTGATCCCGGCAGCCGTTCAGTACGACGATTACTTCCTGGAACGGCAGCCGTTCCAATTGCTGAAGCACCTTGCCCAGCGTATCCTGTTCATTGCTGGCACAGACGACGGCTGCGGCCGTCCTTGCCAGCGGCAGCGGAATACGGGTGTCCTTTCGCCCGGAGGCTTTGGCATAGCCGCCAGTGTAGCTCTTTGACAGCCGGATCATCGTTCGAATATCCGGACGCTTTTTCACATGTGCCGCGCACCAATCGGAGAACGCCCGCTGAAGCGGCGATTCATAGAGGAGAACATCCCCTTCCCCTTCCCCTTCTTCGGCATCGGCTTTGCCCCCTGCAAGGAGTCCTGCCTGATAAGCGGCATCCGCCAGCTTGCCTTCCCCCGCCCGGTAGATTGACGGTAGCGCCGCACGGCTCCGCTTCGGAATGGCGCGCCTTTCCTGCCGTCGCTTCCTCCCGGCCCAGTTTATTCGAGACCGAGCCGTTACACTTCTTCTTGTTCTTCTTCTCATCAGGCTCACCTTCTCACCCGCTTTCGTTCCCGTCCCAGATCGCTCCGAAGCCCCCTCGGATCCGTTACCGACAAATACCACTTCACTGCCTGAATATGATCCGCAAGAACCACCTCCTGCAGTGGATCTTTTCCGTCCACTTTGGCTCTCCGCTTATTTAACCGTCCTACGGGTATTTCATGAACCGCTTCAACCTTGAGCCCGGCGGTGACTGCCTTCGCTAAAGCAAGGGGAGGGACCGACAGGCATTCGGCTCCAAGCATGTCGACGGCGCGGCGGCTTAATGCATGCGGGACAGCGGTCAGAGAGGCTCCAAGCAGATCGGCGCGGCGCAGCATCGTATTTAGAACATGCTTGGCCTGAACGACCGGATGCGCCTGACGCCGGCGAACCGGGCCGCTATACCGGTTCAGCGCAACATCCACCCCGCCAATAACCGCCGTGACGAAGGGACGAAGCTGGCCGGCACCGATAGGCATGTCTCCGTCCAGGTACAGCATTACCTGACCCCGGGCGGCCTGGGTCCCTGCGCTTCTTCCTACATCATGCCCAAGCGGATGCTCATACCTCAGCACACGAGCCCCCGCAGACTCGGCCGACTCTGCCGTTCGGTCGCGGCAGCCGTTGGCTACGACAATAACCTCGCAGGAAGGATGTACCCGCAGCGCTTCCCGGACCACGGCAGCGATCGTCTTTTGTTCATTCATCGCAGGGATGATCACCGATAAGACCGGAGGAAGGTCGGTATGGGGCATCCGCCTTGCCTGCGGCTTGGTTCGATGCCTGGTTCTTGACCATACGCCCGTCTTCGATGCTTGTCGGTACCTTCGGCGGGTTGGTCGATAGGTTCGTCTGTATCTTATCCGCCTCATCATTCGACATATCCCTCCCTGTCATATCAGCACGTATCTCATCACATCCTATGCCATGGGGAATGCCGTGGAAGCGGCGTTTGTGCAATGTATTTAGGTATCGTTCACGGATTTCATCGCGATACTTGCTGATTATTAAGAGCATACAAAAAAGCGCGGGGACTCTGCCCCGCGCTTGTTACTTATTCCTTATCTTTATTCTCTTTTGGTTCTGCCTCAGTCCTGAACGCGCTTCGCTGCCTCATGCTGCGCTGTGCATAGCCCGTGGTTCCTTTTCCTGATGGAGAGACCGAGCCGATCGCGATCCAGGACAGGAAACCGAAGGTTTCCGGGCCCACCCGTCTTCTCACCACTTCGATAAAGGCGATATCTTCCCGCTGCGTGTTCAATACGGCATAGAAATCGGGATGATTGCACATCGCCACGATCACATAATGGGTGTTTGGATACGGTTCCGGCAGTGTCACCGGTACTTCAACCTGCAGTTGGCCTTCGCCGATCCGGAAAGAAGTGATGCCGTACTGTTGAAGGGCCGGCTGTCCCGAAGCACTCTGAACGGGTGCAAAAGCAAGCTGTTCACCGGTGACCGACCTAGCGGCGATGTGTCTGTTCTGGATCGCCCCGTTCTGGATATGGTCCGAATGGACCGCCCCGGATTGAAGATGCCATTCCTGGATGCTTCTCGCCTGAAGGTGAAGCGGCTGAATCGTTTCCGGCTGGATGTGGCTGCCGTCGATCGTGTTCGGGGCAATTTTATCGCCCGTAACGGCTTCATCTTCCAGCAGACCGGTGGTGACGGACTCCGGCGCCAGGTGATGCGCCTGGACGCTGCCCGGCTGGAGGTGTTCCGAGGATACGGATTCAGAGGCAAGATGATCCGGACCGACCGCTCCTTCTGCAAGATGTTCGCCCTGAATGAGGCCGGGCTGCAGGTGCCATTCCTGCACAATGCCGGACTGCAGATGGTGCGGCTGAATCGATTCCGGCTGGATATGG
>NZ_PCZT01000026.1:42093-45806 GCF_002968895.1 Paenibacillus sp. AR247 | reverse complement strand
ACATTATGACCGGCTGCAAATTCCCACATCTCCTTCACATCTTCGTAAGGAACCGGCATTTGCTGTTCCCCGCTGATATAGTTCGTCACAGGCCCCACGGCGCCGATCTGAGGGTCGCTGTCCAGGCAGCGGAGCATATGAGTCAGCCAATTCGGGGTGACGAGAATATCATTGTTCAGGATGACAACCGTTTCTCCCTTGGCCATCATGATGCCGTAATTGACGCCGCCGGCAAATCCGCGGTTCTCCTCCAGCCTTGCAAACCTGATTTTCCCGCCAAACGGCTTGAGGCAGGAGGCAATATCGTCCGTAGACGCATTGTCAACGACAATAATCTCATGCGGTTCCGGCGTATGGGCCTCAATGCTCCCTATACACTGGATCAGATATTCGGCCTGGTTATAGGTCGGAATGATGATGCTGGTGCCTTGAAACGGAATATGGAATGTGTCACTTCCCTTTACCAGCCCTTCCGTGTACCCGCGTTCGTAACCCTCGTTATATCGGTCGCTTCCAGAGGATGAGGGAGGAGACTGCCGGATTGGCCGGCGGCCCCTTGCACTCCTGAACCGATTTTTCATTTCAATCCCTCCCCGTTTTGCACACATGATATTTCTCTCCGCTATACACCTTACTATCTGGCATAAGGAATCTCACCGGAAACGAGCTTATCCGCCAGATGTCCAAAATCCAGCGCAACTTTGCCCAGCTGGCTCGCGATACGCTCGCAGATCACGACCGCGGGAATGCCGCTGGCCACGAGAGCCAGGTCAAATTCGCATATGGCCGCCTCCTGCATTACCCTTGGAATGTCCGAAAATCCCCGCACCGGGCTGATTACACCGGCTATGGTCAGCGAAGCCGAAGCCAGCAGCATATTCGCAAGCTCGGGAGCCCGGTTTCCGATCAGAAGCAGCCGTTTCCCCGGGAGAAGCTGCTGCAGCAGACCATGCTCATGCAGCGCATAATTCATCGTGGATGTCGTCAGTGTCAGGCTGCGGTAAGATAGCCCGTAATACCGGAGCACCGGGAACAAAAGGCCCTGGAACGTCGGCAGACGGGAATGCGGAATGCCGATGATCCCGGCCATGCGGAGCGAATCGGCCAGCATATCTCGTGCCTGCGGATCAGGCAGCTGTATTCCTGCTGTCGAGAGAAAGCGCCCCTTTTGTCGTACTTCCTCCAGCGGAAGCACGGTGTCATGGGCCAGGGCCAGCAATTCTCCGTCTCCCAGTCGGACAACCGACAGGGGCTGGCCAACGGCCAAGGCATGCGCCATGCGGCCATGGACCTCTTCGGGGCGCAATAGCTGGAGCCAATGTTCCCGGTATGCCGATATTCCCGCGGCGATTACCTCATTGGCACCTATATCCGGCAGTACCGTATACGGTGGAAGCTGGGAGGCGACTGTCTCCTCCACCCCTTCTGCATATCCGGCCTGGTAAGCAGAGTCCTGCACCTTTTGGATATCGATCGAGGGCTCCGTACTGGGTTCACTGGGCCTCTCTTGGGGAAGAGGATGCACCGCGAGGGGAGTAAGCCCCGGCAGGTTCGGATGCTTTACACCATTTCCCCGCTGGCCGTACTTGTGCTTTCTTTTCTCCTTTCGGTTCAGGGGAGCATGCCGCCGACGGAGTATTAAACGTCGCTTGGCCAATTTGACACGAAGAGCCCTCTTCCATGGAGGAATGAAGGCTCTGTTTCGGATCCGAGGGCGGCTCATGGGAGAATTCCCTTCATTTTTTTGCCTGCTTCTTGCAGAGATTCAAAGGTTCCCGCGTCGCCCCACCAATGCTGCAGGATATCGTACTCCAGCCGCCCGTCTGCCGCATAGACGTTGTTGACGTCGGTTATTTCGAGTTCTCCCCTGTCCGATGGACGGATCCCGGAAATGATATCGAACACGGCGGTGTCATACATATAAAAACCGGTGACGCTGTAAGAAGATTTAGGCTTCGCTGGCTTTTCTTCAATCCGGCTGATGAGCTCCGGGCGCGCCCGGTCAAACACCGGGACACCATACCTTCTGGCATCCTGAACCTGCTTCAGGAGAACCCGCGCCGTCCCGGCAGGCTGCTGCGCAAATTTATTTACATACGTGCTCAAATCATCCATAAACAGATTATCTCCAAGCAGAACGACGAATTTTTCGTCCTTCATAATAAAACTTCTTCCCTGATCCAGCGCCTCAGCGATTCCTCCCGCAGACTCCTGAATCCGGTAGGTTAGCTGCACACCTAAGTCCTGACCGCTTCCCAAAAATTCCGTATACAAACCTGCGGACTGTTTGCCCATGACAATAAGAATTTCCTTGATTCCTGCCTGGCGCAATCTGTCGATGCCGTATACGATCATGGGATACTTTCCGACAGGTAGCAAATGCTTGTTGATCAGCCGGGTCAGCGGATACAATCGGGTACCTGTCCCGCCTGCCAAGATAATACCTCTCACTGCACCACTCCTCCTTCAGATATGCTGCCTGCTTACTCTATAAACTGGCGGGGATCAATCTGCCACTTCTCTATAAACAAGCGGTGATTCCGGTCAATCAGCTGTTGAATCTGTTCGGAGGATGCCTGTTTAAAGCTGGCGCTGCCCTGATGGTGAACGAGCGCATCCCCGCAAATCAGCAGATGAAAGCCGGCCAACCGAGCCCTGTAGCAGTAATCGTCATCCTCATAATGACCTGGTGAGAATGCTTCATCCAGAAATCCGATCCTGCTCAGCACTTCCCGTTTTATAAGCAGACACATGCCGATAACCCGGTTCACTTCCACCCAGCGGGACGGATCTGGTTGATTGTTTCGGACAGCTGTCAGCTGGAATTCTTCTGTATTGTTAAAAGAAACATCCACCTTTTGTCTACCCGAGGCTGCATTGGTAACAGGCCCGACCAAGCCGACATCCGGCCGGCTGTGCAGGGCGGCGAGCATATTGGATAACCAGTTCGTCGTAACCGTCACATCGTTGTTGAGTAGGAGCAGATCGTCCCCTCCGGCCGCCGCCAGACCGATGTTGCAGGCGACTGGAAACCCGCGGTTCGCCGGAAGGGAGATAAATGGAATTCCCTCCTTGATGCAGTAGCCGTCGGTACCGTCAGTCGATGCGTTGTCGACAACAATGATTTCGTACGGCGTATCGGTGTATTTGCGGATCGCCTCGATGCAGGGGGCAAGCAGATGCAGGCCGTTATGCGTGGGGATGATGATGCTCGTCATTCGCTGATTCAGACTCATCAGGCATTCCTCCGCAAGGCGACTTCCGTCCGCGAGACTGAAGAAGACTGGGGCATCCAGCCGGCATCAATCAGCGCGTGGAACGCTTCCGCATGGTCACCGATAATCAGGTCTGCCACCGCATTGCCGGTGCCCGTATTCCCGGGACGCTTCCGGTTTGCGCTGATCACGTCAACCGGCTGCACCAGCGCGAAGCGGTGTCCCTTTGCTAGGGCCAGGGCTTGGGCCTTGGGGGGAACCATCAACTGCTCACTGCCGATATCTTCAATCAAACGTCTTGCCAGTGCATGTGGAACGGCCGTTAGCGAATTTGCCCCCAGTTCCGGGTGCCCGAGCACCGTATTGCCGTCGACCGCATGAGGAGCAATCTTGTCACCCGTAACGGCCTCATCTTCCAACGATTGGGTCGTGACGGTATCCGGCGCAAGGTGATGCGGTTGGATGCTGCCTGGCTGCAGATGACCCGAGGTGACGGAT
>NZ_PCZT01000026.1:41800-41993 GCF_002968895.1 Paenibacillus sp. AR247 | reverse complement strand
GAGGCAATCTTATCCCCAGTCACTGCATCATCTTCCAGTGAATCGGTCGTAACCGAATCCGGCGCAAGGTGATGCGGCTGGATGCTGCCCGACTGCAGATGATTCGAGGTGACGGAATCGGCCGCCAGATGATCCGGACCGATAGTACCTTCGGCAAGATGCTGGCCCTGGACGATACCCGGCTGCAGATGCC
>NZ_PCZT01000026.1:34673-41700 GCF_002968895.1 Paenibacillus sp. AR247 | reverse complement strand
CTGCTGCTACCGCGCGAGAAGCGATTTTAGTCTCCCGTGACGGTTTTCATTCCTTCACGAGCATCTGTCGTGACTGCATTCCGGTCCAGGTGATGCGGCTGGATGCTGCCCTGCTGCAGGTGATCCGAGGTGACGGATTCGGCTGCCAGATGTTCCGCGCCGACCGCTCCTTCTGCCAAGATGTTCTCCATGAATGAGGCCGGGCTGCAGATGGGACGGCTGAATCGATTCCGGCTGGACATGGCTGCTGCTAACCGAGCCTGGAGCGATTTTATTCCCCGTAACGGCTTCGTCCTTCAGAGAATCAGTCGTAACGGAACTCCGATCCAGGTGATGCGGCTGGATGCTGCTCCGCTGCAGATGATCCGAGGTGACCGATTCGGGGGCCAGTTGATCTGGACCGACGGCCCCTTCTGTAAGATGCTGGCCCTGAATGAGTCCTGGCTGCAGATGCCAATCCTGGATGCTCTCGGCCTGAAGGTGAAGCGGGAGGATCGATTCCGGCTGGATGTGGACACTTCCTATCGCACCCGTGGCCAATTTAGCCGAGCTTACGGATCCATCCTTCAGCGCATGCTCGTGAACAGCCCCAAAGGCCAGGTGCTCCGCCGTTACGGCCCCTGTCTGGATGTGATGGCTTCCGATCGACGTGTCCGCCAGCTTATCGGCTGTGACCGCACCGGGATGCAGCGCTTCGGTATGCACCGAACTTGTGGCCAGATGCTGTATACCGACACTGCCTGCCTGCAGCTGTTCCTCTCCGACCGATTCAGGGGCTAAATGCCTGAAGTCCACCGCACCCGGGGCAATGTGCTGCTTCTCCACGCTCTTTTCCTGAAGCTGAGCCGAGCCGATCGATTTCTCCTGAATATGGCCGGTTCCGATCGAATTCGGCGCGATCTTATCACCGGTTACCGATCCGCCCTGGAGGGCAACTTCGGATACCGCATCCGGGGCAAGATGGCCGGATTGTATGCTGCCGTTCGTCAGATGGGTCGCTGTGACGGATGCCGGCGCTAACTGCTTAGAGCCGACAGCTTCTTCACCCAGGTGGCCGTTGCGGATAATCCCCTCCTGAAGATGCTCGAAACCATGGAGGCCGGTTTCAGATGGGCGGCTGTCGACGGATGCCGGTGCCAGCTTGGAGGCGCCCACCGCACCATCCTGCAGTGCCTCCGAATATACGGCACCTTCGGCCAGATGCTGGGCCTTGATGCTGCCTGACTGAAGCTGCTCTTCTCCCACGGAATCCGGAGCAAGATGCCGGAAACCGACCGCCCCCGGAGCAAGATGCCGCTGCTGTACGCTTTTCTCATGGAGATGAATGGAGCGGACGGCATCCTGTTTGATATTGACGCTGCCGACCGATTCCGGTCCGAGCTTCGATGCGGTTATTGCGCCGTCCTTGATGGCTTCTGTGTTAACCGATAACTGACTCAAATGGCGTTCCTGGATCAATGCGGACTGCAGATGCCCTTCGCTGACCGAGCCTGGTGTGAGATGACGCTCGCCGACAATGCCTTCAGCCAAATGTCTTTCCTCGACAGTACGGTCTTGCAGGTGCTCACCGGAAACAGAACCGGCCTGGAGCTGATTCCCTCCGACTGAGTCTGCAGTGAGATGACGCTCACTGATGATATTATCAGCCAGATGCTTCTCTTCCACCGCTTGGTTCTGCAGGTGCACCCCGGAGACGGAACCGTCCTGAAGCTGATTTCCGCCGATCGAACCGAACGTAAGGTGACGCTCACTGATGATATTGTCAGACAGATGCTTCTCTTCCACCGCTTGGTTTTGCAGGTGTATTCCGGAGACAGAGTCGGCCTGAAGCTGGGTTCCTCCGACCGAACCGGCTGTAAGATGGCGCTCACTGATGATATTGTCAGCCAAATGCTTCTCTTCCACCGCTTGGTTTTGCAGGTGTATTCCGGAGACAGAGTCGGCCTGAAGCTGGGTTCCTCCGACCGAGCCGGCCGTGAGGTGGCGCTCACTGACGATACCTTCGGCCAGATGTTTCTCTTCTACTGAATTGTTTTGCAGGTGCGCTCCGTTGACGGAATCGGCCTGAAGCTGGGTTCCTCCGACCGAGCCGGCCGTGAGATGGCGCTCGCTGACGATGCCTTCAGCCAGATGCTTTTCTTCGACCGCTCCACTGTGCAAATGCACGCTGGAAACCGAGCCGGGCTGGAGCTGTACTCCGCCGACTGATTCTTCCGAGAGATGCCGCTGGGTTACCGCACCCACGTTGATCGAGCGGGAAGTGACGGCGTTGTCGGACAAATGCTCACTGCTTACGGACGCGGAGGCCAGCTTGGGGCTGCTCACACTCCCATCAGCCAGTTTGGCCGACGTCACCGCCAGATCCTGAATTTTGTCGGTCGCCACGCTTTCGGGCGAAAGCTTCAGGGAGGTGACCGCATGGTCCGCTAAGTGAGCCGGATAGATAATGCCGTGATTGAGATGACCGGATTGAACGCTTCCTGCCGAGAGCTTTTCTGCAGTTACCGCTTCATTCCTAATGATTGCGTTGTGTACGATTCCCGGTGTCAGATGATCTGCGTTCACCGAACCTTTGGCTATATGCTGGGTTGTGACGGCCTGATCCTGAATCGCGGACGCCCGCACGCTTTTGTCGGACAAATGCCGATCCTGAATCGAAGCCGGGCGGATATGCTCCGCGCTGATGCCGCCTTCGGCTATATTGCGTCCGCCGACCGCGCCGTCTGCCAGTATGCCGCTCGTCACGCTGCCGCCTGCGAGCTTTTCACCAATGACAGATTTGTTCTGCAGATGACGGGAAGCTACCGCTCCATCCGAGATATGCTGCTCGACAATGGCGCTGCGGGTAATGTGTCCCGTAGTGATCGACCCGTGTCTGACATGAGAGCCTTCCACGACGTTTGCCGCAATATGGCTGCCGTTAACAGCCCCCTGCTGAATGTGGGACGTCTGAATGGAATTCGGCGCAATCTGTGCTTTCTGGACGGCACCTTGTGCCAGATGCCGGGTCTGCACGGCTTCGTCTGCAATCTTCTGGGGCAGAATGCTTTGATCGGCAATTTTAGATGAGGTGACCGTCTGCTCGACAATATGCACCGTTCCGACCGACTGCTCCGCCAATTTGTTCGCCCCGACGCTGTGGTCGGCCAAGTGTGCTGCAGTGATCTCGCCGGGGGCGATATGCTTGCCGCGAATGGTCGCATCCGCCAAATGCGCGGACGTTACTGCAAAGGGTGCCAATATTGGTCCGGTCACGGCTCCATCCTGCAGATGTTGGGTGCCGACTGATTTTTTGGCGACATGCTCGCTTGACACGCTCCCCGTCGCGATTTGATTTCCGCCAACGGAGCCGTTCTGAAGAAGTTCCCCGGTCAGTGATCCTTCCCGTATATGAACGCTTTCGATGGAGCGCTCCTTCAGCTTGTCGCCCGTAATTTCGCCGGTCCGGATCTTCGAGCCAGTAACGGCGCCTTCGGCCAGTTTCGACGTGTCGATCACTTCATTGGTCAAATGCATGGACTGGATGCTGGCCCCAGCAATTTTGCTTGCCGTTACGGCTTGGTCTTGCAGCAGATCTGTGTTTACGACCAGACTGCTCAAATGGCGTGACGTGATGGAACCGTCGGCGATTTTGGTGGAATCGATCACCTGGTCGCCCAGCTTGGCGGATGTAATGCTTCCGTCGCGGATTTTTTCCCCGCTGATGGAGCGATCCCGAATTTTGCTGCCGCTGATCGCGCCGTCGGTCAGATGCTCCTCCAAAATGGACTCAGAGGCAATTTTGGAGGAGACCACGGAGCCGTCGGCTAAGTGAATATGAGAAACAGCATAATCTGCAATGGCCTCGCTGCCTACCGAGCCGGGCTGAAGTCTGGACGAGTCAATGGCCCGGAGCGCAATTTTGGACGTCGTGACCGAACCGTCGCTCAGATCATCCGTATAAATGATTGGCTCCGGGGAATTCGGCATCCTTTTTTCTTCAATGATCTCCTCCAGCTCCTCACGGTCCCGAACCGGCACCGTCTCCTCAGGTATAGCTTCTTCAATAACAGGCTCCTCGGGTACCGCTTCCTCGGATACCGCCTCCTCCTCGGTCTCTTCTATTGCCTCAGGCTTGCTCTCTGCAGTGTCCTCCATTTGGTGCTCTTGTATCGGTTCAACTGTGTCCAAAGTCGTTGTTTGCTGGACTTCTTCCTTTTCAAGGACTGCATCAGGGGCAATGGATCGGATTTCCGCATATGAATCAAGTTGGTTTGTCTTTGGCGCCGTTACTTTGCTTTTACGGATCAGTTCCAACTCCTGAATTTCAGGATTATCCACGAAATAGAGGTTCTTGTTCGGTTGTTTAACCGTCCGGCTTTTATTTTTCTTCTTCAAAAGACCTCGCTCCTTCCTGACCGGATGCATCTTGGGCATCATATGCGAACAAATAGGCCGTTGTCACTGATTTCCCGGTTTTTGTAACGATTTTGAACTAGCCAATCGGATGGATGCTTCCGGCAGAACAATCCGGGAGGACGGGATCACAAATATTCAGGGATAAAAGGTTGAAGTTCTGGGGATGATCGAGGGACATCCTGAGGTACATGAGTGTCACCTGCCCACCAATAACTACTCTGTGCATTCATCCTTCACCGTTTGAGAAAATAGGCGGCACGTTACGGACAAAGACCCTTGCTTATAGCAATCTATGGCATAGGATATATAAAAAGTGGGATGACGGAATGCCAGGGAGGGATGAACGTGTGGATTTCTGATGTTGGAATTCTGCTGAATGCAGCGGTGCACCGGGGAATTCCCGGCGGAAAGACGGGAGCGGAATCCCTCGTCAATTATGAAGAGGCGGCCCGGATGTTCGGCTTGAGGCCGTGCTATATGAAACTACAGGATATCGATATTGAACGCCATGAATGTTCGGCGTTTGTTCTGAGAGAGGGGAAATACGTTTACACCAGGCTTCCGCTGCCAAGGGTCATTCATAACCGGGCCATCTACTTTGACGGACGGTCAAAAAATAGAATTCAACGTCTTATAGACGGCGGATATATGATATTCAACGCCAACAATCGGTACGGGAAAGATGAAATTCATCACTTGCTCGAAAGTAACCCGCTGCTTTCGCAGCATCTTCCCGATACGACGATCGCCGCCCCTTCCTCTGTCCAGGAAATGATGCGGCGATATCGTGATCTGATATTAAAGCCTTGCGTCGGCAGCGTCGGCAGAGGAATTATGCGTCTTCACGCCCACGGCCAGCATTGGTATCTTACTTATGCCCGAACCGGGCGATCCCTGGGATGGACGACGGTTCGCTTGAATAGACAACAACTTCCGGGCATCCTGCTGCGCCGGATCTCCCAGGCGCCCTTCCTTGTCCAGGAACGCATCGCACTGGCGGAATATAAACAACGGCCTTATGACCTTCGCGTCTCCATCCAGCGAGGCATCAGCGGCAGCTGGAGCCTGACGGGAATGTACGCCAAAGTCGCCGCATCCCGAATGTTCGTCTCCAATGTCGCTCAAGGCGGCAAGGCCTTCCCGGCCGAACGAATTCTGGCCGAAAGCCTGCCGGGGTTATCTGCGGACAGAATCTCGGATAGCGTACATCAGCTGGCCTTCGGCGTGGTCCGGCAGCTGGAGCAGCACTTGCCTTTTACGGCGGACCTTGGCCTGGATATCGGCGTCACCAAGGGCGGCAAGCCGTATTTTATTGAATGCAACGGACGGGATCAACGTTACGGTTTCCGAAACGCTAATATGCCCCAGTATTGGAAAAAAACATATCGGGAGCCTTTGGCCTATGCCCGGTACCTGGTAAACCGGCAGCACACCGGCATAGAACTTTGAGCCGGATCTCGGGTTAGTCTGCCATTCATTGCGCGCATCCTCCGAGAAATCCGATATAGCAGGTAGAAACGCAAAACGGGAAACCGGGAAAACAACGGATGCTGAACAAAAATATGCTTAAATGAAAGACCGAAAATGCATCATGCCGCTTTTTCGGTCTTTTCAGCATCGGCTAATAGCTATCATACGGCTTAACCTTGTCCATGGTACCTGACATCTTCGATGCCGAACCAGGGAACGGCAGCGGCCGCATAGTACGCAGCCGCTAGGGCAATGACGAACATGAGAACCGCCAGCCCGTCATATCTGCTGAAAGCGGACGGATAATAGTACGTTCTGCGCCCCGACCCGCTGAACTGCTTCGCTTCCATCGCCACGGCAACGCGGTGCGCCCGGCGGATGCTCTGCGACAGCAGCGGCACCGCATACAGCCGGACATGCTCAAGGAGGCCACTCGGCCCCCGGCCTGTCCGCACGCCGCGGATCCGCAGCGCCTGCCTGCGGATAAGAAACTCCTCCCAAACGATGGACAGCAGCCGGATCGATGCCATGAAGCTGTATGCGAATTTGGGGGGAAGGCGAAAATTTTGCATCAGCGAATAGAACAGTTTGACGGACGGCGTGGTCATGACAAAGAGCAGCCCTTCTGCCGCAAAGGCAATCGCCCGGAATCCCAGGTGCAGCCCGCGGTAGAAGCTTTCCTCGGATACGCGGAACATCCCCCACTGCCACCAGACATGGTCCCCTTTCCCGAATAGGATCATCGTCAGGGACGAAGAAACGAATACGAGGCTGAAGGAGAGAACGAGCAGCGATACCTTCCATGCCGGATAACCGCTGAACAAAAACAGGACGGCGATGTAGACCGCGGCCTGATAGACGGCAAAATCAATGCTCCGCGTCTGAACCGTAACGATAAACAACACGATCAGCACGGCGAGCTTCAACGAGGGATTCGCCCGGTGAAGCCAGGTAAGACGGCTCGGACTCAAAAACCGGTTCATCCGCTCACCTCCTCCTGCGCATCCGAAGCTGCGCCTTCTCTCTCAAGCCTCCGCCTCCCGGGCTTTATCGCCATCAAACTTCCGTCTTGGATTTCCCATACTTGGGTAGAGGCCACCTCAGCGATTTCTCGCTCATGCGTCACCATAATGATCGCCGTGCCGCTTCGGCGAAGCGC
>NZ_PCZT01000026.1:31738-34573 GCF_002968895.1 Paenibacillus sp. AR247 | reverse complement strand
GGCGACAAAATCGCCGGCATATACCTCCGCCTCTTCCACCATGATCGCCGGCGCATCTCCGCGGAGACCGACAAACCCCCGCAAGGAGAGGACCGGCGCCGCCAAGTCCGCATCTTGCTGCAGGGATTGCACGAGGCCGCTGTTCCATGTATCCTGGTGACGGATATAATCCTCCCAAACGCCGGGATACCAAATGCCATTTTCCTGAAGGGTTCGGCGGTACGCCGTGAAGATTTCGGCCGGCTTGCCGTCGGCCAGAATGCTTCCGTCCGGCGCGAACAGAACGATCCGGTCGACCCAGTTCACGATTTCTTCGATCCGGTGCTCGACGATCAGCACGGTCCGTCCGGCCGATACTCCGCGAACCGCCTCCCAAATTTGCTGTCTCCCCTCGGGGTCCAGCAGCGCCGAGGGTTCATCCAGCAGAAGCACTTCCGGTTCCAGCAGAAGGACCGAAGCGAGCGCGAGCCGCTGCTTCATCCCCAGGGACAGCCGTTCAATCGGAGTGTGCAGCTCTTCAAGGTCCAGGCCGACCCGTCCGAGCGCCTCCCGCATCCGCGGCACCATATCCTTCCTGGCTACTTGGCGGTTCTCCAGCACAAACGCCAGCTCCTCATCGACATACGGCATGCAGAACTGGGTATCCGGGTCCTGAAATACATACCCGCACGAGCGGGGCTTCCGAATGTCCGCATATTTGAGCGGAACGTCAATGACCGCCGGAATCAACCCGCCGAGCACCTGCAGCAGCGTCGATTTCCCGCATCCGCTTGGGCCGAGCAGAAGCACTTTTTCCCCGGCCGGCACGGACAGGGAAACATCCTTGAACACGAACGCCTTCTCACCCGGAAACTTCAGGCGCAGGTCCGTTACCGAAACGGCAATTTGCCCGCTCCCTTGATCCGCCCTTTGATCCGCTCCTTGACCCGTCTCATCCACCGCCGAATGCTGCATCGTCACGACACCCCGGTTAGTCTCAGTCATGATCGAGCGCTTCATAATCCTTGGCTGTCACCGGCCGGAGCAGCTGGGTTACTCCGGTTGCTTCCAAAGCTTTGGTCAGGGCATACGCCAGGTACCCTGCGAGTACCGCCGAGCTGATTAACCGCATCACGTACTTGAACACGATCATCCATGTCGTATAGTCCGTGACGTAGCCGTAGTACACATCCACCAGGAATGATCCCAATCCCGAAGCCATACCGGCCAGCGCCGCTACCCCCATGGAGAATTTGCGGTAGCGGAACAGGGCGAAGATCAGCTCCGCGGCAAGACCTTGCGCCACGCCGTAAATCGCCAGCTGAAGGCCCCATTCACTGCCGAACAGAATTTCTACGTGAGCCGCGGCAACCTCGGCCAGGAGGGCTACGCCGGGCTTGCGGATCAGCAGCGCGGCAAGCGTCGAAGCGAGGAACCACATGCCGTACATCAGCTCATCCGCTTAGGAAAAACAGCGGCTTGAACAAGTCGTTCACCGAACCCCAAAAATGGTACACCACCCGATCACGAGGGAGAGCAGAATCGTCACGAGTAGGTCGCTGAGCTTCAGCCCCTTCGGCCGATCCATCTGCATCGTACTGCTGTTCATTTGACAACATCCTTTCTTTTTCCAAAATTGGGCAATAAAAAAACCCCCTGGATAAGCGAGGGAGATCGTCAAATAAGCCCATAAAAGGACTTGAATTCTCTACGCTGGCATTATCCAGATCAGATTCCCGGTCAGCAGCGGTTCATTAGCTGCACTCTCAGCCCGATTCGCTCGAGCTCCCGTATTCCCATATGTACACAGATGAACGCAAGGCGCGGCATCGCCGGCTCCTGGTCCCGGAGCCATCGCCGTCCAAGGCGATGAGATGCTTGGGTTCGATTCCGTGTAACAGGCACCTCGCCGCGATGAGTCGGCATCGGGCCCGTATTGATTCCAAAATACATGATCCTCGAAGGATTGGCAATACCATTTTTCTCCGGGGCGGTTTCCAGCATTGGTTGCATATTGATTTGATAGCCGTTCTATGTCAATATATTCAGAGTGCTACAGGCACGTATGGAAGGGAGATTAGGCATGACAAAGAAATTACTGCGGCTCATGACAGAGCTCTCCTCGCGAAAGTGGCTCTCTTCCATGATGGGACGCTTCTCGCACAGCCGGCTCAGCAGAGGGGTCATCCCTACTTTTATCAAAAGCTATCAGATCCCGGCGCATGAAGCGGAGAAAGAAATCTATGAATACCGCACGCTCAATGAATTTTTTCCCGGCGGCTGAAGCCTTATTCGGTGGCGGAGCTGCTTAATTTCTCTCCCCACCTGGAGTTATATAAACATGGCTATGTCTTTGTGCTGTACCTCAGCCCTACCGACTACCACCGGATCCACTCTCCAATCACAGGCGTGAAGGTGGAGAGCGAGCATATCAAGGGACGATGCTACCCGGTCAATGATTTTGGCATGACCCAGATGAAATCCGTGCTGTGCCGCAATGAGAGGCTGATAACGTATATCAAGGGAGCCCTGGGAGAAGTCGCGGTCGTCAAAGTCGGCGCCATGAATGTCAGCAGCATCCGCTACGACGACGAAACCGCCAATTCCTGGCGTAACGGCGATCCGCTCGCCTATTTTGAGTTCGGTTCGACCGTCGTGCTGCTGATCCAGGACGGCGCGTTCACCCCGCGGACAGACCTCCGGACCGGAGATCATGTCCGCATGGGCCAGCTGCTCGGTCAGCTGCACCCGCCTAAAGGCTGAACCGGAAGCGAATCCGGCTCAGCCTTTTTTGCTTAGGAGCGCGAGCATAATCCGCTGAAACCCACCGGCCCGGAAGCAGCTGCTTAGCCTTCA
>NZ_PCZT01000026.1:17983-31638 GCF_002968895.1 Paenibacillus sp. AR247 | reverse complement strand
GAAGAAATTCGTTTCCAGCTGCGCCTTCCACACGTCCATCGGAATCTCCTCGATCATTCCTCCGTATGCGGTGCCTGCATTGTTCACAAGCACGTCAATGCGTCCGCGGGATTTCAGGATGCCCGATACCGCCTCAAGCACCTGTCCCCCGTCCGTCACATCTAGCCTAACCACGTGAATATGCTGTCTGACCCCCGCCGTCTGCGCAGCGTCCATCAGCTCCCCGCTCGCTTCCGGCCTTCGCATTCCGGCAAAAACCGTGTATCCGGAGGCAGCCAGCTCCACGCTGGTCAGCAGCCCGAAGCCGCTGGAACTGCCCGTGACCAGCGCGACCGGCCGCTCATCATGTCCTCCCAATTGCGCTCCACTCCCGTTCAGATGTTATTTCGCCGGAAACAGAAACGGCTCTTCCGCCAAGTAGCTGCGGATCGCGGACAGAATATACCCCTTCTGTTCCTTCAGCGACGGAATTTCCTGCGGATTGCCGGCGTGAAACGCCTGATTCTCCAGGACCGCCTGCAGGAAAAAGGTTTCCAGCATGGACACGCTCTCCTTCGGAAGAAGTCGCATGCTTTCGTACCCGTCCAGCAGCATGCTCCGCTGTGCCGGGTACAGACCGATGAGCGCCTGCGCCAAGTCGTATGCATAATAACCGAACCCGCAGCGGCCAAAATCGATAGGGCAAGGTTCCCCGTCCTTGAATACAACGTTCCCTTCGTGGAGATCCGCATGGATCATACCGTACCGGGAAGGGCCCGGAGGCCATGCGGCGATCCGCCCTTTGATTAGGTCCGCCGCCTGTACATAAAGCGCCCATTCATCGGAACTCAGAAAGGCGCGGTGCCGCCGTTCCAGCCGCTGCATATCTTCTGTCAGGCTCGCAGCCCCCCATTCGGGTCTGACAAACCCTTCCGGCGGAACAAAGCTCTGTGCAGCCTGGTGGAGCCTGGCCATAAGCACGCCCATCCGGTACACCTGCCTGTCATCGAGGCCGTCCTCCGCCTGCTCCCCTTCGATCCAGCGCAGCAGCGTCACCGGCCAGCCCTGACTCCGGTCCGCCTCGCAAATCGCCACGGTATTCCCTTCCTGGTCCGCTGCGCCCTCCGGAACCGGCAGGCCTTGGGAAGAAAGCCAATTCAGCCACATCATTTCCGATCGGATAGCCGGTACGTCGGCCGACACCGGATGGATCCGCAGCAAAAATTTGCCGCCGGACCGCGCACTCACCCGGTACGTAATATGGTCTGAAATTTGAATAAATTCCGCTTGCTCCTCCTTAATGCCAAACTTCTCCAGGGCGGACATCAGCACCTGCTCTGCCTGAACCAGCAGGAGGCGCAGGTTGTCCTCCAAATTTGCTCCGAATGCTTCATTCATTTCGCTATCCTCCATCCTCTGCTTAACACCTTGCTCCCACAGCATACCATAAGCCGGCAGGCCGGGGGAGAGCGCAACCGCGAACCGCATTCTCCGCGTAACCGGTGCTATAGACCATTCCAATCTAATGATGCGCGCACAAAAAAGCAGCGGCGGGCTGGCATCCCGCGCTGCTCTTAAGACATCATTTATATCATGTGTGATGAAGTTCATAAAAAAGGTTAACGAGTGGGGTTAAAACCATACGTCGCTCATGATGCTGACCGGTCTGTACCGGCGCATCCGGTTACGGCATTTCCCCCGCGCCGCCGCAGCTGCGGCATACCCGTCACGCCTGCGAATCCGCCGTCTGCTCATCCGATTCTTTCCTCCCTTCGTTTATTCGGTGCATTTGCAAGCTTGAAGCTTATTACCCGAAAGGGGAAGACCGCGAAACAGCAGGAAACAATTACCGGATTTCGGACGGATTCTTGCCCGTATACTGCTTGAATTGCCGGCTGAAGAAAAAAATGTCGCGGTATCCGAGCGCATCGGCCACCTCCGTGACGTTCATGCCGGCATGCAGGAGCAGATGCTGTGCCCGGTCGATCCGCGTCCGGATAATGTAGGATTGAACGGGTGAGCCGATCAGCTCCTTGAATTTGATCGAGAAATACCGCGGCGACAACCCGGCGCGGGCGGCCAGATCCTCGACCCGGTGCGGTAAGCCGGGATGCTGCTGAATGTAATTGGCGATCTCGTGGATCACTTCGGTCAGCTGGTTGCTGACCTTCTTCTCCTCCGGCTGCTGCCGGTCGTGCCGGAGCAGATGGATCATCAGCTGCTTCAGGATGAGCTGCCCCTCTTCCTGGGCGGCAAAGGTGTTCACAAGAAACAGCCTGACGTAACGGGCAAGCATGTATTCAAAGTCAACGGTTTCCGTCAGCTTCCGGTACGGCAGCGGAATATCCGTCACAGGCTCGGACACCCGAAAGTGGCTGTAAGTCAGAACGAGTGGCTTCTGCGGGTTGTGCGTGGCGCTCGTGTGGTCGCCGGGCCTGAACAGGAAGCAGCTCCCCTTGCCGACCTCATACGGTTCGTCATTCCGGATGACGGTCCCTTCCCCGCTCCATACATAAAATAAATCGTAATTTTCCAGCGCCTTCTCGCGCTTCTGCCATTTCCAGCCGGGCTCGCACACAATTTTGGCGAGGGACGGCAATATTTCAAAAGATGACGGCGATGCGTGCAGCATGTCGTCATTCCCCCCTATATCATAGACTCATATCTTTCCTCCCTATGATACTATTTCGGCGCGGTTTTTGCACATCCGGCCCATATCCCCTGAGCTTCCGCCGGGTTTACCGCCCCTGTAAGCCTATCCAAAATCGCGCCTTCTCCTAATGCTCCCAGCACAGTAAATAACCGCAAGCGGTTACGATGCTTGCTTCTCCTACCCGTCCATACACTGACGGATATCCTCCCATGCCGCGGCCAGCCGGTCAACCCCCTCCTCCAGCTGCCGCTCATCCCATCGGGCATAGCTGAAAAAGGCGGCCGGCGGTCCCGGCTGGATCCTGTAGCCGGACGCGTCCCTGAACGTTACGCCACGAGCCGCTGCTGCGGCTGTAAAGGCTGCAAAAGCTTCCGGCGGTTGCAGCCAATAAGCATACACATGCAGGCCGGAATCCCCAGGCATCAGCGAGAACAGATGCCCCGCCATCTCCTGCATCCGGGTGCAGAAATGGCGGTGACGGGCACCATAGATCCGCGTAAGTCGGCGGAGATGCCGGCCATAATCGCCGCGGGCCATAAACCGGGCAAGCGCCCGCTGTTCAAGCAGCCCTGTCGTCAGCGGCTCGTACAGCGTTTTGGCCCGCAGCACCGCATCCACGAGCGATTGGGGGACGATGGCGTAACCCAGGCGCAGCCCGGCAAACATCGTCTTCGAGAAGGAGCCGATATAAATGACCCGCTCCCGCGTATCCAGCGTCTTCAGCGGCTCGATCGGCCTGCCGCCGAAGCGGAACTCGCTGTCGTAATCGTCTTCCAGGATGACCGCCTGATGCCGTTCCGCCCAGTCCAGCAGCTGCCGGCGCCGCTCCAGCGTCAGGACGGCGCCGGTCGGGTACTGGCGGCTCGGCGTCACCAGTACAAGGCGGGCGTTCCAATCGGACAGACGGATGCCGTGGACATCGACCTCAGCCGGAATCACCTCCGCTCCGCAGGCAGCTGCCGCCAGCAGCAGCTGAAAGAGAAGGGTAATGCCCTGCATCGATCCGCTGAAGAGCACGATTTGCTCCGGATCGGTATGAATTCCCCGCGTGACGCGCAGGTGGGCGGCGAGCGCCTGCCGCAGGCCAAGGTCCCCGCGGGATCAGCTCCGCGCTGCATATCCTCTCCGCCCCGGCCTCCCTGCATAGGTCATGGCGCTGCGCCACTCCGCATAGGGAAACAGCTCCATGCTCATCCCGCCTCCCCCCAAGTCGATGCCGGCCGGACCCTTGCCGCCGCCGGATCTTGGGATTGGCGGGAGCTCTAGCAGCCGCTCTCCCCAGCGGGAAAGAGCAAGCGGTGCAGCAGCTGCATCCCCCCCTGCTGTTGGCGCAGGTCCCGCTTGAGCCACGAAGGTCCCCCGGCCTACTTCGCTGAGGACATAGCCTTCCGACACCAGCATATCGTAACCTAAGGCGGCCGATCCTCTCGACAAGCCGTATTGATCCGCCAGCTCGCGGGTCGAAGGCAGCTTCGTTCCTCCAGGCAGCCGCCCCTCCATGATGGCGTCTCTCAGAGCGTGATACAGCGCGAGGTACTTGTAGCGGTGTTTCTCAATATAAGTTTCCAGATGCAGGGATATCTCCATGCCGTCCTCCCTTCCATTGCTGTGGAAAAAACCAGATTCAACAAACGCATTTTTCCTCCCGTGACCGCTTATCGTCTCAGCCGCCAGCAAAATGGACTATAAAAAATACTCTAAATTGGACCTTTTTCCTTGTCAATATTCCCGTTATGCTGTTGTCACCGCAGCGATAACCGCCGATCGGCAAGCGATGCATCAAGGAGGAGAAAACCAATGAGAAGAAATGAATTTGAAGTGACGCGTGAGGAAGAAATCGAGGCGTTTTTGTCAGAGATGAGCTTCGGCTTCCTGGGAACCCTCGGAGAGGACGGACATCCTCGGGTGACTCCGATCAACTATGTGTATCATCAAGGCATGTTCTACATGCATGGCAGCCGTTTCGGCGAAAAAATGGACCACCTCGCCGCCAATCCCGCGGTGAGCTTCAGCGTCGCGGAGGAATATGCGATCATTCCTTCCTACTTTACCGACCCTCTGATGGCCTGCCCCGCCACTTCGTATTTCAAGAGCGTGACCGCATCGGGAAAGGTCGAAATCGTACAGGACCTGGAAGAGAAAGCAGCCGCCTTTACCCTGTTTATGAACAAGCTCCAGCCCGAGGGTGGATACGCCCCCATTGACGCGGCCAACCCCAAATACGCTTCCAGACTGCGCGGGGTCGCCGTTCTGCGTATCGTTCCCGACCGAATCACTGCGAAGTTCAAGTTTGGGCAAAATTTGACGGAAGACAAAAGGGAACAGGTACTGCAAGGTCTGGATGCCAGAGACCGCGGCAAGGATCGGGAGACGATGGAGCTGATACGCAGCAGCGCTTGCCCTCATATGCAGCAAACCTTGGCCCCGGATCCCTATTCTGAAGAAGAGTAAAGCGGCATCGCTCAGGAAGCGCCTTAGAGAGCCTTTTTCACAGCACAACCATCCTTTTCCTTTTTCCGTGACGGCTCTCATCGCAGGTGATATAATGTTAGGCAGTTAAAATGGCATATACCTTGCAAAAGCCTATCATTACACAGATTTGGAAGGATGGAAACCATGTTAAACCCACTCGCTGCACAGTTGAACGAAAGTTTGAAAGCCGGCAACGCGCATGTGTACGAAATGTTGTCCAAGCTCGGCCAGGAAATCTATTTTCCGAAGGAAGGCATACTGAGCCAATCCGCGGAAGCGACCAGCCATGCCAAAAATATAACGCAACGATCGGCATTGCGACCGAACAGGGCATCCCGATGCATCTGGCTGCTATCCAGGAGAAGCTGTCCGCGTTTGCGCCGAAGGACCTGTACCCATACGCACCACCCGCAGGCAAACCCGACTTGCGCGCTGCCTGGCTGGCAAAATGATCGAAGAAAACCCGTCGCTCGAGGGTAAAACGGTCAGCAGCCCGATTGTGACGAACGCCCTGACCCACGGGCTTAGTATCGTGGCCGATCTGTTCGTGGACGAAGGGGACGCCGTCATTTATCCGGACAAAAACTGGGAGAACTACGAGCTGACCTTCGGCATCCGCCGCCATGGCGAACTGGTCAATTATCCGCTGTTCACCGGGGACATGACCTTCAACAGTGACGGACTTCGCGAAGCCCTGCTGGCCCAGAAGAACAAAGGCAAAGCCGTCGTGCTGCTCAACTTCCCGAACAATCCGACGGGATATACCCCGGGACCGGCGGAAGGCGAAGCCATCGTCGCTGCCATCAAGGAAGCTGCCGAAGCCGGCATCAATGTCGTGGCGGTTACGGACGACGCTTATTTCGGCCTTTTCTTTGAGGATTCCCTCAAAGAGTCGCTGTTCGGCAAATTGGCGGATATTCATCCGCGCGTGCTGGCCGTTAAAGTCGACGGCGCCACCAAGGAGGAGTTCGTCTGGGGATTCCGGGTCGGCTTCATCACCTACGCTTCCCAAGATACCAACGTGCTCGCCGCCCTCGAGCAAAAGACGCTGGGCATCATTCGCGCGACGATTTCCAGCGGCCCCCATCCTTCCCAGACCTTCGTGCTGGACGCGCTGAAGTCGCCTGATTTCGCGGCCCAGAAGGAAGAGAAGTTCCACATCATGAAAAGCCGCGCCAACAAAGTGAAATCACTGCTGGACAGCGGCAAGTACGGTGATGTGTGGGAGTACTATCCGTTTAATTCCGGATATTTCATGTGCCTGAAGCTGAAAGGCGTGTCGGCCGAAGAGCTGCGCAGCCATTTGATCCACCAATACGGAGTCGGCACCATCGCCCTCGGCGAGCATGACCTGCGCATCGCGTTCTCCTGCATCGACGAGGAATATCTCGAAGACCTGTTCGATTTAGTCTATCAGGGCGTCCGGGATTTGCAGCGGAAATAGGCCCGGGGGTTACGCATCATCAACAACCTATTTTTTTGGAGAAGAACGGGTGATATGCCCAAGCACAGCCGCCCCCCTAGACATAGGATACGGTGTAACGAAAAACAAACCACTGTAAAGGGGAATGCACAATGAGCGAAGAAGTAAGAGGCGGATATGGATACGGATATGGACATTGCCACGGAATGTTTGGCAACACAGGCGCCATCCTGGTTCTCTTTATCCTCTTGGTCATCATCACTCGTTCTTTCTGGTTATAATCGAAAAAGCAATCCATTCAAGCAGACCGCTGATCAATCACGCGTTTCTGTTGGATGCACAAAAAGACCGGGAGCCTTATTCCCGGTCTTTTTTCGCTTGGCTATTCATCGTCATCGTCATCACTCTTGCCCTTCCGGGACTGAAAATAACGGAACAGCACGCTGATCACGACCCCGCCAAGCAGCGTCAGCAGCATCGGTCCGATTCGGCCGCTCCCCGCACCCAGCATGGGCAGCCAGATCAATACAGCTACAACCAGCTGAATTTGAAACGCCAGGTTAACGGCGTTCTGCTTGCGTGATGCAGGCGGCACCGGATAAATGTGCAGCCAGAAAGATTCCTGGTGGTAGCGCAGCAGCGAGGACAGCTGAACGCCGATCACGAATACGAAAAACAGGTAAATCCCGCTGCCGAGCAGCCCCTGCCGGGTCCACCAAACGAGGAGCGCTGCGAGGATGCCTGCCCGGATCACGATGCTGAATACATCACTGCGGACAAAGCTCTTCGTAATTAAATAACGGTACGCTGCCTCCGGCTTCCAGGGAACCCGGTTTCCCGCCCAGGACATCCACCTGCGCGGATAGACGCGCTGCTGCCTGCCTGGAACGTTGACGAACCAGCCGAGGATCTGCATAACGCGGGCGCTGTGGGTTTTCTCCGCGGCAATCAGCCGCTCCCAGGCCACCAAGTGCTTGGCCGGAATGCGTAGGGCGGCGATATAGGTCAGCGCCAGCAGCACGATAAACAGAAGGCTCCGCCACTCCGGCTGCCACAGCCAGGCGGCAACCGCAAGAATCAGCACGACGTAACGCAGCAGGCGGTAACCTGCCGATGCCCGACGGGAAACCATCCGCTGCTCCTTCCAGCAGCCGTAGGAAGCCAGAATCTTCAAGGCAAACAGGAGAGCAGGACGCAGAGACTTGGATCCGCATCACTGCGTACATACAGCGGCCAGGACAGGATGAAGAACAGAGCAAGGCCGATAAGTTTATAAACGACGCCGCTGGTCCAGCCTGCCTTGAAATAGTCGTTCATCCTGGACTCCTGCGGCAGCAGAAACACCGTGTCCGCCGGCTGCAGGTACGTCCGGAAGCTGCTGTTTACCGTCAGCGGCACGAACAGGATCAGCATAATCCAGCGAATCGGCAGCCCGGCTGGAATATGCTGAACGAGCGACGTGTACCACGCCGCAAAAGCAATCAGCATAAACAGCAGCAGCACGGCCACACCGCTTTGGATCACGTAGCCGAGATAAGGGGTGACTTCCCCCCAGAAGCGACCGCGCCGCTCCATCCGAAGTTTTTTCAAGTCCATCATTCAATCCCTGCCCTGCACGAGAGTATAGAACAGCTCCTCCAGCGGCAGTCCCGGTCTGCCGGCCTGCGCGGCGATGTCCCCCAGCGTCCCCTGCGCGATCACGCGTCCCTGGTGGAGAACGATAAAGCGGTCGCAGTAATTCTCGATCGTCGATAAAATATGGGAACTCAGCAGGATCGACGACCCGCCTTCTTTGAGCTCGACCATAAAATCAAGAAGGGAGCGGATGCCGAGCGGATCCAGGCCAAGGAACGGCTCGTCGATGATGTACAGGGAAGGCCGGGCCACGAACGCGCACATGATCATGACCTTCTGCCGCATCCCCTTGGATAAGTGCGTGGACAAGCTGTCCATCTTGTCCTGCATCCGGAAGATGCGCGACAACCGGTCCGCCCGCTCTTCGTAGTCCTGGCGGTCAACGCCGTACGCTCTTGCGGTAAACTCCAAATGCTCCCTGACGGTCATCTCGTCATAGAGCAGCGGAGATTCCGGAACGAAGGCGAGCGCCCCGTGATAGGTCTCGGCGTCTTCCTCCCGCTTCTTGCCCTTCACGCGGATGTCACCTTTTTGCGGATGCATTAATCCGAGAATATGCTTCATTGTCGTGCTTTTGCCGGCCCCATTCAATCCGATCAGGCCGACCATCTCGCCGGACCCGACCTGAAACGAAATATCGTGCAGCACCGGGTGGTTCAGGCTGTAACCACCGATGAGGCCTTGAATATCCAGCACAGCCGTATCACTCATTAACTCTTCACCTCATTCAATTCCCGGGCGGAACAGCAAGGGGCGCGTCCGCACGGGAGAATCCATCCGTACTTGCCTCCCCGCGCGCCGATTAAGGCCGGGGAGGTTTATTTTTCAACCATTTCGGGGCGCCCTTGTTCTTGCGGATACGCTCCCGTTCGCTTTGGCTCTGGCGGGCCGCCGGTTTGCCGCCCTTGAAAGGCTCACCGCCCTGCCGGGTCGTTTCCCGGCCGTCGCGGCGTCCGCCGCCTTCCCGCGGTTCGCCCGGGCTGGATGAGCCGCGGATGCTCCCCTTGGCCGGCTTCGAGTCTCCTTGCCGGCTGCCGCGCACTTCCGCCATGCCTGCTTGGCTCCCGGATGGCCGAACCTGGCGCTGATGGGGCTGGCCTGACGGCTCCCCCTTCCGGGCCGCAAACTGCTCCGGCGACAGCACTTTGCCGGCGTACAGCACGCGCGGCTCGAGAGAGATGCCGAGCTCTCCTGCAAACTTCCGCATAATAAAGGTCTGGCGGTCCGTCACAATCGAGATGACGCGCCCGCTGCGCCCCATCCGGCCCGTCCGTCCGGCACGGTGCACATAGTGCTCGGCGTCAGGCGCCGGGTCGAAGTTGATGACGAGCTCGAGCCCTTCGATATCAAGCCCGCGTGCCGCCACGTCGCTTGCCACGAGCACTTTGAACCTGCCGTGGCGGAAGCCGCCCAGTACCCGGCTGCGTGCCAGTTTGTCCGCGTCTCCGTACAATCCCTCTGCAGCGATGCCCAAATGGGTCAGCTTCGCCTCCACCTCGGCGATCGATTCGGTCTGATTGACGAAGACGATCGCCCGCTGCGGGTTGTACTGGCGGATAAGGCGCCGCAGCATGTCGACCCGGTCGCGTTCCTCGGCGACCACATACAAATGCTCCAGTCCCGGCGCGGTCGTCTGGTCCGGGTCGATGCCGATTTCGACCTGCGCATTTCCCGTTTGACCAGCGCCGCCGTGCTCTCGCTGACCGTGGCCGACAGGAATACCAGCTGCCGGTCACGCAGTGCGCTGCTCAATATCCGGTCGACGTCGCCGGCGCCGCCGAGCTGAAATACCTGGTCGACCTCGTCCACCACGATGGTCGAGACGTGATGCATCTTCAGCTTGCGCATCTCGATCAGCTCGCGGACTCTGCCGGGAGTTCCGACCACAAGCTGTGGATGCAGCCGCAGCTTCTCCACCTGGCGCTTGACCGCGGCCCCGCCGATCAGCCCAAGCACGCCGATCTCGCGAGCTTCCCCGTATTTTTCGCCTTCGCGTACAATCTGCATCGCCAGCTCCTGCGTCGGCGCAAGAATAAGCTTCTGGGTCGCCTTCAGCTCCGGATCGATGGTCTGCAGTACCGGCAGAAGGTAGGCCAGCGTTTTGCCGGTTCCCGTCTGCGAGCGGGCGAGCACATCCGCTCCGCGCAGCACCGCAGGAATGGCCTGCGCCTGGACCGGCGAAGGCTCCGTTATGCCGTACTCGGCCAGCTTGTCTATCCATACTCGGTCAATACCTGTTGCTTCAAAAGAAGTCGGGTTCATGAAATCGTTCATCCTTTATGTTTTAAGTCATTCTTTATCATTATATGCCAAAAGCGCCATCCCACCAAATGCAAGTATCGGACTCACCGCAAAATTCTGCGGGCGTAAAAAATAAGCCGGCCCCATATGGGAGCTGGCTTATTTATAGAGATCAGGAGGCGTATCACTTCCGGTTCATGATCCGGTAGGTCAGCCGGTCCGCCAGTCTAGGAAACATCTGATACAGGCGCATGGCGACCGCCGCTTTCCCCGGCAGGTTCATTTCTTCCTTCCCGGTATGCATCACCTTGACGATTTTGCGGGCTACATGTTCCGGCGTCATCATCAGCCATTTCACGTTGCTGACATATCCACCCGACGGGTCTGCAATGTCAAAAAACGGCGTATCGATCGGACCTGGATTGATCGTCGACACCCGAATGCCCGATTCCCGCAGCTCCTGCCGGAGAGCGTTGCTGAAGCCGAGAACGGCATGCTTCGTGGCCGTGTACGCCGTGGATTTGGCCGTTCCGATTTTCCCCGCCATCGACGCCACATTGATGATATGTCCCGCTTTGCGCTGAAGCATTGACGGCAGCACCGCCTTGGTGCACCGGACCGTGCCCATATAGTTGACGTCCATCATCTGTCCGAACTCCTGGGCAGGCATGTCCGTAATCGTCTCAAACTTGCCGTAGCCCGCATTGTTCAGCAAAATGTCAATATGGCCGTACTTATGTATAATGTCTTGCATCGTGGTGCTCACCTGGTCCTCCCGGGTCACGTCCATGGCCCGCAGTTCGAAGGATCCCGTCATGCCCTCTGTTGCTTCCTGCAGGCGCTGCTCCGACCTGGCGGTCAGCACCGTCACCGCGCCTTCCGCTGCGGCCAGCTTCGCCGTCAAGGCCCCGATCCCGCTCGACGCCCCGGTGATCACGACGACTTTGTCCTTTAACATGGCTTCTCGTCCTCCTATAGGAAAACAAGCCGGAACACCCCGAATCAGCGCAGCAGCGCCGTCCAGAGCTTGTTCCCGCCCTTTCCCACTTCTGTAGGATAACGTCGCCCGCATGCTCACAGCGAGCCAGCATCATGCCCAGGGATCAGCAAACGTAACGCTTGTGCTTCCTGCCGTTATTCCTTGCTGATATTTTAAGATATCATGACCTGAATATCCAGTTCGCCGATTCCGTCCATGAGCAGCGGAATGCTGAGCGCCTTTTGCGGAAGGAACGACACGATATGCTCGCTCTTCATCACTCTCGGAGGCGTAATGTCAACTGTGACCCCTTGGTTGGACAAAATCGTGCTGGCATTGCCGCTGATCATATTACCAAGTTCGGAGATGGCGCTCTGGCCCATTTCGTCCATTTCCGTCAGAATGTAACCACCCATCATCACGGACACCATCCGCAGCGCTACATGCTCTTGAATTCCGAACACGATATTGCCGGTAAGCTGTCCTGTCATCCCGATTTGAATCCAGATGTGATCCTCGATGATCTCCATATTCTTCACCCCGAGGCTGCCTGTAGAAGGGGTAACCTGAATCACTTGTTCAATGACGGTCCGGGCGGACTCCAGAAAAGGATTAATGACTTCAGCCTTCATATGTAATTACTGCCCCTTTCACAACGGGTTGGGACATGTCCCAAAAGTCCCATTACCATTGGAATAATTATACTTTAAACCCTGGAATAAATCACGAAAAATTCATGAAACGTCTTCAATCCAGGGTATAAATGCCCTTATATATCCGCCGGCTTTCCTATTTAAGAAAGAAAACCGGGATGATTCCCTTTATCTATATCGGTACTTCCGGAGCAATTTTGAAGACCATGGCGAATTTTGTAGATTGCTTTTTCCAAAAATAAACGAATCACCGGCTGTATCCGCCTACGTTGCCCTGACTTCCGGAATCCCATATAATGAAAGGATACACTTGTTCGAACTGATCTGCTTGACGGCAGCCATCAACGCCGAAGGAGGAAATGCATGAACATTAGCCAATTGGAGACCCTGATTACCATCTCGAAAACCATGAGCTTCCGCAAAGCCGGAGAGCTGCTCAACTTGACCCAGCCGGCTGTGTCTGCCCAGATCAAAAGTCTGGAGGACGAGTTCAAGACGGTGCTTGTGGACCGGAATCAGCCCGTCACGCTGACCGACCGCGGAGAAGTGTTTCTCAGCCATGCCGAACGGATTCTAGCGATTGTGGAAGAGCTGAAGGAGCGCCTGTACGACCTGGATCAAACACCGCAGGGACACATCGTGCTCGGAACCACCACTTCGATAGCCATACAAATTTTACCCAGAGTCCTTTCTTACTTCCAGAACCAGTTTCCACTCATCAAAACCTCCATCATGTCCATGGCTTCTTCCCAGATTTACACCAGCGTGGAGAGAGAACGGACAGATCGATGTGGGCCTGGGTTATCTGATCGAGCGCAACCCCAATTTGATGACGTCGGTTCTGTACTATGACACGTTCGAGCTGATCGTCTCCCCGCGCCATCCGCTTGCCCGGAAGACAGGCGTCACGATCGATGTCCTCCGGGAAACGCCCCTCATCCTGCTGTCTCCCGATACGGTGGGCAGACGGTTTGCCGATGATATTTTAAAAAAGCACGGAATCGAGCCCAATGTCGTCATGGAATTGTCCAGCAGTGAAGAAATCAAGCGGATGGTCGAAATCGACCTCGGCGCGGCGATCATGTCCAAACAGTCGGTCGCGAGCGAGCTCCGCCTCGGCACACTGAAGATCATACCGCTGACCGAGCTGGAAGTGAGCCATCCTGTCGGCGTCATTTACAAGTCCGGCAAATACCTGAACTCGGCCATGCAGCAATTTTTGAGCGACCTGAAAGGCATGCCGGAAACGAACTTCATCAGCTCGGAGTAAACCCGCCGCAGACCTTTGATTCCAACGATTATTGACGAGGAGGAGTACGATATGAAATTCGATATGCATACCCATCACTTCCGCTGCGGACACGCTGACGGCAATATCCGGGATTACGTGGAAGCGGCGCTGGAGGCTGGACTTCAAGTCATCGGCATTTCGGACCACACCCCTTATTTTGGCGAGAAAGAGGACCGGGCGTTCCCACGCATCGCCATGGGCAAATCGGAGCTTCAGCATTATGTGCAGGAAGTGCTTGATTTGAAAAAGGAATACGAGGGGCGCATCGACGTGCTGCTCGGCATCGAATCCGACTTTTCCGGAGCATGCTGAAACATACAGGAAGGTTC
>NZ_PCZT01000026.1:14438-17883 GCF_002968895.1 Paenibacillus sp. AR247 | reverse complement strand
TGAAAGGCAACTTCCCGGCCTTCTCCGACATTCCCGCCGATGAGATCATTGACGAAACGCTGCAGACCATTGCCGAGTGCGGAATCGCGATCGAAATCAATACATCGGGCAAAACGAAGCTCAGCGGCGGCTGGTACCCGGCGGACGCCATCCTTGAGCGGGCGCTCCACTTCGGCGTGGACGTCACTTTCGGCTCGGACGCTCATGTTCCTGGAAGGGTTGGAGACGAGCGGGACGAAGTAGCCCGGCGCCTGAAGGACATCGGATTCCGGGAATGGGTGTATTTCAAGGGCAAAGACAAAAAGGTGGTTCCCCTCTGAGGGAGCCTCTTTTTTTGGGCAAAAAAAATGAACCCGCACGATCCGGGTCCCAGAACATCATTTATATTTTCAAAAAGGGGGTCATGTGAATAAGTTTACCCTGTCTCTGTTAGAGTCCCATAACAGCAATATTTCATTTATGTTACAAATCTTACCTGATTTCATATGATTGCAGATTTGGCGCATTCTCCTGGTTTGCCTGAAGCTGCAGCCCCTTCCGGTATTCATCATAGGTACGGTCGGTATGAGCGTACACCATCATCTCGACCGGCGCAGCGAAAAACATACGTCTATGCTGAAAGGTACGGCTGAGCTGCATCCCGTTTTTTTGCATAACCCTGGCCGACGCCGTGTTGACCGCATGGCATCTGCCTTCAATGTGCAGCAGTTTCAGCTCGGTGAAGGCATAGTTCAGCATCAAGCCGAGCGCTTCGGTGGCGATTCCCCTGCCCCAGTAAGCTTTGGCGAGCATATAGCCGATCATGGCATCGCGCTTCTCCTCACGCCAATGCTGAATCGACACCACGCCGGCCAGCTCGTGCTCGCCATGAAGCCAGATGCCCATGTGCAGCGAGTCCCTGCGGCCCGTGCTCAGCAGCTCCGAGGCGATGCGCCGCGAGCGGGCAAAGCTGAAGAAGGAGCTCTGGGTCACGTATTTGATCACCTGGGGGTCTGCCAGGATATCCAGCAGCCTCGGCGCGTCCTGCGGTTCGATCGGTTTCATCATCAGACGGCTGCCCGTAAGCAAGGGCGTCGGCGTTCTTGTGTCCTCATTCAGCACGCTCTTCTCCCCTTCCTTCGCTTGATTCCCTTAGTTTGATTCGAATCGTTACCAGCTTGTCTAACGAGCGCCAGACTGCAGGGTGAAGACGGTAAGCTCCGGCTTGCATAACAAGCGGACGGGAAGGTGGGTCTCCCCGATCCCCCGGTTGACATACAGCGGCATTCGACGTTCTTCCACTTCGTACATACCCATGACGTACCGTTTGGATCCCGGAGGCGTCATCAGCGCACCAAACAGGGGCAGACGCACCTGTCCGCCATGGCTGTGTCCGGACAGCTGCAGATCGAAAGGAAACAGGGCGGCGTTACCTGCGTAATCCGGCTCATGCATCAAGAGTAAAGTGAACATGTCGTCCGGTATGCCGGATCTTCCCTTCTGCGGATCGGGAAATCCATGCAGCCAGTCATCCAAGCCGACCACCGCGATGGACTGTCCGCCACGGTTCAGGAGCTGGCTACTGTTTTGCAGCACCCGAAAGCCGGCCACCTGCAGCTTGTGGCTCACATCCTTGCCGCTCCCTCCCCAAAAATCGTGGTTGCCCAGCACCGCAAATTTGCCTAAAGGGGCATCGATCGAAGCGAGCAGCGGAATATATTCGTTCATCGCCTCCGCAGTCGAATCAATGATATCGCCGGTAAAGCAGATCAGCTCGGGAGCTTCCCTGCGAATGGCCGCGATCAGATGCTCGATGTGCTTCTTTCGGGTGTGAAACCCGAGGTGGGCATCGCTGAAATGGACGACTTTCAAGTTGTGAAAAGCCGACGGCAGCCGCGGACATACCAGCGTCCGGTACACGGTATCCAGCTGCTGCGGCTCCCATAACGAGGCGTAGGCGCCTGTCAGCAATCCCGCTCCGGCCGCTAGGGCGACGCCGCGCTTCAAAAATTGCCTGCGGGTGAGCCGGCTGCCGGGCAGCTCCGGCTGGGCTGCATCCTGCCGATTTCCCGTTCCCGGATGCGGCGATTTTTCATGCAGGCGGCCTCCTGTATTGGAATAGAATAGGACTTTCCCCTATTATATCCTTCAGGCCGCCGCTCTTCCAGCAGTGCGGATCACTCCGCCGGAGGCGGTGCGCTGGCCCGGGGCAAACGCTGCTGTTCAAAGGATACAACGAACGGTTATGCGCCAAGTCAGGGCATGGTAACGGAAAGTTTACACTTCCTCCTGACCTGCGCCATCCGGGCCTTCTTTGAAAATTTTACGGAACACGCTGAGCAACGACATTGCGTAGGCAACCGTAATAAAGCTGAAGGCGATCTCCATCACGACAGCACCTCTGGAGGTGTTATCGACAGGCGTGATATCCCCGTAACCGACGGTAGCAAAGGTTGCGACGCTAAAATACAGGAAGGAAATCAGCTGGCTCAGCAAATCGTTGCCGATATTTTTCCCGTCGAAGCTGTTATGGCCAAAGAGCTTGTAAATCGACGTGTAGATAACGGTAAAAAAGAGGATGCACGTTAACGTGGCCATGCTGATGCGCGTAATGACGGTTTTGAGCTGCACTTCTTTTTTCAGGGCCGACTCGGCAATCCGGTTGAAAATATACAGCACGTAGAAGATGACCGAGCTCAGGCAGAAGATCAGAATCAAAGCCCGCATCCCGCCTGTTCCCGGGACAACCCGGGAAAGGTCGATCCAGCCGATCAGGTCTTCCAGGGAGACCAGCACATAAATGAGAATTGGACCAAGCAGGATCGCCTTGCTCGTCCATTTTTTCTCCAATCCGTAAAACACCGCAATCAGGACAATCAAACCGGAAATATTGAGCACCCACATCCACCAAGACATGAGCCATCCTCCTCCATTCTCCCTGCACGTCTTCTGCCTGTAAAGTTTTAGAAGTCTTTATGGTTAGATTACCCCCGCCACAAGGGTTGGACGCATCCCGAGGTATACCAAAAATCCCCTTGCCGGCGAAAAGCTGTCCGCTGACAAGGGGATGATGGTTAACGATGATTTATACACCCAGCCACTGCTTGAACATGTGCTTGGTCGTTTGCTTGTTCATTTCCGCGATCGACGTGGTCAACGGAATGCCTTTCGGACAGGAGCGCACGCAGTTCTGCGAGTTGCCGCAGCCTTCGATACCGCCGTCCTGCATCAGCGCTTCCAGGCGTTCTTCCTTGTTCATTTCACCCGTTGGGTGGGAGTTGAACAGGCGAACCTGGGAAATCGCCGCCGGACCGATAAAGTCGGTCTTGTCGTTTACGTTCGGGCAGGACTCCAGGCAGACGCCGCAGGTCATGCACTTGGACAGCTCATAAGCCCACTGACGCTTCTTCTCCGGCATCCGTGGTCCAGGGCCGAGATCGTACGTGCCGTCGATCGGAATCCGAGG
>NZ_PCZT01000026.1:6273-14338 GCF_002968895.1 Paenibacillus sp. AR247 | reverse complement strand
CCGCTTGAGCGCGGTGAACATCCGGCTGCGGTCGATGACAAGGTCGCGTACGACCGGGAACGTCTTCATCGGTTGAATCCGGATCGGCTGTTCCAGCTTATCGATCAGCGCCGCACACGCTTGGCGCGGCTTGCCGTTGATCACCATCGAGCACGCGCCGCACACCTCTTCCAGACAGTTGGATTCCCAACATACCGGGGCGATCTTTTCGCCTTTGGCGTTGACCGGGTTGCGCTGAATTTCCATCAGCGCGCTGATCACGTTCATCCCCGGGCGGTACGGAAGCTCGAACTCCTCGGTATAGGCAGCAGCGTCCGGGCCGTCTTGACGGGTTATCATAAACTTCACTTTTTTGGAAGATGCAGTTGCTTCCGCCATGTCAAATCCCCCTTCTTTACTTGTCTTTGGAGTAGTCGCGGATCCGTGAGGGATCAGCGATACATCCACTGCTTCATAAGAAATTTGTGGACCATCCGGTGTCCACGTCGCTTTGGTCGTCTTGAGGAACTCCTCGTCGTTGCGTTCCGGGAAATCCGGCTTGTAGTGGGCCCCGCGGCTCTCGTTGCGGAGCAGTGCTCCCAGCGTCATCGCCTCGGCCAACTCCAGCATGTTCCACAGCTGGCGGGTAAACGAAGCGCCCGGATTGTTCCAGCGCGACGTGTCGTTGACGTTGATGTTTTTGTAGCGCTGCTTCAGTTCCTTGATTTTGGCGATCGTTTCTTCCAGCTTTTTATTGTAACGGACCACGGTCATATTGGCGGTCATGATATCGCCGAGCTCCTTATGCAGCCCGTACGCATTTTCCGTGCCGTTCATTTTCAGGATGCCTTCGTATTTGTCCGTCTGCTGCTTCTTATAGCGTTCGTATACGCTTGAAGATACATCAGCTGAGGATTTTTTCATTCCCTTAATGTATTCCACGGCTTTCGGTCCGGCCACCATGCCGCCGAAGATCGCCGATACGAGCGAGTTGGCTCCAAGACGGTTGGCCCCATGGTATTGATAATCGCATTCGCCGGCTGCGAACAGGCCTGGAATGTTGGTCATTTGGTTGTAATCGACCCACATGCCGCCCATGGAATAGTGAACCGCCGGGAAGATCTTCATCGGAAGCTTGCGCGGATCGTCGCCGACGAATTTTTCATAGATTTCGATAATGCCGCCAAGCTTGACGTCCAGCTCTTTCGGATCTTTATGGGACAGGTCGAGGTAAACCATGTTCTCCCCGTTGACGCCAAGTCCCTGATTGACGCATACGTCAAAAATTTCGCGGGTCGCAATGTCACGCGGCACCAGGTTGCCGTAGGCCGGATATTTCTCTTCAAGGAAGTACCAAGGCTTGCCGTCTTTGTACGTCCAGATCCGTCCGCCTTCACCGCGGGCCGATTCGGACATGAGGCGCAGCTTGTCGTCGCCCGGAATCGCTGTCGGGTGAATTTGGATAAATTCGCCGTTGGCGTAATGAACGCCCTGCTGGTACACGGCGCTGGCCGCGGTGCCGGTATTGATGACCGAGTTGGTCGTTTTACCGAAAATGATCCCCGGTCCGCCGCTGGCGAGAATAACCGCGTCAGCCTGGAACGTATGAATCTCCATCGTGCGCAAATCCTGCGCGCAGATGCCGCGGCAGATGCCCTCGTCGTCGATGACGGCCTGCAGGAATTCCCAGTGCTCATGCTTCGTGACGAGGCCTTCCGTTTCGTGGCGGCGCACCTGCTCGTCGAGCGCGTACAGCAGCTGCTGTCCGGTCGTTGCGCCGGCAAACGCCGTACGGTGATGCTTCGTTCCCCCGAAACGGCGGAAATCGAGCAGTCCTTCCGGCGTACGGTTGAACATAACGCCCATCCGGTCCATCAAGTGGATGATGCCAGGCGCCGCCTCGCACATCGCCTTGACCGGCGGCTGGTTGGCCAGGAAGTCCCCGCCGTACACGGTATCGTCGAAGTGAACCCATGGCGAGTCGCCCTCGCCCTTCGTATTGACGGCACCGTTGATGCCGCCCTGCGCGCACACGGAGTGCGATCTTTTGACCGGAACCAAAGAAAACAAGTGAACATGGACGCCTGCTTCCGCTGCCTTGATGGTGGCCATCAGACCTGCCAGACCGCCGCCCACGATAATAATATTAGATGTTGCCATGCCTGCTCACTCTCCTTAACTTAAAACTGACTTCACGGTATCAATCCATACCGAAGCTTCCTGGAACTCCGCTCTGCGGAAGGCAACCAGGGACAAAATAAACAGCAGTGCTACCAAGACGAACAGCGTCATGCACACATACGAGGATACCCGCTGTGCGCGCGGCCCGACCGTGATTCCCCATGCGACCAGGAACGACCAGAGTCCGTTCGCAAAGTGGAAGGACGCGGATACGACGCCGATCAGATAGAGGATAAAAAATACCGGCTGTGTCACGATATCGTGCATAAGGGAGCCTAGCCCTTCGTGGGTCACGTTGCCGAGAGTGATCTGGAACCGGGTTTCGAATACGTGCCAGATGATGTATACGAACGTAATGACACCGGTAATCCGCTGCAGCAAATAACGCCAGTTGCGCTCATAATTGAAGTGTCCGTTATTCGGTTTCGCCTGATACGCGATATACAGCCCATACACGCCGTGGTAGATCAGCGGGAGATAAATCAGCACCCACTCCAGCACGAAAATGAGCGGAAGGTCGTTCAGCAATTTGACGCCGGCGTTAAACCGCTCAGGACCTCCTTCAAATGCGCCAAAATTCGTCAGGGCATGCTCGATGAAAAACAAGGCGAGCGGAATGACCCCAAGAAGCGAATGAAGCTTTCTGGCATAGTAACCTTTCATAAATTGACGTGCCCCTTTCTTCATAGTACAACGTTTTCATAATTCATTATTCGACATCATTCTGCCACCCTTTTTCTAACCTGTGAACAACTTGTGGCACTTTTCATGTTACTCTTTTTTTTCTTATAATGGAATTGCAATATAATTATTAAACGTTATAATGTAAATGCATAACAAAATGAATTGTCGATGTAACTTCACAGAAGACAGACCGCGTTTAGTGGTAGTTTTTCTTGCGATATAATGATGTTTAGTCTCTGAAGCTTATTCGTTCTTATATCTAAACAAAATCACTTATCGAAGTAAATTCTAAGAAGACAGACCGCACTTAGCGGTAGATTTTCTTGCGATATAATGGTGTTCAGTCCCTGTAGCTTATTCGTTCTTATATCTAAAGCAAATCAATTGTCGATGTAACTTCACAGAAGACAGACCGCACCTATAACCATCTTACCCCAAGCAGCTGCAGTCCAAAAGTTTCATGGAGATGAATGACATGTTTGAAGATTTGGATGTATTCGCCACGGTGGTGGAGCAGTCGAGCCTGAACAAGGCCTCGAAGCTGCTGAATTTGTCCCAACCCGCCCTCTCGCGTAAAATTCCAAGCTGGAGGACGAGCTCGGCGTGCAGCTGTTCAACCGCCGCGGCAAGCGCCTTGAGCTGACGGCCTTCGGCCAGTCGGCCTATACCTTTGCCCTGGAGCAGCGGCAGCAGCAGCAGAAGTTCATGCAGATGATCGCCAAGTACAAAGGGGACGATCAAATTTCGGTGACCCTCGGAGCCAGCCTGACAACGCTTCAGACGACGCTGCCGCCTTTGGTGAACGCGTTTATGGAGAAGCACCCTTCCGCTGAGCTGAAGCTGGTCACCGGGAAAACGCACGAAATCGTGTCGGCCGTCCGCGACAAGAAGCTGGACGCAGGCATCGTCGCCTCTTCAATCGAAGAGCCCGGCCTGAGCTGCACACCGCTGTTCGACGACCACCTGGAGCTGGTGCTTCCCCGCAATCACAGGCTGTGCGGCCAGGATAACGTGAGCATGGACATGCTTCACGGCCTGCCGATGATTATTTTCTCAACCGGAACGTGGTACCGGAAATTGACCGACGAATTGTTCCACCGGGCCGGCGTCGTGCCGGACATCCGGATGGAAATGGATTCGTTTGAAGCGATCGTCCGGCTTCTGCCCGCCTGCAGGGCGGCGGCACTGCTGCCGAAGTCGTATTTGCGCAGTCAGCTGCTGGACGACAACGACCTGGCGATTCTTCATATTCCCGATCTGCAGGAAACACGGCGCACCACCTCGCTTGTCTACTCCGAAAACGGGGGACTGAGCGCCGGGGCACGCCGCTGGATTGAAGAAACGAAAAAGATTTTCGGCCGCACCCGGGATGAATGACGCGGTGCCGGCAAATGACGAGCCGTCTAGACGGGATTCCCCCGTTCCTGACGGCTCGTATCATGTTACAGGCTATTTCTGCCCCACGGGCCTAGAAGCCGCCGGCTCTGCCTTGACCTCAAGGCCCAGCTTGCGGGCGACAAGTCCCGTGGTGCTGGCCTGCAGCAGAATCGTCAGCATGATCGCCATGAACGTCACGGCCGAGATGACATCAGCGTGGGCTACGCCCATGCCGGCGATCATGCCCGAAAGGGCGGCCGGAATGACCCCGGTCTCCCGGACCCACATCATGAACAGCAGCTCGCGCCAGGACCATTTGACCTTGCGGTCGGGCAGGGCGCAGAGCAGAATCGTGATGGGCCGGGCGATGACCATCAGCACCAGGACCGCCGCCAGGCTTGGCCAGAAGTAGTCGCCAAGCACCCGGAAGTTGACCTGGCTGCCGAGCAGGATGAAAATCAGCATCCGCATCATGACGCTCGTATTGTCCGCAAACGACGCGGTCTCCTCCAGCTTATCGTCCATTGACAGCCCGAACGTATCCGCGTTCCCCCAGATCAGTCCGGCCACGAAGGTCGCCATAAATCCGCTGACATGAATAAGGTCCCCTATTAAATAAGAAGAAAGTGCGACGACGATCATCGTGATCGTCGTGTAGTCTTTCAGAACGCCAAGCCGGAAATGGGCAACGAGATACGTAA
Organism: Paenibacillus sp. AR247; assembly: GCF_002968895.1. Classification (NCBI taxonomy): domain Bacteria; kingdom Bacillati; phylum Bacillota; class Bacilli; order Caryophanales; family Paenibacillaceae; genus Paenibacillus; species Paenibacillus sp. AR247. Next base: position 9,416 of record NZ_PCZT01000026.1, on the reverse strand, counting down.
GAATCATAGATATGACAGCGCCGACGAGAATGCCGCCGACGGCGGTTTTCACGAAATCCCAGCCCATCGTCCCGATATGTAAGGAACCGCTTCCCGTCACCGCGGCCAGCAGCGCAAAGGTCAGAATCGACCCGGTCGCGTCGTTGAAGGCAGACTCACTCTCTACCGTCTCCCGGACCCTTTCCTTAATCGTCACCTGCTTGAACACAGGAATGATCGAAGCGGGGTCGGTCGAGGCAATGACGGCGGCAGCCAGGAAGGCAAAAAGCCAGTCCAGCCCGAACAGGTAATGCACGGCAGCTCCGACGATCAAGGTCGTGACGATGACGCCGGGAACGCTCAGCATGGAGAGCGTGATCCATACCTTCCGCAGCCCGCTCAGCTTCAGGTTCCGGCCGCCGTCAAACAGAATGAGCGCCGAGCCGACGGAGAGGATCAGCTGGTTGATAAGCGAGCTGCTTGCCTCGTTGATCAGATGCAGCCCCTGCCCAAGCAGCATGCCTGCCACGATAAACACAGCAACGTCCGGAAGCCTGAGCCAGGAGGCCAGTCTTCCGGACAGCATGCCGACGGCAATGATAAACAGCAGCAGTATTAAAATGTGATGAATCATTTCGGTCGTCGGGGATTCCATGTCTGTCTCACTTCCGGATTTACGATTTGACGTTCACCGCTTCGCTCTCGAAGCGGTCGATATTGCTGTTGGAGCCGATGATGACCATGATGTCGCCTGTATGCAGCTGGTCCATCGCCGTCGGCGCAACGATGACTCCCTCGGTACGATGGAGCGCAACAATGCTGCATCCGTACCGTGCTCTCGTATTGACTTCGCTGAGCGTCTTACCGTTCAGGCATTGCGGTACGGTCATCTCCACAATGCTGTAATCTTTGGACAGCTCGATGTAATCCAGCAAATTCGGCGTCACGAGCTGGTGCGCCACCCGGATGCCCATATCCCGCTCCGGGTAGATCACCCGGTCCACGCCCAGCTTGGACAAGGCTTTGCCGTGCAGCATGGAGATGGCCTTCGCCACTACGGTCTGAACGCCCAGTTCCTTCAGCAGGATCGCGGCAAGAATGCTCATCTGGATATCGTCTCCGATCGCCACGACCCCGCAGTCAAAGTTACGGATTCCCAGCGATTTGAGAACCTCCTCGTCGGTTGCATCCGCCACCACGGCGTAGGTCAAATGCTCGCTCATGTCATTGACTACTTCTTCATTAATATCCACCCCAAGCACCTCGTAACCCAAATCCATAAGCTCCATGGCCAGGCTTGAGCCGAACCGCCCCAAACCGATGACGACAAACTGCTGTGTTTTCATTTCTCTCCAGATGCTCCTTATCCCTTAATGTTGATTTTATATATGATGACTTTGATAATATGGAAACTTTGAATCATCCAAGCCCGGTTACCCGATAATGATTTTGCCTTCGGGATGCCGGTACAGCTCTTTGCCTTTCTTAGGGCCGAGCGCATAAGCGAAAGTCAAGGGTCCGAGACGCCCGGCAAACATCGTTAGACAGATCAGGATTTTCCCGATCAAGGACAAATGCGGCGTCAACCCGAGGGTCAATCCCACCGTGCCGAAAGCCGACGTTGTCTCGTAAAGGATCATCAAGAAGCTGCTGTCTTCCGTCGTAGACAAAATCATGGACACGCCGACGACCAGGAACAAGGCCAGGAACGTAATGGTCAACGCTTTAAAAATTCGCTCCTGCGCCAGACGGTAACGGTAGATGACGATGTCATCACGCCCGCGGATCATCGCAATCACCGCACCGACAAGAATGGTGAACGTCGTGGTCTTGATCCCGCCCCCCGTGGAGCCCGGCGAAGCGCCGATAAACATCAGAATGATCGTAAAAAATTGCGACGCCTGGCGCATGCCTGCCAGGTCCAGCGTATTCGCCCCGGCCGTCCGCGGCGTAACCGACTGGAACAGCGAGGCGAGAATTTTGCCGCCCCAGTTCAGCGAACCGAGCGTCTTGGGATTCGTGAATTCGAAGATAAAGATGACGACCGCTCCGATCACGATCAGGGCGCCGGTCATGGACAGCACCACTTTCGTGTGGAGCGACAACTTCCGGTTTACCCGGTAATCTACCAGGTCGGACATGACGATAAAGCCGATGCCGCCGGAAACAATCAGAAACATCACGACAAAATTGACGAGCGGGTCGTATACAAATCCCGTCAGGCTGTTAAAATGGCCGAACAGGTCAAATCCCGCATTATTGAACATGGACACGCCATGAAATATTCCAAAATAGATCGCTTTTCCAAGAGGCATATCGAACGACCACCGGATGGCGAGCAGCAGTGCTCCGCAGCCTTCGATCGTCAACGAAAAAAATATGACTTTCCGAATCAGGCGGACGATACCTTCCATCGTGTTCTGATTCATCGCTTCCTGCAGCAGGAGCCGGTCCCGGAGCGAAATCCGGCGCTTGAACACCAGGGCGATCAGCGTGGCCATCGTCATAAATCCGAGCCCGCCGATCTGGATCAGCAGCATGATGACGACTTGACCGAACGTGCTGAAATACAGCCCCGTATCTTTGACAACCAAACCGGTCACGCAGGTCGCCGAGGTTGCCGTAAACAAGGCATCCATAAAATTCAGCGGCTTACCCGTCGTGTTCGAAATCGGCAAGGTGAGCAGTATGGCTCCGATCAAAATAATGGCCGCAAAACCGAGCGTTAATACTTGCGGAGGGGCCAGCCGGAACCACTTCCATTTCCCAATCAATACATTCACCTCTTTAAAAAAGTCAAAAGAAAAAAAGCATCGGAAATCCAATGCCTTTCGGTTTGGCTCCTGCATGCACGACGCCTACGAGGTTAGCTGACGGATTCGGGCATGCACAGGTTGCCCTATTCGCGGACTAAACCGTCCCAACGAAATTCACCCCAAAAAATTGGTTCCCCCGTTTTCACTTGGAAATTCGGCGTTCTTATTCATTTGCATCAAAATTATAATCTTTATTGTAGGACTTCACAAAGGCCTTTTTCTGATGAATTGGATGGAAAACAGCCTGATTCGCAATGCAGGTGGACACGGTCTGCGGTTATCTTCTCTTTTCGATAGCTTTCCTTGATTTTCATCGTTTTTTCACCACTATTTTCAGGGTATACTGGT
>NZ_PCZT01000026.1:0-6173 GCF_002968895.1 Paenibacillus sp. AR247 | reverse complement strand
GTACTGTATTGGGGGGAATGGTATCTTTATCACATTCAAGGGGGGATTTCATGGACCGGTTAAACCAGCCGCTGGAAATCAGGGCCAATTATAAATGGCTGGGCATTTTGGGAGTCATCGGCCTTATTTTATTCTTTTTCGTTCAAGTGTTTCCGCAGACGAGCTCGGAGACGCTGGAAGGGCAAACGACCAAGGTCATCAGCAAATCGGAGGCGGAAGCAGCCGCCAAAGCGTTTGCCTCGGACCGGTTGAATATTCAAACAGGCATTGCAGCCGAACCGCTAGTCACGTACCAGTCGGAATCGGACCTTTACGGTTATTTATCCAAAGAGAAGCTTCTTACGGAATATAACAAGAAATACGAACCGAAGTATCCTTATGACGTGTTCCGGGTCCGGCTGCCCGAGTCGAGCGATCAGGGATATGTCAATGTAGACGTACATATGAACACGGGCAAGGTGGTCGGATTCTCCATCACGCCTCCGTATTCCAAGTATGCGGCCGCGATGGCCGAAACGAACGAAACGATGCGCAAGCAGAAACTGAGAATTGTCGAAGGAAACATGACGCTGGAGGATAAAGAGGAAATCGCCTCGTCCTGGCTGCAGAAGCTGGGCTACAACACAAGCTCCTTGGAAGTATCGAGCGGCAAGGATGAGCCCGGATTGATCTATACCGACTCCTCCTCGCAAATTGGAGAATCGCAGCTGGAATTCAAGTTTTCTTTTGAGGATGGGGAGCTTCACTCCTTCCTCCCTGGATTTTCGGTCCCATCCGCTCATACGGCTTATGTAGAGAAGCAGACCAATAGCGCCACAATGCTGACCATGTTGGGATATGGACTGTTTACGATCGTGCTCGGCATTCTCGCCATTATTTACAGTGCGCTGACGCGGCGGTACACATCCTTTACCCGCGGGCTGTTTTTGTCCTTGTTTTATTTTGTTGTCTCATTGCTGACGACTTATAACATGCTGCCGGTGCTGGAAGCGGAAGGCTTCTCCCAGTTCGGTCTGATCGTGGCCATGGTCGTTCAGGTGATCCTGAGCATAGCGATGACGGTGCTCCTGTATTTCTCCCTGGTCGGCGGGGACGGATTATGGCGCAAAGCCGGTTACAACGCCTGGGCCCGCGCCAAAGAGCCAGGATACGGGCGTTACGTGCTCCACAGCATGTTCACCGGGTATTTGTGGGCGTTTATCCTGATGGGGGCGCAGTCGGTGATCTATCTCGTCCTGGACCGGACGATCCACAGCTGGTCCACGACGGACGCCTCGCAGTCCCCGTATAACATGCTGTACCCGTGGATGCTGCCGATCATGGCCTGGATGGCCGGCATCTCCGAGGAAGCAGTGTACCGCCTGTTCGGCATACCGATGCTGAAGAAAATCGTAAGGAACACATTTGTCGCCTGCGTCATTCCGACGCTGATTTGGGCCTTCGGCCATACGCTGTACCCGATCTACCCGATATACACCCGGCCGATTGAGCTCCTGTTCATCGGTCTCCTGTTCAGCTTGATCTTCCTGCGTCACGGCTATATCGCGGTCATGTTCGCCCACGTCGTGTTCGACAGCATCCTGATGAGCTTCAGCTTGTTCAGCATGGGGGATCTGACGAACATTTTGGCGGGCGTGGTCACCTGCGTCATGCCGTTTATCGTCGCCTGGGTCATTTACCTGTTTTACGGCAAAAAGAAGGAGAAGCCGTATGTTACGACTCCTCCTCCTGAAGGGCTGCTATAATTTGGCCGGCGAGCTTGTCGCCGATCGAGAGAGGCCGGAAGTCTTCAATCCGGGCCTCTTTATTTTTTTGAGCGAGCCAAAATGCTTCAGCAGCAGCTTGCGCCGCTTCTCGCCGATGCCAGGGATGGCGTCGAGCTTGGATGCCACCATCGACTTGCCGCGCTGCTCGCGGTGGAAGGTGATGGCGAACCGGTGCACCTCATCCTGGATGCGCTGGAGCAGGTAGAACTCCTGGCTGTCGCGCGGCAGCGAAATCGGCTCGGGCGGATCGCCCACCATCAGCTGCGCGGTCCGGTGCTTGACGTCCTTGACCAGACCGCACACCGGAATGAACAGGCCCAGCTCGTTCTGCAGCACGTCGATCGCGGCGGAAATTTGCCCTTTGCCGCCGTCCACGACAATCAGGTCAGGCAGCTCCAAATTTTCCTTGAGCACGCGCTCGTAGCGTCTGCGGACGACCTCCCGCATCGTATCGTAATCGTCCGGTCCCTGAACCGAACGGATTTTGTACTTCCGGTATTCCTTTTTGTCGGGCTTGCCGTCGATAAACACGACCATCGCCGATACCGGATTCGTTCCCTGGATGTTGGAGTTGTCGAACGCCTCGATCCGGTGCAGCGACTCAATGCCAATATACTGGCCGAGGTTCGCGGCGGCCTTGGACGTCCGCTCCTCATCCCGTTCGATCAGGCGGAACTTCTCGTCCAGTGAGACCTTGGCATTCTCTTCCGCCATGGCCACGAGCTGGCGCTTCGTCCCCCGCTGGGGCACCAGCACCTTGATGCCGAGCCATTCCTGCAGGGATGCTGCGCCGCCGCCGGCATCGATGGATTCCGCGGCATCCTCTGGCCGGCTGCTGTCTTCCGCCTCTTCCCCTTTTGGCATGTCAGGCAGCAAAATTTCTTTCGGCAGCGCCGGATTGTCGCTGTAATACTGCGTCACGAAGGACATAAAATCGCTGTACGCCTCCCCATAAAACGGAAAAACAGACGCGTGACGCTGAATCATTTTCCCCTGGCGCATATACAGAATCTGCACGCACATCCAGCCTTTATCCACGGCAAAGCCCAATACGTCGCGGTCCTTGGTGTCCGTCGTCGTAATCTTCTGCTTCTCCATGATCGCTTCAATATTGAGGATCTGGTCGCGCAGTTCCTTTGCCCGTTCAAAATACAGTTCTTCCGCCGCCTCCTGCATCTTGCGCTGGAGCTCCTTCTTAATCTCTTCGTGTCCGCCACTCAGAAAAGAATTAATTTCCTGGGTAATACGGTCATACTCCTCCTGAGGGACTTCCTTCTCGCAAGGTGCCAGGCATTGGCCCATATGGTAGTACAGGCATACCTCCTTCGGCATAACCCCGCATTTGCGCAGCGGGTACATTCGGTCCAGCAGCTTTTTCGTCTGCTGCGCGGCGTAAGCATTCGGATAAGGGCCGAAATACTTGGCTTTGTCCTTGAGCACGCGGCGGGTCACCTCAAGGCGGGGATGCGGCTCATTGGTAATTTTAATATAAGGAAACGTCTTATCGTCCTTCAGCAGGACGTTATATCGCGGCTGATGCGTTTTGATCAGATTACATTCAAGAATGAGTGCTTCAATGTTGCTTCCGGTCACGATATATTCAAAATCCCGGATATCCGCCACCAGGCGCTGCGTCTTGCCGTCATGGCTGCCGGTAAAATAGGAGCGGACCCGGTTCTTCAGCACCTTGGCTTTACCTACATAAATAATCTTGCCATCGGCATTCTTCATCAAATAACAACCGGGCAGATCGGGCAGCAAAGCCAGCTTGTTGCGGATCTTCTCCAGTGCTTTTTCCTGTTCCTGTAATTGCTTTGCAAAATCGTCCATGCCGTATCGGCTCACCTCCCGGTACTTATATTATAGGAGAAAACGGCTGAATACAGCAATATAACCCGGCAAAAGTCGGGGTTTCGTCAAGATAGCCTATTCGGTTACCTTCGGGGCATCCCGCCACTGCATGTAAATATACAAAAAATCCCGACAGCCTGTTTTCGGTCTTCCGGCAGGGATCCGTACCTGCATACGAATAAAGCGCCCCCGGAATCATCCGGAGGCGCCTGTCATCGGCCATGCACCAATTATTGGTGTTTAGCGATGATGTTTTTCAGGTTTTCTTTGGAGTTCAGGCCGACCACTTTATCAACCGGTTGACCGTCCTTGAAGAAAATCAAAGTCGGGATACTCATCACGCCGAAACGGGACGCCGTTTCCGGATTGTCATCCACGTTCAGTTTGGCAATTTTCACGGAGTCTCCGAGCTCGTTAGCCAGGTCTTCCAGAATCGGAGCGATCATTTTGCAAGGACCGCACCATGGTGCCCAAAAATCTACCAGAACCGTACCTTGACCTTCGATTTCAGCGTTAAAGGATTGGTCGGATACATTCACAATTGCCATAATAGGTTTCCTCCTTATAAGAAAAAAATTCGGTGTATTCTGCTTCACAGAAGACAGACCATGTTTAGCGGCTGTACGCAGGGGACGAAAAAATGGCCATGCGGCTTGGTATCCCCCGTAATCGCAAGAGCGCAAATGGACGTCTAAACTGATATGTCTTTGTGGACAGTTTAAGTATAACACATTCCGTAAAGAAATGTGAAACCCTTAATTACAGATTAAACGAAATTCGGGCCCCTTAACCGTTCAGCCACCCTTCCCTGCCCCTATAAGTATTCACCATATATTCTTTACAAATTCTTTGAAGTTTGGGTATACTAATGTTAACTCGGGTTTCTCTGTTCATGAGAAGGCTCATTGACATCAGGCTGAAACCATGATGAGGAGGCATTTGTTCAAATGGATGCAAACGTGCACGCTAACGATCCGCGGAAACACGTGAACGAAGAGCCGCGCAATGATTTAATGGATCTGATGAATGGCTTTGGCGGAATGGCGCTGTTTATGACCGTTCTGTTTGCAGTCATGGTGATCATTAAATTTGTTATTTCCGGCTAATTAGCCCCATAGGGCTTACAAGAAAACCTGGCTTCACCTGTCTTTTGGACAGGTTGGCCAGGTTTTTTTGGCTTAAAACAGTGAATTTGGTAATGATGCAAAATGCCGCTTGGCCCGGTCCTGTTGAAATGGCCCTTTATCACTGTCTGCGGCGCTGATTCTCCCCGTGCAAATGCACGACATCGACGAACGGCGCGATGCGGTCCATCAGCCGCTGCCCCTTATGCCCTTCTTCGCCATCTTTGTTCGTGAAGCTCAGATGCCTTTCCAGGCCGTCCAGAGCATAATTCGACGTATAGAAGGTCGGCTTGCGGTTCATCCGGTAATTCAGGATGGAGCCCAGCACGTGGTCGCGTACCCAGGGACTTAAATTTTCGGCGCCGATATCGTCAAAAATGAGCAGATCGCATGCCTTCATCAGCTCCACGGTCTCCTTCAGCTTCACGTTATCGCTAAGCATCCCCTTCAGATCCTCCACAAAATCAGGCATGTACACGATAACCCCGGTATGACCGGTAATCGCCAGCTCATGGAGGAGATAGCTCATCAGGAACGTTTTGCCGGTCCCGAACGATCCGTACAGATACAATCCCTTGTTCGGCAGACCGTTCTCGCGTACGTCCCGGATATACCGGAATACCTGATTCACCGCCGGAGCCCGGTTCCGGTCCTTGCCCATAATCTCGACCTCGTTATATCCTTCGCTCAATGCACGCTCGTCCACGTAAAAGCTGCGGATCCGCTTCTTGATCTGGTCCTCTTGCTGCTTGGCCGTCTGCAGGGTACAGGGAACCTTGCGTTCCACCAGCTCCGTAATCCCGTTGACGACCTCCACCTCCAGCTTGCTGTAATGCCCCTGAAAATCGTTCGGGCACCGCTCGAGCCCCGGGCAGCGGTCACAGTGCCGCCGGTCGGTTGCAAACTGGTACAGCCGGGTCACGTTCATCCGCAGCAGCGATTCTTCCAGCTCCGGATACTCCTGCCGCAGCTCCCGTACCGCCGGATCCCTTAACAGTTCGTCCGCGATCTCCTGCGACCGCTGTATAAAGGATGGCCCTCTCATCTGCTTCAGCAGCTGCCCCAAAGAATCCATGCCGGTTGTCCTCCCCTCTCTTCAGGCGGTTCTATATGCCGCCCTTTTTCTTGCTTGCCTGCATTTCAGCTGCCATACGCAGCATTTCCTCAAACTCTTCCTCGCTGACATCGCCGCCCTGCCCGTCTTCCTGGGCCAGCGGGATATCCGGCTTCATCTTCACCGTTTTGCCGCCGTATGTACGGGTTCTTGCGCCGCCGGCTGCTGCGGCCTGCTTACCTTTGACCTTGGACTGGTCGCGGATGTACTCCACGGCTTTCTCATAGGAGTTGACCTGCTTCAGCAGCATGTTGGAGGCGATGGCCTCGACAAAATTGCGGTTGATCCGCTGGTCGTTCCCGCCTTCGGTCAACAGGG
>NZ_PCZT01000025.1:243137-268686 GCF_002968895.1 Paenibacillus sp. AR247 | reverse complement strand
GGAGAAGCTAGCGGAGGTGCTGGAAGTCGGCGTGCCTACGCTGCGCGACATTCTGGAGAGCCTTCAGCGTCCGGGCCGCGACCCGCGGGAGGAGCTGCCGCTGCCTATTTTCCGGACGGACGTGCTGAAGATCGAGGATTTGACCCCAGGCATGGAGCTGCAGGGCACTGTACGGAACGTCATCGACTTCGGGGCTTTCGTGGACATCGGGATCAAGAGCGACGGTCTCGTCCACATTTCGCAGCTCAGCAGCGGCTACGTCAAGCACCCAATGGACGTGGTGTCCGTCGGCGATAATGTGACGGTATGGGTTCTGAACGTCGATTTGAAAAAAGGCCGTGTCGGCCTGACGATGCGCAATCCGCATCAGGGAGAATAACTTGATCGCAAGACTGCAAGTGTACAAGATCGGATTTTAATAAAATCAGGATTTAACGAGATCGGCATATATATGGTTCCGGCCAACACAGCGTTCTTTAGCTGGTTCATGATCGCACCGGGCCCCTTCCCATAGCCTACCCGAAGAATGGAAAAAAATGTTTCCGGTCTTCGGGATTTTGGCGTGTTCGGGTTTAGGTTTGGTTAGGGTCTTGTGGGGTGGCTTTTTTTCGTGCCCGGAATCGTCGAACCTTCATCAGATTCCCGCACATTTTGTCATCACAGTAGCGTTTGGAACGGTTGCGGGTATCGTCATAATACACCCAGAGGCAGTCCGGATTGTCACAGATCCGGATTCTTGCCGTTTCGCCATTGGCGATCGTCTCGGCAAAAGACGCGGCGATCTCCGACATGACCTGCTGCCAGTCCCAGCGGACCGGTTTGTTCCCAGTAGACAAGCTGTCTTCGCGGTAGAACAGCTCCCGAATGACGGGGCCGGCGGACATGACCTCATTTAGCCTGCCGATCGCTTCGGTGTCAAGGGAAACACCCTGGACGATGGAGGTGACCATGCCATGGATCAAGGAGCGGAGCTCTTTAAACTGCTGCAGCTCGTGGGGTTTTGGTTCATCGAGTAACGGCAGCTGCTGCTCCTGCAGCCATGCCCGCAGCCATCCGGGCCGGTCCAACCGGTCCTCGGACTTGCCGCTGCCCCGCCAATCATGCCAGTCGCTGTTCAAAAAATCATCCCAAAGCATTCGTTATCCTTCCTTTCAGGTTCATTGTAACAACTAAATAATTATTTTGCTAGTTACTTGACCGGCAGAAATAGACTGTGTTAATTTATGGATGTAACTAATAAAATCGTTTTAGTTCGTTACAAAAAACCGGACAGGGAGGATTATTCGTAGATGGGCCAAACTCAAGAGCAGCTGCAAAGATGGGATGAATGTTTTGATCAGGAAGGCTGGTATCCGCCGTTTGTGCCGGCATTGGACGGTGTGACCTCTGAGGAAGCGGTATGGAAGCCGGAAGGGGAAGCCGTCAACTCGATCTGGGAGAACGTGAACCACCTGCTTTATTACAAGGAATATTACCTGCAGCGGATGCGCGGCGAGGAACCGGACGGCAAGGCGTCCAGCAATGATGAGACGTTCAGCAGCGTCGAAGATGGAGATGAAGCTTGGCAGAAGACGGTCGATCGGCTCAAAAGGGTCCATGGCGAGATCCGAAACTTCCTGTCCGGTTTGAGCGACAGCGAGCTGAACGCTCCGTTTCGAGACAGGCCGCTTTCCGGCTTGATTCACAGCCTGATAGTGCATGACGCCTATCATACGGGTCAGATCATTTTGCTTCGCAAGCTGAGAGGGAGCTGGCCGGCTTCGAGAAGCTTTGAGTAGGTAACAAGGAGCACACTGACTATAGAAATCGTCTAAACCAAACGCAAAAAACAGGCGGGTACACGGTACCGGCCTGTTTGCATGGAGCGGGCTTCATTTCTAAATATTTATCGGGCGTCCGAGTTTTCTTCCGGGGCGTTTCGGTAGAAGAACCAGCATTCGTTGAGCAGTTTGATCTGGCGTCTGTCTTTTTTGTGAAACGCCTTCCTCAGCTGATTACAGAGCCATTGCGGCAAGGGTGATCTCCTCCTCTTGCATTCCGTCTCTACGGTCAGCATATGGGGAGAACGCCCAAAGCGTGCAGGTCTCATCTGAATTTCCCGGGTTCTGCAAGGGGACGGAATTGTATTTTTATAAACGCATCCCATTATGCATTCCTTCACGTTTCTCTTCGCTGTGATCCCGGTTCAGTTCATGGCTATTTCCGTAATAACGCTGCGACCGCCTAGCCCTCCGCTTCCTCCTCATACCACTGTTCCAGTTGGGCTTGAAGGGCACGGATTTCGGTCAGCAGGGCGATGAGGGGATAGCTCTGTTCATCAATCGAAGCAAAGGACTGCTCCAGTGCGTTGATGTAGGCAAGCCCGTCCTGAATTTGCAGATGTTCCTGCAGCAGATCCAACTGGTCGCATTCCGCCACGGCGAGCGGCAGCTCGGGGACGACGGAGGCCGTCAATTTGTCTATTTCCTTATTGAGGCGCAGGTTCAGCGCGCTGAGCTGGTAAGCGTAATCGGCGGGCATTTCCACAAAAAAGAGGTCGGCATTTTTCTGTAAAATTACATATCTCATCTTCGGCATAAGGCGCAAAAATCTCCCTCCATAACATTCTACTTGTCAGTGTAGCGTATGGGGAAGTTATAATTCAAGAGAATGTTTCTTTCGGGACAACCGCCCCGAAGACCGTCAAATTCAGTCAGAGGAGGACCTCATGGACGTCATGAGCAATGAAGAGCTGCAAGCTTGGGTGGAGCGGATTTCGGAGGAAAGCTTCGGCCTGCCTTTCAGGCACCGGGCCACGTTCAACCGGAGATTATCCACAACAGGCGGGCGCTATTTTATGAAAAGCCATCATATCGAAATTAATCCTCATCAGCTCGAAGCGAACGGGCGGGAGGAAGTGGAAAAGATCATCAAGCATGAGCTGTGCCATTACCATTTGCACCTGACGGGAAGGGGCTACAAACACCGGGATCCGGATTTTAAAATGCTGCTGCAGCAGGTCGGGGGAAGCCGTTACTGCCAGTCGCTGCCTTCGGCGCGCGAGCGTAAGGTTCAGCCTTACCGGTACCAGCTGGTGTGCCGCCAGTGCGGGATGGTGTACCTGCGCAAACGCAAGGTCGATCCCCGCCGTTACCGGTGCGGGAAATGCGCTGGAAATCTTCGCTTGAACAAGCTTGACTCCGCTATAAAATCATGATAAATTATTTGGTGTTACCATATAACAACGTTCCCTGATAGCTCAGTTGGTAGAGCACTCGACTGTTAATCGAGTTGTCACAGGTTCGAGTCCTGTTCGGGGAGCCAGTTTCTTGGAGAGATACCCAAGTGGCTATAAGGGGACCCTCTGCTAAGGGGTTAGACTGCGTAAGCGGTGCGAGGGTTCGAATCCCTCTCTCTCCGTTTTGAGATACTTCGTAAGAAAGCTCCCACCGCTTTTGCGGCTGGGGGCTTTTTGGTAGTAAAAGGGATGAGAATCCTCGAGGGAGGGGTCGTCGGAGCATAAGCTTCCGGAGGATAGGCATCGCAGTCTTGAACGAAGTCTCTCTCCGTTTTGAAATACTTCGTAAGAAAGCTCCCACCGCCTTTGCGGCTGGGGGCTTTTTGGTTTAAAAGGGATGAGGACCCTCGGGGAGGGTTCGTCGGAGCAATAAAACAACCCCCATCCATCATTGGAAAGGGGGCTGCTTGGGCAAATCCTCAAAGCTTTATTTTTCGTCTTCGTACTCTTCCCGCATGCCTTCAATCGCTCTTTCGCGCTTGGCGTTTTTGTGCTGAAGGTTGTGTACTTCCTGACCGGAAATTTCCTCGGCGTGTTCGGCCAAATAATCGTTGGTTTCGTTAATGTTGTCCTGCGTGTTGATAATGGCGGTTTTGATCTTTTCCGCGTTATCAGAACGGTCGTCTGGTTTAGCCATTGATTTTGTCTCCTTGTCGTGTGTTGATGTCATTGACGTGTATAGGATGCCAAATAAGGGACGATTTTATGCCCGGGCATAGGAGAGAAATGGCAACGACACAATTTTTAAAAATATTACAAAAAGGGCTTGCCAACCTTTTTTGTTCTATGCTATACTCATTCTTGTCGTCAAGAAAGTGATGTTACGATATGGCCCGTTGGTCAAGGGGTTAAGACACCTCCCTTTCACGGAGGTAACATGGGTTCGAATCCCATACGGGTCACCACTTTCATTGCTTGCAATAGGGATGAGAACCCAAGACGGGTTCGTCGAAGCGCTGCATCGTTAGGATCAGCTTCGCAGTCTCGAACGAAGTGAGAGTATCCCATACGGGTCACCACTTTCATTGCTTGCAGCAGAATAAGAATTCCAATATCTGTACCATCTATAGCTTATGGGCGCACAGGTTGTGGATCATCGAGAGCCATTAGCTCAGTTGGTAGAGCACCTGACTTTTAATCAGGGTGTCGAAGGTTCGAGTCCTTCATGGCTCACCAGTTTTTTAAAATAGCAGTTCCCTTTAAACGTGCGGTAGTGGTGGAATGGCAGACACGCTATCTTGAGGGGGTAGTGGGCGTACGCCCGTGGAGGTTCGAGTCCTCTCTACCGCACCATAATTTGATTAATGACAATCCTTGCGAATGGGCAAGGATTTTTTTGTTATATCCGTATTTTGCATTATTGGACCTGGAACTGGGCTTGCGTGGCAAGCGGGTTTCTGGAATACTGGGAGTAATATACTTTGCAAACGCTGTCAAAGGAGGGGAACATCGTGAACATACTCGTATTATGCGACGATCAATGGCATCCGGCCGATGTAGTGAAGGGAGGCTTGGAGCCGCTTCGGACAGGCGGGTTCAATTTCCACTACATTTTGGAAACCGATGCCGAATGGCTGGACTCGCTGGAAAGGTTGCTTACGGAATATGACTTGCTGATCTTGGCGAAATCCAATCGGGTCTCCGCGGTAAAAGAGCATCCGTGGCTCACAGCCCAAACCGGTGGTCTGCTGCAGCGTTACGTCAGCGGGGGTGGCGGTCTGCTCGTTCTGCACTCCGGTACGGTGGGTTACCGGGACATAGAGGACGTGCGCGGGCTGGTCGGAGGAGTCTTTCATCACCATCCGGAGCAGTGTCCGGTCACGGTCGAGCCTGTACAAGAAACGGAGATTACCCGGGGAGTCCAGGCCTTCACGTTGCAAGACGAGCACTATTTTATGGATATGACTGACCTTAGTGACGTGGATATATTTATGGTGACCCGGTCGGAACATGGGGAGCAGCCGGGCGGATGGACCCGAACGGAAGGCGAGGGAAGGGTTTGCGTGCTGACACCCGGCCACAATTTGGCGGTTTGGCTGCATCCGGGCTACCAGCAGCTGCTGCGGCAAGCATTGACGTGGACCGCATCAGCGCCGAAGGGAGAATAAATCATGGACCAGGTTGTTTTGATTACGGAAGTTCACCGTCCGTGGGAATGCGCACTAGTTCAGGAATTCGCCAAAAAGGGATGGTGCGTCATGGCGTGCAGTCCCGTTCCCGAAGAGGAATTTCAGGACGCCTTTGATTCGGATAAAATACGTATCTTCACGATGGATACAAGGTCCAGAGAATCGGTGCAGCAGGCAGCCCGGCGGATTCAGGAGCATACCAGCCGGGTGGATCTGCTCGTTTGCGGAACGGCATCCAGCCAGGGGAGGGAGGCGGCCGGAATCGCCCAAATGTCGGCGGATCTCGTATTGGAAGATTACCAGGCGAATACGCTAGGTCCGATTCGTGTCATCGAGGCGTGCCTGCCACTTATGGATAACGGGTTGCGAAGAATCGCGCTGATGTCCGATGTCCAGGGCAGTTTGGGGCTTGGCCTTTCGGGGGCAGGGACAGGATATGCGATGTCCAAATCTGCCCTGCATATGGCGTACACCATGCTGCCTAGAGATCTGAGCGGCAAGGGGTTCACGTTCCGGCTGTTTGAGCCTGGATCGGAGCTTGAAACGGGGGCTTCGGCTGAAGCGGCGGCGGCTTATTTTACCGGGGCCCGGGAGGATGAAGAGCGGGTAGTTATGCTGGATTGGCGGGGACAGGAGATTCCTTTATAGCGGGCTTTAAAAAGGAGGTGCTCACGGGTGAGCAGGAGCAGAATCGCCGTTGTTACAGGCGCGGACCGGGGGTTGGGACTCGGCATCACAAAAAGGCTGCTGGAGCTGGGCTGGGACGTTTTTGCCGGGAGTTATCTGGCGGATTGGCCGGAACTGACGGAGCTTAGACAGAAAGAGCCGGAGCGGCTGCATGTCATTCCGCTGGACGTATCCAGTGATGAGAGCGTTAAGGCGGCCAGCCGGGCGGTTGAGGGCAAGACTGATCGGGTGGATGTGCTGATCAATAATGCGGGGATCGCCACGCGTTACCCCAGAACGATTCATGAAGAGCAGGTCGAGGAGGAACTGCTGCGAATTTACAACGTTAACGCGGTTGGGCCCATGCGGATGGCGCAGGCGTTTGTGCCGCTGCTGAGAGCGGGGTCCGGAAAGCGCATGTGCTTCGTGTCCTCGGAAGCGGGGAGTCATCAACCGCAGCTTTCGCGATAACTGGTATGGGTACTGTATGTCCAAAACCGCGCTGAACCGGGGAAGTTCAATGCCTGTTTGAACGAACTCCGCCCCGAAGGCTTTACCTTTCGCCTGTACCATCCGGGCTGGGTCAGATCCTATATGTCGGGTGAGTTGAATACCGAGGGTGACCTGGATGCCGATGATGCGGCGCGCATGGCGGTGGCCTATTTTCTGCGGGACCGCTATGAAGGACCGGGGATTCAGGAGGAGGACCGGCTGGTCATGAGGGACTGGCTGGGCAGGGAGTGGCCATGGTAGGAAGCTGATATGGAAAAAGGAAAAAGCGCACCTTGCGGCACGCTGAAAGGGTCGGACCTGATTGGGGTGTCCGCCCGGACAGGCAGCCGGGGGTGCGCTTTTTGAAAATGATTTTTAAAAGGTACGTCGGATAGACGATTTCCTGGGTGTCCTTAAGGCGTCGTCTGCGGTGCCACGCGGTGGTGAGTGTGCTGCTCAAAGCTGTACGCCAGCTTGATCAGCTCCGGCTCACTGAAGGCTCTGCCGAAGAAATCGATGCCGACCGGCAGATGGTCGCTGGTGAAGCCGGCCGGTACGGTGACCGTCGGCCAGCCGGTGAAGGAGCTGAGTTTGAAAGCGTCGCCCGCCACCTGCTCCTGGCCGATTTTCACGGCTGTTTTGGAGGAGGTCGGGAAGATAAGGGCATCCAGATGGTTATCCGCCATCATTTTGAGGACCGCTTCCTGTACGTATTTGGTGCGGAACAGGACGATGTCCTTGTACTCCTGGGCATCCAGCGATTCACGGTTGTTGCGGTCGATCAGGGCCTTTTCAATCGACGGGTCGTATTTGCCCGAAGCGATCAGCTCATCCAAAGACTTGTA
The DNA here is from genome assembly GCF_002968895.1 of Paenibacillus sp. AR247. NCBI lineage: Bacteria > Bacillati > Bacillota > Bacilli > Caryophanales > Paenibacillaceae > Paenibacillus > Paenibacillus sp. AR247. Next base: position 261,277 of record NZ_PCZT01000025.1, on the reverse strand, counting down.
AGGCGTAACGTCGCCGAGGGACTTTAGGTAGTCGTTGAATTGGAACTTAAATTCCCAGGCGCTTAGGCTTCCATATTTATTGATAAGGTCGAAGTTCGGAATTTTAACGTTGTCCACCAACGTCGCCCCGGCCGCTTTCATCTCTTCGATGGCCTGGGACACGACTGCGTTGACCTGGGCGTCGTCTCCGAATACTTCGCGGACGATGCCGATCCGTGCTCCTTTGAGGCCGTCCTTATCGAGATAATCCGTATAATCCTTCGGCACGAAACCGACGCTCTTCGCGGTGGCGATGTCTTTCGGGTCATAACCGGCCGTCGCGTTCAATATGAATGCGGCGTCTTCCACGGTACGGGCGATCGGGCCGCCGGTATCCTGCGTCAGGGCAAGCGGAGCGATGCCGTAGCGGCTCGACAAGCCGACCGTTGGACGAATGCCGACCAGGCTGTTGAACGAGGAAGGAATCCGGATCGATCCTCCGGTGTCGGTACCCATGCCTACCGCGGCCAGATTCGCGGCTACCGCGGCTGCGGTTCCGCCGCTGGATCCACCGGGCACGCGGGTCGGGTCATAAGGATTCAGCGTCTGCCCACCCAATGAGCTGACGGTTGTATAGCCAAAGGCGAACTCATGCAGGTTAGCTTTGCCGATAATAATTGCCCCGGCATCGCGCAGCTCCTTGACTTGTGTGGCATCCTCCGGAGGGATGACATCCTTTAAGCCGATATTCCCGGAAGAGGTCGGCATGTCGGAAGTGTTGTAGTTGTCTTTGACGATCACCGGAATCCCGTGCAGCGGGCTGCGTTCCCCTTTGGCTGCGCGTTCGGCGTCCAGCTGCTTCGCCGTTTCCAGCGCTTTATCGTTCAAGGTGATGATGCTGTTCAGCTTCGGGCCCTGGTCATCGTACTTCGCGATCCGGTCCAAATACTGCTGGACAAGTTCCTCTGAGGTCAGCCGGCCGGTTTCCATCGCCTTTTGCATCTCCGCAATGGTCTCTTCCGTCAGCTTGAACGGCTGCAAATATTGATACAGGCGGTAGATGATCGTGGCGGCTTCCCGGTGCGTCAGCGGCTTGCCGTATCCGAAAGCTTGGGAGGAGCTGCCCTGCATCAGGCCGGCGGTATAGACATTGGCGATGGCTTTGTTGTAAGGGCTGCCTCCGGCAATGTCTTGGTAGCCTGCGGAAGCGGCGTAAGGGACATGGATGACGGAATCCAGCAGTACGGCGGCCTTTTCGCGTGTCAAAGCACCGCTAATATTGGAACCGGTTGGGCTTACCGTCGTCCCGGCTTCTTCTGCAGCGAGTTTCATCGCTTCGGCAAACTCTGCGGCGTTAATCGGTTTGCTGCTGGCGGTGAGGGAGGTCAGAGATTTGGGCATCCAGCTCTGGGACAGCGCATCGGCCGTCTCACCGCTTAGAGCTACTGCGGAAGCGGCTGGTGAGGCAAAGGCCAGCGTCGGGGTCAGCGATAAAGCGGAAACGATTAAAACCGTGAATAGATTGCTCTTAAAACTCTTCAAGTCGTTCTCCTCCAATACAGCGTTATGTATTCTGACTTTTTGGCGGAAGGAAGGCATCGTTTGAAATTTCCGCGGGGGAAACTTCGCAGGATGGAGGACGAACCCGCAGAAACTGGGGATAAACGAATGCCTTCACTCCGTCATTGGAGTCTATTATATTGAAGAAGAGTTAACATGAATTGTATAAAACGGAAGTCGTGTCAGGAAAGTTTACGCAAAAATAACTAGATTACGATTTCCGCAAGAGCTGCACCATCCAGCGGGTTGGGCATTCGCTGCTGAATTTTTTGAACTCGTGGATAAAGTGGGCCTGGTCGTAATAGCCGTACTCTGAAATAATGTCGTTAAAAGCCGCCCGCGACGGATGCAGCAGTCTGCCCACGGCCGATTGATACCGGATGATTTGGCAGAACAGCTTGGGAGAGAGGCCAATGTATGACTCGAACAGGGAGCGAAAACTCCGTGTTGAACAGTCCATGGCTGTAGAGAGCTCGGTTATGCTGATATTGCCGCAGGACTGAAAAATAAGCCGGATGGCCTGATAAAAGTGCGATGGTACAGAAGCGGCAGTGCATGGCCCGGAATGAAGCAGCTTACGGAGGCCGCTGTTGAAACTGGATATTCTGCGATGGAAAGAGGTGTCTTCCTGCTGTATTTGCTGTATGGCGGCGGCTGGAAAGGATAAGGCGCGATCCAGCGGCGTGGATCGGTCCGCCAATTCTTTTAGCGGAATTTTAAAAGCAGGAGCGAGGGGGACGGGAAGCAGCCGGACACCGAAGTATAACGTGCCTGGACGAAACGGCACCTCCCGGCGGCAAAGAACGCTGCCGAGAAGCAAGGAATCGGCAGGGGAGCCTCCGACCGGGAACAACATATCGACATGTCCCCCAGGCAGCACGGGGCAGCGTCCAGAGTGGCCGCATGGGACCGAGAATTGGTAGAACAGAACAGGCAGCGGAGTGTCTGGTAATAAGTCGCAATACTCTGTGTAATCGGTAAAATGCTTGGCAAAGCCCGGCTGAACGGGCATAAACGTCTCGAAGGCAGTGGATGCGGCCGGCATGTTCATCGTAATCTCTCCCCCGGAATTGGAATAGGAATATGGCTTATGGTAGATAATATGACTATTTTACTCCTCGATTGATAGATTTGAAAGTATATTTAACATTTTAAGTTATAAAACATGACATTAATTTATGTGGTAATTTTCATTAATGCATTGGGAGAGCCTTTAGAGGAACCCAGGGGAACGACAGGGAGTAGAGTGATCTGTGGGCTGGGGGTATATGGCTGTGATTGTAAAAGAAATAAAAAGCACCCTTCTGCCAGGTGCAGAAAGGTGCTGAATCGATCAAGCCCAAGGGGCTTTATACGGTTGTGGACGTTCCGGTATCGCGGTTTGGCATGTTGTTGTTCTTGGCCCGTTTGGCAAGATAGAATGCGTATACCATGACGAACAGGACGAGGAACAAGGATGCGTAACGGTACATTGCCCCGTAAGTCGAGTATTGGGCGATCTGGCCCAAAATCATGGCTCCAACGGCGATGCCAAGGTCCAGCGAGTTGAAATACATACTGTTGGCGAGTCCCTGCTTTTGCGGAGGAACCTGCTGCAGCATCCAGGATTGAAGGGTCGGCTGAACCGTGCCGAATCCGAGGCCGTAGCACAGAGCGGCCAAGGCTAAAAATCCGGTGGTATGGGCATAAGACAGCAGCCATAGCCCTCCAATGAGCAGCACCGCCGACGGAATGAGCAGGGCGATATGCCCCTTGCGGTCGTAAATTTTGCCCGATATGGGCCGAATCAGCACGACGGCGGCCGCATTGAACAGAAAGAACAGCGATGCGTTCGCGAGGCTGGCCTCTTTTCCGAACAAATTAATAAAACTGAGCAGTCCGCCATAGGTAATGGACATCAGCAGGTTCATCAGGCTGGGCAGAAGGAGCGCTTTCGGAAAGCCCTGCTTCTGGGGAACCGCCGTAAATTCTTTTGGAATGGCCGGGGCGACCGGTTTTACCTTTTTGGTCAGCGGAATGACCAGCGGGAAGATCAGGGTAATAACGATTAGCGTAGCATATACCAGCGTGTCGAACCCTTTGTTCTCCAGAAGCGCCGTCCCGATGACAGGTCCAAGCGAAAGGGCGATGCTTGTCGACAGTCCGAAATAGCCCATTCCCTCGCCCAGCCTGCGGACCGGTATAATACCGGATGCCATCGTAGGCAGCGTCGTGCTGCCCATGCCGAAGCCAACGCCGAACACGATCCGCATCAGCAGCAGCAGCGCCATCGTGCCGCTCCACAGGTAACCGAAGGTGGCGAGCAGCGCTAAGGCAAGGCCGATATATAAGATTTGATTACGGATGCCTTTCTCCAAAGCCTTGGCGGAATACAGGCGCGCCGCGATCGCAGCCAGCGAGAACAGGGTCGTAAACATGCTGACCATGAAGGCGCTGGCGTGAAAATGTTCTTTTACATAGCCGGACAGAGGGGATACGATCATTTGCAAATTTAAAAATAACAGCAGGTTGCACAGCGTAAGCATAATAAACTCACGTGTCCACAGTTTCTCTCGGGTGTCGTTCATAGGTGACTCCTACTCCATTAAAATTCGGTCTATATTTTTATTGATTTGATCCATGATGCGGTTCAGTGACTCCAATTGCTCGTCCGTAATGCCGGCGATCAGCTCGTCATTGAGCTTCAGCTCCATCGGGATCGTTTCTTTCATCAGCTCCTGCACGGCTGGCGTGGCGTAGATTAAATAAGCCCGGCGGTCAGCCGGATCCGGCTTGCGCTGAATCAGTTCTTTCTTGTCCAGCACATCGAGAATGCGGGTGATGGAGGGCTGGTCTTTGCCGGAGCGAAGCGCGAGTTCCTTCTGGTTAATGCCTTCCTGGAGGTGAACCTGGTACAGTACGGACCATTGCTCGGGTGTGATGCCGTAAGGCTTAAGCAGGCCTGCAAAAATAGAAGACATTCTGCGGGACATATTTCCGTATCGGAAACCGATCGTTTGGGACGAAGATGAGAAGCGGGTCAGGGAAAACACTCCTTCAAAATATAATTGTCATAACAATTATATGGATATGAACAAAGAACGTCAACGAAAAAAAGCTGCGGTGCGTTGACGATGATTTTGAAGAAGTGTTTTGTTGGGGAAGAGACTGGAGGTGGTGCAGCTACTGATGAGTAGGCGTGTCCAATATGGACGAGTACTTGGGATACAGCCGGCGTATGCAGTCCGGGCAAATATCGTGCGTGAATTCGGTGTGGGCATGCTTTTGCAAAAAACTCTCGATGGAATTCCATAAGTCATCGTCATCGCGAATTCGTTTGCAGACAGCGCAGATGGGCAGCAATCCGCGTAGAGTGCGGATCTGGGATAAGGCGGTCATCAAGTCGTTCTCGAGCTGTTTGCTTCGGCTGATATCCGACAGGCAGACGATCATTCCCCGGGGTTCCTCCCTGGCGCCGTTCCGGAGCGGGAATGCCTCGATTTGAAACCAGCGGGAGGGCTGGATGCAGCTCGATCGGAATTCGTTCCTGTAGTATGTAGAAATACCCTGCAAAACCGCCTGGAGTCTGTCCAGGTCTTGTTCGTCTTCTCCCGAAAGGGCGTCGGCGATTTGCATGAAATTAATACCAACCCAGTTAAAGGATTGGGGGACGCCTTCGTCATATGCGCTTTGAATCCAGGCGTGGTTCACTGAAATGATAACTCCTCCGGCATCCACGACGGCAATACACTGCCTCATGGCATGGATCAATTCATGATAAGAAATGTCGAGTGTGTGCAAAAGCGGTCGCTCCCTGTCTTGGTATTGGTCATAAGCGGGCCCGAATCGCGTTGGAAAGGTAAGGTCAGATATGAAGTGAATGATTGCAGGGCGGTTGGATTAGAAAAGGGACTAATGATACAATAAGAGCCATAGGTATGGAAATTCCTAATATAAAGAATACTATACACGTTTTTGCGTCATATTGCAAGCATAAAAATTACTTAAATGCGTCGTTTTTTTGCGACATGACTGGAAGGCGGTTTTTTATGCAATCCATTTACGGACGTATTGAGGCATTGATTAAGCAGAAGGGGATGACCAAAAAGTCGTTTTGCGAGCAGCTTAATATCAGCACGGGGAATTTCGGAGATTGGAAAAGGGGGAAGTCCACCCCGAGCACCAATAAATTGATCGAAATTTCGAGCTTTTTCGGCGTCAGCCTTGACTGGCTGATTCTGGGTAAGGAACCGGGGCCGTATATGGTGAAAGAGCAGCAGGATCCTTATTTGTGGGAAAACGGAAGGCAGTTAAATGAAATGCCGCTATCCGATCACGAGAAGGAGTTTATCAAGGAGTACATCAAGTTTGTGGAATACCGGAAGAACCAGTCCCGCGATCAGTAAGATGAAGGTCAAGTACATACATGGGAACAGAAAAGGCACTTCGCTGCGGCAGGGCAGAGCGGAGTGCCTTTGTGGTGTTGGTAAAGGGTTCACGAGGCGATATGGGAGTCGTTCTCCTGGATGTTGACAAGGTCTGTGGGCAGGGAGTCTTTCTCCGCTGTCCATGCGCGCTCCATTTCAGCCGTCCATTTGCCGGCCAACGCTTTGGCGTCGTGAGGCGGAATGCTTAGCGAGCGGGCAGCGAGCTGGATGCATGTGCAGACCGCAGATTGCATATAGCCATAAACGGTGTGGTCGCGGCTGGACCCGAGCTGATAGTTGACATAGGCATGCGCCGTGGCCAGGCAGACGGGAGACAGCTCCTTCTGCGCGAGTTCGTCAAGAACCTTCAGATTGAGCCAGGGGTACAGAGCCTGGGCCAGTTTCAAAAGTCTTCTGCCCCGTTGGCGCACCGCTTCATCATTTTCATGTGCAGCGATTCTTCCGAGGATGTACCGGTCAATTCGGGCGATCTGACGGATATCCCGTTGGTCGGCAGCTGCGTAAATCGCCAGAATGGCCGCGCCGTCTTGGCGGACCAAGCGATTCGTCATCGGATGAAGGATGAACCCTTCCAGCTCTTCCTGGCTCTGGATGCGCCCTTCTGCAATTCGGGTTTGGAGGTCAAACACATGGCTGAAGCCTCCAACCGACAAGTCGTTATCCAGCGTTTGCACGTAATCGAGCAGTTTGGTGCTTTTGTCGTTCAACACGGTCACCTCCAGATTATCTTATGACAATAAATATGACGTGAATTGCAGATTGGAATCATCGAACACTATTATTTGTAAGTTAATATTACATAAATATAATGATTTGTCAATGTTAGAGCGACTTATTCACTGTATTAGGTGGTTTTAATGTTATATAATATTACACAAATGATGTTCTAATTCATTTCCCTTTACAATTCGGATGATTTTGTGTATAATAAAAAGTTCGCTAAATGAACTTTGGATATGCGGTAGTGGTGGAATGGCAGACACGCTATCTTGAGGGGGTAGTGGGCGTACGCCCGTGGAGGTTCGAGTCCTCTCTACCGCATCTATGAACACAGAAAGAAGCTTCCTTGGAGAAATCCAGGGAAGCTTTTTTGCTTTGTGGCATGTTGTGTCACTATTCGCTTTTTCCGGATGCAAGCAGCTTGCGGATGTCGTTTTCGATTTTGTCGGGTGTCGTTTTGGGCGCGTAACGCTTGATGACCCTGCCCTTGGAATCGACCAGGAACTTGGTAAAGTTCCACTTGACCGCTTTTGATCCGAGCACACCTGGCGCTTCCCTGGTCAGGTATTGAAACAGTGGATGGGCGTTGCTGCCCTTGACGTCGATCTTCTCAAACATCGGGAACGTGACCCCGTAATTCATCTGGCAGAATTCGCCGATCTCCTCGCTGGTACCTGGCTCCTGATTGGCAAACTGGTTGCTCGGAAAACCGAGAATTTGAAAATGATGGTCGCGGAACTCGTCGTACAGCTCCTGCAGCCCGCGAAACTGCGGCGTAAATCCGCATTTGCTGGCCGTGTTCACGATCAGCAGCACGTCACCTTCATATTCCTTTAACGATACCTCTTTGCCGCGCAGCGTGTTCACTTGAAAATCGTAGACGCTCACTGCCATCCTCCTCCTTTTGTGCTGCTATGAATCATCATCCAGCCGAAGCATTTACCAAGCGCACAATTTAATTTTAAACGATTGAACTGTAATGTCAATGCGGATATTCCTGCGAGCCAGTGTCCCTGAATGACCTGGTTTTCATAAATGCGCCAAATCGGGAGCATGGAAGAGGTAGAAGTCAAAAAGCCAAAATGTAAGCGCTAATAAGGTCCTGAATGTTCCAAAATTCGCGGTTCATGATTTTTAGACTGCCTTTACAGCTTGGAAGGAGCGGGTGTATGATTCAGAGCGTATTCAATACAGTTTCCATTACTAATCGCTGAGTTTCCGCAAAAAAGCGCGGAAATCGGGGGAACCAAACGCGTGCCATGGAGCAGCGAACCGGTGTGAGAGTCGGGGGGCTGCAGCCAGCCGCAGGGGTGAATCCCGGCTACGGATGCCATGGATCCGGCCGGGTAGAGCGACTCTCACCGCTCGAATCCGTCAGCTAACCTCGTAAGCGCCGTTTGAGAGAGGAATGATGAAACTTGCGACCCGAATAAACCTTCGGATCACAGGGGGATCAGCTGGCCTCTGTGTTTTTTTACCCTTTTTTAGCTTACTGGAACAAAAGAGAGCATTCATCACAATCAAATACACTTATCAATAACGCTTAATTTCGGCCGGAAACGGCCGGGAGCGGGGGAACCACAGCGGCCGCCTGGAACGGAAGCCGCCGGGGTGAATCTTTCCGGTACGATAAGTACCGGAAGGTAGGGCGACTCTCACGCCCGAATCCGACAGCTAACCTCGTCAGCGTAACGGGAGAGGCAGCACTTGTCGTGCGCATGTTGAATATAGGACGATCCTATTTATATTCGTCCACATTCAAGAAGCCGCGGGAAAGGTCCTTCTTTCCCTGCGGCTTCTTTTGCGTATTCGCGGCTGCCGCACAGGAGGAGCCTTTGAAATGGACAACGTCGTCATTGTGACCGCGCCGAACGAGGCGGGACGCAATTTTATCAAGCTGCTGATGTATTGGAAGAGGCCCTTTGCCGTTCTGACCAACAGTGCCCGGGAGGAACGCCTCTTGAGAAAAATGGGGGTGCAGCGGATCATCCGGCTGAATACGAATCACGCGGAGGATTGGGTGGTTCCCGAAATAGAGGTCGGCAAAATCTTTCTGTTTGAAAGCAGCCTCAACCTGACCTGCCGCTATTTGCAAATCTGCCGTCCCTGGACGTCGGAACCGGTATATGTCATTACGCAGAGGGGCAGCTCACCCGGCATTTACCGGGGGCTTGGTGCAGATCACATCATTTATACCTTAAACGGCGAAGTCGGATTTTTACTAAAATAAAGATGATTCTAACCATGTAAAGGAGAGACCGGAAACGATGATGGATGTATATATGATACTTGCACTCGCTGCCACTTATGGCGTGTTCTTGTTATTTCTTCATTGGTGCGGCCGAGTGGTGGAAGAAGGGGGCAAAGACCAATGATTGTCGTTGGAGCATTCGCCGTGCTTGTCTTTATCTATTTGGTTTACGCCTTGATCCATCCGGAAAAATTTTGACCGGTATTTTAAATCTGTAAGCCTCAAGGGGCCAAAGCAGAACATGCTCGTAAGAGGGGGAAGCCAACCTTGGATATTTTGCAAATTTGTATCGTGATTTTTGTGCTCCTGCTGCTCGTGAAGCCGGTAGGCACTTACGTATATCATATGTTCTCCAATGAACCGAATCGGACGGACCGGATCTTTGGCGGCGTGGAAAGAGTTCTATACCGGATCATCGGGCTGAAGCAGCTGGGCAGCATGAATTGGAAAAAGTACGCCCTCAGCATGATCGCAACAAATATCTTTCTGGTAGCGATCAGCTATATATTGCTCCGAACGATGGGCGCCCTGCCGGGCAACCCGAGCGGCATCGGCAATATGGAGGCGAGCCTGTCCTTCAACACGGTCATCAGCTTTATGACGAACACGAACCTCCAGCATTACAGTGGAGAGAGCGGCATGTCTTATTTTGGCCAAATGATCGTCATCACGATGATGATGTTTACCTCGGCAGCCTCGGGCCTGGCTATCGCGATTGCTTTTATGCGCGGCATCACCCGCAGGGGTGAGGGGCTCGGGAACTTCTTCGAGGACTTTATCAAGGCGCATGTCCGCCTGTTCGTGCCGCTCGCCCTCATCGTGACCCTGGTGCTGGTCGGGCTCAAAGTGCCGCAGACGCTGGAGCCGATGCGGGCCGTGCAAACGCTGGGAGGCGGCGTGCAGCAGATTCCGCTGGGTCCTGTAGCCTCGCTGGAATCGATCAAGCACCTCGGAACGAACGGGGGAGGTTTCTTCGGCGTCAACTCGGCCCATCCGTTCGAGAACCCGAGCCCGCTGACCAACGTGATCGAAATTCTCAGCATGTGGACGATTTCAGCGTCGCTGCCTTACACGTTCGGACGGTTCGCCCGGAACAAGAAGCAGGGCTGGATGATTTTCAGCGTCATGATGACGCTGTTCGTAGCGTTCCTGTGCCTGACGTATTTCGCGGAAAAAGCCGGCAACCCGCTGATCAACCAATTGGGAATCAACAGCTCGGCCGGCAGCATGGAAGGCAAGGAGGTGCGCTTTGGTATCGCGCAGTCCGCGTTGTTCACGACGGTCACCACCGCCGCAACGACGGGGTCGGTCAACAACATGCATGATACGCTGACGCCTCTGGGGGGACTTGCGCCTCTGGCCGAAATGATGCTGAACGTCGTGTTCGGCGGCAAGGGGGTCGGTTTCGTCAATATGATCATGTATGCGATCCTTGGCGTATTTATCTGCGGCCTGATGGTTGGCCGGACGCCGGAATTTCTGGGGCGGAAGATCGAAGCCCGGGAGATGAAGCTGATCGCGGTGGCGATTCTGATGCATCCCTTCATTATTCTTGCGCCGACGGCGATTTCGTTTATGACGCACCTGGGAACCGACACCTTCTCCAATCCTTCGTATCACAGCTTGAGCCAGTCGCTCTATGAGTTCACCTCCTCGGCGGCGAATAACGGCTCCGGGTTCGAGGGATTGGCGGACAATACCGTATTCTGGAACGTCAGCACCGGTCTGGTGATGCTCCTCGGGCGATATATTTCGATTATCGCGCTGCTCGCCGTTGCAGGTTCGCTGGCGGTGAAGCAGAAGGTCGCCGAGACTCAGGGCACCTTCCGGACCGACAACAAGCTGTTCGCCGGCATTTTGACCGGAACCGTGCTGCTGATCGGGGCGCTGACGTTCCTTCCGGTTCTCGTTTTGGGGCCGGTCGCCGAATTTTTAACACTTAACTAAAGAGGTGGAGCAAGTCATGAGCGGACAACGCAAAAGCATGCTGTCTGGCGGCATTGCCAAACAGGCGCTGAAAGACAGCTTTATGAAACTGAACCCGGCCGTAATGATGAAAAATCCGGTCATGTTCGTTGTGGAGGTCGGCACCTTCGTGGTGCTGCTGATGGTTCTTTTTCCCTCTTATTTTCATACCGGGGGACGGATAGGGTTTAATCTGACCGTGTTTCTGATATTGCTCTTCACCGTCCTGTTCGCGAATTTCGCGGAGGCGCTGGCGGAAGGCCGGGGCAAGGCCCAGGCCGATACGCTCAAGAAGAGCAAAAAAGACACAACGGCGAACAAAATCGTTGGCGGCGAGATCAAGGTCGTCAGCTCAGCCGAGCTGCGCAAAGGCGATGTCGTCATCATCTCCCAAGGCGAGATGATCCCGGGTGACGGGGAAGTCATCGAAGGGCTGGCATCGGTTGACGAATCGGCGATTACCGGCGAATCGGCACCGGTGATCAAAGAAGCCGGCGGCGATTTCAGCTCGGTCACCGGGGGAACCCGGGTCGTCAGTGACCAGATCAAGGTGATGATCAAAAGCGATCCAGGCGAATCGTTCCTGGACCGGATGATATCCCTGGTCGAAGGGGCGGCGCGCCAGAAAACACCTAATGAAATTGCACTTAACACGATGCTTACAATTTTTAGTGTCCATCGCAATTAACCGAAAATGGTCTGAACCAGAAGGTACACATTCAGGACAATGATAAATGCCGTCACGACCCAGGCCAATATTTTGACCCAAACCGGATTGACGAATTTGCCCATAAGCTTCTTGTCGCTAGTAAACTTGACCAGCGGAACCACCGCAAACGGCAGCTGGAGGGACAGGATGACCTGGCTCAGAATGAGCAGATCCTCGGTGCCGCTCTCGCCGTAGATGGCCGTCACGATGACCGCCGGGATGATGGCGATCATCCGGGTGATCAGCCGGCGCAGCCAGGACGGCAGCCGCAGGTTCAGGAAGCCCTCCATGACGATCTGTCCGGCGAGCGTGCCGGTCAGCGTCGAGTTCTGGCCCGATGCCAGCAGGGCGACGGCGAACAAAATGCTTCCGAGCGTCGTTCCGAGCAGCGGCGTCAGCAGATGGTACGCATCGCTGATGTCGGCGACCGTAGTCATCCCCGCCTTGTGGAATGTCGCCGCCGAGACGATCAGGATCGCCGCGTTGATGAACAGGGCAAGCGTCAGCGCAATCGTCGAATCCCAGACGGAAAATTTGATGGCTTCCCGCTTGCCCTTGTCGGTGTTTTCGTACTGCCGGGTCTGCACGATCGATGAGTGAAGGTACAGGTTATGCGGCATAACGGTCGCGCCCAGGATGCCGATGGCGATATAGAGCTTCTGATGATCGGTCACCAGATCGGCCGTCGGGATGAACCCGGTCAAGATGCTGGCGGCATCCGGTTTGGAGAGCCACAGATCGATCCCGAAGCACAATCCAATCGTCACGATCAGCACGATGACGAGCGTCTCGATCGCCCGAAAGCCCTTATGCTGCAGCAGCAGCACCAGCAGGACGTCGAGGGCGGTGATCAGCACGCCGTACAGGATCGGAATCCCGAACAGCAGCTTCAGGGCGATCGCCGAACCGATGACTTCGGCCAGATCGCAGGCTGCGATGGCCAGTTCACACAGCACCCACAGACCGATGCTGACCGGCTTGCTGTAATGGCTGCGGCACGCCTGCGCCAGGTCGTGTCCCGTGACGATGCCGAGCTTGCTGCACAGCGACTGGAGCAGGACGGCCATCAGGTTCGACAGCAGGATCACGGCCAGCAGGGAATAGCCGAACCGGGATCCTCCAGCGATGTCCGTCGCCCAGTTTCCGGGATCCATGTAGCCTACAGCAACCAGATATCCGGGGCCGACAAAGGCCAGAAATTTGCGAAAAGTCGAGGCGTTCACCGGGACTTTCATAGATTGGTTTACGTCAGACAGCGAAGTTCTTTCCTTCGGTTTCTCCCACGTATTGGACTTGGAAGGTTGTATAATTTCGGTGTCTTTCACATGCATCACACCTTATTAAAATTATTGTAATGTAATAAATGTTCTACTATTCATTGTACTCATACAAATTTGTTTGTCTAGGGAAACTTTTGTGTGGTTGTACAATTATTTTTGGGACACACAAGAATGGGATGCACACCTCTTCTGAATAGCCATTACCTGAAGGATCCCGTTTCAAATAGGATTAATTAATGAGGGTAGGGTCAAATTTTCAGGAAAAGGAGTCGATGAAGATGAAAGCTCTATATACGGCAACGGCAACGGTCCATGGCGGCCGGGAGGGTTCGGTCGCATCCTCCGATGGTGTCCTGAAGCATGAACTCAGTATGCCCAAAGAATTAGGCGGAGCGGGCGGCAATGGAACCAACCCCGAGCAGCTGTTTGCAGCCGGGTACGGTGCCTGCTACGAAAGCGCACTGGCCAATGTGGCCCGCCAGGCCGGCGTGAAGCTGAATGATGTGGAAGTCACTTCCAACGTCATGATCGGCAAAGACGAGAGCGACGGCGGTTTCCGCCTTGCAGCCCGTCTCGATATCAAGCTGCCCGGGATCGAACGTGAACAAGCGGAAGAGCTTGCGAAAAAGGCGCATGAATTCTGCCCGTATTCCAAAGCCACGCGGGGAAATATCGATGTCGAGCTGAACGTGATTTAAATAATGCCAGGATGTATCCGAACGTCTATCGACGTACCTTCATAGAAAACTGGCCGCGTTTCGCGGAAGTTTTCCGTGCGATGATGGAATGGCTTTAGCTCCACTGAATTTTATCATCGTAACAAAAGCCGGGGGCTCACCACGCGGTGGCGGCTGCTTCCGGCTTTTTGTCGTATCCTTTTTTGTCGTATCCTTTTTCGGCATAACCATATCCCTGGAACGATTTCCATCGCCCTGGCGTAAAATAGTTAGGCACCAAAGGAAAGGGGAGATCAGCTTGAGCATTAAGGACATCATTGAGGATCGTTTTGTTTGCGTTAAGTGCAAGGGGCGGATCTGCGACATCCGTGAAGTTTCCATGACGGGAGCCGGCCTCAGCAAGATGTTTGATATCCAGCATATCCATTATTTATTTGTTTCCTGCAAGCATTGCGGGAATGTCGAGGTGCTTAATCCCGATATTTTGGAAGGGAAAAAGAAAGATCAGCTTGGGACGATTCTGGATATTTTCTTTGGGAGTTAGGCATCCTTTATATTGAAGGGAAGCAAAAGCGATCGGTACTGTAGAGACATATTGGGGCCAAATACATGAATTACATACCCTTCTTTGTTGACATGATATATAAAATTCATTTAATATGTCTAAGTACTTGTTACGTACTATTTGTCCGAGGCAAGAAAACTAAATAAACGGGTGATGCATATGTCTTACAGACCGATCATTACGAACGTCAGAGAAGCCAGCAGCAATGAAAAAAGCGGATTGTACGAATTCATTATCAACCTGGCTGACGGAACAGAGTGCCGTGCGTTCTATAACCGTTTTCCGGAATGGAAAATGACTAACATCAGCCGATTGCAGAAAACTCCTTGTCCTGTATGCCGCAAAGACTTTATTTGCAAGTGCATGGAGAGCTTTACAGGCGAGCTGGAACAGCAAATCGTTGAGAACCAATGGATTGATAAGGCGATTGCCCATTAATATCATCCAGGAGATACAGGTGCGGGATTATGAATCCCGTGCTTTTTTCTATATTCGGGGAGTAATAAGGTGGCTTGATTTACGAGGCAATAAGGAAGATACTGGAGGTAAGGGAGGGCTCGCCGATGACCATGCAGCAAGGAAGCGCAGGTAAGCCAAATGCCATTGTTCTGATTGACGGCGTCTGTCATTTATGCCAGGGGCTGACCAAGTTCATTCTCCAGCGGGATCCGGAAGGAATATTCCATTTTGCCTCACTTCAGTCCGAGATCGGAGAGAAGCTGCTCCGGGAGGGCGGATTGCCAGTCGGAACCCTAAATACCGTCGTTCTGATTGAAAACGGTCGCTATTATACGGAATCTGCTGCGGCTTTGCGGATTGTGCGGCGTTTAAAGCAGCCTTGGCCGCTTCTGTATGCTTTCATCGCTGTGCCTGCGCCGCTCCGGAACGTGATCTATCGCTGGGTCGCGCGCAACCGGTACCGCTGGTTTGGCAAGGAGGAAGCCTGCCTGCTGCCCACGCCAGAGATTAGGAACCGTTTTCTGTGAAAAATGAACCGTTACCGGATCGATTTTTTCATGTCAAAGTGTATTGTGTTTCCGGTCCGGATGTGATAAATTCTAAATTAAGTAAATACTTACCAATAACGGAAGCACCGTTTAACACCCGCCAGGCGGGTTGTTGGACGGTGCTTTTTTGCTGTCTGAAACGAGGAGGGATCATTCGTGATGGTACCATACCGAATTACGCTCGCGGTCAAGGAGGCGCAGTATCTGGAGGGTATCCTGCATTATGTTCACAGCAGCGAGTTTGGGGACAAGCTGCACATATCCGGATTCACTAAATTGGACGCTTTTATGAAGTATATGGACGGCGAGGAGCTGCCCGACGCCGTCGTTGGGGAGGCTGCCTTCCTGGAGCCCTGGCTTGCCGGGAAGAACGGCGATATACCGAACTGGATTTTGCTCGGACATGGGGAGGCCGCCTCTATACAAGGACCGTTGCTTCCCAAATATCAGCCCCTTCCGGAGCTGATGGCTTCCATCCTCGGCTTATGCCGGAGGGAAGGTCAGCGGCGTACACTGCCGGTGGCGGACGGAGAGGCCGTGACGATCGGCTTTGTCTCCGTCGTGGGCGGGAGCGGGAAGACGACCGCCGCCGTTAATATGGCCAAACAGCTGGGGGCGGCCGGCCTGTCGGTATTTTATTTGAACCTCGAAACCGTGAACAGCAGCGGAATTTTTCCCAGACAGGGGGGCGGTGCGGAGAGTGCCGAGGGGCTGCCCGGGATGCTGTATGAGCTGAAAGCGGCCCAGGAGGAGAAGCATGTGCAGACGATGGTATCTCCGGAGCCGTACACCGTCCATCATCCGGGAATTCGTGCGGATTGGTTCAAACCCGTCGCCAATTTGAAAGAGCTGGTTCAATTGGGTAAGGCCGATACGCGGAAGCTGCTGCAGAGCATCGCGGCAAGCGGCCGGTACGACGTGGTGATCGCCGACACAGATTCCGGGCCGAACGAACGCCTGGCCGCCGTCCTGGAAGGATGCCGCCACCTGGTCTGGCTGATGCTGGACGACATCACCAATCTGTACAAAAACGGCCAGTGGTTTGCGTTTATGGAGCGGAGCCAGCCGGAGCTGTTCGCCGAGCTTGCCGGAAAGAGCCGGTACGTGGTCAATCGGTTCACCGGGCAGCTGGCCAATCCGCTCCCCGCATGCATTCCGGAGGTGGACGGCGTTCTGCCGTATATCCCTTCCTGGAAGCAGAACAGCAACGAAGAGCTGCTGCTCAGCTCGCCGATCTACCAGCGGGATATCCTCAAGCTGTGCAAGTCTCTCATGGGGGACTCATTCGTCAGTGGTTCAGGGGTGAGGGGATATGGATGAAGAGCTGTTCCGCGAGCTTCGTCAAGAAATCCGGTCCGGACTGGACGTGACTTCTGCGCTGGGCAACCGGGAGCTGATGCAGTATATCGAGCGGACGGTGTTCAGGAGACCAGAGCTTCGCGAGCTGACCGCGCAGGAGAAGCGCAGCCTGATCCGGCGGATCTTCGATTCGTTCCGCGGGCTCGACATTTTGCAGCCTTTGGTGGACAATCCCGCGATTACCGAAATTATGATCAACAGCCACGAGGATATTTTTATCGAGCAGGACGGCGTGGTGTCCCGGCTGCCGCTGAAGTTCGAATCGAGGTCGAGACTTGAAGACATTATCCAGTCGATCGTTGCCGGCGTGAACCGCGTCGTCAACGAGTCTTCGCCGATCGTGGACGCCAGGCTGAAGGACGGCTCGCGGGTCAACATCGTCCTGCCGCCAGTTGCGCTGAAGGGGCCGACGATGACGATCCGGAAGTTCCCCGAATCACCGATGACGATGCAGGACTTGATCGTCCGGAGAGCACTGAGTCCGGAGGCGGCTGAGTTTCTGCAGCAGCTGGTGGTGGGGAAATACAACATCTTTATCACACCGGACGAACGGGTGATCACGATTGAAGATTCGGCTGAACTTCAGATTGTCACGGTCCCCAATCTGGTCGCTCTGGAGACCCGTAACGCCAACACGGAGGGGAGAGGGGAAATCGCCATCCGGGATCTGATCCGCTCCTCCCTTCGGATGCGTCCCAATCGGATCGTGGTCGGCGAGGTCCGGGGGAGCGAGGCGCTCGATATGCTGCAGGCGATGAACACCGGCCATGATGGAAGCTTATCGACCGGCCATGCGAACAACACACGCGATATGATCAGCCGGCTGGAGACGATGGTGCTGAGCGGAGCGGATCTGCCTGTGCCTGTCGTCCGCCAGCAGATCAGCTCGGCGATCGATATTTTTGTCCATCTGTCCAGGATGCGCGACCGCACGCGGAAGGTCACTGAAATCAGCGAGGTGGCCGGGCTGGAGAACGGCGAGGTGGTCCTTAATCCGTTGTCCGTTTTCGGGAGACAGGGGAGAAGGATGGAAAGGTTGAAGGGGAGCTGGAGCCGACGGGAAACGGATTGATTCATGTCGCAAAGCTTCAGGCTGCGGGAATCGCTGCCGCAAAGAAGTGAAGCGGAAATTTTTAATTCCAATATGAAGAGATTGGGGTCGCGGGCTGCTTGATTCAGCATCAAATTAAAAGGCCTTAATAAACCAGTTGGGTACTGTCACCAGGGAGGTGAAGCGATGTTACACGAACAGCAGGGAACAGGGAGCAGCGGTAACCGGCGGGTGGCCGCTCCTCCCAAGAAGCCAGTCAGGGCGCTCAGGAGGCAAGGCATGGACGGATCTCCCCCTCCAGAGGGTATAGGGAAGAAGCTTCCGGATTACCGGACTTATGAGCTGAACGGGCTCCAGCGTACGGCATGCATTGCCATTGGGGGCTTGTTATGCTTCGGAATCGGCTATTTGTTCTATCACCAATGGCTCGTAGCTATAATCATGGCATCCGGCGGATGGATCGTTCCGCGGTTTTGGAGGGCTCATCTTCTGGAGCGCCGGAGGACCGCGATGAATCTTCATTTTAAGCAGGCGCTGTATTCGCTGTCTTCCTCCCTGTCTGCGGGCAAATCGGTGGAGAACGGTTTTAG
>NZ_PCZT01000025.1:241540-243037 GCF_002968895.1 Paenibacillus sp. AR247 | reverse complement strand
CGCGGTTTTGGAGGGCTCATCTTCTGGAGCGCCGGAGGACCGCGATGAATCTTCATTTTAAGCAGGCGCTGTATTCGCTGTCTTCCTCCCTGTCTGCGGGCAAATCGGTGGAGAACGGTTTTAGGGAGGCTATTCAGGACCTGCGGATGCTCGACCCGGATGCGGAGAATGACCTGATTACCGAGCTGGGCATTATCTGCGCGCGGATGGAGTATGGCGAACCGGTCGAGGATGCATTGAATGACTTCAGCCGCCGTGCCGCAATGGAGGATATTACGAATTTTGCGGATGTGTTCACGACGTGTAAGCGCACGGGCGGGGACCTTGTCGAGGTTGTGCGGCACACCTCAACTGTGATCGGCGAGAAGCTGGATATCAAACAGGAGATCTCGGTCATCGATCGCCCAGAAAAAGTTTGAATCCAGAGCCTTGTTGGCTGCGCCTATCCTGATGCTGATGTTTATGAATTTTACTGCCGGAGACTATATGCAGCCGCTGTACAGCGGGATGGGCATCGTGATTTCGACAGGTGCATTGGCAGGGCTGGCCGGTTGCCTGCTATGGATTATGAAAATGATGAATATCAAGGTGTGAACGGGGTGAAGTCATGAAATTATTGGCTGCCGTGATGCTGGCTCTGCTGGCGGGAGGTTGGGTGGTGCAGAACCAGCGCTGCGGCGACAAGTATAAGCGGTTGATGACATTGCCGATGGAAGGGATTCGGCTGAGAGCGGTGATGCGGCCCATGCTGTACATCATCGACCAGTACAAGCTGACTGCTCGTTTTCCGCTCTTCTTCTTCAGGCTTCAGCGCTCGATTCAGAAGATTTACGGGCAGCGGCACAGCGTGGAGATGACGCTCCTGTATGCCGGTGAGATGCTGTGTTACAGCTGGCTTATGCTGATGCTGGGCTGCCTGCTGACGCTTGCCGCCGGGGGGAACACGGGGCTTATTATTGGAGGGCTGCTGGCCATCCTTCTGCCGGCCGCGATCATTAAGGACCTGCACACGAAGGTTGATAAGCGGGACCAGGATATTACGATCGAGCTGGCCGAGCTGCTGAACAAGATCGTCCTGCTCGTCGGAGCAGGCGAGACGGTGCAGAAGGCCATCACGCGATGCGCACGTCAGAAGGAAACCCAAAAGGATCATCCGCTTTATAAGGAACTAATCCGGATGATCGATGATCTGGAAGGCGGATATTCCTTTCAGCAGTCGTTTGAAAATTTTAGCAAACGCTGTGCCGTGCAGGAGGTATCCGCGTTTACGACAGCCGTGCTGCTCAATTTGCGGCGAGGGGGCAGCGACTTTGCCATGGCTCTGAACGACTTGTCCCGGGGATTATGGGAGAAGCGCAAGGCCATTACCCGGACACGAGGAGAGCAAGCTTCGTCAAAGCTCGTTTTTCCAATGATGGTCATTTTTATGATCGTGATTGTGCTGGTGGGCACACCGGCTTTTATGATGATGAACATGTAGGAGGGGTATAAATGCTG
>NZ_PCZT01000025.1:207047-241440 GCF_002968895.1 Paenibacillus sp. AR247 | reverse complement strand
GAAGAAATTATGGAAGGACGAGGAGGGGACTCGGAACGCTCGAAATGCTGCTGATTATCGTCGTGATCCTCATTATCGCGCTTCTGTTTAAGAAGCAAATTATGGAGCTTATCAACAAACTGCTGGCTAACGTCAACAAAAAAAGTGAAGAATTTACGAGCTAGGTTAAAAGAATGCGAGGGAAGCTTTACGCTGGAAGCCTCCCTCGTCATGCCGGTCGTTCTGTTCACGACGATGATTCTGCTGTTTCTGTCCCTGTATATGTATCAGCAGAGCATGCTGCATCAGGCGGCGTCCGCAGCCGCGGAGCGCACGGCCTACAGCTGGGATAACAGCCATAAAGAAGCGCTTGACGGATCGGTGCCGGTCAACCAATATGATTCGTTGTATTGGCGAATGACAGACGATCAATGGCTTGGTGCGTTGTTTGGCTGGGCAGGAGCCGAAAACTCGCAGACGGTACCTGTTCCTAGTACCCCTTCCACGCAAGGGGCGCTGACGGCGATCAAGCTGAGCAAAACCGGCTCGGCGATTCCGGCGGGCATGCAGGGGGATATGACCTATAAAAATGCTCTGCTGCAGCGGAAAGTAACCGCCAGCTTGAACCAAATGATCTCCCTCCGGCCGCTCGATGCCATGCTGGACGGAGGGAGCGAGCTTCGAACCTCCGGGAGTTCATTGGTCGTGGATCCGGTAGAATTCATCCGCAGCATCCATCTGATGAGATACTACGGCTCGAAGTTCAAGAAGAATGATGCTGGTGAAGGGATGGATCGAGGCAGCGCGGCTGGGGTGCTGCAGCAGCTTCAAGCTTCCGGAAGCCAGCCTTAGGAGCCGGAGAGGAGGATTGGCGGGTGTTCGGTAAGAGACGCTCGGAAAGTGGATCGGTATCCATCTTTCTTATTGGGGTTTTGGCCATGATTTTTGCGTTTGTCGCATTATTTATCGACTACGCCCGGATCGCGGCGATGAAGGCGCAGAGCGAGCGGTTGGTCCGTGCGGCGGTCCGGTCGGTCATGTCGTCGTACGACCCTGAACTGCAGGAAAGGTATGGACTTTTTGCACACGGCAGCACGAGCGGCGATCAAATTATGGCAGGCGTGCTTAACAGCACGATGGACAAGGGAGACCGCAGCGATCGGTTTGATCTGCTTCCGCTTCAGCTGGACACCTCGTCGCTCAAGATGGAACGGATGCTGGGGGATATGACATTTTTAATAGGGAAGTCAGCGAGGAGATGAAGTATAAAGCGCCAATCGACTTTTCTCTGGAACTGGTCAGCAGGTTCAAGCCGCTGTCCGAATCCATGAAGGAAGCCTCGGATACCGTGGATGTCCTGAGCAAGCTGCAGAAGCTGTATGACAAGCGCGAGGAGGCCCTAGATCAGATGCTGTCGGCCCAGAGAAAGGCCGGTCAAAGCCTGAAGGAGGCTCCGGATTTGATCATGAGCCCTGCCGGAGGGGCGATTCCGGACCAATCGCTCGGTTCTTCGGAAGTGGTCACCGCGGCCGACATTGCCGCACAATATGAGGACTACGTAGACAAGGTCAATCAGGATGCAAACCGTGGCGAAGACGAAGAGGAGCAGTACAGCTCGGAAATACGGGAGTATAACCGCAGCTCAGGAAAGGTCATTTCCCGCCTGCAGGGCATCCAGTCCTCGGCGGCCAAGAGCCATGCGAAGGAACTCCAGAATGCCCTGGAGTACTGGGAGGAGGCCCGGAGCAGCAACGATAAGATGAAGGAAGTGATTGAGGAAGCCGGAAACCGCGGCGGGACCGAAGGCTACGATCAGGTCGGGAGCGCCATAATCCCTGGGGCGGCACCGGAAGCATCCGGAAGCGATCCAGCGGCGATTCATGGCATCCGGGACGGCATAGACCAACTGCTGCTGTCCGATAGTCTGCTTCAGGAACTGAATGATGTAATTGAGACCCAAAAACAGAATTATAGTGCCTTTAACAACCAGTTATCCACCCTTTTATCTTCCCTTGCCGAGTCTTCCGGGGTTCAGGGAAGCAGTGGGCGCATGAAAAATGAGGTGATCCGGGGAGTAAGCGCCGCTGACCGTTATGTCCATGATTACGCCGTGTCAGGCAGCGGGAATAAGCTCGACCGGGTGGCAGGTCAGCTGCAGGAGCATCGGGGATCCGACAAGGAAAGGAAAGAAAAAGAGAAGCTGAGCAAGGCCAAGCTGTCCGAAGCAGCGGGCATTTTGGAAAGCATTAATAAGCTGGACCAGAAAGTGAAGCAGCATAATGAGGAATACCAGGAGCTTCAGCAGTATTACGACGATAGCTTGACCTTTAATAAGGAAGACGCAGGCAGCGAGTATAAGGGGACCGATCTTGATCATGACCCCTATGATGCGGGCAAATCGGCCATGAAGCAGACGGACTCGGTATATGGATCCATGGCGGGGATGATGTCGGGCATCAAGGACGAACTGTTCCAGAACGAATATGCAGCGCTGTATTTTACCCATTTTGATCTTGGACTGCTGAAAGATGCGGCGGCAAGCCCGGGAAGCCGGCTTGGGGATGCGGTTGCCGATGAGATGAGCGTAAGCCATCAAGAGCTGGAGTATATCGTGTACGGCTTCCATAACCCGGTGGGCAATGTGTCAGCGGCCTATGCCGAAATTTTTGCGGCACGGCTGGCGGTTCGGACCATGGAGGGGCTCGTGAAGAACAGCAAACTGGGAAATCCTCTGCTCGTTCTAGCTGCCGCTCTACTGTACGGAGTAGAGATGGCCATGGCCGACATGGTGAAGCTCTGCAGGGAAGGATCCATAGAGCTGTCCAGTTACGTTAAGATTCAAATGACATACCGCGACTACCTGAGATTGTTCCTGCTGATCCACAGCGACAATGAGAAGAAAATGTCCAGAATGCTGGCGCTGATTCGTCTGAATACGGGAATTAATCCCGCCGAACGAGCCACGTATGCGTCAGGAGAAGTCCGGATCGGAATGAGGCTGTGGTTTCTGCCCGGCGTGATCCAAATGGCGGGTTACGCCGGAGGCAGTCCGGATAACGTGGAAGGAAACCGTTACTATGTTACGAAAAAAGCGGATTTTGCTTATTAATCGGCTGCACCGCACGAATTGGGGGAGAGTTTCTGCTTTCGCCAAGGCGTTTCCGAAACGGGGGAAGCTGGAGCTGGGCAGCATCGTCCTGGAAGCCTCGTTGGTGCTGCCCGTCTTTTTGTTCTTCGTCATTTTTCTGATTTATATCGTTCAGATGACACTCATTTCTACGGCGCTGCAAAGCACCGTTTCGGATACCGTCAAGCTGGTATCTTCCCACATATATCCGGTGGCTTTGGCCATCCAGCCGGAAGCATCCGCAGGGACGGGAGACGAATCCAAGGAGCGTGACTCCGGGAGCTGGTCGGTTCCCGAGCTGTCGCTAAGCGATTGGGCTTCCCAATATACGGGGGCTCTTCCGTCTCCCCTGAAGGAATGGACGAATGAGGCAGTGGGGCGGGCCGAAGCTCCGCTACAGGATTTAAAAAATCAGACGGCAGAGGCGGTGCTCGATCCGGTGGTCAAACCGATATTGAAGCCACAAGTGCAAAGCCATTTTCTAAGCTACGAGCGAATTCATGTTTCCAATATTCAAATCCCTGACCTCAAGAACAGGACGGATCCGTACTTTGGCATTGAAGTGAGCTACGAGCTGCCGATAAAGGTCCCTTTTATCAATAGAAAAATCGTGATTCAGGCCAAAGCACAGGAACGCCTGTGGATCGGCGCCACTGATGAAGAAGGCTCAGGAGAGGGTGAAGGGGATGTTGATGGACGCACATCCATCAGCATTTTATCCAAACCCGATCCCGCGTATGTAGGCAAAAAGGCCAAGGTGCGCGCCAAGATCGCTCCAAACGGATCGGCAAATTTATCCGTGTTTTATAAAAGCGGTCAAAGCACCGCCAAATACTTGGGGGAAAAGCAGGCGGACGCGGATGGAACTATCGAGTGGGAATGGTGGGTTGGACCTAACACGACACCCGGAACATGGCCCTTCGTCATCACGACTTCGGACGGCCAGCGGCTGGAGGTTATGTTTACCGTCGTAAAGGGATAGCTCATACCTCAAATGGTGGTTTTACCTCAATTGGTGTACTAGCCTCGTTTGGGTCGTGCAAAACCTCTTTTTGGCCTGCTTAACCTCACGTGTCCGATACTTTTACCGTAATTATGGTAACAGTTAGTTTAGTTCTACTACATAAAGAAGGGGAAAGGAGGCGGTTGTACCGTGAATCCAGCCATATATGGATGTGCAGTGCTGATTGCCGCTGCTTTTGTGACCGATATCCGGACGATGAAGATCCCGAATAAGCTAAATTTCAGCGCAATTATCGCGGGGATAACCTTCCACGGAATTTGGGACGGCTGGTCCGGGCTCGCGTTTGCAGGGAAAGGGCTGGCTGCCGGATTCCTGGTGTTGCTCGTCATGTACTGGATGGGCGCAGTCGGAGCAGGAGATGTGAAGCTGTTTGCCGGGATCGGTGCCTGGATGGGCGCTCTGTTTGCGGTTCAGTGCGTGGTTTATTCGGTCATCTTTGCGGGAATCATCGGGCTGTTGATTTCCTTGTGGAGGAGGGACGCAATGAAGCGACTGCGCCAAGCCGCGGGAAGCCTGTCCGGATTTATTGTATTAAGGAGTCTGACCAGCTTGAGGGGAAATCGGAAAGAGCAGCTTCATTTTCCGTTTATGCTTGCCGTGCTGCCTGGCTTTATATGCGCGTGCATGTATTTGTGATTCTCGGGTTTACGAAGTGATAAGTTCCTAGATATGGTTTTTGGAGGTGAACACCGGTTTGGAGTCCCTGACGCGTGACTTTATTCAACATGACGGAACCTTTATGGTCATTGGCCCTGCTGAAGGGTACCGTCCCGATGAATTAAACAATATAGAGTTATCTATGATTTCGGCCTCCCGGATTGCTAGATTTCTTCCGCTGCGCCTGAAGGAGATGGATCTCAGGGTAACGCTCCAGTATGACATTACAGGCAAGAAGATGCTGTCCCATATGCTGAGAGGAGAGAGGCTCAGCATGCCGGATTATTACGGGCTTTTGTGCCAGGTGGCCGGGACGCTGGAAGAGAGCAAGTCTTACATGCTGCAGCCGGATAAGTATGTGCTGGACGAGGATTACATCTTCGTTGACGGGTCCTTGCACTCGGGAACGCTTTATTTTACCTATGTTCCACTGGAGGAGCCGTTTCAGGACAAGCCGCTGCGAATCCGATTGAAGGAATTAGTCACGCGGCTGATGGCCACGGTCCAGGAGCTAAAGGGAAACGGTGTTCAAAGACTGCTTCAATTCACCGGAGGCGAGGACTTTTCGGTCTCCGGCCTTAAAAAGCTCCTGCTCGAACTATTAACCGCCGAGGAGGATGATGGACATGGATATGCTGACCATCCGGGAGGAGTCCAGGCGTTAGAAGGGTATCAGGATCATACTCAGCAGGCTTACAGACAAGGGTTGCCAGGTGGCAGTCGTGTTCCGGGAAAAGGAATAAGAGAAGCAGAAGACTCTGCAGCGGGCAGCGTGATTCCTTTTCAGACGGCAAGAACAAATGACCCGGGCAGCCGAAGGGGATCGGCTGCGGTCCATGCCGATGCAGCAGGCAGACCGACAGAGTCCCGAAAGGGACTCCTTTCCGGGAGTGGGCGGGCTTCAGGAAGCGTTTGACCAATGGAACCGGAGTCCGGACCGTGACGATGCCTTAGACGCAAACGATGAGCGGGAAGCAAACGGAAAGTCTGGTGGAAAGATTTATATTGCTTTGGGATGTCTATTATGTGCCGCTGTCATCTGGCGGATGATTTATATGCCGAAACCTACGACAAGCTCGCTGCTGATCAGTATCTTATTGACGATTCTGCTTGGTGTGGCGGCTTGGCTTAGCTGGTCTGGAAAGCTAAAGCTGGGCCGTTCTGCGCAGCAAGCGATGGAAGGAGAAATCCCGGATTTCGGATCGGGTGAAATCGATGATGATCGTCATTCGGCTTCACGAAAGAGAATCCCACGGTTTCAGGTGGAGCAGCTGACCGGCTGGTTCGGCAAAGGCAGCAGACGAAAGGATCGCGATGATGACGATCACGGAACAGATGATGCGGAACCGGATTGGAAGTGGAAGTTTTCGCAGGATTTACTTGCAGCATCAACAGGTATTGAGCTGAGGGGAGGAGGGCAGAGGACAAGCGAGACAAGTTGGCCTAGCTACTCGGTGGTAGGCTCTAACAATAAGGGGCTAGGACTGGGGAGCGGAGTTGGAAGCGGAGTTGGGATCGGACAGGAAGGACGGGATGGTCGGGATGGTCGGGAGGAACGGGAAGGTCGGGAAACTCCGGCCGACCGGGAACATTATTCGGACATCCGGCAGCGTCTGTGGAGCCACCTTGAGGCTACCCATGCAGCCGGGGTTGAACGTGCGGCTAACGAGCATGCTGGATCGGATGGAAGCGCCGGACACGATTTCCGTTTGAAGGAAGGACAGGCTATGTCCGGCACCGGACGAAGTAATGCGACTGTACTTCTATCCGCGCCTGTGGATGGTGCTGCCGGAGGGAAAAGCCATCGCTCCGGCAGTCCCGGCTATTATCTGATTCGCGAAGGTGAGCAAGGGCGCCCCTCTGAACGGATCGAGCTGAAGCTGCCGCACTTCGTGATCGGAAGGTCGGAAGAGGTTGCCCAGTATGTAGAAGCCTCCACAGGCACCTCACGCGCGCATGTCGAGCTGGCCAGAGGCAAGGACGGCGGCTACCTGATCAAGGATCTGGGCTCCCGCAACGGAACCAAGCTGCATGGAGAGCCTATGGTGCCCTACAAGGAGTATCCGCTGAAGGATGGGGACACCTTCACCATCATCAGTGGAGTCTATACGTTCAAGGTATCCTGAGATCCCTTGTAGAACGTTCATCCCTGCTTGTTGGCAAGGTCGTTCAAAGCCTCTTGAAGGCGGGGATACCGGAATTTAAAACCCAGCTCAAGCGTCTTGGCCGGAAGAATGCGCTGGCCTTCCAAGATGATCAAGGATTGTTCGCCAAGAACGGCTTTCATCATCACGGCGGGTACCGGAAACCAATGTGGCCGGTGATACGCACGGCCAACGGCTTGTCCGAATTGATCGTTGGTAACCGGTTCGGGTGCCGTGGCATTCACCGGACCCTCGGCCGCCGGATGCGTCATGCAAAACTCGATCAGCCGGACGATGTCTTCCAGATGAATCCAGGACAGCCACTGCCGGCCGCTGCCGATTTTGCCGCCGACCCCCAGCCTGTAGGGGAGGCGCATGATCGGGAAGGCTCCCCCCTGATTTCCAAGCACGACGCCGATGCGCAGCTTGACGAGCCGCACGCCCTGGATGCTGTCGGCAGCGTCTTCCCACCGGCTGACGACATCCGAAGGAAAATCCATGACCCGTTTCGGACTGTTTTCGCAAAGGTGTCGGTCCATGAGGTGCCGTAGACGGCAATAGCTGAGGCCTGAATGACGACCCCTGGCTTGCTGTGCAGCTCCTCCACAAGCTTGGCGACGGCAGCTACGGTAGTGAGGCGAGAGCGGATAATGCTGTCCTTTGCCTTGGCGGTCCACCGCTGGCTTAATGAAGAACCGGCCAAGTTGACCAGCGCGTCCATGCCCTCCATCAATTCGGGATGGCTCGCAATTTCATCCCACGTATACAACACCAGCCTAGGGTCGCGTTTATGATCGGGCGGAAGCTTGCGGGTGACAACAGTCACCTCGTGCCCGTTCTTGAGCAGATGCTCCGATAGCGCGCTGCCGATAAAGCCGGTACCTCCGCAAATGGCGACTCTCATCCGATCCTCTCCTCCGAAGTTGATTTCATTTTATGATATGTATATAAATAACCCCCGGCAGAGATCAGACTGTCGAAATGAACCCATTTCTTCAATGTGAGCACTCCTGCACGGGGGTGTTCCTTCTATAAAGCGCTATTCTATTTCCCGTTCCCGGGTCTTCGGAAAAGGTCCTGAAAACCCGGTCCCAGCCGCGGATTATTCGTCCATCAGATGCTTGTAAGGTGTATAGTCAATTTGGTTCTTGTTCAGAAAGGCCACCAGGAATTTATTGTCCCGTTTTGGCGTTGCTTTGATATATCCTTGGATGCAGTGATCCTGCGTCACTTCCTTGGCTCCGCTCTCCACCGCAATTTTTCCGATTTCGGCTGCAATCGAATGCTTGGCGATATCCCGGAAGGGACCCGGTACCGGCTTCACCAGTTTGTCCAGAAACGCCTTGGATTCGTCCGTCCACAGATGCCGGCTGGTTTCGACCCAGTAATTCTGCCAGTCCAGCTTGGACTTGCCGTCATTCTTCGGCAGCACCTTCAGAAATTTGCGGATCATAAAATATCCGCCGATCACCATGCACACAAGCAAAATGATGGCCCACACAAATATGGAATTCATAAACGTGTTGGACGGCGCCGTTGCAGTCAGCAACTTTGTGCCCAGTGAACTATGCATATTGTCACCTCTATAAATCGTTTATCGCAGTTATATTCCATTCTTTAGAATTATAACGCATTTATAGATTTATTTCATTATCCACGATAAAATAAGGGATAATTCGTTTAAGGGGGATAAACCATGCTCAAAATTGGTTCTCACGTGTCCTTTTCGGACAAGGGCCTGTTAACTGCAACCAAAGAAGCGGACACCTATGGATCGAGTTCGTTTATGATATATACGGGCGCACCGCAGAATACGCGGCGTAAGCCCATTGAATCGATGTACATCGAAGAAGGCAAAGCCCAAATGAAAGAGAGCGGCATCGACGAAATCGTCGTTCACGCGCCTTACATTATTAACCTGGGCTCTTATAAGTCGAATACGTTTGAGCTCGCCGTAAACTTTTTGCAGGAGGAAATCCGCCGGACCCATGCCATCGGGGTCAAAAACATCGTGCTGCATCCCGGCGCTTACACCGACATGGATGCCGAATACGGCATTCAGCGCATCGCCGACGGCTTGAATGAAGTGCTCGACGGAACCAACGAGACGGAGGTTCATATCGCGCTGGAGACGATGGCCGGCAAAGGCACGGAGATGGGACGCACGTTCGACGAAATCGCCCGCATGATCGACAAGGTGAAGCATAACGAACGCCTGACGATCTGCATGGACACCTGCCACATTCATGACGCCGGTTATGATATCGTGGACGACCTTGATGGCGTGCTGGAAGAGTTCGACCGGATCATCGGTCTGAACCGGATCGGCGTTGTTCATATCAATGACAGCAAAAATCCGCGCGGCGCCGCCAAAGACCGTCATACGCCAATCGGATCCGGCTGGATCGGCTTTGATGCCATCAACCGCGTTGTCCACCACGAGAAGCTGCAAGGGCTCCCGTTCATTCTGGAAACGCCGTGGATCGGCAAGGATGCGAAGACGCAGCGGCCGATGTACGAGGTGGAGATTGCGCTGCTTCGCGGCAATGTCGGCGAACGCTTCGGCTCTGAGTTCCTCGGCCAGGTTGAACAGCTGCATTCTTTCTTTGGCAAACAGGAAGTCGATCCACGCCAATATGTGCTGGACGTGTGGAATGTGCTGAAAACCGACGCCAAGGCGAAGAAAGCCGATCCGCGCGAGCCGATGGAGCGCCTGTACGACATGATTATGGAAGCGGGACTGTTCCCTGAGCTCAGCGAGGAGCAGATCAATCTGCGCCTGACCGCCTGGTTTGCGGGTAAAGGGATTTTGGCGTAAGCCGAACGGAATCACAGAGGGGCCATACGGTTCAAGAGAGAGAACACGAGAGAGAGGAATGGATTTACACATGGAATTGCATGTCAAAAAAGAAAACAACACGGGAAATGCGCACGCCAACCGCGCAAGAATGCTGATTTCGTGTCCGGACGGACCGGGAATCGTGGCGGCGGTATCGCATTTTCTGCATCAACACGGCGCGAATATCGTCCAGTCGGACCAATATACGATGGATCCGGAAGGCGGCATGTTCTTTATGCGCATTGAATTCGACCTGCCGGAGCTGGAGAAGAGGCAGCCGGAGCTGGAAAGCCAATTCAGCGAAGTGGCATCGACCTTCCGGATGGATTGGAAAATGCAGAACGTCAGCCGTAAGAAGAAGCTGGCCATTTTCGTATCCAAGGAAGACCATTGTCTGGTCGAGCTGCTGTGGCAGTGGCAGGCCGGCGACCTGGATGCCGAAATCGCCATGGTGGTCAGCAACCACCCGGATATGAAGGAATATGTGGAATCGTTCGGCATTCCGTACCATCACATTCCGGTGACGGCGGATACGAAGAAGGAAGCGGAGCAGCGCCAGCTTGAAGTCGTGGGCAGTGACATCGACGTGATCATCCTCGCTCGGTATATGCAGATCGTTTCACCGTTCTTTATCGAGCATTACCGCAACCGGATCATCAACATCCACCATTCGTTCCTCCCGGCCTTCGTCGGCGGCAAACCGTATGCCCAAGCCTATCAGCGCGGGGTGAAGATCATCGGGGCGACCGCGCACTACGTGACGGAGGAGCTGGATGGAGGACCGATCATCGAGCAGGACGTTCAGCGGGTCAGCCACCGCGACGATGTCAGCGAGCTGAAGCGGATCGGCCGGACGATCGAGCGTGTCGTGCTGGCGCGTGCGGTGAAATGGCATATCGAGGACCGCATTCTGGTGCATGAGAACAAGACGGTCGTTTTTAACGGGTAACCCGCAATAGACAGGCACCCTTGGCGCGAACTATAGCGCAGGCAGCCAGTATCTATGAATCATTGAAAAAATGAATAAAGGCTTTTGCGTACGAGAAGCGGCTCGCTAGTTTTCAGGAGATGTGACGAGGATGCAGGGTTTGACCCCATCGCGTTCGTCAATAGGATGAATGAGACCTGAGAGAAGAGAGGAGACAATCATGCAATCATTTCGACGTTACATAAGCGGATCTTACTTCCAGTACTACTTACCATATGGGTGCTGCTGCTCCTGCCTGGATGGGCGGCACCGCGCATGCGGAGGATGCCCTTCCATTTCGCTGAAAACCGAAATCGGCTACAACGGCAAAATGAAAATGGGCAGCTGGAATCCCGTCAAATTCACCCTCACCAGCAGCCAGGATATTTCCGGAGATCTGGTCATTCAGATCGACACCGGACTGGCTCCCGCCACTTATGTCCAGCACGTCGAACTGCCGAAGGATACGGCCAAGGTCGTCATCATGGGCGTTCCGGGGGACAACTTCACCAAGGATACCAATGAAATCCGCTTTTATAAAAATTCTTTCCAAAAGGGCAAGCGGGTCAGCTTCAGCTCCGGTACGCCTTATTTGAAAGGCATGCCTGTGACGGCCTCCAATGTGGCTGTTCTGTCGGAAGACCCCGACACGATGAATTTTTTAAACGTGCTGCGGAGCAGCGGGTATGACCTGAACGTTCTGCCGCTGAAAGGCACGGATTTGCCAGAGGATCCAATGCTGCTGGACAGCCTTGACGTCATCGTGCTGAATCGTTTTGCCTCAGACACCTTGTCCAAAGGGCAGGCCGCAGCCGTAGAGCAGTGGGTGCGTTCCGGCGGCGAGCTGGTTCTTGCCGGCGGTGCGGCATATCCGAAGTCGGCGGCCGCTTTCGAGCAGATTGCCCCGGTTCAGTATACGGGCACTTACACGGCATCATCCCTTCCGGAGCTCGCCAAGCTGGGCGGCAAGCCGCTGGAGCTGGGCGGTGAGCTTACGCTCTCCGACGCTTCCCCGGTGGAAGGAGGAGAGGTCATGTATCAGGCCGGCGGCAAGCCGCTCATCGCCTCCCGTCAAGTCGAACAGGGCACCGTGCTGTATGCAGCCTACGATTTGTCGATGGAACCGCTGGCTTCCTGGAGCGGCCATCCGTCGGTGTGGTCGTATCTGCTGCGCGATCACCTGGCGCTGTCCAATCAGCCGAACAACAAATTCAACATGATGCAGAACCAGATGTACAATCTCATCAACGTACTGGATTATTTTCCTTCGCTGAAAATGCCGTCTTTTCCAGTCATGGCCTGGCTGCTCATCATTTATGCTGTGATTGTGGCGCCGGTGCTGTACTGGATTCTGAAAAAGGCAGACAAGCGCGAATGGGCCTGGTGGATCATTCCGCTCATCGCGGTTATCGCCAGCGGCACTGTCTACATGATCGGAGCGGCCGATAAAACCAAACAGCTCGCCCATACCATCAACATGCTGGAGCTGGACGGCAAGGGCAATGCCTCGGAGGTCAGCGCTTCGGCGTTCTTCACGCCCCGGAGCGGGGAGTTCACGATTGATTTTCCGGCACATACCTATCTGACAGTTGATCGGACCAACGGGGCTTTCAGCAGCTCGAACCGTTCGAACAGCTTTGTGGAGGTCGGTGATCAGTCGACCCGATTGACCTTGAGTGATATGCCGCAGTGGTCCCTCGCGAAGGTATGGTCCAATCGCCGGGAGAATCGGAAGGTCGGCCAGTTCGATGTGAAGATCCAGCTGGATGCCAAGGGGAATATCGGAGGGCAGGTGACGAACAACACTTCCTATAATCTGAATCATGCAGTGCTGGCGCTAGGCGGAAGCCTGTTTGAGCTCGGCGACTTCGGCAAAGGGGAAACCAAACCGCTGTCGGGCGCCAGTAAACCGACCTCCGTTAATCCGTACAATATGGCCAACCAAATCTTTGGCAACCTTACCGGAGGCCAGGCGGACGAATTTACGCGGGAACGCGAAATTCTGATGACCACGGTTCCGAACACGGCATGGTATCAGTCAGGTTCCTACGTGATGGCCTGGAGCAAGGATCCGCTGGTCAGCTACACCATGGAGGGCAAGAAGCTGGAAGGCAATCAGCTGAACCTGTGGGCACAGCCCGTTTCCATCGACTGGGCGCAGAACGGAAAGCTCAACATTCCTTTCGGGTTTATTCAACCGAAGGTTACTCAAATATCGTCACCGGGATGGTATGAAGATCCGAGCGGAACCACCGAAATGGACCAAGGCAGTATCACCTTCGAGTACACGGTGCCTGCGCTGAAGCAGGGTGCCTCTGCCGTGCTGACTCTCCGTGCGAACAACCCCGGGAAGAAAACGCAATACCAGATTTTCAACAATGACAAACAGACCTGGGACCCGGTAACCTGGGATGCCACCAAGCAGTGGAAGGCTGAAAAGAACGTCCAGCAATACTTGGCGGGCGGCCGGATTCGACTGATGCTGACAGCCCAGGAGCATGTCCAGTTGAAACTTCCGGAGATCAGCTTGAAGGGAGCGGAGAAGCCGTGATCGAGATTGAACATTTAACGAAAACTTATGGGAGCTTTCAAGCGTTAAAAGATATTAATATGTACATTCCGCAGGGAACCGTTTTTGGATTCGTCGGTCCGAACGGGGCCGGCAAATCGACGACGATGTCGATCCTGGCCACGCTTATGCTGCCCACTTCGGGCACCGCGCGGGTAGACGGCTTTGAAGTGACCGAAAACCCCAAGGAGGTCCGCAAAAGAATCGGCTACATGCCGGATTTCTTCGGGGTCTATGACCAGCTGAAAACGACGGAGTACCTGCATTTTTACGGAGCCAGCTACAACATCCCGCGGGGGGAGCGGGACAAATTGATTCCCCAGCTGCTGGAGCTCGTCAACCTGAGCGACAAAGCGGACACCTACGTCGACAGCCTGTCCCGGGGGATGAAACAGCGGCTGTGCCTGGCCAGATGCCTGGTGCATGACCCTAAGGTGCTCATTCTCGACGAACCGGCATCCGGGCTCGACCCGCGGGCACGCATCGAAATGCGCGAAATTTTGAAGGAACTGAAGCTGATGGGCAAAACGATCATCATCTCCTCGCACATCCTGCCCGAGCTGGCGGAAATGGTCGATGAAATCGGCGTCATCGAGCACGGGCAAATGGTCGCCCAAGGCCGGGTGGCCGATATCCAGAATCGTCTTCGCGTCAAAAAAGTGCTGCACATCCGTTCGCTGGACAAGGAAGAAGAGCTTGCGGCACGGCTGCGGGACGAACCTTACGTCAGCGGCGTTCTTGCCGACAACACCGGCATCCATGTCCATTTCGGCGGCGGAGATGAGGATCAGGGAGCCCTGCTGCAGAGAATCGTCACATGGGGTTACCCCGTACTGTCGTTTCACGAAGCGCAGACCAATCTGGAAGACGTATTCCTCGAAATTACGAAAGGAGGGCCCGCGACATGAATTGGACGCGCAAATGGATCAATCCCGTGCTGGATAAGGAATTCCGGCTGCGGATGCGGACCCCCCGGTCGGCGATTTCCCTGATGGTGTATATTTTGGTTCTCGGGCTGATCGCCCTGGGCTTTATTTATGTCAGCATGTACCTCGGGAACGGCGGCGGGCAGACCCGATTCAACTCGGGCATGGGCCAGATCATGTTCTATGTGCTGAGCTTTGCCCAGCTGGTGCTGATTGCATTCATGGCACCGGCTCTGACGGCCGGAGTCATCAGCAGCGAACGGGAAAAGCAGACGCTCAGCATGCTGCTTACCACCCAACAGAGCTCGTCGACGATCATTTTGAGCAAGCTGGTATCCTCGCTCAGCTTTATGGCCTTGATCGTGGTAGCAACGCTGCCGGTATACAGCATCGTATTTATGTATGGCGGCATCTCCCTGAATCAGCTGGTCTCACTGTTCCTGTTCTATCTGTTCGTTATGCTGATGCTGGGATCGCTGGGGGTTCTTTTCTCCACGCTGCTGAAGCGGACGATGATCTCCGTGATCGTGACCTATGGCGTTGGATTGTGCATCTTTTTGCTGACGGGACTGCTGTATCTGTTCGCCCTGAGCTTGGTTCAGAGACAAAATGCACAATCCGTGCTGCAACCGGATTACTCCTGGGTTGGTTATATCCTGGGCTTGAATCCGGCGGCGGCGCTGATCAGCTTATTCGAACCGAGCTTTTCCAAACAGGCTTTCCTCGTCCGGGGAACGACGCTCAACGCGGATGCGCCGATTCAGCTGTGGCAGGAGTTTGTGGTGGTGTACAGCGTGGTCATCATCGTGTCGCTCTGGATCAGCATCCGCCGGATTCGCCCGGTTCGCCGGAGAAGGAAGCAGGCAGAGACAGACGGCACGGATGGCGGAGCAACGATCGAGCCTGTGAAATAAGTACTGGACGGGATTTAAAAAAAGCAGGACGGGATTATAAGCACACTGGCCGAGTATTTTATCCGTAAAAAAGGAGGTGGAAACCATGGACCCGATCATGCAGGCGATTCACCGGGCCCGTGCCCGTCTGCAGGTCTTCAGAATGCTGAGGTATTTGGCATACGGGTTGTCCTGCGGTTTGACGGCGGCGCTGCTTTTCTTGCTCGCCGCCAGGCTGTGGCCGATTCCTGTCTACCAGCTGGCGGCTGCCGGGCTTGCGGTAGCAGGAGCGGCAGCCGGTCTGGCTGCCGGGCTGCTGCACCGTATCCGTGTGAAGGAAGCGGCTGAAGCGATGGATCTCGCCAGCGGCAGTGCGGAGCGAAGCGACATGATGGTGACCGCATTGTCTTTTGCCGGGAACGATTCGGCGGCGGCGCGATGGCAGCGGACCCAGGCGGCCGAATACGGACGCCTGTTTGCCGCACAGATGAAGACAAGGCTGAGAATGCCGAAGTTGACGAAGTGGTGGGCTGGCTGCGGTGGGGGGCTTGTCGTATGCCTTGCTCTGGCACTGTTGCCAAGCCCGATGGATGACAAGCTTGCCCAGGCGGCGGAGCAGAAGCAGTGGGTTCAGGAGCAGCGGAAGAAAACGGAAGATCTGGTGAAAGAGCTCGAAACGAAGAAGCTGGATCTGACGGCGAAAAAACCGCTGGACGGCCACCTCAAGACGCTGCAAAAGGAACTGGACGGGACCAAGGATCCGGAACGGGCTTTGGAGCAGCTGGAGAAAACGATGAAGGCGATGGAGCAGACGGCCAAACAGCAGGAAGAGAAGGCGCGGACCCTGTCGGAGCTGGGCCGGAAGATGCAGCAGACGCCCCAGCTGTCTTCCATCGGGAAGAGCCTGGAGCAGAAGGATCAGGCTGCGATGAAAAAAGCGCTGGACCAGCTGAAGCAGCAGATCCAGAAGCTGTCGCCGGAAGAGAAGGAGCAGCTCCGGGAGGCTCTGAAGAAGATGGCCGAAGAGGCCGGGAAGAAACAGGACACCAAGGCCCTTCAGGAAGCGATGAGCAAGGCGGAGCAGGCGCTGGCCGGCACGGACCCTTCCAAGCTGGACGAAGCCTTGAAGGGGCTGGAGGATGAGCTGGCCAAAGCGATTGCCGCGAGCCAGGCGTCTTCCAGCCAATCCGACGCCGCTTCGGCGTTGACCGCAAGCCTGGCGTCGCAGGGGCTCGGCCTGGCTTCGCAAATGACGGCGGCCGGCATGCCCGTATCGGATGCCTGGGCCACCGGCGGCGCAGCGGAGCAGCTGGCCCTGGCGGATTCGGCCGGGATGGGCGAGCCTTTGGACAGCGGCGGAGGCGATCCATCGGAGCCGATTGACGGGGCGGGCCAAAGTAACAGTCCCGGCCAGGGATCCGGCAGTGGATCCGGAAGCGGATCCGGTTCCGGCTCCGGTTCCGGCGCCGGACAGGGCGGCTCCGGACGCGGCGGGGCCGGCCAGGGGCAGGGTCCTGGTGCAGGCTTTGGCCAAGGCGGACGCGAGCTCGTGACGACGCCGCGCGAGTTTGCCGGCAAAGGGAATGTGCAGGCGGACACCGGTCCGATCCAAGGCGGAGGCGGAACGGTCCAGAAAGGCGGCGTCGCTCCGGGAGTCGAGGGAGCGAGCCGACCTTACGAGGAAGTGTACAAAGAATATGAGGCTGAGGCCAAAAAGTCGCTGGGGCGCAGCGACCTGCCGCAGCAGATGCAGGGTCTGGTCGAGGAATATTTTACGGGAATCAATCCGAATCCCTGATCCACAATTGAGGAGGAAGGTTAATGCTGGATACGCAAATTCAACCGGAAGCTTGGAAAGAGACGATATCCCGGGTACGGGGGCAGATCGCCGAGGTGATCGTGGGCCAGCAGGAGGTCGTCGAGCAGATGCTGTGGTGCATCTTTGCGGGAGGCCACGCCCTTCTGGAGGGTATTCCCGGTCTGGGCAAGACGATGCTGGTCCGTACGATTGCCGATACGCTCGACTTGTCATTCTCGCGCATCCAGTTTACGCCGGATTTGATGCCAAGCGACATTACGGGCACGCAGGTCATTTCTTTCGGCCGTCAGGGGGAGACTTCGATGTCCTTTCAGCGCGGGCCGCTCTTCAGCAGCATCGTGCTGGCGGACGAGATCAACCGGGCGACCCCGAAAACGCAGAGCGCTTTGCTTGAGGCGATGCAGGAGAAAACGGTGACGGTTGGCAGCGAGACGCACGTTCTGCCGAAACCGTTCTTCGTCCTGGCGACGCAAACCCGACTTGAAAACGAAGGGACCTATCCGCTGCCGGAAGCCCAGCTGGACCGGTTCCTGCTCAAAATTCTCGTGCCATATCCGGGAAGCGAGGAGCTGAAGGAAATCGTCCGGCGGACAACGACGAACCGCCAGCCCGAGGTGCGGAAGCAGGCCGGTGCGGCAGAGCTGCTGGAAATCCAGCAGGGAGCAAGGGAAGTGCTGGTCGCCGATGAAGTGTTGGATTATGCGGCCAGGCTGCTGATGATGACCCATCCGGAAGAGGCGTCGGCGCCGGAGGGTGTCAAGAAGTACGTACGATTCGGTTCGGGCCCGCGCGGCATCCAGTCGATCATTTCGGCGGGGAAGGTCCGGGCGGTCTGCCAAGGCAGGATGCACCTGTCAACGGGCGATATCCATGCCGTCGCGGTGCCGGCACTGCGGCACCGGATATTTTTGAACTTTGAAGGCCAAGCCATGGGCATTACGACAGACCAGGTGATCCGCGAGATGCTCGAGCGGGCGGAGGCGCAGGGATGAGCGCTGAATACCTGCTGCCCCCGGACTGGATGGTCCGGCTGGAGCGGATGAGCCTTGGCTCTGCGAAGCGTGTGGCCGGTACCCTGCAGGGCAAGCGGCGCTCCAGCCGGCTCGGCTCTTCGCTCGAATTCGCCGATTACCGGCCTTATGCACCCGGGGATGACATCCGCAGGTTCGACTGGGGCGTGTATGCGCGGACAGGCAAGCCGTTCGTCCGGCAGTTTATGGACGAGCAGGAGCTGATGGTCAGCCTGTACGTGGACTGCTCGGCATCGATGGATTTTGCAGGCGGGGCCCGGGGACGGGAGGGGAATGGGAATGAAGCGATTCCCTCCAAGCTGCGGTATGCGAAGCAGCTGGCCGCCAGCATCGGATATGTTGCGCTGTGCTCTTACGAACGGCTGCAGGCCTGCTGCTTCAGCAGCCAGATCGACGCTCGCCTGCCCGTGCTCCGCGGGCGCGGGGCGGCCCACCGGCTGTTTCAGTTTTTTCAGGACGCGGCCCCCGGAGAAGAAGGAAGCCTGGCGGCCGCCTTCGGCGCACCAGGAGCGATGCCCAGACTGCCGGGGATGACCTGGATCTTCTCGGATTTTTGGCTGGATGAACGGGAGGAGGATCTCGGGCTGATGCTGAGCCGCTTAAGAGGGGCGGGGCAGGAGGTCGTACTCGTTCAGGTGCTGGCCCCGGAGGAAATCGACCCGGCCTACTGCGGCGACTTAAGACTGATCGACAGCGAGCTGGGCACCGGGAAGGATATCGCCTTCACCGGCAAAGTGTTACGGGCCTACCAGGACGAGCTTGAACGGTATCAGGAATACCTGATGAAGCTGGCTGCAGATCGCGGCATGACCTTCATCCGGGTTTCGACAGATATGAGCCTGCAAAAGGCGGTGTTTGGCGTAATGGCGGAGGCAGGTCTCGTCATCGCCTGACGAGCTTGGCTTACAGAGAAAGGGGGAAGCATTGTGGGAATCGGTTCATGGGCAGGGCTGTGGTTTGCACTCAGCATACCGGCGATTCTGCTGATGTATTTGCTCAAACGCAAGTTTATAGACACCACCGTGCCCAGCCACCTGCTGTGGGACCGGGTGCTGAAAAATATTGAAGCCAACCGCCCGTGGCAGAAGCTGCAAAATCGTCTGCTGCTGTGGCTGCAGCTGCTTGCCGCCGCGCTGCTCGTTTTGCCCTGCTGCAGCCTTATCTGTGGGTATCCGGAAATAGCGGAGGGCATATCGTCTTCGTTGCCGATACATCGGGGAGCATGGGTGCAATAGCGGCGCCGCCAGCCGGCAATGCAGAACAGTCTTCCCAGGACCCGCAGGAGACGCGGATCGAACGAATGAAATCCGAGATGAAGCAGTACGTGAAGAAGCATGCCCGCGGCAGCGAGGTGACCCTGCTCAGCATGAAATCCGAACCCGACGTGATCATTTCCCGGGAAAAGGATGCGAAGCGCATTCAGGATGCGATCGACGGTCTCACGCCTTACTACGGTCAGGCGGCGTATAATGAGACGCTGTCGCTGGCCTCTGCGCTTACACGGGAGGAGCAGAACGCGGAGGTTGTTCTTTTTACGGACGGCGAATGGAAGGGCCCCAGCGACCAGGTGACGTTTGAAGTTCCTGCACACACAGTCCTGGTTGGAAACGGTCCGGTGAAAAATGCCGGCATCCAGCAGTTTGGCATTCAGCAGGGCAAGGAAGGTAATGATGCGGTGGCCGTGCTCGGCTCGAGCGGGACATGGGATGCGCCGGTCGATATACGTATTTATGGGGACAACAAGCTGCTGCGTACCGAATCGGCCGATCTTGCCCGGCACAGCGCCACACTGGTTCTGCAGTCTCTGCCGCCGGCTGACGTGTACCGGATTGAGCTGGATGGCGATGACGGATATGCCGCGGACAACGCAGCTTACGCTTTTGGGAAAAGCAGCCGGGAGCCGAGCATTCTGCTGCTGACGCCGGGCAATCTGTTTCTGGTAAAGGCGCTGCAGCTGACCGGAGCGCAGGTGACCCGGATGACAACGGAAGAGACGGCATCCAGCAATTCCGCGAAAACGGCGGATTCAGGGAACACTGCGTCTGTTCCACAG
This sequence comes from Paenibacillus sp. AR247, assembly GCF_002968895.1. Classification (NCBI taxonomy): domain Bacteria; kingdom Bacillati; phylum Bacillota; class Bacilli; order Caryophanales; family Paenibacillaceae; genus Paenibacillus; species Paenibacillus sp. AR247. The sequence goes on along the minus strand of NZ_PCZT01000025.1, from coordinate 221,412 downwards.
GTTCCCAAGGATCCGCCGGATTTGATCGTTGTGGACGGGCAGGCGCCTGCTTTTACGAAGGAAGGTTCCTGGAAGCAGCTGCTTGAAGAGACCCCGCTGTGGTCGATCGGCGGCAGCGGTCCGGAAGTCAAGGTGAACGGTCAGGAGCCTAAAGTATCCGATCATCCGGTGAACCGGTACATCACGCTGAAAGGCCTCTATGTGGGCGAGCTGCACAAGGAACCGCTGCCGGCCTGGGCCGAGCCGCTGGTGACGATCGGTGGTACGCCGGCAATATATGCAGGCAAGGAAGCGGGACATCCGCGGCTGTCGTTTCTGTTCCGGCTGCAGGACACGGATCTGCCGCTATCGGCGGAATTTCCGATCCTCGTCCATAACGCGGTTTCTTGGCTGAACGAAGGCGAAGGTATGGGCCTCGGCAGGGTAACAGCCGGATCGGGCATGGAGGTGCCGATCGCAGCGGATACGGAGCAAGCGGAATGGAAGGTGCAGCATACCGGGGTGCCTGGTGCGGGAGCGCCGGTTCCGGAGGTGCAAAAACGGGAGCGGGCGATATCCTCCCTGCAGACGGCGCCGCAAGTACCCGGATTGTATGCTTTTGAAGAGCGAAACAGTCAGGGGAACACCACCAGCTATCTGGTGGAGGCGGCTGCCGATCCTTTTGAGGGGACCTTTGCCTCCTCTAAACCGGTTGTTTTGAAATCGGGCCAAGACGATACAGGCAGGGCTGAGGCAGGTGCCGGAGAACAGGCAGGGAATCCGGGAACGGATGGGAAAATCGGTCAAAGCCGCTACTCGCTCATGTGGTTGGCCGCCGCCGTCGTACTGCTGATGATCGTGACCGAATGGGGGGTGTACCAGCGTGGGCGTTCAATTTAATCACCCTTGGCTGCTGCTCTTGCTCCTTCCGCTGGCGCTTCTGATGGTGTATGCGTACAAATCGGACTTTCGCCTGGCCGGCCGCCGCAAGACCTGGGCGATCGCCATCCGTTCCGTGATCCTGCTGCTGCTCGTGCTGATGCTGTCCGGATTGCAATCTTATACTGTATTGCACCAAAAGAAGGTCGTATATGTCGTTGACCGCTCGATGAGCATGACGGACACGGAAAGCGCCGAAGCGTTTATTGGACAATCGGCCAAAGGCAAGGAAGCGAAGGACACCATCGCGGTGGTATCCACAGGTCTGGACGCGGCTGTTGAGCAAAAAGAGACCCATGAGCTCCCGGGCTCCCTTCGGCTGAATGCGGACCTGAAGCGGGAATACACGAATCTGGAAGCCGGCATGACGCTCTCCGGGAGCATGCTGGACAGCCGCTCGGATTCCCGGATCGTCCTGATCACCGACGGGGAGGAGAATGTCGGCAGCATGCTGTCGGCCGGACGGCTGTTGAAGGACCAGGGCATCCCGGTTGACGTGCTGGAGATGCCTTCGTCCGAACAGCAGGACGTCTCCGTGGAGGAAGTCAAAGTCCCGGAGAAGCTCTACCAAGCAGAGTCCTATTATATTGAAGTGCTGGTGCGGAGCACTTATAAAGGCAAGGGTGAGCTCCGGCTGTATGAAGACAACGCCGAGATCGGCCGCGAGTCGGTGGACGTGACCCCGGGAGACAACCGGTATGCCGTGAAGGGGCTGGCGAAAAAAACGGGGCTTCACCGCTACCGTGCCGAAATTTTCATGGACGGCGACCGCCAGTCGGCCAACAATGCGGGATATGCCTTTACCCGGGTGGAAGGTCCGCCCAAGGTGCTGATCGTGGAAGGCGAGAAGGGAAACGCGGCCAATCTTGCGTCGGCCCTCTCATCGGGCCTGGTTCAGTATGAGCGGATCGATCCGAGTGTTCTGCCGCTGGAGCCGTCGAAATATGCAGCGTATGATTCTATTATTTTTAACAACGTATCCGGCGACCAGGTGGGCGAGCGGCGGATGGCCATGATCGAACAGGCGGTCCGCACCTACGGGGTCGGGTTTATGATGGCCGGTGGCGAGGACAGTTACGGCATGGGCGGCTATTTCAAGACGCCGATCGAAAAGCTGCTCCCCGTCTCCATGGAGCTGGAGGGCAAGCGGGAGATCCCGTCCCTCGGTCTGATCCTGGTCATTGACCGTTCGGGCAGTATGAGCGGGGACAAAATGGAGCTCGCCAAGGAAGCGGCGATCCGTACGGTGGAGATGCTGAGATCCAAGGATACGGTCGGCGTGCTCGCCTTTGATTCCCAGCCGTGGTGGGTCGTGACCCCTCAGCCCTTGGCGAACGGCAAGGAAGACGTCATTTCGCAGATTCAGTCCATCCAAAGCGATGGCGGGACCGATATTTACCCGGCCGCGGCGTCCGCCGTGGAGGAAATGCTGAAGGTCAAGGCCCAGCGGAAGCATATCATTCTGATGACCGACGGACAGTCGGCCGGAAACGGCGGATACAGCGATTTGATCGAGCAAATGAAGGGCGGCAAAATCACGATGTCCACGGTTGCGGTCGGAATGGACGCGGACGTCAATCTGCTGCAGTCGCTGGCAGATGAGGCCAAGGGCCGATACTACTTTGTGGATGACGCTTCGTCGATACCGTCGATTTTCAGCCGCGAAGCCGCGATGATGTCCAAGTCCTACATCGTGGACAAGCCGTTTGTGCCGGCACTGCAAAACGGCGGGGACTGGACGTCTTTGTTCGAAAATGGCGTGCCGCAAGTTTACGGCTATGTCGCCACCACGCCGAAGCAGGGGGCGCAGACGGTGTTGACCAGTCCTGAGCCTGACCCGCTGCTGGCGAGGTGGCAGTACGGATCCGGCCGAACCGTCGCCTGGACGAGCGACCTGATGGGCAAATGGTCGAAGGACTGGGTAGCTTGGCCCGCCTTCTCCAATGTCGTGACCCAGATGGTAAAGTGGACCTTCCCGCAGTTTACGGCTTCCCCGTATGAGGTAAGCACGCGAATCGAGGGGAACCGGGTCCGTTTTGAAGTCAAATCGGATACGGCTGGCACGGATCAACTGCAGGCCGTCATTACCGGGGATGACCTGCAGGAGCATAAGGTGGATCTCGTTCAGGAGGCGCCGGGAAGCTATACCGGAGAGCTGCCGGTGGACCAGTCCGGTTCGTATCTGATGACGCTGCTCGATGGCAGTGGCAAGCCGGCTGCGCCCGGCACCGGGCTGGTCGTCTCTTACTCTCCGGAATACCGGATTGCGGACGGGAATTCGGATCAGGGGCTTCAGCGATTGGCTGAGCTGACCGGCGGCCGGATGCTGTCGATAGACCATCCGGAGCAGGTATTTGCCGCCAAAGCCAAGCCGAGCCGCCAGCTCCATGATTGGAGCTATGCGCTGCTGGCCGCGGCCCTGGTGCCCGCAGCCGGAGGAAGAGCGGTCCGCAGCGATGGACCGCCTGCTGGCCGCGCGCAAGCGGAACTCGCGCTAGAGCGCGGACCGCGCCAAATTTACTCAAACCAAGAACCCCTTGGAGGCAGAGGGCTGAGGCCCGCCAGTGAATGCCATTCCAAGGGGTTCTTTTTCATATGGATTTTCAATTACAATATGTGAATTTTCAATTTATAACATCTTCGTTTAGATGATCGACGTTCCCTGCGAATTCCCGCCGGTGGTAAGCTCCCAGCGGCATGTCATCGTCAGCACGTCCCCGTTCAGCTCGGCGGACAGCCGGCCGCCCATCTTCTCCATCAGGCTGCGGGCGATGGACAGGCCGAGGCCGGTCCCTTTACCGGAGCGCGTTTGGTCGGCTGTATAGAACCGGTCAAACAGCAGGGAGGGATCGGTGCCGACGAGATGCGGGGCATCATTGCGGATGACCAGCACCGCCTCGTTATTTTGCCGCTTCAGCCCGATGCCGACTTCGCCGCGCGTGTGCTTGATCGTATTGAGCAGCAGGTTTTCGATGACCCGTTTGACGGCCGACTCATCCGCGAACCCGATGATCTCCTCTTCAGGAAACTCCAGGAATGGGGTGATACTGCAGTCGGTGAACTGGTCATACAGGCTCATGATCACGTCCTGCAGCACCAGGACGAAACGGATGCGCGCCGGCTTCAGCTCGTAATCGGTGGACTCGATCACGGAAAGCTCGAAAAAATCGTTCAGCAGCGCCTGCAGACGCTGCGAACGGTGTTTGATCACACTTAAGTAGGCATGCTTTTCTTCGGGACTGAGGTCCTCGGCATCAAGCAGCTGAATATAGCCGAAGATCGACGTCAGCGGCGTGCGGATATCATGGGACATGTTGGCGATCGCCTGCTTCAGCTCGTTTTCCGTTCGGCGCTGCAGGGCGCCGCTCTCGGTCACCCGGTCGATCAGACGGTTGATTTCAGCCGCAAGCGATTCAAGATCTTTTTCGTAATAGGACAAATCGGTTTTTTTGTCCCGATCTGCCTTCGTTGTAGCTCTTCAACTGGGCGGTTACCCGCCGAAGTTCCCTGCGCATCCGCAGGAGGCGGACGACGAGCAGAGCAATTATGCCGACAACGACAATGGTGATGTAGAGCATCGTTTGTCCGCCTCCTTGGGTTAGATGGTTTCCCGCGAAAATTCACTACCTTGCAGCTCATTGTTTGTATGGGGTTGCTTCTTCCAGTTGCTTCTTACTTAATCTCCTTCTTCCGGAAGGCCAGAATGCCCAAAGCTCCAAACATCAGGAACCAAACGACCGGAACCACGACCATGGCGCTGAGCTGTCCACCGCTTCGTTCCAGGATCGGCACGTTGTTGACCAGCTTAAATACGGAGTAATCATAAATGGTGCCTATAAATGGAACGTACTTTCCAGCCACCGCTAGCATGGAATCCATCAGCAGGTAGAGTATGAACAAAAATCCGATCGATTTGCCGCTGTCGGTCAGCAAGGTGGAAAACAAGGCGGCAATGCCGGCAAATCCGGCCGCATAGAGGACGGTAAATCCCAGGGCTCGCAGTACAAAAGGCAGCGGTAACGATCCCGCGTCCCCATTAGCGATCACTATCACGGCTGTTGCTACCACAGGCAGGGCGAGCGCAAGCACGGCCGTACCAACGGTGAAGACCAGCAGCTTTGCGGCGAACAGCCGGATCCGGCTGTTGCCGGAAGAGGCGATGCATTTCATGACGCCGGTCGAATATTCGCTGGAAATAAAGAAACCGGCCAGCAGGGCGGCGGAAAACTTCAGTACATAGGCGTTGCCGGCCAGCACATTTTGCATAAACTCCAGGCTCGTGACTTCCGGCTCGCCGGCGGTATGGTCCATGATGACGAGCAGGGGATATACGATGGCGGCCGCCGCAATGCACAGGAGCAGGGTCCGGAACGAGAGGTCCTTGCGCAGCTTGAAGCATTCCGCTTTGATGACGTTGCTCATGCCTGCACACCTCCGATCCGTTTCGTGAAAAACGTCTCCAGGTCTTCGCCTTTCGGCATAAACTGCTCGATCTCCAGGCCGGATGCGGCGAGTGTGGTCGATATGCGCCCGGGATGCTCCAAATGATCGTAGAGCTGGATGGACCCGTCCGGCATGACCTCGAATTCCGTGGTGTCCAGACGGTTCTGCAGGACCGATGCCGCCGCGGCAGGGTCGTTGACTTTGATATGAATGAACTGCCGGCATTTCTCCTGCAGTTCCTTGGCCGTCAGTTCCTCGAGCAGGACGCCGCGGTGAATGATGCCGTAATGGGTGGCCAGCAGATGCAGCTCGCTTAAAATATGGCTGGAAATCAGGATGGTGATCCGCCGTTCCTGGTTCAGCCGCTTGAGCAGCTCGCGCATTTCGACGACGCCCATGGGGTCAAGCCCATTGGTGGGCTCGTCCAGAATGAGAAACTCCGGATCACCCAACAGGGCGATCGCCAATCCCAGACGCTGCTTCATGCCCAGCGAGAAGTTTTTCGCCTTTTTCCGACCTGTTCCTTCCAGGCCCACCAGTTCGAGCGATCGCTTGACGATATCTTTTCCGGGAATGCCCCGCAGAAGCCGGTTGGCTTCGACGTTCTCCTCCGCCGTCATTTGCGGGAACAGCGCCGGGCTTTCAATGATGGATCCGATGCGTTTGCGCGCCTCGTTTGTTTCCGCTGGACCGCTGTATCCGAACAGCTCCACCGAGCCTTCCGTCGGAAAGGCCAGCCCCGCGGCGATGCGGATGAGCGTGGATTTGCCGGCTCCGTTTTGCCCAATGAATCCGTAAATGGACCCCCGTTTGATCGAGAGATTCACCTTATCCAAAGCGATGCCGTTTTTGAACGTTTTGGTGAGATTGGTGGTGCGAAGAACATATTCGCTCATGATTTTCTCATCAGCCTCCCTCCAGTGATAGGCTCAGTGTATTCCGGAAAGCGTAAGAGAAGTTTAAGACAATTCTTAAGAAAGGCTTAAGTCTGAAGAGGCGACTGCGGCCGGTACAAGACTGCAGCGGATAACGCTATGTTGTTGAAGGATGCGGCTGTACAGCCCTGAAAGGCAGCGGACCTAAGCTCCACCAGCTTCTCACGGCTTCAGCCGGTAGCCGATGCCCCACACGGTTTCGATCCATTCCTCGCCGGGGCAAGCCTTGGCCAGTTTGCTGCGCAGATTGCTCATATGTACGTTGACGGTATTGTCATCCCCGAGAAACTCCTCGCCCCAGATGCTTTCATACAGATTGGATTTGGAAAATACCTTTTTGGGCGATGCCATGAGCAGATGAAGGATATCGAATTCGCGGGCGGTCAGGGAAATCGGCTCGCCGTCGGCGTGGACGGTTTTGGCTTCCGGGTCGAGCAGCAAATTTTTATGCGAATAGATGACCGGCTTGGCGGAGTTCGCGGCACGATGGACCCGTCTAAGATGCGAGTCGATGCGTGCAGATACTTCCTCGATGTCGAACGGCTTCGTGATATAGTCGTCGGCACCGCCGCGGAGGGCGGCGATCTTTCCGGACTGGTCGCCCTTGGCTGAAATGATCATTACCGGCGGAGCGCCGTGTTCCCGAGCTTCGTTCAGTACTTCCTCGCCGGATAAGCCGGGAAGCATCAAATCCAGAAGGACCATGTCCCATGGCTGCTGCTTCAAATAAAGGACGGCCTCGGTCCCGGAAAAGGCGGGCTGTGCGGTATATCCGCTGCGGTGGACAATACTGCAGAGCAGGCCGCTGATGTCGTTGTCGTCCTCCACGACCAGAATGTGCGTATTTCCGTTCATTTGACGTTTTCACCTCGGTTACATGCAGTTGAGTTACGAACTATCATACTCGAAGAAACGGCTGTTTCCAATGGTTTTTGCTGTTTCAGGACCGGACCGTGCGGGTCATAGATGGAAGACGTGTCAACCCGCAGGAGTACATGAAAAATGTTTGAAACTATTGCCAGACGGAGGGCAGGCGAGACTTCGCCCAATCCCGCTCGGCTCTTGGCTTCGACCGGGATCTGCTGCCCCGTCATCCGATCAGTTTTGCTCCGCATAATGACCTTCTTCATGGGGAATGGTGATAAAGGTTATGGAAAAGAAGAAAGGCAAGTGTTATAATAAGTCAAAATGAAACATTCAAGCGGATGTTCTTCTAAGCCGCCGGGTTTTTCCGTGCTTTCAAGTGTGCCCGCTTCATGTTAATTTCCCAGAAATACTGAGGAGGATAACCATGACTGACAAGAATCAAGCGATTGACAAGGCCGAGAACGCGACCATCGATAATCTGTCGATTACGACGATCCGTACCCTCGCGATCGATGCGATCGAGAAAGCCAACTCCGGACATCCGGGTATGCCGATGGGCTCTGCACCAATGGGATACCAGCTGTTCGCAAAGACGATGAACCACAATCCGGAGAATCCGACCTGGATTAACCGCGATCGTTTTGTTCTCTCCGCTGGGCACGGCTCTATGCTGCTGTACAGCCTGCTTCACCTGAGCGGATACGATCTTCCAATGGAAGAACTGAAACAATTCCGTCAATGGGGAAGCCTGACTCCAGGTCACCCAGAGTTCGGTCACACAGCTGGCGTTGACGCAACGACAGGTCCTCTTGGACAAGGCGTGGCTATGGCCGTTGGTATGGCAATGGCTGAAGCTCAGCTGGCTGCAACTTACAACAAAGACAACTACAAAGTGGTTGACCACTATACGTACGCGATCTGCGGCGACGGCGACCTGATGGAAGGTATCTCGCATGAGGCTGCTTCTTTGGCGGGCCATCAACAGCTCGGCAAGCTGATCATGCTGTACGATTCCAATGACATTTCCCTCGACGGTAAACTTAACCTGTCCTTCTCCGAAAACGTACAAAAGCGTTTCGAAGCATACGGATGGCAAGTGCTGCGCGTGGAAGACGGCAACGATCTTCCGGCCATCGAGAAAGCCATTGCGGAAGCGCAAGCCGAAACGAGCAAACCGACCCTGATCGAAGTGAAAACCGTCATCGGTTACGGAAGCCCGAACAAACAAGGTAAAGGCGGCCATGGCGGTACTCACGGATCCCCGCTGGGTGCGGAAGAAGCCAAGCTGACCAAAGAATTCTACAAATGGGTATACGAAGAAGACTTCTACGTGCCTGAAGAAGTTCGCGCTCATTTCGCGAAAGTGAAAGAACACGGCGTGAAAGTCAACAAAGAATGGAACGAGCAGTTCGAAGCTTACAAGAAAGCTTATCCTGAACTGGCCGCTCAATTCGAAAAGGCTGTTGCCGGCGACCTTGCTGAAGGATGGGATAAAGACCTTCCGAAGTATTCCGTGGAAGACAAAGCTGTATCGACACGCGTTGCTTCCGGTAACGCCCTGAACGGTCTTACAGGCGGCGTACCACAGCTGCTTGGCGGATCCGCCGACTTGGAAAGCTCCACGATGACTCACCTGAACAACCTGGCCAACTTCACCCCTGACAGCCGCGAAGGCCGCAACATCTACTTCGGCGTACGCGAATTCGCGATGGCTGCCGTGATGAACGGCATGACGCTGCATGGCGGACTGAAAGTATTCGGCGGTACGTTCTTCGTATTTACCGACTACCTGCGTCCGGCGGTTCGTCTGGCTTCGATCATGAAGCTGCCTGTCACTTATGTTCTGACTCATGACAGTATTGCGGTTGGTGAAGACGGTCCTACCCATGAACCGATCGAACAGCTGGCATCGCTGCGCATCATTCCTGGATTGACTGTGATCCGTCCGGCTGACGCCAACGAAACATCGGCTGCCTGGGCTTACACCGTTGAAAATAAAGAGAACCCGGTAGCGCTCGTATTGACGCGCCAAAACCTGCCGATCCTGGCCGCTACGGCTGAGGGTGCACGCGAAGGCATCAAGCGCGGTGCTTATGTAGTAGCTGACGCGAAGAACGGCAAACCTCAAGCGCAAATCATCGCAACGGGTTCCGAAGTACAGCTGGCTGTGAAAGCCGCCGAAGCGCTGTCCAAAGAGGGCATCGAAGTTCGCGTCATCAGCATGCCAAGCTGGGATCTGTTCGAAAAACAAGATCAAGCTTACAAAGATTCCGTCCTGCTGCCTGACGTCAAAGCGCGTCTTGCCATCGAAATGGCTTCGCCATTCGGTTGGGAACGCTATGTCGGCGACAAAGGCGACATTCTCGGCATCTCCATCTTTGGCGCATCCGCTCCTGGTAACCGCGTCATTGAAGAATACGGATTTACGGTGGACAATGTAGTCAGCCGTGTCAAAGGGCTGCTGTAAGGTCATAGCCGTTTAATTCATATTTTGAGTTCAAAAGGAGCAGTGAGCACATGTCGCAGTTCAGCAATGCCACCATCGTCAAAGCAGCCAACGTCTATTATGACGGCCAGGTGACCAGCCGCACCGTCATTCTGGAAGATGGTAGCAAGGTTACGCTCGGAATCATGCTTCCGGGCACGTATGAATTTGGGACGGACGGTCCTGAAATTATGGAGATCCTGTCCGGCCACCTGAAGGTCCTTCTTCCCGGTGAAGAATCCTGGCAAGAAATTCAGGGAGCACACACGTTTCACGTGCCTGCCCATTCCAAATTCGCTCTGGAAGTGTTCAGCGTAACCGATTACTGCTGCTCCTACCCGGCGGAGTAACGAAAAAGGGTAAGTCCGTCATCTGGCGGACTTACCCTTTTCTCTCCGGTAAACTCATTTTTCTGCATAATTTGGAGCCGTTCCATTCAACCTATGGCTGTATATGGAAGGAGCCTGTCCATTATTGCAGCGGCTTGCCGCCGATCGTCTGTCCGATCCATGCTTCATAGCATTTGACGACAGCGGACAGGTCCTCATCTCCGAAGCCCTGCGTCTGCCCGGCTTGAAACAGGCTTTTTGCCAGGTTCAGCATCGGGGACGGTACGCCGGTGGCGTCGGTGAGGGAGGAGGCAAGCTTCAGGTCTTTGAGCATCAGCGCAAGGGAGAACTGGTTGCTGAAGTCGTGGTCGATGATCTTCCGGCCTTTCAGGTCCGCGGCCTTGCTGCCGGCCGAACCCAGCTGCACCAGCTCGAGGAAGCTGTCCGCAGGAATGCCGGATTTGGCGGCGATGGCGAAGCCTTCCGCCAAGGCCAGGTTGTTGATGCCGACCATCGTGTTATGGGCAAGCTTGGCAACAGAACCGCTGCCGCTTGGTCCCATATGGATGACCTTCTTGCCCAGCGTATCAAACAGGCCGGATGCGGCTTCCAGTACGGAAGCTTCTCCGCCGACCATAAATACGAGTGTGCCGTCGATGGCCGCCGGCTTGCTGCCGGTAACCGGTGCGTCGAGGAAATAGGCTCCGAGCTTGTGAACCTCGGCGGCCAGCTCTTTGACGAGCCCCGGGGAAATGGTGCTGCTGTCAATGACGGTGGTGCCTTGAGCCAGCGTTTTCAGAATGCCGTCCTCGCCGTAAAACACCTCGCGGATGGAATCGTCATTGCTGACCATCGTGATGACCGCATCCTGTCCTGAGGCCGCTTCGGCAGGAGTGGCGGCTTGGGACGCGCCTTCCCGGACAAGCGCTTCGGCCTTGGAAGCCGTGCGGTTATAGACGGTTACCTCGTAACCTTGTTTTAACAAATTGGAAGCCATGGGCGCTCCCATGGTGCCCAGTCCGATGAAGCCTATTTTTTTCATGAGAATCACCTTTTCCTGTGAGATATAAGCATTCATTAAGTTTACCATGAGGCCATGCGACAATCCATGGGGGGAGAAGTGAAATTGTGGGTGGATAAGCTTCATATTGTCCTTGCCAAATGCAGTCAAATTACAGTATCCTATTCTAAAGCTGTTTTTTTCGGAGCGTAAATAGAATAGAGATGAAGCCAAACTAGGAGGTTTACATTAGATATGTCTACCAAATTAAATTTCGATTACAGTAAGGCGCTCTCCTTTATCGGTCAGCACGAAGTGGATTATCTGGCAGAGCCGATCCGACTCGCTCACGAGCAGCTTCATAACAAGACAGGCGTAGGTTCTGACTTCTTGGGATGGATTGATCTACCTACCCAATACGACAAGGAAGAATTTGCACGTATCCAAAAAGCAGCAGCGAAAATCCAAAGCGATTCTGACGTTCTGATCGTCATCGGAATCGGCGGATCTTACCTCGGCGCACGCGCGGCGATTGAAGCTCTGTCCCATTCCTTCTATAATGTATTACCAAAGGACAAGCGCAAGACACCTGAGATCTATTTCGCCGGCAACAACATCAGCTCCACTTATGTGGCGCATTTGCTCGATCTGATCGAAGGCAAGGACTTCTCCGTGAACGTCATTTCCAAGTCCGGCACAACGACGGAGCCTGCGATTGCATTCCGTATTTTCAAAGCCGAGCTGGAGAAGAAATACGGCAAGGAAGAAGCCCGCAAGCGTATCTATGCAACAACCGACAAGGAAAGAGGAGCCCTCAAGAAGCTCGCGAATGAAGAAGGCTATGAGTCCTTTATCATTCCGGACGACGTCGGCGGAAGATATTCCGTACTGACTGCGGTTGGCCTGCTGCCAATTGCTACTGCCGGAATCAACATCGAAGAGATGATGCAGGGTGCCGCTGACGCTTCCAAGGAATTCAGCAACCCGAACGTACATGAGAACCTCAGCTACCAATACGCTGCCGTGCGTAACGCACTGTACCGCAAAGGCAAAGCCATCGAGATTCTCGTGAACTACGAGCCTTCTCTACACTTCGTATCCGAGTGGTGGAAACAGCTGTACGGCGAAAGCGAAGGCAAGGACTACAAAGGCATTTATCCGGCATCCGTCGACTTCTCGACCGATCTGCACTCCATGGGACAATTCGTTCAGGAAGGCAGCCGCAACATTTTCGAAACCGTCATCCAGGTGGACAATGTAGCGAAGCAAATTACGATCGAAAGCGATCCGGACGATTTGGACGGCCTGAACTTCCTGGCTGGCAAAACGATGGATTTCGTCAACAAAAAGGCCTTCCAAGGCACGATGTTGGCACATACAGACGGACAGGTTCCTAAACCTGATCGTAACCGTGCCGGATATGACTCCGTATTCCTTCGGATATCTGGTGTACTTCTTTGAAAAGGCGTGCGGTATCAGCGGCTATCTGCTTGGCGTCAATCCGTTTGACCAGCCTGGCGTGGAAGCCTATAAGAAGAACATGTTCGCTTTGCTCGGCAAACCGGGCTATGAGGAAGAAAAAGCGAAGCTGGAAGCAAGACTGTCTGAATAAGAATAACATCAGCAACTTTTGAATAGACTTACAAAGCTAGGGAAGCAGTTCACCGGTTAATCAACAGCGGGGGACTGCTTTCTTGGCAAATAAGAAAGGGCATAAACATGATTGATCGCTATCGAACCGTCCGGGGGGCGGGATCCAAGGAAATTGTCATTAAGAAGTCCCGTTTTATCGGCCATGTGAAACCGGTGGACAGCGAAGATGATGCAAACGCTTTTATTGAAGAGATCAAGAAGCTGCACTGGAATGCCAACCATAACTGCTCCGCCTACATGATCGGGGAGAGGGATGAGATCCAGAAGCAGTCGGATGACGGGGAGCCGAGCGGAACGGCCGGCAAGCCGATTCTCGAGGTAATCCGCAATCAAGGGTTGAAAAATGTGGCGATCGTCGTGACCCGGTACTTCGGCGGCATCATGCTGGGGGCGGGAGGACTGATCCGGGCATACACGGACGGTGCTGTGGCGGCGATTGAAGCGGGGGAAGCGATCACACGCGTGCTTCACCGCGAGATTTTTGTAGAAATCGACTATACCTGGCTGGGGAAGGTCGAGAACGAGCTCCGGGGCCGTGAGGTCCGAATGGGGGAAACGGTGTTTACGGATAAGGTGCGGCTGACGTGCCTGCCGGAAGACCGTGAAGCGGAGACGTTTATGTCGTGGATGGTGGATTTGACGCAGGGGCAATCCCTGATTACGGAGGGCGAAAAGCTTTATTTTATTGAAGGGGAATAAGGTCTATGGCAAGAAGAGCAGTGGAACAGGAGTTGTCGAGGGAGAGGATTCTGGAAGCGGCCAGGCATTTGTTTGTGACCAAGGGTTACCGGGCCATTTCTATGCGCAGTATTGGTCAGCATTTAGGTTACAGTCATGGTTCCTTATACTATCATTTCAAGGAAAAGGCAGAATTGTTCTACGCCATCGTGGTTGAGGATTTCAACAATCTCGCTGTACAGCTGAATAAGGTGCTCAAGGTCGCTCCGACCCAGGACTTGACCAAGGTGGAACAGCTCATGCTGGAGTTCATCCGTTTCGGCCTGGACCATCCTTATCAGTACGAGATCATGTTCATGATCCGGGACGAAGAACTGCTGTCCTACTGCCGTTCTGAGCAGGGGCGCTGCTTCGAATTGTTTGCCTCCATGGTGCGCCGTTATATGAACGAGGAGGAGCACGGCCCTGATCATTGCCGCAATCTGCCGTTAACGTTATTTTTGTCCATGCACGGATTCATATCGTATTACATCCAGGATCGCGTGACTTTTGAGGAGATCAAACCCGCGGCCATCACGCATGTGAAGATATGCTGCCGCAGTCTGCGGTAATTTTTTTAGGTACTTACTTTATAACGGTGAATTGGTATTGCGCCAACGTATAAATGCTGTGGCGAGTGTGAGCGCAGCTGAAGAAAATAAGGTGAAGGGGAGGGCATGCAGAAATGCCTCACACCCCGACACCTGTTTTGTCATGCCTCCTTTTGGGGATACGGCGGGCTTCCTTATCCCTCCATAATTTTTACATGGTATTGTCTGCGGCGCGGCCCGTCGAACTCGCAAAAATAAATCCCCTGCCAGCGTCCGAGCAGCAGCTCACCCTCCGTAATGATCACCGTCTGCGAAGGTCCGCAGGTGATCGACTTCAAATGGGAAGCCGTGTTGCCTTCGGCGTGGCGGTATTTTGGATGCTCCCACGGATACACCTCATCCAAACGCAGCAGCACATCATGCTTCACGTCCGGATCGGCGTTTTCGTTAATGGCGATGCCGGCGGT
>NZ_PCZT01000025.1:201535-206947 GCF_002968895.1 Paenibacillus sp. AR247 | reverse complement strand
TGCCGGCGGTCGTGTGCGGGCAGTAAATCAGCACCGTCCCCTCCTTGACCCCGCTCTGATGAACCAGCGAGATAATCTCGCGGGTAATATCCCTCATTTCGTCCCGTGACGCCGTACTTAATTCCAGGGTATGCAGCATGTTGTATGTCTCCTTTCCTAAAGTGTATTTTACCTGATATTGGACATGTCATAAGCCTATGATACAGCTGCCGCGCCGCATGCACAATGAACGGCTGGCCTATTCCTCTACAGGATAAAGTGAATCTAGAAAGAAGCTGGAGAGGGAACGGCAATCAGCAGCGTCTCCCCCTCGGCGATATTTTTGTAGCTATGCGGCGTTCGGGCATCGTAATAAATGCTGTCGCCTTCTTCGAGCGTGAACCGCTCATTTCCGAGGATAAACTCCAAACGTCCGGTATGGATAAAAAGAATTCCTCCCCTTCCGGGATGACCAACGCTGACGTCCCCTGATGTTGCACCTTTTTCGAGAACTCCCCAAATCGGTCCCATCTTGTTGCCGCTTCCATGACTGAGAGCATACCAAGTTATTCTGGAACCCTCGGAGTGAACGAGAGGTTTTCGTCGTTTTTTCTGATGACGATGCTTCGTTTCTCCTCGCCAAACAGATCGGTAAAATTCACACCCAGAGCGTTTGCTATACGCTTGAGAACGCTTAGGGATGGATTCACTTTGTCGCGTTCGATTTCGCTGAGAAAAGATAAAGAGATGGAGGCCATGGTAGAAACCTCTTTAAGCGTCAATTTTTGTTTTTTCTCGTATTTCGAATGATATCGCCGATTGAATTCATCTGAAGTCCTCCTCACCTGAAAATTTCGCTGTGAACGTAATTTTTACGTGTATCATATCGGATATTTGCAGTGGTATCAAGCACTTTGAAGCAGAGCGAATTACGCTGTAAAACCGTTGAAATATCAGGGGTTAAGAACTACTATTATATCAAGGTTGATGTTCAGTCTCATACCCGGGTATTTACGAATTCCTTCAACCATTTCCATATTGAGCGAAATTTTTGGGGTGCTTTCAGATCCCATTACAATAGTTGTCTCGAACGATCTACGATTTAGAAAGAAAACCGGAGGATTTCAAATGAACAAAGTCTATAAAGTAGGCGACGCAACCGTAACCCGTGTCACGGAAATGACGCTGAGCGGCGTCCCGCCGGAAGTTTATTTTGCGGGCTCGTGGGACCCGGCGTTTCTGGAAAAGAATCGGAATATCCTGCCTGCCGGGCTAATCGACGGGGATTCTCAACTTGTCGTTAGTATTGGAACTTGGGTCGTGAAGACTCCGGACCATACGATCCTTATTGATACCGCGACGGGAAACGATAAGAATCTTCCGTATAATCCGGAATTGTCCAATCTAAAGCTGCCGTATCTTGATCGTCTCCTGGAGGCAGGGGTTACGCCGGAAGACGTGGACTATGTCCTGTTGACGCATTTGCATGTGGATCATGTCGGCTGGAATACAAGGCTTGCAGGCGGTAAATGGATACCGACGTTCCCGAACGCCACCTATGTATTTCCGCTTTCGGAACAACAATATTACTCGAGCCCGGCCAGCCATAATAAAGAAAACGGACCTAACTTTAACGCATACGAAGAGAGCGTTCTGCCTGTTGTCGAAGCTGGAATGATAAAGACGATCTCTCCCGAGGGGGAGGAGTTCCTCGATATGTTCAAATTTATTCCGACTCCCGGCCATAGCATCGGTCAGATGTCGATCAGCCTTACGTCCGGCGGAGAAGAAGCTTTGTTCGGTGCTGACGTGATGCACCATCCGTTTCAGGTATATCATCCCGAGTGGAATTCCATGTATTGCGAATTCACGGAACAAGCACGCGTTTCCCGGCGCAGGGTATTGGATTATGTCGCGGATCGGCCCATCATTTATTTCAGTACCCATTTTCCGGGGAGTTCTGCGGGGTACGTGACTCGTGACGGCAACGGATTCAAATGGGAATTCATCTAATAAATTTACCTAATCACATTGAAAGGTGCTGACAACATGACGACAAACGATTTTAGGCACGATATACCGATTTTGACCGAAGACCATCGTATCCCCAGCGATACGTCCGGAATCGAACTATATGTACGCAACAAACGTCCGGCTTCCATGAACACGTTCACGAACGAGAAAACGATTGTCATGGTTCACGGTGCCACATATCCGATTGGTAGTTTGTATGACGTTGAATTGGATGGTTTCACGTTCTTGGACTATTTGGCAAGTCATGGTTACGACGTTTATGCCGTGGATGTACGCGGCTATGGAGGCTCGACGAGACCCCCTGAGATGGAGCAGTCGGAAGCACGAAGGAACGCTGGCTAAGCGCCGCCCCTGAAGATAAACGCGGCGATCTGATTCCGGAAGGCTGGTTCGAACAATGGACCGAAGCGACGTTAGCTTCCGATCCGGGAAGCCAAAGCGTCCATCCGGGACATATTCGGGCGACCAATGGGCCGATTCTGGACATCCGTGAATACTGGACGGCTAACAGAGCTTTTTATGAGCCCAAGGAGATCACGGTGCCTGTCCTTCTTGTTCACGCAGAATGGGACATCGATGTGCCTCTTGATTTGGCGCAAAACTTCTTCACGTCACTGACCGGCGCCGTTTATCGCCGCTGGGTAGAAATTGGGGAAGGAACGCACATGGTGCTGCTGGAGAAGAACAGGATGCAGGCTTTTCAAGCGATCCGCAGCTTCATGGACGAATCGTACATCCCGGCGAAATAACCCGGGTGCAGTGCCCAACGTTTCATATGCCTAAAACGAGGCCTGCGGCATGCTGCCGCAGGCTTTTTTCGTACCCACTTTTTTGAAAGAAGGCGAATCGTTTGCGATCCTATCTGCTTCTATTGTTTTGCGCATCGCTTTACGGTAGCAACTTCGTACTGGGCTCGCTTTTGCTGCAAGCATTTCCTGCGTTGCATCTATCGGCCTATCGGCTTGCCGTCTCCTCGGTGTTCCTGCTCGTTTATTTGAAGATTATAGAATTTATAAAATTCAGCGAAGCTGAACCATTCTATAATCGCAAGAAAAACTTCCGCTAAGCGCGGTCTGTCTTCTTGGAAGGTAACGGTATTCCCGGTATCGATCTGGAGCAAACCGCATGCTGAGATTCGTCCACACTATGGGTGGTGGCTTGTCTTAATTGGATCCGCGCTGCTTATCCAAGGATTATGCGCCGTCGTCTGGAACGCTCAAATTCGTCAGGTAGGTGCCGCGACCGCGTCCCTGTTTCTGAATTTGCAGCCATTTGTTGCGATGGTGTCAGGCTACTTCATTCTAGGTACGCCGATCAGCTACATGCAAGTTGCGGGTTCGGTGTTGATTATTTGCGGCGTCATCCTGGCAACCTTCCAAAGACGTTCGAAAAGAACTGCGCATGCCGATCAACTCCATATGTCCGTGGTGAAGCGATAACAGAGTGGAGTGCTGGGAGTTCCATCGCAGACGGTCTCGATGAGGCAAAGGATCATCACGGTTAGACCTTGACTTTGCCCCGAAACGGGCCGAATGTTTTGAACTGAAAAATGCAGGGCCTGCACTCGTGCAGGCTCTTTTCTTTGCGGCGTAAACGGAGACTGGAAATAAATCTATTTTTGTATTGACGGTGTGAGACAGTTTTTGGTAAAGTACTGATAAGCAAAAACCAAGTAGTCAAATAGGAATAATTTAATCTATAATGGAAATCATCAATCGTCAAGCGCCGACCGGGCCGATTCCCGGAGGCAGGGAGGGGTCAAGTGAATACACTGCTGCGACATAAAGGCTGGACCTGGGGTTTTCGAAGCACCGTTCTTCTTTATTTTGTACTGCTGGTCGTGCTCCCTTTGCTGGGAGTGTATTATCATTCGTTCTCGCTGGGATGGAGCGCTTTTGCGGAAAGCGTGAAAGACCCGATCGCGTGGAAATCCGTGCTCCTTACGCTGAAATTGGCCCTCGTGGCCACGATGATTAACGTTCTGATCGGTACGATGATCGGCTGGGTGATCGTCCGCTACCGTTTTCCGGGCAGATCGCTGCTGAACAGTCTGGTGGATCTCCCGTTTGCCCTGCCGACCGCGGTCGGGGGCCTCATGATTCTGCTTCTGCTCGGACCGGGCAGCCTGATCGGCGGAGCCGCCGAAGCGCTCGGTTTCGAAATTGTGTTCCATCAGCCGGCGATCGTCATCGCCATGGTGTTCGTCACATTCCCCTTCGTCATCCGCGCGGTGCAGCCGCTGCTGGAGGAGATCGATCCTTCCGAGGAGGAGGCGGCGCGGACACTGGGGGCTTCGGGCACCAATATCTTTTTCAAAGTTGTGCTGCCGTCCATGCTGCCGGGCATGCTCAGCGGAGGAATGCTGGCCTTCTCCCGGGCGCTGGCGGAGTTTGGGGCCGTCGTGCTCGTCGCCGGCAACATCCCGGGCCGAACGCTGATCGCCTCCGTGTTTATTTACGGGGAAGTTGAGAGCGACAATACTGCCGGGGCTGCTGCCGTGTCGATTCTGCTGCTGACGCTGTCTTTTGTCATACTCTGGGTCGTGAATTTTGTGCAGACGAAGGGGAAGAGAGCATGAAGAAACTGTGGATTACGCTGACATACCTGGTCTTTTTCCTGCTGCTGATCGCTCCCCTCGGCAAAATGGTCATGGGTGCCTTCGAAGGTGGTTTGGGCGGTCTGGGCGATGCCCTGGCAAGGCCCGAGGCGCTGCACGCCTTGATGATGACCGGGCTCATTGTCGTCACCGTGACGGTGCTGAACACGCTGCTTGGCATGATGATGGCCATCTATCTCGTTCGCGGCAGCTGGATGAGCGGCGGGCTCCGGCGGTTTCTGAACAGCATCGTCGACCTGCCGTATGCGGTGTCCCCCGTGATTGGGGGGCTGATGATCGTGCTCCTGCTGGGGCCGGGAAGCGCGGTGGGGGCCTTTTTCGAAGATATTGGCTTTAAAATCGTGTACGCCTTTCCGGGGATGGTCATTGCTACGCTGTTCGTCACTTTTCCACTCATGGTGCGCGAGGTGATGCCAGTGCTGCAGGAAATCGGGGCTCAGCAGGAAGAAGCCGCCTCGACGCTGGGGGCCTACGGCTGGACAACGTTCTGGAAAGTAACCTGGCCATCGATCCGCTGGGCGGTCATTTACGGCATCGTGCTGACGGTGGCGCGTTCGCTTGGCGAGTTCGGAGCGGTGCTCGTCGTATCGGGTAATATCATTAACAGGACCCAAACGGCGACGACGCTGGTATACCAGGACGTGGAAAATTTCAATGTCATTTCGGCCAACAGCGTTGCGCTGGTTCTGGCTGCTTTTTCGATAAGTCTGCTCCTCTTGATGGAATGGGCCAAAAAAAGAGGGAAGTGCGCTGATATGCATGTGGAAGTTCGCGGATTGAAC
>NZ_PCZT01000025.1:200148-201435 GCF_002968895.1 Paenibacillus sp. AR247 | reverse complement strand
CGATCGGTCTGCTCGGGCCGAGCGGCGGCGGCAAAACGTCGATTCTGCGGATGCTTGCAGGGCTGGAGACGCCGGACAGCGGGGAAATCCGCTTCCACGGAGAGCTGGTCAACGCGCTTCCGCCGCAGGAGCGGGGCATCGGGTTTGTGTTTCAGAACTACGCGCTGTTTAAGCATATGACGGTGTTCGACAATATTGCTTTTGGCCTGAAAGTGAAGAAAACGCCGAAGTCGCAGATCAAGGACCGGGTTATGGAGCTGGTCGAGCTGACCGGGCTGGCGGGTTTTGAGAAGCGTTATCCGCAGCAGCTCTCCGGCGGGCAGCGTCAGCGGGTCGCTTTTGCCCGGGCGCTCGCGCCGGAACCGCAGCTGCTTCTGCTGGATGAGCCGTTTGCGGCGATCGACGCCAAGATCCGGCAGGAGCTCCGCTCCTGGCTCAGGGAGCTGATCGAGCGGGTGGGCATCACGTCGATCTTCGTCACGCATGACCAGGACGAGGCGATCGAAGTAGCCGACGAAATCATGATCATTAATCAGGGACGCCTGGAGCAAAAGGGCACCCCGTGGGATATTTACAAGGAGCCAAAGACGCCGTTCGTCGCGACCTTTATCGGGGAGTCCACCGTGGTGGAGAATGCGCGTGAGCTGAAAGGCTTCGAGGAAGCTGCCGGGGGCAGCGGCACCCGGGCGCTCATCCGGCCGGAGTACATCGAAGTCGGCGGGCCCGACGAATTCCGGGTGCTGTCTGCAACGGAGGAAGGCATCGTGCGCCATCTGCATTTCCGCGGCAGCGAGTGGATGGTGGAGGTCGAAGTCGGCAGCCACAAGCTGATGACGTACCGCTCGCTGGAGAAGGATACGCTGCAGCCGGGTCAGCCGGTACGGGTGCTGGTGCACCGCGCCTACCTGTTCAACGACGAGCGCAGCTGGATCGAAGAAAACCGGCTTAAGGTCGACCCGATGCCGGTCATTATTTAAAGGGATCCGAGTATCGCTTATTTGAAATCTCATATTGGACCTTGGAAAATACTTACTCTTAGCACGGATACTTCCGTAATTTAGAGATGACACAGCAATACCGCTTCTGTGAAGATTATCCGTATTACGATTCCAGCCTGCCCTTCGGCAGGCTGATGCGGCAAACACGGCAAGTTTCAGCCTAAAGGAGTGGCAGACGATGCGAAAGCAGTCGATGCAAAATCACGATAGAAAGCCGGCACTCCGCCCAGGTCTTCTCGGCGCTCTGCTGCTGGCCTGCATTCTCGTCTTTACCGGCTGCAGCAAGGAT
>NZ_PCZT01000025.1:193080-200048 GCF_002968895.1 Paenibacillus sp. AR247 | reverse complement strand
ACGAAGCTGGTCATGTCGATCAGAATGGCGCCTTCAATTACCGAGGTAATAGTAAGCTGCTGAATCCGTAGACTCATGCCGAAGAGCATGAATACGCCCGAGATGGACATGTTCAGGCTGGAGGCCTGCACGTACTGTTCGGGTTTCATGACCCCCTGGAGCAGGCTCATTTCGGCGGGTGCAAAAAACTTCGAGATGGCGCTGCGCAGAAATAGAAGGGCAAACGCGCCGACGATCCAGTTTTCATAAATGGCCAGCAGCAGGACCAGGGAGAGGACCGCGCGGATCCAGTCGCTGTTGACGGCGATGCGTTTGCGGTCGAGTCGGTCGGCAAGCACGCCGACGAACAGGAACACGACCAGCGTCGGCAGAGAGTACATCAGCTCGGCTAACGTGGCGTAAACGGGCTGGCTGCTGAAGCGGTCGACGAGATAAAAGGCGAAAGCCATGCTGCCAACCATCGACCCAAGCTGGGATGCGAAGTTGGCCAAAAACATTTTAACAAATGTGGCATTGCGGAAAAGCTCCATGCGGGTGACCTCGTTTCTTCTAAATTTTACGGTACAAATATGGCGAACTTGGAGTGGTTGATGGACTTCTCCCGGCACCGGGCACCCGCATTGTGCGGTTCATCCGATCATCTGTGTCCTGCTTGCGCCGGTCAGGGGCAGTTTTAACAGCGGTGCCTGATGCGTCCGTCGTTCGCAGCTTTGATCTCAGTGTACTCGAATAAGCTGCCGGAAAAAATCGCCGCTGGTATGATTTTGCAGTCGGTCTCTGGACCGAGAACTCTCAGAAAGGCGAATATGGTATCATATTATAGATTGAACTCAAGTTTCGAATTGAACCCCCTGTTGTAACAGCTTATCCAAGCCCTTCAACATGAATTTCTTGAGTTCATTCTATATAGCTGTAACGAATCAGGAATATAACCACCACTCTACATACATAGGAAAAATAAGGAGATGACCGACGCAATGGACGCATTGATTTTTTTGGGAACCGGGGACGCGATGGGCGTCCCGCGCGTGTACTGCAGCTGCGAGGTGTGCGAGGAGGCCCGGACGACGGGGGTGAACCGGCGCTTGCGTTCTTCCGTGCTCGTCCAGGGGCAGGGGGAGGCCGACAGCTTTATTATCGATTGCGGCCCGGATTGGCGCAGCCAGATGGAAGCGATCGGGCAGCGGGCGACGGCGCGGATGCTGGTGACGCATGCGCATTTTGACCATATCGGCGGGCTGCCGGAGTGGGCGGATGAATGCCGCTGGCGGCAGGCCAAAGGGGAGCTGTATGCCCCGCAGGAGGTGCTGGACCAAATTCAGCGGCAGTTTCCGTGGATCCACCGGCAGCTTCAAATGATTCCCGCAGATGCTGGAATCGAGCTTGGCGGCTGGAACATCACCACGTGGAAGGTGACTCATGGGGCGAACGGTTATGCCTATGCATACCGGCTGGAGAAGCCGGGCTTCCGCTGGGTGTACTGCTCGGACTCGATCGGTCTGAACGAGGAGGAGAAAAGGCCGCTGCACGGCCTGGATCTGCTGGTGCTCGGGACGAGCTTTTTTCATGAGACGGCGCCTTATCCTACCCGGTCCGTGTACGATATGAGGGAAGCGGCAGAGCTGCTGCAAGAGGTGAAGCCGCTGCGAACGGTCTACACCCATATGTCGCATGATATCGACCTGAACCGGTCTTATCCGCTCCCTCCGCAGGTAACGCTAGCTGTGGCCGGGATGAAGGTTGAGCTGGTCTGACCGTTAAGGGAAAAAGGAGGTTCGTATCCATGGCAAACGTCAGCGGATGGAATGGCAGCGAATTGGACGGATGGGAACCCGGCGGATTATTTCCCGAAAAGCTGATGCTGGCGGACTGCCGTCCGGAGGTGAGCGCCTACTATTTTAAAGAGTGGAACGGTTTTGACATGGCGCTGCATACCCATGACTCCTCCGAAATCATGTATGTCATAGATGGGAACTGCTCAGTCGGGGTGAAGCCGTTTGGCGAAAACGAAGCGGTTGTGCATTTGACCAAAGGAGGCTTCATCCTGCTGGACGGAACCGTTCCCCATCGCCTGCTGGTGACGGGAACCTGCCGGATGCTCAACATCGAATTCCGCTTTGTCGAGAGGGATGGGGTGCTGCCGTCGACGAAACAGCTGGCCGAGGGAGAGGAGGCGCTGGCGGCGCTGTTCCGGAACCCGGCTCCCTATGTCGTGCTTAGGGAATTTCATGACGTGCATCAGCTGCTGAAAAATCTAGTTCTGGAGCTGGACGCCGCCGAATCCGGACAGGAGCTGATGCCGCAGCTGATGCTCGCCGAGCTGCTGATCCGGATTGCCCGGCTGCATCAGGAATACGTGGAGGCCGGTCCCGATACGCAGAGTATGTACGTGCGGCAGTGCATCGAGTACCTGTATCAGAACTACGATCGCAGCATCCAGGTAAAAGACGCCGCCGAGCATGTCCGGCTTCACCCCGGGTATTTGCAGCGGGTATTCAAGCAGAAGACAGGCATGTCGATCATGGAATACCTGAACGCCTACCGGATGGATAAAACGGCGATGCTCCTGCGACAGACGGAAATTCCTGTGGCGGATATCGCGGATTACGTGGGGATCGGCAGCCGCCAGTATCTGCATCTGATGTTCAAAAAGCATACCGGCCAGACACCGGTCGAGTACCGGAAGGCTTCCCGGATCGCAGGGTACGTGGATTCCCGGGACGTGCATTAACCCATATCTAAAAAGTGAGAATTGTTGACACTTTTCCGGCAAAGAGGTCATGAATTTGATAACGTTTTCCCAGGAAGGGTTGCTACAATACCTGTATCAGGGTGAACCTGGCGACTATTCTTGAGGGAGGCGGTTTTTGCCGTGTCATTTAAAATTGCTTTTATCGGGGCGGGAAGCATTGGCTTTACCCGTGGACTGCTGCGCGACCTGTTGTCCGTTCCGGAATTTCATAACGTGGAAGTTGCTTTTACGGACATCAATCCGCACAACCTGGACATGGTAACCGAGCTGTGCCAGCGGGACATTCGGGAGAACGGGCTGGACATTAACATTCATTCGACAACGAACCGTCGTGAGGCGCTGAAGGACGCCAAATACGTCATCTGTACGATCCGCGTGGGCGGCTTGGAGGCGTTCGCGACGGATGTGGACATTCCACTGAAATACGGCGTCGATCAATGCGTGGGCGACACGCTGTGCGCAGGCGGCATCATGTACGGACAGCGCGGCATCGCCGAGATGCTGAACATCTGCAAGGATATCCGCGAAATGGCGTCCAAAGACGTCCTGCTGCTGAACTACGCCAATCCGATGGCGATGCTCACGTGGGCCTGCAACAAGTACGGCGGGGTCCGCACGGTCGGACTGTGCCATGGGGTGCAGGGCGGCCACTGGCAGATTGCGGAGGCTTTTGGCCTGAAGCAGGATGAAGTGGATATCATCTGCGCGGGCATCAACCATCAGACGTGGTATGTCCAGATCCGCCATAACGGAGAGGACCTGACCGGCAAGCTGCTGGAAGCGTTCGAGAAGCATCCGGATTTCAGCCGGACGGAAAAGGTACGGATCGACATGCTGCGCCGCTTCGGCTATTACAGCACGGAATCGAATGGACATCTCAGCGAGTATGTTCCGTGGTACCGCAAACGGGCGGACGAAATCAACGACTGGATCGACCTCGGCAGCTGGATCAACGGGGAGACCGGAGGATACCTTCGCGTCTGCACGGAAGGGCGCAACTGGTTTGAGACCGATTTTCCCAACTGGATGAAGGAGAAGCCGTTCGAATACAAGCAGGACCAGCGCAGCCATGAGCACGGATCCTACATCATCGAAGGCTTGGAGACAGGACGGGTGTACCGGGGGCATTTCAACGTGGTCAACAACGGAGTGATCACCAATCTGCCGGATGACGCGATCATCGAGGCTCCGGGATACGTCGACCGCAACGGCATCTCCATGCCGGTGGTCGGGGATCTGCCGCTCGGACCGGCGGCGGTCTGCAATGCGAGCATTTCCGTACAGCGGCTGGCGGTGGAAGCGGCAGTGCACGGCGACGACAAACTGCTCCGCCAGGCGTTTATGATGGACCCGCTGGTCGGCGCGGTGTGCAACCCGAACGAAATTTGGCAGATGGTCGACGAAATGCTCGTGGCACAGGAGCAGTGGCTGCCGCAATACGGGGATGCCATCGCCGAGGCGTCGGTACGGCTGGCTTCTGGCAACCTGATTCCGACCCGGGAAGGATACCGCGACGCGGCACGCCTCAAGGTGAAGACCGTGGAGGAAATGCAGCAGGACCGGGAAGCCGCCAACAAAAATGCCGGCGAGTCGGATAAAGGCAAGGACCGGGCCAAAGCGGTTCAGTAAACGGTAAACCAGCAGCCGGGAAATATCAGCCGGCAAACAAAAAGACAGCTTGCGAACAGGGATCGATGATCCTGATTCGCGGCTGTCTTTTTTAAATCTTGCGTATCGCTAAATATTCGACCGAATTAAACGTTCAGCACAAACTTCTCAATCGCGGCCTTCACGCCTTCGTCGTTGTTGCTTAACGTTACGTAGTTCGCAATGTCTTTCAGCGCCGGGATGGCGTTGCCCATCGCAATGCCAAGGCCTGCCGCTTCGAGCATCTCATGATCGTTCCAGGAATCGCCGATGGCGATCGTCTCGGACATGTCGCAGCCAAAGTGGCTGGCGAGGAAGGTGAGGGCATGGCCTTTGGTGCCTTCGCGGTGCATGATTTCGAGGAAGTGCGGCTTCGATTTGGTGATGTGCACTTCGTCTCCCAGCAGGTCGCGCAAAATCGGGATCAGCTGATCCAGGTAGGCCGGATCGTCGATGATGAGCATTTTCGGCGTCTTCTGAGCGATCAGCTTTTCAAAATCCGGCTCGATATAGTAAGGCGTGCGGTTGAGTTCGCTGTAATCCTTCAGCTTCTGGTTCTCTTCACGGGCGTACAGCTTGTCGTCGATATAAACCTGCAGGTGAAGGTTATGCTCGATGCAGTACTGGAACAGCTTGTATCCCGCATCCTTTGGCACGTAGCGCTCGTAAAGGACTTTTTCGTCCATCAGGTTTTTGACCAGTGCCCCTTGGTACGTAATGATCGGCACGTTCAGCCCGGTTTGGCGGGCAATGGCTTGGGCAGAGGCATAGGCCCGGCCCGTGGCCAGCGTGACGACTACGTCTTTGGCGACCGCCTGCTCCAGCGCCTGCTGGGTGCCCGGGGTCACCTCTTTATCGTCGTTAATCAGAGTATCGTCGATGTCGATCGCGATCAATTTGTACATGGTTCTCTCTCCTTTAATCATGGCGAACCTCTCTGCCTATAAGGGCGCTGAAATGCTCGTCCATGTTCTCTCTACCGCAGGAAGGTTATTTCTCTAAACGTTCCTGCACAGTATGGCTCTTATCATGCTTTTATCATTGTACCTCACGCGGGGCAGATTTCAATTCCGCGAGGATCATTCCGGCAAAAATACAAATACATCCCAGTCCCGCCGCAGCGCCCAGCACCTCTCCGCCGAAGGTGACGCCCGTCAATGCCGCAAAGACCGGTTCCATGGCAAAAATAACGGCAACCCGCGACGGGTTCGTATATTTCTGGCACATGGTCTGGATCCAAAAGGCGAACGCGCTGGTCGGACCAATCGACACCAGGAGAGCCCAGATCACTTCCGGCTTCAGCAGACGATCCGCCACCTGCGCCAACGGACCCACATCCTCAAATAACAACGAGGAGAGGAGGCTGAGCAGTCCGACGACCGCCATCTGCATCGCAGCCAGGGGCAGTGCGGAATAGCGCGGCGCAAACACGCCTGTATACGCCACATGCAGAGCGAACGCCACCGCGCACAGGAAGATGAGAAAGTCGCCTTTGTTCAGCGTCAGGGCGGTACCGGCGAAAGCCAGCAGGTACAAGCCGGCGGCGGCCAGCAGCGCGCTGATCCACGTATAGCGGGATATGGGGCTTTTCAGCAGCAGGAGCGCCAAAAACGGAACAAACACGACGGACAAACCGGTAATAAAACCGGCGTTCGAAGTGGCCGTGTACAGCAGTCCCACCGTTTGAAAGGCATAGCCCAGAAACAAAAAAAGGCCCAGCAGGCACGAGTGGAGAAGCATTTTGCCGGAAATGTCCCGCCACTGGCTGCGGTAGAAAAACGTAATGATCAGGGCCAGCAGCACCGCCGCACCCAAGAAGCGGATGCCGTTGAAGGCAAGGGGAGGCAGGACCCGGACCGCATGCTGAACGATCAAAAAGGTCATCCCCACATCATCGCCACGATGAGCAGGCTGAGGTCGGCAATACGGGAGCGGTTCAAATGAAGTCATTCCTTTCACGGTTCGTACGATCGGCCTGTGCAAAACAGGCAAGCGACCAAATTGTAACGTAAAACCCGAGTGAGAACAAGGATCAAAAAGGCACGAAGGGCGGGTTCAGGGCATGACGGAGCCTGGGAAACCTGCTATAATGTGGGTGGAAACGGAGATGATACGATGGCTAAGAAGAACCGAAACCAAGCCCCGAGCAAGCCGCAAGTCTCGGATAAACCGGCGACGCTGAAGGATCTCCTGAGCAGCGAGGTGCTGGATAAGCTGAAGCAGCAGTCCAACGAGCTGAAGGCGGAGCAGCAGAAGCAGAAGGAAGAGCAGGAGAGACAAGCGGCCGAAGCGCGCAAAGCGGAACAGAAGCGCCTGGATAACGATTTTGAACATCTGCTGGAGAACAGCAGCATGGACTGGCGTAAATATAAATGAGAAAATGATAACTATAAGAAAAGCTGCCGGTTAGCGGCAGCTTTTTGTGTGCTTATTTTTCACTGTCCATATTTAGCTTCTTTTCGAATAAAATGTAATCCTGCCCGGGACCTGTATAGTCTTTGGCCATCGTCAGCTTAAAGCCCATGCGGGCGTGAAATTTCATGGACGTTTCGTTCACAGCTGAGGTAAT
>NZ_PCZT01000025.1:184813-192980 GCF_002968895.1 Paenibacillus sp. AR247 | reverse complement strand
GCAGCGTACCGTGTCGCAGCCGAGCTGAAGAACTTTTTCGAAAAACAGCTCATACAGCGTCCGGGCCGTACCCTGCTTGCGGTAATCCGGATGGACGCCGACAAAATGGATATACGCCTCGTTCGGATGCGTCTGGGACTGGAAACCGATCAGGAAGGCGACAAGCTTCCCGCTCTCTTTTTCCTCCATCACAAAACTGGTATTTTGAAAATGCTCGAAAAACAGCTTCGGCAGCAGATGCGTCATTTGGCGCCCGCCCCACCAGTCGTTGACGACCGGGATCACGCGGTCATAGTCGGCTTCAAGGATCGGCCTGATTTCCATGGAAAAACCTTACCTCCGTTCATGTGAGCCTGAGCGGTGAGTGAAAGACACCCGTCTGCAAGCTTTTGCAGCCGATTATACCATAGGATGAGAGGGTTCGAGCGATAAAAAAGAGAGGTCCATGGAATTCATGGGGCCTCTCTTTGCTGTATGTCACTATTACCATAAGGACGAATTCCGGGGCTGACTATTCTTCCAAAAAAATCAAACCGATCAGGTCGTCCATCACGATGTTGCCAAAATAGTGCTTCACGTCGATGTCCGCGAGGGCTTCCCGGACTTCGGACTCTTCGTAACGCTTGCCGCGCAGACGGTCCTCAATATCCGCCACATCGCCAACGCCGAAAAAGTCGCCGTATATTTTAATATCCTGAATCCGTGCGTCCTTGATGTCCATCCGGATGTCGATGATGCCGACCGGGAACCGCTTCGTGTGCTTGACGTTGGACTGCGGAGACTGGCCGTAATTCCATTCCCAGTTCTGGTATCGGTCCTTGGAAATTTGGTTGATGATCTCCCAATCGGCTTCCGTCAGCTTGTACTGCGGCACTTCGTTTGGTTCCATGCCAAAAATGTAGCGGAGCAGCTCGGAGCGGAATTCCTCGATCGTCATCTTTTGGTTCATCAGCTCACTGATGTTAGCGACGCGGCTGCGTACGGACTTGGTGCTCTTCGACTTGAATTTCTCCGGATTGGCGTTCAGGGAAGCCTGAACATCGTCCAGATTCAGGTTGAACATGAGCGTGCCGTGGCTGAACATCCGGCCTCGGGTCGAGAATTGGGCGTTACCGGAAATCTTTTGCTCGCCGACCTGCAGGTCATTGCGTCCGCTCAGCTCCGCGTTAACACCCATATGGTGCAGCGCGTCGATGACCGGCTGGGTAAACTTCAGGAAATTGTGGAACGATTCCCCGTCGTCCTTGGTAATGAAGCTGAAGTTGAGGTTGCCGAGGTCGTGGTACACCGCTCCGCCGCCGGAGAGCCGGCGAACAACCTTGATATTGTTGTCTTTCACGTATTCCTGGTTGATCTCCTCGATCGTGTTCTGATGTTTACCGATGATGATCGAAGGACGGTTAATGTAAAACAGCAGGTAGCTGTCGTCCATGGGCAGATGTTTGAGGGCGAATTCTTCAATCGCCAGATTGACGGCAGGGTCGGTAATTCCCTGGTTATCGATAAACAGCATATTTGATTCCTCCGTTAAAAGGCCTTAATTAATTCGGTTCCTTGTCTATTGTAAACCAATTGCGGACAAGAAACAAAAGCGAAAACCGAATTGACGCGCAGCGAAATTTGGCGTAATAATGGGGTCATTCGCAAGCGATTCAAGACAGAGAACTGCTGGGGGGAAAATACATATGCTGGAACGATACGGACATGGCGGGGATCTGGAGAGCGCGTCGGAACTGTACGGCGGCGATCCGGCGTCCTTTCTGGATTTCAGCGCCAACATCAATCCGCTGGGTCCGCCGGAAGGCGTCATGACGAAGCTGGGACAGGCACTGCCTTCCATCCTTCGTTATCCGGATCCGGGACACCGACGCCTGAAAGCGCTGCTGTCCCGCAAACTGGGCGTGGCGCCGGAACATTTAAGCATCGGCAACGGGGCGGCGGAGTCGATGGCGCTCCTGCTGCTCGGGCTGGCGCCGTCGAGGGTCGGGATCGTGCAGCCCTGCTTTTCGGAGTACCGACAGCTGTCGGAGCAGTTCGGAGCCGAGGTGCATGCCGTCTTCGGCAGCCGGGAGCGCGACTGGAGAGCAGAGGTTTCGGACATTGCTGGGCTGATGAAAAAGGTGGACCTGCTCTTTCTGGGGCAGCCGAACAATCCGAACGGTGTGCAGTATCCGCTCGAAGAGATTCGGGAATTGGCGGCCGAGGCGGAGCGGACCCGGACCTATTTTGTCGTCGATGAGGCGTTCATCGACTTCATCCCGGAAGGGCGGCGGATGACGCTGCTGCCGGAGCTGGGGTGGTTTCCGCGGACGATCCTGGTCCGCTCGATGACGAAGTTTTATGCCATTCCGGGCCTGCGGCTGGGCTATGCGGCCGCGCATCCGGACGTGATCCGGGCGATGACGGGCAAGCAGGTGACGTGGAGCGTCAACGGCTTGGCCCTGCTCGCCGGGGGCGAGGCGCATGAGCGCGAGACGCTGGAGCTGATTGCCGCAGAGCGCGCCGGGCTGACGGCGGGTCTGCGGGATCTGGGCTGCCGCGTGAGCGGCGGCGAAGCCAATTTCCTGCTCGCGGAGCTGCCGGCACCGTGGAGTGCCGGGGAGCTGCAGCGCGAGCTCGGGCTTCGCGGCGTCCTGATCCGCAGCTGCGCCATGTACCCGGGCTTGGGGCCGGGACATGTCCGGTTTGCGGTGAAGGGAGCGGACGCCAACGCGCGGCTGCTGGCGGTGCTGGGCGACGTGCTCGCCAGCAAGGGGGAATGATCTGCACGTTGGGAGCATTTTGATGTAAGGAGCAGATCTACACGAAAGGACAGGCTGTGCAGGCCCAAGACGCAGGGCTGGTACGGCTGCTATGCAGGTAGGCGCTGGCAAGGGATGTGCACATTCTTTGCGGGGCGGATTTCGGAGTCCACATAAACACAAGATTGATATGGGGGANAAGAAGCGATGACGACACCATTTATGGACGGATTGCAGGATACGTACCGTTCCACCGTGTGGCCGGGACTCGTGCTGACACGGAAAGNGCGGCATTTGCTGCTTGAGGCGCCGGAGCTGCTGGACAGTCTCGGAAGCTCCATTCACGGAGGCGGCATGGGCAGGCTGCAGCGGGTGACGAATATGTATGTGGACCGGACATATGACTGCAGCGACCCGGTGCGCGATACGGAGGGAATGGCTCACGGCGTGGGGATATCCGCTGGAGACGACGGCGGGGCTGCTGACGGCGGTCCAGCTGCGCCATGCGGCGGTACATGAGGAGAAGAACGAACAGGCCGCGGTGTTCTGCTGCACGACGGCCGGCATATCCAATGCGGCCCGGGCAGGCTCGGAGCGGCGGACGTTCGCGGCCTATACGCCGGGAACGATCAACATCATGCTGGCCATCGACGGCCAGTTGACGAAGGCGGCCATGCTGAACGCCGTCATGACGGCAGTGGAGGCCAAGGCCGCTGCGCTGGCCGACCTGGACGTGCGCGACCCGGACAATGGGCTGATCGCCACGGGGACGACGACGGACGCCGTTGTTCTCGGCGTCAGCCAAAGCGCCGCTTACGCCGGGCTGCACCGCTATGCGGGCACCGCGACCGACCTCGGCGCGATGATCGGACGCGCGGTGTACAGCACGGTGAAGGAAGGCCTGCTGGCGGCATGGAGCGAGCGGAAATGACCGCAATATGGATCCTTGCCGCGGCTTTTATCATCGATTGGATCATCGGGGATCCAAGGTGGATTCCCCATCCGGTCATCGGCATGGGCAAGGCGATTAAAAAGGTGGAGAACGCCATTCGGGCAAGGGTCACCCGCCCGGCAGGACTCAAGAGAGCGGGAATTCTGCTCCCGGTCATCGTGGCGGGCGGCTCTATGCTGCTGACATGGTTTGTTCTCTGGGGGCTGCATCTGGTGCATCCGTGGCTGGCCTGGGCAGTGGAGGCGGTGCTCATCGCCACGACGATCGCCGTCAAGGGCCTGAAGGATGCCGGCAAGGAAGTGCTTGGCCATTTGCGGCGCGGCGATCTGCCGGAAGCGCGCAAGTCGCTCGGCATGATTGTCGGCCGGGACACGGCCCACCTGGACGAGCCGGAGATCGTCCGCGGCACGGTCGAAACGGTGGCGGAAAATATCGTCGACGCCGTCGTCTCGCCGCTGTTCTACGCCATCATCGGCGGCGCACCGCTGGCGATGGCCTACCGGGCGGTGAACACGCTCGATTCCATGGTCGGCTACAAGAACGACAAATATTTGCATCTTGGCTGGGCATCGGCGAGGTTGGATGACATCACCAACTTCATTCCCGCCCGGATCACCGCGGGCATCCTGGTGCTGTCCGCCTGGCTGCTGCGTCTGGACGCCGCCAGTGCCTTGCGCACCGTGCGCCGGGACGCGCACCGCCATCCGAGCCCGAACAGCGGCTTCCCCGAATCCGCGGTGGCGGGCGCGCTCGGCATCCGGCTCGGCGGCGAGAACGTGTACCACGGCGTCGCCTCGTTCCGGGCTTATATGGGCGATGCGCTGCGCCCGATGGAGGCGCGCGACATCACGATGACGATCCGGCTGCTTATCACGGTATCGGTCATCTTTATTCTGCTGGGCATCGCCGTGCTGTGGGCGGCAGGGGGCAGCTTATGGACGTCCTAGTGAAACAGGTCGATCTGCTGTTGGTCCGGCACGGCACGACGCGGTGGAACCGGGAGAAGCGTTACCTCGGGCATACAGATATCCCGCTGGATCGGGGCGGCAGGGACGAGCTTGCGCCGCTGGCCCGGGAGCTGGCCGGGAAGGCGTTCCACGGCGTATATTGCAGCGACCTGGCCCGATGCCGGGAGACACTGGCGATCATCAGTCCGGCGCACGCAGATACTGCGATGTATGACCCGAGGCTGCGGGAAATGGACTTTGGCGCCTGGGAAGGGCATACCTATGAGCAGCTGCAGCACGAGTCCCTTTACCGGCAGTGGATCGATTCGCCGCAGCAGGTGACGCCGCCGGGCGGGGAGTCATGGGCGGATTTTGCCGGGAGGATCGACGGGTTTGTCGGCAGTTTGTTGAAGGACGTGGAAGGGGCATACAGCAGACCAGCAGAGGCTCAGAACGACGGCGGGGCGGCGCATTCCGAATCGAAGGGGATCGGGAATGGAGGGGCGGCACTGCCCAGATCGAAAGGGATCAAGATTGGCGGGTCGGCACTTTCCGGATCGCAAAGGATCGAGATTGGTGAGGCGGCACTGCCCGGATCGCAAGGGGACGATGACAGCGAGGCGGTACTATTCGAATCGAAGGGGAACGAGATCGGCGGGGCGGCGCTTTCGAGATCGAAAGGAACCGAAATTGGCGGGGTGACACTTTCCGGATCGAAAGGAATCGGTGACAGCGAGGCGGTTCTTTCACGATCGGAAGGACCGGGAGGCATCGGTCTCGAATCGCAGGTTCCGCCGGAGATGCTGATTGTCGCCCATGGCGGCGTTCTGCGGCAGCTCGCGGTCAGCCTTGTCCCGGGGCTGTCCTTCTGGGACGTTCACGTTCAG
This sequence comes from Paenibacillus sp. AR247, assembly GCF_002968895.1. Classification (NCBI taxonomy): domain Bacteria; kingdom Bacillati; phylum Bacillota; class Bacilli; order Caryophanales; family Paenibacillaceae; genus Paenibacillus; species Paenibacillus sp. AR247. The sequence goes on along the minus strand of NZ_PCZT01000025.1, from coordinate 187,453 downwards.
CCCGGGAGTTTGCTGCGGATCCGGCTAAGCTTCACTGAAGAAACCGGCGGTTGGGACGGCAAGCTGGTGAATGAAGCTTGAGAGAGGATGCGAACGAGGTAATGGTCGTCATCGACCGGTCCGAGCTTTTCTGCACTCCGGCGAAGCGGCGAAAGGGCTCAGGCTGCTGACATACAAGGACGTGTTTCCCGGATCGTCCGTTCCCCCGGGTTTGGTCATGGCTCTCGGGCCCGCGTCCGGACATTCCACCGGGCACGCGACTGGACATGTATTCCGGCAAGTGCCGGACACAAAAATTCCATTGTCACCCGCAGGCTTTTCCCCTATAATCAGGACAAAAGAAGCATGGCCAGGATAATTGAATAGGAGTGCTTGTGAGGTCCCGGAAGCTGTCTGCCGTATAAGGAGAGCGTTGATCCGGGTGAAAAGGGAAGCCGGTGCAACTCCGGCACGGTCCCGCCACTGTAAACAGGTATGTCCCCAGGAAGCCACTGTTCCGCCGCTACACGGGATGGGAAGGCGGGGACGATTTTACCCAGCCTGTAAGTCAGGAGACCTGCCTCACGAGAGGAAATGACGGTCCTTCGAGGAAAGGATTACGTTTCACGTGCCCTTCATAACGCATGTTCACCGCGGCTCAAGCAAGCATTGGCTTGACCACTTGACCTCGCAGCATGCCACAAGGCACACCGGATAGGNGNANCNGGATGTCCGTGCAGACGTAATCCCTGATTCTTGATCGAACAAGAGTCAGGGTTTTTTAGTTGACAAAGAATGGAGCGGCAGACGCCATACACCTGCTCATGGTGAGCAGCGGCGCTGCAACTCTAGCATTTCCGTCAGGTTTATTCCGTTTTCGTATACCGGTCAGGCCTCTTTTGTGCAAATTATTCGATAGACAAAGAGGGAGAGAACGAAATCATGAACGTAACGTTGAAACGCTGGTCCACAGGCCTTGCGGCGCTGCTGCTTGCCTTATCGCTGAGTGCCTGCGGCGCCAAGAACGAAGACAGCTCCGCCTCGCAGCAGCCTGCTGCCCAAACGGAGCAAAGCACGGATAACAGTGCGTCCCAGACAAAGACAGACGAACTGAAAACAACCTATCCACTGACCATCCAGGATGCGACCGGAGAGTCCTTTACTTTCAAGGAAGCGCCGAAGCATATTATCTCGGTATCTCCTGCAGAGACGGAGGCGCTCTTTGCGATCGGGCTGGACAGCGAGATCGTCGGGGTGTCCGATTATGACGATTATCCGGAAGCGGCCAAGTCCAAGGCGAAAATGGGCGGCATTACTAAACCGAACGAGGAAGCGATCATTGCGGCCCAGCCGGACATCGTGTTCACGGGCATTTCGATGAGCGAGGAAGCGGTGAAGAAGCTGCGCGACCTCGGCATTCAAATTTTCAAGACCGATCCGAAAACGGTCGATGACGTCATCAAAAATATCGAAACCTATGGCCTCATCACCGACCATCAGGCGGAAGCCAAAGCGGTGGTCGACAAGATGAAGCAGGAGGAAAATGAGGTTACTGAAGCGGTCAAATCGCTGACGCCGGAGCAGAAGAAAAAAGTATACATCGAATTTTCCCCGGGCTGGACGGTCGGCAAGGGTGAGTTCATGGATGAGCTGATCACCCTGGCCGGCGGCGTGAATGTGGCGGCGGACACCGAGGGCTGGAGTGAAATCAGCGAAGAGAAAATCATCAAGGACAATCCGGACGTGATTTTGTATGCTAACAGCGTCATCGACGAGAAGACGAAGAAAAGCCTTGGCGATATCATTAAAGGCCGCAGCGGCTGGGACCAGATTACAGCCGTGAAGAACGATGCGGTCATCGGTCTTGACGACAATCTGCTGAGCCGTCCGGGTCCGCGCGTCACGCAGGGCCTGAAGGAAGTGGCGAAGGCCATTTATCCGGACCTGTTTAAATAATGAGCAAAAAGCTGGCAGGCTATGGAGGAATCGGCATCGTCCTGCTCGTCCTGACCCTGCTGATCTGTCTGGGGATCGGCTCGGTCGCGCTGCCGATCCGGGACATCGCTCTCATTCTGCTGCACCGGATTCCATGGATCGGGAGCCATATCGACCCGACGTGGAACGCATCGTTTGAGCAGATTATCGTGAAGGTCCGGCTGCCGCGGATTCTGCTGGGCATGCTGGTCGGCGCGGCACTGGCCGTGGCCGGCTCGGGGTTTCAGGGCGTGCTGCGAAATCCGCTAGCCGATCCGTTTACGCTCGGGGTTTCCTCGGGGTCGGCGGTAGGCGCGTCGTTCCCTGATCTTTTTACGGGCTGCAGTATTCGGTTTTCGGCGGCTGGACGCTGCCTGCGGTCGCTTTCGTGACCGGAATGCTGACGCTGTGGATGGTTATCGCGTTGGCCAGGGAGAGCGGAAAAATTCCGACGAACAGCCTGATTCTGTCCGGCGTGGTGATGCAGTCCTTTCTCGGAGCGGTCGTATCCTTCCTTTCGGCGATGTCGAACCGGACGATCAATGAAATTATATATTGGACAATGGGCAGCCTCAGCCTGCGTGGAATGGTCGTATACGGCCATCCTTTTGCCGTATTTTTTGGTGGGATTTGCGGTGGTCTGGAGCCGGGCCCGCGACGCTGAATCTATTGTCCTTAGGTGAGCGG
>NZ_PCZT01000025.1:182933-184713 GCF_002968895.1 Paenibacillus sp. AR247 | reverse complement strand
CCGCGCTGAATCTATTGTCCTTAGGTGGAGCGGGCAGGCGGCCCATATAGGGATGAACGTGGACCGCGTGAGCTGGGGTGCTGCTCGTCAGCACGCTGCTCACGGCTGCCGCGGTGTCGGTTGCGGGCATCATCGGGTTCGTCGGACTTGTCATTCCACATGTGATCCGACTGATTACTGGCCCCGATTACCGGCTGATCGTACCGCTGTCGGCCATTGGCGGAGCTATCTTCATGGTCTGGGCTGACACGATCGCCCGCTCCCTGCTGGCGCCGACCGAGATTCCGCTCGGCGTGGTGACGGCCTTCGTAGGCGCTCCGTTTTTTGCCTATTTGCTGAACCGGAACAAAAAGCAGCGGAAGGGGAGATGGACATGATCGAGATCAGGGAAGCAGGGAAACAGTATGGCGGCATCACAGCTCTCCATGGCCTCAACTGGTCGGTCCAGGAAGGCGAATGGTGGGGGATTATCGGGCCGAACGGCAGCGGCAAGTCGACGCTGCTGCAGCTGGTCTCCGGCGTGGAGAAGGCCAGCAGTGGCGAGGTACTGATTCACGGCAAACCAGCCTCTGCCTATAACCGGAAAATTCTTTCCCGCATGATGGCCGTTCTCCAGCAGGACGGCCTTCCTCCTGTTCATTATCCGGTCAGGGAAGTGCTGGAGATGGGACGTTACCCGTATCAGGATTGGCTCGGACGGGACGAGGGCGGCGATCCTGACGCCTTGATTGAGAGCATCATGGATAAGCTGCAGCTGCACGAACTTGCGGACCGCCCCTTGGATGAGCTGAGCGGCGGGCAGCGCCAGCGCGTCGCCCTTGGCAAAGTGATGGCGCAGGAGCCGCAAATTCTGCTGCTTGACGAGCCGACGACGTATCTGGACATCCGCTACCAGCACCAGTTCATGGAGCTGGTGGCGCAGTGGCGGAAGGAAGAGGGCATTACGGTCGTCGCCGTCTTGCACGATTTGAACCTGGCGGCGCAGTTTTGTGATAAACTGCTGGTATTAAGGGACGGGCAGGCGGTCGGAATGGGAACGCCGGAAGACATGCTTACCGAGGAAACGATCCGTCTGGTGTACGGCATTGAGCCGGTCATCGTTCCCCATCCGGTCAGCGGTATTCCGCAGGTGCTGGTGACCAGGCAGCGGTAGGATTAAAGCAGCCCGGAGAACGAGTGCGGAAAGTAGGGGGGCCGTGAGTTGATCGGTTTGAAGGCAGTTTTACGAGAGAGGGAGTAGATGCAAGATGAACGAACTGTTGAAGCAGTACGTGGAGCGGATTCAGCCTCTGGATGAGACCGCGTCGAAGGAGGCGGCAGCCCATATTGCCAACCTGACGGTGCCGCCGGGCAGCCTCGGCAAGCTGGAATCGCTGGCAATCCGCCTGGCCGGCATAACCGGCGAGACGAAGCCGCTGTTCGAGCGCAAAGAAGTTATCATTATGGCCGCGGATCATGGGGTGTGCGAGGAAGGCGTCAGCGCCTTCCCGCAGGAAGTGACGCCGCAGATGATCCTTAACTTTCTATCCGGAGGCGCGGCGGTCAACGTGCTGTCGCGGCTGGCCGGCGCGGACATCGTCTGCGTCGACATCGGGGTGAAGAGCGACCTGGCCCATCCGCAGCTGGTGTCCCGCAAGGTGCGGTACGGGACGGCCAATATGGCCAAGGGACCGGCGATGACCCGCGAGGAAGCAGAGCAGTCGATCCTGACCGGCATCGCCGTCGTCGAGGAAGCGGTGGCGCAAGGCGTCCGCATCTTCGTTACCGGCGAAATGGGCAT
>NZ_PCZT01000025.1:171784-182833 GCF_002968895.1 Paenibacillus sp. AR247 | reverse complement strand
AGACTGATCCTGCTGACGCAGCACCATCCGCGGAAGATCGTGCGCCGGCCGTGCTGGTGGACTGCCTGACCTTGTGGCTGTCCAATACGCTCCTGGCGCTGGAGGGCGAGGAGGATATGGAGTCACGCCTCATGGAGGCCATCAACCAACTCGTGGAGCAGATTCAGGCGTATCCCGCTCCGCTGGTGCTGGTCACCAATGAGGTCGGCGACGGCATCGTGCCGGAATACCGGCTGGGCCGGGTGTTCCGCGATTACGCGGGGATCTTGAACCGCAAGGTAGCAGCCGTCAGCGACCAGGTTTTTCTGGTGACGGCCGGCATTCCGATTGAGCTCAAGAGCAGGGAGTATCACCTATGAAAATGAACGTTCAGGCGGCTGCGGCCGCTTTTCAATTTCTGACCCGTTTTCCGGTCAAGATGACTCTGGATTATACGCCAGAGCTATTTCGCCGGAGTACGCGCTTCTATCCGCTGGTCGGGCTGGCGGTCGGCTTGACCGTCTGGATCGGCGGAGCGGCCGCTTCGTATCTGCTTCCGCCGCTTCCTGCCTCCGTTCTCATGCTGATTCTGTGGGTCGGCCTGACCGGAGGCCTGCATCTCGACGGCTGGATGGATACGGCGGACGGCCTGCTCAGCTACCGCTCGCGGGAGAGGATGCTGGAGATCATGAAGGACAGCCGGGTCGGGGCCATGGGCGTCATGGCTTGCGTGCTGCTCCTGCTACTGAAGGCATCGCTGATTTACTCGCTGCTGCTCGGCGGCCTCCCGCCGCTGCTTCTGCTGCTGCCGCCGGTATGGAGCCGCTGGTTCATGGTCCATGCGATGGCTTCCTGGCCGATGGCGAGGGGCAAAGAGGGACTGGCGGGCAGTTATTTCAACGGCATGACCCGGAAGCAGAGCATGGAGTCCTTCCTGCTGGCGGCTGGGCTCACCCTGATCGCGGCGCTGCTGTCTCCGCTGCTTTCCTATGGACCTGCCGGGATCTGGAATTATAGAGGCATCACCTGGCTTCATGCCGGATTAGCTTGGCTGCTGCTTCCTTTGGCGGCATGGGCTGCCGGATGGTGGGCAGGGCGGCGGATGAACGCCAAGCTCGGCGGCTTAACGGGCGACACCTACGGCGCGCTGAACGAGGGCATTGAGACTGTGCTTCTGCTCGTGCTGACCATACTCATCTACCGTTTTTGACTAGGAGGCAGACGCGATGGAATTAACCGATACAACACGGAAGGACGGCTCACCGGGAGCCGTGCTGATGCTGCAGGGAACGGCTTCGGACGTCGGCAAAAGCGTCGTGACCGCGGCGCTCTGCCGCATCTTCGGGCAGGACGGATACCGCACGGCACCGTTCAAGTCGCAAAATATGGCGCTGAATTCCTACGTGACGGCGGACGGCAAAGAAATCGGACGGGCGCAGGGGATGCAGGCCGAAGCCTGCGGGATCGAGGCGACCACCGATATGAACCCGATCCTGATCAAGCCGACGGGCGATATGCATTCGCAGATCGTCGTTCACGGGCGCCCGCTGGCACACATGAGCGCGACCGATTACCGCAGCCGCTTTCTGCCGGAAGCAAAGGACACGGTGTTGGAAGCCCTCGACAGGCTGCGCGGACAGTATGACATCGTCGTGATGGAAGGCGCAGCGGCGGAGATTAATCTGAAGGACCGTGACATCGTCAATATGAACCTGGCCGGCTGGGCGGATGCGCCCGTGCTGCTCGTTGCGGACATCGACCGGGGCGGCGTGTTCGCGTTCCTGGTGGGTACTTTAGAGCTGCTGGAGCCGCACGAGCGGCAGCGGGTGAAAGGTTTTATCATCAACAAATTCCGGGGGGACTTGTCCCTGCTGCAGCCGGGGCTGGACTGGCTGGAGGAGCGGACCGGCATTCCGGTGCTGGGCGTGCTTCCGTACATCCCGGACATCCGCATCGAGGCGGAGGACTCCGTCGTGCTGGATGAGCTGACCGCCAAAGGGCAGTCCAGCCCGGAAGCGGACATCGACATTGCCGTCATCCGCTATCCGCGTATTTCCAACTTCACCGACTTTGACCCGCTGCAGGAGGAAAGGGATGTCCGGGTCCGCTTTATTACCAAGGCGGCCGATCTTGGTCATCCTGATGTGATCATTCTGCCGGGGACGAAGGATACGATTGGGGACCTGCAGTATCTCCGCAGCCAGGGCTTCGATCTGGCGATCGCCGCAGCCGTCGAGTCGGGCGATGCGCAGCTGGCCGGCATCTGCGGCGGGTACCAGATGCTCGGCAAAATGCTGCATGATCCGGAAGCCGCCGATGGTGGCGTGGCCCGCGAGGAGGAAGGACTCGGCTATTTGCCGGTCGCGACGACGTTTGCGAAGGAGAAGCGCACGGTCCGGGTGACCGGCCGGGTTGCAGACCATTCTCCTCTGCTGCTGTCCGCGGAGAGCCGATGCCTGCTGGCCGCCGGCGAACCGATTCCCGTCGAAGGGTACGAAATCCATATGGGGCAGAGCCGCAGCCTGAAAGGGGAGCAGATGGCCCCGGTGTTTAAGCTGGGGCCGGACGGAGAGCAGCCGGCAGCTGAAGGCTGGGGGACGCTGGACGGGCGGATCTGGGGCACTTATCTGCACGGGGTGTTTCATAACGACCGGCTTCGCCGTTTATGGCTCGACTGGATCCGCGAGAGTAAAGGGCTCCGCCCGGTAAAGGAGACATTCTCCGCGTCGGGGCTGAAGGAGCAGGAGTTTGACCGGGTTGCGTCGCTCGTCAGAGAGCATCTCGATCTGGAGCGGGTGTATCAAATCATGGGAATATCCGCCAAGACGGTATAGTTTTGAGCAGGTTGCGGGTAATAAATAGAAGTCATTCCGAAGTACACTTGGCGAATGGCTTCTTTTTTCTTTTTTACAGCAAATTGTAACATGAAATTAACCCTACCCAAATAGTATGAATTATGCTACACTAAAGTCCAGTTTCACAGATTGCCCAAAAAAGCAAGCGACCTGCCCGCGGGCAAGCCGCAGGGACAGGCGTTAACATTAGTGTTACAAGAGGGGAGAACGAAAGAGAGATGGACACACTTTGGACTGTAGTGAACGTCGTTGTGATGCTCATCCTGATCGGCTTGTTGATCTGGATGCAGAAGAAGCACGTATCGTTCACGAAACGCGTATTTACCGGCCTGGCGCTTGGTATTATTTTCGGATTTATCCTTCAATGGGCCTTCGGCACGCAATCGGAGGTCGTCAGCAAATCTACCGACTGGTTCAGCCTTGTCGGCAACGGCTATGTCGGCTTGTTACAAATGGTCGTCATCCCGCTGATCATGGTTTCGATCATTTCGGCGATCATGAACCTGAAGGGCAGACAGAACCTCGGCAAAATGAGCGGCTCGATCATTGCTGTTCTGCTCATCACCGTAGCGATTGCAGCTTCGGTAAGTATCGTAACCAGCTTGTCCTTTAACCTGAAGGCGATTGAGATTCAAGCGGGTGACCGCGAGCAAGCCCAAGGTCAGAAGCTGGAAGAAAAAGTGGGAGACGTGAAGGACAAATCGATCCCGCAGCAGGTGCTGGAATTCATTCCGACCAATCCGTTCGCGGATATGACCGGAGCACGCCGCTCCTCGACGCTGGCTGTCGTTATTTTCTCGGCCTTTATCGGAGTTGCTGTTCTCGGCATTGACCGTAAAAAACCGGAGCAGGCGGCTACCTTCCGCAAGATGGTCGAAGCGGTCTATGCGGTGGTCCTGCGAATCGTTACACTGGTGCTCAGGCTGACGCCATACGGCATCCTGGCCTTGATCACGAAGACGACTGCTACCACGAATATCGATGAGATTTTGAAGCTGGCCAAGTTTGTCGGCGCTTCGTATGTGGCCCTGATCGTCATGTTCATCATTCATCTGATTCTGATTACACTGTTCGGATTTAACCCGATCCAATACGTACGCAAAGTTTTCCCGACGCTCGTCTTCGCATTCACTTCCCGTTCCAGTGCGGCAACCATCCCGCTGAACGTGGAAACCCAGACGAAGAAGCTTGGGGTATCGGAAGGGATCGCCAACCTGTCGGCAACCTTCGGTGCCACAATCGGCCAGAACGGCTGCGCCGGTATTTATCCGGCGATGCTGGCGGTGATGATTGCACCGACGGTCGGCATCGATCCGACAAGCTGGGATTTCATTATTAAACTGATTCTGATCGTAACCATCAGCTCCTTCGGGGTTGCCGGCGTCGGCGGCGGTGCCACCTTCGCATCCCTGATCGTGCTGTCCACGATGAACCTGCCGGTGGCGCTCGCCGGTCTCCTGATCTCGGTTGAACCGCTGATCGACATGGGACGCACGGCGCTGAACGTCAACGACTCGATCACGGCCGGTCTGATCTCGAGCAAAATTTTGAAAGAGAACGACCAGGATACGTTTAACAACAATCATGTCGAGCTTGACTCGGCGCATGCGTAAGCTTGCGGACGCGTCCGAAGAAACCAAAGCCTTTACGGGCTTTGGTTTCTTTTTTTTGATATGAGAAAGTATGGCTTGAGAGGATCGGCATTTTTAGATTGCAATAAAAATCTAGACCATTCGACGTTATTTTCTGCGACCAAAGGACCGGCTGGCGAATCCAAGCGAACTGTCCTCAGGGTGAGGAGAGGCCGCAGCAAGGCTTAACAGCGCTGAGATGTTTGAGCGCCCCGCACCATCGGGCAAAATAGATTCGTCACGAAATAATCCCAAGAAATGAGCCTTTGGCCGCAGTCCCTAAAAAAGGAAAACACCGCACCTTCGCGAACATGTTAACCATCCGAAATGACATCCCACGATCGCCACCTGGAAGGATACTCTTACAAATTCAGGAGGGAATGAGCATGAAAAAGACGAAATGGCTGCTGAACATCGGCCTGCTGGGCACGCTGCTGCTGTCCGGATCGGCTGCGGCTTTTGCGGACGACGCGGAGCTGGTACCGATTGAGACGCTGAAACCGGCGGTCCCCATGGTGAAACCGGTGCTGACGGGAACGGGCGGATCCCTGATCCTGAGCGACTCCCCGGAATCCCCTAAAGTTGAAGGCGCTTACTACAGGGATGCGGTGACCGGATCGTTCCGCGTATTTTGGCATCATCAAAATATGACCGGCGAGCCGCTGACGGTGGCCGTGGCCGTGACCAACACATCCGACGAGCCTGTCATGCTGTTCTCGGAGGGGATCGGGCTTGCAACGGATTATTATCCGGATGTCGCCGGCCAGATGGCCTTGGCTGATTTTATGAGCAATCGTGCGGCCCAGAAGCAGGAAGCGATCCTGCAGCCGGGTGAGAGCTATTACTTGACCGCCCTCGCGGAAAATACGCACACCGCCAGCGGCATCGCCAATTTTGCCGCGTATACGCAGCAAGGGCATGGGGATGCGACCGTCACGGTAACGACACTGGGCTATAAAGAGCAGCCGGCCAATCCGTTGGACGTACCGATTCTGCCGAAGGATGTGCACGTGCGCGGGACATTCCCGCATGCAGACCGTACCGGTACATTGGACTACAATACGTCGAACGGCAATTCGCTGATCCGCATTTCCTCAGCGGCGAGCGGTCCGTGGAGCGACAGCATGCCGGGTGAGTATGAGGAAGGCAGGAACGCGGTGGACGGCGGAACCGTCATCAACAACGGCAACTATGGGGTCATGTACAACCTCAGCGTGGCCATCAACAACGATTTGGACGTCAAACGGACCATTTCCGTGTACGATAACCCCTCCGGCGGCGCAGGTCACTACGTGATCGGCTGGGGCAAGGATTTGCTGCAATCGCCGTTCGTAAACTATCAGAACGCCTGGAAGTTTACCGAATTTACGGTGAACAAAAAGGGCAAAACGATCGCGGCCGAGCTGAGCCTGACCGGTGGAGCGGCCGGACCGCAGACGCTGTATTTTACCAATTCGGACGTGCAGTAAAGCCATGCCTTGTGCCTTGTTCAGGACGATGAACGAGTGTGATCCATTTTATATGAGATATTGAAAACACTGCCCATGCCGGCTGCGAACGCCGGAACGTGGGCAGTTTTTGTTTGCAGCAGTGTCTCCCGGTGGTTGCGGAGCCCTGCCCAAGACATTTCCAGTCCCAGAAAAAAACATGGCAACTTCCGTTTCCGTGTGATACAGTAGTACATGTTTTGGGTTTGAAAGAATAGACAAAGACCCCAAAACCGCGGTTCGCAACCATCCCGCGTAATCAAAACTAGGAGGAACACGAGTGTACAATTTGTTGTGGGGTATTTTGTTCGTACTTGTTAATTTTTCGCTGTACCTGCTGTGCTACCGTTTATTCGGGAAAAAGGGGCTGTACGCCTGGATCGGGGTCGCGACGGTGATCGCGAACATTCAGGTGACGAAGACGATCGATATTTTCGGCATCGTCCTGACGCTGGGCAACACGATGTATGTCAGTTTGTATATGACCAGTGACCTGCTGAACGAAAAATACGGCCGGAAGGAAGCGCAGAAGGCGGTGTGGTTCGGCTTTTTCACGCTGCTGATGACGACGCTGCTGATGCAGATGGCGCTGTTCTTTACACCGGACGAGAGCGACCTCGCGCAGGAATCGCTGCAGAACATCTTCGGCCTGATGCCGCGCCTGGCGCTGGGAAGCTTGACGGCTTACTTCGTCAGCCAATTCCTGGACGTGCGCCTGTATGCCTGGCTGCGAAAGCTGTTCGGCGCGCGGAACCAATTCTGGATCCGCAACAACGGCAGCACGATGATCAGCTCGCTGGTGGACACGCTTATTTTCTGCACGATTGCTTTTGCCGGACGTTACGAGCTGTCGGTCTGGATTGAAATTTTCCTGACGACGTATCTGATCAAGTTCGTGCTAACCGCGGTGGGAACGCCGTTTCTATATATCGCCCGCGATTTCAAATTCAAGGACGAGGATTAAGCAGAGCAGACGGCCAGTATGGTTGCCGCTGTTCAATAGATATGCTGAATGGTTGCAGCACAAAAAAACCGGAAGATCCATCTGTCGATGGGTTCTTCCGGTTTTGCCGTTTCATAAGGCATTAACCGCCGATAACTATTAATTCTTTCGGATACGAGGTCAGGACTTCAACGCCATTGTCGGTAACGACGATATCGTCTTCGATCCGTACGCCGCCCAATCCCGGCACATAGATGCCCGGCTCCACGGTGAAAACCATTCCCGGCTGCGCCAAGTCGGTATTGCCGCCGTGCACAGACGGATACTCGTGGACATCCATGCCGAGGCCGTGCCCGAGACGGTGCATGAAGTACTGGCCGTAGCCTGCGTCCTCCGTTACTTGGCGGGCCGCCTGGTCGATGGAAGCCAGCGTCACGCCCGGCTTGATCGCTTGAATGCCCTGCAGGTTGGCTTCGAGCACGGTGTTGTAAATCTTCGTCAGCTCCGGCGAAATGTCGCCGACCGCAAACGTTCGGGTGATATCGGAAGCGTAGCCGTTGGCGTAGACGCCCATGTCAAACATGAGCAGGTCGCCGGACTGGATCTTGGTCTGACCTGGCGTGCCGTGAGGGAGCGCCGTCTTCGGTCCGGTCAGCACCATCGTGTCGAACGAAGGACCGTCCGCACCGAGTTTCTTCATTAAATATTCAAGCTCGGCGACGATTTCGATCTCGGTCACACCCGGCTTCACGCGGGAGAGGCCCTGCTGCAGCACTTCTTCAATCAGGTCAATCGCATGCTTCATGCGCTGGATTTCCTCCGGCGTCTTGCTGACGCGCATCGCGCGCAGGAGCGGACCGATATCTTCGTACTGCCCGGCGCCAACCGACTGCTGCAGCTGTTCATAGCGCGCCACGCTGATCTGTTCCTTTTCGATGCCGAGCTTGCTGATCGTGTTCTTGAACTGCTGCCGAAGCAGGTCGTACGGATTGTCCGTGTCGGCATGCGTGATGATGTTTTTTACCGAGGATGCGGCCTGGGCGGCCTCGGCATCGAGGGCGGGCACGATCAGGAGCGGCTGTTCGCCGCGGGTCAGCAGCAGGCCGAGAAACCGTTCATGCGGGTTGCTGGCAAAACCGGTCAGGTAATAAACATGCTTAGGGTCGGTAAAGAGCAGGCTGTCGAGGCCGTGTTCGTTCATGGCCTTTTCCAAGGCGGTGATTCGATTGCTCATGGTTATTCATCCTTTCTTATGTAGAGGGGGCTGGTGAGCAGGCAGTGTTCGTCAATGTTGTTGTCCAATTGCCCGATGGCTCGATTGCTCGTTGATCGAACTGCCCGATCCAGGCTCCCCTTTTCAATTCAATCATATGGTTACGCGGCTCGAAAATTTTCTTTAAACGCGGGCATTTTCAATGCAATGACTTCGATAGACGCATGGGTTACCGGTGACTTTGAATGATCTCCCGGATGCGTTCGTTCGGAGACTTGTCGTACAAGCCGCCGTGGTAGCAGAACACTCCATCCAGCGGCAGATCGGCCAGCTTGCCCATGCTTTCGATGGCCTGTGCCATATTCGGCGTGAAACCGGGTACCGGTCCCTGCAGTTCACCCTCGTGAATGGTCAGCTCATCGGCTGCGAGCAACAGCTTTTCTTTGGGAAGGTACAGACAAATATGTCCCGGTGTATGCCCTGGTGTATGGATTACTTGAATGCCGCCGTGCAGCTCCAGCTGATCCCCGTCATGCAGCACCCGGCTGATGGAAATGGAGGAACGCTCGTCGAGAACGTTTTGAATCGCCTCCCGGGCCGCTTCGGGCATTTGGGCGAGACGCTCCGGCGTGACCTTGATCAATGGCTCTTGTCCGGTGATGACGGGAATATCGTCTTCATGGGCCCAGATCTCGATGCCGGGATTGGCTTCAAGCAGGCGGGATACGTTGCCGATGTGGTCGATGTCCTGGTGCGTGAGGATGACGCGCTTGATATCATTCAGGGTGAGACCGGCTTCGGAGACTGCTTTCTGGACCTGGTCGAACTGGCCGACATTGCCGGTGTCGACGAGCGTGGCTCCGGTTTCATCCCACAGCAGGACCGGCTGGTAAGCAGGCTGCTCGGCCGTCGGCTGGGCAAACAGCTCAATGGATACGATCTGATGTCCGATTTGCATCATTTCCCGGATAAATCCGGTACACCTCCTATGTTTTTTAATGTGAAAGCATGGATTGCTTCTATTATAAACCTCTCATCTGCAAAAAGAAAAAGCAGTTCTTGAAAGTGCCTCGAGTCTTGGTGCCGCAAAATGCTGTCCGTTATGGCCAGGTCCTGTAGGATGCCACTCTAGTATGAGCCTGCGGAAAAGCCGTATATCATGGCGCTGCCTATGCGGAAAGACGAGGGGAGGAATTCAGCAGAACCATCTACGCTTTCCCTTGCCTGTGTGCTAGTATTTTAGAAAAAGCAGTACGCGTAAAGGGAGGGATCAGGGTGAGCATGGAGCAAAAAACGGTAGTCGTGACCGGCGCCAACTCCGGTATGGGACTGGCGACGACGGTCGAACTGGCGAAGCAGGGAGCGCACGTTATTATGGTGTGCCGGAGCGAGTCGCGCGGCCAAGCTGCGCTGCAGGAGGCTATCCGCCGGAGCGGCTCGGAGGCGATTGAGCTGATGCTGTGCGATTTGGGCGATCTGGCGAGCATCCGCCGCTTTGCAGAAGAGTTTAAGGCGCGTTATCCGGTGCTGGATGTGCTGGTCAACAATGCGGGGGTAGTCATGCTGAAAAGACAGCTAACCCGCGACGGCTTCGAAATGGACATTGGCGTGAACCACCTGGGCCATTTTCTGCTGACCAACTTGCTGCTGGACCGGCTGACCGCGGCGGAGCAGGGAAGAATCGTGGTCGTTGCATCCGGAGCATACAAGGCCGGCAGCATCCATTTTGCCGATCCGTTTTTGTCTCGCCGCTTTAATCCGATCAAGGCGTACGCCCAGTCGAAGCTCGCGAACATTTTGTTCACGGTGGAGCTGGCCGAGCGGCTGAAAGACACCCGGGTCACCGTGAACTGCGTCCATCCCGGCGCCGTCGCGACACAGATCGGGGTGAACCGCGATACGGGCTTTGGCAAGCGGGTGCTGGCCGCGCTGAAGCCCATGTTCTTGACGCCGGAGCAGGGGGCGGACACCGCTATTTACCTGGCGGCTTCGCCGGAGGTTGCGGGCGTGAGCGGGAAATATTTTTACCGGAAAAAGCAACAGGCGCTGAAGCCCAAAGCAGCCGACCGGGAGAGTGCAAAACGCTTATGGGCTTGGAGCGAGCAGATGGTGGGACTGGACAGGTGAGTGCAGCGTCAAAAGCTTCCTATAGCACAGATTCCCGGATTCTTTTACAATAGAAAATAATGATTCGTAGACAAGCGGTAGGAGGCTGAACAGGGCAGATGACGACGCAACAACATTACATCATTGAAGACGCCGCGCTGGAGGATTTGCAGGCGGTGGTCGATATTTACAACACGACGGTGGCGGGAAGAATGGTGACCGCGGATCTGGAGCCCGTGACGGTAGAGAGCCGGCTGGCCTGGTTCCACGAGCATAACAGCCATCACCGTCCGCTGTGGGTCATGCGTTCCGAAGGGAAGGTTGTGGCCTGGCTCAGCTTCCAGTCTTTTTATGGGCGGGCAGCCTATAACGCGACGGCGGAGATCAGCATTTATGTGGCGGAAGAGTGCCGCGGGGCGGGCGTCGGCCGGATTTTGCTGGAAAAGGCGCTGGCCGAAGCTCCACGCTTCGGACTGAACCGGCTGGTGGGCTTTGTGTTCGGGCATAACGAACCGAGTCTGAAGCTGCTGCGCCGCTATGGCTTTGAGGATTGGGGCGTACTGCCGGGCGTGGCCGAGATGGATGGCGTGGAACGGGATTTGGTCATCGTTGGGCGCAAAGTATAGTAAGCCCGGAGGCAATGGCGGCTCATTTCCATAATAAAGGCAGGAATATCGAAAAGGCGCTCTGCATGCAGCAGGCGCCTTTTGTTGTGAGTGATGATGAGGGCGTTGGTCCAATCCGTACGTATTAAAGGTCCTCGTCGCAGGCAGGCTTCGCTTCGCAGCACTTGGCAGCTTCGGCGGGCGTGGAGTCCGCATTATCAATCGTGACC
>NZ_PCZT01000025.1:167506-171684 GCF_002968895.1 Paenibacillus sp. AR247 | reverse complement strand
GACACCGTCCTGCTCTAAATCCTTAAGCCGCTCCGACAATAACCGGCCGCTGATCGGCAGGGAGGATTCAATGGTGCAAAAACGCTTCGGGCCGCTCAGCAGCTGATGGATGATCAGGCTGGTCCAGCGCCGGTTGATAATTCCCATCCCTTTTTCCAATTTGGGGCATAAATGGCTTGATTGCATGCTTCTTCACCTCGTTTATGATGTTCATTATATCGCAAATGGAGCTTTAAATATATACGGTTTGAAATGTTCTTTACATTCGGTGTTACCTGCTGGCATACTATATAAAATGGAATTTTTTCCATGCATACATAATGGGGAGGTAAACTGATGAAGAAGCGTTTCAAATGGGGATTGGCGCTTGGACTGGCCATCATGCTGATTGTGCTGGCAGGCTGTCAGGCCGTTGGCGGCCTGGACGTCAACAAAGCGGTGCTCAGTACACTGGATGTCAAATCGTCCGAAGCGAAGTCCTCGCTGTCGCTTGAACTGGTGCCTGCGGATAGCGGCCTGACGGCAGAAGATAAGCAGATGATCGACTTGATCAACTCCATCTCGCTCACGATTGACTCGGCTCGTACGCAGGATCCAAACACCGGATCGATTGAAGGCGCCGTGAAGGTTAACCTGGCCTTGTCTCTTGAAGGCATGACTCAACCTGTCGTGATTCCGCTGAACGGTATGGAAGGCATGGAAGGGCTCACGATGACTGGACTTCAAATGTCCAACGAAAGCGCGTTAAAAATGGTGAAGGATGTCGGCGGCTTCCTGATCAAGCACGCGCCGAACCCATCCTCGATTGCACTGTCCTCCGTGACTGATAAGGTGAACGGCGAATCGCTGTCGCTGCAGAAGCTGCACATCGATATTCGAGGGGATGAGCTGGCTGGCCTGGTTAAAGGCTTCCTGACGAGCGTATCCCAGGACAAAGAAGGATTGAAAGAAATGATCGCAGCCGTCTACGACGTCTACTATCCGATCTTTGAACCTACGTTTAGCCAGTCCGGTGAGGACATGGGCGATATGGCTGCAGCGTTCGGCACGCCGGAAAGCGTGCTGAAGGATAAAGACGCGGCGGTGACTTATTTTACCGATGAAGCGCTGAAGGCGCTGAACGAGTTCCTGCCTCAATACGACGACACCGTCAAGGAATTGACAGCTGACCCGGATCTGTCCGTACTGCTTGGCAAGGATACCGTGCTCTCGCTGGACTTCTTCCTGGACAGCAAGCTGCAGATCCGCAAGCAGAACATGGACCTGACGATCCAAATTCCGCAGGGTGAAGGCGTGCCTGTGAAGCAGGTGAAAGTTCACTCGCAGTCGGAGACGTGGAACGTCAACCAGCCGGTGACCGTGAATAAGGTCGACACGTCCAAAGGCGTGTGGGAACCAAGTTTGATCGGCGTGACGCCAGGTGAAGTGATCCGTCATCTCGATGCGAAATCTGACCTGTACCGTCTCTTGACGGAAGATGCGAAGATTACGCAAAAGCAGATTTCGCTGACAACGCGCCAAAATGCTGAAGACGACGAAGACTACTGGTACTACCCGGAAGCCATTATCGTGAACAACACGACGATGGTGCCGATCAAATACGTTGCGGATCAGCTGGATGCCCAACTGAAATGGAACGGGGCCACGAAGCAGCTGACGATGGTGGATGACCTGAAAGGCACCCAGATCGTCATCAAGGAAGGCTCCAAGCAAGCGACGATCGACGGCAAAGCCGTTACCTTGACCCAGCCGGTGATCAACCGCGACAGCACGCTGTACGTGCCGCTGCGTTTTGTGGCCGACGCCTTCGTCACGAAGGTGAACTGGGACAAGAGCGAGCAGTTGGTGACGATTGAGCGGGAGTAGATTATATTAATGGGTTTGAAAGCTGGAGAGCTTGAAAAACTCGGATGAAGAATGCGGAACGTATGAGAAGAACTGAAGGCAGCCCTGAGGGGCTGCCTTTTTTTAATGGGGGTAAGGGACACAGGGGGGATCGACGACTAACAAAAAAACCAAAGAGGCAAGCGAAATGGTAAGCCCGTTACGGTGCATACCCTGAGACATTCTTTCGCCACACATTTTCTGGAAGTAGGTACTGATCTCCGATACATTCAAAAATTATTAGGGCATGAAAGCTCCCATACCACCGAAATCTACACCCATGTCAGTATCAAAGATGTCCGCCGTATACTGAGTCAGCTGGATCGATTATCGAATTGAATAATTTGGTAATTTCGAATACCATGGGAGATACAAATGTAATACGAATATCGCACACTCGGTGGGAAAGGAAGGAGTATGCGACATTCTTAGAATGGGAGTTATGCACCATTACCGGTAAATATTAAAGATAATATTTAAGGAGATCATTTATGAAAGGTAAGATACTCTTATTATTTTTTATTACAATAGTGTTTTCATCTTGTCAAAATACTAGTCAATCAGCTACCTTGAACAGCGAAACTAGATCAATAAGTAACTCTGAACTGCCTCCTGATGTAGTGAGTACAGGTAATGGAGCAGAATCGGAAGGAATAACTGAAGGTCGATCAGATCCTTCTAACAATGAAGTGTTATCCATGAGCATTGGGAACTATGATTTGAAAGGAGAATTTTATGATGAAATGCTTCGAAATCCTATAGATCATGATTATGAAGTGGAATTAAATGAATTAGTAAATTCCAAAGAGGATATCACAACATTGCGATGGGGTGCGTTGGAAGGCAAATATACAGAGATTTGGGATAAAGAGTTGAATCAAATATATAATAAGCTTCTTCCCAAGTTGGATAGAGAACCAAGAGAAGCACTAATTGAATCGCAGAAAGAATGGTTACAGTATCATTTAAAGGAAACAACATTTGTAGAGAAGACATTTATTAGTAATGGTTACCTTGGAACACAAGGATCGGTAAGCCTAGCCAAGGATGAACGAGAGAGAATTAGGGAAAGAACAATGCAATTATTTGAATATCGATATTTGCTAGATCGTGAAGTTGAGTTTATATACCAAAGTAAAAAATAGAGTTGGAATCTTCGAAGACAGTAACGGAGCATAACACTGTATTCACTCTTCGGGCTATCGCCCTCGGTTGTCAGATGTATGATCATAGAATTAGCTCAGACAACAAATGACCCATACTAGGATAAGAGCCATCTAAGGTTGGGTCGTTTAGTGAATACAAAAACGTTAGGCGTGACTAAGTGCTGACACACCTACTCCCTCCAGTCGTTAAAGTCTCTTGGCTTCGTGAATACCCAAACGTTACCCGAAAAAAACGAAAGATTAATAGAAAAGTGAGGTAGAAGGATGAGTTATAGATCTATTCTCATAGACCAGTTAAACGCCTGTTACAACGATAAGAGTTGGTTCATTCCACTCCATGAAATTTTAAAAGATTTAAATGCTACACAAGCTACATGGGAAAATGAAAGTAAACAATCAATTTGGTCGATCGTGAATCATCTCATATTTTGGAATGAGAAGTGGCTTGAGAGATATAACGTTGAACAATTTGAATTGGAAAGTTCAATAAACAATGATGATACTTTTTATGTGAATCCACATACAATAAATGATTTTGAGTGGAAGAAGACCTTACAGAGACTTGAAACAGTCTTTGAAAGTTGGAATAGGGCACTTGAGGAAAGCGAAGATCATAAACTTATAAAAGAAATCCCCTCATATTTCAATGCTCCTTGGTGGGGAGTAGTATCAAATTTATGTATTCATAATGCATATCATATTGGCCAGATCATGCTGCTCAAAAAACAATTGATAAGTGTAGGTTAGGTATATTTCGGAGGAGTCGGTTACTTCGGATAACACAGAATTCATACTTCGGGCATCACCCTTAATCACCAAGAAGAATCTCTAAGTAGTGGAATCGGGCGATACATTCAACCCGCTAAGAGTCTTCTGACGACCCGTTACCTGCAGTCACTTAAGCTGCTTGAACGTCAGGAATGCCAAATGTTAATGAGGAATCCCAGTAGAAAGAAGGGGAAATAAACCATGGAACCACTATTTACTCATGATACATTTTGTTTGATGCAGACTCAGCAGCTGACAACCCTGAGAACCTTACCGCGTTGCGGCCGGCAACAGAGGTATCGAGCAGGACATTATCGAGAAGAGTTGATTTATTCTTGTAAGATAGAGGGAGAGAAACAA
>NZ_PCZT01000025.1:159432-167406 GCF_002968895.1 Paenibacillus sp. AR247 | reverse complement strand
CGTAGGATACAAGATTGGACAGGAAGCGTTGGTCTTTGGCGGGCATACGCTGACGACAACAGACATTGCCGTTCGGTTGGGTCTCGCGGATGTCGGGGATAAGAGCTTGGTAGCGCATCTGGATGAAGACTTTGCAAAAAATGTGCAAGCTGAAATTGCAGCCATCATTGAGCAGGCCATTGATAAAATGAAGACATCCTCGGGAGACCACAAGATGGATTTTCATCGCAGACCTCTGATTCCGGTAAAGGGCTGCTCAATGACTTCAATATACTCATTTCCAGTGTAGAATATATAGAGTTCCCTAGTAGGCTCTGACAAATGAAGTTTTTTATATGAAGCCCATGCATCCTTAGGGTCATCATATTCAGAAACAACCGACATTTCTTCAATAGTTCTTTGGTGATTGTTAGAATGAGTGGCAAGAGCTTCAACTAGTACCCACCGATTAGGGTAGATATTACGAACATTACTCCACTTCATGCAGGAACACCCCCGAAAGACTTATAAATTAATTGTACAGTAAGAAGTCCTCAACAGGGGATGATATTTGTACGAGCCGATTTTAGACGCAGCATCTTAGTGGGCCAAACCGGGTATACAAAAAAATTCATAGTTGGCAAAGGAACATACTTGGTTGCTTATCATAACGAGGGTTATACTAATATTATCTGTTACAGATGTAGAGAAGTATATGATCAAGCTATCGTACAGATTGAAGTATAGGAGCAGCTTGAATCGACAAAAAAGTGGTGGTTGAATTGGGGTAACCGTTAAAGATATACTGCAGCTGCCTTCATTTAGAGGAGCACAGGTGGTCACTGGAACAAGCAGGCTTCATCAGACCGTATCCTCTTTATCTGTTTTAGAGGTGGCGGATGTTAATTTCTTTTCGCAAATTATTCAGACCGTTCAAGAAGAGTGGTATGCCGAAGAGCTGGTCATCAGCTCTTTTTATTCCATAAAGGACAGCGTAGAGCAGCAGTGCAAAACCGTTCAGTACCTGCATGACCTGGGTGAAGTGGGGCTGATTCTCTACTATGTCGGCATTGTGATGCCAGATATCGCCGATGAAGTGCTCGAACTGGCCGAATCTTTGAATTTTATTATCATTTGCATGCCGAGAAACGATTACTCCCTCCGGTATAATGAAGTCATTTATGAAGTCATGGAGGCGATCGTCAGCAATCAGAATGTGAATGAGCATTTCGTGAATGAATCACTGGAAAAGGTATCGCTGCTGCCGGAACATTTGCGGAGCGTGGAAATTACCCTTAAACTGCTGTCGGACCGGATGAAAGCGAACATCATTCTGACAAACAGCAACCTGGATATCATCAATCGTGTCATGTGGCCGCGCAATTCATCGCTCCCTGTTGGGGATCTGATCCGGTCTATGGCGCCTTCCATTTTGAACGGCAGAACGGGAGAAGGGGAGCTGGATTCGTCCTGCTTTGTTGAATACAAACGTGTTCAGCAAAAAACGGGGAAGCCCTTTACCTGTATATCATTAAAGAAAATACGAAGCTGCCTCCGAAGACAATGGATCAAATCAGCGAGGTGGTGCAGGTGGCCATCAATTTGTGGGGAGATAAGCATAACGAGGTCAGCGAATACGCTCTGGTTAAAGCCATCGTAAATGATGAAAGCGAAAAAATGCGCAGATTGGCCAGTTTGCTGTATATCGACGTTTCCGCCATCCAAATGATGTGGCTCGTTTACATTCAGGATTTGTCGGAGGAAAGAAGGATAAGGGAAGACTTAAAAGCGCATCTCTCGCAATATTATAAAACCGCGGTCATTCAAACGATCGATCACTGCATTGTCGTTTTGCTAGGGAATTGTTCCTATAAATACAATGAGTTTGAAATCGCAGTGGAATATATCGAAACCACGAGCCTCATCGCAGAAATATCGAGCATCGTATATTCTCCGAGGATGCGGAATACGCAGGACGTACGCCGAATGTACCAGCTCGTCAACGAAGCCTCTAAAGAGGTACACCGCATCTACCATCACCGCAAATTATACACCGCGGCTGAAGTCCGTTCCATGAAACGGGCCATTGACCTTAGCAAACAAGGGGAAGAGATCACGGAAGAATGCTTGTCTGTCCTAGAGCCGATATTGGACGACCCTGACGCATTGATGACCCTGATGACGTTTCTTCTGGATGCGAAGGGGAATATGGATGACTGCAGCAAGCTGTTGTTCGTCCACAAAAATACGGTGAAATATCGCATTAAAAAAATTTGCGAGCTCATCGGATATGATGTGACCATCAATTCGGAGTCGTACGATGTTTATACCGCCTGCATGGTCTACCGTCTCATCCATAACTAAAAAGTTCCGATGTTTTGTCCAATCAGACAAAAACATCGGATTTTTTTTTGTTTTCTGAAAAAGACGCTGCCCGGCTTCATCTTTTACAATAAGAAAAAACAATTCGAACGAACAAGGTTGAGGAGGGGAGATCCTATGAAAGCCGTTAAAGAGCATCAATCCTGGTTCAGTCTCGGGATCATCTGGGCCGGCGCGGTCATCAGCATCCCCAGTTTATTGGTGGGAAACACGCTGGTGGCAGGCATGGGATTGTCGAAAGCGCTGCTCGTCACGTTGGTGGGTTACTCCATCATTGTATTGCTCATGATTTTGCAGGGGATTCAAAGCACGGAGCTGGGAAGACCGACGGTTCAGGTTGCGGGTCAGGTGTTCGGCAAACAAGGATCGCGGACGATTCTTTCGATCATCCTCGCCATTGCGTGCCTCGGATGGTTCGGAATTCAGGCGAATGTGTGCGGTGCGGCCTTGGCCAATTTGTTAGCCGTAGGTGGAATGAGTGTCCCGGTGCCGCTGGCTTCTCTCATCTGCGGTCTTGTGATGGTGGTCTCGGCGATCTATGGCGTTAAAGTGCTGCGCGTCATCAGCTATATTGCCGTTCCTTTATTGATTGGGATCAGCGTATTTGGTCTTATCAAAGCATTGACCGGTGAATCCCTGCAGATCATTCAGAATTTTAAGCCACATGGAGCTATGAGCTTTACGGACGGACTGGCGGTAACCCTGGGTTCGTTTGCCTTGGGAGCGGTTGTCGCGGGAGATTACTCCCAATTTTCGAGAAAACGGTCCGATGTCCTGAAAGCCGCCCTATTCGGAATTATCCCAGCAGGCTTGCTGATGATCGGTGCAGGAGCCGTCCTGACGATTGCTTACCAGGCCAGCGATATTACAGCAACCTTTTTGAGCATCACGACTCCGTTTATTGGCGGTGTTGTTTTGATCCTCGCTACATGGAAGACGAACCTCGTGAACGCCATTTCAGGCGGTTTTGCCTTAATAAACGTGTTCAACGTATCAAAGGAAAAGAAAAATGGGCCGTCGGCATCGCCGGAACGATCGGGACGGTACTGGCTGTCGTTGGCATACTCAACTATTTTACGCCGATTATGTCCATCCTGTCGGCCATGATTCCGCCGGTGGCAGGCGTGATGATCGCATCGTACTGGGTGCTTGGCAAAGGGGATAAGAGCAGGTGGCATGAGGTCGAAGGCGTGAATATACTGGGCGTCATTTCCTGGCTTGTGGGCGCGGTCATCGCTTGTACCCCTGTTGTGTTATCCCTGTTCCCAAGCCTGCCGCAGGTACCGAATCAGCCGTTGATCGGGATTGTCATTTCTTTTGTCATGTATTATGCAGGCTATCGTTTATCGGCTCGGAAAACAGTCATATTGGAGGAAACGTAAATGAGATATTTAGATCAAGCAGCTGTTGAAAACATCGCCGTCGGTGCAGCATTCTTAGGAACCGGCGGAGGGGGAGATCCTTACATCGGCAAATTGATGGCTCTCTCGGCCATTGAGAAGTTTGGACCTGTAAAACTGTTCTCCGTCGATGAGATTCAGGATGAGGACTTTTTTATCCCGGCCGCGATGATGGGGGCGCCTTCCGTACTCGTGGAGAAATTCCCTAAAGGGGACGAGTTTGTTAAGGTTTTTCAAAAACTAGCGAATTACTTGGGAAAAGAACAGATCGCCGGCACGTTTCCGATGGAAGCGGGAGGCGTCAATTCTATGATTCCCATCGTCGTTGCGGCGCAGCTGGGATTGCCTCTGATCGACTGTGACGGTATGGGACGGGCATTCCCGGAGCTGCAAATGGTCACGTTTAACCTGGACGGCATTCCGGCGACACCGATGGCGATTACGGATGAAAAAGGGAACATCGGCATCTTTGAGACCATTGATAATAAATGGACGGAACGGCTCGCCAGAGTAGCCACGGTTGAAATGGGTGCCAGTGCTTTAGTCAGCCTGTACCCGGCAACGGGTGCTCAAATCAAGCAGAGCGGCGTTCATCATATCGTGACCCTGTCCGAAAAGATCGGAGCCATCATTACATCGAAGAATCGGGACGCGGGCGATAAGCTTCAAGAACTGCTGAACCTGGTGTCCGGCTATGAACTTTTCCAAGGCAAAATTGTGGATGTCATCCGGGAAACCAAGGGAGGATTTAACCTCGGCCAGATGCATCTTGAAGGAATCGAGGCGTTTAAAGGCGGAGAGATGAAGGTTCATTTTCAAAATGAAAACCTCATTGCTGAAAAGAATGGTCAAGTGGTAGCGGTGACCCCTGATTTGATCTGTCTGGTTGATTACGAAACCTTGTCGCCTGTAACCACGGAGAGCCTGAAATACGGTAAACGCGTACGGGTGGTTGGACTGCCCGCTCATGAAAAGTGGAGAACGGAAAAGGGAGTCCAGACGGTAGGACCAAGATACTTCGGATATGATTACGATTATGTTGCTATTGAGGAACTGGTGAAAAAGGCGGTGGCTGAGAATGTATAGAATCGGGATCGATGTAGGCGGCACCAACACAGATGCCATCATATTGGATGAGAATCATCATTTGATTCATGCGGTTAAATCCCCAACAAGTTTAGATATTAAAACAGGGATTGAAAACTCGCTCCGGAATTTGCTGCAGGAATCGAATATTGATAAAACCCAAATCACGCATGCCATGTTAGGCACAACACAGTGCACCAATGCCATTGTGGAGCGTAAAAAGCTGGCGCAAGTCGGCGTCATTCGTCTGGGTTATCCGGCAACGGCCTCCGTTGCTCCGTACACGTCCTGGCCTGAGGATATGGTTCAGAGGCTGTCGGGTAAATATGCGCTCGTTCATGGCGGATATGAATATGACGGTCAAGTGCTTGGAGAAGTCGATGAAGCTGAAATTACAGCTCTTTTAGAGGAATGGGGGAGCAGTGTCGAGTCCATCGCAGTTATTGGTGTGTTTTCATCCATTAAAAATGATCAGGAGCTCCAGATTCGCGATCTCATCCATCAAGTATACGGACCAGAATTCCCTGTTTCCTGTTCTTCATTGATTGGTTCTGTCGGCTTAATTGAACGGGAAAATGCGACCATACTGAACGCAGCCTTATGCAAGGTGATTGAAACGACGACCCAAGGATTTGTGCAGGCGTTAGAAGAAGAGGGCATCACAGACGCAGCGGTGTTCCTATGCCAGAATGACGGTACCCTGATGTCGATCGATTACGCTAAGCAATTTCCGATCCTAACCATTGCATGCGGGCCGACGAACAGCATACGCGGTGCCTCTTATTTGGCGAAGATCAAAGATACGATGGTTCTCGACGTGGGAGGGACGACATCGGACATCGGGGTATTGCAGGACGGTTTCCCGAGAGAATCCTCGGTTGCGGTCGAGGTTGGCGATATCCGCACGAATTTCCGCATGCCGGATATTATCTCCGTCGGGCTGGGCGGCGGAAGCATTGTGCGTTCGGAGAACGGCAAAATTACAGTTGGCCCTGACAGCGTAGGATACAAGATTGGACAGGAAGCGTTGGTCTTTGGCGGGCATACGCTGACGACAACAGACATTGCCGTTCGGTTGGGTCTCGCGGATGTCGGGGATAAGAGCTTGGTAGCGCATCTGGATGAAGACTTTGCAAAAAATGTGCAAGCTGAAATTGCAGCCATCATTGAGCAGGCCATTGATAAAATGAAGACATCCTCGGGAGACGTTGAGCTTGTTTTGGTAGGCGGCGGCAGTGTCGTTATCCCGGACACGATTCGCGGGGTGTCCCATATGATTAAGCCTGAGAACGGGGGCGTAGCCAACGCCATTGGCGCGTGTATAGCTCAAATCAGCGGACAATATGAACAAATTTATATTTATTCTACAGAGCCCCGTGAGGATTCATTAAGAGATGCGCAAGAAAAAGCCGTGAAGCAGGCGGTGCTGGCTGGCGCTGATCCGGCAACGGTTGAGCTTGTGGAAGTGGAAGAAACCCCGCTGGCTTATCATCCAGGAAATGCGACGAGACTGCGAGTGAAAGTAGTAGGAAACATGAAGTAGATGAGAGGCTTCACACGAGTTCATGCGACTTGTGTGAGGCTCTTTTTTTGTTAAGAGATCAGAAAGTATAAGTTTCAGAGCTGCTTCCTGATCTCGCAAGAAAAACTTCCGCTAAACGCGGTCTGTCTTCTTTGAAGGTACGTCGATAGACGTTTTTGTTAAGAGATCAGAAAGTATAAGTTTCAGAGCTCCTGCTTCCTGAGTCGATTAGACGTTTTTGTTAAGAGATCAGAAAGTANAAGTTTCAGAGCTCCTGCTTCCTGATCTCGCAAGAAAAACTTACCGCTAAACGCGGTCTGTCTTCTTTGAAGGTACGTCGATAGACGTTTTTCTTATCCATAAGGTGCAACGAGATGAGCAAAAAAGAGATCTCACGCATTCTATAAGAACCTTGAGCGTAAATATGATAAAAGGTAAAATATAACTAATCGAATCTTAGGTGGGCAGGGTCTTCATTCTTGCTCTATTAACATACATCAATAAAACAACTAGAGAAAGTAAAAACCCACCGAAAGGTTGAGGCCGAAGGTGGGTTTTCTTCCTGTACGACTTAGAATGGAATAAACCATCCAAGCCAATTGTACTGACCAAGTGTTCGCAGCACTTGGTCTTTATTACATAAATTATAACACTAAGAAAAAGCGTACCCAAGCGAGAAATAATACTGGAAGTGCAGCCCTTATTGATAACCGATGATGAGAGGGAGGAATTGAATATGAACGCTAATGAGGGAAACGAAGTGGAAGAAAGCCTGGAAGACATTACGGGTATCACTTGTATTTACGTGCCAGTAAACGATGTCTACGAGTCTATTCAATGGTACCAAAAGAATTTAGGGTACCAACCCGCAAACAACGACCTTGTTGAGCCTGGAATGAAGATGGCTGTATTGAATCTTCCCGATCGTAATGGAAACCTGCCTTCCTCTGGTTTAAGGCAAGTCGTACCTGCATTGTTCCTTCACCAATCGGACGAAGAAGGCGGTCGATTACGTTTTTCATGGTCATTGGACGACGGCAAACCCCATGCAATGGCATGTTTTATTACTCCGAGAATTCAAGAACTCTCCAATCGATTCAAGGAAAACGGAGTGAACATTTTAGGTGAACGAGTGACAAGCGGACCGAACATAACGTTCGCTGATCCTGACGGCAACATATGGGAAGTTTGGCAACCCTAATTGAAAACCAAGTACAAGAGCTGCTTCACGAATGACAGCAAGTTTTTCGTTGAAGAAGGAGATCTCGTATAACAGCATATTCGCGCTGTGGGGCATTCGCCCTTCGGTTTGGCCGAGGGGTATCGAAAGAAGAGGAGGTCAATAGATTGAATAAGCATCATGTTCATGAAACAAACAGCTTCTATTGGGATACGAAAGGAAATGAATTTTTAAGAGCCATCGTGCTTCCTTATTATGGGGCCTTTGTTTCAGAAGAAAAGTGCCAACTTTTTGGTGATGTTTCCGGAAAAAAGATGTTAGAGATTGGTTGTGGAAACGGTCAATCCTTGCAATATCACGGGGATCGCAAAGCATCTGAACTATGGGGAATCGATATATCAGAAAAACAAATTGAAAAGGCAAAG
>NZ_PCZT01000025.1:148568-159332 GCF_002968895.1 Paenibacillus sp. AR247 | reverse complement strand
CAGCATTTGACGGCGTGCGGCCTGTCAGCAAAATTGATCTGTTCTCCCATGGAAGAAGAGTGTGGCATACCCGCAGATTATTTTAACGTTGTTTATTCAATTTACGCCATAGGCTGGACAACCGACCTTGAAGGCACTTTTTGCCGGGTCGCTTCTTATTTAAAAAAAGACGGCATATTTATTTTCAGCTGGTCTCATCCTATACACCGATGTGTTGTTCAAGAAAATAATAGATTTGCTATTAACAAGCCTTATTTCGATGAATCCTGGTATTCGGTATCTCCAGATTTTTGTCAAGGCGAACTAACCTTATCTGATCGTAAACTATCGACCTATATCAATGCGTTGGCGAAAGCAGGGTTTGTTATTGAACAAATGATTGAAGAAACTGACAAAGAAATCATACAATTGCACGATGCAAATGATGATTTGGTAAAAAGAGCGAAGATGTTTCCGGTAACCTTCGTGATCAAAGCAAGAAAACTTTAAAAAATGGGGGCTGATTAAGATAAACATCAATCGTTTAGATCATTTAGTTTTGACTGTTTCGAATATTGATCAAACATGTGAATTTTATTCTCGGGTCTTAGGAATGCGAACGGTAACATTTGGAGAAGGACGAAAGGCGTTGCATTTTGGGCAGCAGAAAATAAACCTACATGAAGCAGGCAAAGAGTTTGAGCCAAAGGCGAAAATGCCTATGCCAGGCACTGCTGATTTATGTTTTATAACAGACGATCCTATACCCGATGTCATACGCCATTTAGAATATTGCAAAGTAATGATTGAGGAAGGTCCTGTATTGAGAACAGGGGCATTAGGATCGATTACGTCGGTTTATCTTAGAGATCCAGATGGAAATTTAATCGAAATCTCTACTTACAATTCGTGAATATGAGAACGTTACATGTATGAACGAAGCGATATATTAAAAAAATTTCAAAAGGAGCATTGATATGATAAAACGATTTCATCATGCCCAAATCACAATTCCGAAGGGAAAAGAAGAAGAGGCCAGGAACTTCTATTGTGGAATTCTCAAATTGGAAGAAATCTCAAAACCGGAATCATTAGTCGGTCGAGGCGGCTTTTGGGTTCAGGTAGGAGATCAACAACTACATATTGGAACAGAAGATGGAGTGGATCGTTTACAAACGAAAGCCCATCTAGCGTATGAAGTGGAAAATTTAAAAGAAATGGAGAAGCTGCTTAACAATAATGGTATTGAGATACTGGAATCTATAGCAATACCAGGATATGAAAGATTTGAATTCAGGGATCCATTTGGCAATCGGGTTGAATTTATTAAACCAATTTAAAAATATGTAATCTCAAAGGCATTTTAAAGGTGAAATTAAGAAGTACATGATCTGAGGTGTTACAAAGTTTCTTCGTTTAACAAAGTGTTGCAGCGTCGATTTAACAAAAATAAGGAGTTAATTTATGAATAATAGTGAATTCACTGTTGGCTGGGGAACACTTGCATTAATTAATGCAGGATTAGCACAAGGAAAGAACAGAAGCGGACTTCATTGGTTTCTAATATCATTATTAATTGGACCATTAGCAACGCTATTCATCGTGGTATGGGATAGGAAAGATTAATGGCTTTGTAGGGAATATCGAGAAAGTTAGAATAACAGGAGGATATATGACAACAGATGATCTTCTAGGGTTCGTAGATTAACGGAACGTTAAAGAGAATCAGCGTACATCCTAACGGCGCATTAAAACATGGAGGCGATGCTTTGAATAACAAACGGCTGGATAGCATTCGTATTCTTGTTCAAGAGATGATCGGTTCATTGGATAGTGAATTACAGCGACAGGAAGCTTGTGTTCAGTTATATGGAGTGTCCAGCACTGCCTCGCTGCTTGCAAAGAGAAGGGATCAAAATCAAGAAATTGCAGCCATTAGTGGCCTTCTTCATGATTATTACCGCTTTAATACTGGAATCATAGAATTCCCTGGCATCAATAGTGCAGAAACCGTAAGACCGATTTTAAGAGAGATGAAGGCCTTTACTACAGAAGAGCAGGTCACAATTTTACGGGCAATCTTTTATAGAGATTACAGAGATCGGACCCATGGCCCTCTTGATGAAATCATTAAGGATGCATATGTTCTGCATTTGTATTTTCAAAATCCGGGTTGTATCGTGCAGCAACAAGATGCCGACAGACTGCAGAAGGTTTTTCGTGAACTGGGAATCCCGGGAGATTGCATAGTTGAGAAGAGCAACCAAGAAGAAATTGTTTTTAGTAACGTAGATAAACGAATGAGAATGGCTGAAATTGCTGAAGACCTGGGGAGAGCAAACATCATCGGATTGCCTGGAGATCAGCGATATCGGAAAATTTGTAAATATTGGCCGGATCGAGCCATCTATCAAGTTTTACAGAGTAGTTGGTGCGCTGCTTTTGTGTATCATTGTTGTTTTGAAGCTGGATTTTTAATGCCGATCCGATACCCTAATGGTAAATATCGACTTGCCGGTGTAGGAGCGTTACTCGAATGGGCACAGTTACCTGAAACTGGTTTTTTTCATATTGATAAGCATAACGGCTTTACTCCCCAACGTGGCGATATCGTGATCTATGAAAAATTACTATCTAATGATTCACATGACCACACGGGGATTGTACTGGCTTGCAATGATAATGAAATTTTAGTCGCCGAAGGGAACAGGGATAATCAGAACTACTCCAGTGTTTTTTACAGAGATAGGTGGCATTGTATATTAGGGTATATCCGGATAGATAACAACTATGAATATCAATTTAATGATACTTACAACCCTATCCTATGAATATGAACTCATTGCTGAATGTTTCGAAAAAGTCTTGATATCCGATAACATGAATGTTGAAGGTTCCAAAAGGAGGAATGTATGCGGCTATTTGAAGCGCTTTTGTACATTTCCTGCTTAATGATGCTGAGTTCCCTGGTTTTCGCGAAAAAAGCGGTTCGTAAAAATTTGGCGGCGGCCATTTTGGGCGTGATCAGTTTAGGCCTTTTGGCGGCTCAACTGCTTGTGGAGGGATACCGCTGGCAGATGGGGATCGTATAAGCGTCCTACACGGACGACCGGGTCAAGGCGGGAATCGATATGGACGGGAATGACGGGGGGAGTTAAGGGAAGCCGAGGCGCGGAAATCGTCAATCGGTACGTGCTGGAATTTTTCGACGAGCATTTGAAGGGAAATGCCGGAACGCTGCTGAAAGGGCCAAATGAGGCGTACCCGGAGGTTCAATTTTACGGCAACACAAGCCAATAAGTTAGAGAGGGGGCATGGCGGCCTCTTTGAGGCTGCGGTTCTCGCCATTACAATATATTAGTCTTGCCGAATATGGACAATCGTGAGGTTGGGCCAGGTCTTATTCCAGTTTTTGTTGCGCGAGACGAATGAGATCTTGTTCTGATCGGATATCATTGACTCTTTTCATTTTTTACTTCTTTTTTTTGAAGAAATCATACTTGATCACAAAATCAAAGAGAGCCGTAATTGCAATTGCTCCAAGCGGAATCATTAAGTATGCCCATGGCGGATGATTTGGAACTTCACCAGGGGGTGCTTCAATTAAAATCCCATAAAGGACAATACAGTAAATAATGGCCACCACAATACCTGTTACGTTTCTATTTTTCATAGCTGTTTTTCACCTCCAGGCTGAACATCATTTCATGTCTCGGCGGGGCATTCGTCATGCCGGTTACAGAGTATATAAGAGACGATCAACCCTATCGTATCGGTACCCTTGGCTTTTGTACGATCGCTTTTGGCAAACTATACTTATATGAACGGATAAATAAGAGGGACAAAGGGATTAGACTCGGCTCGTATAAATAACTTGGCTTACTGAGAGCTTAATATATGAATATTAGTAGAATTCCAAGTGCAAAGAAAAATGAACCAATCACGATCGCAATAAACCCACCGAATTTTCGGGCTTCAATGTAGGCATCACTTGGCTCGGAGTCATCTTTTACTTTCCACGCTTCATTCATATTCCAACCAAACGTGGGTTTAATGTGACTAAGGATACCGAGTGCAATAAATATAGCACCGAAAACAATGAAGGTTGCTTGAACCATGTGTAAATCAGCTCCTTTATATATAAGACGCTTAGGAGTTACTTGTCCGCTTAACAAATACTGACTAATTGACGGACGATGGGCGAACGCAACCCTACCTGTTTATTGAGTTGGGGGTTCCGCGGTCGCCAAAAAGTAGGCTCCAATTAACCCGATTTCGATAATTACAAAAATGAGCACTACCAGCAGTAAAAATTTTTTTACCACTCATGTTATTACCTCCCGAGGCAGAAGTTAGATTGTCCAAGACGTCGGGGCCGCCAAATACACAGATAAGCACGATCAAGATCACAAGTTTTTTACCATTCATGGATGCACCTCATTATAGACCTTAGCAAAAAATAAGGTATTTAATCCATCAATAACCACTAACGATGAATCATCCATAAGGATAGAGGTAATGACGCAGTAGAGTCAGAAGTCGGAACAAATACTATTCGTTCTTCTTTTGTATCAGTTTCTCAATGTAAATCCAAACATAGTATGTAATCCAAAATGCAATCATGGCTAGTAGTGCAAAAGACTTTTTATCGTCTGGAAGAGTGAAAGCCAGGATGATTGCGAGAAGGAGGAACGGTGGTAAAAGGGTAAAGTATTTCTTTTTATGCAATTTAACTATCTCCTTAATATTAATTGGTTATAAATTACATTACCACTAATAACAAATTCTGGGGAGTGTTTTGAATATAACGATGTGTCTGATGAATTTTGGTAGGACATGTAGGTCTAAGCAAATAGGCACGTCAGTGCCTAATATTTGGGACTGACGCCCCTCTGTTATCCAATGTATAATCATGGAAGATGTCCCAGATGACACAAGAGGCTATAAAAACCCATAAACCGGAGGATCCAATATGTCTTTTAAAGATGCATTTACTTCTTTCCCTAAGCTTGAAACTGAAAGATTTATATTGAGAGAATTACGTTCGGAAGATGCCGAGGCATACTACAGTTATTTCTCAGATCATGAAGTAACAAAATACTGGGGATATCAAGGGCCCAAAAATATCGAGACAGCCTCCAAGACATTTACGCGTTTTCAAAATGCATTTACTAGAAAAGAAATGATCACTTGGGGAATAGCTACGAAAGAAGAGGATCAAATTATTGGGACATGCATATTGAACGATTTTGTGAGAGGATCCATGGTTAACTTATCCTACAACTTATCAAGAGATTATTGGGGGAAAGGAATTATGACCGAAGTGCTCAAAGCGATTATCCCTTTTGCCTTTAATGAGCTGGATATGAATCGAATACAAGCTAAAGTCATGCCGGAAAACCATTCGTCTGTAAAACTTTTATCAAAGGTGGGTTTTGTACAGGAGGGTTTGCTTCGGGAATATATATTTGGTGAGTTCATTACGGATACATGGATATTCTCAATGCTGAAGAAAGATTTTATTATAACCGCGTAGCTGCGGCTTTTTTGTTTGGCTCTGTTAAAAAGGTGTAGCAAGTAAATACCTTGACAACTATTTAGCTTGGTTCTTGTTGTAGATAAACAAGGACATGAATCCACTAAACCGAATATTAAAGATATGATTCTAACTTCATTCATTTTCGAGATGACCTAAATCTTTAAAACTATTCGCACATCTAATTTCCCAATATAGTTTTGACCTATTTAAACAATAGCTTAAAGAGGTGAGTATTTTGATAAGTAAAACAATTTATCTTAAATTGATAGTATTTTTCATCATAATATTTTTGTTTCTATTTTTGCCATCTGGGTCGTGGTTTGGTTTTTGGGAAGCATGGATTTATTTTATTGTTTTTTTTGCCCCAACGTTAATTATTACCGCATATTTTATGAAAAGGGACCCAGAGCTAATGGAACGAAGAAGCAAGGCTGAGGAAAAAGAAAAAAATCAAAAAATATTTCAAACAATTTCTGGTTCTTTATTTTTTATCGGTTTATTAATGATTCCGAGCTTAGATTACCGTTTTAATTGGTCTAATGTTCCAACTTATATTGTATTACTTTCAAATTTTATAGTGTTATTAGGATTTCTCATTGTTTTCTTTGTTTTCAAAGAGAATACCTACACGTCTGCCATAATTGAAGTAGCAGAGAATCAAAAAGTAATAACGACTGGTCCGTATAAGTTAGCCCGCCATCCTATGTACTCTGGAGCTGTGTTGGTTATACTATTTACTCCTCTTGCGTTAGGTTCGTGGTGGGGGTTGATTCCAGCAATATTTATTACTATCTTTGTAATATTCAGGCTTTTAGATGAAGAAAAAGTTCTATTAAAAGAATTGCAAGGATATGACGTTTATTGTCAGAAAACCCGTTATCATTTGATTCCATTTATTTGGTGACTGAAAGCCACATAGTTAGTGGCTTTTTTAAATGATTATATTTCAACAAGAGCCTTTTGTTTAAAAATATATCCGTATTTTTAAGGATGTTCAACTTCAAGGGAAGCAACTCAACAGACAACCCTGCACCGACTACCCGCTCTGCTGCCGGCCAACTCGCACTTATTTACCCCATAGATCTTCCATGTGTATTTCATTCGCGAGATTCTGTTGCTTGAAGGGGTTTCACCCTATCCTTTATTATGTTTATATAACTCATAAATTTTTGTAGATAGGAGATTGATCTTATAATTATCAGAGAAGCAAGTAAAATAGACTACCCTCAGTTAAGACAAATATATCTTGAATCACGCCGCAAGAGCTTTCACTGGGCAAATGCAGAAGAAATGAATTTAGATGATTTTGATAGAGATACAACTGAGGAATATATACTATTAGCTGAAGAACATTCCCGAATCCTTGGTTTCGCATCTTTATATTTACCTGAGAACTTTATTCATAATTTATTTGTACACCCCGATTTTAGCGGTAAAGGGGTTGGTACTCAATTAGTTAACCATGCTATAGAAAAAATGGGCAAGCCCGTAAGATTAAAGTGTGTATCAGAAAATCATAAAGCATTGGTTTTCTATGAAAAAAGTGGATGGAAAAAGGTTGTTGAAGAAGGAAAACCCGGAGAGACGTATTGGGTTTTAATATATGAATAATAAAAATATGGAGGTCTTTAGTAAGAAGATCGTTTAGCGGGCTGACGTCTTGTCTTTATTCGAAGAAGCGGGCCCGTTACATCACACTTCGGGGCTGACGCCCCTTGGTTGTCAGATGTATAATCATGGAAGATGGTTCAGACAACACACGACCCGGCCTAAGATAGGAGTTATCTAAGGCCGGGTCGCTTCGTTCATACGGGAGATGTTATTTGAAACCAGTAGGAACCTTTTATTAAACATCATTGAAATTCACATACAAACCTAAATTGAAAAGGAGAATGAGCATGGGATTAGAAGTTGCAAAGATGGAATTGGAGATGAAAGACATTTCAGGATCTAAGTTCAAAGAAGTTAATGCGGAGGGTTTAGACTTTGATAATGTTAACTTATCAAAGTCTAAGATTAATAATGCAAATATGAGTGGAATGACTTTAAATGACGTTAATGCTAGTGAAGTTGATATTAGAAATGCTAACCTATCCGCGACTTCAGTTCAGCATGCGAATATGAGTCATATGAAGGTAGATCATGTACACCTATTCGGGACAGAGTTTGTAAATATTGTTTTACCTCAGGAAGGTGACAAAAATTATGATCCAAATGGAGATTATAAGCCTATAGTGTTTCATAATTGTAATCTGAGCAATATGGAGATAAATAACTGTGACATTACCGGCCTAAAGATCAACGGGATATTGATAGAAGAGCTGCTTAAGAACAAATGATAAACTTTTTGTGAGTAACTCGAAGACGGCACTGGCACACAGATAACATATTATTCACGCTGCGGATCGGCATACGCTGATCTTTGCTTCGCCCGGGGAGATGAGCAGGGGAGCTGAATCAGGTGGAAACATCGATCTCCCTAAGATAGGAACATTCTAAGGAGGATCGACTTCGTGAATACGAGAGCCTCAGGTAAAAGTAACAAATATTCACCAATAACTTATTGAGGTGTCATAGATGATTAGAAATACAGCACGGGCACTGATTGTTCAAAACGGACTGTTATTCGCGATAAAAAAAGAACGTCCTGAAATTGGAGTGTATTATACTTTGCCAGGAGGGGCTCAGGAGATAGGCGAAACGATAGAGCAGACATTACAACGTGAATGCTTAGAAGTACTAGGAATTGATGTCGCAGAACACAAGTTTATTTGTATTAGAGAATACATATCAAAAAATCATGAGTACTCTTTTATCATGAAGGAAGTACATGCAGTAGAGTTTATTTATGAATGCAGGATCAAAGCGACTGATACTTTTGTCAGCTCACAGGCTGATGTTGGACAAATCGGAACGGAATGGATATCCATTGAAAAAATAAAACAAGATATATCCGAGTCAGACCGATTATCAAAAACTTATCAATTCCCTGAAACAACAAAGGACTTTTTTAGAGAATACTTTAGAGATCAGGGCTTGGAACTATATCGAAGTAAGAATTATGAAAGTTAATCATAACCATCAAGGCAGCGAAGCTTGTTTTCTTGCTGCACTATAACCCTTTTACAGGTATACATATCTCGCAATAATGGTTATACAACATATCACCAATGTATCTTTCGAATATGGGTTTGTTGTCTATTTGATATCCACTACTATTTAACGCAGGAAAAATATCAGCCCACGCTTTTTGAATATCCTCGGCTGTATGCTTCACCTTATAGGTAACATAATGTCCACCATCGAGTTCGGTTTCGAAAATGCTATTATCCGTGTCTTCTAGCCGATAATCGTCTGGAATAACAATACAAGCATCATAACGACAGTTCTCAGGAGGTGTAGATTCCGGATTATCTTGGGCAATCCCAAGTAATGCCACCGGCACCTGGATATACCTCTTTAAGATAAAGAGCAATCAAGTGCTGACACGCCATCGGCATACTGGAGGATCTGTCATAGGATACAACATTCAGGGACAATGGAGATACGAAGGACGTCATTGGATGGCGAAACCAGGAACCTTATTTTTGAACCGCCTGGGGATATTCATACACTTATTACTGAAGATGAAGAGGTCATTACTTTATTCATTTTGGGCGGATCTTTGCAGTATTTCGATCAAGACAATGTAGTTATTGGTCAAGATGATATTTTCACAGTACTCAAAAAATATAGAGATTATTGTGATGAGAATGGAATCGAAGTGCGTGAAGATCTTGTTTATTAGGAGTTGAGGTGCTTAAGACAATGAACCAATTTCAAATATACGGTGAGAATAACCAGTACATGATGATTCAATTTGGGAAATTACACGGATTTCGGCATACCACCTCTCATTCAGGTGGTTATGATACAGAGAGCTCAATAAAAATTAAAAGTGGAAGTTACTGTGCCTCAGGATCCGTTTGAGGACGAGCCATTCTTTTTATATAAATAACAGGAGGGAAATGACTATGCAGCAATTAAACAGAGCATTGGAAAGTGACAGGCTTTACCTTCGGCCGCTTGTAAGTGAAGATTCCGATATGTATTACCCGAACATGTTGAACGAAGAAGTGAGGAGATTGACGGGAACCCAAAGAGTATTTTCAAAACAGATGATCGACAATTATATTGAAGAAATACAGAATGAAACGGATCGTATTCATTTATTGATCGTTCTTAAAGAGGAAGATCGTATTATTGGAGAAGTTGCACTACAGGATATAGATTATGTAAATCGCAATTCCAATATACGGATAGCCTTATTTAATCAAGCGGATTTTAGCAAGGGATTTGGAACGGAGGCTCTAAAATTATTAATGAATTATGGCTTCGGAGTGCTGAATCTACATAGGATTGAACTGAACGTATACTCGTATAATGCAAGAGCCATAAAAGCATATGAAAAGTTAGGATTTATACAAGAGGGAATCCAGCGAGAGGTTCTCTTTTATAACCATGAGTACCATGACTCCATTACAATGAGTATTTTAGAGAATGAATTTCGAAAAAGCGAAGGAATTAAATAACACCATATTCAATCGGCTGGGCCGTATGGGATTGCTAGAGTAAAGAGCAGTACCAATTTTGGAACTGTTCCAGGGGAGTGTTTATGAAAACCTATATCTATATGGTGAGGCATGGCGAATCACCTAAGCTCGAAGGAAGCGAAAGAACACGTGGGCTGACGGACAAGGGAAAGTTGGATACGATCAGGGTTACAGAGTTATTGATGAACGAGGGAATCGATACGTTTGTTTCAAGCCCGTATAGCAGGGCGATGTTAACGATTGAAAATTTAGCACGTGCTCAAGGCAAAGAGATCATCGTTTATGAAGACTTGAAAGAACTGGTCTTTTTAGACGAAGATCAAATTGTACCTGAGCAGGATTTGATACCAACAGTAAGGAGGATGTTTTCTGAGCCGGATTTTTCGCTGCCGGGAGGAGAATCTCTTGAGTATTGCCAAAGGCGGGTAATTGCGACTTTTAAAGACATATTGAACCGATACAAGGGGCACAACGTAGTAATCGGAACCCATGGGTTGGTCATGACGTTAATGATGGGGTATTTTGATCCACAATATAACTTGGAATTTTTATTAGGAACTTCAAAACCCGATATTTACAAGATGGAATTTGATGAAAGGATGTTTCAAGGATCAAAAAGATTGTGGACAGATCCATTTTGATCGTTTAATTTCG
>NZ_PCZT01000025.1:138845-148468 GCF_002968895.1 Paenibacillus sp. AR247 | reverse complement strand
GTTTAATTTTCGATGGAAGATCCGGAATCAAATCATGATAGAGCGCGTAAGAAATACCGTCAATTCTAGTCAAGGTAAGAAAATTCTTTGCATTATAGGTGCTGATCATAACTATATATTTATTGATGAAATAACAGGGCAAGACATCGAACTGAAATATCCATTAAGATAACTCAATGAGTTGGAGGTAAACATGGATAAAAATGTTACATATAAGAAGCTGCAAGTAGGTGATGAATCGATATTTTTTGATTTAGTATTGCTGTTCAATGAGGAGTTTGAATCACCAAATACGGACTTCGTCAATCATGTTAATATTGCGGAGCTTTTATCAAATCCTTTATTTATTTGTATCGTTGGAATAAAAGGTAATGAGGTTATTGGCGGATTAACCGGATATGAGCTGCCCATGTATGATCGAATAGGTTCCAGTTTGTATTTATATGACATAGCGGTAGGAGGAAATGACCAACGTAAGGGAATAGGAAGCCGTCTGGTCAAGGAATTAGTCGAGTATTGTAAATCAAAGCAAATCCATGAAATTTTTGTTCAAGCAGATGCAATTGATCAACACGCGGTTGAATTTTATAAAAAACTTGGTGGAGAGATATCCAGTGTTTATCAGTTTACATTTACTGTTAAATCATAAACGAGCCAGATAGAGTTAGGAGCGGGCGCATTGTGAAACACAATCAATTGAGGTGATATTCATTATGGGATCCAGAATCATGCACCTGATTATTGGCCATAGAATTGCTGAAAAATTAAATATCCAAGATCGCGCTTCGTTCTTACTTGGAAGCGTTGCTCCTGATGCTGTTCAAGCAAAGGATGAGTCCCATTTCTTTAGGGGTGAACATCAGAATTATACGCGGTACATAGACTATCATGGATTCCTCAATAAGTATAAACCATATTCGGATAACCCATATGTGCTTGGATATTTCACCCATCTAATTGCTGACGATCAGTGGTTGAAGGGTTTTTATATGCCCTGGTTGAGAAATCGTATGGAGGCGGACGCAGGCGTATATCCACTGTATCACAATGATTTCAGATTACTGAATGGGAAACTGTTAGAGCACTGTGGGTGTACGGAAGAAATGAGGCAAGCGATCAGTGGTTCACCTAAGGTCATTGACCTGGAGGAGGTTAAGGCCAAAGAAGCCATTGACATTGTTCCGCATGTTCTAGGGGACATGGATTATGACAAACACAGAATCGATGAACCTTTAAATGTCTTTAGCTCTATTCAGATCGAGGGATATATTGAAACATCGGTGAATATAGGAGTAATGAATTTACAATGTATGATTTGAAGGAAAAGTAGAATTATGTAACAAACTTAAGGGAAAGCGCAAAAAAGTATAACATTGAATTCACGCTGTGTGGCTTTGGTTAGATCTAGGATAAGAACTATTTAAAGGTTAGCTTGCTTGTTTAATACTGGAAAGTGATGTGAAATTTCCGGAAAACTGATAATAATTTAAAATAAATTTATTAAAGGTGAGTCCTTGAAGAAGTCTTTTTTTATATTCCTGATGGCTATTTTTACATTTTTTCTTATGGGAAAATATTTAATTAATAACTTAGAATATATAGAACCTGCTAATGAGCTAAAGGGAGAGTGGTTGGAACTATCTAGTAAAAGCCGAGCACTTAATTCAATTGCACATGGTAATGATGTGTTTGTTGCTGTGGGTGAAGGAACAGTGGCTTATTCCCCAAATGGACGCGACTGGGAATTTACTGAATATGAATCTATGGGAATTATAAATGATATAACTTTTGCAAATGGACGATTTGTTGCAGTAGGTAACGACAAAATATATTCTTCTATAAACGGATTAACATGGACCGAAACGGACATCGGCAAGGATAACAATCTATTTAGTGTCGCATATGGGAATGGTACATTCATTGCGGTAGGCTCAGTTGGAGTATTTAGTTCTATGGATGGGATAACATGGGAACACGATAGAAACAATTTATACTGGACAACTTTTTGGAGTGTATGTTTTGGCAGCGATAAGTTTGTTGCGGTAGGTCCATATTCAGTTGCATCATCAGATGACGGGCAAACATGGGTAAGTAATGACATTCCATTTAAAAATGGAATGGGGTATTTAACATCAGTAGCGTATAGTAAAGGGAAATTTATAGCTTTAGGTGGTTTGGATGATAATGGATCCATGATTTGGTCTTCGAATAATGGTCAAAATTGGAATCCCGTTGCTAAAGTTCATGGACTCGGATTTAAAGGGAATATTATTGATAATCAGTTCTTCTTTGTGGGCAATTCTGGACTCCTATATTCTAGTGATGGAAATCAATGGTTGTTGAAAAGTTTACCACCCGATAAAAACTTGCATGATATTGTAAAAGGTAATAATAAGTTAATTGCAGTAGGATTATTGAGTTGGGATGGTAATTCACCTGTACCGTCTGCCCCTATAATGTTAATTGATAAAAATGATTTCTAGGTACCTATAGATATTAAGGAGGCCCCTCGCATGCTGAAACTATTCGAGTATAACTGGCAGGTTCGTAAAGATTGGTTAGACTGGTGCGATACGGTGAGTGAAGAGGAGCTGCTGAAAAAACGCACCGGCGGGTTAGGCTACTTCCTTCCCACGCTGTATCACGTTGTGGCGGTCGAGTATGGCTGGATATGCGGCGGAATCCAGGAAAAAGCAGTTGAAATCCCTCCGTTTGAGAAAGTGGCCAGTGTGCAGCAGATCAAAGATTTTTCTGCACGCTGCCACGAAGAGCTTGCTCCATTTGTCTATAATTGGAGCGACAGCCTGGAAGACCGTATTATGATCGATATTACGGATGAAGGGGAGCGAGAAGCCCATACATACGGCGAGGTTATGCGGCACCTGATCGCCCACGAAATCCACCACATCGGTCAGTTGTCTGTATGGGCAAGAGAGATCGGAAAGAAGCCTGTTACAGCAAATTTGATTGGCAGAGGATTGTTCGATATTAACAATCCCAATTTATAAGTGGAGGTATTCGAAGATGAATCAGGCTGCATTTTCCGGACCATCTATGGTCTTACTTGTGAGGGGTATTGAAAAATCGATCGATTTTTATAAGAAACTCGGTTTCAGTTATGAACTCGTTGGTGGTCCGGTTGTCCAACATGTACATATGACAAGAGATAAAGTAACCTTTATTCTTCATCAAGCAGCCGATCCGGAAGATGTAAGACCCTCTTCTTCAGTTAAGGGCGGACTGTATTTTGATGCTTTTTGTTATACAAATGTTCGACAATTGCTAGAAGAGATCAAGGATAAAGAAATCCCCATTGTACAAGGTCCGGATTTGAATGATTTTTTTAGTGAATTCACGATTCAAGACATTGATGGGTATAGAATTGCGTTCGGGGGATAAGTTACGTTACTCAGCATGAAGGGAGAAGAGAGGATGACCTCATTTCCCATATTAGAAACGGAAAGATTGGTTCTAAGACAGATTACATCAGAGGATTCAGGCGACCTTTTTCATTATTTCTCCTTGGATGAAGTAACAAAATTTTATGATGTGGAGAGCTTTACGAATGTTAAACAAGCCGAGGAATTAATTGATAGGTGGCAGCAAAGATTTGAGAAAAATCTAGGCATTCGCTGGGGGATTACTTTAAAATATGAAAACCGTGTCATTGGCACATGTGGATATCATGGTTGGATGAAACATCATTTTAAAGCTGAAATTGGATATGAACTGACACCAGATTACTGGGGTAAGGGTTTTATGACCGAGGCCATTCAGAGGGTGATTGAATTCGGGTTCCGCGAATTTGGATTAAACCGAATCGAGGCTTTCGTTGAACCGGGGAATGTGAATTCAAGGAAGGTGCTTGAGAAAGCCGCATTTAGCGAAGAAGGGATACTGAAGGAACATTTTTATTGGCGAAATCAGTTTGTTGATACTGCCATATTTGCATTGCTTAAGAAAACATACATCAATAATAACAACAAGAGAAAGTAAAAACCCACCCAAAGGTTGAGGCCGAAGGCGGGTTTTGTTCATATTCGACTCAGGAGGGAATAAACCATCCAAGCCAATTGTACTGACCAAGTGTTGCTGCACTTGGTCTTTATTACTTATATAATAATATAATGAAAAAATGTATCAAACTGTGGATTAATTTTAGGAACAGAAAGTTGGATTGAAAGATAAACGAAAATGGCAATTTCATCACATAATGGCGTTTCAATTTGCGTGCTTAAGCCTTGATTTGCGAATTCTCTTTATACGTTGTCTGAAAGGCGGTTATCCATGTTTAAATACAACATTTGCTTCCTTAAACAAAACGATCAAATTCTACTCCTTAACCGGGAAAAGCCGAGTTGGATGGGAAGGTGGAATGGCGTGGGCGGAAAAATCGAAGAGAACGAATCGCCAAGAGAGTCTGCGCTGAGAGAGATCGAGGAAGAGACAGGGATTGCCCTGGAATCCATTGATTTTAAGGGTATTGTAACTTGGATTGTAGATGGTAAGTTAACCGGCGGGATGTATGCTTATTTCGCTGAGTTACCGTCCGATTTCATCTATGAGACTCCCATAAAGACACCAGAAGGAATCCTGGACTGGAAGAGCTTGGAGTGGATTATGCACCCGGAAAATAACGGGATCGCGGATATCATTCCTAAAAGCATACATCGTTTCATAGACGACGCAAACTGCTATGAACACCACACCGTTGTTTTTATGAAAATGACAAATGGACACACGATATCTTGATTGAATTGAACAAGGACATCGATCAAATGACAGATAAGGAAAAGATACATGACTGGTATTTTCATGAGCAGTTCAGAAAGGGTCATACATCAGATAACATGGTATTCGCGCTGCAGTCCGACTGACGCCGATCCTTGCTTGGACTATGGAACATATGATCTTTCTATGATGTTGAAATCAAAAACTTAATCCGTTAGGGAGTAGAATCATGAATTATAAAATCCTGCCTTTTTCACAAATCAAACATTTGCTGCCAGTGGACAGTTGGGCCTATGTTCGCAATGAACGAAACGACGGCGAATTCGAAAACGAATCCGTCATACTACTCGAGGAGATATTCGGCTCGATAGCTTGAATCTGGATAAGCCTCTCGGTGAGGAATCTGTCTTTATCGTCTTGGTGGACGGCAATCTCGTCGTTGATTCCTATATTTATAATGAGGACACCGATGGTGCAACGGGACTTATCGTATTAGGCGATCTCCAAGCGAGAAATATGGTGGTTGGTGGTCAGGAGATTTATGTGACAGGCAATTTGCAGGTGTCGGAGTTGTTCTGGGGGGATTATAATCA
The DNA here is from genome assembly GCF_002968895.1 of Paenibacillus sp. AR247. Lineage (NCBI taxonomy): Bacteria > Bacillati > Bacillota > Bacilli > Caryophanales > Paenibacillaceae > Paenibacillus > Paenibacillus sp. AR247. The sequence continues at coordinate 143,144 of NZ_PCZT01000025.1, read as the reverse complement.
CGGCGATTTGACGGTAGCAGGAAATGCTGCTGCCCTTCTTTTCATGGATACCGAAGAGTATCATGTATCGATTCATGGGGAGAAGAATTTTAAGCTTCGAATCAGCGAGTGGGACGAATTCGGGAACGGGTATGACCTTGACGAAGACCTGCTTCAAGAGGTGTTTATGCAGGACTGCCTGATCCAGACCGATGAAGAAGTCATGCTGTACAGGGAAGAATGCTGGAACATTTCGAAAGAGGACATTCGGTCATTGTGCCAGATAAAGTCACTGCCGCAAGCGAAATCGACATCCCTTTCCGGTTTGAAAATGCTGAAATCAGCATCGTGAACCTGTGTCGGCTGACAGACTCGATCTTGATCATTGATAAAAGAGACTGAGCAGGAGGATCGACGACTAAGCAGATGGGTCCGGCGTTCGAAAAACCAGGATTTGAGCCTGAACATCAGGTGGCGCTACATTGAAGGGGAAGACACGGAATGGCACGCGCTGGACGCTCATTCTCCGAACGATATCCATCTCCTTCTGCAAAACGGTTGGCGCACATTGCTGACGCAAGTGTCCGTGTTTGAATATTATCGCCGATTCATCCGTCCGGAACGAGTCAGAGCGCTCCTTTCTTTGCCTCTTGCTGAACCGTATGATGACTTTTATGACGATGATAAAAGCGGATTCTGGAGCGGCAGCATATACACTGCGTTTAGGCAGCCTGGCGTGGTGCGCGATGGAGAGGAAAAGTCGCCCTGCTTTCTTGTAGCAAGAGAAAAAGGAGAGGAGATGGATATCTACCATTTTGTACTTGAAAAAGATGCGGATGGAACGGAATACGTCCATATCCTTTACCAGGCTGAAAATGGGTATGAACATAAGGCTTTTCCCCTCTGGGATCCGGACAAGCTGAAGACCGCCTGCTGGCTCTTTCGCATGGCCGAGAGAACGCTGCTTTCGCTCAATCGGAGCTTGCTTGAAGGGAGAGCTCCCTACGAGGCGGAAACGTTCGCCATTGAGTATTGGGAGCGAAAAGGCTATCTGAGATAGTCGAAGACCATTCACATCGCGGGCCGACTGACGGCCCCTTGGTGTGCCCCATCCATAATCCATTTTAAAGGATGATTCCATGAAGAAGAATCTTATACTCATTGAAGGCATTCCTGGCTCAGGCAAATCCACATTTGCCCGATTTTTGGCCAATCAATTTGAACGAAATGGGATCCCTTGCGGATTATATCTTGAAACCACTTATGATCACCCGATTATCGAGTTTACCGGTCACGAAGATAACACATTGTTCCTTGAAGCTTATTATGATCGATGGTCTAAGTTTCTGGATCGTTTTCCTAAAGAAGAAGTGGTTGTGATGGAATCTGCATTTTTGCAGAGCCCGATGGTTCATTTGCTCCATAAAGAAGCGGAAAGAGAGCTTATTAAGTCATTGGTACATAAAGTGAGTGATCGGTTGAGTAAGGAAAACTGTAATTTGATCTACTTTTACCAGAAAGATGCATTGGCAGCCATTAATAAAATGATCGAGCAGCGCGGCGGTAGAGAGTATTTGCTGCGAAAACATGATGAATATAAAGACGAGCCCTACTTTAGAAACCGGCAAGAGCAAGGTCCCGAGTCGCACATCTCGTTCTTTTTGGAATATGCCGTAATTGCCAATGAGATTGTTCGGGAATTGAACATCCCAGTAGAGATCATCGAGAACTCGTCCGCAGATTACGAGACGTATCAAAAACAAGCGCTTGAAAATTTCGATTTGAAATATGTTCCCGATCCCATTCTTGAAACTTCATTGCTCAGGAAATACTCAGGTTTATATCATCATCAGGGAATGGATCTCAAGATTTCAGTAGAACTCATCCAAGATGGATTGTGGATTTTTGGAAACAAAAGGTTGAGGCCGAAAGACACTGATCAATTTTATCTGGATGATATCAGCGTAACTGTAAGATTTATTACAGATCAAACGAATGTCACTGGTTTACTGATAACCGAAAAGGATTGGTATGCTAATCGAAACGATGAGGGGACACTTTTTGAAAAAATCTCAGCACATGATAACAATTTTGTTTAAGGCTTATTAATAGATGATACAATATATTTAAAACGTTTGGAGGGATCTAACGTGAAGTGGCAAGAAGTTCAGCAAATCTTCCCAAACCAATTTGTAAAGTTTGAAATTCTTCATTCCGAAGAGAAAGATTGCCAAGAAATTATTGATGATGTGGCTGTAATAGGGCCTATTAGAGATGAATAAGCGACAGAGGAATTATTAAATAGTAAAGGAAAAACCTTGGTTTATCACACATCAAAGGATCAGGTTATTGTGAAAATTCGGAAGAACGTTGGCCTGAGGAGATACCTTAAATGAAAATTGAATATAGAGATAGGTATTATTTACAGAGGTGACTGTGCATTTCAAGGGACAAAAGAAAACAATAATATTGTTATAGACACAGGAGCAAGCCACACCTTGATTTCACAGGATGAAGTAGATGATATCGGTATTCGGGTCACCCTAGAAGATGATATCATAACCAGTTATGGAATCGGAGGAAAAGAACATGCATTCACCAAGAAAATTGAAGCGTTCCAGGTAGGAGAATACACCTTAAGGAATATCCAATTGGACTTTACTTCATTCAGATATCATACGATTAACGGATTACTAGGATTGGATATCTTAATAAATGGCAAATTCAATATAGATCTGGACAAACTCGAACTACTACGTCTGCAATGAAGATTGCGGATTTTTTGTTTATTTTCAGAGGATAAAACCCCTGTATCAGACACCAGCTTTCTGTTAACAAATATAGATATATACCAATTCCGCTGCGAGAAAAGGAACGAGCATAATAATGGAAAATAAAATGAATCCCAAAGTAGATGCATATGTAGGCAGAGCCACGATGTGGCTTGAAGAAACGGAGAAATTGAGAGAGATCCTGCTTGATTGTGGGCTTACCGAAGAATTAAAGTGGGGCAAACCTTGTTACACGTCACAGGGGCGAAACATCGTGATCATTCAGGGATTTAAAGCCTACTTGGCGCTTCTGTTTTTTAAAGGCTACATGCTACAAGATCCCCATGGCATTCTGGTTAAAACCGGTGAGAATACGAAAGTAGGGCGCCAGCTCCGGTTTAATGATACCCAAGAAATCATCGAGCTGGAACCCATCTTGAGAGCTTATATTGCGGAAGCCATTGAAGTCGAACAATCCGGTGTGAAAGAGGATATCATCGAGGAAACACAACTCGATATTCCTGAAGAGTTTCAAAATAAACTAGATGAAAACCCTGCCTTGAAAGCTGCTTTTGAAGCATTGACGCCGGGTCGGCAAAGAGCGTACGTGTATTATTTTTCGGCGCCCAAGCAATCCAAAACCCGAGAGTCCCGGATCGAAAAATGTACACAGCAAATCCTCGATGGCAAGGGATTGAACGATCGGTAAAATCCGGTGCGCAGGGCATAGCGAAATTCAGTTTTTAAGACGGATTTTACATCTGGAAAATGCAGCATTCATCCAATTCACCAAGTCCTTTTATATACTTAGAGCGTTGAGTATAGCTAATCACAAGGACTAGGGTGGCGATGACATGTTAAAACAACGTGACTTACACGAATGCCATGCACTGTACAAACTGATGACGGATTCCGGCCGTTTTTCCCTATGTCCGTTATCCATGCCAATCGTATGAGGAATACTTATTCATCACCAAGCAGTTGATCGTTGAGGAAGAGCAGGGGACGTGCATCTCCAGAACGATTCTTGACGACATCGGCCATCCCATCGGCACCATTGATCTATATCAAATCCATCATCGAACAGGCTTCCTTGCAACTTGGATTGGGGCCCCTTATTTTGGAAAAGGATATAACCAGCGCGCAAAGGAAGCATTTTTGGCTGAATTGTTTCTTGGACAGGATATTGAAACGATCTTTTTGAAGATCCGCATCCAGAACATCCGGTCAAAGAGAGCAGTGGAAAAGCTGCCATACGTCAAATTAGCTAATGAGCGGTACGAGCAGGTCTATCAATCGATTAATCACTCGCATCAGCGCTATGATTTGTATGGTGTGGAGCGGTCTGATTTTTTGGAAAGCAGTGGAGGTATACAGCATGGGGTTGCTACTTAACCGATCGTGCGAAAATGTTATAACATATCATGAAGACCGCTCTGTAAGATGACTGCAGGCGATTTTTCTTTTTCAGGAGGTTTTTGGCACGTGGGGACTATTTTAAGAGATAGAAAGTATAAGTTTCGGAGCCTCCGCTTCCTGATCTCGCAAG
>NZ_PCZT01000025.1:133836-138745 GCF_002968895.1 Paenibacillus sp. AR247 | reverse complement strand
ATTTTTAAGAGATAGAAAGTATAAGTTTCGGAGCCTCCACTTCCTGATCTCGCAAGAAAAACTTCCGCTAAATGCGGTCTGTCTTCTTTGAAGGTACGTCGATAGATGTTTTCTTATAGTAAGCTGGATTTAAAGTGAATTTAACCATGACAGGACAGTGAGGAAACGAACATGACGAAAAAGCTATATTACGAATCTGCATATACCCGGGAATGGGAGACGCGCATGACGCGCAAAGTGGAGCGGGAAGACGGAACTTATGTGGTCCTGGAGGAGACTGCCTTTTATCCGCACGGCGGAGGACAGCCCTGTGACCTGGGGTGGATCGATACGATCCCAGTGCTGGATGTCGTTCTGGAGGAGGGAGAAATCCTGCATAAGGTCGAGCGTTTACCTGAAAAAGAAGACGTTCGCTGCCGATTGGATTGGGACAGAAGGTTCGACCATATGCAGCATCACAGCGGCCAGCACTTGCTGTCGGCGATGTGTCTGGAGGTGTGTAAAGCGGAGACGCTCAGCTTCCACTTAGGTGAGGATTACGCCACCATTGATATCGCACGGTCTGACCTGCCTCCGCACGAGCTGATGATGCTGGAGCTGGAAGTGAATGATCAGGTTTACTTGAATCGAAAAGTAACGAGTTATTTTGTGAGTCAGGAGCAGGCAGCGGCCCTGCCTCTGGTGAAGCAGCCGAAGGTGACTGATAATATTCGGATCGTTGAGATTGAAGGCATCGAGTATAACGCCTGCGGCGGTACGCATGTCTCTGCAACGGGTGAAATCGGGATGATCAAACTGCTGAGAGCCGAGAAGCAGAAGGGGCATACGCGTGTTTATTTTAAATGCGGCTATCGTGCGCTTAGAGAATTTAATGCTGGCATGGAGATTCTCGGCAGCTTGTCGGCCCGGTTCAATACCGCCAAGGAAGAAATTATGGACCGGATTACAAAATGGGATCAGGAGCAGAAGCAGCTCCAGGCTGAATTAACCGCGGTAAAAGCTGAGAATGACGCTTACCTGGCTGAGAAGCTACTAGCCGACTGTCAGGGCAGCCTGATCAAGCATGCTTTTGCGGACAAGCCGCTGAAAGATATGCAGAACCTGGCGGCCAAACTTACCGAGCAAGCGGATGTGATCGTACTTTTCGTATCGGGTGCGGACCACAAGGTGCTTCTCGCCCGGGGAGGAGGCAGTGAACTCGCCTGCGGCGCGCTATTTAAGCAGCATCTGGCCGATTATCGCGGTAAAGGCGGAGGCAGCGATAAAATGGCGCAGGCCGGTTTTGCCAACGGGGAGGATGCCATGGCGTTTTACCATTTTGCGGGGGAGTTATTAACTACTTCAATTTAAACAATAAGATAAAGCAAAGACCCACCCCAAGGTTAGCGCCAAAGGTGGGTCTTTATTCTGATCGCTTAGAAGATGTCCAGCGGGGTGTACCCGACACGGATTTTTTGTAAAGGATGATAACACAATTAAAAAATGTATGTCAAGTCATAATGACTTGGGAATACTTGGCTTTGTGTGTGATAAAATCAGGGTAGCAAGGCTAATAAGGACGATTTTATAGGAGGTAGAACGAATGAAATGGCAAGAAGTAAGGGAACTATTCCCTGACCAATTTGTTCTGGTTTCCATACTTGATTATCATGAGGAAGGCAACAACAAGATAGTAGACGAGGTTGCACCGATTCGCACAATACCAGAAGAAGATGCTAATAAAGAGTTTTTTCAAGCGAGGCCTGGGAATGTCGTGTATCATACTTCAAAACAAGATTTTGTGATTCATATACGCCGGGATCCATTAATGGGGGTGAGACGTAATAGTAATGGATAGCTTCTTAATAGACATATTTCATGAAATGAAGAACAGCTTTATTTTCTATTGGTCTCCAGATTCAAGGAGCAGGTTTATAGATGCCAATCTTTTAATGGGGGATAAACTAATTTGTCGTTAATGAGAATTAAGGTACCGGCAGGTTTTGCCGTTTGCTATAACAAATTTGAAGACATTGAACTTGTGAAATCTAAAGAAGATCAGTATTTAGAGAATTGGGGATATTTCACTGAGGATATATTGCAAATACATAAAATGGAGCTTCGAAAATGAAGCTGGATCATACCGGAGAAGAATAAATTCATCCTTGACCTTGGCTGGTACCCTGATTCAGACGCCGACGGTTCTTATCATTTAGTTTTGGTCAATGAAGATTGGGAAGTGATACGGAGCAAGGAATCAAGGAACAGATTCGTGATTAGGGATACGTTAGAAGAATGGATGGATCTGATCCAGAGGGGGGCTCTTCGGTTAAAAACGTGAGAAAAACGCAGAGCGCAAGCTGCTTGTATATGAAAGGATCACCTATTATTGTGATTGCAAAAATGTTTGTACGTCATCTATTGGGTTCGTAAATACAGGAACTTATGGGAAGTCAGCAAAGTACTTTGATAATTGGAGGTGAAAGAAAATAGACCCTTTCCATATCCAAAGAAGTACATCAAAATCCCCGTTTATTGCAAGTATTCCACACGGCTCCTCATTATTAACCGATGAAATGAAGTCTAGATTAGTTCCTGGAGTTATTTTGTCTAACAATGATTGGTATGTTCGCGAATTATACGATTTCTTAGACAATATTGATTTCACAGTTATATCTGCGAACTATAGTCGGTATGTTATCGACGTAAACCGGGATATGTCATTCAAGGAGAATAAAGACAATTACAGAAACTCGTTAATTTATCATAAAACTACTTTTGGAGAACAAATTTATGATACATCACCAGATGAGGCAATAATCGAAAATCGAATTGAAACGATATACCTGCCATATCATCACTGTCTTGCGCAAGAGATAGGGCAGGTTGCATCAAATCATCGAAAGGTATATTTGTTTGACCTGCATAGCTTCTATATTCAGTCTTCAGCGGATATTGTTCTTGGAACCCGAGGAGGACAGACGTGTTCAGAGGAATTCCTAAATGTACTAGTTAAAGCATTTCGAGAAGAAGGGTTCAAGGTTGAAGTAGATGCCGAGGGACTTACAGGCGGTTATATTGTATCTCATTATGGATCGCTTTCACATACAGAAGCTGTACAAATTGAAATCCGGTATACTACTTATATTGAGGATCGTATCTTCGGTAAGGAAGAAGTCATCGATAAAAACATTGATTTGTTTATAGCAGCAAAAGGGAGGTTACATAGGGCATTTATAAGGATCAAAGCTGAGTTGGAATCTCTATAAAGATGCTGACATCCTAGGATGTTCTTCAATAGAAAGGACGATAACCCTTGACGAATCGAATCGCGATCATCGGATCAGCCGGCTCCGGTAAATCTACCTTATCTCAAAAGTTAGGCGAGATTCTATCATTGCCTGTTGTTCATCTGGACCGATTTTATTGGAAACCGAACTGGACTCCAACCGTAAATGACGAATGGGATGAATTTGTGAAGGATGCTGTAAGCGAAGATCAATGGATTATCGATGGAAATTACACCAGAACCTTAGGTATTCGTTTGAGTGAAGCGGATGCCGTCATATTTTTAGATATGCCCAGACTCTTATGCATTTATAGGATTATTAAAAGACGAATCCGATATCATGGAAAAACACGACCCGATCTGAACGAGGAATGCCCCGAAAAACTGGATTGGGCTTTTTTATTTGGGTCTGGAATTATAAAAAAGAAGCCGATCCAAGGTCATGGAAGCGCTCGAACAGGTAAAGGGTCGAAAACAAGTCGTCATATTAAAGTCGAGGAAAAAGGTACAGGAGTTTTTGGATCAGGTGAAGAATGATGGGAAAATTTAGGTGAATTTTGTGTTATATATGCGGTATCATCAATATATATGTGGGAAACGAAATGTAAGGAGGCAGGTCATTCATTGCGATCCCAAATCGTTATTTTACTGATAATGATTGTCCTCGTACTTACAGGGTGCAAAGAAGACAAGAAAGAATATATGCCGTTTTATAAGCCATTGCATACAGACTATTTGCAAAAATTTGGCTGGCAGGCGGAACGCTTTGCATCGGAAACAAAATATGAAGCAAAAACTTTGCAGAGTTATAAGGATCATGTCGATACCATCCGAACGGAAGGGAACATTGATTTGGCACCGTTTTTTAACAAGGAGGTTGTAGAGACGGGTTATATCCTTAAGGAAAAAACAGATCTATACAATCAGATTGTTGCCTATATTTTAGAATCCGAAGGAAAGGTCATCGGAGGTTATCTAGAATTTAATCATGAGGTGCTGCAACCGGACGGAGTGATCGAAGTTCACCCTGGCCAAACCACACCGATGTTCGATGCCAATGATTCCAACAAGCAATTTGTGATAGGACGTATTATAAAACCAGACAGTAAATGAGTAGTGGTATTTTACTTTTGAAAGCAAGGAGATACTGTTCAATGATTACTATAAGAGAAATCACCAAAGGCGATCTGAATGACCTATCCCGTCTGTACGAGGAGCTTATGGATCACCCTACAAACTATGAAAAACTGGTAGAAGTATATCAAGTCATGCAAGCAAACGGTAACTATCATGTCCTGGGGGCTTTTAAAGATGGAATACTAGCAGGGTCCGTTATGGGGATTGTCTGCCAAGATCTTGTCGGAGAGTGCAGACCCTTCATGGTCATTGAGAACGTTGTGGTTTCAGATCGTTTTCGCAGGCTTGGCATAGGGAAGCAGTTAATGATGAATATCGAGGCCATAGCGCGGGAGAGAGACTGTTATTATGTTATTTTTGTGTCTGGTGGACAGAGAAAGGAAGCCCATGCTTTTTATGAGAAATTAGGATTTAAAGATGAGAAGGTCGAGGGGTATCGGAAGCATTTGTCTTGAAGAAGGGATGGACGTCACTCAGATACCATTTATATGAGTATTTTGAAAA
>NZ_PCZT01000025.1:123760-133736 GCF_002968895.1 Paenibacillus sp. AR247 | reverse complement strand
AATTATATTTTGAAGGTAGATACCGAGAGGCAGCTGACATTTTTAGAGAGTGTATCGCTAAACAGCTTGAATTGAACTCAAGCATCAACTACCTGGGCTGCTGTGAATTGCAATTGGGGAACTTTGAGCAAGCATTAGGTTGGTTTGATAAAGTGATAGGCAGAGCCCCACATTGGGAAAGACCTTACATGAATAAGAGCAGGGTTTTCATAAAGCAGGGAAACCTAATTGAAGCAAAGAAGTGCTTAGATGATGCACTACAAATAAATCCTGAACATGAAGATGTTTATTACTATCTTGGGATTTACTATGAAAAATGTGACGACCTATTCAAAGCAGAGGAAGCATATAACAAATCCTTAGATATCGATGCGAATCAACCGGAAACCTTACTAAATCAAGGAATTGTAGTCTCTCGCCAAGGTAAATATGTTGAGGCAATCGGGTATTTTCAGAAGGTCATTGCGCTTGATCCAAATGAAAGTGATGCTTACTGGAATATTACTCAGATCTATGTATCGACAAAGGACTATAACCAGGCATTATTGTATTTGGACAAATATATGATTTTAAATATGGATGATAAGGAAGCTCAAGAATTAAGAGTAACATTGGAGCGGGAAATGACAGATTCGAGGAATTAACTAAAAAATGAAGGGAGAACGTTATGCATATCGGTGTCGACTTGGATGCTCACGACAAAGACAATCACTTGTACATGGAAGGGGATCTAAATCATCCGGCGGATTATGAGTCCGTGGCTTGTTTGGACTTTAAAGAGTATGAAGTGTTGAAAAATAAGTACCCTGAATTGGGCGATATAATAAATCAATTCACTCAGACGGTAAGGCAATACCGGTTAATTTACTACGGCAAGTTACAGCAACAAATACCTATCGACCAATATAAAAGCCTCATCGATGAGTTAGCCGGATTAGATGTATACAATGGATCGTTGGATCGATATCAAGAGCTTGTCATTGAAAGATGGGAAGAGTTCGTTAGCGATACTCAAAAAGCGGAAGGAACCGTCATATTAGAATGCTGCTTTTTGCAGAATCCGCTGACTATGATGTTCGGGCGGTTCAATCAGTCACAACAAGTGATTAATGATTTTTTAAAGAGATTAGAAACGATTATTCAACCTTTACATCCTAAAATCATTTACTTTTATCAAGACGATATAAGGTCAACCATCAGCAGAGTCACTCAGGAACGATCGGATGATTGGCTGCGCCATATTACGTGGTATTTCACAGAGCAGGGATTCGGTAAGGCAAAGGGATATCACGGTGTGGATGGCCTTTGTGAGGTGCTGAAGGTACGCAAGGAATATGAATTAGACATCATGGATCATTTGAAAATCGATAAATTAACGATAAATAATACGGAATTTAATTGGGAACCTGTGTTGCAGGAGGTAAGGGGGTTCTTGGAAGTAGCGCATTGAAGGGGGAATACATATGAAGCTGTTTCATTTTAGCGAAGAACCCGGCATCCAAGTTTTTGAACCTCGGACCATATACGATCAAACCGATGCGAAAGTCTGGACGATCGATGAGTACCATGCGTCGCATTATTATTTTCCACGACCATGCCCCAGAGTCTGCATTTGGCCAAAGGATGATACAAGTGATATGGATAATGAACGTTTTTTTGGGATGTCGAAAACTAGCCGGATGATAGCCATTGAGACCGGGTGGTATGAACGGGTAAAAAAGGGTTCTATCTATCGTTACACTTTTGATGCGGCTGATTTCGAGTTGGAAGAAGAGAATGCGGGATACTATGTATCAAGACGTCCGGTTATACCGATGGAAGTAGAGAGAATCGACGATTTGATAACTGCGATTCTGAGTGAGGGTATAGAGCTAAGGATCACTCCATCGTTACAGCCCCTGCGAGAACAAATATTGAAGTCCAGCGTCAACTTTTCCATGATCCGTATGAGAAATGCAAGACAAGAATAATAGGCTGAAGAGATTTCAGTCGCCAGGGGGCTATCTCCTATTGGTCATCTACATGTATAATCATGGAAAAAGCTCCAGACAACAAACGACCCAGCCTAGAATAAGAGTGTTCTATGGCTGGGTTATTTCATAAATATGGAGAGTTTGATAAGAGGAGAAAGCGATGGAAAGAACAAAACTTTAGTAGAAGATTCCTTATTTGCGATTGTACTCATGAAAAATGAAATGATTTTAAAGAATGACCGTATTGAAATTCACTATAAGGAACAGAAATGAAGACAGCATTATACATGGATGCGATGACAGTTCACAAGGAGTAATCTCATGAACTTAACGATAAGAAGTGCGGAAGAAAAAGAAATCGATTTGATCGTAAGTATGAATAAAAAATTAATTGAAGACGAAGGCAGTACGAATCCAATGAATCGGGATGAACTAAAGGAGCGTATGCTCAACTGGTTGAGAACGGGTTGGAATATTGATTTATTGTGTATCCAGGACAGAATCATTGGATATGCTCTCTATCAATTTGGCACGAATCCATTTGATGAGAAGATAAAGGAAGTGTATGTAAGACAGTATTTTATAAGCAGAAACGAACGAAATCACGGTTACGGTATGGCTGGCGTAAGATTGTTGAAAGAGCAGCGATTTAAGGATATTCAAACTATAATCATTGATGTATTGGAAACAAACCCAACAGGGAAGAGGTTTTGGGAGAAAGCCGGGTTTAAACCTTACTACACTAACATGAGATTGGAATAGAGAATAGAGCGATTATGCGAAGGGACTGAGGTAATGAAAGTAAAGGCAATCTTTCTTGATTTTTATGGAACGTTGGTTCATGAAGATGACGATATTATTCCAAACATCTGTCAAGAAATTAAAGAGAATGCTAGTGAAAGTTGTGAAATCAGCGATATCGGAAGGCATTGGTGGAAAGAGTTTTCTACAATGTTTAAAAACAGTTATGGAGAAACTTTTCGGTCCCAACGAGAACTTGGGCTTCTTTCATTAACCAACACGATTACAAAATACAAGGCGAAATGCGATGCGCATTCGATCATCCAAAGCCAATTTGAACACTGGAGACAGCCTGCTATATATGAGGATACCCTTCCTTTTCTGAATGAATTCAAAAATTACCCCGTCTTAATCTTATCGAACATTGATTCATCTGATGTACTGGCTGCTACCCAATATCATGGCATCGAGGTAAATGACATCATTACAAGTGAAGATATGAAATCCTATAAGCCAAGACCTGAAATGTTTCTAGAAGCATTAAGGAGACATAACTTATCCGCTGATGAAGTTATACATATTGGAGATTCTTTTACGAGTGATGTTGGTGGGGCAAGCGATGTAGGCATTAGAACCGTATGGTTAAATCGTTTAAATAAGAAGAAGCCAGATGGCGCTGAACCAGACTTTATCTGTAGGGACCTATGGGAAGTAAGGGATGTCATCAACGGAATCGAAGAAGACAGTATCGTCAAGGAGGAGCCAGGATGCTTTACGATTTAAAAGGTGGGGCCAACATGGCTCCAATGGTGGGAACCTTATATTCCGCGGTAAAAGAGAACATCCAACGACTACAATCCATCACAAACGGTATGCCGCAAGAAGAGGTGGATTACAAGGGGCCCGATAACAAGTTTAACAGCACAGCTCAGTTAATCAGGCACCTCATGTATGTTGATCTGAACTGGGTTTATAGAATAAGGGTGCTCCCACTTCCACAGTCGCTTCAAAAGCAGTACGGCCCCATGATCGATGAGCATGGCAGGCTTCCGATGGTCCACGGAGTATCTTTGAATACACTTATGACTCAATATAACGGTGTATTATGCATGTTGAAAGAGGCATGTACGCAGCTAACCGATGCAGATCTTGAGAAAACCGTTTCTTTTGGACATGAAAATGAGAAGCAGGCAACGATACGCTGGGGGATATGGCATATGGCCGACCATAACCGCTATCATCAGGCGCATATCAATCTGCTTCGAAAGTGGTATAAAGAAAAGTGAATTCAAGGCAAAGCAGCTGGTGGAGAGAAATGTTCTAAGAGTCTAAGGAGGTATGAGGAATTCGAGATATATTATGCACGCGGGGATTTATATGCAAGTAAAGGATAAGTATTCTGAAGGAAATATAGATTTTGAAATAAAAGCCTTCGGGATTTTTAATCACTTTTTTGATTATTCTTCAAACCCAAATAGAGACTAAAAACCATCCAAACGAAGGAGTGTGCCCAATGAGTCCAACCTTTGCTTTCTCCCGTATTGGCTACGTATATGTGCCGACAACCCGTATTGATGAATCTATTGCGTGGTACACGGAAAACTTGGATTTCAAGTTAATGAATAAGTTTCAGGACCGTGGGTCTTATATTGCCGTGCTGCACCATCCTCATCAACATTCGATTGCTTTGCTGCTCATTGAAACAGAAAACAAGCAGCCGCTTGAAATTATGAGGAACGGCAAGCCTTTTCCGATCATGGCGATAAACTGTCCGGACATTGAGTACACCCATCAATTCATGAAGGACAAGGGGCTGATGGTCGAAGATTTGCAGACTCTGGGAGCTGGAGAAGCTAAATATTTTTACTTTAGAGATCATGAGGGGAATCTGCTGGAGGCCGCTTGGTCCATATGGGATCCACAGGACGAATTGAAAGAGGATTTTGTAAGGAGTTAACCCATTTCCAGAGAGGAGGGCGTTGTTTAATGGAATTGTTGAGTGGATACATTTATATCCCTGTAACGAATCTGGAACGCTCTGTAGAATGGTATGCCAAATATCTTCATTTTGAAACTGCGTTTGAAGATCCTTTGTACGTGGAAATGAGGTCAACAACGGGAATTCGGATCATGCTGATCGTAAGTGAAGAAGCGGTAAACTCACAGATGACGTATTCCAATGGTCCGCAAGCTGCGTATGGTTTTGTCGTTCCCGATATTGATCAAGCCAGGCAATGGCTGATGGATCATGGGATTGAAGTCAGACGGATTTCGAATTACCAGGGGAAGTCTTTTGGATTTTATGATCCGGATGGGAACATCATCGAATTATGGAGTGACTATCCGAAGGCATAACCTTTGCCTGAAAGATTTGCAAAAGGGTGATTGCAAAAATGATAAAGAGATTAGCGCTAGTTCCATATAATATGCTGATGCTCCTCGTGTGGATGTACTGGTACAGCCTTTTTTATTGGTGTATGGAGGGGTATGTGCCTGCCTATCTCATCATTGGAAGCTGCTTATTCCTCGCTCTAGTGTGGATTTCCGGTAATATTTTTTGGATACGAAGGGCTCAGCTTGCTTGGGGAAGTTCCGTTTTCATTATTGGATTAACCATGGTTTTGATGTGCTTCGATCCTGTATTAAAGCCCATTTATTTTGAAAAGATCAATTCGAAAGCGATGCATCAATCTTTTCAAATACTAGCGTATTTTAGAGATTGGAAATCATGATTTAGCAACAGGAGTGACGATGTTGAACTATCAGAATAAAAAGGAGTATTTTTTGTCAGCGGATCAGATCGTACAGTTAATCGACTCGAATGAAGGGTGTATTGCCAGCGACCGAATCACGGTGGATGGCTGCAAGGTCGGATTTATGTATCGGGAAGAAGTCTCGGGTAGCCCATATCCGGACAGCGGATGGCGGTTCATGGCCGGTGACGAAGACGAAGAATATATGGACAATGCCGATAACCATGCCATTTATCTGGTGAACACCATATGTAATTACGATCCAGACATCATCCCTTTTCTTCACTCGCCGCCAGGGACGGCATTCATACGGAATGAACGTGGCGCATTGGTGCTGGATGAGGAGTGGGAGGAGCCGGATGAGTAAGGGGCACAGCGAAACTTTTCAAGCTCTGATCGAGATTTTATGTTGAAATCATTCATGGGTCACAAATCTAAATAAATTGAACTAAAGAATAGGATGCAGGCAAGGGAGTAAAAGGATTCCGAAGAAGCGAAGCGTTCGTATTTGGCTTTCGGATTTCTACCTTAAGTGGGCCCTATACCATCAAGAAATCCGAAAACAAGAGCGATCGTAGGAACATTTTACGTACTTGCCCCATCACCCATTACTTTTAAGGAGTTATTAAATGTCAACCCAGGATCCTATCTATACGCATCACTCCAACATGTATGACGCCATGGTCAGCCGTCAGCCTGATTTATATGACATCATCAATACAATCAGAGTTTTCAAAAATGTGGACGTGCTGGATTTAGGCGCAGGGGCGGGGCGATTATCGACGGTGATTGCGCCTGAGGCAAAATCTCTGATCTGCACGGATATCTCCCGCCCGATGCTGAACATCTTGGAGAGCAAGCTGCAGAGGATGAACGGTCCGCTGAATTGGAAAACCGTGGTGTCGGACCATCGGCAGCTGCCCATACCCGATCAGAGCGTTGACCTGGTTGTTTCGGGGTGGAGTATTTGTTACCTGGCCGATACGTCGGATACTCATTGGGAACAGAATCTGGAACAAATCATGGCCGAGCTGCAGCGGGTGTTAAGGCCGAAGGGAACGGTCATTATTTTTGAAACGATGGGAACGGGATATGAGACGCCGCATCCCCCTGAATTTTTGCAGCCGTATTATGCATTACTTCAAGCCAAATACGGATTTGAACATCAATGGATCAGAACCGATTATGACTTTGGGAGTATCGAAGAAGCCATTCATCATACGGAGTTTTTCTTCGGACCAGAACTCGTTGATCGGATCCTCCAGAATCAGTGGACATCGGTTCCGGAATGTGCGGGGATCTGGTGGAAGCATTTTTGAAGATGAGCTTTTACCAAGAAAGGAGTGTTGATATGAACTTCCATTTGAATGAAGCCCTCGAAATATTGGGGCGCACGCCGCAAACCTTGGAGCGCTTCTTATCCGGTCTATCCGAGGGATGGCTGCATAGCAATGAAGGGGAAGGAACATGGAACCCGCTTGAAGTCGTTGAGCACCTCGTAGAAGCGGAGAAGCATAACTGGATCCCGCGGATGGATTCCATTCTTGCGGAAGGGGAAAATAATCCGTTTCCCACATTCGACCGCTATGCCCACTTGAAAGACACGTCTGAGAGAACCGTTGAAGAGGCATTATCAGAGTTCCATACCATTAGAATGGCGAATATATCCAAACTGAGGGCAGTCGTCAATCCTCTCGATCTGGAAAAGACCGGTCTGCATCCGGAATTCGGTGTTGTGAAGTTAAGGGAGCTGCTCTCTGCATGGGTTGTTCATGATTTTACGCATATGGCGCAAATGGTTCGGGTGATGGCGGAGAGATACCGGGCTGACGTTGGGCCGTGGAGTGCATATTTAGGCATTTTAAAAAGGAGCTGATCTCTTCTGCTTTCGAAGAGCTGCCTAGCTCGCCTTAGCGTTTAACCCTAATTTGAAGGTAGGATGGTGTCGGCCATGAAGACCGGGAGCGAGACGAAAGAGCATCAAGCAAGTTTAGGAACAGGTACGATGAGGGCGCTTGTCTATGAAACCTACGGACAGCCGGATGTTCTTCGGATCGAAGAGGTGGAAATCCCTAAGCCCAAGGAACATGAAGTGTTGATCGCGGTCCACGCCGCATCCGTAAATTCCTGGGACTGGGATCTCCTGCGCGGAAAACCGTTTGTGAACCGGATTGGTGGGATGCGGAAGCCCCGTTATCGCATTTTAGGTGCAGACATTGCAGGAAGGGTTATTACTGTGGGGGCGGCCGCCAAGCGGTTTCGTCCCGGCGACGAAGTGTTCGGGGATATTTCCGGCTGCGGCTGGGGAGGGTTTGCAGAGTACGTCTGCGCTGACGAAAAAGCACTGACGCCGAAGCCGGAAGGAGCGAGCTTCGAGCAGGCGGCAGCCATTCCTCAAGCAGCGGTTCTGGCCTTGCAAGGACTGCGCGATAAAGGAAAGCTAGCGAAAGGCTGTCACGTTCTCATCAATGGAGCCGGCGGCGGTGTAGGCACGTTCGGGATTCAATACGCCAAGCTGCATGGGGCAGTGGTAACCGGCGTAGATCGGGCCGAGAAGCTGGAAACGCTGCTTTCCGTAGGGGCGGATCATGTTGTGGATTATATGAATGAAGATTTTACTGCAGGTGATAAGCGGTATGATCTGATCCTCGATGTGGTCGGAAACCGATCCGTATTTGCGATCCAGCGCGCACTCCAACAGGGCGGCACTTATGTCATGGTGGGTGGTCCCTTTCCGCGTATTTTTCAGACATTATTGACTGCACCATGGACGGCCAGGCTTCAAAAAAAGAACTTGGGATTGCTGATCCATAAGCCGAACCATGAGGACCAGTTGATCTGGAGGTCTTTGGTCGAAACGGGTCAAGTCAAGCCTGTCATTGATCGGGTTTATTCGTTGGGGGACGCGGCCAAGGCTTTTGAGTATTTCGGCCAAGGTCGAGCGATAGGCAAGGTGGTCGTTCGAATAGACAGAGGCGTTCCGGATAAATAAGGATGTTTTAAGGAAAAAACTTGTAAATTTTAGGAATCCGTATAAAATGAATTCAATGTTTCATGGGACGTTACAAAATATCGGAGGAGAAGAGGATATGATTCAATCCATCGTTCATATCGCGCTAGTCGTTAAGGATTACGATGAAGCTATCGATTTTTATACGAAGAAGCTTCATTTTACGTTAGTTGAGGATACGTATCAGCCGGAACAGGATAAGCGCTGGGTCGTAGTTGCTCCTCCAGGCTCGGCAGGTACGACCATTTTGCTCGCAAGGGCATCGAAACCCGAACAGGAAGCATTCATCGGCAATCAGTCCGGCGGAAGAGTGTTTTTATTTCTGAATACGGATGATTTCTGGAGAGATTACAACGATATGATCGCCAAAGGGATCGAATTTGTGAGGGAGCCGAAAGAGCAGTCCTATGGAATGGTCGCCGTCTTTAAAGACCTGTATGGGAACCTGTGGGACTTGCTTCAATTGAAAGAAGGCCATCCGATCATGGAGCGAATGAAGGCGGGTTATTCTCTAAAGTGAAGAAGCTGATCATGTTCTGTTTGATGTTGTCTTTCTTAGTTGGCGGCTGCAGCTCAGAAAAATCTAATCATACGTCACAGGATGGAATTGCCGTGTATTTCAGCAAAAATGAAATGGAGTGAACATGGAAAGTCAGTATCCCCAAAAACTTCAGGGAGTGAGAAGCTTTCAGGTCTCTTCGGAATTTAATCAGAAATTGTTTAAAAAGAAGGCCTAGACAAGGAATACACACTTACAATAAAAAGCTTAGGAGAAGTTAGCGAATTAAAATTACAATTAATCGACGGCGAGAGGGATTTCTGAGATTCCTTGCGCTGTGCCTTTATAGTAGACGTCCTGGTTCCAACCGCAGTTTAACGATACGAACCCAATAGGAGGATACGATGCCCGAAATCTCCAAAATACGAAGAGGAACAGTCGATGAAGCGAATTACGTAAGAAATAAATTGATTGATTTAACTCCAAGCAAGTTCCCAATGGCATTTATGAAGAAGTGAACCTTTGCATAAAGGATGAAGAGGAACACATCATAGCCGGCTTAAACAGTGTGATATGCTGGAACTGGATGGAAATTGATATTTTGTGGGTAGATGATGAGCATCGTGGAAGCGGACATGGGAAAATGTTACTGGAGGAAGCGGAAGAAATTGCACGCTCAAAGCAGTGTACTTTCATAAAATTGAACACCTTCAGCTTTCAGGCTCCCGAGTTCTATAAGAAGTACGGATATAAAGAAATGGCTGTGATCGAGAACGCACCTCTAGGAAATAAGTATTACTACTTCATAAAAGAGTTAATCGATCATCAAGTTTAGGAGCATGATTGGAATGACAACAAGCTCAGGCAACGTAAGGGCTTGTTTTTTATACAAGTATTTATTGGTGAGCGGGTGATGTCAGTGAAGATTGAACTGAAAGCTTTATCAGAAACCGACGACAGAGAGATTTTTGAGATGATCCATGAAATTGGACTAGGCGAG
>NZ_PCZT01000025.1:114250-123660 GCF_002968895.1 Paenibacillus sp. AR247 | reverse complement strand
TGAGGGGATTAATAAAGGGATTTGCAAGTACTGGATACAGCTTTAATGGAAGTTCGAGATAATGGGATCGGCATCAGGCAACCCATGTGTTCATTTGTATTTTATTGAAGGGAGATTTTCAATGAATTTTGCAGCAGTTGTTTTGGATTTAGACGGAACTCTCCTCAACTCCGATAAACAAATTACTGACCGGAACTATAAGGCTATTCAGGATTGTTGCGAGAAAGGAATGAAAATCATCTTTGCGACCGCACGGCCACCAAGAGCTGTGAGATGGTTATTACCAGAAGAACTACTGAGGATGGGTTCAACTATTTTTTACAACGGAGCCTATATTAAATGCGAACAAACAGGAATTCATCATCATGAACCTATTGAAGCTCGAATTACCGCTGAGGTTTTGGAATATGGGTTAAGCTGCGACATCGATTTGAAAATAAGTCTTGAAGTCATGGATGAATGGCTGAGCCTTGAGGAGTATGATTATACAGCCTGTATGAAGGTTCAGGAAAATCCCACCGCGAAATCGTTGGAAGAACTAAAAAAACTGGATGCAACAAAAATTCTTTTTTACGGCAAGATGGATACCAGCTCATTTAATGAGAAGCTTGCAGCCCAATTGAATGTGATCGTTACAGATCATGGAGAACTTGTTCAGATTACATCTAAAATGGCCTCAAAGGAAAAGGCTGTAGATCTACTATGCAAAAGCTTGAATGTCCCTCTGGAAAATGTGATCGTCTTCGGTGACGATCGAAATGATCTTGGATTATTTAAAGTTTGTGGTTGGCCCGTGGCAATGGGAAATGCAGTGGAAGAACTAAAGGCGTTGGCAAAAGAGGTCACGGATACGAATGATAACGATGGAGTTGCGAAGATACTGGAAAATATTCTGTAAGCCATTACTTCTGTGGAAATCAAATAAGGGTGGTCTTATGAAAATCGTTCATAGTTCAGATGAAGAATACACCATTGCAAAACCAGCAATTAGAAAGCAGGTCGAGATTAGCTCATGAGATACAAACATCTTTTATTTGATCTGGACGGCACGATTACGGACCCTAAGATAGGGATTACCAAGTCGGTACAATATGCACTGAACAAATTCGGGATCCAAGAGGATGACTTAGATAAGCTGGAGCCGTTTATCGGTCCCCCTTTGAAAAACTCGTTTATGGAAATCTATTCTTTTTCAGAAGACCAGGCGCTGCAAGGCGTTGAATATTATAGGGAGTATTTTAGGGAGCGCGGAATGTTTGAAAATGAGCTGTATCCCGGGATGCAGAGCGTGCTGAAGCAGCTGCAGGACGACGGATTTACGCTGTATGTCGCCACCTCTAAACCGAAAGTGTTTGCGGATGAGATCCTGAAATATTTTGAAGTAGACCATTACTTTGAATGGGTCGTTGGCAGTCATCTGGATGGGACGCTGTCCGACAAAACCGAAATCATTACATACATCCTCCAGAACAGAAACCTTGTTAAAAGCGAAGTGGTTATGATCGGCGACCGAAAGCACGATATGATCGGGGCCAAAAACAACGGGATTGACTCTATTGGAGCCGAGTATGGATATGGAAGCGACGGAGAGCTGCTCCATGAAAATTGCACTTATTACATCAAGAAGATCGAGGACATTCTGGGTATAGTCTATTAAGAATGGAGCGGCACGGACGGTCAGATGATAAAACAAATGTGAATGAGGAGAGCAACCGAGATGAATGTACGATTAATCAAACCTACGGCAGAACTGCAAGAGGAGTACCTCTCTTTTTATCTGGACTGGAAGGAAAGCAACGAACCGATTGTGCCTTGGGTAGTTTCGAAGGATCCTGCGGATTTTGCAGGGATGATCCGGTTTTAGAGGACAATGAACAAGGCAAGGACCTGCCGGATGGATATGTAAGGAACTCCACGTTGTGGCTGGTGACGGAGACGAATCGGATCGTAGGAGCCGTAAATATACGACATGAGCTTAATGAAAAATTATTGGAAAGCAGCGGACATATCGGATATGGGATCCGTCCTTCGGAAAGGCAAAAAGGCTATGCCACCGAATTGCTCTCCTTAACCCTTCAAGAAGCCAAGGAGCTTGGAATACATAAAGTGTTGGTGGTCTGCGATGCCTATAATATAGGCTCTAAGAAAACGATCCTCAACAATGGCGGGATTCAAGACCAAGACTTTATTGAGGAAGACGGAAATGTCTTGAACCGTTTTTGGTTCGAGGTCTAAGGGCAGCACAGACCGGAAAAGAATACTCTCGATGACATGGCTCACACCGTCAGAGGAAGAAGCGGATTTTCACCCAGTAGACTTCAGTTGAGAGGGAGTGGGATGACAGTGTTGGTATCCATATCGGCGATGGTATTCACTATTTTGACTTTAATTGTGGTGCTTTTTCAACTGGCTTTGGCACTAGGAATGCCATGGGGAAGTTATGCGATGGGTGGAAAGTTCCCAGGAAAATACCCGCCGGGTATGCGAGTGGGGGCGATTGTCCAGGCTATCGTTCTTCTCGCCATCGCGTCGATCGTGCTGAGCAGGTCGGGCTTATTCGTTCCGTCGTGGGATTGGTTTGCCAACAAAGCGATCTGGTTTGTGGTTGCTTTTTCAACGATTTCAACCGTGCTGAACCTGATTACTCGAAGTAAATGGGAAAGAAGGATCTGGGCGCCCGTCTCTCTGTTATTGCTCGTGACGAGTGTGATTGTTGCGGTGGAGTAGTGAGAGACAATCGAGTCATAGGAATTGGAGGAGGGCAGGATGATTGTGAAGAAAAGACATATCCGGATTGACGCAGAGAACTGGATTCACGATCCGGAACAGGCTCATGTGGATGTAGTGGTTACTTTTCCCGATGCAACACGTTGGATATCGAATTTCTATACAATCCCATGCATCGAATCCATGAGAAGAGATTATTTAACGAGCAGAGCATGCCTCGATGGAGCCTATTGGTGTGCATCCACACCGGTTATTATCGTTGACACCATTAACCGGGAGCGAATTGAACAAGTCGTTGACGATTTAATAGAAAAAGAGGGCTTACCGTATGTATTTGAGTATTTTGGGCCGGTAGAGGAGAGGGATTTAGAGTCATCTGATTATCCTCCAGATTTTTTTGACAAAGGCTCCAGGATGGATCCTTGGTATATTTCTTGGCATGCTGTGCGGCTGAAGCAGATGTTAGATCAGGCGGATGTGGAGGTAAGAGAGAGGCTCAAGGAGCAGCTGTTTGGGGAATCTTCATAAGATTCTTAAGGATTAACAATCCTGGAGAAAGTGACGGGAACGCTTGTGCGTATATGTAATAAAAGGTAAAATATAACTACAATTGAATCTTGGGTGGGCATGGTTTCCCTTCGAAAGGAGGTGAAGCCATGGAAGTAAAAGACGCATTAACGATCATGTTCCTATTTGGGACGTTCATTCTTGCTCTTTTAACATACATCAATAATAACAACAAGAAAAAGTAAAAACCCACCCAAAGGTTGGAAGCAAAAGGGTGGGTTTTTTTCCTTTATACTGACTAAGAAGGGGAGTCCCATCCAAGCCAATTGTATGGACCAAGTGTTACCAGCACTTGGTCTTTATTACATATATAATAACACAAAAAAAATATGTATCAAAGATGATGCAATTTATTTCATCAAAATTGAGGGAATCGTCGAAATTCGAGATGATGAGGATAACGATATTTTTATAGACGAATTTTTAGAATTCATAGAGAGGCATCAATGGTATTTTGGAGGCGGGAGCAGAGAAGTGCATGAGTCGGGAGAGGATCTCTAATTCTAGTGAAGGGAGGAGGAAGTATTGAACATATTATGGGACTTTGATGGTACCTTATTTAATACATACCCGGCCTATACGGACATTTTTTATGAGGTGTTGGAACAGCAAAGACCCACAGAAGAAATCCTGCAGCACCTGAAAATCTCGTTTACTCACGCAGTTAAGTACTTCAATCTAACGGAGCTTCAAATCAAAGAAATTTTTAGAAGAGAAGAGAGCCTGCAACCGGAACAAACGCCACCCTTCCCCGATTTAGAGAACATTCTACGGACAGCAGGAAAGTAGAAACCGAATCGATTTCATTATCGGCGATCGGGAGATCGATATATTGCCTGGTAAGGCTTTAGGATTAAAACCTGCTTGTTTCAAAACGAAACCCCAGGCGCCGATTTTTACCTAACCAACTACAGAGACTTTTTCAACGTTATACCCTTAAAGAAATAACGACTCAGGCACCGGTCAATATTCCTATTAAAGGATGCGGATGTGATCTGTTTCTAGTGGGTAAATCGAGTGAATAGGAGGAGAGCGTTATGTTTTTTGTTAACGCGAGGGCCATCATTGAGCGTGTTCATCGCAACCAACCGGAGATCATTCTTCAGACCCGTAACAAGCCGGGCGAAAAATCGTTGGAATTGCCGGGAGGGAGACTGGAGCTCTTTGAACCGATCCTGGATGGATTAAGGCGCGAAGTGCGAGAAGAGACAGGATTAACCATCGTCGAAGTAGAGGGCAGCGAGAAAAGGATCGATACGCGCGGGATCAACCCAGGGTTTGAGGTGGAGTGCGTCGAACCCTATTGTGTATACCAGACCATCAAAGGTCCGGTTGATTCCATTGGCATGTACTTTTTATGCAGAGCGGAAGGGACCTTGCTTCGAAATGGCGACGAAACGGCAGATGCCGGTTGGAGACCGGTCGATGAAATCCAGAGGATGATGAAAGAGGAACCAAGACAGTTTTCCGATGTGGACCGGGCTGGGATCATGTATTATTTGAAGCATAAGTTTGGGTTGTTACAGTAAAGTAAAGCAATATAACTGCAGGTTGGGCGAAAGGGAGGAACTTCATGAACAGCGCATTTATTTTCGATATGGATGGCGTCATTATTGACAGCGAACCGATTCATTTTGACGTGGATATTAAGACATTGGATTACTTTGGTGTGAAAACGACAGAACAGGAGCTGGAGCGGTTTGTCGGGATGACGAATCCCGAGATGCTGGGCATTTTCAGGCAGGAGCACAACTTGGTGCATACGATTCAGGAAATGATTGAGTATCAACTGAATTTGAAAATGAATATTCTCAATAATCTCGAAATAGAGCCTATAGAAGGCATTCGGGAGCTGATTGCTCAACTTAAGCAGCGGAATATTCCGATGGCGGTCGCTTCGTCTTCTCCGAGGATTTTTATTGAAGGTGTTCTTGGAAAATTCGGGCTGAGCCATTTTTTCAAGACCGTGGTCAGCGGTGAAGAGGTTCCAAAAGGAAAACCCGCACCTGACATTTACCTCGAGACAGCAAAACAGCTCGGAGTGGACCCGCAGAATTGCGTCGTCCTTGAAGATTCAAGAAATGGGGTGATCGCTGCCAAGAAGGCTGGCATGATGTGTATTGGATATCTGAATCCGAACTCGGGGAACCAGAACCTGGACCAAGCGGATATCACGGTACATTCTTATGATGAGATCAAGCTTGGGGAGATTTTTTAAGCGGATGGAGACTGTAGTAGCTAATGAGTATGGATTCCAGTGGTAATTTCGTTATATCTCATAAAAAGGAGGATTAGGATGCCAATTTGTATCAATCAAAATGGGGATGTGTTTGACGAATTTCTGCCCGTATCCGAAGAGGAAGCAGCTCAAATGAGCCTGGATTTTCCGATAACTCACGCCTTGGTCGTTGCCAGGAATAAGGACGGATTTTTGCTGCTCCATAATACATGGAAAAATCACTGGGAATTACCCGGCGGAATATTGGAGCCTGGCGAATCCCTTCGGGAATGCGCTATACGCGAGATGGTTGAGGAGACCAATCAAACCTCGAATCGTGTTGCGTTTAGAGGAATGATGAAGTTCCGGTTAAAGGACGGCGGGATTGAATACGGTGGATTATTTTGCGCGGATATTGACCAGGAGAGGCCTTTTGTCATCAATAATGAAGCGAGCAGAATTGTATTCTGGGATGGTCAACAAGACATCGGTTATATTGATGAGATCGACAAGGAATTATTGAAATATTATTAAGCCAAAACATGGTTGATCCGTGAATAATGAAGGGAGGAAGTATTTTGAACCATCTCGTAGAGAACGTCGATCACGTGCAATTGCCGGTGCAGGATATTCCGCAAGCGGTTGAGTGGTATAACAAAGTGCTGGGTCTTGAAGTGATGACGGTGTACGATCACGCGGCTTGGTTAAAATTTAACTCCGGTCCAGTTCTGATGCTGCACCGCAGCACAAAGAATGAGCGAACATTTTGGCTGGCGGAAGATGAATTTCCGATGCCGTCATTCATGTTTATCACCCGGCAGATCGAACGCCTGCACGAGACCCTGCAGGACAACGAAGTACATATCAGGCAGTACGAAGATCACGGATTCGGTTGGGTCATCAAATTCGTCGATCCGTTCGGAAATGAGCTGGGCGCCTACCAGCCGAAGGAGCAGCCGTCATGAGCAGGCTCGTCGTTCTGACCGTTGGGGTAACCCACAGCGGAAAAACGACATTTGCCCAAGCCTTGGAAGGACAACTGCCGAACTCCCTGGTCATTGATCAGGACAACCATGCGGACTTTATCAATACCCACTACCGGGCTTTGCTGCCAAAACAAGGACCTAATCGGATCAAATACGCCGTGACTCAGACCATTGTGGATTATGCGGTAAACCAGACCTCCTATCATCTCATCCTGTGCAACTCCAACCGCCATCGCCATTAGTCGAGTATTACCGAAACCACGGGTTTACGACGGTTGTCGTTTATTTTGACCTTCCGAATGCGGTCCTTCAAGAACGGGTAGCTCACAGCCAGCGCAGCACTTCCATCTTCAGCAAAGCTTCTTCCTTTAAAGCAGTTTTGGATCGACAGCAGGCGGAGTCTCCGGACAGCGGCGTCATAGAGCCTACGGCGGAGGAAGCGGACCATTTCTTTGTGATCCGGAACGGTGATGATGCCGGTGACGTAATTCGCCAGGTTGCTGAACTGGCAGCACCTAACTTCGACTGAAAAGGGGCGACGTTCCGGTGAGAAGGACCCTACTGCAATCTATCATTTTTTCGACAGTCCACGATCATCATTTCAACTTTAGTTACCCCCCACAAGGAGGCCCACGAATTTGAATACAGACACGCTATTCGACACCTTTCCTACCTTACATAACGACAGCATTGAGCTTTGCAAAATCGAACCGGCCCATCTAAATGACCTATACGAAATTTATTCCAACGACCGCGTGTTTGACTACTGCGGAATCATCCCCAAGCACAATAAAGATACGGTGAAAAAGATGATCGGGCATTTCGAACGCGACTATGTCAAAAAAACGAGAGTGAAGTGGGGCATCTTTATCCCGGACTCCTCCCGAAAGCTGGCCGGTATTGCCGAAGTGTATGATATCAACTCCAAAGTGAATATGATCTCCATCGGCTACTTTTTAAATGAAAATTATTGGGGGCAGGGCATCGCCACGAAAGCGGTACAGCTGCTGACCGGCTATTTATTCGAACAGGCGGGTGTCAATCGGTTGCAGGCCGAAGTGATGCCGGCGAACGGTGCTTCCAAGCGCGTGCTGCAGAAGAACGGTTTTATGCTGGAAGGCACGTTAAGGCAGGCGACTGTCTGGTCGGGTAAAGGCGTTGTCGATTTGGAGATCTACGGCTTGCTGAAAGAAGAATATGCTGCCTCCCATACGGCGTTGAGCAGTTCAAAAATATAGAAGAGCCCGGGGTTCGTTTCAGATAGTTGTAATCCTAGGCTGCCCTTTCTGAGGGGATGATTCGGTTTGAAAATTGCGCTGGTCTTGTTCGATGGCGTTACGTTTCTGGATTTTGTCGGCTTTTATGATGTCATCTACCGCTTGCGGCAGTTTGAGCCAACGAAAGATGCGACATGGGACATTTGCGGTTTAACGGAGGAAGTGACGGATGAACTGGGGATGCGGGTCAGCGTGAATGTAATCCGGCCGGATTTATCCAGGTATGACCTGGTGTTCATCCCTGGGGGAATGGGAACGAGAAAGCTGCGGGAGGATGCGGATTTTATCGACTGGATTCAGACGGCTGAATCGGCGGAATTCAAAGTGTCTGTATGCACGGGTTCGCTGCTGTGGGGAGCTGCGGGGTTTTTAAAAGGACGGAAAGCGACGACCCATCCCAACGTCTACGACTTGCTGCAACCTTACTGCGAAGAGGTGGTTCAGGCCCGGATTGTAAAAGATGGCCATTTCATCACGGCCGGCGGGGTGGCCACCTCCATTGATCTGGGCGTATACGTCATTGAACGATTCGCAGGAGCAGAAGCGGCGCAGCTCGTGAAAAAGCAGATCGACTACCCTTACCAAGCCGCCGGTATTGTAGAGGTATGACCAGGGCAGCGCGGGTAAGCGGCCTGTCTTAGGTGCTTCACGGGTCGCATGGATTGTTTTTATTTTCCGGAAATGATAACTTGAAGTAATGACCAACGGAGGAAGTTGGATTTTATAATCAGGAGTGTTAACGGAAATGACAATCGCCAAGAACTTGACTGAACTTATAGGAAATACGCCGCTGCTGGAGCTGGGCCATGTGATGGAGAAGCACGAGCTTCAGGCGACCCTCATTGCGAAACTGGAGTATTTTAACCCGGCAGGCAGCGTAAAGGACCGCATCGGTTATGCCATGATCAAGGATGCCGAGGAGCGCGGAGTGCTGAACAAGGACTCGGTGATCATCGAGCCGACGAGCGGAAATACCGGGGTAGGCCTGGCTTTTGCGGCAGCGGCTCTGGGTTACAAGCTGATTATTACCCTGCCGGAGAGCTTTAGCCTGGAGCGCCGCAAGCTGCTGCTTGCGCTTGGAGCCGAGCTGGTGCTGACACCGGCGAATGAAGGGATGAGCGGGGCCATCCGCAAAGCCGAAGAAATCGCGGCATCCACCCCGAACTCTTTTATTCCGCAGCAATTTAACAACCCGGCCAATCCAGCGATTCACCGGATGACGACAGCGGAAGAGATTTGGAGAGATACCGGCGGGGACGTGGATATTTTCGTCAGCGGCGTCGGGACAGGCGGCACGATCACTGGCGTTGGCGAAGTGCTGAAGGAAAGAAATCCGTCCGTGCGAATCGTGGCGGTGGAGCCTTTTACCTCGGCGGTTCTGTCTGGAGGGAAGAAGGGTGCACACCAGATTCAAGGCATCGGAGCGGGCTTCATACCGGATAACTTCAACCCATCCATCGTAGATGAGATCATCCAGGTCAAGGACGAAGACGCGCTGGAAACGGCCCGTTCGCTGTCCAGATGGGAAGGATTACTGGTAGGCATCTCGTCCGGAGCTGCCGTCTACGCGGCCATTCAATTGGCCAAAAGACCGGAGTATCACAATAAACGGATCGTCGTCCTGCTGCCCGATAC
>NZ_PCZT01000025.1:102835-114150 GCF_002968895.1 Paenibacillus sp. AR247 | reverse complement strand
CGGTCTACGTTCCACGCTGAAACCGATCCAGAGCGCTTTTTCGGATGTGCTTCACGTCTGTGCCGTGGAGGCGCTGCAGCTGCCTCAGGATAAAAGGTTTCACCGGTTCTTTTTCATGGATCAAGAAGACTTCATTTACCCCGGTGACCGCACCGACAAATATACGATTATTGAAATCAGCATGTTCGAAGGACGATCGGCTGCCGCGAAAAAGCAGCTGATCCAACTTCTTTTTGAAAAAATTTCCGCCTTGGGGATCGGTGTTTCGGACCTGGAAATCACGATTTTTGAAACACCGAAAGCGAATTGGGGAATTCGCGGACTTCCGGGGGACGAGCTGCATCTCAATTATCGGGTGGACGTGTAGAGCAAGGGGAGCGGCAATGGACAGGGGAATTGAGGCGGACTTTATCAAGCGGTTTTGCCGGAAAGAAGTTCGAGAGAGACTGATCTTTGAGCTCAGTTCGGAAAAGAAACGAAAGCATGCTTTAAGCCGATTTTCACATCGGTATGAAGACCTCTTCATTCTTCGACGGATGATAGAAATTCCCAAGCCCAATTCGGATGTTCAGCGTATTTACGAATTAATGCTGAAACATAAGGCTGCCAACGTGTCTTACTGCATCTCATGGAATGTTGAAATTGACGGGAAAAAGCTGCCCCTGCTTGAAGCGCTCCAGAGTGCTGTTGGATTTGGGCAGCCGTCCATCCTTATTTGCGGGGAAGGGCTATCCTATTTTGAAGCTGAGCAGGAAGCAGGACCTCCGCGCAGGTTTCTTTTAGAGGGCGATTGAAACTTATGATTAAAAATGCAGAGTGTTCCTTTCATACGTGACGGAAGGAGGCAAACAGTGAAAGAGAGCATAAAGCAGAGTCTAGTGGAAATTGAACAAAAGCATCAGGTTAAGATTCTTTTCGCTGTGGAATCAGGAAGCCGTGCATGGGGTTTTCCTTCCAAAGACAGCGACTACGATGTTCGTTTTGTCTATGTGAACAGACCCGAATGGTACCTGTCGATCGATGATAAAAGGGACGTTATCGAACTGCCGATCAACGATATGCTGGATATCAACGGGTGGGACATCCGAAAAGCGCTGAAGCTGTTTAGAAAGTCCAATCCTCCGTTATTAGAATGGCTTGTTTCTGACATCGTTTATGATGAAAACTATGGATTTAGAGACGAGTTGTTAGGCATCAAAGAGAAGGTGTTTTCTCCCAAAGCCTCCATGCACCATTATCTAAGTATGGCTCAAGGGAATTTCCGGGAGTATTTGCGCGGTGAGCATGTGAAGATTAAAAAATACTTCTATGTACTGCGGCCCATTCTGGCATGCAAATGGATCGAAAAGTATAACACGAGTCCTCCGATTCTCTTTCAGGATCTCGTTGCGGATTTAATTTCAGATGAGTCCCTTTTAGAAGAAGTTCATTCGCTCTTAAGCCGCAAGATGGCCGGGGAGGAACTGGATTATGAAAAGCGGATCGATCGCATCAATGACTTTATCGAAGCCGAAATTGAGCACGTTATCGATTTTTTGAAGGACTTTAAGTCAGAACTCCAAGATCCGACACCGCTGCTGGATGAGCTGTTTCGAAAATATTTGAAGGTCGTTTGGAGCTAATACCTAATAGAAGCGCTTAGAATGGGGAGGCCCATGGATGATGGATGTAGGAAAACTATTTTCAAGTCCTCCAACATTTGAAACGGCGAGACTTCGGATTCGAAGACTGGAACTCTCTGATGCCGCAGATTACTTTGAGCTCGCAAGCGATCCGGATGTGTCGGCTGAAACCGTGTGGGACCGGCATCATTCCATAGAGGAGACCGTCGATTACCTAATCAGAGTCAATCAAAGGTTTGATATGAAGCAGGCGATCCATTGGGGAATTGTCGAGAAAGCCAGTGGTAAACTGATAGGCAGAACTGGCCTCATCCATGTTGATCCGGTGCATGAAAAGCCGAGATTGGTTATGCGTTGGCCAGAGCTTATTGGAGTCTGGGGATTGTCACGGAAGCGACGAGGGAAATCATGCGGTACGCTTTCGTCCAAGCAGGATTCCATCGGCTGGAAGCCAGATGCAACGCCAGCAATCCGGGGTCTTTCCGGGTGATGGAGAAGCTCGGGATGAGCTTCGAGGGAGTGCTGCGGGAACAGCTGAAGATTAAGGGGCAGTTTGTGGATCAACGGCTGTACTCCATTTTACGGCAGGATACAGAATGGAGTGTCTAAGAACTACTGGGACAGCACTTATAACGATTGGGGGACGATCACATGCTATTTCTGTTTGTCATCCTGCTAATCGCTCTGGTTGCCATCATCAATAACCAATATGCAAGCCTGAAGAAGATGGTTGCGCTGCAGCAAACCCTGCGGGAGATCAGCGAAAAATTAAGCGACCGCAGCAGGGAGTAACGCCGGCGAGCATCCGATCCCAATGAAGACAGAGAGGCGTCCTGCGTGGATTCCTCTCTTTTGTGTCGCCAGGAAAGGAGCCAGATATGGAAAACCAGTGGAGAATTGCGCCGTATGATCCGGCGTGGAGACATCTCTTTTCTGAATTGGGGATGAAACTAAGAGGAGCCTTGGGGGAGGCGGCCGTGCGCATCGACCATGTGGGATCGACCTCTATTCCCGGGATGGATGCGAAACCGATCATTGATGTTCAGGTGTCGGTAGCGGCATTGCAGGATGTCGCGCGTTACCGGGACAAGATGGAGTCTGTCGGTTTTGTGCACAGGGAGGATAATCCCGACCTGACGAAAAAGTACTTTCGTGAAGTTCCCGGCACCCGCAGAACGCATATCCATGTGCGGCAGGCAGGGAGCTGGTCCGAGCAGCTGACCCTATTATTCCGGGACTACCTGCGCGAGCATCCCCAAGACTGCCGGCGTTATGCGGCCGAGAAGCATCGCCTGATGCAGCGGTTTCAGCACGAACGCGAGAAATATGTGGAGGGGAAAGGGCCTGTTGTATGGGAGATTCTGCAGAGAGCGCATGATTGGTCGCAAGCGACCGGCTGGACGCCGCCGAAATCGGATGCATAGCGAAGCGGAAGATCAGCATGCCGCAGCATCGTAAGGTGGGATCACGGTCTGACTCAATCTGTAGAGCCTGCTTTCTTCACGGAGTTTCTGTAAATGATTTTGCCTTGAACAAGAACGCGGCCGAAGCGCATTTCCGGCGAGCTGATTTTCTTCAGCAGGGAATGGACGGCGCTCTGGGCCATTTGCGGCGTATCGACCTCTACCGTCGTCAGGTGCGGTTCAGTCAGGGTAGCGAACACATCATTATCAAACCCGACCACAGAGCAGTCCTCGGGTACACGGTAACCCTGCGATTTGAGCTTGAGGACGAGCAAATGGGCAACCCGGTCGCAGTTGCAGACGAAGGCGGTAGGCATATCCTCCGGCAGTTCCATATCGATCAGCGTTCCTTCCTCATCCCGGTCATTGACGATCCAGCGGTCGTTCAACGGGATTCGGTGTTCGAGCAAAGATTTATAGTAGCCCAGGTACCGGTCCTGGATGCTGCTGGTCGAATACAGATTGCCGACGTAGCCGATCTTCCGGTGACCCTGCTGGACCAGATAGTTCGTGATTTCATAGGCACAGTAGAAATTGTCGGTCGTCACCGAGTCGATGTTGGAATGCTCGTCATAAAAGTCGAGAAACAGCTTCGGCTGTTCCATATGCTCCAGCGCTTCGATATAAGGCTTGCTGATCTGGCCAAGGAGGATGAATCCGTCCACTTTGCGGTCATAGTAGATGCGCGGCAGGTGGAGCAGTTTCTCGTCTTCGGCGGACAAAATATGCAGAATGCCGTCGTAGCCGTATGGCTCAAGGGCCATCGAAATCTGCTGGTACACTTTCAGGTAAAAAGACTGCGTCTGTCCGGTAAAACGCTCGGGAATGACGACGCCGATGTTATAGGTTAAGCCTTCTTTCATCGATTTGGCGACTTTGTTGATGCGGTAGCCCATTTCGTCCGCGAGCTGCTTGATCCGCTCCTTTAATTCGTCGCTGACGCCTTCCTTGTCATTCAAAGCCTTTGAGACGGTGACGCTGCTGACGCCCATTCGCTCGGCGATGTCCCGCAAGGTGATATGCTTGTTCATTCCACCATCTCCTTACAACAATTGGTTATTCGAAAAAGGTCCGTTACATTGAACGCCGGCTGCCTTGCGGCAGCCGGACGCTCCATACATCATATAGTACAAGTATAGCTTGCTTTGGCAAGCGAATAAAGAAAGATGTATCTAAATGAGGCCGGGGTTATACCGTGTTGGTTAAAACTTAAGCGCGCTCGCCCAGCAGCTGTTCGTTCTGTGCGATCAGCTTGGCGCGCTGGGCCGCATTATCCAGCGAACGGAACTCATCCGCCGGCGTGTTGAACGTGTAGTCGACCAGCCGGTCTACCGTCGTCGTGGCCACGTGGATGCGGGTATCGCTTGAAGCATAATAAATAAAGACCTCATTCTTCTCGTTGACGACGGCTCCGTTGCAGAAAATCACGTTCGAGACGTCCCCGACGCGTTCGTCATCGTACGGTGCGATGAAGTGGCCGCCTGGCTTAGCAATAACCTTGGCAGGATCGTCTAAGCTGGTCGCAAAGGTATACAGCACATAGCGGAGACCCGCCGCCGTGTTGCGGACGCCGTGGGCGATATGGATCCAGCCGCGGTCGGTTTTGATGGGAGCGGGCCCTTGGCCGTTCTTCACTTCGTACACCGTATGATACCGGCGCTCGTCGATCACCGTCTCCTGGTCAATGACCGGATTCAGGATGTTATCGCATAACCCGAAAGCAATGCCGCCGCCCGAACCGGTGGAGATGAAGCCGTCCTGTGGACGTGTGTAGAACGCATACTTGCCGTCCACGAATTCCGGATGAAGGACCACATTCCGCTGCTGCGGTGAACCGGTCTGAATGTTCGGCAGACGCTCCCAGGTTTTGAGGTCCCGGGTGCGGACAAGTCCCGCCTGCGCTACAGCGCTCGACGTATCGTAAGCCGGTGCATCCGGGTCCTTCTGCTCGGAGCAGTAGATCCCGTAAATCCAGCCGTCCTCATGCTTGACGAGGCGCATGTCGTACATATTCGTTTCGTTCGGGTCGATATCGTCCCAGACCAGCGGTTGATCCACGAAGCGGAAGTTATCGATTCCAGTCTCGCTCTCAGCCAGGGTGAATATCGATTTGCGGTCCAGGCCCTCGGTCCGTACGACCAGAATATATTTACCATCGTGATAAATAGCTCCCGGGTTCAGCGTGGCGTTAATGCCCAGCCGTTCCATAAAGAACGGATTGCGCTCGGCATCCAGGTCAAATCTCCAATGGATCGGCACGTGGTGGCGAGTGATCACAGGGTACTTGTATCGGTCATAGACTCCGTTGTAAAACTCCGTATTCCGCTCATTGGGCCGGGACAACAGTTCCTCCTGGCGGGAAGCCAGCTCGGCATATTTTTCATGGATCATGCTTCATTCATCCTTTCAATCATTTCGATACAAAATCGGCTGTTATGATAAGGGCACTTCCAAGGTCCGGCTATTTCGCGGCGGTCCGGCTGCCCGTCCGCCTGAACCGACCAATACCATTCGCCGCCGCCTCTAGGGTCAATGATATGGGTCTTCGTATACTTCCACATCCGGTCGATCAGATCCAGAAAACGGGTATCGCCCGTCCGCTGATAGGCGTTGTAGAAGCCGACCATGGACTCGGCCTGCACCCACCAAATGCGGGTATCGTCGATGCGGTCGCCGTGCTGCTCGTTCATCAGGGAGCCGTCTTCCGAGACTGCGGTATCGGCGATCTGATAAGCGATGTCTACCACCATCTTCGCGTAATCGGCATGGTCGGAACCGATGGCTTTCATCGCATCGTCAATGAGCCAGCTGGCCTCAATGTCATGGCCAAACGAGGTCAGGTCCAGCAGGGAGTTCCAGCTGCGGTCAAAAAACACATTCAGGCGCTTTTTCTCTGGATCGTAAATCCGGTTGTAGAGCATGGACAGCAAATTCTCCAGTGCGGAGCGGACCCGGGGATCCGGCCATACGCGATACAGCGTCGTATACGCCTCAAGCACATGATACAGCGTCGTATACGCCTCAAGCACATGAATGGTGGTGTTCATTGTGATGTCCGCGTTCAGCCCATTTTCGCTGAGCATTTCGTTCGGCTGCTCATGCCACTCGCGGTCAAACTCTTCCTTATAAGCCTGAATGCCGGTATCGTAGCCCTTCTCTTCAATCAGCCCGAAAAGCTCGCGTGCCAGCTCAAGCGCCTCCGCATCGCTGGTGGCCCGGCTGTATTCGCTAAGCGAGTAGACGGCGAAAGACTGGGCATACACATGCTTGCGCGTGTCCAGCGGCTGTCCCTCATGATCGACCATCCAGTACATGCCGCCGTGCTCCCGGTCAATGAGCCGGTCCCTCAAAAACGAATAGGCATGCTTTGCATGGGATGCCCACACTTCTTCGCCCGTTACCCGGTAGGCTGCGGAAAAAGACCATAGCTGGCGAGCGGTGGCGATCCCTCCCTTGGGAGCCAGAGTGTCCGTTTGCAGGTTTACGCTCACTTCGCCGTAATATCCCCCATGCCGGTCATCCCGCAATCCCGCCCAAAAGGGGAGGATATGCTCGGTCCATTCCCTGCGGATTTCCTGTTCAATGGATTTCAACGCCCAACACACTTCCTTTTATTAAGTTATCGTTAACTTTACAAATTAATATTAATAATCCGGTAACGATATTGTCAATGAGAAAAGAGGAATAACGAAGTTATACAAGAAACCGCAGCAGATAGAGTGGGGATGCTCTCTTTTTTTGAATATAAGGTGATACAGAAAAGGGTGCCTGATATTTCGTTAAATAACTTAAACGTTTAGGTAATGTAAGACGGATTAAGTCGCACGGGAAAAGGTAAAAATTTCATGACGGCAAACGGGAAGAGAACCTGTTTAAAATTTTTTCATGCGGTTAAATACATGTCGTGAAAGAAATTCCCAAAAATTCAGAGGAGTGATTGATCATGGCAAATAACCAAAATGGCAAAATGAGTCCGGAAGAACGAGGCCGTATGGGTGGAGAAGCCACGGCGAAAAATCATGACAAAGAATTTTATCAGGAAATCGGCCGCAAAGGCGGAGAGGCTACAGCCGAGTCGCATGACAAGGACTTTTACCGTAAAATCGGTGAAAAAGGCGGCGAAGCCCGTGCGCGTCAGCGTGACAACGATTAATACGATGACCCCCTAAATTGGAATATGACATTAGGGTACGCGGCGCTTAAAGTCGGCTTTTCGAAAGAAAACTGGACCCGGCGATCCGTAGAACCCAAGCCTAAGAATAAAGCCCGAGAAATCTCGGGCCTTATTCTTTTTGTTTTGCAAAAAACGATTGAACTTTGGAATCAGACTTGATACTATTGCCCTTAAATACATAAAGGGTGGATATATATGGAAAATATTGACGGAGATTTGGTGATCAGCACCGACAAGTCGAAACTGGACGTGGAAAAGGTTTGCGATTTTCTGTCGCGGAGCTATTGGGCGAATAAACGGCCCAGGGAAAGAATCCTGAAGTCGATCGAAAACTCGATTTGCTACGGGGCTTACATCGGAGACAGGCTGGTCGGTTTTGCGCGGGTCGTGACCGACGGGGCCACGATGTATTGGTTGTGCGACGTGTTTGTGGATGAGGAATACAGGGGGCACGGCATCGGGAAAAAGCTGGTCGGCACGATTACCAATGCCGATGAGTTCAAAGATTTGAACGGCCTGCTTGGTACCAAAGATGCGCACGGGTTATACGAACAATACCATTTTACAAGAATGGAAATGATGCGGCGCATGGCGGGTTACATCAGAAATATGGATAAGGGCGGCTCCGTATAAAACGGTCCGTATCGATCAGAGAGGGTGAGGGGAATGGGGGAAAACGTCTATCAAGACCTCCCCGTGCTGGAAACCGTTAGAACCGTGCTTCGTAAAATATCGATCCGGGACGACTATGATATATTTGCGTATTGTTCGGATGAAGAGGTGGCCAAATACACGACGTGGTACGCGCATGCATCGCTTGAAGATTCCCGGGGATATATTGAAAGAATTCTCCAGAGGTACAGCCAGCAGCAGGTGGCCCCATGGGGAATTCAGGACAAAGCATCGGGAAAGCTCGTTGGAACTTGCGGGTTTGTAGGCTGGGATGTCCATCATGCGAAGGCCGAGCTGGGGTATGCCATATCAAGGGACTTTTGGGGTCAGGGTTACATGACCGAAGTCGTGAAGCGCATCATTGATCTGGGGTTGAACCAGATGGATCTGGTGCGGATCGAAGCCCGCTGCCACCCGGACAACGTGGGCTCCGCGCGCGTCATGGAAAAGTCGGGCATGCAGTTTGAAGGCCTGTTAAGAAAAAGCATTTTTACGAAAGGTGTCCATCAGGATTTAAAGATGTATGCCCTAGTTAAATAGAATAGAGAACCATCGCTAGAAGATTCAGGCGGAAAGGAGAACGAAGCGTGGAACGAAGCTATCAATCTACCGTGATCGAATTAACCCAAGGAGACATTACTCGCGCTGAAGTGGATGGCATCGTGAATGCCGCGAATTCGAGCCTGCTGGGCGGAGGCGGCGTCGACGGGGCCATTCATCGTGCCGGCGGGAGCGAAATTCTTGAGGAATGCAAGAAAATCCGGGCTAGACAGGGAGGCTGCCCCGTAGGCGAAGCCGTGATCACGACGGCTGGCCGGCTGCCGGCCAAATATGTGATTCATACTGTGGGGCCCGTGTGGAACGGCGGACAGCATGAGGAAGAGGCCAAGCTGCACAGCTGCTATATCCAATCGCTTGCGCTGGCTGATCAGTACGAGCTGGAAAGCGTAGCTTTTCCAAACATTAGCACGGGAATCTATGGTTTTCCCAAGACGTTGGCGGCGCCGACCGCTATCCGTGCGGTGAAAGAGTTTCTATCGGCTCATCCGCAGACCTCTATCAAGAAGGTGCAGTTCGTTTGCTTTGACAAGGAAAATGAAGAGATTTACCGGAAACTGTTAGAACAGGATGCCGAACTGCTCATTCGCCATTATATCGAAGCTTATAACACATTTGACATCGAGGGGATGTTAAGTGTGCTTCATCCGGATGTCATTTTCAGAAATATCGTCGGTAACGAGGTTTCGGTGGAAACGAATGGACTGCAGTCATTTCGGGCTTTGGCGGAAAAGGCGACAGCCCTGTTTTCGACCCGGCATCAAACTATCTTGGAGCTTCGGGAGATAAACGGCCGGATTGAGGCGGACATTGATTACACAGGTGTGCTGGCGTCGGATCTTCCTGACGGTGTAAAGACTGGAGATACCATTCGGTTACAAGGAAGGTCGATCTTTATGATCAGGGATGGAAAGCTGTCTCTTATTGAGGACTACAGCTAATCATAAAAGCAGAGCTCTAACGATTTACTATAGAAAGAGATGGCAAACATGAATTTTCAAACATCCAGAAAGGCACTGGTCATCATACTCCATGAAATCTATGGGCTTAACGAGCATATTCTTGCTTTTGGCGATAAGGTCTCCCAGGCGGGTTACAAGGTGCTGACCCCGAACCTGCTGAAACGGGAGCCTTTTCCGTATGAACAAGAGGAAGAAGCCTACTCCTATTTCGTGAGCCAGATCGGCTTTGACCGGGCCGTTGATGAAGTGAGGCAAATTGTACGAGATCACCGGGATCAATACGACTGCATCATGATCGTCGGCTTCAGCATTGGAGCAACCATTGCCTGGCTGTGCAGTGCATCCGAAATCGACGGGATCGTCGGATTTTACGGATCAAGAATTCACAATTACGCCGAAATGAAGCCGAAGTGCCCGGCTTTATTGTTTTTTGCAAGGAACGAAAAATCCTTTAACGTATCAGAGCTCGTTGTAAAATTGGAGCATCGTCAGAACACGCACGTCCACGTCATCGAAGGGGAGCATGGTTTCATGAACCCTTACTCCAAAAGCTACCTTCCCCAAGCCTATCAGGCATGTCTGGAGAGGAGCTTTGACTTTTTGCAGTGGATAGCGAAGGGGGAAATGTAGTCGAGGCTTTGGCAGATGACAGCGATCCGAGTGTGGGTCGGGACCACAGATTGCTATCTAATATTTTTGCTTTACATGCGAACATACATTCTTGTAAAATGTATTTGGGTATAAATTCCAAATGGAGGTTCGGATATGGAATCTGGGCGAATTCTAGGGATTGCTTATAATGTTATTCCGGTGAAAGATGTGGAGAAATCGGCGGAATGGTTTGTGAAGCATTTCGGATTTAACATTCGCAATAAGCGCGACGGTTATCTGAGTTTGTTCAGAGAGAACCGGCCGATTCTTGATCTGATCCAAAGTGAGCACGATTCGAGAGCGGTGTTCGAAGTGAACGGTAGAAAGCGCTGGGTCATCACCTTTTTTTCGGACGATATCGTGTCGCTGCACAGGCGGTTACAGGCCGGGGACGTCAAGGTCGGCAGCCTAAGCGACGAAGGGAAGTACGGGAAGTTTTTCGTACTCGAGGATTTGGACGGCAACCTGTTTGACGTATGGGAGCATCGGGAAATTGCGAGCTGGTTTACTAGAGCCGGTCATGCGGCCATCTTAGAATGGGTCAAAACGAAAATAAGCACGACCCCATACATAGGTTAAGGGATCATGCTGCTAGAATACTGGTCATAATCTGTTCGTTATCTTTCACACGCGATGAAATCTTTGTCCCGGTCTTTGCTTTTGTTGGCGTCATAGAGCTCCTTAGAAACATAAGGCTTATATTTGGTCTTGCCGCCTTTGTTTTTGACAGAAGCCGAGCGGGCGACGCCCCCCTTGTAATCTTTGTTTAATTCAGCACAGTTCTGGTACTTTTTCACTTGACCTGCCGCTTGCGCATGACTGATGGTGCCCAGACTGATCCCGGTACATAGAATCACACTTAGAGAAAGTAAAATGCTTTTTTTCATTCTCCAAATCGCCCCTGTTCGTCTATTATGGTTCATAGGCCCATCGCTATCATAGCATGCGGTATCGGGAATTTGGAGGGGAAAATTGAACATTAACGGAGAGATGGAATGAACTCAGAAGAAAACATCATTGTCGCCAGCGTTTCCGTTCTGCGGAACGGAGAGGTGTTCATGATCCAGGAGAAGAAGGCCTCCGCGTATGGTCTGTGGAACTTTCCTTCAGGGCGGCGGGAGGCGGGGGAAGATTTGGCCGAAACCGCTGTTCGGGAAGTTAAGGAGGAGACTGGACTGGACGTACGGCTGAAGGTTGTTACTGGTGTGTACCC
>NZ_PCZT01000025.1:97674-102735 GCF_002968895.1 Paenibacillus sp. AR247 | reverse complement strand
ATGATGGAGATATAGGAAAAGACCATAGCCCATCCCAATAGCCGTAAGTTTCTGCCTTTGGCTTTGTTATGATGGTGGGTCGATGCCAAGCGGATGAAGGCGAGCAGCCCGCCGACGGGAAATACGAGCAGGGTGAGGATTATAATCCACGTGTCAAATGTCGAAAATCTAACTTTATATGGAACCGGGATCTCCATATGATAGTCTCCTTTATGCATGATGATGTT
Organism: Paenibacillus sp. AR247; assembly: GCF_002968895.1. Lineage (NCBI taxonomy): Bacteria > Bacillati > Bacillota > Bacilli > Caryophanales > Paenibacillaceae > Paenibacillus > Paenibacillus sp. AR247. The sequence continues at coordinate 102,508 of NZ_PCZT01000025.1, read as the reverse complement.
TATGTATATTAGAATGAACTAAAGAAATGGTTAAACTTTAGTTCAAACTATGTAGAACCAGCTTTTGCTTGAAGTAACTGTGAATTTCTTTCTAATGCTGTACGCTCGATATCTTGGATCAGGAGTAAAGCTTCACTGGCTAATTGTTCACACTGGTCCGGCACAGCGGTAGCGATCAGGCTCACCTGATCCTCCAGCAGCGATATTTTCTGGAGAAGCAGCTGCTCCACTTCGTATAAGGCCGGAACCGAATTGGGGTCGCTGTACCGGAGCGTATCCTCCAGGCCGCGGATTTGCTCTTGAACACGATCGAGCCGGGTCTGCTCCGGCAGCGATTGAAGCTTCTGACGGATGGTTTCCAGCCGATTCGCAGTATCCCGCCCCTTGCTCCAATTGCGGTGGTCCCGCCGCTCCTGCCTGGCAGCATAGGTTCCGAACAGTTCCACCGTCCCCGTGAGGATGATGAATCCGAGCAGGGTGATAATCTGGCTCCATACATAGGAGGTGACGGAGAGCGTGGTCCAAAGACTGAACAACAACATCTCCAGCAGCACCGCCCCGGCGTACAGTCCAGCTGCGATACCGGAGCCAATGTAAAAGGGAGCAGGCATGCCTGGACCCTGGCGGCGGTTCAGCTGGCGATATACAAACCGAAGAACGGCTGCTGCCGCGCAGCCCGCTCCGGCACCGGATATCCAGGACCGGCTCTCAGCCCAGCTGCCGCTCCACCAAACCCAAAGAAAACAATCAAGGGAATAAGGATGACAGCGGTAAAAAACCAGCTTTTATGCATCAGTGTGGTTCCCCTTCCTTTCGCACCGTTTCAGGTTTGGGCATGGCCGCATTCCATGCAGAATTTCTGTCCTTGCTGTACCTCCGCCTGACAGTTCGAGCATTTCAGGATGCTGCTGGTTCCGCAGCCCGGGCAAAAGCGGGCCTTCGGGTCCATCCATTCCCCGCACTCGCGGCACAGCTTCGGCAGCAGGGTTCCGCAGCTGCTGCAGTTCACCGATCCGATCTTGAAGTCATAGCCGCACGCAGGGCAGGCGTTGTACGGATCGCCGCAGTTCAGACAAAACTTGGCGTTCGGCGGAAGCGGTTGTCCGCAATCGCTGCACACGATTTTTTTCGCGGGGATGCCGGCTGCTCCTAACGTCAAACTCTGGCCGCAGGCAGAGCAAAATTTCGAATCGGCGGCGTTCAGCTGCCCGCATGTCACACAGGCTTTTTGCTTAACGTCCATATCGCTAGTGGTTTGAACCTTCACATTTCCGGCCATTTGCTGGACGGCGTCGTACATCGATCCTGCCATGCCCAACCCCATGCCGAGTCCGCTGCCGACGATACCGGCGGTGCTGCCCGGATTTTTGGCGGCGCTTTCGAGCGTATCGTAGGAACGTTCTTGCTGATAGGTGAAGCCGATAATGTCCATTTCCGCTTTTTTGGCCAGTGCTTCCTTAATGCGCTGCGTAGACGGATCATTTTCCGGAAAATTAATCGAATCGATGAAGAAATTCACAAGGGATATGCCCATTTCCTCAAAAGACGGTGCGATCGTGTCCCGGACATGCTTGGAAATTTCGGCGGCATAGGCGTTAATTTCAACCACGCTGATTTTTTTATGGATAATGTAAGAGGAAATCATTTCGTTAATGTTCGAGGTCAGAACCCCGCGGTAGTATTTCACGAGTGTATCTTGATCGAACGATGGAAGCGTGCCGACCAATTTCAGCAGAAACTTGCGTGCATCTTCAATCTCCACCCCAAATTGGCCGAAGGCTCTGAGCGATACAATAATGTTAAACTTCGGATCCTGCAGTTGGATGGGAGATGCGGTTCCCCACTTCACATCCAGCGACCGGAGCTTATTCACAAACCATACCTCTGCGGTAAACGGCGATTTGCCGCCGAATGGCAGATTAATGAGGTTGGAGAGGATCGGAATATTCGCCGTGCTCAAGGTGTGGCGTCCTGCCACGAAGGAATCGAGAGCCCTGCCGCCTTTAAATAATATGGCTTCCTGCGTTTCATGAACGATCAACTGGGTCCAGGTCCCAAGCTCCTGGTTCGGGTAGCGCCAGGCGAACACCCCTGGTGGTCCTTCGTATTCCACTACTTCAATGATAGCCATTTGCTGCACTCCTTTACTGACACGGTTCGCCTTCATCCCATAACATTCCATGGAAAAAGGTACTAATTGACTACTATTGTATACGATATTAGCCCTATTTGGGGGTCAAAATTTGGAAAAAACATGTTCGAACAAGGAAATTTTGCATAGAAATTCGAATTGTATTTTATATGAATTAAACAAGTTGAGGAGGAATCCATTTGAAACTGGGTCTGCTGGTCATCGATATGCAGAAGCATCTGCTGAACGGGTACGTGGATCAACAAACGATTGACGGGGCCTGTGAGTATATGAATTACACCGCCGGTCTGCTGCGCTCGAAGGGGCATCCCGTCATCCATATAAAAGATGTGGAGGGCGCGGAGGACGTCAATGACGACGGAATCGGATTTATCCCGGGGATTCAGATTGAGTCTGGCGATACGGTGGTTCATAAAACCTTCTCCAATGCGTTCTGGAAAACGGAACTGGAATCTATCCTTGCGGAAAAGGGCGTCGATCTGCTGGTGGTGTCCGGTTTTGCCGCGGAATACTGCGTCCTGTTCACCTATAACGGTGCGCTGGAACGAGGGTTCAAGGCAGCCATCCTGCAAAGGGGGATTGTGAGCACGAAGCAGGGGGCGGTGCAGGACATTTACCGTGACCGGCATCTCATTTCGTATCCTGTCATCGAGGCACTGGTGGAACTGGGCTAGGCCGGAAAAAATAAAACGAAGACCCGCATGGAGGAGGCGATCCCCGCTGCGGGTCTTTTGGTTTCCATTCAGGCGGTTTCCTATTCGGATAGATCCACCCTCTTTGCGGGAGGCGCTGCCTTGGAAGCGGCCCTTTTCTGCGCTTGAAATGGAGCCACGAACCATTGAACGACGATGAGCGCCACCGTTACTCCCATCAAACCGTAAATGGCAAACGAAAATGGACCTGCGGCATCATGGATGAGGCCGATGAGGAAAGGTCCGGCGGCCCCGATCAAATAACCGGCGGATTGCGTCATGGCTGCCCATGATGCGGCTTCATGGCTGGTTGCGGCTGCGTCCATCGGGAGGAGCAGGCCCAGCGCAAATAAAGTTCCGCTGGCCAGGCCGATCACGGCCGCGGCCAGCCAGGGCAGGGGCGAGAACAGCAGGATCAGACCGGCCAGCTGCGTAATCGATGATACCCATAGCCACAGCAGGCGGGAAGGGTAGCGCCTCAGCAGCCGCTGCAGGATCGTACCGGCCGGAATCTGCGCGATAGCAAAGATGGTGAGCATGACGGCTGCTTCCGACGAAGTGTACCCCAGGCTTTGCATCACGGGCGGCAGCCAGGCGAGGAGGGAATAGAAGCAGGCTGCCATAAGGCCGAAGTGCAGGGTGAGCAGCCATGCTTTGGGATTCCGCCAAGGCAGGCTGGCGGATGGGACTTCGCTAACCTTTCGCGGACCGGAACGGCTCCCCCGGTGCAGGGTCCACCAGACGGCAGCTCCGGCCGCCCCGAGTGCCGACCATACGGCTAAGGCGGCTTGCCACGATTGCGAGTCCGCCTGCAAGGGGAGGGACAAGCTCGAAGCGAGCGCAGCCCCGAGAGACAAGCCGGCTGAGTAGACGGCGATCATCGCAGGGACGCTGCTCGGAAAATGCTGCTTAATAAACCCGGACAGCAGGGGACCCATGGCTGCAATGCCAAGCCCGGCAATCAGGGCGGTCAGCAGCAATACGCCGGCCGAGTGTACGAACAGCCGCAGGATCGTTCCGAATCCGATAAGCACGAGTGACCAGCGAATCACGCGTTCAGTCCCCACCCGTCCGGCCAGCTTGGCCGAGACGGGGGATAACAATCCCATGCACAGCACAGGGATGGATGTCAGCAGGCTTGCCGCTGCGGACGACATGCCCAGGTCGTCCCGGATGAAGGCGAGCAGCGGGGATACCGAGCTGATGGCTGGACGCAAATTTAGGGCTGCCAGAAAGAGAGCGGCGGTCATGAGGCCGCCATGGGTTGGTTTTGGAGACCGATACATAGGCGTCACCTTCCTTCATTTCATTGCAAAATCCATCCTACCATGCTAGATTGGCTGTAATAAGCACCACTCTGGAGCGATTTTGAACATACCAATTTGAAAAGGAAGGGAGTGAACCGTATTGGCACAGGACCCTACAGGCGTGCAGGCAGCAGACACCAAAACGAGACAAATCTACTCCTTGCTCAGGGAGCGGATCTTCCAGGGACAATATTTCGCGGGTATGCGCCTGCCGTCGAGCCGGGAGCTGGCGCAGGAACTCGGTGTGTCACGCACGCTGGTCGTCAGCGTATATGAGCAGCTGGTAGCGGAGGGGTATTTGGAAGGGCGGCTCGGATCGGGGACGTATGTGGTCGATTTGGAAAACAGGAAGCCTGCAAGATTCGAGAAGTCGGATCAGAGCTTTCATTTCTCCCGGAAACAGCCTGATGACGGTTATGGTTTCGACGGGGTCGATTTCCGGCCGAGCTTTCCGTCGATGGAGCATGTTCCGCGCAAAAAGTGGCGCGAGGTCGCCTATAAGGTATACGACCAGCTGGACGACCGGGAATACGGATATGCCGGTCCCGCGGGGCACTGGGGGCTGCGCCTGCTGATATGCGAAATGCTGCTCAATACGAAGGGCATCCTATGCGATCCCGAACAGGTCGTCGTCACGGCCGGTGCGACGCAGGCGATCACGCTGGTGTGCAAATTGCTGCTGC
>NZ_PCZT01000025.1:78235-97574 GCF_002968895.1 Paenibacillus sp. AR247 | reverse complement strand
GCCAGTGGTCAGCAGGTGATCCTGTTTCATTTTGTCGGCGAAGCAGCGGGTGACGCTTTAAGAATACAGAATGATGAAATTATGGGATGGCCGTGGGTTGCCATCGATACGCTGCTCCATCAGCCGGATGAACAGCTGCGGGAAGCGAAAGTCATCAAGCAGATCACCAGGCGGTTGTTACGGAAAGAGTTCTACCCGCTTGACGTATTTCATGGAATGATTCGGTGAGTATCATGGAAATAGAGTAGCATAGTAGTAATGAACGAAAGAGGCTGTCTTTTGGCAGAACCATCTTGTAACCGTTAGGAGAGCAGCATGAAGCTAATGCCTGAATACGCCCACGATATTATCGTTGGTGTGGTTTTTCGAAACCAGTGGAGCTGGTACATAACGGAGAGTGAATACTGGTTTTTGAATGTGGAAATGGAAGACCGCTTCGGTATTGAAGTGCTGGATGAAACCACGGCAGCTGAATTTTTTCGTCTTATCGCGGACTTTCGAGTGTCTTCAACGGAGCTCTCTCAAATGCTCGTGGATTTGCAGGACTCTTTTCAGCATCAAGACGAGGTTCTCGAGTTTGTTCCGGCGCTTTACGTCCATTTCGATGATCGCTTGCTGTATTCGCTGTTCCCGGAACCGATGTCCTTCGAGCATTATGTCCCCGAGGGATGGGTTGGGGAATATCGTGATTTTTTGGAACTGGTGCCGGAAGCGGAACGGTATTGGATGATCCAGGGGAAGAACTTTTTCAATACGATGCCGCAATGGTAAGCAGGGGAGGGAGCTTTTGATATACATTTTAGAGGAACCCCGCAGCAGAACTTATGAGGGTTTGATCTCGATGGCATTCCGTGTGTGCGATGAATTTATTCTAGTCAAAAAGGATCAACTAACGCTAACGCCTGCAACGGAGGCGCTGGCCGAACGATTAAAGCCTTACGTCAAAACGGTCAAGAAGCAGGACGCTTGGCCGGGAACCCAACTGTTTGGTCATTATGCTGATGTATATTATTTTGATTGCCAGCCGCCATTGGAGAAGCTGATCTTGGAGTCCGCTGATGGCCTGTATGAATGGGTGTGGCCGAATTTGTTGGAGGATTTATGTTTTTTTAAAGGCGGTCAGCCTTGGCTTGTTAATATCGCCCATGAGCATGAAGCGTGGATCAAAACGGATGACCGGGAGGAAATTTTGCAATTTAGAGGGATCGAAGGATTGATGTTGTACTAGCTTTTAGGAGTTCAGTTCAGTACACTACTTTAAACCATCATGACAGGATGAACGGTATGTCGACGATACGAGAAGAAATGATGATATATGCCCCGATCGACGTCTGCTTTGACGCTTCCCGGAATGTGGATGACCACTCCCGAACGGTCTGGCCGCACACCAACGAGCGGGTTGTTGCCGGAAGGATGAGTTGTTTACTTGAAGCCGGGGATATAGTGGTGTTCGAAGCAAGGCACTTTGGGATTCGGCAGCGGCTGACCTCGAAGGTGTCCGAGATGGATAAGCCCTATTCTTTTACCGACGAGATGCAAAAGGGGGCCTTTCGCCATCTGACTCACCGCCATGAATTTGAGGAGGTTGCCGTAGGAACGCTGGTCAGGGACATTCTCGATTTCAGCGCTCCGTTCGGATGGGTTGGGCGGATGTTTGATGCGCTCGTGTTGGAAAAATACATGAGGGCCTTTATCCGCTACCGTCAACGGACGCTCAAGGCACTCATCGAAAACGAAAACAGCCCCAAGTCGTCGACTTGAGGCTGCTTCTGTTTTGCCGTCCGTACATACGAGCGGCCGTTATGCACATGATTTATGGCAAAATGTTACCGGCTGCGCGGTAAATTTCGTACCATTCTTCGCGGGTCAAGGTCACATCGCTTGCTTTGATGCAGTCCTGAAGACGCTCAAGGTTCATCGTGCCGATGACCGGCTGCATGTTGGCCGGATGGCGGAGGAGCCACGCAATAGCGATGGTCGTATTGGTTACGCCGTATTTACCGGCAATTTCGTCGATCTTCTTGTTCAATTCCGGGAATTTGTCGTTTCCAAGGAACACGCCTTCGAAGAAGCCGTATTGGAAAGGCGACCAAGGCTGAACCGTAATGTCGTTCAGTCTGCAGAAATCCAGCACGCTGCCGTCACGATTCACGGCCGATTCATTTTCCATGTTCACATTAATGCCGGCGGAAATCATGGTGGCGTTCGTGATGCTGAGCTGCAGCTGGTTGGCTACAATCGGCTGCTTCACGAATTTTTTCAGCAGTTGGATTTGCATCGGGTTCTGGTTGGATACGCCGAAATGGCGCACTTTGCCGGAGGATTCCAGCTGCTCGAACGCTTCAGCAACCTCTTCAGGTTCAACCAGTGCATCCGGACGGTGCAGCAGCAGAACATCCAGGTAGTCGGTTTTCAGTCTTTTCAGAATCCCGTCTACCGAATTCAGGATATGCTCCTTGGAAAAGTCGAACATGCCCTGACGGATACCGCATTTGGATTGAAGAATGATTTGCTCACGGACGTCGCTGTTCATATGGATGGCGTCTGCGAAAATTTCCTCGCATGTACCGCCGCCATAGATATCGGCATGGTCAAAGAAATTGGCTCCTTGCTCCAGTGCCGTTTGTACGAAACGCTCCGCTTCGTTTTTGTCCAGGGAGTTGATGCGCATGCAGCCTACTGCAACTACAGGTACTTCCAAGCTGCTGCTGCCAAGCTTAATCGTTTTCATGAATCCTGTCCTCCGTATTCATATGGGTTTGGATGTTTCGACTCCAACACGAAAGTTCCGGCTTCCTGCTGAAGTTTCCTCTAGTAAGCGTGATCTAGTGATGAATAGTTTTGCAGACAGTCCCCTGTTTATAATGACACCGCGTGTGGCAGGATTCAAGTCTTTTTATGAGGATAATAGCAGATTATGAGTTTATGGCGGGAAACTGGAGGAAATAAAGAGATAAGAAACCCTTTCCAGTGACTAAAAAGCTGGGATCCGAAGTGTATTCATAGGCTAGGGAACAGAGGGTCACTTAAACACGGTATCGTCATTAAGCTAACGGACAGCATAAATTAGCAATCCATAATAAACAGCCTGGACTGAAATGTTGTAGAGTGGAGTTAATGGTAAGCATAACACTTGAACAAAGGAGAATTGAAGATGAGAAAACTTGTTTTATTTTTGCATTCATCGCTTGACGGTTTTGTAGAAGGGCCAAACGGCGAAATGGACATTGGCTGGGTTTCCTACGATGCAGATTTGGAGAAACACGCGAAAGAAATTCTGAGTACTGCCGACACGGTCATTTGGGGACGTGGGACTTATCAGATGATGTACAACTACTGGCCAACTGTGCCTTCGAATCCAACAAGTACACAGCATGAACTGGATCATGCCGAGTGGATCGAAAAGACAGCCAAAGTCGTCTTTTCCACGACGCTGGAGAATGTCGAATGGAACAATTCCAGACTGGTGAAAGAAGATGTCGAGGAAGAGATCAAGAACCTCAAACAGCAGCCAGGCAGAGATATGGTCATCCTTGGTAGTCCTAGGTTCGCGCACTACCTTATGGGGCTTGATTTAATTGATGAGTATAAGATCACGGTTTCTCCTGTCCTGGTCGGCAGCGGGCTGCGGTTATTCCAAGGCATCAAAGAGAAGACCAACCTTAAACTTATCGAGAACAAAACTTTTGATTCTGGGGCGATTGGTCTCGTTTACCAGGCGGTTAGATAACCTTGTTTCGTAGATTAGCATGCTTTTTTAACAACCCCTTCCATTTGGAAGGGGTTTGTTGTATTTAGGCTTGGGCTTCCTGCAATTCCGTTGTATGCGCCGTTGGACAGGGCTGCTCGGCCCACTCCCGCATGGCGGCAAAGATCGGCTGAAGGCGCCGGCCTTTATCCGTAAGCTCATATTCCACATGCAGCGGCACTTCTGAAAAAATGGTCCGCGTGACGATGTGATTCTCCTCCAGGAGGCGCAGCCGGTCGGTCAGCGTTTTCGGGCTGATGGGATGCAGGGAGCGTCGCAGCTCCCCGAAACGATTTAACCCGTTGAACAGGTCGCGCAGAATCAGGAGCGTCCATTTTCCCTCCAGCAATTCGATGACCGGGGTAATCGTATCCGGACATTTGGGATCGATCATGATGAAACCCTCCTAGTTCATTTTTTGAAACTAGTGCACTTAAATGTAACTACTTTTCAAATGTACCACAGTCGACTAATCTTAGGAAAGGGAACGGATTCCAGAAAATTCCGGTCCCGACCCATAATCGATTATCGGGCTTGCTGGATCCAAGTCTTGGAATATACCAATTGAGAAGATAGGAGAAATATCATGCAAAGACCCTTTGAGGTAGACGCTTCGGAATATCCGTTTCAGGATCATTGGCTGCCTTACCGGGACGGTGCGATTCATTATATCGATGAAGGCGAGGGGCCGGTTGTCGTGCTCCTGCATGGCAACCCCACATGGTCTTATTTGTACCGGAATGTGATCCAAGAGCTGAGCGGCCAGTGCCGGCTGATCGCGCCGGATTATCCTGGCTTCGGGATGTCGAAGGCTCCTACGGGCTATGGATTTACACCCCAGGAGCATGCGGAAGCAGTGACGGCATTGATCAAACAGCTGGATCTGCAAAATGTAGTCCTCGTCGTTCAGGATTGGGGCGGACCGGTTGGGCTCCATTATGCGGTGCATCACCCTGACAACGTATGCGGCATCGTCCTCATGAATACATGGGCGTGGCCGGCCAAGATCTTGCCGATGAAGCTGTTTTCGATGGCCATGGGAGGCTGGCCGCTCGGATACTGGCTTCAGACCCGGCGGAACTTTTTTGCCCATACGATTGTGCCCGGCGGCATTCACCATAAGGAGAAGGTCACGGCAGCCTTGAGGAAGGCGTATACCGATCCTTTTCCTACCCCGGCGCTTCGCAAACCGACCTGGGTGTTTCCCAGAAGCATTCGCAAAGCCGGGCCTTGGCTGGCTGAAATTGAATCCAGACTGCCTCTGCTGGCGGAGATTCCTGCGCAAATTTTGTGGGGACTGAAGGACAGTGCCGGTTTTCCGGTAGAGGAAATGCAGCGCTGGCAGGGCATTTTGCGAATGCACGAAACGGAAGCTTTGAGCGATGCATCCCATTATGTGCAGGAGGACCGCCCGGACCGGGTGGCGGCGTCCATCCGCAGAGTGCTGGAAAGAACAAATGGCGCAGGGAAGAGGCCGAATACGATTAAATATACAGAAACGAAATCGAGGAGGATATCCATATGAAAACGATTCTTTGGGCGGCGCTGTCCGCCAACGGAAACTATGCGCAGTCGGGGCCTGACAACCCGCCGAAGCCGGAAGCTCTGGCCGATTTTGCGGCCCATGCCGGACAATCGGGGAACTTTATCGTGGGGCGCAGAACCTTTGAGGGGATGCAGGCCGGCGGCGGTGGAGCAGCCTTTGAAGGGCTTGATATCGTGGTTGTCACCAAGCGTGTCAAGGAGATCGCAGGCGTGACGGTCGTGAGCTCTCCCGAAGAAGCACTGCAGTATCTCGCGAGCCGGGGGCATTCCACCGCGCTTTTGGCGGGAGGGGCCGATTTGCATAATGCTTTTCTGGGAAGCGGGCTTGTCGATGAGCTGGTGTTCAATGTAGCTCCGGTGCTGGAAGGAAAAGGGCTGAACCTGGTCACGGACCAACATGAGTATCAATTTAAGGATGTGGAGCTGCTGGATTGCAAACCGCTGGGATCCGGTGTGGTGCAGCTGCATTATGCGGTCTCGGGTTCGTCATAGATGCAGTGTAAGTGTAAAAATAAGCGGACGATAAGGAAAGCTTCTTCCTGATGCATCGGGAGGAAGCTTTCTCTTTTTTGTAGGGACGATAGTGAGGCAGGGGCATTTTACGTACTTGCCCCCATCATCAATTTATATAAGCAGTTTTTGTTATTTAAAAATGGTGAGTCTGCGGCCTAAAATCCATGCTAAAATAGATCCACATCACAACGGACATCGGAGAACGAAATATAAGTGTAAGCTCATATCCTTTTTTGAATCGGGGGAATCAGAGTGGAAGTCGTATTTGTCCGTCATGGGCACGGGGAGCATTTGCTGGATTATCCTAACCAACTGAACATGCTGCATCCCGGGTTAACGCTGTATGGAGAGTCACAGGTGAAAGAGCTGCGGGGGCGTTTATTGCTGAACGGTAATGAGCAGGTTGTCGTCAGCCCGACTAAACGTACCATCGAAACGGCGAGGATCTTACTGTCAGACGGTCCTTTTGTGATCTCTCCGCTGGCAGGGCCGCGCATGTTCCCGCAAGATCCTTCGTATTCGCCCTTCGTCTGCGATCAAATCTATTCGAAGGAGGAGATTCGCGAGACGGTTCCAGATGCCGTGATCGTGGATTTTGGCTTGGACCTTTGGGAAGAAGGGATCAACCGCATCGGACAGGAAGCATTCGAGACCTATGGGAGGCAGCTGCTGGATTGGTGCAAGGCACAGGCGGAACGTGTTATCATCGTTTCCCATGACGGGACGATTACGAATTATCGCATGCTCCTTGGCGAACAGGGGCTGACCCGGGAGGACTTTCTGGGAGAAGCGGGCGTATACCAGGCGAGGTATGAATAAGACATCGATCGTTTACAAATCAGGGCTCGTCGGAATCTGAACCGAAAAAATATATGGACGGACCAAGCGAGCTTTGACGCATGGGACTTCGAATACATCGGTTTGTAAAAGCCGTAGGGGGAGTTTTTAATGTACAACCTGAGCCAATTCGTTCTGCCGAACGGAACGCTGAGCGGAGAGGGGCTGTGGAAGCGAGAGACCTTGTACCAAGGCATGAACGGCAAATTCGTGGAACGGTTCTACCCGGATCGGCAGCACAGCTACATTTTCAAGCCGCTGACCAACGGGGAGAGCGTGGACCGGGAAGCCTGGATTTACCGGCATATGCTGTCCGGCTTTCCGGACATTTACCCGGCGCTGCTCGCCTCTTCGGAGGAAGGAGCCGGGGAGGAGGGATGGTCGATTTTTGAAGACCTTGGCCCCCTTCGCCATGAGTACGATGTAGAAACTGCCATGAAAGTGGTACAGCAGATCGCCTGGTGGCATGCGCTGCCGGAGGAGCGCCGGGAAGGTTTGAGCGGGTCGGGGCCTAAGCCGCAGATCGAGCAGATCGCCGCCGATCTCATGAACAGACGGGATGAGGCTGTGGCGGTTATGAACGAAATCGGCGAGCCCTGGGAGCTGGACGGCATGATACTCAGCTTTTCGGAGGGCCGGGCACTCCCGAAAATAAAGGTGGTATCCCACGGGGACCTGCATCTGGGCAACTATGCCGTTGCGGCTGACGGCCGCTTGTACATCATGGATTGGGAGCATGCCCACCTGAATACCCCGTTCTGGGACCTATATCATCTCATCGACATGTCGCATCCCTTGTTTCCGAAACAGGTGACCGCTGCAGATCGGGAAAAGCTCCTGACTTATTATGTAGCTCAGTCGGCGCTGTATGGCGTGGAGTGGGACCTTGGCGATTTTATCCGCGATTACTGCCGCTTCGCGACTGTGTTCTCCATTTGGATGCTGCTCCTGATTTCAGGCGACTTGAAACGGGGAGACAGCGTCTGGCCGCAGGACCGGCTGTTGGCGCAAAAGGAAGAAGCGATCGCCGGTTTAAAAGGATGCCTGACGAGCCTATCGCTCGAGCGGGACTCGGCTTAATCTGCTGTTCCAAGGCTTTCCCCCTGAGCACAACACTACTGCCGGTTCCGTTCATGCATCTTATTGAATCAACGTGAGAATGACCTCAACCGAATGATCGACAAAGGAACGCTCCGGGCGGGCTTTCATCATCACCGTCAGACCGATCAAGGAGACGACCAAGGTCTGTGCCAGGGACTTGGCGTCCACACCGGTGTGCAGTTCGCCTGAACGGAGCCCACGTTCGATCACCTCCTGAAAAATCGCCGCCAAATACATCTCGTGCTCCCGTGTCAAAATCTCAAATTTTTCATCATGTGGAGCCATCTCCACCATCGTATTAATGCAGAAGCATCCGCGGTTCTGTGGGTCAGCATAAGACTCATCGACAATCCCCGCAAAATAACGTCTGAAGGCTTCCTTAACGGATTCGCCGTGCAGAAGCACGCCTCTGGCCTGCGCCGCATGCGCGGCGGTATATTTCCGCAGAGCCGCTTCAAACAGCTCCTTCTTATCCCCGAACGTGGAGTAAATGCTTGGGCGCTGAATGCCCATTCCCGCCGTCAGATCGCTTAAGGACGTTGCCTCATAGCCTTTACTCCAAAATATATGCATGGCGTCTTCTAGCGCCTGATCCACATCGAATTCACGCTGCCTAACCATTTTCGGCACCTCATTTCATATCGATCGGTATGTTTAGATTGTAGGATATTCCTCCCCTTCTGTCAATTCGGTCAGCCAAGATCCGTGATCGGACTAGCCTATAAAATTTTGCGTAATCCGTTAAATTCAGGCCCAATAACAAATTCGATCCATATACCTCTTGACAGCACTTTGCTCGGGAAGGTAAGGTAAGCACAAATCATTATGTACCGATTGGTATGTTATGATAATTGAAGGATCGGGAGGGGTTCGTTGTGAACAACCTGCAGGAAACCGAATCGATGGTAACAGGAGAAAGGATGGGGGAGGAAAAGGAAAAGAGGGCCGCCGTTCCAACCGCCGCAACGGCTGCATCCGTGCAGCCGATAACCCGCTGGACAGCGCTGCTGTTTGCCGCAGCATGCGGTTTGGCGGTCGCCAACGTCTATTACGCCCAGCCGCTGCTGGATTCATTGGCGGCACAGTTCGGGATTTCGCATTCGTCGGTCGGGATGGTCATTACCGTTACGCAGATTTGCTATGCCATAGGTTTGATGCTGCTCGTTCCGCTGGGAGATTTGTTGAACCGCCGCAGGCTAATTCCGGGCATGATGCTGATATCCGTGGCTGCACTGGTCGTCGTAGGTACGGCGGCTAACCGGGGCATTCTGCTTGGAGGGATGGCGATCGTCGGGCTTTTGGCCGTGGTCACGCAGGTGCTGGTTGCTTATGCCGCGATGCTGGCGGCCCCCGAAGCACGAGGGCGGATCGTCGGCGTGGTCACGAGTGGGGTGGTGATCGGGATTCTATTGGCCCGAACATTCGCCGGCCTGCTAACGGATGCCGCCGGCTGGCGCTCCGTCTACCTGGCGTCTGCGGGTCTGATGCTGATCGTGGCCTGCATTCTGCTTAAGGTGCTGCCGGGAAGGGACCCGGAAAAGGCTTCGCTGAACTATCCTCAGCTGCTTCGGTCGGTGCTGGGTCTGTACGTGCAGGAGCGGATCCTGCGTGTTCGCGCCGTGTTGGCGCTGCTTATTTTTATGGCGTTCAGCATATTGTGGACCTCGCTGGTGCTGCCGCTCAGCAGTCCGCCGCTCTCCCTGTCGCACACCGTGATTGGGGCGTTCGGACTTGCCGGGGCCGCCGGGGCCCTCGCGGCGGCAAGAGCCGGACGGCTGGCCGACCGGGGTCTGGGACAGCGTACCACAGGTGTCGCCTTGGTGCTGCTGCTCTTCTCATGGCTTCCGATCCGATATACGGAGCACTCGCTGCTGTCCTTGATCCTGGGCATCCTTTTGCTCGATATGGCGGTACAGGCCGTCCATGTGACGAACCAGAGCATGATTCTGAGCGTACGCCCGGAAGCCCGCAGCCGATTGACTGCGGCTTACATGACGTTTTACTCGATCGGCAGCGCCACGGGTTCCATCGCCTCGACGAGCATGTATGCCCGATTCGGCTGGGACGGGGTGTGCATGCTCGGGGCAGGCGTCAGTGCGTTTGCGCTTTTATTCTGGGCCTGGACCCGGCGAAGCGGAGAAAAGAAAGGGTGAGGTCCTACTAAAAATCCAAGCGGTCAGGCACAAACGACATTGCCGCAGTACTCGCATTCTTTTTCCCGCTCCGTACCCAAAAACACCCTTGCACCGCACCCTGGGCATTCGACGGTTTTCGGAGAGGAGGATTGACCCGAAACAGGGGACTGAAACCCCGAAGGCCGTCCATAATCGTTTTCATCAGAGGCAGAGTCCTCTTCATCATACTCTTCATCATACTCGTCATCGTACTCTTCATCGTACTCGTCATCGTATTCTTCTTCATACTCTCCGTTGAGGTAATCCTCAAGCGCCTGTTGTTGGATGTAGACGGTTCCGTTGATAACTCTGCCTTCCGGGAGGAGCCCTTCCTCAAACATAAACGTCAAATCCCGGGTGACATCGGCGGGGGATGTCTGTGAAAGGCTGCGAATTTGCTCAACGGAGATCAGGCGCATGCTTACAACGGCTTCCTGATAGACCTGAAGCAGGGAGCCGAATTTTTTATCGAGCCTATGGCCGACCAGGAAAAAGATCAGGGTAGGAAGAAACCAATATATCGCCAGAACAATCCCTGAAGTCAAATAATCAATCTGTTCCTCTTCTCCAAACGTATCGTAGGTCAAATGAGAATGATCATGATGGAACGGCCGGCGCGGACATCGTGCCGGTTCCGGTGGATGCCCATGGGCTGCGGGTTCAGGATATTCCCGGCCAGGCCTGCCCCCATCTGTTTTTGTCACGCCGTCGCATCAGTTTCCATTCGGCAGCATCTTATCCATCGGGCGGCGGATGGAACTGCTGGAGTATGCGCGTAATACCGGTTGCTACATTATTGAGGATGATTATGACAGCGAGTTTCGTTATGCAGGCATGCCGGTCCATGCGTTAAGGGAGCTGGATGCGGAGCGGGTGATCTACATCGGCACCTTTAGCAAAAATCTGTTCCCGGCGCTTCGCATCGGCTATATGGTTCTGCCTCAGGACTTGGTTGCGCCCATAGAAGGGATCAAGCGGCTTATGGATATGCATACGCCTACGTTGGATCAGGCCATCCTGGCGCGGTTTATCGCGGATCAGCATTTACAGCGCCATGTCACCCGCATGAAGCGGGTATACAGCCGGAGAAGAAAGCTGCTGATCCGCAGTCTGAGCGAAACGTTCGGGAACCGGATTCTGGTGAGCGGCGACGCCGCGGGACTGCATTTGATCGCAGAATTTTCTGGGCATATTTTTGACGAGGAACGGGTCCAAGCATTGGCGGAAGGGGGTGTCCGGGTCTATCCGGCCGAAAAGTATGCCATCGTGAAAGGGAGGTTCGAGGACCGGCTGATTATGGGATTCGGCGATGTAGCCGAGCCGCAGATTCCAGAGGGAGTCCGGCGGATAGCAGAGGTGCTGAGGGAACTGGGAGAACAATGAAACAGCCCGAGAATGACCCTATAGGTCGTTCCGGGCTGTTTTTTGTACAGCGTGAGCGTCTCTAATCTCGCCGGAAAGGCTTCCGTTAGATGCTTTCCGCGAACTGCACCACTTCCTCCGGCTCAGCCCGCGTCCGGTAATCCGGGTCTACGCTGGCATAACGGATCACGCCCTGCGAATCGATGACGTAAGTGGCGGGCACGGGAAGCTCCCACGAATCGTCACCGTTGAATTGGTCCAGGGGAAAACCGAGGGAACGGTACACCTGCTGCACGTCTTCTGCCAGACGGAAGGTCAGCCGGTATTTCTCCGCCACCTTGTTGTGCAGGTCGCTTAGAACATGATAACCGAGTCCGTTTTTTTCCTGCATGGACAAGGAGTGATCCGGCGTTTGGGGACTAATGGCCAGCAGCCGGGCTCCAGCCTCATGAATACGGTCCAGAAGCCGCTGGTAGGCCCTTAATTCCAAATTGCAAAACGGGCACCATGCTCCGCGGTAAAAGGTCAGAATGACCGGACCGTGCGCGAATTCTTCAGATAACGTAACGGGGTCACCTGTCTGATTGCTTAACGTAAAATCGGGTGCGTCATCTCCAACCATCAGGCCGCGTGCGGCACCGGATGTGCGTAAGTCCTCCACGGAGCGCTCGAACGCTTCGGTAACGGCTGCGGGCAGCACTTCCAGGCCGTGCCGGGTTGTTGCCGCCAGTTCGTCATTCAGCTTCAATTGGGGTGAATTGGACATATCTTCACTCTCCCTTGTCAGATATGCGCTCATCATATCGTGACCGGAGAATGCAGCACTACCAGTAGAAGGAGCCGGGTGCTGGTTGGCGGGATTTTTTTGTGAGGCGTTACGATTTCCTGATCAGCGTACCCGGGTTCATGCCGTACTTCCCGCGGAACGCCTCGGCAAAATAACTGGGATTGGAATAACCTACCGACACGGATACGTCGATGACGCTGGCCTCGGGCTCTTGAAGCAGGCGGTATGCTGTTTCCAGCCGAGCCTCCCTCAAATATCCGAACACGGTGCTGCCGTACCGGACCTTAAAGCCGGTCTTCAGCTTGAATTCGTTCAGGCCGATGAGGCGGGAGAGCTCCGATAAGGATGGCGGGTGACTCATTCTATCCAGTATGATTTCCCTCGCCCGTTCCAGCTTGGACAGATCCGTTCTGGACAGGCCGGAGGGCCTCTGTTCCCTGCCAAAAAGCATCGAACGGAACGCATGGGACAGCAACTCCAAAATTCGGCACTCCATTTCTATGCCCAGCGAATCCGGCCGGGCAGAGGCTTCCATCATCTGCTGCAGGAGGTAGGCCGAAGCAGGATCATAGGCTTCCTGGATCACCCGATATGGCAGCGTTCCGATAATCTGATGAAAATCCAAGCCCCGGGTGCCCTCGCCATTTTCCATGAAATGATGGAAGGCGGTGACGGGAATGGCGATGCTCATCATTTGAAACGGCTGATTTTTGGAAAAAGGCATGCGGGCTTCCGCCGGGTTGGCAAACTGGAGGCTCCAGCTGCCCGGCTTCATCTCGAACTCCCTGCCGGACACCTCAACTCTTCGGTAGCCTTGAACACAGCAGCTCAGCTCGACCATCGGCACCCTTGTGTGCAGGGATACAGTATAGTCATCGTTCAAACGAAAATCGACTGCCGCCATCCCTAAATCCTGCCGGGGAGCCAGGCGCTGCACCGTTCCTTCTCCCATCCATGAATGAAGGTTCATACGTTCGTACCGGCGCCCTGATGAACCATGCATCTGTAAACCATCAAAGAACTGCCTAAAATTGTGGTGAACGTCAGGCAATGCCATTTCCTTTGCACCCATTTCCTGTATATTTGTGATACCATTATACGGCTATAGCGTTGGGATCTCTATATGGTGGATGGTGCGGAGAAGAGGAGAACGACGTGATAACGGATGGACGGAGGGGGAGAGGGATGGATCCGATCGAGGAGCGGATTCGGAAGTTACTCGCCGAAATCAGGGAGCAAGTTGGGTATGGCCGGGCTGAGCCACTTGAGAAGGGATTTTCGGACGCGCGGAAATTTGTGTTGTATCAGGAGGATACCCCGGTGTACCTGCTTCGGATACATGAAGGAAGCACGTATGCCAGACAGCGGATGGAGTTCGAGCTGCTCCGAAAGCACGAAGCGAATCAGGTCCGCTGCTCCAAGCCGCTGGTGGCGGGCCTGGCTGGGCATCTTGACCTCTGCTATTTGCTGCTGTCCTACATCCCTGGCGTTAGCGGGGATGAAGTTTTGCCCGGATTAGCGCCGGAAGCTCAACTTCAGCAGGGGGCGGCAGCCGGAAGAGAATTAAGAAAGATCCATCAGGTCACTCCTGAGGTCCCTATAAACTGGGCGGCCCGGTGTGCAGAAAAATACAGGCAGAAAAGGGAGAAGGTGCGGGAAATGGACCTTCGTTTTCATCGGCAGAACGAATTGGAGAGCTACATCGACGATCACCTGGAGCTGCTTGAAAAGAGTCCGGTAACCTTCCAGCATGACGATTTTCACCCGTCGAACCTGATCTTTCAACATGGATGCCTTGCCGGTGTGATCGACTTTGGCCGGTTTGACTGGGGAGACCCGTGGGAGGAATTTTTCAAACTGCCAAAGTATACCTGCCAGGTCAGCCCGTATTTCGCCAAGGGCCAAGTCCACGGATATTTCCAAGATGGCATTCCGGATAACTTTTGGCCGAAATACAACCTGTTTGTGGCGCTGAACCAGCACGCGACCTTGATCGGGGGCATCCAACATGATAGAGTTCAGGAAACGCTGGAAAAGATCGAGCGGACGATCAACACGCATGACTTTCAAAACGGGGGGCCGCCGGCGTGGTACCGCCTGCAATAAGGAGGACGGGGCGGGCCTCTACGTCAAGGAAGGATTTAAATATATGATTTTCTGATGGAAAGGAGCAGATCGATTCATGCTGGATGCACGTTCTTTATATTTGCGGAGCGTGATGCTGAGGAGAGAGGAGGTGCCGTCCTTTCGTGCGTATCCCTTCAGCCTGCCGGCTGTCCATGATTTTCACAGCTTGTCGTTTCAACAGCCGGTGACGTTTATCGTCGGCGAAAACGGATCGGGCAAGTCCACCCTGCTGGAAGGGATGGCGGTCGCCTGGGGATTTAATCCCGAAGGAGGCACGATTAATTTCTCCTTTGAGACGATGTCCTCCCACTCGGATCTGCATCGGTACATGCGGCTCGTGCGCGGCGTTGTCCGGCCGAAGGACGGTTTTTTCTTCCGGGCGGAGAGCTATTATAATGTGGCGACGAATATCGACCAGTTGGATGCGGATATGGACGTGCCTCAACCATTCATCAGAGATTCCTATGGAGGCAAGTCGCTGCATGAGCAGTCCCATGGGGAGAGCTTCTTTGCGACGTTTATGCATCGGTTTGGGGGAAGGGGCCTGTACCTGATGGACGAGCCGGAGGCCGCACTCTCTCCCTTGAAGCAGCTGTCCATGCTGTCGCGGATCCACCAGTTAGTGAAAAAGCGGTCGCAATTCATTATCGCCACGCATTCGCCGATCCTGATGTCGTATCCCCATGCTGAAATTTGGCTGCTGGACGATCAAGGCATGCGCCCGGTGAAGCTGGAGGATACGGACCATTACGTGATCACCCGAAAAATGATGGAGAGCCCGGGGCAGATGCTGGACATTTTGCTGGAGGAGGATCCTGAATAGCCAACAACAGAAGCCGCCCCCGATTACCGGAAGCGGCTTTTCATATACCAATCTTAGGCCCGCTTGACCCGCACAGGTAGGCTTACCAGCCCTTGGCCGGCAGCGGAAGGCGTCAAATTCTCTTCCAGCTGGAAGCCGGGAACCGGCTCGATCATCTCAAAGTAATCCATAAACAGCTCCAGCCCGATATTCGCCTCAAGGCGTGCCAGCGGCGCGCCCATGCAGAAATGCGGACCATTCCCGAAGGTCAGATGCCTTTTGGCGTTCGGACGGTAGATGTTCACGGTGAAGGGGTCTTCAAACACCTGTTCATCCATGTTGGCGGCGCTCATCCAGGCGACGACGACATCACCCTTTTTCAAATCGACGCCGAGCACGTTGTTATCCTGCTTGACGGTACGGTCCATTTTGGAAATATTGAAGCGGTAACGCAGCATTTCCTCTACGGTGTTTGGAACCAGCTCCCGGTTCGCCCGGACTTCCCCGTAGATCTGATCGTTATCGTACAGGAACGAATAGAACGAGTTGGCGAGCAGATGGCTTGTCGTTTCTACGCCAGCGCCCAGCAGGAACATCGTGGTGCGGACGATCTCGTCATCCGTGAACCGTTCTCCTTCCACATCGGCTTGGATCAAATCGGAAATAATGTCATCGCCGAGCTGGGATCTTTTCTGAACAATATAAGGAAAAAGGTAAGTATAGTACTCCGTGGCAGCCTGGCGTTTCAATTCGCCGATTTCGGCTGCCTTGTCTTTGTTATACGGAAGAAACAAGGTATCTACCCACTCTTTGAACAGCAGGCGGTCTTTGGAAGGCACCCCGAGCAGATCCGCCATCACAATGACGGGCAATGCGCCGGTAAAATCCTTGACCACGTCGATGACCGGAGCATCTCCCATCTCATCTAGCAGCTGGCGGACGACCTCGTGAATCCGCGGCTCCCACAGCTTCAAGCTTCGCGGCGTAAAAGCGGCGGACAGCAGGGAACGGCGTTTCCGATGCTCCGGCGGATCGGCATTGATCGTGTTGATTTTGTCGTTTCCCCGGCCTTCGTCATTGTCGGCGCCGACGCTGATCGTCGTCCGCGTTCTCACACTGGAGAAATACTCATAATCGCTGAGCACCCGTTTAACATCGTCGTAGCGGAATACGTTCCAGGTATTCGTGGCTTCGTTGTAACTGATCGGCTCGTTCTGCAGCTTGTCCCGGTACCAATCGTACGGGTTGAATTCTTCGGATCGTGATCGAAACTGGGTGATATCGGCCAAAGCAATGATTTCTTGCATTCCATTCCCTCCCGTGTTGAAGAATAGTAGGTGACTTCATGCTTAAAATATCATATGTTAATTTAACATATTGGCCGAAGGGGAGCCACTGCCCAACGCCCCATGACTTTGGGTGCAGTAGGAAATGCGGAGTTTGTCGGAATTCGTTGAAGTACCATAACCGAATTGGTATGCTATTAAATACATAAACCCGGACAGCGGTCAAATCAGACGAGAGGGCAGGATCTATGTATATCGACTTACTCATTTTAATCCAGATTGAAAAATCCCCCAAACACGGGTACGAAATCAAAAAAGAGATCCAAAAAGACCTCGGCTATTTGATGGATGTGAATCATAACCTGCTGTACCCGGCGCTGCGCCGATTTACGTCGGAAGGGGCCATTATCCGAAAGCGTCATGAGCAGGAGGGTCGGCCCAGCCAGTACGTGTACGAAATTACCGATGTGGGAAGGGCAAAAATCGCCGAGCTGATCAACGCTTTTACCGAAAAGGACGCCAAGCATGAAATTGAGTTCATGATCCGGGTATCCCTGTTTGACCGTATTTCCCGTGAGAATCGGCTGAGGATTCTGGATATGCGCAAAAAGGACCTCGAATCCCTCTTGGCCGGCATTCAGCAGCGTCAGGAAGGAAGCGTGGCTCATGACATGTTCCTGAATGAGGTTCTTCAGCAAACGATATCGCGGGTTGTAGGGGAGATCAGCTGGATCGACGAGCTGATTCGTAAGACGATGAGTGATGAATGAAGAAATTATAGGACATACCTTCGGGAGGATCGGAGATCCCAATTAGGGATGGGCAGATATCCTGATATTTAGATTATTCGGTGAAAAAGGTGGCAGAACATGTGGATACCGAAACAATAGATGACATTCTCGGGTTGATTGCCTATATCTCGCCACAAGCAAGGGATTATGTGGAGCTGGCTGTTCGGAATGAAAAACTTGATGTTATCTATCATAAAGCAACAGAGCAGGAACATGGTGTTTTTTGTATCGTCGAGGATGATCAATGTGTTATTGCATATTTTTCATTCATACAGGAAACGGATTCTAATGCCCTCCTTGATCTCATTGCGAAAACCATGACTCCTTACCTTCAGCAGACTGGCATCAAGGAGCTGTGCTTCAATTTATACGGAGAGAACGTCCGGGCGATTCATTTCGTCCGTCAATTGGGCTTTCGAACGGATATGGAGGGCTATCATTTGTATTATGACGGGCCCCATGAACCCGATCTATCTAATACGGATCTCATCGTAAATACATATGAAGCGAGTATGCTGACTGCTTTGGCCGACTTATTTGACAGGGCATACGCCGCATTGAATGTAGAAAACGGCTGGCCACTGGACGAACACCGCATGAATATAAGTTTGTTTCATGAGAGGTTGGAAGATAAGGTCCGAAATGATGAGTTTCGTTCGTTTTGGAAAGAGGGAACTCTGATTGGAGCTTATATTATTTCTGGTGAGTATATCCAGGACATCGTTGTAGCACCGGATCAGCAAAACCGCGGATATGGCAGTGTCATCCTTACTCACTGCATCCGGCATATGATGGGTAAACAGATCCCAAAAATCTATTTGCGTATCGCGAAATCCAATCAGGGTGCCAAAAGGCTGTACGAGAGGCATCAATTTAAAGTAGTGTCTAGCTTTGCGGAACATACCTGGAGAGCAACAAAAAAGGATAGCGTATAAAAAACCAAAGGCAGCCCGGATTCACCGGCTGCCTTTCTTTAGAGATCAGAAAGTATAAGTTTCCGAGGCAAAACATCCTGATCTCGCAAGAAAAACTTCCCCTTAACGCGGTCTGTCTTCTTTGAAGGTACGTCGATAGACGTTTTTCTTACCTTACGTTTAAAAGGGATACGTCCGGATTCGTGTCCTTGGTGTAGTCGATGCCGTTCATCTCAAATCCGAACAGCTGGAAAAACTCGCGGCGGTACTCTTTCAGATCCGTCAGCTCATATACATTATTCGTTGTGACCTGATCCCAGATCCGGGCCACTTCCTGCTGGACATCCGGACGCAGTTCCCAATCGTCGATGCGGATTCGGCCCGCCTCGTCTACAGGCGTTCCACCCTCGTGGTACAGCTTGTCGGCAAACAGGCGGTACGACTGCTGGATCGTATTTTCGTGAATGCCCTTTTCCTTCATTACTTTGTAGAGTGCGGCAATGTACAGAGGGAAGACCGGAACGGCAGCAGCGGACTGGGTGACCAGGGCTTTGCTGACGACGACGAAAGATTTTCCGCCCAAGGCGGACAGCTCACGGGTCAGCCGCTGCGCGGTTGCCTCCAGATCCTCCTTGGCTTTGCCGATGGTGCCTTCCCGGTAGATGGCCCGGGTAAGCTCCGAGCCGATATAGGAGTAGGCGATGGTCACCGCTCCGTCGGCCAGGAGGTCCGCCTGCCGAAGCCGGTCGATCCAGCGCTGCCAATCGGCTCCACCCATCACGGCGATCGTTTGGTCGATGTCGTCGCCTTCCGCCGGTTCGGTCGTGACTTGGTCTGTCACTTCGCCGGTATGAAAGTTCACGGCCTTGCCGGTGAAGGGAGCCCCGATCGGCTTCAGAACCGAGTTGTACGTCTTGCCGCTGTCCGGGTCGGTACGCCGGGACGAAGCTACGCTGTACACGACGAGGTCCACTTGGCCGAACTGCTTGGCAATCGTGTCCATGACGCGGTCTTTCGTCTCATCCGCAAAGGCATCGCCTGTAATGCTGACGGATGTCAAGCCGGCTTCAGCGGCCCGCCGCTCAAAAGCCGCCGAATTGTACCAGCCCGCCGATGCGGTTCGCTTGTCCCGGGCGGAGCTGGGCCGGAAGACGCCTATGGTGGCGGCTCCCGCCCCAAAAGCGGCGGTGATCCGGGCCGACAGGCCGTACCCTGTGGAGGCTCCGATAACCAAGACCCGTTTTGGGACCGTTCAAATTTGGGCTGCTGCTGTATGTAATCGATCTGCTCCTGCACCTGCTTGGACGTCAGCCCTCTGGATGCGCCGTCGTGCAGATGAAACCCGCGTGTTT
>NZ_PCZT01000025.1:68872-78135 GCF_002968895.1 Paenibacillus sp. AR247 | reverse complement strand
GAAAAACGGGTGTCATCCGGTAAGCATGGAAGCGTATGAACTGTCATCGTAGACGCGTAGGCTCGAGCCGGGGAGTGCAAAGGGAATGCCCAAAAAGCAATTTCCCACGCCTAGGGAGGTAATTGGCTGGTGAGGGCGAAGCAATATACGAAGAAACATGGATAAGTTCGTCCGAATTCTATACTTTTTAAAACGCAGATTTGGAGGTTGAATAACCATGATGGATGAAATGACGCAGCGAATGAAGGTATTGACCGAGTGCGACGGGGTGCCCGGACACGAAGGCGCCGTCCGCGCCCAAATGAAAAGCTATCTTGAACCGCTCAGCGAAGAGCTGGTTATGGACCGGCTCGGGAGCGTGTTTGGGGTGAAAACCGGCCTTGCCGGGGGACCTAAAGTCATGCTTGCCGGCCATCTGGATGAGATCGGGTTTATGGTCACCCAGATTACGACGAAGGGATTTCTGCGTTTTAACCAGCTGGGCGGCTGGTGGGCGCATAACGTTCTGTCCCACCGGGTGAAAGTAAAGACGCGCAAAGGCGAATACATCGGCATCATCGGCTCCAAGCCGCCCCATGTGCTGGAGGCCGAGGAGCGGACCAAGGTCATGAAGCTGAAGGATTTGTATATCGATATCGGGGCCAAAGATGAAGCGGATGCCAAGGAGAGGGGGGTTCGTCCGGGCGACTGGGTCGTACCGGTGAGCGATTTCTTTACGATGCGAGATGGCGAATTGTGGGCGGGCAAAGCGCTCGACAACCGCTCCGGCTGCTCGCTGGCGGTCGAAATCCTGTCCCGTCTGCAGAACGAACAGCATCCGAACGTCATTTATGCGGGAGCGACGGTGCAGGAGGAAGTAGGTCTCCGCGGTGCGGGTACAGCCGCCAACCTCATCCAGCCGGACGTGGCCTTTGCGCTGGACGTCGGTATTGCGCATGACACGCCGGGCAGCGAGTCGAACCCGATGAAACTAAATCCGACTTCAGCCAGGCCGCCGACCTGCTTACGGCGGTGATCAAGAAGCTGGACCGCGAAACGGTGGATAAGCTGATCGGGTAGGGCGGTGGAACGCGTTATATACTATTATTTTCATGGGTGGCTGAAAAGAGCCCTTTTAATGAGCACAGAAAGAAAACGGACAATAGTGATCATTGCGGTGATCATCGTCATTGTGGGCGGCTACCGGATCTATTCATTGAACTATTCGGATGAAGGCATTATGGATCATGTCATCGCCCATAAGGGGTATGACGTGAATCTCGTAAAGGAGCAGGTACCCGTCAAAATTTTTGTCAAACCGGAATGGATCGCATTCGGGCAGGACGAACGGAAAGATTTAAAAGTCGAAGTCCTTGAGATGAATCATACGCGTATCCTGCTTAACGATGTGTTGAACCGGGGAAATGACATTTATTTCAGTTTCGAGGCATTTCCCGGATGGGAACATCGATCGGGTGAGTTTATGTATAACGGTAAGCTTAATCCGGACGGTTCCGTCATGACCCAGGGCCCGAATCTTCGGTTAACGGACAAGAGCGGACAAGAAATTCCCTTCGGGCAGTCGGGCCAAGGTCCGCGGATATCCTTTTCCTTTGGGATAAATCCGGAATACCACAATTTGATCCGTGATGGATTTTATGTGCAGTACAGCGATTTTAATGTGTATCGTTATGCGATGAAAATCAACGAAGAGTGGCTGGGCTATAATTCAATCTTCCAATGACGGATCACCGTGTTTCAAAGCGCCTTCCCGGCGGAGGAATCCTTTTTTTCGTTGAGAAGGATGTTTCTTTTGGCTAAAATGGAATAAAACGTAAAGCGTCAGACATCATCGGTATGTTCTGACGCTTTATTTTTTGAGTGGGGCTAAGTAACCAAGCTGCCGAAAGGAGCGATGGCCATGACGTTGGTTCTGTACCACTATTTTGTAAGCCGAACTGGGTCCTTTTCGAAACCTGTCGTGTCTGCCGCTGGAAGAAGCCCGTGAGATTTTAGGGAAGATCGCCCAGGAAGGAAAAACGTTTGCCAGTAAAAGGGCAGGCGATTATATGGATATCAGGCTCAAACTGGAGGGCCGGGCCAGAGAGGCGTTTATAGCCAAAGGCGGCCAGCCCGCAAATCCGTATCCGCATTATATGACCCTCGGACCTTGCGATTGGCTGTGTTCCTGGTATACGGAACCAAACGTGGTTCAAATCGATTGGGACGAATTCGATGATCGTTCGATCAGTTTTACGTACGGAGATTTGTTTCCGACAATGCGCTACGAAGATGGCAAGCCCTATCGCAAGCAGGTATATACGAAGGATGAAATCCGGGAAGTCATTGCCAGGTACGGGCTCCCGCAGGAATGGAACAAGCACGGGGACCGGGGGCCAGAGCGATACATTGAGGCACAGATTTGGGATGAAAACGTGATTGGAAGGTATTACCCATCTATTTATGGAGGTTTATAAGCCATGCCAAAGGATAAGCAGGATCTGACGGAAAGCGGTTTGCCCAAGCTGGCCCAGCCGGCGGTACGCGCCCTCCGGAATGCGGGCATTACCCGGCTAGAAGAGGTCGCGAAACTCACCGAACCGGAGCTGAAGCAGCTTCACGGCATCGGCCCCACAGCGGTAGAACAGCTTTGGCGGGCAATGGCCGACAAGGGACTGGATTTTTCCAAATAAGGAGCTGTCCAAAAAAGGAGCAATGATCGGATCGGAGGGAACTCATGGGTATTGATGAGATCATTGAGCTGTCATCTTATCAGGATGAATGGAAGGACATCTACGAGCAAGAGAAAAGGAAGCTGGAGCCTGTGTTTGCGGAACAAGCGGTGGAGTTTGCCCATATCGGTAGCACGTCTATCGAGGGAATGACGGCCAAACCGATTGTCGATATCCTGATCGGCCTCAAAGAGCTTCACATTGATGAGCAGACAGACCGTCAGCTGGTTGCTTTACAGTATGAGGGCATGGGTGTGGCGGGAGTGCCGGGGCGGATACATTACCGTAAACGCATCGGACAGAAGATCAATCTGCAAATTACCGAGTGGGACTCCGCCATTTGGCGGGATAACCTGCTGTTCAGAGATTATTTGCGTACCCATCCGGAGCAGGCGAATGCCTATGCACAGGCCAAACGGAACACGTTGGCCAGCGGCATCAACACGCTGCTGAAATACTCGGATGAAAAGTCCGGAACGATTGCTGAGCTGTTAAAGCAAGCGCGGGAGTGGGCAAAAAGCTGAATTCGCCGCTTCAGCTTGAATTCAAGTCCATGGATGAAATCGAACAGATGCCGATCAGTTCCGTTCAGCGGCCTGTGTTTGAGGTATTTAATGCAAATGAAGATTTCCATATTAAGGAGCTAATATTATGAGTCCAATCACTGTACGGACGTATCAGGGAAAAATATCCCCTCCGCTCAATTGAAACAGCTGTATGATCACCTGGGCTGGTGGCCGGAAAGAACGTTGGCCGATATCGAATCTATGCTCGGCTCATCCATTGCTGTCGGCGCCTGGGACGAGGACAGGCTGGTCGGGTTTGCGAGAGCGGTCTCGGACGGCTTGTTCCGTGCCTATATTGAGGATATGGGCGTGCAGGAGGATTACAGAAAACGCGGCTTGGGGCGGGAGATCGTCGACCGCATCACTGCCGAACTGGAAAATATCCACGTGGTCAGCTTATTTTGCGAGAGCGGCCTGGTAGATTTTTATCAACAGACCGGCTACAAGCCGACCCGGCAGGTCGTCATGCACAAGAGTCACGAGGCAGAAGGTGACAGAAGGGGAAAAGAACGATGACCACGCCTGATACGCTGCGTTTTCTGATAGGTTCTTTTGAGCCCGTGATCGCCCCCTCCTCTCAGCAGCGCGAAGATTGGATTGGGCAAATTCCGGAATTGAGCGGCAAGCTGCAAAGCGTTCTAAACCATTTTCAGCAGGAGCAGCTCGATGTTCCTTACCGCCCTGAAGGCTGGACGGTCCGGCAGATTGTTCATCATTTGGCGGATAATGATATGAATGCGTATATTCGTTTTAAAAGAGCCCTGACCGAACAGGAGCCTCTGGCAAGTTCATACCGGGAAGACCTGTGGGCCGAGCTGCCGGATTATATGGATCTGACCATCGGAAATTCAGTGTCGCTGATTGAGCTTTTGCATCAACGCTTTTATAGACTGCTGCTAAACCTGACTCCGATGGACTTTCGCAGAACGATGCGAACCGAAGTGCTCGGAACGATCACACTGGACACGGCCCTGCAAAGGTTCATCTGGCATCATCGTCATCATACCTCCCAGGTTGCCGCTTTTGCCGCGAGAATAAATAGGGATCAATCAACGACGATCAAGCCCGAAAGGACGTCATAATATGTACATAAGCAAAGAACTGGCCGATCTGATGGAGCAATCCGAAATCGATTACATGATCGACCGAATGAAGGCGATTCAGGAGCGGCCCGGCAATCCGATGGGGATCGACATTCAAACTTTTGGCGGTGCTGCCGCGTTCTATAGTCAAGCGATGCCATGGCCGCAGTTTAATACGGTGAAGGGGATTGGAGAGCAAGAGGCTGAGCGCCTGGATGAAATTCTGGAGTTTTATCGGAAGCGGCAGGGCCGATGCCAATTTGAGGTGGTTCCTTCCAAAACTCATCCCAAGCTGATGAAGGCTCTTTTTGATCAGGGCTATTACCAGACCGGGTATCATGCGACTTTATACGGCGAACCGCGCTCTTGTGAGACAGTAAGAGAGCATATTACGATCCGGGAAATCACGGCAGACGAAATGGACTTGTATGCCGAAATTCACTGCTTGGGCACTGGTCTGCCAATATCCGGCAAACACCACATCGCCGACAACAACATGGTTCTTTATGACAGGGATGGATGGAAGTTCTATGCGGGATGGGTCAACGGCAGACCGGCCGGCGTAGGCGTGATGTATATCCAGGATGACACGGCTTCGCTGACGTTTGCCACGACACTGGAAGAATACCGCAACCAGGGGGTTCAGCAGGCGCTGTTGGAAAAAAGGATCACCGAAGCGCATCGAAGCGGCTGCCGGATCGTAGTCGGCCAGGCGGCCTACGCCTCGACCAGCCACCGCAACATGGAGCGGGCAAGTCTGAAGCTGGGCTATACCCGGGGAACATGGGTTCAGGCATAAGCTGACGGTCGTTGTGTAAAAAGCCACGGATTAGCGTTTTTGCTGATGGTATTTTTTTCGGAGGAGGAATGTCATTTGAAAAGAGTGCTGTCTCTATTCCTTGGTTTCATCCTTCTTTTTCCGCTATCGATCGCCTCGGCAAGCTGGGCTTATCCATTTGTCGTATACTCCGGCCATATCTACCGGGTCACGGAACAAGCCGTTCAGCCCGAGGACGTCGGCCAAAAAATCGGCAAAGTCACGAAGTATTCGGACCGGGAAGGAACGTACCGGGGGAATTTCTCCAATATGTATCCCAAAGGAACAGGTTACTACGCCATTCAAGGGCGGAGCAGCCAGGAGGCCATCGCGGTTCGAACCGGTGACAATTCGTACATTTTGGCGATTCAGCAGGGAGCTTATTCCGGAGGGCCGGAGATGCGAACGATGTGGTGGTTGTACGCGGGGATCGGCATCGTCTCAGTCGCTTGCTTAGCGGTGGCGGCCAGAGTTATGCAGAAGCGGAGAGCTCGGGAGGGGAGTAAGTGAAGCGAAAATATGCCGACCGGCAGGATTGGCGGCGGGTGCTGGAAAGAGATTTTGCCTGCAGGCGGCTCCGATCCGACGAATTTAATGGGCATGTGACACTCATCTCGATTCATCAAATCAGCGAGCCTCTTGTGGTACAGATGCAGAACCGGGACTTGTGCCTGGCTGATCAGGGATACGTTTGGATGCAGCACTTTCCGGAAGGGGAGCACTACGCGGTCACCACCATGTTTAATGCGGAGCGAGAGATCATCCAGTGGTACGTAGATATGACGAAACGGAACAGCCTGAGCGGGGAGGGCATTCCTTACTGGGATGACTTGTATCTGGACTTGGTTGTCTTTCCTGACGGCAGCTATGTGATCAAAGATGAAGACGATTTGAGCGAAGCGCTTCGCAGTTCGGCTATTACGGAGGAGGACTTCGTGCTCGCGCACCGAACCCTGAATGGGCTGCTGCACCAGATCGAGACGGGGGCCCATTGGATATGGAACCATAGTAAGAAACACCTGGATTGGATGCTGGAAAGGAATTAGTGAAGCGGAGCAGATTCCGAGGGAGGTGATTAAGCGTGAAAAAGGGCATACCCTATTTCCTGATGATTCTGGCCGCGCTGATCCTTTTGGTGCAAAATCATCAGGATGTATCCGTGGGGGACATGATTTTTTCAAGCTTAGGTTTGGATCCGTGGACAGGGGGTTCAACCGGGTATCATCTGCCGGTCATCGCCGGTTTGGCATTGCTCGTGGCGGGCATATTTGGTACCGTGAGACTGTACCGTGCCAAGTATCCGCGGATTCTCAGCTGGATTTTGCTGGCCTGCATGGTGGTCATTTATGCGTTTCCTCTGGTCACCCGGCTAATCGGCTCGTTATGAAGATCGTACCAGTTATAAATAGATAAGGCAGGGGATGTTATTGACGGAGTTACAGAAGCAAATGGAAAAATATGCGGAGCTGCTCGTCCAAGTGGGCGTGAATGTGCAGCCAGGCCAGGTGCTCTATGTGGAGTCACCTATAGAGTCGGCTGATTTTGCGCGGCTGGTTACGGCTAAAGCCTACCAGGCAGGGGCCAAGTATGTACAGTTGAACTGGCGTGATGAAACGGTAGAGCGCATGCGCTATGACCTGGCGGGGCCGGAATCGTTTGCGTTCTATCCCCCTTGGACGGCGCACATGATGGAGAGCATCGCAGAGTCCGGCGGAGCGGTTCTCCTGCTGGACGGGGAGAATCCGAATTTGTATGAGGGCGTGGATCCGGCGAAAATATCGGCTTCCCGGAAAGCCGCCGCCGCCGCCCGCCGGAACTATCTCGGATACGTGCGCACCAATCGGATCAGCTGGTGCATCGTCAACGTGCCGAGCCAGGCGTGGGCGGATCAAGTGTTTGCCGACCGCCCGCAGGAAGAGCGGGTGAACGCATTATGGGAATCGATTTTCCGTATGAACCATATCGATGAAGAGGATCCGGTGGCTGCCTGGCAGAGGCACACGCAGCATTTACGAGCCGTCACCGATAAGCTGAACGCGAAGCAGTACCGCAGGCTGCATTACAAGGCACCCGGCACCGATCTGACGATAGAACTCGCTCCGGGCCATATCTGGCTTGGCGGAGGGCAGGTCAACCAGAGCGGGATTCCGTTCGTGGCAAACATGCCGACCGAGGAAGTGTATACGATGCCGCACCGCGCCGGGACAAACGGAACGGTATCCAGCACCCGGCCGTTTGTGCTGAACGGGCAGCTGGTGGACCGCTTCACTCTGACGTTTCGTGAGGGACGTGTGGTGGATTTTACGTCGGAGACCGGATATGAGGCGTTGAAGCAGTTTTTGGATGCCGATGAGGGGACGCGATATTTGGGGGAGATCGCGATCGTACCGCATGATTCGCCGATCTCCCGTCTGAACCGGGTTTTCTATAACGTGGGCATCGACGAGAATGCGTCCTGCCATTTTGCGCTCGGGAGTGCGTATCCGACCAATTTGCAGGGCGGGGCGGGACTCAGCGATGAGGAGCTGCTTGCCCGCGGAGCCAACGTCAGCATGCAGCACGAAGATTTTATGGTCGGTTCGGCGGAACGGAGCATCGATGCGGAGCATGAGGACGGCACGATCGAGCCGCTGCTGCGGAATGGAAGTTGGGTGATCCGGTGATTACCTTTACAGAAGGGCAGAACAAATTTAACTTTCGGGTTGCGGGAATCGCCGTTCACCGCGACCGGATATTGCTGCACACGACGCTGCAGGATGATTTCTGGAACCTGCCTGGCGGGCGGGTGGAGTTTCAGGAATCGACGGACCAGGCTCTCATCCGGGAGATCCGGGAAGAGCTGGGCGTTGATATACAGATAGACAAGCTGTTGTATGTCAATGAGGATTTTTTCGAATATGCCCGGATGAAATACCATGAAATCGGATTTTATTTTACGTTTTCTTTTCCCGAGGGCCATGAAATTCTGGATCGGGAGGGCGAGTTCCCAGGCATTGAGGATGGCGGCAGACTGATCTTCAAATGGTTTACAATTGAGGAATTACATGGCTTGTCGGTATATCCGGTTGAGCTGAAAACAGACATCTTGTCAGTGATTGACGGCAGCGCAATCTTGAAGCATCGGATTCATCATCCGTAGGGGGTTACATACAGACAGCGGGCAGGGACTCATCCCTGCCCGCTGTTTTGCTAATTACTTAACTGATCTCGATTCGCTCTGCTGAATGTCTGCGGTATGCTGGATAATCGCATCCAGAATGGCATCCCAATCGTCCTCATGCAGCTCATGGCCGGTTCCTTCCAGGGTCAGCAGCCGGGCTCCTGGAATTTCCCGTGCCAATGCTTCACCGTGGACATAAGGGATGATCGGATCCTCCGTGCCATGGATGACAAGGGCCGGCACCCGGATGTCCGGTACCCGGGCAATCAATTCCTCTCCGCCGGTCAGCAGGCCATGATTAAACATGCTCGCCGTCCAATTTCGGGTCCGCTGCAGCTCCCGTGCGGCCAGCCGGCGGACTTTATCCTCGTCCGGAGCGTGCTTTGACCCGCGGAGCAGGTTCCATTTTTGAACGCTAAAGTCCAGGATCGCCTGTTCATTCTCCCAATTGACCTGATCGGCGGAAGCAAAAAAGGCAGCTACCTTTTCTTCCATTTCCGGCAGACTCGGGTCACGGAACGAAGAGGTCATGATCAGCGTATCGCTCAGCACCCGCTCGGGATACTTGACCGTAGCCATCAGCGTCAGCAGGCCGCCGAGCGACATGCCTGCCACATGGGCCCGGCTAATTCCGTAGGCGTCCAGAACGCGGATGGCGTCATCGGTCATGTCCTCTAAGCCGTACTGCGGGTTGCCGGGCTCATCATTCATCGATTGGCCGACGTCGCGGTTATCGTAACGGATGACAAACCGTCCCGCGTCAGCAAGGCGCTGGCAAAATTCGTCCTCCCACCAGATCATCGAGGCGGTGGCGCCCATAATGAGCAGGAGTGCCGGATCTTCCTTTCGTCCAAAGCTCTCGCTGCACAGTTCAATACCATCCACTTTAATGAGTTGTTCTGTCATTTATGTTTCCTCCTTAGATTT
>NZ_PCZT01000025.1:64475-68772 GCF_002968895.1 Paenibacillus sp. AR247 | reverse complement strand
CCTGATTTGCACTGGTGTAAAAATCCCCGCGAGTGCCTCGCACACCGGCAGTGCCGGATCGTTCAGCGCGTATTCGGCCAATCCGCCGAACGCATGATGATGCTGCGTCTGCAGCCAAGGTGTTTTCCGTCTCCGAATGCGGAGTACGGCTGCGTCCACCTGAGGTGGGGGTGAAAAATGCCGCCGGGGCACGACCTTCACCAGCTCGAAGTCAAACCACATCCGCCACTTGAGCAGACGCGGGCTGCGAATCTGCCTTGCCGTAAATCCCTTGGCTGCTCCGTGCTGCACGATCAGCACCGCCCCCTGGAACGCAGAACCCGGCGGGTCGAGCAGCTTCTCGAGAATGAATGTCGTCATGAAAAATGGAATGTTGGCTACAACATGAAACGGCTCCTTCGGAAGATAAGCCTCGCGAATGTCCCTTTCAATAACGGATACATTAGAGCCGGGAACCGCCTTTTGCCGAAGGGCGGCGGCGAATGCGGCATCGTTCTCAATGGCCAGCACTCTGCCAGCCTTCTTCGCAAGCGGGAACGTGATGGCTCCCCGCCCGGCGCCCAGATCGAGCACCGTGTCGGCGGTTGTGACGCCGGCCATTCCGATCATGTCGTGAATGACCGGCTCGTGGTGCAGCAGGTGCTGTCCTTTGGCTGCGGGTTTCTCTATGTTCAAGTGCGTCTTAATATGACGTTGTCGATGTTTATGCATCCATGAATCCCTCCGTTATCCAGCGATGGTTTCTTGCCCATCGGCTGTGCTGTGAAGTGGAGAGACTCAGGATAACGCCGCGGGATCCGGCGGATTTCACCGAATGAAAGGCACTCGCGCGGGCCGGACGCACTGCATGAAAGAGCAGTTCATCGGCATATAAGCCAGGCATTGAAGCGGCGGGTGGCGGCACATTATGCATCGATCAAGCGATATTTTTTCCTGAGTAAAAAGGAGGTTACCTGTCAAAAAGGGCAGACCTATCCTGAGTTTCTCTGTACACAGCAAAGCCAACGGCTTTTTTTCTTAGCAGCTGTACACCATGCGAACCCGGATAAACTGATCTACCACACGTAACCCTCCTTGCCAGAATCATCGTTAACCTAAAAATAAGCACAAAAAAACACAGGCTGTCTGCCTGTGTCAGCGTTTCGCGAAAGGACCGACCGGTCCAAGGAACAACCGTTCCTCGGCCGCAGGATATGAGGTCTTACATGAAAGCCGGAAGCGGCCCAAGGGCAGGGAGTGACTATCCTTCCTATCCCTTGAGGGTACGATCCCGCAATGCGTTCATGTGAGATGAATTTTTAAAGGCAGGCTGGACATAATCATGCGCGTTCCTGCAGACGATGCCTCAGCCATAGTAGCTATAAAATCTGGGTTACCTTTAAAAAATGGCAGACCAATCCTGAGTCCTCCGCGTACAAGCAGAGAATTTTGCAATATGTTAGTTGCAAAACGTGCGAACCCGGATAAACTGATCTACCACACGTAACCCTCCGTTCTTCGTAAATTACTAACAGGCTACCATATCGATCCATTTTTAGCAAGTACCCGGCGAAGAAAGGGTATGGCGTTTTACCGTCGAATAGGTAAATTACATCGCTTGCGGCAGTCTTACTTGGAATTTATGACACCATTACGGAAAGGAGGGCGTCAGCATCAAACAAATTATCGCTATGGGTGGCGAGGGAATCCCGAATACCGATAAGGAGGATGCCGCTTGGGCACGAAAGCCGTTTTGTTCGATTTGTTCGAGACCTTGATCACCGAATATGCGGATGGTCGGCGGATATCGGGGCGTCGCTACGATTACCCGGGTCTGCTTGGTCTGAGCCAGGAAGCGTTCAAGCTGGAATGGAGAAGCCGGGTGGAGCGGCGGATGCGCGGGGAGCTGGCAAGTTTTCCGGATGTCATCCGGGATATTTGCCGAAGCAGGGGCCTGGATGCGGACGAACAGTCCGTTCAGACGCTCTACCAGGCAAGGATCCAGGAGAAGCGGATTCCTTTTGAAGCCGTTCGCCCTGACATTTTGGAAATGCTCGAAAATCTCCGTACCCATGGCTGGAAGCTGGGACTGATCAGCAACTGTTCGGAGGAGGAAGTCCGGGGCTGGGAAGATTCCCCGCTGGCCGGGTATTTTGACAATGTTATTTTTTCATACGAGGTACAATGCTGTAAGCCCGACCCTGCTATCTATGAACTCGCATGCCGGCGGCTGCAAATACTCCCGGAGGATTGCGTGTTTGTAGGTGACGGAGGCTCCGGAGAACTGGATGGGGCGCATCAGGCAGGGATGAAGGTCATCCATGCGGTCTGGTTCAATCCCTATGTGGAGAGCCGGTACGCTCAACTGTCGGCACCTATGCAGCTTGCTGCCGCATTGCCAGTACGATAGCCGAGCCGGGTATAAGTTTGGATTAACTTTTAGAGGAGGATAAGTGATGAAGAGGATAACACCGATCTTTCGGATTTTCGATGAGGACAAGGCCAAGGAGTTTTACGTGGATTTCCTGGAATTCCGGATTGACTGGGAGCATCGCTATGAAGACGATCTTCCCTTATACATGCAGGTGTCCAGTGGGGACTGCGAGATCCATTTGAGCGGGCATCACGGCGACTGCACCCCCGGCTCGGCGATCCGTGTGGAAGTCGAAGACATCCAGAGCCTCCATGCCAAGCTGATAGCGAAGAAATACAAGCATGCGCGCCCTGGGCTTGAGGATATGGAGGTGAGCGTGATCGATCCTTTCGGTAACCGGATCACGTTTTTTGAGAGGAAGGATGCATGAACCCGGCGAACAAGCTGACGCTGGCCAGAATTATGCTGATCCCGGTGTTTATCGTTTTTTTCGCAGAGTACCCCGTACGGCTGGCGGATTCCAACGCGTTCATTCAATTTCTGAATCAGTACGGAACCTATATGGCGGTGGGTGTATTCATTCTTGCTTCCGCTACGGACAAGCTGGACGGGTATGTTGCCCGCAAATACCACCTGGTTACCAATCTGGGTAAGCTATTGGACCCGCTTGCGGATAAGCTGCTTGTTTCGGTGGCGTTGATCATGATGGTCGAAGCCGGGATGATTCCGGCCTGGATGGCCTTCGTGATGATCGGCCGTGAATTCATGATTACCGCTCTGCGAATGGCGGCGTCGGCCCAGGGGATCGCTCTGGCGGCAGACCGGTACGGCAAGTGGAAAATGGTGTCCCAGGTCGTCGCCATTACGGCCGTGCTGCTGAATAACTATCCTTTTCAATGGTTGACTAGCCTTCGCGTCGATTCCTTCTTGATGGTGATCGCTGTGATGATGACCGTCATGTCAGGGTACCACTACGTGGTCAAAAACATTAAGCTTTTCATATAAAAAGGCTCAAACGCTTCGTGCTTGAGTTATGAGGGAGGAGGCGTAATTTTGATTCTTTGGAGCAAGCAGGGGGTCAGCGTAAGGAAACTGGAGGCGGGCGATGCGGACCATTTGGTCCGTTGGCTCAGCGATCCGCGCGTCCTCGAATATTATGAAGGCCGGGACCGCCCGCATGATATGGCCATGGTGCAGGAGCACTTTTACCGAGATGATCAAATCGAAGCCTGCATCATTCAATTGGACGACCGCGATATCGGATATATTCAATATTATCCGGTCGATCCGGAGGAACGCGAGGTATATGGCTATGGCGAAGGGGACGGGCGGAGGGCGGATTTTCGGCATGGATCAGTTTATAGGGGAGCCCGACTGCTGGAACCAGGGAATCGGCTCAAGGCTGATTCAAGGCATGGTTTCTTATCTAACCAACACGCTTCAAGCCGATAAAATTGTCATGGACCCGCAAACCTGGAACGCCAGGGCCCTGCGCGTATACGAAAAATGCGGCTTCCGCAAGATCAGGCTGCTGGAAAAACGCGAATGGCATGAAGGAGAGTACCGTGATTGCTGGCTGATCGAATACAATGCAGCCAATGGAGAGGAGAAGCGGGATGAATCATAGTTATAGTCAAACCTTGAACCGTTTAGTCGGATATTTTGAGAGCGAACTGAAAGCTGTACCCGAAGAGGTGTTCAGACACAAGCCAGGACCCGCCAAGTGGTCGAAGCAGGAGATCGTAGGCCACTTATGCGATTCGGCGGCGAACAACCATCTTCGGTTTGTCAAAATAAAACTGTCGGCGCATCCGGTATCCCTTGAGGGATACGATCAGGACCGGTGGGTGGACCTGCACGGGTATCAGGAGCAATACAAGCACCCGGATATCATTACGCTGTGGGTTATGCTGAACAGGCAAATTGTCCATGTTATCGAGAGTT
>NZ_PCZT01000025.1:54082-64375 GCF_002968895.1 Paenibacillus sp. AR247 | reverse complement strand
TGACCGCGGAGGATTACGGCAAAACCTGCATTCTTCCCGGCGGCGGTGAAGCGACGCTGGATTGGCTGGTGAACGATTACCTGGAGCATATGCGGCACCACTTTAGGCAGATTCTCGGTCCGGAGTCGGTAGAGCGGGCGGAGGCCGGGACATAGACAGACTGGAGGAAACTAACATCATGGAAACACTGCGAGAGCTGTTGATTGAGGATTACGAACAATGCATGGAGCTGTGGGGCAATACGGAAGGGATGGCGCTGAGCGACGCCGATTCGAAAGAATCGATACACCGGTACCTGGTTCGGAACCCGGGCATGAGCTTTGTCGCCACCGAGGGTGATCGGGTGATCGGCACCATTCTGTGCGGCCATGACGGCCGAAGGGGGTATATCTACCACGTTGCGGTCGATCCGGCCTGCAGGGGCCGCGCCATCGGGCAAAAACTGGCGAAAGCCGGGCTGGATAAGCTCCGGGAAGAGGGCATCGCCAAGTGCCATATCATGGTGATCGAGGAGAATGAGATCGGCAATTATTTTTGGGCCAAATCGGGCTGGAGCCGGAGGGACGGCATTCTGCTGTATTCCTCCAATACATAGGAGCATAACGCGGGAGTACCGTCCTTTTTTTGGTCCCAGGATGTGAAACTTACAATTATCGGCTGATCACCGGATCAGGCTTGTTATGATGAGGCTGCCTCCGGTTCGGAAATAACGGGGAGCGTTACGGTAAACGTAGTGCCCTCCTGGAGAGCGCTCTGGACCGATATGTTCCCGCCGTGATTATGGATGATGTTGTGTGTAATCATAAACCCAAGACCGGTGCCAGATTCCTTGGTCGTGAAAAAGGGCTTGCCCAGCGCCTGGATCTGCTCCGCTGTCATGCCGCAGCCTTCGTCCTGAACGCTGATGAAGGCCTCGTTGTTCC
Organism: Paenibacillus sp. AR247; assembly: GCF_002968895.1. Taxonomy (NCBI): domain Bacteria; kingdom Bacillati; phylum Bacillota; class Bacilli; order Caryophanales; family Paenibacillaceae; genus Paenibacillus; species Paenibacillus sp. AR247. Next base: position 63,452 of record NZ_PCZT01000025.1, on the reverse strand, counting down.
GGGAGAGAGCATGGATCCGGATGATGCCGCCTTCCGGCATGGCTTCCATCGCATTTTTGAGCAGGTTGATGAAGACCTGTTTCAGCTGGTTGGCCTCGCCGGCAATCCAGATGGAAGGTTCGGAGAAGGCGGAAACGATCTCGATATTTTTTAATGCAGCCTGGCCGTTCATCAGTGTAATCACCTGGTCCAGCAGCGGCAAAATGTCCATTGGCTTGCTCGCATGTGAAACCTGGGGTTTGGACAGCACCAGCAGCTCATTGACGATAAATTCGATCCGCTTCAGCTCGGATTCCATGATCGCAAAGTACTGGTCGTTGTTTTGGCTGGAGGTGCGGAGGAGCTTCAAAAAGCCGAAAATGGCGGTCAGCGGATTGCGGATTTCGTGAGCGATGCCAGCGGCAAGCTGCCCTGCCGTCGATAGCTTCTCGGACTGCATGAGCCGGTCTTCCTCAAGCTTCTGGTCGGAGATATCTTTAAAGATCCCGATGACGCACCGCTTTTTTTGATAGGTAATCTTCAGTGAAAATCCTTCCACATGCCTCAGCTGTCCATTGAGACAGCGGATGCGGTAGCGTACTGAGCCGATGGGCCTGTTGTTGTAGTGCCGCTGCTTGCGCTCGGCCAGAATTTCGTGGTCGGCGGAGTCGACCAAATCGTCCGTTGACATGCCGATTACGGCTTCAAGGCTGTCTGCATGAATGAGCCTGAGTCCGGCAGGATTGGCATACTGAATCTGGCCGTGGTTTGTAATCAGCACGGACAGGGGGAGGCCATCCAGCAGCTGCATGAAGGAATCCTCCCGCTCGTGCAGATGGGTTTCGGTATAATGCAGCCGGGTTTCCATTTGCATCATCTGGGTCCTGTTTTCGAATTGGGTGAAGTAAATCTCAGGTTTCCCGGCCTCATTTCGAATCAAGGAGATGCGGATATCAAGGGATAACCGTTGTCCTGAAGGATGATAGTAATGCTGGTCGATCCGGTGCTGATCCCGTTTCATGGATTGCAGCCACTCCCCGCACTTAACGATGTCGCGGGACAGTTCCTGAATCGCAGGAAGAAGATCCGGCAAAGTGAAATGGTCAGGAGTATAACCGAGGAGGGTGCATAAAGCGGGGTTGACCTCTAGGAAGGCTCCGTCAGGCGCGATAAGGGCCATGCCGATCGCGGCCTGCCTAAAGGCAAAGTCGTAATTATGGACTTCAGCGGATCGCATGGCAGTTCCCCTCTCTACTATCAAGCCGTGGCATATTTATACATATTATAATCGCGAATCTCTTTAATCATCAATGCTAAAGTAAGTGAACATTAACTTTTATAAGAGAGCCGCGGAACATGGGGACAAAAAAATATTCGATATGGAGGTACTGTAAATGAAAATCACGCTGACTTTGCTCACTTCAGAGGAATTAAAGCAGCAGTGGAAGCAGGCTTTTACCGAACAGGACATCTTTCGCCCCGATGAGTACTACGATAAGTGTCTCGCTGAAAACGCAGCGGGTGTCCGTGAAACGATCATCGCCTATGCAGATGACCAGGTCGCCGGGGTATGTCATCTGAAATACGAATCGGACTACCCCCCTTTCCAAGAGCAGGGCATTCCGGAAGTGAATGATCTCAATGTGTTCCCTGTCTTCCAGCGCCAAGGAATCGGTAACCGGATCCTGGAGGAGTTTGAATCGATCGTAAGCCGCAAGGGCAAGCGGATCGGCATCGGTGTGGGCTTGTTCAAGGACTACGGCAAGGCACAGCGCATTTACTGCCGCAGAGGTTACATCCCCGATGGCAACGGCATCGTGTATAAGAACCAGCCAGTCGTGCCGGGCGAGATGGTCCGGGTGGACGATGATCTGAATCTCTTTTTTATTAAGGAACTTCAATAAAAAAGGAATGTTGGAGGTGTACGATTGGAACTGGAAACCGCACAGCCGGAAAGCCACGGCCTGTCGTCCGGCGATGTACTTCGGTTCTTAGAACGGATCGAGGAACTGGAGCTTCAGGTCAACCGTTTGATGCTGCTTCAGAATGGAAAAGTTACGGCCCGTTTCAACCGTCAGCCATATCGGGAAGAGGCACCCACGTTATTATTTTCGCTCAGCAAGAGCTTCACTTCCATTGCGGCGGGAATTGCCGGGGACGAAGGATATTTCCGGCTGACGGATCCGGTCGTTTCGTATTTTCCCGATAAGCTTGCCGGTGACGTCCCGCCCTACTTATCACAGATGACCATCCACCATCTGCTCTCGATGAATACAGGACATCATGACAACATCTACGGCCGGGTGATGGAATCCGGGCCAGACTGGGCCCAAACGTTCTTATCCTTGGCGCCGGAGCATCCGCCGGGAAGCCATTACGTGTACAACACCCATGCGACCTATATGGTTGCCGCCATTCTGGAAAGAGCGACCGGCATGGGCCTCGTCGAATATGTAAAACCGAGATTGTTCGAGCCGCTTGGTATTGGCTTGGTGGATTGGGAAACCTGCCCGATGGGAGTGGCCGCAGGCGGCATGGGGCTGAGCATTCCCATCGACGGCGTGGCAAAGTTCGGTCAGATGCTGCTGAACGAGGGCGTGTATGGCGGCCGGAGAATCGTATCGGCGGAATACATCCGGTTAGCCACCGCGGAGCAGAGCGATAACCGCCGCAATGAGACGAGGGCCGATTTTTCGGAAGGGTATGGCTACCAGTTTTTCCGGTGCCGGAAGGGATGCTATATGGGAAACGGCGGGTTCGGACAGCTCTGCTTTGTTGCTCCGAAGCACGGCATTGTTATTGCAGTCTCTTCCGGCATGAGCCATATGAAAAAGCAGCTGCCGCAGCTGCTGGACCTCATCTATGAGCATATCGTGGACCGGATAGATCGATCGCAACAAGTCAGCTCCGAAGCGTACCCGCTGCTTCTGCGGCGGATCGCGCGAATGCAGGAAGACGCTGAGCACCGGGTACCTTCTGCTTTGTCTTCCATGCCGGATGATTGGGCAGGGCACTACCGTGTCCAGGCTCCAGAGCCAGGCGGCGTTGCCGAGATTACGGTGTGCAGGCTGGATGAGCGGTCCGAGCTTCGGCTCCGTTATGCTGATGGCAGCCGGCGCGAACTTCCCTTTGATTTGACGAAGATCGATGATTTTTGACGCCATTCTCATTTCCGAGCTGGAAGGGCTCCGCAAGCCGGACCCGGTATTTTCCGTAGGGCTTTGGACAGGCTGGAGCTTCCAGCCGGAGGAGGCTGNGTTTGTCGGGGATCATCCCGTTTAACGATGTCGAGGCCAGCCGGAAGGTCGGGATGAAGGCGGTATGGATGAAGGCGGCTGCCGAAAACACGAGCTGTGAGACGGATTATTCGATCACCGACTTAATGGAACTGAAGGACATTTTGAGTAATTAAGCCATATGCAATATTTGGACAATGGGACCATGTGTTCCATTGTCCTTTTTTCGTGAGATAAGACGGAGAAAAGGGAAAAAACTCTTTACAATGAAATTGAGAATCATTATCATAATAAGTGTGTATACATACACATAAATTGCACTTTTCCACGCATAATGTGTCAACAAAGGCAATCATGCGTTAGACGATACGGCATTTCGACAACGTTGAACATAGCATAAGGCACCCTGCATGCGGAGCGGCGAGCCCGCCACGAAATACAATCCCTAAAAAAGGATGATACGGTATGGTACAAAACACATTGGCTTGGCCGGAGCAAGAGATCGCCACGGAGGATAAACCGCAGCTCCAGTCGAGGCTCGGCACCGAGCAGCTGAACATCGGATACGCCGATACGCTCATTGTCAACAATTTGAACCTGAGCATTCCGGCGGGTAAAATTACGGCTTTGGTCGGCTCCAACGGCTCCGGCAAATCGACGATTCTCAAAACGATGGCCCGCTTGATGAAGCCATCCTCCGGAGCGGTGCTGCTCGACGGCAAATCGATCCACAGCCAGCCGACCAAGGATGTGGCGAAGCAGCTCGCGATCCTGCCGCAAACCCCCACGGCCCCGGATGGGCTGACCGTAACCGAGCTGATCGGCTTCGGCCGTTCGCCGCATCAGCGGGGATTTGGCAGCATCAGCGCGCAGGACCGTGAGGTTATCGAGTGGGCCATTAACGTTACGGGGCTTGGGGACTTTAGGGACCGGGCGATCGACCAGCTGTCCGGCGGCCAGCGTCAGCGTGCATGGATCGCCATGGCGCTGGCTCAGCAGACTGATATTCTGTTCCTCGACGAGCCTACGACCTTCCTGGATATGGCGCATCAGCTGGAAGTGCTGCAGCTGCTGCAGAAGCTGAATGAGGAAGAGGGCCGCACGATCGTCATGGTCGTTCACGACCTGAACCATGCCACACGGTATGCACAGCATATGGTGGCGATCAAATCAGGCACGGTCGTGGCAGAAGGAACACCCGGCGAAGTCATGACCCGGGAAGTGCTGCGGGAGGTCTTCGCTATTGAAGCCGACATCCTCGTCGACCCCCGGACCGGAGTCCCGCTGTGTCTGCCTTACGAGCTGGCGAGAAGAGCTTAAACTGTTATTATCTTCATATAAGCACCCGTGAAACTTTCAGATATGTCAGCAGCAGAATCGCTGGTATGATGAAGTTGAAGCGGGTGCTTTCTTTTTTAACCCAATAAAATGGAAAGGTTGCTGGTTCATGACTGCAAATTCAGTACACCACCTGAAGCGGAGCACGATTCTTTATTTTGTCCGGCATGCCGAATCGCCTTATGAGGAAGGCAGGGAACGAACACGTGGACTGTCCAGTCAGGGGCTGTCAGACGCGCTTGCGGTCAAGGACAGACTGCTGGGTGAAGGCATTGACCTGTACATTTCCAGTCCCTATGAGCGAGCCGTGCGAACGATTCGGGATGCGGCCGACTCCGCGGGCAAGGAAATCATCATAGAAGAGGATTTGAGGGAACGGGAAATCGGGCAGATCGGGCACTTATCGTTTCAAGAAGCGAAGCAAAAGGTATACGGCGATTCCGCTTTTGCTTTTCCGGGGGGAGAGTCGAGCCTGGAGGCGCGGCATAGAGCAGCCCAGGTGATCCGGAGACTGCTGGATGAGCATGCCGGAAAGCGGATTGTCATTGGGACTCACGGCGATATTATGACGTTGATGCTGGGCGAATTTGACCCGCGGTTCGATTACGCCTTCTGGGAATCCACTTCCATGCCGGATATTTACAAGACGGAGTGGGAGGGAGAGACCCTGCGCCAGGTGACGAGGATGTGGAAAGAGTAGGAAATCATATGTATCATTGTTAAAATTTGTGATAGACTGAAAGCGCTGTATCTGCCAGTTTCATAGGGCAACCCTTCGAGCTCTTCAATAAGCCTTGCGGCCAATTCAGTAAGAGGTTGAGCGTACGAAGGAGAATCGACCATTCGGAGGATGATGTTCATTTGAGTAAAGTTCACTTTTCGGTTCAGGTTCGATTGGTTTCGGATTTAGAGAGGTCCAAGCGCTATTATGCGGATGTGCTCGGCTGTGACGTGTCAGACGTTTGGGCGGTAAGGGATGATTTTGCCCTCGGCTTCAAATTGATTCAGGCGGCAAAGGCGGAAGATGTCCGTCCTAACCCCTCCGGGGACAACAAGATGGTTCCATGGGATACTTACGCATATGTCGAAACGCATGAAGAACTGGATCAATTGTATGAGCATTTCAAAGCTAGAGGAGCGCAGTTCATTCAGGAGCCTGTGCTGGAACATCAGGAATGGGGGGACTGGAAGGACTTCGTGCTGGTCGATCCGGATCGGTATGCGATTGCTTTCGGATCAGGCAAAAAGGGGTCATAGTGCCGAAATGACAGCTGTTCCCGGTAAGGGGGCAGCCATTTTTCTATATTGGAGGAAAGTGATGAATACGCAGCAGGTGCTGGACCGTTTGACACAGCTTTTATTACCGAGCTCGGAGCACCGTTGACCGGGTTATATCTATATCTGCACGGCTCGCTGGCGATGGGGTGTTACCGTGAAGACCGGAGCGATATCGATCTCCTGGCGGTCATTGAAGAGAAGCTCGACCCCGAGGTTTGGACTCGGCTCGCCCGAGGCCTTCTTGAGCTTTACAGGCTGATGCCGGGGCACCGCGGGATGGAAGTCAGCGTCATCCTCAGGCAGTACGCCGGGGAGCCGCTGCACCCAACACCGTTTGAATTCCATTATTCGGAGGCGCACCGGGAGCGGTATGAATCTGATGCGCAATATGTATGCGGCGGTTATGAAGACCCTGATCTTGCGGCCCATATGATGGTCATTTACCACCGTGGGATAACGCTGTATGGGGAGCCCGCACAGTCCGTGTTCAGGCCGGAGAAAGAGATGTACATCCGGTCGATCTGGTCCGATGTGGAGCATGCCGTGGAGCAGATCGCCGAGGCGCCGGTGTATTACACGCTTAATCTGTGCAGAATTTTGCGGTTTTTGCGGGAAGGCGAAGTTTCCTCCAAAAAGGAAGGCGGCGAATGGGGGCTCTCGTCCCTTCCGCCTGCGTATGAGCCGCTACTGCGCCAGTGTCTTCTTCAGTATGGAGGGCAGACGGATGAAGTGAGCGTGGAACCTCGGATGCTTCAGGCCTTTGCCCGGGATACGCTGAACGAGATTAAGCAGCGGATGACGGAGGAGGGGATTCATCCCTGATTATCCGATCGTGGGAACATTTTACGCACTTGCTCCCATCATCCATTTCAATTCGCTATTGATAGATTCATAGGCTTTCGTGCAGGCCGGGTTCAATGAATACTGGACGGAACGTGGAAGTAATGGTTAAATTTTCATATGAATGGTTTACACACCGCTGCCGGAGGAATGACGATGAAGCGATTTTTGATCGGGCAATACGGCTCGTTTGACGAGCAAAAGATGGAGCGCGATTACAGAGACAGCTTTTACGGAATCGAGGCCTGTCTGTTTGAAAATGAATCGGACATGCAGAAGCTCTTGAGCGCCTCCAGAGCGCGGGGCTTCCGGATCGGCGTACATTTTCCCCTTCGTGCGGGGAAGTCGCTGTTTCGGGACGCCCTGTTTCTGGATGCGGACAAACATGTCCGTGATGAAGCGCTCCGGCTGATCCGGAACGAGCTCGACTATTTAAGGAACGTACGGCCGGATTACGTGTTGTTCCATTATCCTAAGCCCGTCATCCTGGATGACCGGGTGAACTGGGACAAATGGCATTTTTCCGACAGAACGGAGTATGTCTATGATAGCGATTATTCGCTTGAAATGTTTGCAGAGCGCAGCGATCAGCTTTTTGCCTGGCTTAGCGCCGCTTCCCGAGATTACGGCTTCACGCCGGTTTTGGAATTCGATGCGCTGAATTCTTATATTTATGAGCATGACGTGCTGGAAACACTGCTGAGGAAGTACCCGGACATCCGGCTGTGCCTGGATACGGGAAGGCTGTTTTTGCAGCAGAACGTAGACCCTTCCTTTCAGGCCCTGCCGGTCATCCGCAAATATGCGAAGTATGCGGAGGTTATCCACCTGTGGAATCTTCAGTACACGAAATCGTCCGTCAAGCTGCGCTACCCGGTGCTGCCGGAACAGCGTCCGGAGGACGGATGGGCCCCGATTGGAGATTATTTAACTGTTATCCGCGAGGAAAACCCGCAGGTCAAAATTCAGTTCGAGCACCGCTCCGACCTGGTCAGCCATGAGGATCTGCAGCGCTGTTATGAATGGGTAGACGAATGTTTGCGCAGCACCAATCCCAGCTGATGATGACTGGAAGCTTGGAAGGGGAGGAGCCGATGAACAGACCCCAGCTTATTTTGGATGTCGCCGGTGTCATTGCAACGAACCTCTCGCCTGGATTTTGGGAAGAGGCTGCTGCCATGGCCGGAAGCACGACCTATCGTCAGTTAAAAGACAGCTTCAGCCGGGAAATTCGCGAGTCGTTCTGGACAGGCGGCATCACCATTGAGCAGTTTAGGGACTGGCTCGCCGGGCATGGACCAGATCTGAGCATGGAACGGCTTAGCGCGCTGACGATGAGGTATTTGCAACCCCTCCCCGCTTTGGGGCGTATTGCCACATGGAGCAGGGACGCGGATACCCACCTGCTGAGCAACCACCGGGAGGAATGGCTGAGCGGGCTGCTGGCACCCGTCAAGGAGCAGGTGAAGAGCCTTACCATATCCAGCAGAGCAGGGTATTGCAAGCCGGATCCCCGCATTTATCAGCTCGTATGCGAGCAGCTAGGCGATGGGGGAGGACCCTGCATTTATGTGGACGATCAGGAGAAAAATTTGATCCCTGCCAGGGCATTGGGCTGGCATACGGTTATTGCGGATCCCGAAGGCCGCTGGATGGAGGAAGTTTCGCAGCTGCTGAAGCAGCAGCGATAAGGAAAGGGTGAGGGGCGTGTCGAACGATTTTTATTGCGACGAGGTGCTAAACGGCAAAACGCAGGTCAACCGCGTGTATCAGACGGATCGGGTGCTCGCTTATCATCATACGCGCCCTTATTATGAGCATCATGTTGTGGTGATCCCGAAGCTTCATGTAGGATCGCTGATATCCGGAGAAGAGGAGAATACCGAACAGCTGCTGCTCGAAGTTTTAAGGGTAATTAAGAAGGTCGCCTCGGACATGGTGAGGCAGACGGGAGCAGCCAAGGTCGTCACTAACTTAGGAGACTACCAGGAATCCAAACATATGCATTGGCATGTCGTGAGCGGCCAAACGATACGATGAAAGGAAGCGTAAAATGATGGATCAATGGTCTTACAAGACGGTGAAGTATAAAACAGGAGGCTTTTTGGGCGGCAAGGTGGACGAGGAGGAATTTGAGGATTTGCTGAACAGCTACGGCTACGAGGGCTGGGAGCTGGTATCGTGCTTTGACACGAGCGTATCCCAGGGACAGTCGCGGGACGTCATCGCCATTTTCAAACGGAAAGTATAATGCTTGACATTAAACCCTGACGCACAGGGTTTTTTCTTTCTTGAAGGAGCGAAGGCGGGCGCAGCAATATGAACACTAGGCAAAAGGAGTGGATAGTACATATGGATCAAAGGATCATTGAAGAGGCGAAGCAGCTGGCAATAGCCGCAGCCAAGGAAGCGGGATCCATCGCGAAGGCGTATTTTGACAAGCTGGAAAAGGTTGACCAAAAAGGGGATAACGGCGATCTCGTCACGGTGGTGGACCATTTGGCCGAGGAGCGGATCCTTGAGCATATCCGCAGCAAATTTCCAGATCACCGGATCCGGGCCGAGGAATCGGGAGATCATGGTCAGCGCAGCGACTGGCTGTGGCTGGTGGACCCTTTGGACGGAACGAACAACTATGCGATCGGCCTGCCTGCGTTCTCCTGCTCGATTACGCTGATATACCAAGGGCAGCCGGTCGT
>NZ_PCZT01000025.1:48956-53982 GCF_002968895.1 Paenibacillus sp. AR247 | reverse complement strand
CAGCGCAGCGACTGGCTGTGGCTGGTGGACCCTTTGGACGGAACGAACAACTATGCGATCGGCCTGCCTGCGTTCTCCTGCTCGATTACGCTGATATACCAAGGGCAGCCGGTCGTGGCGGTGGTTTACGAACCGATGATTGACCGGCTGTTCGTGTCCACCCGTAACGGTGGAACAACCTGCAATGGGCAGCCCGTAACGAACGGGCCTGCACCGGCGTTCAATCAAGCAACGGTCGCCTGGATTCAGGGGCATGTGGTAGTCAGCGATGACCGCGCCACCCGGCTTAGAAACCATATCGACCTGCATACGAAGCGGATGATGCGGCTGTGGGCGCCGACCCTGCAGTGGTGCATGCTGGCGAGAGGAAACATCGATGCCATCATTCTGTATAACTCCGAAGGGGAGGACCTCTATTCCGGCGTTCTGATCGCGAAGGAAGCGGGGATGCTGGTCATGGACTTTGAAGGCAAACCATTTGACGCCATGACGGAAGAACCTTACTTGATCGCTTGTCATCCGGAGAACCGGGATTACTTTTTGAATATGGTATTGGAAGGATTGGGCGCCCGATAAAAGCTTGCCGCTGCGGCAGTTAGCAGCCCCAAGGTGACGCATACTGAACCGGCGGCAGAAGGGAAGTAGGCAATGGTTTATTTTATCATGGGAATCGTCGTGTTTCTTGCCGGGGGGCTGATCGCAACCTGGGTGTTTGGCCCCTGGGGGACAGTTCTGGCCCTTCTGGTTATGGTCGGCCTGCTGAGCTACTTGTACGGCATGGTGGAAGACTTGAGGGCAAGGGTGAGCTCTTTGGAGAAGCAGCTTGGCGTGTCGGAAGAGGATGATTACCAGATGAGCGACGAGGACATTGAAGCGGAGCTCGAACGGGAGCTGGATGCGGAACCTGGCAGTGCGGAAGAAGCGGAAAAGGGGCGCAATCCTACCCAGAGGGAGGAATAACGGGCATGCGATTGATGGGAATAATGCTTCTCGGAGCAGGATTGCTGCTTGTCGGACTCGGCGGTTTTGAAAAAGTATTGATTTATGCAGCGCGGGCCCAAAATATTAACGATGTGTATACACTAAAGGATTTAACGCCGGATTATATTTGGAATATCACCAATATTACGCTGGTTGGCGGTATCGTGATTGCCGAACCGCATGCCCAACGAAACCGCCATCGTCCCGACTTATGAGATCCACGATCTGGCGGAGATCAAGGACATTTTGGAGAAGAAGGGCTGACCGGGCTATCGGCGCCTGCTATTCACGAAAGCGCTTGAAAAATTTACAACAATTTGACTCGGCTGTAACGAATTTGTGACGATTTGGGTCCCGGCTGTGGCTTACAATAAAGTTACATCACAGAGCCCTCTCGCAGCGTTTGAAAACAATCCCGCAGGGTAATGGTTGATATGGATAGAAATCATGATTCCATAAAGGAGATATTTTCAAATGAAAAAAAGATGACCGTATTCGCTTCCCTGATGATCGTTTTTCTGCTGGGGCTGGTAGTGACTTCAACGAGTGCAGTCGGGTCTGATAACGAATATAAGCCGGTTCCGCAAACCGAGGACACGGTGACGGCGATGCTGTCGACCATCGGGGACAAGAACGGCCACCTCTACGTGACGGTGGATCCGATCGAATGGTACGAGGGCGCGGCGGCAGACAAGAAGTTCCTTGAACGGGAGCCGGATGCCGAAGAGCTGGGCGGCGCTCCTGACGGTTATTACATCGTCAACGACGATGAGACGCTGGAGACTTACGAAATCGCTCCGGATGCTGAAGTGCTGATGCAGCTGTATGATCATGACGGAACCTATGAAGGAATGAACATTCAGTGGAACGAACCGGTCAGCTTGAACAAATTTTTGGCGATTTACCATAACGACAAGCTGCTGGACATCCGCTCTTTTCCGTTTCATTTGACGGTGAAGGACGGCAAAGTCGTCAAAGTGGTGCAGCAGTATATTCCATAAATCTCGGGTAAAAGAAAATCCAGTGCCGCCGAGGGCACTGGATTTTTTGCTTTTAATGGCAGTCTGCATGGCAGCCGGGCGCGAGGCGCGGCAAGCCCCGTTACAGATGCGTTCCGCCGCTGGCGTCCAATAGCTGGCCCGTGATCCAGCGGCTGTCGTCCGAAGCCAGAAAGGCGGCGATATCGGCGACATCTTCCGGCTGTCCCCACCGCTTGAAGATCGAGAAGTTCGCGCCAAACTCGCGGCCTTCCGGCGTCTGCAGCGTCTCGGCATTCATCTCGGTCTCCACGAATCCCGGCATGATCGCGTTGATCGTAATGCCGCGGGAGCCAAGCTGAGTCGAGAGGTTCAGGGTCAGCGTATTGATCGCCCCTTTGGACATGCTGTAGGCGGGAATCACCGGCAGCGAGATCCGGGTCGTCGCGGAGGAGATGTTGATGATCCGCCCGCCGTCCCGCAGCCGCGGCAGTGCTTGCTGAATGACGAAAAACGGTGCTTTGACGTTCACGTTCATCACCTCATCGAAGGATTCCTCCGTCGTTGCTTCGATGGGGAGAGAAAGGCCGATGCCCGCATTGTTCACAAGAATGTCCAGGCCGGGGCCGCCTGTTTGATTCTGCAGAAGGCCGTCCAGGGCTTCATACATCTCCGGGATGCCGCGAACGGATCTGAAGTCCGCCTCGAGGAGCAGCGCCGTTCCGCCCTGCTGTTCGATCTCGCGGGCGACCGCCTCGGCGGCGGAGCGGTTTTGTCCATAATGGAGAACCACCAGGGCTCCTTCGGCGGCCAGACGCAGCGCGATGGCCCGGCCGATGCCGCGGCTCGCTCCGGTAATCAGTGCTGTTTTTCCAGTCAATCTATTCATGTATTGTCAACTCCTCATCGGTTTAACAGGCTGTGGCCTGCTTGAGTCATTTATAGCATGAGGTGGATTTTGAGATGTTGCTCTCCCATTCGGGCATATGCCCGCCTCAACCGATGAACACAAAAAAGGCATCAGCCGGGTATACAAACCGGTTGATGCCTTTCGATGATTTGCGCACGACTAAAAAATACCCATGCTCAGATACCGTTCTCCGGTATCCGGCGCAATGCACAGCACCCGTTTGCCGGGTCCCAGACGCCGGGCTACCTGCAGCGCGGTCCAGACGGAAGCGCCGGAGGAGGGGCCGACCAGGATACCTTCTTCGGCGGCAAGCCTGCGCGTCGTTCCGATGGCGTCTTCGTCGCTGACCTGAAAAATTTCGTCGTAGACGTCCGTGTTCAGGATCGGCGGGATGAAACCGGGGCTGGTGCCCACCAGCTTATGCGCTCCCGGCTGGCCGCCGGATAGCACGGGCGAGCCTTTCGGCTCGGCGACATAGATGCCGATGCCGGGGAGTCTCTCCCTCAGCACTTCGCCCGTGCCGGTAATCGGTCCCGCCGGTGCCAGCCGTAGCGACGAAGGCATCCAGCGCCCTTCCATCTGCTCTATAATTTCCAGCGCCGTCGTGCGGCGGTGGATATCCGGGTTGGCCCGGTTCTCGAACTGCTGAGGAATGAAGCTGCCTTCAATTTCCCGTTGCAGCTCCTGCGCCTTGCGGATAGCACCAGGCATCCGCTCCGCTGCCGGCGTCAGCACCACTTCGGCTCCATATGCCTTCAGCAGATTGATCCGCTCCTTGGTCATGTTGTCGGGCATCACCATAATAGCGCGGTATCCTTTGGCCGCCGCGTTCATCGCCAGCCCGATGCCGGTGTTGCCGCTCGTCGGCTCGATAATAGTCGAGCCCGGCTTCAGCAGGCCGTCCTGCTCCGCCTGCGCGATCAAATTATAAGCGGCCCGGTCCTTGACGCTTCCGCTAGGGTTGAAGTATTCGAGCTTCACGTACACGTCGGCATCCTGTTCTCCCGCCAAACGGCGGAGCTTGACCGCCGGGGTATCGCCGATGAGCTCGGTAATATTTTGCACAACTTTCGGTCCAGTCATGGGGTCCATCTCCTTGTTAGTTCATCAGCCGGTTCACAGCTTCTAAGCTTTCCGTTCATTATAGAACTTCGGCAGGGAGATCACAACGTAGAGGCAGAGGAAGGAGATACCGGCGAGGGCAGCGTGAAAGGCTTTATGGCCGGCTTAAAGAACGCTTTTGTCCCTGGCTTTGGCTGCCGCTGACGCTTTGGATATTTTCGCGGGCAGGACAAAGAACAGCAGCTGCATCAATGCGAAAATCAGCAGGGCGATTCCTTCCTCCGCCAGCAAATATAAGGGGTGCGGACCGAGAAAGTCCAGAATCGAAGCGGTCGGCGGCTTGTGCATCAGAAACATGTAGTTGGACCCCAGCATCCAGTTGATGACGCCAACTCCAAGTGCAAGAACGTTCAGAAAAATCATTGTCCAGCCGATAGATCTCCAGGTGGGCTGAAGCTTTTCGACCCAGGTCATGTACAGGGATGCCAGAATGATAAGCATATGGGCCGCGAAGAATTGAAAGAACCGGAAATGAGGGTAGGCAAAATCCAGGCTTGGGGTGATGAGGGCCTGAAGGGCGCCGCCGATCCCGGCGAAGAACAGGATTTGATAGAGGAAGCGGCTGCGGACGGCCAGCATGACGACCGAGAGCAGCAGCGTAATGCTGCACAGCTCGAGCGGCAGCGTGGACTTGATGTTCCAGTAGCCTTCTGTTATGTTCCATATGTCGAGTGCGATTTCGGAGGCGATCAGACAGGCGATGATCAAGTAACGGACCGTCTGCCTGGCCGGCATGCTGTCCTGCAGGCGGATTCTGCCCAGGAACAGCAGGATGCAGGCGAGCACGAAGACCGTCAGCGCAGCAAGGTGCGGGCCGGAAAACATGACGAACGAATGGCTCATACATTCATGCTCCTTTGCTACTAAAGATCGTAAAGCTGACGCATATCTCTTATCATATCCACTTTCTGGAATATCGCAAGATCTGAAGGACGCCTCCTTCAATCGGGTATAGGTATGGTAAGCGGATTTTATACTTTGGAAAATTATTGTTGGTCAATACTATGGATGGAGTCGATGGCTATGGATGAGACGA
>NZ_PCZT01000025.1:43848-48856 GCF_002968895.1 Paenibacillus sp. AR247 | reverse complement strand
CCACGGACACGGACGCAAGCAGGCGTTTTTGGCGGCATGGTACAATAGAAACGCACAAACCAACCGGATGATGCCTTTGCATGACTTTGATTGAGGCACGCTGACGCCGTTTATATCACTTTACTGAAAGAAGGGTACATCTTGTCGTACGAATGGATTTTGTTTGATGCGGATGAAACGCTGTTCGATTTTAAAATGTCGGAGAGCCACGCGCTGAACCAGCTGCTTACCAGCTGCAGCCTGGACGCGAATGACACGGAAATAACGGGCTGCTATAAAAGGATCAATGAGGAGCTCTGGCGCGAATTTGAGCAGGGTCTGATCAGCTCGGCGGAGCTGCGGGTCGAGCGCTTTCGCCGATTCGGCCGCGAGCAGGGGCTGAACGACGACGCCGAGGAATTGAGCAGACGTTACCTGGGATCGCTCGCCGAAGGCGCGTTTATTTTGGCGGGTGCGCTGGATATCTGTCTCTATCTTAAGGAGCACGGTTACAAAATGGCCATCATCACGAACGGCATTAAAGAGGTGCAGTTTGGACGGATCGGCCGCTCCGACCTGAAGGACTTTTTCGAGGCGGTCATCGTCTCCGAGGATACGGGATTCCAGAAGCCGCAGGCGGGCATTTTCGAGCATGCCTTCCGGGTGATTCAGGAGGACCGCAAGGATAAAATGCTGATGGTCGGCGATTCCCTCACCTCGGACATTCAGGGCGGCAACCATATCGGTATCGACACGTGCTGGTACAACCCGAACCGCATGCCCAACGAAACCGCCGGAGAAATGGGCTGCTCAAACGCCGGATTCCTTCGGTTTTGTGGTGAAAGCCTACCAGGGAATGACCGGACACGCCCGGGGTAAAAGCCCTTATCCCGATTCCAGGACGATGTTTCAAGTGTTCCGGGAGTCTGCGGAGGTGCTGCGCCAGGCCGGCAAGCTGAGCGCCGTGCTGTTTCAGTATCCGCCGTGGTTTGACTGTGAGCGCAAGCATGTGGACATTCTGCGCCGGACCCGCGAGTGGATGGACGGATTTCCGCTGGCGTTGGAATTCCGCCATCAGAGCTGGTTTGCCGGGGAGATGAGGGAGAAGACGCTGGCCTTTATGAAGGAAGAAGGATGGATTCATACCGTCTGCGACGAGCCTCAGGCCGGAGAGGGATCGGTGCCGCTCGTTCTGGAAGCGACCCGTGAAGACGTGTCGCTTGTACGGCTGCATGGCCGCAATGCATCGGGATGGCATTCCAGCGGTCAGCCCAATTGGCGGGAGGTCCGGTATTTGTACAGGTACAGCGACGAGGAGCTTGAGGAATGGAAGGAGCATATCGGGAAGCTGCTGGAGAAAACCCGGGAATGCTGGGTCATTTTTAACAACAATTCGGGCGGGGATGCGGCGGACAATGCAATTCAGCTGATGGACAAGCTCGGCATGAAGACCCCGGAGAAGCCTCCGGGACAGCTGTCGCTTTTTGGCGAAGGGGAGCTGTAAATATTGTCATATACGAGAATGGGTGACAAACTTAATCCATCTGTTTTTTAGATGATAACTATATTAAATGGTTATTTCAGGTCTGGCTCCGATTTGTTTATAATAGAAATTGAGCCGCTTACATTATCGTGAAATGGCTTACATTGCATTGATTGTTCAGATTTCCGTCCAAATATAGATTGAACAATGAAGCGGTTTATTCATTCTATATGACTATTAAAAAATCAAGGCGGAGGTATCACGTTAACGATGATAACCAATAAGAGAGACGAGCAAGCGCAGGGGGCTTGGGAATCGTATTACGGGCCCAATCTGGGGTACGTCCAGGAACAGTACGAACGTTATGTAAATGATCCGGAATCGGTGGACGAAACGTACCGTAAAGTGTTCCAGCTGTGGGGAGCGCCGCCGATGGCGTCTGCCGAGCTGGAGCCGGCTGCGGCACCGAAATCCGTCGCTTTGGATGGCAACCTGCTGAAGAAGGGCGTTGACGCAGGCAAGCTGGTGTGGAACATCCGCACTTATGGACACCTGGCGGCAGACATTGATCCGCTGGGCATTCTCACCAAAGCCGACACACGGGTGCTTGAGCCAGAGCAGTACGGGCTGAGCCAATCCGACCTGGAAGCATTTCCGGCTTCATTGATCTGGGACGGAGCTCCCGATAACGTGAGAACTGGCTGGGAAGCCATCCAGAAACTGCGTCAAACATATACAGGCACGATTGCTTACGAATTCAGCCACGTCCATGAAGTGGAGGAGCGCGTATGGCTTAACCGCCAGGTCGAGAACCAGTCTGTGGTTCCTTTGAACGCAGAGCAGAAAAAGGCTCTGCTCGAAAGACTGGTGGAAGTAGATCAATTCGAGGAGTTCCTTCACAAAACTTTTGTCGGGCAGAAGCGCTTCTCCATCGAAGGAACCGACACGATGGTTCCGATGCTGGATGAGCTTGTCCGCCACATGGTGGACGAAGGTGCGGAGCATATTTTGATGGGCATGGCCCACAGGGGCCGTCTGAACGTGCTGGCCCACGTGCTCGGCAAGCCTTACGATAAAATTTTCGCGGAATTCCATCACTCCCCGAACAAGAAGATGTTCCCTTCAGAAGGATCGATGGGCATCAATTTCGGCTGGACCGGAGACGTGAAATACCATCTGGGTGCGAACCGCACCGTTGAAGGCGGCGACGTCAAAGCCAAGATCACGCTCGCGAACAACCCAAGCCATCTGGAGTACGTTAATCCGGTGGTCGAGGGCTTTGCCCGCGCCGCCCAGGAGGACCGCACCGAGCCGGGATATCCGCAGCAGGACGTAAACAAAGCCGCGACGGTGGTGATTCACGGGGATTCCGCATTCCCGGGCGAAGGCATCGTGGCCGAGACCTTGAACTTCAACAAGCTGCCGGGCTTCCAGAACGGCGGAACGATTCATATTATTGCGAACAACAACATCGGCTTTACGACGGAGAGTAAAGACTCCCGTTCGACGCATTACGCAAGCGACCTGGCGAAAGGTTATGAAATTCCGATCGTTCACGTGAACGCCGACGATCCCGAAGCGTGCATCAACGCGATGCGCCTGGCCAGCGAATACCGCAACAAGTTCAAGAAGGACTTCCTGATTGACTTGGTCGGTTACCGCCGCTACGGCCACAACGAAACGGACGATCCGGATACGACCCAGCCGCTCGTATACCAGAAAGTGAAGACTCATCCGCGGGTTGCCGCCATTTATGCGGATATCCTGATCAAGGAAGGCGTGATCAGCAAGGAAGAATCCGCGCAGATCATCCAGCAGGTTCAGGAACGCCTGAAGGCGGCATACGACCGGATTAAGGACAAGGAACAGGATCCGGCCAACTCGCATCACCAGACGCCAGCCGAAGAGCGGATCGCCAAGATCAAGACGGCCGTGCCGATTGGCAAGCTGCGCAAGATCAATAAGGATCTGCTGAGCCGTCCGGATGACTTCAACGTCTATCCTAAGCTGCAGCGTATTCTGGAGCGCCGGGAAACCGCGCTGAACGAGGGAAAGGTAGATTGGGGTCTTGCAGAGACGCTGGCTTTCGCCTCGATCGTCGCGGACGGCAAGCCGATCCGGCTGACCGGTCAGGACGCCGAGCGGGCCACTTTTGCGCACCGCAACTTGGTGCTGCATGATACGAAGAACGGCTCGACTTACTGCCCGATTCATCATCTGCCGGACGCCAAGGCATCCTTTGCAATTTACAACAGCCCGCTGTCCGAAGCAGCGGTGCTTGGATTCGAATACGGCTACAACGTGTACTCGCCGGAGACCTTGGTCATTTGGGAAGCCCAGTACGGTGACTTCTCCAACGTGGCTCAGGTGATCACCGACCAGTTCATTTCGGCCGGCCGCTCTAAATGGGGACAGAAATCGAGCCTCGTGATGCTCCTGCCTCACGGCTACGAAGGCGCCGGACCAGAGCACTCCAGTGCCCGTCTGGAACGGTTCCTGCAGCTCGGCGGGGAAGAGAACTTTACGGTAGCGAACGTTACGTCGGCAGCCCAGTACTTCCACTTGCTGCGCCGTCAAGCGGCACTGACCGAAAGCGAAGATGCGCGTCCGCTGATCTTGATGTCGCCGAAGAGCCTGATCCGGAATGCCCGCGTGGCTTCCAGCCCGTCCGAATTCGCCGAAGGATCCTTCAAGCCTGTGCTGGAACAGCCAGGTCTGGGCGGACGTCCGGAGCGCGTTGAGCGCATCGTCCTGTGCAGCGGCAAGATTGCCGTTGAGTTGGAGGAGGCGCTGGAGAAGAGCGGCGAGGCGAACGAATGGCTGCACATCCTCCGTGTGGAGCAGTTGTATCCGTTCCCTGAGAAGGAAGTCGCCGGCATTCTGGCCCGCTTTACGAACGTGAAGGAAATTTTGTGGGTACAGGAAGAGCCTGAGAACATGGGAGCATGGCGCTACATCGAGTCCAAGCTCCGCAAGGTGGCGCCGAAGGATACGCCGGTGAACTACAACGGCCGTCCGGAACGCTCCAGTACGGCGAGCGGCTTCCAACAAGTACACGCCTTCGAGCAGCAGCAAATCGTTGCGGCAGCATTGAATCAAAAATCCATTAAACATAACATCACTCTGG
The DNA here is from genome assembly GCF_002968895.1 of Paenibacillus sp. AR247. NCBI lineage: Bacteria > Bacillati > Bacillota > Bacilli > Caryophanales > Paenibacillaceae > Paenibacillus > Paenibacillus sp. AR247. The sequence continues at coordinate 44,267 of NZ_PCZT01000025.1, read as the reverse complement.
GGAGGTAGCGGCAGTGAGCGATATTACAGTACCGGCAATGGGAGAATCCATCACAGAAGGAACGATTTTTAAATGGCATGTGGAGGAAGGCCAGGCAGTCAGCCAGGGCGACGTCCTCCTCGAACTTGAAACGGATAAGGTCAATTTGGAAATCAGTGCCGAAGAAGACGGCGTGGTGGAGAAGATTCTGAGAAAAGACGGGGATACGGTTCAAATCGGTGAAGTGATCGGACGTATGGGCACCGGCGGCGACGCCAAACCGGCGTCCGCATCGGCAGCGAAGGAAGAGGCGCCGCAGGCTCAGCAGCCTTCTGCACCGGCTGCGGCACCAGCCCAACCGGCAGCGCCGGCAGCAGCCGAGCCTGCACGTTCCGGTGACGGCGAAGGTTACCTCGCCGCGTCGCCGGCGGCACGCAAGC
>NZ_PCZT01000025.1:21722-43748 GCF_002968895.1 Paenibacillus sp. AR247 | reverse complement strand
TCGCCGCGTCGCCGGCGGCACGCAAGCTGGCCCGCGAACAGGGCATTGACCTGGATCAGGTATCGAGCCGGGATCCGAAAGGCCGCATTTATCCGGACAACGTGAAGAACCATGCAGAAGCTCCGGCAGCGCCACAGGCTGCTGCACCGGCGCCGCAGGCAGCCGCTCCAGCAGCGGTTTCCCAGTCGGGCAAACCGGCGGAACGCACACGCATGTCCCGCCGCCGCGCGACGATCGCCAAACGCCTGGTGGAAGCGCAAAGAACGGCCGCCATGCTGACGACCTTCAACGAGGTGGACATGACGGCGATCATGGACATTCGCAAGCGCCGCAAAGATGCTTTCAAAGAGAAGCATGACATCGGCCTCGGCTTCATGTCCTTCTTCACCAAAGCGGTAGTGGGTGCGCTGAAGAAGTTCCCTCACCTGAACGCGGAGATCGACGGGGAAGACATTATCGTGAAGAAATACTACGATATCGGTATCGCCGTATCGGCTAAAGAAGGCCTCGTCGTACCTGTCGTACGTGATGCCGACCGCCTCAGCTTTGCCGACATCGAAAGAGAGATCGCCACGCTGGCCGGCAAGGCGCGCAGCAATACGCTGGCGCTGTCCGAACTCCAAGGCGGAACGTTCACGATCACGAACGGCGGAACCTTCGGTTCCCTGCTGTCCACGCCGATCCTGAACGCACCGCAGGTTGGTATCCTGGGCATGCACAACATCCAGCTTCGCCCTGTGGCCATCGACGCCGAGCGGATGGAGAACCGTCCAATGATGTATATCGCCCTGTCCTATGACCACCGGATCGTCGACGGCGCTGATGCCGTACGCTTCCTGGTGACGATCAAAGAGATGCTGGAAGATCCGGAATCTCTGCTGCTCGAAGGTTAATATCATATTTTACCTGAACGTATACAACGAAACGGACTGCCTGCAGGCAGTCCGTTTTTTCGTGCGTGTGAGGAGTGGCACGCCTGTCCATGACCCGCCGATGGGAAAATTGGCTGAAGACGCAGGGTGACCGACACAAATAAAGCAGAAGCACCCTCTGGGGCACCCCTGCTGTAATATCAAATACGCTCACGGTATACTTTTGGAAAATATGTTCAGATTCCCCCAAAGGCATGGTACTATCAAAATACGCGCCCCGCGGTCTTCTATGTTAACAGGACAATGGATGGATCGATGTATTGTTGAGGCGTTCGAGCTTGCGGATAATTTCCTTCTGCCACCGGGTGTCTTGCAGCTGCTTCGCCAGGTTTAAAAGGTCAAGATAATCGTCAACCCGCAAGGAAGCGTATTTTTGATCAGGGGCTTTCACCATGGTCGTCGACTCCTTATGATATGTTAATGAATGATAACTTGAGATCATTGTATCACACATTCATTCTCAATGATAATCTTTCTCACTAATTTTTGTGAAAAAAATGTTGAATACGATTCAGAGGAGGAGACCTGCCGATGAACAAACCGTTGAAATGGCTGGAGTGGGCCAAACAGATTCAGGCTGTGGCCCAGACAGGATTGGCATACTCGCGGGACGTATATGACCTGGAACGCTTTGAACAGCTTCGGGCACTGAGCGTAGAGATTATGCGGGAGTACACCAATGTTGAGACCGAACTGTTGACGGCACTTTTTGCCGGGGAAGACGGATACGCCACACCGAAGGTGGATGTGCGAGGGGTGATTTTTCAGGAAAATCAAATTTTGCTTGTCCGCGAAAAGGCCGAAGGGGAATGGTCGCTCCCAGGCGGTTGGGCGGATATCGGGCTGTCGCCTTCCGAAATTGCCGTGAAGGAAGTACGGGAGGAGTCCGGATTTGTGGTTACACCGACCCGGCTCCTGGCCGTGCTCGACAACCTGAAGCATAATCCGCCGGGCCCGTATCATGTGTATAAAATATTCATCGCCTGCGAAATCACCGGCGGCGAAGCGGCTGAGGGGGTAGAGACGAGCGGCGTTCAGTTTTTTGCAGAGGACGACCTTCCCGCCCTGTCGCAAATCCGTAATACGGATGAGCAGATCAGGCTGATGTTTGAATTGAAGCGGCATCCGAAGAAGGCCCCCGTCTGGGATTATTAAACATAGCACAAAGACAGGAAAGGATTACATATGCTGCAGACGTTTGTGACTACAGTGTACCAGGTGTTCCTCCCGATATCGCTGCCGGTGATCGGAGGGGCGCTGATCAAGCATTTTAAGCCGATCGATACCAAGCCGATCTCCACGCTGTCCCTGTACCTGCTGAGTCCGGCTCTTATTTTCGAAACGCTGATTGGGGCCGACATCAGCTACGGTGAGATTACGGATACGGTTCTGTTCACGGTCCTTAATATGCTGCTGCTGTGGGGGATTGCCGTAGGGATTGGAAAAGCGTGGTCGCTCCCGGCCGCCGAACGGTCAGGCCTCACGCTGACGGCGCTGTTTACGAACTGCGTCAATTATGGTCTGCCGCTGGTGCTGCTGGCCTTTGGGCAAGCGGGGCTGGATAAGGCATCAGTGTACGTTATTCTGCAGATCATCATCGTCAATACGCTGGGCGTGTATTTTGCCGCACGTTCGCAGTTTTCCGTAAAGCAGGCGGCGCTGTCGATCTTCAAATTGCCGTCGATTTACGCGGCTGTGCTTGCCGTGATTTGCCGGACAGCGCATGTGGAGCTGCCGCAGGAGCTGAATCAAGGAATATCGATGATTTCGGGCGCGTATTCCTCGGTGGCTCTGTTTATTTTGGGGGCGCAGATGGTCAGTGTTAGGAGCGGGAAGACAGCTTATACGGCAGCGATGAACAAAGCTTTCTACGCCGGTTTGGCGATGCGCCTGGTGATCTCGCCGGTTGCGTCCGCGCTGCTCTTATACCTGCTTGGCATTCAGGGCGTATTGTTTAACGTTATGCTTGTGCTCAGTTCCATGCCGGCCGCAGTTAACGCGGTCATATTGGCCGAGCAGTTTGATGCGGCACCCAAAGTTGTGACCCGGTGCATATTATGGACGACGCTCGCTTCCTTTGTATTGCTGCCGCTGATGATCGGATGGCTGGGTTGATGGGGCAGAAAGTATGCGTTAGTATTGCGCTACGGCCGCTTGCGGTATTTTAAAATGCAGCCGATCATAATCAGCATCAGTACCAGCGACAGCGTATTGGTGATCAGAAACGGAATGCCGACACCGTCCTGCGCGATATGAACGGCATAGACCTCCATCAGGCCGATGCCGGCTACGAGCGATCCGAACGTTTTCAGGCTCAGATCCGCGACCGATTTGGTCCGGATGACCTGAATAATTTGCGGAATCCAGCCGAACGCCAAAATAAATCCGCCGATGAGCTGCATGACTGCGTAAATCATGGCCAACGCCTCCCTTTATGAGGCTATTATATGCCCGGCGGGCTCGTGTCCGTGAATGGACCGGGACAGGTCTGGTACAATAAAGAATAGGATGGATGAATGAAAGGATGACAACATGTTGACGATAACGGAATACGAAGCGGAGAAGGTCAAGGACCCGTTCCGCATTTTGCAGGGAACCCGCTATGAATTCAAGCTCGACATCGAGGTGCCTGATGACGATGAGCTTTATACGGAGAATGGGCTATATGTCCGGGTCATTTACAAGGTCGACGAAGACCAATCCGCGATCGTGAAATACGAAATTTATGAAAAAACGACGGGGCAGTACCTCGATTTTGACCTGGAGGAGGACGAAGTGGAGCTGCTCGAAAACTTCTGCCGGGACCACCTGGACGAGGTCGACGAATAACTCTGCGAACCTCCGCAACTTGGAGTGGAGTGATCACGTCATCCGCTGCCGGGTACATTACATATAGGATGAATCTGGGGAGTGATGAGGATGAAGCATACGGTACAGACGGTTCCCTACGGGTACGAGCCTCCGGTGCAGAAGCGTAAGGGGACGCTCATTTATTACGATACGTTTGAAGAGACTGATGAAGAAGGTCTGAATGAAGCGGAGTCGCTGGCCGGCGTGCTGTCCTTTTCCAAGCTGGTGCTGTATCCGCTGCATGAGGAGACGGTGCGGAGAATGACCAAGGAACCGGTCAGCCCGTATTATAAACGGGAGAAACGGCTGGAAGCCTGGAGGTCTGAAGGACACGGGAAGACGGTTATCGAGAACTGGGAGGGACGCCGGAAAAAATACACGCCGGTGGAAGCCGCCCTTCGCCATCTGACGGAGAAATATCCTGCGCCGCATTTTCTGCTGTTGACGCCGGATATGGCGAATCGGTTTGCCAGCTACAGCACCTTTGGGGAATGGATCGTCAAGCTAAGGCTGCTGCTGACGGAGGAGCCGGAGGCGGCGCATCCGAAGCTTGAGCAGTACAGCCACCGCTGGGATACCGCTCAAGGAGCAGTCTCGAAGCAGCGCTGACCTGGTAAGCCGCGCCGGATCGATTCGATGTTTAACGAACTTTTCACGAGGCGCAGCTCCATAAAAGCTGAATACCGCCGCTAAGCGGCAGTCCGCCGGTGCATATGGACCCATCGATCATGGGAGGCGCCTGGCGGGCTGCCGCCTTTTTTTCGGCCATGAACAAGCGTCCCTTAGTCATAACCGCCTTCAGCTGCCGGCAAGGCCTGATAGGCCTCTTTGGTGTTTACGATGGATTGAATGAAATTTCTTAATTCCAACAACGCGATTGCATCGTCGGACAGTTCGCAATTCCGGTCCGTCCACGAGAATGACTCCGTTTTACCATCGACGGTTACCGTCCACTCATCTTCATTGCTTGGCGATTTGGAGCAATTTCGGCTTGTAGCAAATTTCTTCGGTGCTATGATGTTTATTTCTCTCATTTTGCCGTAAATCTCCCGCATTTCATTAGGGGTAAACTTGAGGTGAGCCGTTGCCGTTCCTTTCGTAATTAAATCTTTCGTTACGGTCCCTTGAAAGGTGTTTATCTCATTTTTAGTGACATCGCCATAACCCAAAACGGACAAACGAATTAAAATCAGCCGGCATGTCTGCAGGCATACCGGCCCCCTGATTTGCCATCTCTGCTGACGGTGCAGCGCTACCTCTATCCAAATCAGACTCATGAGAGCACCCGGCCAGAAAGGTCATAGCGATAAGCAGAGATAACCATCCTCTTTTCATTGCACTCCCTCCCCATGTATTTTTTATGACGAGAACCGATCGGCAAGAGTTGCATCCCATGTTCCGCTTAAGCTGCAACCACCGCTGGCACATTCTGTTTTACCGACAAGAAGTGCACTCCCAGCACGGGCAGAATCCCTTCACCACGGTTGCTCATTCCCGGAAACCCCGGTAAACTTATAATTGGACTGAATCAAGTCATTCTCGAAAGTCATCATGTATCTATTCCCTAAAGTCAAAGGTTGAGTTTGAAAATGTGGCGCAGCCTTGGAAGCTGCATGGGCCGCCGCTGAATTTGCATCGTTAGGAGTTCTTATTTATGAGTGTGGAGACCCTTTCTTTGGAACGGGCACAGGAAATGCTGCAAAAATATTACGGCTACCCAGACTTTCGGGAAGGCCAGAAACATATCGTATCCAGCCTCCTGAAGCATCAGGACACGCTGGGCATCATGCCGACGGGCGGAGGAAAGTCGATCTGCTATCAGATTCCGGCGCTGTTGCTGCCGGGCCTGACCTTGGTCGTATCGCCGCTGATCTCTCTGATGAAGGATCAGGTCGACGCGCTGACAGCGATGGGCATCGCCGCTGCATACATCAACAGTACGCTCACCGGCAAGGAAGTGAACGAGCGGATCCGCGCGGCCAAGCGGGGGGAGCTGAAGCTCCTGTACGTGGCGCCGGAGCGGCTTGAGCTCGACTGGTTCCGCGACGAAATGGCCCAGCTGGAAATTTCCTGCGTGGCCGTCGACGAGGCCCACTGCGTGTCGCAGTGGGGGCATGACTTCCGGACGAGCTACCTGTCGGTAGCTCCGTTCGTGGAAGGGCTGCCTGAGCGGCCTATCCTGGCAGCGTTCACTGCGACGGCTACCCCGGAAGTGACCGAAGACATGGTCCGTCTGCTGAGGCTCCAGGAGCCGGAAGTGTTCGTCACCGGGCTGGGCCGGGATAATCTGGCCATGTCGGTGCTGCGCGGGGAGAACAAGCGCGATTTTGTCATGAGTTACGCCGAGGCGCATAACAGCCAGCCGGGTATTATTTACGCGGCGACGCGCAAGGACGTGGACGATTTGTACCAGCGTCTGAGCAGCGTGGGTTTGGCCGCAGGCCGCTACCATGCGGGGATGAGCGATGAAGAGCGCGCCGCCAGCCAGGAGGCATTTCTGTACGACGACATCCGGGTGATGGTTGCCACCAACGCGTTCGGAATGGGCATTGACAAGTCCAACGTCCGGTACGTCATTCACTACAACATGCCGAAAAACATGGAGGCTTACGTCCAGGAGGCCGGACGCGCCGGCCGGGACGGCGAGCCGAGCCAATGTATTCTGCTGTTCAGCCCGCAGGATATTATTACGCAGAAGTTTCTGATCGAGCAGAACCCGCAGGAAACGGACCGCAAATCGAACGAATACCGTAAGCTTCAGCAAATGGTCGATTACTGTTATACGACCCGCTGCCTGCGCAGCGCGATGTTGGACTATTTCGGCGAGTCTCATGAAGACAAACCCTGCGGGATCTGCAGCTCCTGTACGGATGATCGCGAGCTGGTCGATATGACGGTCGATGCGCAGAAAATTTTCTCCTGCGTCCACCGGATGCGTGAACGCTTTGGCGTATCGCTGGTGGCGGCGGTGCTGAAGGGATCGAAGAATAAAAAGGTGCTGCAGTACGGCTTTGACAGCCTGTCTACTTACGGGACGATGGCGAACCGGACGGAGAAGGAAATTTCCGAGATCATTAACGTGCTCGCCTCGGAGGGGTATCTGGCGCTTTCGGAAGGCCAGTACCCCGTGCTGCGGCTGCAGCCGCTGGCGGCCGAAGTGCTGAAGGGCCAGCGGCAGGTGCTGCAGCGCACCGCGCGCCCGGCAGCGGCGCAAACGGGCAGCCGAAGCTCCCGCAGCCGCGACGTTTCGCCGTCGGCGGTCAACGAGACCGTGTTCGAGCAGCTGCGCCTGATCCGGCGCGAACTCGCGGGCAAGGAGCATGTGCCGTCGTATATTATTTTCAACGATGCGACGCTGCGCGAGATGAGCGTGGTATGCCCGCAGACCGAAGATGAAATGCTGAATATTAAAGGCGTCGGCGAAGTGAAGTTCCGGAAGTACGGCAGACCGTTTCTTGATTTTTTCCAAAATCAGAGCGATGATGCCTACGCTGGCGGATATGATGAATAAGAAGAAGGTCGTGAACCGATGAAAGTCCTGTTATCCACCCTAAATGCCAAATACATCCATACCTGCCTGGCCATCCGCCTGCTCAAGGCATACAGCCAGCATGAATTTGATATCGAGCTGGCCGAGTATACGATCAAAGACCCGGTCATGAACATCGTGTCCGACCTGTTTCAACGGAAACCCGACGTCATCGGGTTCTCCTGCTATATTTGGAATATCGAAGAGACGCTGAAAGTGATCGAAATCGTGAAGAAGGTCATGCCGGAAGTCACGATTGTGCTCGGCGGACCGGAAGTGTCCTATGACACCCAGTACTGGATGGAGCGGATGCCGGCGGTCGATTTCATCGTCATGGGCGACGGCGAAGAGACCTTCCACCATTTGCTGCAGGTGATCGAAGGAGACCGCAAGTTCCATTTTGTCTATGGCGTTGCTTACCGAAAAGGCGACGAAGTGATCATCAACCCGCCGCGGCCGAAGAGCGACCTCAATACGCTGCCCACGCCGCACCGTTTTCCCGAGGATATCCCAAATTTAGGGAAGCGAATCGTCTATTTCGAGACGAGCCGCGGCTGTCCGTTCCAGTGCCAGTTCTGCCTGTCCAGCATTGAGAACGGCGTCCGGTATTACGACATCGAGCGGGTGAAGTCCGATATTACGTATTTGATCGACCACGGCGCGAAGATCATCAAGTTTCTGGACCGCACGTTTAACATTAACCATCAGTATGCGCTCGAGATGTTTGATTTTCTCATTAAAAATAACCGCGGCTGCGTGTTCCAGTTCGAAATTACGGCGGACATCATGCGTCCCGAAGTGCTGCAATATCTTGCCGACAACGCGCCCCCGGGGATTTTCCGGTTCGAAATCGGCGTACAGTCGACGAACGATCCGACCAACGTTATCGTCAAGCGGCGGCAAAATTTCGAGAAGCTGTCCCGGACCGTCAGCATTATTAAAAACAGCGGCAAAATTGACCAGCATTTGGATCTGATCGCCGGTCTGCCGGAAGAGGATTATGAAACGTTCCGCAAGACGTTTAACGACGTGTTCGCCCTGGGACCGGAAGAGCTGCAGCTCGGTTTTCTGAAAATGCTGCGGGGCACCGGCCTGCGCCGCGATGCCGGCAAGTACGATTACACGTACATGGATCAGGCGCCTTACGAAATTCTCGGCAGCCACAAGCTGCCATTTGCCGACATCGTCCGGCTTAAGCGGCTGGAGGATGTGCTTGAGAAATACTGGAACGCGCACCGGATGGATCATACGCTGAACTATCTCATGACCCATGAATTTCCGTCACCGTTCGATTTCTTCCAGGAATTCGGCGACTATTGGGAAGGGCAGGGCTGGCAGAAGATCGGCCATCAGCTTGAGGACTTGTTCACGCGTCTGGCCGCCTTCCTGAAGCAGCGGGAGACGAAGCGCATGGATGTGATTCTGGGGCTGATGAAGCTGGATTACTTCCTGAACCATAAGTACAAGCCGCGTAAAATATGGTGGGAGCAGCCGCTCGCCAAGGACGATTGGAGCAGCCTGATGCGAAAGGTTACGGAGCATCCAGAGCTCGTCTCGGGGAACTTCGCTTCCCTGGGCTTGTCCGAACGGGAGCTGCAAAAGCATGCAGTGCTTGAAGTGCTGCCGTTTGCGCTGGATGACTTGCTGGCCGGCAGAGGCAACGGAGCGGAGGCTTCAACCGGGGGGACGGTGCTGATCGTGCTGTACCAGCAGAACGAGAGCGAGCTGCCTGTGTTCTACACGATGAAGCTGCAGCCGGCGGAGTTGCTGTAATTGAACGCATTAAGATCGGCAAATTTTGATCGTCGATAATATGCAAAGAAAAGCCGCTGCACGGGGTTATGACCACCGTGCAGCGGCTTTTGTTCATTCAGGCCTTGAACCTGCGGGTATTTCTTCGAAGTAGGGGAAGGGCACTACACATGCCGCTCCAGCCAATCGAGCAGCTCGGTCATGACCTCGTCCCGGTTCATCTCGTTCAGCATTTCATGGCGTCCGTTCGGGTACAGCCTGCATTCCACGTCCTTGATGCCGATGCTGCGATAAATGTCCTCCAGCCGCCGGACGCCCTTGCCTCGTTCCCCGACCGGATCGAGTTCCCCGCTGAAGAGGTACACCGGCTTATCCCGGGGAATGCCGTCATAGCTGCCGGGATTTTGAATATCCTGCAGCAGGCTGAAAAAGTCGTAGAAGAATGAGGTCGTGCAAATGGCCCCGCAGTACGGATCTTCAATGTATTTATCGACTTCCTTCGGATCCCGGGAGAGCCAGTCAAACCGCGTCCGGGTCGGGGCAAAGCTGCGGTTGTAGCTGCCGAAGACCATTGCGTTCAGCAGGATGCTGCGGTGCGACTCCCCCTGGAGTGCTCCCTGAAGCCTGGCGACCGCTTTGCCGGCGTTCAGCATGCTCCGCGGCCCGTTCGTACCGGACAGAATAAAGCCGGTATACGGTCCGCCGTCCGTCTCCATCACCCGCTGCACGAGGAACGACCCCATGCTGTGCCCCATCAAAAAATGGGGAATATCCGGGTGCCGGTCACGAACGATGCCGCCGAGCTGCTGAATGTCCTGGAGCATATGCCGGAAGCCGTCCTTGCCGGTATGGCCGAGCCGCTCCACACTGCCGGCGGTCAGGCCGTGCCCGCGCTGGTCGTGGGCGTATACGGCATAGCGGAACCGCGTCAGCAGCGCGGCGAGCCGTTTGTAGCGTTCGGCCGTTTCGCACATGCCGTGGGTGATCTGCAGGACGGCCTTCACTCCAGCCGGCTCGTCGGGAAGCCAGGCATAGACATGGATCTGCGTGCCCAGCGGATCCGTCATCGTAAATGTTTGTTCCCGCAATGGAGGTCACCCCTTCATTCTTTCGTGAATGACAGATGAATCAGAAGAAATGCCCCGTGCCTTATATCAGGCTTAAGGCAGGTAGGAACGGAGAACGGTAGCATTTCCTTTTAGCTCATATTGACCGAGATTAGCCGGTAGCAGGAAGCATTGGCCGGCTTTGTAGTCCTGCGAGCCGCCGTCCCAGGCGATGGAGCCGCTGCCGTCGCATACGACCAAGATGGTGAAGCTGTCTGGAGTGGTGGAGAGGCTCCAGGATCCGTCCACAATTCCCTTTTCCACGATGAAATAAGGGGACTTCGCCAGCTGCAGCCATTCGCCCGCAGCGCTGCCGGCGGTCTTCATCGTTGTGGCTCCGGATCCATCGTAGGCGATGACGTTCAGCGAATCTTCAATGTGCAGCTCGCGCGGCTTGCCGTCCAATCCCGGACGGTTGTAGTCGTAGAGGCGGTATGTCGTATCGGAGTTCTGCTGGATTTCAGCTACGACAACACCGGCGCACAGCGCATGCACCGTGCCGGCAGGGATGTAGAACGTGTCTCCGGCTTCGACGGAAACTTCCTGTAGGCTGTCCATGACGGTTCCGTTCTCGAGCGCTTCCTTCATCGCCTCGCGTGTAACGCCTTCCTTAAGGCCGTAGATGATTTTGGCGTCCGGCTTGGCGTCCAGCACGTACCACATTTCGGTCTTGCCGAGCTCGCCTTTCGGCAGCCCCTCATAGTCGTCGGTCGGATGCACTTGGACCGACAGGTCGTCATTGCAGTCCAGCAGCTTGATCAGGAGCGGGAAGCGGCCGTTTTTCTCGGAAAATCCCTTGGCGCCGAACCACTCCTTGCCGAATTGTTCGCGGACCTGGTCCAGGCCTTGGCCTTTCAGCTCCCCGTTAATCACGGAAGTCGTGCCGTTCGGATGATCGGCGATCATCCAGCCCTCGCCGATATGTCCTTCTGGAATCTGCAGCCCGAACTGTTCGAGCGCCCGGCCTCCCCATACGCGTTCTTTAAACTCCGGCTGAAATAATAATGGATAAGGTTGTGTCATGTCTTCATCGTTCCTTTCTTGGGTTCGTGTGATCGCTTGGGATAAACCGCTACTATGTAAAACAATACCTTGGGCCGGGCTGATCCCCTTGGACCGGAATCCATCCGGATGAAGAGGGCGGCCGGGCCCCGGGCACAACGGTTTCAAAGTGTTCAGCATGCCGCGCCGCCTGGTGGGCGAAAGCTCGCGGCACGAGCCGCATAAGCGGCCAGCGCGCTATTTTTTCTCCAGCGCAATGACATAAGGGGCATCCGCGCGCTGCAGCTGCCTGTATATGACGGCTTGGGCCGACGACTGCGGCAGGGCGGTGGCCCAGGCGGTTACCGCCTGGGCCTCCCAGATCGCCGCCGGCATGGCCCGGATACAGCACGGCCGTCATAATGCCCCGCCGTCTCAGCAGGGACAAGCCGGCTTCCAGCGCTTCAATCGTGCTGTCCGGCGTAGTGATGACGGCTTTGTCCGCCTCCTCGGCAGGCAGGTAGCCGAGGTTGAACATCACCGCCCCGACCCGGCCGTGGACGCCTTCCGGCAGCGCCTCCCGCATCGCGGCATGGCTCTGCAGGTACAGCGTCACCGGAGCGATCCGCTCCGGTGCTTCCTGCGCCAGCCGTTGCCGGGTCAGGGTCAACGCCTGCTCTTGCACGTCAAAGCCGTAGACGTGCCCCTTGGGGCCAGCCGCCTTGGCCAGAAAGAGCGTATCGGCCCCTGTACCAATCGTGGCATCCACGGCAATATCCCCGGGACTCAGACGCTCGGCGATTTGTTTGTGGGCAAAGCTAAGAACGGAAAGAAACCCCATGCTATACTTTCCTCCAATACTTACCCTGCCAGCTGTCTCGTGCCTCGAGCTCGGCGTCGATGCCGTTCAGCACTTCCCATTTCTCCTGAGACCACATTGGGCCGATCAGCAGCTTCCGCGGGGCGTCGCCCGTCAGGCGGTGAACGATCATTTCGGGCGGCAGAAATTCAAGCGTGTCCGCGACCAGCTTAATATATTCATCCTGTTCCAGGAAGCGGAACAGATCCGCTTCATACTGCCTGACCATCGGCGTACCCTTCATCAGGTGAAGCAGATGGATTTTGATGCCTTGAACGTCCATGTTCGCCACGGCGCGCCCGGTCTCCAGCATCATTTCGTGGGTTTCCTGCGGCAGGCCGTAAATGATATGCGCGCATACCCGGATGCCATGTCTCCGCAGCTTCTCCACGGCGTCGATGAAGCACTGGGTGTCATGCGCACGGTTGATCAGATCGGATGTCTCCTGGTGAATGGTCTGCAGCCCCATTTCGACCCACAGATAGGTCCGCTCGTTCAGCTCGGCCAAATACTCGATCACATCGTCCGGCAGGCAGTCCGGCCGCGTGGCGATGGACAAGCCGACAACGCCCGGCTGTTCCAAAATGACTTCATAGTACTCGCGCAGCACATCAACGGGGGCGTACGTGTTGGTATAGGCCTGGAAATAACCGATATATCGGGCGTGCGGCCACTTCTCATGCTGTTTGTCCCGGATGCTGTTAAACTGGGTGATCAGGTCGTCGCGCCGGCTGCCGGCAAAGTCGCCCGAGCCCCGGGCGCTGCAGAAGGTGCAGCCGCCCCTCGCAATTGAACCGTCGCGGTTGGGGCAGGTGAATCCGGCATCCAGCATGACCTTGAACACTTTATCGTTAAACTGTTCCCGCATCTCGTAATTCCACGTATGGAATCTTTTATCGCCCCACAGCAGGGGAGAAGAAAGGGTTGGGCTGTTCATGGATGGTACTCCTTTATTGTGCATTGCGGCTTACGCTTGCTCTATTGTAACAAAAATCAGGCCTAAAGGGTATGAGGAGGCCCGTGGGAAACGCTGAGACTTACGGGCTGTTCTCCCCTTGGATTTTGAGCCGTTATTTAATATAGAGGTTCTCCATGAATCGGGGCGAAATACCCGGATATTTCAAGTTCATAAACTGCAAAAAAATGTTTCAAAAACAGCGCCGCTATGCCGCTAATCAGGCGAATATTCCATTGATAAAACTTACATGAAGTGTTATATTTTAATTAGCGTCAGCACCCCGGTTTCGGGGTAAATATCTTATAGAATTCATAAAAGATTGACGTCATGGCCAACATATTAACCGTGAGGTGATAATGATGAATTCTTCAACTGCTGAGACACAAGGTAAAGGCAAGATTTCTGTAGAGCTTACTCCTGATGAGGCGCTTGCCCTGACAGGCGTAGAGTTTAACGGCAATCCGGAAGTGAAAGCGGCTGCCCGCCGCAAAATTCGCAACGCCTTCGAAAAGACATTTGATTTTCAGCATCAAGATGCGGTAGACTATCAACAATGAAACCGTTGGACCCCAATTCCAAATAGATAATGGAAAAGAATTCCGAATTCCTCGTGTTCGCATGAGAGAGAACGGGATTCTTTTTCTTTTGGGGCAAGTCAAGCTTTCCCTCTTTACATTTCGGCTTAAGTTCGGCACAATATTGCAGTAGCCGCAAGTGCCGCGGCAGGACGGAAGTATAACTAGCGGAGGTATGAGATGCGTTTACGCGGAAGAAAAGGAATCCGGGAAAGTCTGGAAGAACAGCAGGGTTTCGTCGTTCTGGACCCCCGGTCGTATAAAGGGAAATGGTCATCGCTCTTTGGCAACGACCGGCCGATCTACGTGGAGTTTGGCATGGGCAAAGGACAGTTTATCAGCCAGATGAGCTATCGCAACCCGGACATTAATTTTATAGGCATCGATATGTATGATGAACTCATTCGCCGGGCCAGCGAGAAAGCCAAGCTCGCCTGGGCCGAGAGGGAGGTCGAATATCCGCCGAATCTGCGGCTGGCGCTGGCCAATGTCGAATATGCGGAGGAAGTGTTTGCGCCGGGAGAACTTGAGCGGATTTTCCTGAATTTCAGCGATCCTTGGCCGAAGGCGAGACATGCCCGCCGCCGTTTGACACATCCCCGTTTTCTCGACAAATACTGCGGTCTGCTCAACGATAACGGTGAAATTCATCTGAAGACCGACTCGCAGACGCTGTTTGAATTTTCGCTGAATTCCTTTGCGGATTACGGTCTGCAGATGACGAATATTTCGCTGAATCTGCACCCCGAGGGACCAAACGAAGAGCATGTCATGACCGAGTATGAGACTAAATTTGTGGGCCAGGGCATCAACATTCACCGCTGTGAGGTGATTGTGGGCAAGGAAGCGCTGAGCCGGTATCAGCAACAGCGGCTGGACAAATACGGACTGCGGCCGGACAAGCCGGAGCAGCCGGAAGAGGCCTTCAGCGAACAACCATAAATACAAAATAAGGTGCCTTCCCTCAGGAAGGCACCTTATTTGATTCCAGCATGTCGATGATGCTCTGGGCGCTTTGCATCGGCCGGTAGCGGTCAATGCTCTTCAGCTGCTCTTCGCGGCGCTGCTGGATCGAATCGTATTCGTGGATCAATTTGTTCATCCACTTCGTGATGACCTCCAGAGAGGAAATCGGCTCTCCAAGGCCCTGGGCAGTGAAGTACTGGCAGTTCTCTTCTTCCTGTCCGGGAAGCGGGTGATGGAAGAGCATCGGGATGCCCTTGGCCAAACCTTCCGTACAGGTCATGCCGCCAGGCTTCGTCACGAGCAGATCGGAAACTTCCATCAGCTTATCGACCTCGGGGGTAAACCCGATCAGCCGGATGTTGGGATGGTTGTAGCTCGGATCCTGTTCGAGCTTGCGGAGGACCTTCTCGTTGTTGCCGAGGCAGAACACGATTTGAATCTCGTCCCTCCAGCGGGTCAGGTAATTGTTGATGACTTCGTCATTCATAATGCCCCATCCGCCGCCCATGACCATCACCGTGGGCATGTTCTTAAGCCCGAACTTCTCCCGAATCTCTTCCTTGACCGGATGCTCCCAGAAGTTCGGATGCACCGGAATGCCGGTGACCTCGATTTTGGATGCGGCAACGCCCTGCTCCAGCATCTTGGATTTCACTTCCTGGGTGGAGACCAGGTAGCGGTCCACTTCCGGGCTGATCCAGGTGCCGTGGGCATCGTAATCCGTGATCACCGTGCACAGCGGAATGTTCGAACCGAGCCGTTTCAAGCGGGAAATGACCGCGCTTGGAATCGGATGCGTGCAGACGACGATGTCGGGCCGCAGCTGATTGACGATATTTTTGGTATGTGTATAAAAAATGCGGTGAAGCGCTAATGTCGTAAACCGGTTCAGTGACTTTTTATACTGGTGCCTGTACATCATTCCAACCAGCCTCGGCTGCGAAAGAACGGTCTTCTTGTAGGCGGTAATAATGAGCGGTGCGACCTTGGGATTCAGGAAGCTTCCGAGCTCAAGCACTTTGGTTTGCACACTCGGCGACAGCTTGCGCAGACTGCTTGAGAGTGCGTAAGCAGCTCGAGTATGTCCCGCACCGAAGCCTTCAGATAATAACAATACTCTTTTTTTCATCACTCTCAATTCACCTGTTCCTGCATGTTTTTCCTTATACCCACCATATCGACTTTAGGGCCACAATGCAACTGTTGCTGTAGCTACGGAAGTACCAATTACAGCTCCCGCAAGCACATCGGATGGGTAATGAAGTCCCAAATACATCCGGGAAAATCCGACCACGAGGCTTAAAGCCAAAAAAAGCGCGGTCCACTCAGGATGCCCGATCATCATAGGAACTGCCAAGGAAAATGCTGCCGTCGTATGCCCGGATGGAAACGAATGGTCCACCAGCGGCTTGCGAAAGGTGCGGGTTCCCGGCAGGGCGAGATGCGGCCTGACCCGGGGGTACATCTTCTTGGCTGCCGCCACCGGAATGTGGCTGACGGCCAGAGCGACGGCGGCCTGGGCGCCTTGGGTGCTCCATGACGGCGGGGCCAGGCCCCAGCACAGGAGGCAGGCACAGATCGTAAACGTAGCCCCTCCGAGATGTGTTAAATAATACAGCCAAAAATTGAAAAAACGATTATGAAGACGTCCGTTGATCCATTGGAAAAGACGCCGGTCCCATAATTGAAGTTTCTTGAACAAACGTCTCATTCCATCCCTCCGTGTACAGCCAATCTTCTATGAAATAATGGCAGATCATGGACAACTCATGCGATGTTTTTCTAAATTTTATCATATTTCCGAAGGGAGCAGAAACTATAACTTCGTAAGTCCCCTTCTTATAATATATAACCCAATTCAGGGTCGTTATTTGACACCGCCCGAGAACTTTGTCGGGAATCGGCCGATCTTGTCCAAAGCCATTTTTCGCGGAAAAATGGGGCCCGGCAAGGAATTGGCCAATTTTGACTTCCCCCTGAGGAACCTTTACAATGATTCAAACGGGTGCAATCCGTTTATAAAGAATTGATGTTTAAAGTATAACTTTTCTTGGCTTTATCTCGTTTATTTATAAAGTATGCCGATAATCATGGAAACTGATGACTAAAAAAAGGGGGGACCTGAGAAATAAAAACCCGGAAAAGAGATGAAAATAAGAACTAACAGTCATGAATAGGAGCCCGTAAGGGGCTGAACCGTCAGGAAACCGCCTCATTACCGTTTTTTTAGACGATTACGAGGTTTTACGGTTTTGACAAATGACTGAAAAGTGTGGAAAATCGATAGGGTCATCCGAAGCGTTAACAAAACGTAAAAGAATGTAAAAGGTCAAAAGGGTCATAAAGAATTAGAAAAGGGTAACGGCTTTACCGTAATCTATATAGAATGAACTAAAGAAATGAACATTACAGGGCCGTATTGGACCGCTATAACAGGAAGTTCAACAAACTTTAGTTCAATCTATCTACAGAGAGAAACATGATTATGAGGGGTAAAAAAGGGGGGTTCTGAGAGTCATGTTAGACGCCATTTTTATCGCGCTCCAGGTTTTGCTGGCCGCGATCGGTGTGTACCAGTTTGTATTTTCCGTTTTGGGACTGTACAGGAAAAAGAGGAAGCAGCATTTTGAACCGACCAAGTCCTTCGCCGTGCTCGTTGCAGCGCACAATGAAGAGCAGGTCGTCGGGGCTCTGATGGAGAACTTGAAGCAGCTGAATTATCCGAAGGAGCTGTACGACGTGTTTGTCATCTGTGACAACTGCACGGACGGTACGGCACGCATCGTGCGCGAGCATGGCATGAACGCCTGCGTACGCACCAACAACAATCTTCGAGGTAAAGGCTACGCCATCGAGTGGATGCTGAAGGAATTGTGGGCCATGCCCCGCCAGTATGATGCGGTCGTCATGTTTGACGCCGACAACCTGGCAGATACGAATTTCTTGAGAGAAATGAACGACGATTTGTGCTCCGGCGCACGCGTCATTCAAGGATACATCGACACCAAGAATCCCGAGGATTCCTGGATTACGGCTGCTTACGGGATTTCGTATTGGTACATCAACCGTCTGTGGCAGCTGTCGCGCCATAACATGAACATGGCCAACTTCCTCGGCGGTACAGGGATGTGTTTTGAAACCAACCTGCTGAAGGAAATGGGCTGGGGGGCCACCAGCTTGGTTGAAGACTTGGAGTTTACGATGCGCAGCGTGAAGCGCGGCGTCTATCCAAAATTCAACTACGACGCCAAGGTGTTCGACGAGAAGCCGCTGACGTTCAAGGCTTCCGCAAGACAGCGCCTGCGCTGGATGCAGGGACACTTTACGGTGGCACGCCGCTATTTCTTCCCGCTGATCTGGCAAAGTATCAAGGAACGCAGCATCGTCAAGCTGGATTTGGCGCTGTACGGGGCGAACGTATACATCGTTCTCTTGACATTCCTGATGACGGCCACGATCTGGGTGGACAATACGTTCTTCGATGGTCCGAACATCGCCAACCTCTACGGCTATCTGCCGTTATGGCTGAGCTTTGTGGCGATCGGTGCCAACGTATTTACGTTCCTGGCTGCGATGATTTTGGAGAAGGTCACCTTCAAAAAGGTCTATTTGTACCTGGTGCTCTTCCCGATCTATCTGATCTCCTGGTATCCAATCACGTTCTATGCGTTCTTTACGCAGAACAACAAGCAGTGGAGCCATACCCAGCATACCCGCGTGGTAAGACTGGAAGAGGTGCAGAGCAAGCAGGGGTAAACGCATGGAAGCGGGTTGACATTGTCCGGGCCCTGTGTTAAATTATTTGAGTGCTTTAAATACGAAATGGATTCAAAGCAGAAGCTCCAGCTTCTCACCTGACCGACAAAGGTTGGCGGGTTACTGATCCAATGATTTGTGAATGCGATATTTCATGAAGAGTTGATCATAGGGATGCTGGGTGCTGATACCCGCATCCCTTTTTATTTTGCTTCTGCACACAGAAATACCTATTAGATCTGGAGGTGGACGGTTATCAGTAAGGAACATATGATCAATGAGGAGATCCGGGCGAAGGAAGTTCGCTTGGTAGGCGCTGAAGGCGAACAGATTGGCATCAAGCCCCTTCGTGAGGCTCTGCAGATGGCAGCGGATTTGAATCTGGATTTGGTGAATGTGGCGCCGCAGGCGAAGCCGCCGGTGTGCCGCATCATGGATTACGGCAAGTTCCGCTACGAGCAGCAGAAGAAAGAGAAGGAAGCCCGGAAGAATCAGAAAATCGTTGATATTAAAGAAGTATGGTTCCGAGCAAACATTGATGAGCACGACTACCAGACTAAGCTCCGCAATGTCGTCAAGTTCCTGAAGGAAGGCGACAAGGTCAAATGCTCCGTTCGTTTCCGCGGACGCGAAATCGCGCATGCGAGCATCGGCCAGAAGATTCTGGAGCGTGTAAGGGAAGAAGTTGCCGAGCACTCCAGCGTTGAGCGTCAGCCGAAGCTGGAAGGACGCAGCATGATTATGATTTTGGCTCCAAAAGCCCAATGATCCTGAGGAGGAAGTACAATGCCTAAAATGAAAACACACAGCAGCCTTAAAGGCCGCTTCAAAGTTACCGGTTCCGGTAAAGTGACTCGCTACAAAGCTTACAGAAACCATTTGCTTTCCCACAAGTCCAAGCGCGCTAAACGCGTATTGGCAGGCAACCCAGAAATGGCGCCGGGGGACGTAAGACGCTTGAAACAAGGCTTGGCGAACTTGAAATAGTTAATCACACATTTTTGGGAGGTTTATATTATGGCAAGAGTAAAAGGCGGATTCGTCGTTCGTCGTAGACATAAAAAAGTATTGAAACTTGCAAAAGGTTATTTCGGTTCCAAACACCGCATTTTTAAAACAGCTAACGAGCAGGTTATGAAATCCCTCGTGTACGCATACCGTGACCGTCGTCAGACGAAACGGAACTTCCGCAGATTGTGGATCGTGCGTATCAACGCTGCAGCCCGCATGAACGGACTGTCTTACAACAAACTGATGCATGGTCTGAAACTGGCTGGCGTGGACATCAACCGCAAAATGCTGGCTGACCTGGCCGTTAACGACATCAATGCGTTCAACTCGATCGCATCGGTTGCCAAAGAGA
This sequence comes from Paenibacillus sp. AR247, assembly GCF_002968895.1. Classification (NCBI taxonomy): domain Bacteria; kingdom Bacillati; phylum Bacillota; class Bacilli; order Caryophanales; family Paenibacillaceae; genus Paenibacillus; species Paenibacillus sp. AR247. Next base: position 24,121 of record NZ_PCZT01000025.1, on the reverse strand, counting down.
AAGTCAACGCGTAATATATTTGTAATGCATATTAAAACCGCCCTAACCGGCGGTTTTTTTAAGATATAAGAAAGAAAATACATCAGAGACTAAACTACCTTATATCGCAAGAAAGACCTCCGCTAAAAGCGGTCTGGCTTCATAGAACGTACACCGATAGACGTGTTTCTTTAGATATAAGAGTAATATCCCCAACAAGAAAAAGCCCCGCTTGCTAACATAAATCAGAACCTAGCGTCGCAGGTGCCGGGTGCCGCACTCATGAATGGGTATGAATGTTAATTTCACGCATCTTTTTCCTTCGAGAATCGACATCAGGTGAGCTTATGGACAGCTACTCTTCCATGGAAATAACAGGCTGTGTGATTTATGGCAAAATAAAGCGTTTTCCCTTGATTTTTCACTAAAAAAGTTTTATTTTCTGACGTAAATTTGCTGGATTTTGGCGTAGGTAAAATGTATAATCTGTTCTGTGGAATGTCCGACATTTGAACAAGCCTTCACAAGCAATTAATTGACCATAGATCAATTGCTGAAGGGCGAAGACAGGTGAAAGGATATAATTCATTCTAGGGGGACTATAAGTTAATGAAGAAAATGTTCAAATTGTCGCTGATTATGCTGCTTGCATTTTCAGTTGTACTGGCCGGCTGCGGTAAAAAGAACGAAGATACGAGCAGCTCGTCCGGCGGCAGCGAAGAAGGCGGCGCAGCAAAATCTAGCGTGAAGGTCGGTCTCGTGACTGACGTGGGCGGGGTTAACGACAAATCTTTTAACCAATCCGCTTGGGAAGCATTGGAAGCATTGAAGAAGGACAAAGGGATCGAAGCCCAGTATCTGCAAAGTAAGTCCAAAGAAGATTATGTTCCGAACCTGAACAAATATGTCAAAGGCAAATACGACCTCACTTGGGGGATCGGTTTTGACCTTGGCGTTGATATGAAAACGGTAGCCGATCAAAATCCGGATGCCAAAATGGCCATTATCGATGCTGAAGTCGATGCGCCTAACGTTCATTCCGTTACGTTTGCGGAGAACGAAGGGGCATTCCTCGTGGGTGTAGTAGCAGGCTCCATGACAAAAACGAACAAAATCGGTTTTGTCGGCGGTTCCGAAATTCCGGTTATCAAACGCTTTGAAGCCGGCTTTAAAGCTGGCGTTGCCGCAGCGAATCCGGATGCGAAAGTGATCATCAACTACACCGGCGCATTTGACAAGCCTGACCAAGGTAAAGCGGCTGCAGCCACGATGTACAACGACGGCGTGGACATTATTTTCCATGCTTCCGGTGCAACAGGTACAGGCGTGTTTAACGAAGCCATTGCCCGCAACAAAGCAGGCCAAAAAGTATGGGTTATCGGGGTAGACAAAGACCAATCCCTGGAATTTGGCGACGAAGTAACGCTGACATCTATGGTTAAAGGCGTAACGACAGCTGTAGACAAAGTAACAAGAGAAGTCATCGACGGCACCTTCAAAGGCGGTCATGAGACACTTGGCCTGAAAGAAAACGGCGTAGGTCTGGCCGACACTTCGAGCAAAAATGTCCCTGAAGACGTTCTGAAAAAAGTGGATGAATTCAAGAAAAAAATTATCGATGGCGAGATCAAAGTTCCTGAAGAATAATTCCATAACGATAATTTGAACTGATATAATTCATGTGTACCAAACGGCAAGGCTGGTTATTATGACTAGCCTTGTCTTACGTTATGGCCCAAACAGAGGCCGCAAAATATGTGATAAGGGTGATCTCATGGATGCAGCGACCCCTGTCGTTGAGTTGAAGCAAATTACCAAACGCTTTCCCGGCATCGTTGCCAACGACTCGATCAGCTTGAAGCTGCACAAGGGCGAAATCCATGCACTGCTCGGTGAGAATGGTGCGGGGAAGTCGACCTTGATGAATATCGTGTTTGGCTTGTACCAGCCTGATGAGGGCAGTATCGAAGTGAACGGCAAGCCCGTCATCATTGACAGTCCTAATAAAGCGATCGAGCTGGGCATCGGCATGGTGCATCAGCATTTTAAATTGGTTCAGCCGTTTACGGTAACCGAAAATATCGTTCTGGGGATGGAGCCCAAAATTGCCGGGGTGCATCTGAACTACAGAGCATCGGTTGCCAAGATCAAGGCCCTCTCCGACCAGTATGGTTTGAGGGTTAATCCGCATGCCAAAATTCACGACATTTCGGTTGGCATGCAGCAGCGCGTCGAGATCTTGAAGACGCTTTACCGCGGCGCTGACATTCTTATTTTCGATGAGCCGACAGCCGTGCTTACACCGCAGGAAATCGGCGAGCTCATGGGAATTATGAAGCGGCTGGTCGCCGAAGGCAAATCGATTATTTTGATTACGCACAAGCTCAAGGAAATTATGCAAATTTCCGACACGGTGACGA
>NZ_PCZT01000025.1:13184-21622 GCF_002968895.1 Paenibacillus sp. AR247 | reverse complement strand
CAAATTTCCGACACGGTGACGATTATCCGGCGGGGAAAGTCATCGACACCTTGAAGACGTCCCTGACGAATCCGAACGAGCTTGCCGAGAAAATGGTGGGCCGAAGCGTCTCCTTTAAGGTGGACAAGCAGCCGTCTGTACCGAAGCAAACCGTGCTTAATGTAAAAATCTGGTGTCCAAAAACAAAGAGGGGGTTCCCGTTCTGAACGGGCTTGATCTTCAGGTGCGTGCAGGGGAAATTCTCGGCATTGCCGGCGTTGACGGGAACGGGCAGAGCGAGCTGATCGAAGCGCTGACGGGCCTGAGCAAGGTTGACAGCGGCCTGATCGAAATCAACGGCAAGGATATTACCAACAAACCGCCGCGATTCATATCGGAAAGCGGAGTGTCGCATATTCCGGAGGACCGTCATAAACACGGTCTTGTCCTTGATTTTTCCATGAGTGAAAATATGGTGCTGGAAACGTATTATAAAGCCCCTTACAACAAAGGCGGCTTCTTGAACAAAAGCGCCATTGACGACCAGGCGAAACGCCTGATCGAGCAATTTGACGTCAGAACGCCGAGCATTGAGACGAAGGCTCGTGCTTTATCCGGCGGTAATCAGCAGAAGGCGATTATAGCCCGGGAAATAGATAAAGATCCGGATCTGCTCATCGCAGCGCAGCCGACACGGGGACTTGACGTCGGTGCGATCGAGTTTGTGCAGAAGCAGCTTGTTGCGCAGCGGGACAAGGGGAAAGCCGTGCTGCTGATCTCCTTCGAGCTGGACGAGATCATTAACGTGTCCGACCGGATTGCGGTTATTTACGAAGGACAGATCGTCGGCGAAGTGCGGCCGGAGGACACGAATGACCAGGAGCTGGGTCTGATGATGGCGGGCAGCAAGGTTGCGGGAGGTAAGGCCTAATGAATAAATTATTTAAAATTTTTACCGTTAACAGCCTGTTGACGCCTCTCGTATCGATTGTGCTTGGACTCATCGTAGGGGCCATCATTATGCTGATCGGGGGGTACGATCCGATTCTGGCGTACAGTTCCCTGTTCAGCACCGTATTTGGAAACCTGTACGATTTCGGGGAAACGATCCGCGAAATTACGCCGCTAATTATGACCGGTCTTGCTGTCGCCTTTGCGTTCCGGGCAGGCCTGTTCAACATCGGGGCGGAAGGGCAGTACATCGTAGGCATGACCGCCGCGACAGCGGTCGGGATCAAGCTGACCGGGCTGCCGATCGTTCTGCATGCCATCGTAGCGATCATCGCCGGCGGATTGGCCGGAGGGATCTGGGCGGGCATTACCGGCTATCTCAAGGCCAAACGGGGCGTAAACGAAGTTATTATTTCGATCATGCTGAACTGGACCGGCCTTTATTTGAGTAACTATATCGTGAGAAACTTCCTGCTTCTCAAGGGCCAACAGCGCTCTGAGGACATCCAGGATACGGCGTCGATTTCGATCGGCTGGTTGTCCGACATGTTCAGCGATGCGCGTATGCACTGGGGAACCGCGATTGCGATTCTAGCAGCTGTGTTTTTCTATGTGTTCATGTGGAAGAGCAAGCAGGGGTATGAGCTGCGGGCCGTAGGACATAACGGGGATGCCGCGAAATATGCGGGCATGAACGTGAAGAGCAATATCGTGAAAGCCATGTTCATCAGCGGTATTTTTGCCGGATTGGGCGGTGCCTTTCAGGTGCTTGGCGTGTTCCATTACCAGGCGATCTTCACGGGGTCTCCGGGCGTCGGCTTTGACGGAATCGCGGTGGCGCTGATCGGCATGAACCATCCGTTCGGCATTCTGCTGTCCGCCGCCTTGTTCGGTACGCTGACTTACGGCTCCGCGGGCATGAGCTTTGGCGCGGAAGTGCCGCCGGAAATCATCCGGATCGTTATCGGATCCATCATATTCTTTATTGCTGCACAAGGCATTGTGCGCTGGGTTCTGAAGCCCTTCTATCTGAAGCGCAAGAAAGAGAAGGTGTTGTAAAATGGATTGGATCACAACAATTGGCCAGCTGCTGAATACGACGCTCGTTTTTTCGACAGCGCTTATCTTTGCTGCTATGGGCGGCATCTTCTCTGAACGCTCCGGAGTAACGAACATCGGGATTGAGGGCTTGATGACCTTCGGTGCGTTTGCGGCCGGCGTCGCTTCCTATTACGCGGAGGATGCAGGCATGGGGGCGGCTTCCCCTTATATCGGCATGCTCGCTGCGATCGTGATCGGGCTAGTCGCTTCGCTAATTCACGCTGTCGCCTCGATCACCTTTAAGGCGGATCAGGTGATCAGCGGCGTCGTGATCAACTTCCTGGCAACAGGAAGCACGCTGTATATGGTCAAGCTAATGTTTGAAGGTGCGGGAGAAACTCCACTGCTGATGGAGAGTCTCCAAAAGTGGAAGATTCCTTTCCTTTCCAAAATTCCGATTATCGGGGAAGGCATATTCAGCAATTACCCGACAACATATCTGGCTATTATTGTCGTTATCGTTGCTTCGTATATCCTGTACAAAACCTCCTTCGGCCTTCGTCTGCGCGCGGTCGGAGAGCATCCAAGCGCCGCCGATACGGTCGGCGTCAAAGTGCGCCGGATGCGGTATATCGGGGTCATGATCAGCGGTGCTTTGGCTGCGCTCGGCGGAGCCACGGTTACGCTCACGACGACGAGCACGTTTTCGCATAATACGATTTCAGGCCAAGGTTTTATCGCGATCGCTGCGATGATTTTCGGGAAGTGGAATCCGCTCGGTGCGTTCGGGGCAGCTGTATTTTTCGGCTTCTCCCAGGCCATCGGGAACTACTTCCAGCTCTTCGATTGGGCGCATGACATTCCGCAGGAATTTATTTACATGCTCCCGTACGTACTGACTGTTATCGTTCTGGTGGCGGCCGTGGGACGCTCGTCTGCGCCGGCTGCGCTGGGGGAACCGTACGATCCGGGAAAAAGATAATGATCGAACCGCAAAAGGCTGCATTCCATTCAACTGGAGTGCAGCTTTTTTGATTAAGCAGCGAGCTTGGCAGGGCGGCATGACATGTTATACAGCAGCGGATTCCTCCCGACAGGAGTACATGCTTCCAATGCTTGCGCCAGCGATGCCTGCTTCACCTATCTTCCCGGGAACCGGGCTATGGAACAAGCGCCGTGCGGGGCATTCGAATAGATTGATGTGAAGACTATTGGAGGAGGGATTATATGCAACAGTCTGTGACTCGTAAACACGCCCAGAAGTTTGTTGGTAAACATATTGTGGCTGCCAAAAAAGACGGAAGCCTGGTGACCGGAAAATTGCTGCGCATCTCGGGCAACCGTCTGATTCTGCAGCGGAATAAAGGGAAAAAGGTTCACACCAAAGCGATCATTCCGCTTGTCTTGTTTGATCTGCTGGCGATTGGAACCGCCCCTTACGCCTACGGCCCTTATGGCGGATTCGGCGGAGTTCCTTATGGCGGCTTCGGCCCTGGATACGGCCCTGGTTTCGGCCCGGCCGGATATCCGAAACCTTACGGCGGTGGATTCTGGTAAACCGTTATAATCGGCACGCATGTTAAAAGGGTTGTAGGATATTTCCACCGCGATGCTAGGAAAGCCGCTTTTCCAATTCATGGCACTGGTTTTTGGCGTGGTACTTGATATTGAAATATCCTAACTTTTGGTAGAATATCATCCCATTTGCATTCCCGGAATCAACCATGACTTTCGACCGTTTGCACCCGCGTGACAACGCAAATCTTTCCGCATGGGCCATCAAGAGGTTGCCCCATCTTTTGCGCTGTGATTCGGGTGCGACGGCTAACATATCGATATAGAGCAGATCGCCGTGAAGCATAAAGTGGACAAATCCTACCGGATCCCCTTCGTAGTAGGGGGAAGCGATGAGGGTCACGCCGCGGTTCATGCGCCCGGGAAGATCCTTTCGCACCTGCTCCAATTGGCTTTTGGTCATATGGGACAGCGGGACAAGCTGGGTCTCGATTAAATGCATGATGACAGCATCGTCCTGCTTGGGTCTGCGGTATCTAATCATAGAGTCTGTCCTCCGTTCTGCTGCCCAATTCATCCATGAGCGACATACGTCATCATATGAAAATAGGGGTGGGCGGTGTGCCGAAAGTTCCCGGGAAAATGGAGGACAAAAGCAGACATGTATTTTTTTATCCGAATCTGGGTATTGACTATAGAATCGATGGGTCATATAATGTGTCTAAACATTTTATCGAGTATACAGTCATCGGCAATGAAGAGGACGAAGTTTAAAGGGCTCTTTTGAACAGAGAGTGAGAGGATCTGCTGCAACCTCCGCCAAAACCCCTTTTATACGAGCTCACCTCGGAGCTGTTCTCCTGAAAAGCGCTAAAGCCTATTAGGGAGAATCGTCAGGTCCACGTTACGGACTCAAGGTATGGAAACGGATGAGCCATCGATGATGAGGCACCGTTCCTGATTTTCTATACCTGCTGAGGCTGTGCACTGTGAAGTGCGGAGCAAATATGGGTGGTACCACGGAAGAACAACCTTTCGTCCCTCACACAAGAGCATTGTGTGATGAGGGATGGAAGGTTTTTTTGTTTACCATCACAAAAAAATGAACGTATTCTTGAGAGGAGGATGACTGATGAGCGCGCAAATTCCTGAAGTGCGGTCTACAGAACAATTACGTGAGAAATGGATGAAGCCGGAAGTCATTTCCGGCTCGGAAATACTGCTTCGCAGCCTTCTGCTGGAAGGTGTCGAGTGTGTTTTCGGGTATCCGGGCGGGGCAGTGCTTTACATTTACGATGCGATGTATGGATTTAAGGATTTCAAACATGTGCTGACTCGTCACGAGCAGGGAGCGATCCATGCGGCAGACGGTTACGCACGGGCAAGCGGCAAAGTCGGCGTGTGTATAGCAACATCGGGACCGGGGGCGGACCAACCTGGTCACAGGAATTGCCACCGCTTATATGGATTCCGTCCCTCTGGTTGTTATCACGGGTAACGTCGCAACGAGCCTGATCGGAACGGATGCTTTTCAGGAGGCCGACATTACCGGCATCACGATGCCGATTACGAAGCACAGCTATCTCGTCAGAGATGTCAAAGATCTACCGAGAATTATTCACGAAGCCTTCCACATCGCTTCAACCGGCCGCAAAGGCCCGGTGCTGATCGACATTCCGAAGGACGTATCGGCGGCACTTACGCTGTTCGAACCGGGAAACAGCATTAACCTTCGCGGATACAACCCGCGCCTGGTGCCTAACAAGCTTCAGCTCGACAAGCTGGTTGCAGCGATCGAAGAGAGCGAGCGGCCGATGATCATTGCCGGCGGCGGCGTGATCTACTCCGGCGGACATGAAGCGCTGTACGAATTCGTGAAGCGGACCGAAATTCCGATCACGACCACGCTTCTCGGTCTGGGCGCATTCCCGAGCGGGCATGAGCTCTGGACGGGCATGCCGGGGATGCACGGAACTTACGCCTCCAACATGGCGATTCAGGAGTCGGACCTGCTGATCAACATCGGCGCGCGGTTCGATGACCGGGTAACAGGCAAACTGAACGGATTTGCCCCGAAAGCGAAAATCGTGCACATCGACATCGATCCGGCGGAAATCGGCAAAAACGTGCCGACGGACATTCCGATCGTAGGCGACTGCAAGACGGTGCTGGAAATGCTGAACAACGATGTGAAGCGGGCCGGCAAGGCTGAAGCCTGGAGAACCCGGGTTCAGCAGTGGAAGCTGGAACATCCGCTCCGCTACGCTGATTCGGATACAGAGCTCAAGCCGCAATGGGTTATCGAGCTGCTGAACGATACGACGAAGGGCGAAGCGATCGTCACGACCGACGTAGGCCAGCATCAAATGTGGGCTGCACAGTACTATAAGTTTAATCAGCCGCGCTCCTGGGTGACCTCAGGCGGCCTCGGAACGATGGGATTTGGACTTCCTTCCGCTATCGGTGCCCAAATGGCCAATCCGGAAAGGCTCGTCATTTCGGTGAATGGTGACGGCGGCATGCAGATGTGCTCTCAGGAGCTTGCCATCTGTGCCATCAACAACATACCGGTGAAGGTTGTCATCATCAACAACCAAGTGCTTGGTATGGTTCGTCAGTGGCAGGAACTGATTTACGATAACCGTTACAGCCATATCGACCTGGAAGGAAGCCCGGATTTCGTCAAACTGGCCGAGGCTTACGGAGTGAAGGGACTTCGGGCGACGAACAAGGAAGAGGCCAGAACGGCCTGGAAAGAAGCGCTCGAAACACCGGGACCTGTCGTTGTGGAATTTGTGGTCAGCAAGGGTGAGAACGTGTATCCGATGGTAACTCAAGGCTCGACCATTGATCAAATGTTGATGGGGGATGCATAATTATGAGCATGAGACATACCATTGCCGTTCTAGTGAATGACCAGCCGGGCGTGCTGCAGCGGGTATCCGGACTGTTTGGACGCCGCGGCTTCAACATTGAGAGCATTACGGTCGGGCAGTCGGAAGAAGCGGGGCTCTCCCGCATGGTCATCGTCACGATCGGTGACGACATGACGCTGGAGCAAATCGAGAAGCAGCTGTACAAATTGATCGATGTCATCAAGGTGATCAACCTTAGCTCCAAGCCAATGGTAGCGCGGGAGCTGGCGCTGATCAAAGTCAGCGCGGAGCCGGCGGAACGTCCGGAAATCCTCGGCGTCGTGGAAACGTTCCGCGCTTCGGTCGTCGACATCGGAAGCGGCAGCATTATGGTTCAGGTTGTCGGGGATTCCTCGAAGATCGACGCCATGATCGAGCTCTTGAAGCCATACGGAATCCGGGAGCTGTCTCGCACCGGAGTCACCGCCATGATTCGCGGAAATGCATAATCATACACAACAACATATTCATTAAATTCCCGCTAAAGAGCGGGGGTTTGAGAGGATCGTATCCCAAAAGCGGGACAAACCGGGTGCAGGGTCCTTTGAAACACCCGCTCTTTATGAAGGGTTCTTTTTAAAAACAAAGGAGGATTTATTCACATGCCAGTTACAACTTATTACGAGCAAGACGCAGAACTCAGCGCTTTAAAAGGAAAAACCGTTGCCGTTATCGGATACGGAAGCCAAGGCCACGCACAGGCGCAAAACCTGCGTGACAGCGGTGTCAAGGTCGTTATCGGTCTTCGCGAAGGTAAATCTTTCGATAAAGCCAAAAACGACGGTTTCGAAGTTCTGTCCGTTGCCGAAGCAACAAGCCAAGCGGACGTAGTACAAATCCTGATGCCGGACGAAACTCAAGCATCCGTGTACAAAAACGAAATCGAGCCTAACCTGAAAAAAGGCGCTGCGCTCATGTTCTCCCACGGCTTCAACGTTCATTTTGGACAAATCGTCGCTCCTAAAGATTCCGACGTGCTCCTGGTTGCTCCAAAATCCCCAGGTCACATGGTTCGCCGTACGTATGTCGAAGGCTTCGGGGTTCCTGGCCTGATCGCCATCGAGCAGGACGCTACTGGCAATGCGAAGCAAATCGGACTGGCCTATGCAAAAGGTATCGGCTGTACCCGCGCAGGGGTTATCGAAACCTCCTTCCGCGAAGAAACTGAAACCGATTTGTTCGGTGAGCAAGCCGTACTTTGCGGCGGCGTAACTGCGCTGATCAAAGCCGGATTCGAAACGCTGGTTGAAGCTGGATACGCTCCGGAAATGGCTTACTTCGAGTGCCTTCACGAAATGAAGCTGATCGTTGACCTGATCTATGAAGGAGGCATGGCTAACATGCGTGACTCCATCTCCAATACGGCTGAGTACGGTGACTATGTAACTGGACCTCGCATCGTAACGGAAGAAACGAAGAAAGCGATGAAGGAAGTGCTGTCCGACATCCAACAGGTAAATTCGCCCGTGACTTTATCCTTGAGAACCAATCCAACCGTGCATTCCTGAATGCAACGCGTCGTAACGAAGCTAACCATCCGATCGAAGTTGTCGGCGGTCAGCTGCGCGAAATGATGCATTGGATCAAGAAATAACATACGGCACTCATCCATCAATAAAAAAAGGCGGATCCCCGGATATAGAGGGGATCCGCCTTTTGCATTTCGGGAGCAGCGATGTAAGCCGTTATGCCCGCTTACCAGGCATACGCCTCAGGGGCGGCGCCGCCCGGTCCCGGGAAGATTTCGTCCAGCCGCTTCAGCACGGCCTCATCCAGCTCGATTTCGAGCGCGCCGAGGGAGCTTTCGAACTGCTCCAATGTACGCGGCCCGATGATCGGCGCCGTCACCGCCGGATTGCTCAGCAGCCAGGCAAGCGCGACGTTGTCCTGCGGCTCGCCGAGCTCATTGCACAGTTCGGCAAACGCCTCGAGCTTGGCGCGATGCTTCTCAATGCGCTCCGCGCTTCCGCCGCTGCGTGTGCCCTCCAGCTTCTTCAGCGCGTTGCGTCCGAGCAATCCGCCGTCGAGCGGGCTCCA
>NZ_PCZT01000025.1:0-13084 GCF_002968895.1 Paenibacillus sp. AR247 | reverse complement strand
AGCTCCGGAAGGCGGCAGTTCAGGCTGTATTTATGCTGCTCAGACACCAGGCCGAGGAAATGGCGGTTCTTCGCTTCGCTTTGGGCGATGGCCAGCTGCCAGGCAGCAAAGTTGCTGGAGCCGACGTAGCCGATTTTGCCCTGGTTCGCCGCGATTTCAAAAGCGCCCCACAGCTCGTCCCAAGTGACGTTCGGGTCGACATGGTGCATTTGGTACAGCTCGATATGGTCGGTCTGCAGGCGCCGGAGCGATCCTTCCAGGTGTCTGCGGATTTTGTACGAGGACAGGCCCCGTGCCCCGTTCGGACCGTCCGCCGGGTCGCTCATGTCGCCATGAACCTTGGTGGCGAGGACCACCTTTTCGCGGCGGCCGCCGCCCTGGGCGAACCAGCGGCCGATAATGGTTTCGGTCAAGCCGGAATTTTCGCCCCAGCCGTAAATGTTAGCGGTATCAAAAAACTGAACGCCGGCGTCAAGCGCCGCGTCCATGATGCGGAACGCTTCCTTCTCGTCCGTCGCCGGACCGAAGTTCATCGTTCCCAGGCACAAGCGGCTCACTTTTAAACCCGATTTTCCCAAATACGTATACTGCATGAATCCGTTCAACTCCTTTGCGATTGAAGGGTATAAGTCCAAACAATACCATTGTACCCGGATTAATCAGGAAAAGAAATGTGCCTTGTTAAGGCAGGTATAGAATAATTTAATCCATTCGGTCAGCTTATAGGAAAATACTATTAAGGTCATAGATTCTATATCTTGGTCAATACTCTCCTTCATGTGTTACAACAGTATATAGAGAATTAGGACAGTGAAAACGAGGTACCTGTACCTGAAGGAGTGACTGATATTATGGCAGAGGTTAAAAAAATTGCAGTAATCGCAGGGGACGGCATCGGGCCGGAGGTTGTCGCAGAAGCGGAGAAAGTGCTCAAGCGCACGGAGGAACTGTTCGGCTATTCGTTTGAAACGGAGCATGCGCTGTTCGGGGGAATCGCAATCGACGAGAAGGGGACCCCGCTTCCGGAAGAGACGCTGGCGGTATGTAAAAATGCAGACGCAGTGCTGCTTGGCGCAGTAGGCGGACCAAAATGGGACAATAATCCGAAGGAACTCCGTCCGGAGACTGGCCTGCTCGGTATCCGCAAGGCGCTCGGATTGTTCTCCAACCTGCGTCCAGCCGTGGTGTTCGACTGCTTGAAGGACGCATCGACGCTGAAGCCTGAGGTGCTGGAAGGCACGGACCTGATGGTCGTACGGGAGCTGACCGGCGGCATTTACTTCGGTGACAAGCTGAGACGCCAAGGCGAGCATGGCGAAGAAGCGGTAGACACTTGCGTGTACAATGTGGCGGAAGTGGAACGGATCGTGCGCCAAGCCTTTGAAATCGCCCAGAAGCGCCGCAAGAAGCTCGCTTCCGTCGATAAGGCCAACGTGCTCGAAACTTCCCGCCTGTGGCGTGAAGTGGTGAACCGGGTCGCTCCGGATTATCCGGACGTGGAGCTGGAGCATGTGCTTGTCGACAACTGCGCCATGCAGCTGCTGCGCCGGCCAGCCAGCTTCGACGTCATCGTGACGGAGAACATGTTTGGCGATATTTTGAGCGACGAAGCCGCCATGCTGACCGGGTCAATCGGCATGCTGTCGTCCGCTTCGATGGGAGAAGGCGCGTTCGGCTTGTATGAGCCGGTTCACGGCTCCGCACCGGATATCGCGGGTCAGAACCTGGCGAATCCGATCGCCACGATTCTGTCACTGGCGCTGATGTTCCGCCTCACGTTTGGATACGGCGATGCGGCAGACGCGATTGAAGCAGCTGTGGCTGACGTGCTGAATGCCGGACACCGCACAGGCGACATCGCTGTGGATAAGAGCAAGGCGATCGGCACCCGGGAGATGGGCGACCTGATCGTGGCTGCGATGAAGAAGTAATTTTCAACGTAATATTGAGGTCGTTTTAACGCTATATAAATGAAGGGATTTTTTTGGAAGGGTGCTGCCGGGTGATTGGTGGCCCCTTTTTTTCACATCCGTCTGCTGAAGATTCGTTGAAAAGTTCATGATTTTTTCTTATTTATAATTATTATAAATAAATAACCTATATAATCTTGACTTTGATTTCGTCGAATGATACCATTTGAAATGTAGATTCCACTTGGGATGCAATACGATACTTAATCTAGAACAGAGCAGTTGTTCTTTATATTAAAGGAGGAATTTTTGACATGGCAGAACGTTTAGTAGGTAAACCGGCTCCTGAATTTACGATGGAAACTGTAACAGGTGACGGCACGGATTTCAGCAAAGCAAGCCTGACTGACTATCGCGGTAAATGGCTCGTATTTTTCTTCTATCCACTCGATTTCACTTTCGTATGCCCTACGGAAATCACTGCGCTGAGCGATGCTTACGAGCAGTTCAAAGCGCTTGACGCTGAAATTCTGGGTGTGAGCACGGACTCCATTCACAGCCACAAGGAAGAAACCCTTCGCGTCCTCCAAGCGCTGCAATCCGGCGGATTGTGCGCAATGAACTGGAAACCAGGCGACAAAAATCTGGTAACCAACTAATTTTTAAATATTCGGACAAGCCCCCTTTGCCTTGCTTGATGCAGGCCAAGGGGGTTTTTCATCAACTGTGGCTTTGGGTTTAGAATGCCTCGGAGAAGTTGAAATATGGCTAGGAGCGGCATAACGTCTTGTTTTGGCATTAATATAGAATGAACTGATCTATTTAGCAGGATTTGAACAGGGCGATATAGAAAACCAAAGAGCAGGCATACATGATAAAACTTGGGTCCCGTTAGGGTCGAAAAAAAGGAATTGTCGAGCTTGGAATCGAATACATTATGAAGAAATACGGTGGAATCCAGAGGAGGGTGAACTGGAATGAGTTATTGCTGCGGAGCAAGTATGGTTGGAACGAAAGGCACACTTAAACATTATCGCACTCAAGTCCATAATGTTCCCCTGTTGTTCTGTCCCGTGTGCCACCGGGTTGAGGTTCATTACAAGGTTGAGAATGAATACGAAATTTTGGCCGAATATGCGCATGGTGACGGGGCGGCAGAAATTGACTTTCAGGATTATGTGATTGAGGACGAAGAGACCATTTTTGAAAATGTGGTCAACTGTGAGAAGGAAGATCCGAAAGACATCATTCAGAGCCAGATTGACATGGCCCTTGATTTGTTGACGGTCGCCAAGCAAATTCAAGACGAGAAATGGCAGAGCGAGCTGAAGAAAAGACTCGCGGTCATGAGCCAGCGCCGGCTGCGTCTTCAGCATAAATCATAAAATTTCATCGGATACCCGGGCCTGCCGTCGAATCGGCGGAAATCGTCCCGGCTGAGCGCCCGGTCATGACATAGCATCAGGTACAAAAATAAATTTTTGTGTCTGATGCTTTTGTTTTAAGATTCGCTTTCGCAAGAGACGACATCCTTATTTTTACAGAAGAAACTTCTACATAAGCGGGGACTTTCGGCTAAGAAGGAGCACCGATTGACGGCCATCAATTTCAGGCTGGGACCATTTTTTCTTTTTTCGTACAGTATCTCTTGTTGAGTTTTCCGGCGAGCTTGTCTATGATTAAACTAATCTTTATTACTGGCCAAAAGATGGAATATCTGCCTGCTAACGATTTGCCAATTCCGTCATTTCCTTATAAAGGGGGGGCATCGTGTGAGCGAAATCCAAGAGACGTTGTTGCAGTCCCTGGAGGCGTTTCAATCTACGCAGCTTGTGAAGAACAAGTACGAGAACATTTTGGAGCACTTGGACAGTGGGGTAATTCTTTTCGACAGTGAGGGCGTTTTGACCTTTATTAATGTGCAAATGGCGAGGTTGTTGGAAATTTCCCGTAAATCGTTGACTGGCCTAACCTTGCTTCAAATTTTGCGTCATCCCCAGTTAAGCAGGTATAAGAAGAAGAAAATATTGCGTATTTACCGCGAAACCATTTTTCACCGAAAAAGATACCATGAGCTGAGTGATGAAACCGGACGCCAGTGGCTTCTTACGGTCACCTACGGCGATCAAATGGACGGTGATTTTTTATTTAGTGTCAAGGATGTATCCGATTTCAAGCAGATCGAACAAACCGCCTACCGAAACGACAAGCTGGCGATGCTCGGCAAAATTTCAGCATCGATCGCCCACGAAATCCGCAACCCGCTCACGGCCATCCGTGGATTCATTCAGCTGCTGAGACCTCATTTGACCAAGCTCGGAAAAGACGAGTATGCCCGCATTATATTGACCGAGATCGACCGGGCGAACGACATTATTTATGAATTTCTGAATTCGTCCAAGCCATCTGCACCGCAAACGACCGTTATCCCGGTTTCGTCATTGCTGAAGGAAGTCGTTCTCCTTACGGAGAGCGAAGCGTTGATGAATGGCTGCGAGGTTGTTTTGCTCGATGAGTCTACGCCCCTTCATATTTCCGTCGATGTGAAGCAGATTAAGCAGGTCATTCTCAACATCATTAAAAACGCCATGGATGCGATTGCTGATCAGGGACATGAGCATACCGGGAGGATTGAAATCCGCACGCGCAAGGACCAGAAAAACGTGAATATATGTATTTCGGATAACGGAAAGGGTATGGATCATATCACGCTGAGCCATTTATTTGATCCCTTCTTTACGACCAAGGAAAGCGGGACAGGCCTTGGTCTGTCCGTCAGTTACCGGATCATCAAGAATCACCGGGGATATATTTCTGTGGACAGCAAAGTAGGGAAGGGAACAGAGTTTGTGATCTCGCTTCCGATCGTTGAAATGTCCTGATTCGGCACAGCAGGAACATTTTGTCTTTGGAGTTGCTTTGGACAACGGTGGAATAATATATATGACTATCGTCCGAAAACTTGAAGACAAAGGAAGATGACGCCGATGAATGGACATCCGTTTTCCGAAGGACAAGATATTACGGTCACATGGAAGGATCATACGGAAGCTACTCAGCTCAGTATGGATGCGCTTGTTGTTATGGTTTCCCAAAAGGACTTTGAGGATAACGCACTTTCTCCCAGTCTTGCACCCATTGTGCAGCAGCTCAGGGACAGCCGCCTGTTCGGTGCTGCCTTCAATCAAATCCACGCACTGCCTGTGCCTGATTCAAGCGGCCATCGCGCCGTTATTCTACTCGGGATCGGCGAACGTCCGCTGACCTCTGAAGAACTCAGGCTTGCTGCCGCCCAGGCGGCTAAAACCGCGCTCAAAATCCAAGCCCACAGCCTGGCATGGGAAGTGCCGATGACCATGATGCGATTTACTGCGGAACAGAACACGATAACTGCTGCCCAGGCCCTGACCGAAGGGTTCATTCTGGGCGCATACCGGATCAAGCAGTACAAACGAAACCATCCGACGTACCATGGAATTAAAGAGCTGGTGCTTTTTCGAAAAGGAAACGCGGATCCCCGGGAAGCTGAAGAATGGCGTCAAGGCATTGTCCGTGGGAAAGCGGCAGCCGAAGCTACCTGTTTGGCGCGGGATTTAACGAACCTCCCTGGAAATATGCTGGTTCCAGAGGATCTGGCGAAGCATGCGCAGCGGATTGCCCGGAAGCATGGCATGGAATCACACACGCTGGATGTCGAAGAGCAAAAGGCGCTCGGCATGGGTGGATTGCTCTCGGTTGGCCAGGGGAGCATTCAACCTCCGCGGATGATCGTGATGAAGTATCAAGGAAGGGACAGCTGGGATGACGTTATAGGGCTTGTCGGCAAAGGCATTACGTTCGATACCGGGGGCATCTCTCTGAAGAAGCGGCTCGGCATGGAAGAGATGATCAGCGATATGGCCGGAGCCGCTGCGGTGCTGGGTGTCATGAACGCACTTGGAACGCTGAAGCCGAAGGTGAACGTCGTGGCTGTCATTCCGAGTGCCGAGAACATGCCTGGAGGCGGTGCCTTTAAGCCGGGGGACGTGATCCGGTCGTTCAGCGGGCGGACGATCGAGGTGCTGAACACCGATGCGGAAGGCAGAGTGGTGCTCGCCGATGGCATGACTTATGCCAGACAGCTCGGAGCGGTCCGTCTCATCGATGTGGCGACGCTCACAGGCGCCGTCGTGACGGCTTTAGGGGACGTGGCGACTGGAGCGGTAACGAACGATGACACTTTTCTCCAGGAGCTGATCCTCGCTTCGAAAAGATCCGGTGAAAAAGTATGGCCGCTTCCTGCTTACAAGGAATTTTGGGATATGCTCAAAAGCGACGTGGCGGACATTCGCAACAGCACCGGAGGCAGGGGGGCTGCGATTACGGCAGGCCTGTTTATCGGAACCTTTGCCGAAGGGCTGCCGTGGGTTCATCTCGATATCGCCGGAACGGCCTACGCCCAAAAAGAGCGGGGTGTGAATCCCAAGGGAGGCACCGGGGTGATGGTCCGGACCCTGCTGGAGTGGATTTTGTCGCAAGCGGCATCCTCATAAGACCATGAACGTAAAGCGGAATCCTGAGCGGGATAGCCGCTTTATTTCGTATGCCGTCATTTCGGAGTCATAACCGTCCGGACAATTAACCTTTACTTTTCTGGTCACCTTCAAGTATGATGAAGGAATAAATTTTATGCCGGAAGGAGAAGCTTGTTGGATGAAAACGAACCCTTGTAAAATTGTCGATTGCACGATTCGCGATGGGGGACTGGTTAATAACTGGGACTTCAGCGTCGAGTTTGTACAAACTTTATACGCCGGACTGAATGAGGCCGGTGTTGACTATATGGAAATCGGCTACAAAAATTCACCCAAACTGCTGAAGGGCGCCGAATCTGCCGGACCTTGGCGCTTTTTGGACGATTCCTTCCTGCGTGAAGTGATCCCCCAGAAGGGCAAAACCAAGCTGTCCGCCCTCGTGGATATCGGCCGTGTCGATGAGAATGATATTTTGCCGCGCGAAGAGAGCATGCTGGATTTGATCCGTGTTGCTTGCTACATCAAGGACGTGGATAAAGCGCTGGAGCTGGTGCAGACGTTCCATGAACGCGGTTACGAAACGACGCTGAATATTATGGCCTTGTCCAACGTCATGGAGAACGAGCTGCTGGAAGCCTTCGAAATGATCCGGGAGAGCGTGGTCGATGTCGTCTACATCGTCGACTCCTATGGCAGCCTTGACCACAAGGACATGGAGTACTTGGTCGAGAAGTTCAAGAAGCACCTGCCGAACAAGCGCCTTGGCGTTCATACGCATAACAATATGCAGCTGGCCTTCTCCAACACGCTGACCGCCGCGGAGCTGGGCGTAGAGCTGCTGGATGCGTCCGTATACGGTATGGGCCGCGCGGCTGGCAACTGCCCGACCGAGCTGCTCGTCACCCATCTGAAAAATACCCATTACAACCTTCGTCCGGTGCTGGATTTGATCGAACGCCTGATGATTCCGCTTCGTGAGAAGGAAGAATGGGGCTACCTGATTCCTTACATGGTTACGGGAACGTTGGGGGAGCATCCACGTTCCGCCATGGCGCTCCGGGCATCGGAGGATAAGGACAAGTACGTGGATTTCTACGACAAGCTGACGACTCCGGAAGTCAACTTTGATCCGAAACACAAGTAAACCGCTTCATTTGATTCATTGGAAAAAGGGCTGCCCGTCACAAGTACGGGCAGCCCTTTTTTGGCTTCAATCGAGTCTGATATATTCGCGTTCACCGGTACGGTGATTATAATAGACCTGGTATTTATGACCGTCTTTCGGGTCAATAAATACTTCCGAAGTCGGCGTAAACGATCCGTTCATGATGTCCCTGCTGCCCCCGCTGTCGTCCCGGCGGCGGTATCTCTTGTCGAAGAAGCGCCAGCTTACCCATAACAGCAGCAGAAAAGCGACCAGCTCCAAGGCGTATATGAGCAGAATAATGACCATACCTCCCATCAGCTAACAGGACGGGTTCTAACGACCGTGCCGTAGGCAACAATTTCGCTCATGTTATTGCCGATATCCCCGCTGTCAAAGCGCATCATCACGATGGCGTCACCGCCCATGGCATGCGCGTTCTGCACCATCCGGTCCACCGCTTGCCGCCGCGCATCCTCAATCATCTGGGTGTACTGCTTCACCTCGCCGCCGACAAGGCCCTTGAGGGAAGCCATAATGTCCCCGCCGATGCCTCTGGCTCTAACGACGACTCCAAACGTGGTGCCGAGTACCTCGATAATTTCATGATTGGCTACATTTTCGGTTGTTGTAATGATCATACAATGCCACACCCCTTAGGTATTATAATCTACAATACGGATGAAGGAGGATAAGGATTCATTTTTTGCAAAACGACACATGTCGAACGATGGCCCCAATGCAAAATTATTGTCTAATGTTAGCAGGAATGTCGGCATAAACGTGGAATTATTTAGCATGAAATTCATATATAAATATTTCAGAAAAAGCCCGGGGGTCAGAGGACTGCATGCATACCAGAGTAGAGAAAAGACGAACAATCAGGACGGCCTTGGTGGGAATCTTGTTTTTTGTTGCGGTTCAGATCGTTCAAACTGCATTTTTATACAGTAATGATGGCGCCGGCTGGTTCAAGACGGTTTATGTCCTTGCCGGCTGGAGCAGCGTGGCTGTCAGCTTTGCCGTGTTCGCCCAGGGATGGCTGTTATTTTCGCACAAACTGTCGCGGCATAGGCTGTATACGGCTGCGCTGTTTTTGTCTCTGGCTGTATTTGACTTTTTGCAGACGGTCAGCTTGCTCGGAATTCCTCTATTCGGCTATGCATTAAACCATGACGATGCCATGTGGCTGCTTATCATCTCCAAGGGGGCGTGCGCCCTCGGGCTTCTGTCGATTTATAATCTGAAAGACACGATGGTGTCGATTACCCATAAACGCTTCGCATTTATGATCACGTCGGTCGTGATCGTATTTGGTGTGCTTGCCTTTTTCCTGTGGCATCAGAAACTTCCTTTGCTGATGAACCATGGCAGCATTAATTTGCTGAAGAAATATTTGGACCTGGTGATCATTGCGGTATGCCTGATTGGCATCGGATCGATCATGTACCGGGGCAGAAAGGACCGGGCCCCATCGCTGCTTATTATTATCCGGGCACTGATTTACTCCGCTCTCGGACAGGGGCTGATGATGACGGCGAATCATACATACCAGTGGAATTACCTGCTTGGCACCCTTTCCGGAGGTGTGGCTTACTATCTGATGCTCAAAGGGGTTTACCGCCTGACGATCGAGGATCCATTCCGGGAACAACAGCGGGTGGAGGCGCGGATGAACTATCTGGCGTTCCATGATGACCTGACGGGACTTCCGAACAAACGCCGGTTGACTCAGCGCATTTCCAGTAAGATCAAAACTGCGGGACATGAAATGACAGGGGTCGTCGTTTTTAACGTCAACCGCTTCAAAAATATCAATGACTCTCTTGGGCATCAGGCGGGGGACCGGATTCTGCAGCTTGTCGGCGACCGCCTCAAACGGAATACCCGCTCCAGGGAGGAAGTGTTCAGTATGGGCGCCGATGAGTTCGCTATCATTTTGCCTGCGCTTGCCGGCGTGGAAGAGGGGATGGAGCGGATCCGCTATTTGCTGAAACTCTTTGAAAAGCCCGTCGTCATCGAGGAAAACGATTATCATATCACGCTCTGCGCAGGTATGGCGGTCTTTCCGCAGGACGGAGACACGGCCGAGGAGCTGATTCAGCATGCGGACACCGCCGTTCATCATGCCAAAGACTATGGAGTCGACGTCCGTCACTTTGTCCCATCCATGCAGATGAAGGCGAAGGAACGGCTCCGTCTGGAGAACGACCTGCGTAAAGCGATCGAGCGGGAAGAGTTTTACCTGGAGTACCAGCCGCTCGTTCATTTGGAGAGCAGCGAGATCGTCGGCATGGAGGCGCTGCTGCGCTGGCGGCATCCGAAACGGGGTTTCATTTCGCCGGCCGAATTCATTCCGCTGGCAGAGGAAAGCGGTCTGATTGTTCCTCTTGGCGAATGGGTTCTCCGCACGGCGTGCATGCAGAATAAAAAATGGCAGCAGGCGGGGTATAAGCCGATCTGCGTATCGATCAATCTATCCATGCGCCAGTTTCTCCAGCCCCAGCTGGCTGAACGCATCGGGTCCATCCTGGAGGAAATCGGCTTGGATCCGAAGTACGTCGAGCTGGAAATTACGGAAAGCATGACGTTTGACAAGGAAACGGCCTTTGACCAGCTTCGGCGCTTGAAGCAGCTCGGCGTCTTCATCAGTATCGATGACTTCGGGACGGGGTACAGCTCGCTGCATTACTTGAAAAACATGCCGATCGACCGGCTAAAAATCGACCGTTCCTTCGTCCACGAAGTGATGAGCGACCATAACGATGCGGCGATCGTCTCCACGATCGCATCGATGGCGCATCATCTGCAGCTCAAGGTAACGGCCGAAGGCGTAGAGAATGAGGAGCAGCTCCATTTCTTGAAAGAGCAGCGCTGTCACGAGGGACAAGGCTACTATTTCAGCAAGCCGATTTCGCCTGAGGATTTCGAACGGACCTTTCTGCTGAATTAAAAAAGTATTGCAATCCCGCGGCATCCGTGGTATATTATTTCTTGTCTTCACAAGATGATATATCTTGAATGCAACGGGATGTAGCTCAGCTTGGTAGAGCACCTGGTTTGGGACCAGGGGGTCGCATGTTCGAATCGTGTCATCCCGATACTAGACATTCACCCTGAGAAAGTACGAGATTCGCCTTGGCGGCTTTGCTTTTACAGGTGATATGCGGGTGTAGTTCAATGGTAGAACTTCAGCCTTCCAAGCTGATAGCGTGGGTTCGATTCCCATCACCCGCTCCATATTAATTAAAACAAACAACGCCGATGGCGTTTTTTTTATTTTGGAGTGGTTGTGTGGGAGAGAACCCACGAGCGTGGGTGCGACCGTCCGTGCGGGCTTCCATGAAGGGACTGATCAGGACGCGCGTCAACATCTACCTTAGTGGCGAGCCGAAGGCTCGCTGTTGGATCGGGATGTTGAGTACCGTCCGTGCAGGCTCCCTTTTTAATGCTATATTTTTCCTTGCTTTATCCAAGTCCAAATTCGATATGAACCAAACAAGGCCGCAAATAGTATAAGAAGCAGCATGAATACCCAAATGCCAAGTCGATGGATATCTCTTAGACCATCTGCATTAATAAGTACAAAGGTTCCAACACCTATAAAAAGAAGATACATAAAAACGTTTGGAATAATCCAGCCAATCCTGAGTTTCATGTTTTTATTGTTCAACATCTCCACCTCCATATGACACCATTTTACGAGCTTTTGAGTAATCTGGATATTATAAAATTAGCTTCTTACATGCCTCTGCACGGCGCGCGTCAACATTTAACTTGAGGGCGAGCTGAATGTTCGCTGTTGGATTGGGATAACATAAAAGCCGGAGATCTATTGGATCTCCGGCTTTTTCTATATTTCGGTTACAGCGTGACGCGCGCGTGGCCGAGAAAATGCATGACGGCGGCGAAGCCTGCGCCGATCATCGTTCCCCGGCTGCCAAGCCGGGAGAAGGTGATCTCGAGCTGCTGCTTATGGTAAGGCAGCGTCCGCTCCGCGACGACCGCCTGCATCGGCCCGGCCAGCCAATCCCGGGCTTCGGACAGCGCCCCGCCGATCACGATGAGCTCGGGATTGAAGCTGTTGATGAGGTTGGTGACGCCGATGCCCAAATATTTGCCCATCTGGGTGAATTGTTCCCGGGCAGCCTCGTTTCCCTCGGCAGCCAGGCGCACCAGCTCCGGCGTATTGTGGGCCGGCAAGGCAGTGCCGGCCGTATCGTACGTTTTCTCCGATGCGTAGAGCTCCCAGCAGCCTCGGCTTCCGCAGGTGCAAGGCCTTCCGTCGGCCTCGATGCACATATGGCCGGTCTCACCGGCATAACCCCGTGCACCCTTGTACAGCTCACCGCCGATGATAATGCCGGAACCGATACCCGAGCCCGCACTGATGTAGAGCAGGTGGCGCACATCTTTTGCTGCCCCGAAGTTCAGCTCGCCTTGCGCCCCGGCGTTAGCCTCGTTATCAATGGTGACAGGCACCGAAAAGGCTTCCTCCAGCAGCTGTCGCAAATGAACCATTTCCCAGCCGAGGTTGGGAGCAAATAGAACGATCCCGTTCTCATCCACCATGCCGGGCACGCCGACCCCGATCCCGACGGTGCCGTATGGCGTGTCCGGTGCTAATTCCATAAGACTGGAGATTACCTTCTTCATTGTCTCAAGCACATAGGACAGATCGTGACGCTCCAGCGCATGATCCAGCTCCTCCAGTACATTGCCTCCCAGATCGCACAGCACGGCCGTCAGCTGCTTCACCCGCAGCTCAATGCCGATGACGGTGCCGGCCATCGCGTTAAAATGCAGCAGCAGCGGCTTGCGCCCGCCGCTGGACTTGCCCGGCCCGACTTCGGTGACCAGCTGCTGCTCGCACAGCTCGGCTACCAAATTGGAGACGGTCGCCTTGTTAAGGCCGGTCATTTCCGATACCCGGGCTCTGGAGAGGGTGGAGGAATGCTTGCGGATCGTGTGAAGCACAAGCGAGCGGTTTATTTTTTTGACCAGAGCCTGGTCCCCGGTAACTTTCATATATGTCGCACATCCTTCGAGTAATCCCATTAGCACATAATCAATTAGTCTAGAGCCAACCGCGGCAAAAAGCAACCCGAAATCACCTTTTAAAAAAACTTTGTTTAACCAATATACAAAGTTGATCGAATGTGTTACTATGTTCCTGTAAACGTTTGCGACAAGCAAATTTTGAGGAGGATTATACATGGCATATTTTGAGAACGTTGGGAAGATCGCTTATGAAGGAAGCCGTTCGACCAATCCGTACGCGTTCAAATTCTATAACCCGCAAGAAGTGGTAGCAGGCAAAACGATGGAGGAGCATCTTCGCTTTGCGATGGCTTACTGGCATACGCTGACAGCCGGCGGTTCCGATCCGTTCGGCACAGAGACCGCTGTCCGCAGCTGGGACAAATATGACGGCATGGACAAGGCCAAAGCCCGCGTGGAAGCCGCTTCGAATTTTGGACAAATGAACCTGCAGTTCTTCTGCTTCCACGATATTG
>NZ_PCZT01000024.1:349946-350580 GCF_002968895.1 Paenibacillus sp. AR247 | reverse complement strand
GGCCCGCTGGCCTGCTGGGCCTGCCCGCGGCCCAGGGCCTTGCGCCCGGCGCGCCCGCAGACGTGGCGCTCTTCACGAAGGATGCGGCGGGCATCCGCATCCTTCGCACCTACAAGCGCGGGCAGCTGAAGTACGATGCCCGCGATGTGAGCGCTGACCGCGATCCGCACGATACCGGCTTTACCCGGTAACACCTGCACGGTGCAAGCTCTCCATCGCCACACGATAACACCAGCACCACGTACACGATAACGCCCGCACGATACGCGATGCACTACTCCACACGATGATGCCCACACCACACACCGCGGCCATCTCTACCGACATTGGCACCACACACCATGGCCATCTTCACCTGATGATGTACTCACCTCGCACACTCCCCCTAGTCCACGTACCACGCACGCATCGCAGGCCAATACTCAGCCCCAAGCTTAGCGCGGGCTGACCAAAACATTACCCCCCACCCGGATACGCAGTCCGGGTGGGGGTTTTTACTTTACCCACATGTGATGGCGGCAGGCCCTGCTAAGGTTCGACGGCCTTTCATGCCATTAATCCTTAAGCACCGTAACTCCAACCTCGACCCAGCGGAGTGGACGGAATCGATCTGGAGAAGCGAAGCGGCCGCCTT
>NZ_PCZT01000024.1:333385-349846 GCF_002968895.1 Paenibacillus sp. AR247 | reverse complement strand
GGCGGACATCATCAGCACCTATGTGTACCGGGTCGGGATGGAGCAGGGGAACTTCAGCTACGCCTCTTCCATCGATCTGTTCATGGGGTTCATCAGCTTCATCTTTATTTTTTCGGCCAACTTTATCAGCCGCAGACTGGGGGGAACCAGCCTATGGTAAGTGCAAGGGAGGTTCGCGGCCGCCGCAGGATCAGCCTGTTTACCATCGTCAACACGCTGATTCTGCTCGGTGTCGCCGCCGTGACGCTGTATCCGTTCGTTTACATGCTTGCGGTTTCGCTCAGCGGGGACGTGTACGTCATGAAGGGAGAGGTCACGCTGTGGCCAAAAGGTTTTAATCTCCGGATGTACGATCTGGTGCTGGGAGACCCGAAAATTTGGTCGGCCTACCGGAACACGATCATCTACACCGTGCTGGGCACGGCGATTGCGATGATCATTACGTCCATGGGCGCTTATGCGCTGTCCCGGAGCGACATGACGTTTCATAAAGGCTTTACGCTATTGATCGTGTTTACGATGTTTTTCAGCGGGGGCATGATCCCGACGTTTCTGGTGGTCCGCTCGCTCGGGCTGGTTGATACGATCTGGGGCATGGTACTGCCGGGAGCGGTCAGCACGTGGAATCTCATTCTGATGCGGACGTTCTTCAGCGGCATTCCGAAGGAGCTGGAGGAATCGGGACGGATCGACGGGCTGAACGACATCGGCATCTTCTTCCGCATCATCGTGCCGTTATCCAAGCCGGTGTTCGCTACGATCTCATTGTTCTATGCGGTAGGCATCTGGAACAACTTCATGAATCCGCTGCTGTATTTACGCAATCCCGACCTGTTCCCGCTTCAGGTCATTCTCCGCAATCTGGTGCTTGCCGGAAGCGTCAGCTCCGGGCAGGTGACGCAGATCGGCGGAGACAACATGGTGGTCGAGGATTCACTGAAGTTTGCGACGATCATGGTATCCACCATTCCGATCCTGATCATATATCCGTTCGTCCAGAAATATTTTGTGAAAGGGTCGATGATCGGCGCGGTGAAGGGATAACTGTGATGTTCCAATTTTGATCAAAGGGGCGAAACGAATGAAGAAAAGAAAGATCGCTTCAGCGCTGCTGGCCGCACTGCTGATCGTCATTGCCGCAGCCGGATGCACCAGCGGGAAGAAGGAAGAGACGAGTACGACACCAAATGCCGGAACCGGGGGACAGAAGGAGACGGTCACCTTAACGGCTCTCCTTGACAACAATGCGACCTTCCCGTACAGCAAGGATTGGCCGATCTGGAAGTGGATTCAGGAAAAAACCGGGGTCACGCTGAACGTACAGACGCCTTCGGGCAAGCTGAGCGACACGCTGAACCTCGTCATGGCCTCGGCCAATCTCCCGGACCTCATGTATATGTCGAGCCGCAGGGACTCCAACAAATACGGGGACCAGGGCGCGCTGGAAAATATTTTGGACCATGTCGACCAAATGCCGAACCTGAAAAAGTGGATGGAGCAGTATCCGGAGGAAGCCAAGGCCGCGCTGTCCGCGGACGGTAAAATGTATATGTTCCCGAACCAAGGCTTTGGGGAGACAAACCGGATGATCTGGCTGTACCGCGAGGATGTGTTCAAGAAAAACGGACTGCAGCCGCCTAAGACCTATGAGGAGCTGCACCAGGTGCTGAAAAAGCTGAAGCAGCTGTACCCGGACAGCTATCCGCTGTCGATGCGCTTCGGGCAAATACCGGATGAGATGTACGCCAACCTGACGACCAACTTCGATACGGGCACGGATGTGTATTACGATTTTGACGACAACAAGTGGAAGTTCGGACCGACCGAGGATAACTACAAGAAAATGGTGGAGATGTGGCATACTTTCTATGAGGAAGGACTGATTCCGCCGGATTTCCTGTCGATCCAGACCAAGCAGTGGCAGGACGTCATGTCCACGGGCCAATCCTTTGTGACGATCGATTACATCAGCCGCGTCGACTTCTTCAACAACGCGATGCGCAAGGATAATCCGGAGTACAGCCTGCAGTTCATGGCGCCGCCGGCAGGACTGCCGGGCATGAAACAGCTGAACCCGTATTTCCACTATCTTGAGGGCGGTCTGACCGTTGCCTCGAGCTCCAAGCATAAAGACGAAATTATGAAGTACATGGACTTTTTCTACAGTGAAGATGGGCGAAACTTAAGCAGCTGGGGCAAGGAAGGCGAGACTTATACGGTGGAAAACGGGGAAAAGAAATTTAAGCCGGAGTATACCGACGTGACGGAAATGCGGAAGCAGACCGGCCTGCAGACGAGCGGCACGTATACGTGGATCGATTTCAATGCGCATCTGTCGCTGTTCTCGGGCGATTTGAAGAAGGCCTATGAGGAAGCGGCCAAATACGATCCGCCGGCGATGCAGCCGAAGCCGGCCTTTACCGACACGGAGAACGAGGTGCTGTCGGTGACCGGGCAGGCTGTGAAGAAATACCGCGAAGAGAACTTCTCCAAGTTCGTCCTGGGCACGCGGAAATTAAGCGAGTGGGATAAATATGTGGAGGAAATCAACGGCCTCGGCGTCCAAAAGCTGATCGACACCTATACGGCGGCGCAGCAGCGGGTGGAGCAGGCGAAGCTGGAAAATAAATAGGAAGGCGCGAGGTTGCGCCGATTCCCTGAGGCACCTGGCTAACGGCCGGGTGCTTTTTTTCTTTTAAGGCAATTTCCCCATCACAAAAGGGCGGATGCCGATATTCCATCCCAAAGGTTTTCCAAATTCCTTGACAGGATACAATATCTGTAATATAAATGATCTAGTTATTTAGTAAATTACTGATTTAGTAAATTACTAAATATTAATCGGGAAGGTGAGATGAATCGGATGGATAAAAGCCGCAGGGCGGAGCTGATCGCCCAATACAAAGAAATGAAACCCCAAATGGGCGTATATATGCTCAAGTGTGTCCCTTCCGGACGCATCTATCTGGGTTCCACGCAGGATATGAAAAGTATGCTGAACCGGCATCAGTTTATGTTAAGATCCGGGCTGCACAAATGCAAGGAGCTGCAGCGGGAATGGAACGAATACGGGGAGAGCCAGTTTGAAGTGAAGGTTGTGGACACGCTCGCCTACGACAAAGATGAGTCCAAAACCGACTATACGGAGGACCTGGAGCTCCTGCGCGACATCTGGAAAGATAAATTAGAACATGTGGAGATGATCTAACCATGAGGATCCCAACAACGTTAAAACATAAACCGGTCATCGTATCCGAGAATTACGAAAACATCGACGGCAGAAAGGCGTACAGCACGGATGCCAAGGGGTTGTCCCTGGGCCTTGCCCAGTGGAACGAGCGCGGGAAGGTGGACATTTCCGCCAAGGTCTGGCGTTATACCGGCGAGAAATGGTCGCGCCAATCCGAAGAGCTTCCGATGCACCGGGTGCTGGATCTGGCGATTCTGATCCTGCGCAGCAGCGCTTACTTCAGCGAGGCGTACCGCTATCCCAAGCTGTATGATCCGGAAGAGACGACCATCGACCGTGTAGGGGTACAGGGCGATGCCATGGAAGTGGCGGTATGCACGGACAATCCGATGATCGACGAGGATATCAAGCTGTTTGCCCAAGCGCTGAACGAAGACGGCGAGCTGTTGGGCGAGCGGTTCCGCATTTTGTCCCGCCTGCTCAAGGACATGGGCTATTGATGAGCATGCGGAAACCTTTCAAATGGATGATCATTAAAGGAGATGGTTTTACATGAGTTCTACCGAGCAAGGTTTAAAAGGCGCCTCCGGTGCCGTGCCATCCGAGAGGCCGGGGCCGGGTGCTCCCGACAAGAAGGATACGGTACTGCGGGCCATGATCGCCTTCCTTATCCCCCTTATTCTGAGCAACGCCCTGCAGTCCGTCGGCCAGCTGGTCGGCAGCATCGTCGTGGGGCGCTGGATCGGGGTTGAGGCACTGGCGGCGATATCCGCGTTTTTCCCGTTATTTTTTCTGGTCATATCCTTTGTGATCGGGATCGGCTCCGGTAGTGCCATTCTGATCGGTCAGGCTTACGGTGCCCGCAACGAGGAGAAGCTTAAGGCGGTCGTCGGCACGACGCTGACTTTCACAGTCATCCTCGGCATCGTCCTGGCGGTGCTGGGGGGCATCTTTACCGAGGACATTTTGCTTCTGATCGGAACCCCGTCCAACATCATCGACATTTCCGTACATTATGCCCGCATCATGTTCTGGAGCCTGCCGTTTTTGTTCCTGTATGCGGTCTATACGACATTTATGCGCGGAACAGGCGATTCGAAAACGCCGTTTTATTTTCTGATCGTCAGTACGGCGCTGAACCTGATTCTGCTGCCCGTGCTGATCTTCGGCTGGATCGGGCTGCCCAAGCTCGGCCTGTACGGTGCAGCTTATGCGAATCTCGTCTCCACGATCGTGACCTTTATCGCGATGCTCTGGTATCTCCGCTGGAAGAAGCACCCGCTGCAGTTCGACGCTTCGGTGCGCAGGCACCTGGGGATGGACCGGGAAATGCTGAAGCTGCTGCTTCGTCTCGGCATTCCCTCCAGCATCAGCATGATTCTGGTGTCGCTGTCCGAGATTGCGGTCATCATATTTGTCAACCGGTTCGGCTCGGACGCAACCGCCGCCTACGGCGCGGGGAACCAGGTGGCGAGTTACGTCCAGATGCCGGCGATTAGCTTGGGCATGACCGTATCGGTGCTGGGAGCGCAGTCGATCGGGGCCGGTCAGCTGGACCGGCTGAAACAGGTCATCCGCGTGGGTATTATGCTCAACTATATCATTGGGGCCATCATCATTATCCCGGTGTACCTGTTCTCACCCACATGTGATGGCGGCAGGCCCTGCTAAGGTTCGGCGGCCGTTCATGCCATTAATCTTTAAGCACCGTCACTCCAACCTCGACCCAGCGGAGTGGGCGGAATCGATCTGGAGAAGCGAAGCGGTCGCCTTTGTCTTTGGATTTCACCCTTGGTATGTTTCCGGTCAAGAAATCCAAAGACAACAGCGATCGGAAGAACGATCCGTACACGGAGCGTCCACTCGAGCGCCGAAGTGCCACGAAGCATCAGCAAGTATCAGTGCCAACGGAGCGTCCACCCGAGCTCCGAAGTACCACGAAGCATCAGCAAGCATCAATGCCAACGGAGCGTCCATCCGAGCGCCGAAGTACCAGCTTTAATATGAGCTGTCATTTACCGGACGCCTGCCTGCACCAACGCTGCCCGATTGCCCAGCCTGCCCGCCATCACTCCCCTCTACGACGCATATTTGCGCCGATACTCCCCAGGCGTAATGCCCGCATGCCGCTTGAACATGCGGATAAACGAGTTTACGTTGCGGTAGCCGACCCGGGCCGCCACGTCCTGGATGCGCAGATCCAGGTTCTGCAGCAGCTCCTTGGCGGTCCGGATGCGCAGGTCGTTCAGATAATCGCTGAAATTGACGCCCGTCTTCTCCTTGAAGTACGTCGACAGATAGCCGGACGTAATGTTCAGCTTGTCGGCTATCATGTCGAGGTTGATGTCCTCGTCCAGATGCGTGCACATATACTCCTTCACGAACGATGTGATCGGATCATGATCCTCCGTCTTGCGCCGGATTCCCTGCAGCACGGGGTGCAGCAGGTCCGTGAACCAGCGCTCGTACTGCGCCCGGCAGTAGAAGCGCCGGGTCTCCTCGAGCGGCGGGCGGCCGCCGGCATCGGCTGATGCAGCCGCGGGAAGCTGGCGCAGCGCTTTATCCAGCTCGCCCGCCACATCTTTGGCGAACTGCCGGTAGTCGCTGGCTACCGCCTGCTTCTTCTCGAGCTGGTCCAGGCTGCGCCGGACCCATTCCTGCATGCCTTCCTCGCTGCCGCTCATCAGGCGGGTTTGGAACTCCTGCTCCCACATCGCTTTGAGGTAGCGCTCGCCTCGCGCTCCGCCGTCAGGGGCGTCCGGCCGAATCCACTGCGTTTCATCCACCAGGCGGCGCAGCTTCAGCCGCTCCTGGACCTGCTCATACGCAGCCGTAAAGTCCGCCCCCGCCGGCTGAACGGCTCCATGGGCCATCGTGACGAGATAGCTGTCGCGGTCCACGGAGAACACCTGCAGCAGCCGCTGCATGTACGGGGCAAGATCCGCTTCCGGATCGGGCAGGAACAGCAGCGTGAGGATCTGGTGGGGCTCGGTCTGGATCGTGACAGCGTCGGGAAAAGCCTGACGCCATACATTGTCGACGTACACGCGGAGGTAATAAGAGCCTTTACCCGTTTTCTGCTGATAATGCTCGAAGGCATCCTTGAACAGCACCTGGTAGACCACCACCACATAAGGCAGGCTCGTATCGGTCAGCTCCTGGATCTCCTTCAGGTTCATATGGATGTTCTTTAGCTTGTTGGTGTAGGCGTAATGCCGGAGCATGGAGTTTTTGCGTGCCAGATCGCGCGAAATGCTTTGGTGGGAGATGCGCATGTGGTGCATTTTTCGCGTGATCAGCTCGATTTCGCGTAACGGGTTCGTTATCCGTGCCGCTGCCGGCGTCGGTCTCGTAGCCCTTCAGTTCGTCGACGATGAGCCGAATCGGCTGGTGCATGCGCCGGCTGAACAGGAAGGTCAGCACGATCAGGACGCCGACGATGGCGAGCAGTGACAGCAGGATCAGGTTCAGATTGAGGAGCTGGCCGGAAATGCTCTGGACCGGAACCCGGCTGACATAGGTGAAACCCGTACCGGCCCCCTTTTTATAAAAATAATAGTAATCCTTCGTTTGCATATAGGAGCGGCTCGGGTCAAACGAAGTGACCAGACCCGAATTGATGTCGGCCGACGTCTGGTAGAGCGGCTCCCCGTCAGCATTCAAAATATAAAACTGGTCGCTGATCGAAACGTGCAGGTCCTGCGTCAGCTTTTGGGCATCGATCATGACGATGAAGTACATGTCGCGGTAAGGCATCATTTTAATGATCATGGGCATCAGTATGCCTTTGGACACCGTATGGCCCGCCGTGTTCTCGGTAAAGGCGGCAGCCGGAAACACGCGGTATGCGTACGATTCGTCAAATTGGCGGTCCCAAAACTCCGGCGGGTAGGAAGGGCTAATGTAATACGTGCTAAACATCGCTTTTGCGCTGCTTGTCCCGTCCTTCTCGATGACGTAGGCATCGCTGCGGAAGTCAATGATGAGGTTGTCAATATAAAGGAAGGGATTCGTGTACAGCTGCTTCATCTCGGCAATGACGTCGTTGACGTAGCCATAAGCCTTGTTGACTCTGGCATGCCGGAGCAAATTGATGTGGGTCGCCCAGAGGCCGTTCTGGTTCAGACCGAGCACCATTTCCCGGGTCAGCCGAAAATGATCCTCATAGCCCTCCACCGCGTGATTAATGCTCAGCTCGTTGTACTTGACGATCTCCTGGTGGATCTGGCGTTTTAAATAGAAGAAGGAAACCAGGTTGAAGGCGGCAAGAAGCAAGATGACGGCCAGAAATCCAAGCAGCAATTTCGTGAAAAGCGTCGTATACCCCAGTTTTTTCGTCAGCATGAGTGACATCTTTTGAACACCTCCGGCAATGTGCGCTCTGTTACCTATATCATAAGATTTATTTTCGCGTTCAAACAATATTCACCTTTTCGGGTATCTCTACAATCTTCCGGCTGACCCCGGAAAAAGGGGATATCCTCACAAACGTGCAGATTTATTTATGGAGAAGCGTTCAAGTATGATTCGGGTACAGGGTTTCACGGCCCATGACCAAAGAGGGAGGTGCGCATGTGGGTGAAACAAGCACAATCGGAAGTATCGGGAATCGTTGAAGCAGGCCTGCCGGGCCTGAACGTAAAGCGCCGCAGCGGCATGACCATGCAGAGCAGGCTGAAGCGGGCCTGGAGACGAAGCAAATACTTATGGCTGCTGTTTCTCCCGTGCCTGCTGTATTACGCGATTTTTAAGTATGCACCGATGTTCGGCCTCGTGATTACATTCAAAAACTACAACGTGTTCAAGGGCATTTGGGCGAGCGAGTGGGTGGGCTTCAAGTATTACCGGATGTTTTTCGAGAACCCGGATTTCTGGGTGCTGATGAAAAACACGGTGCTGCTCGGCGTTTACAAGCTGGTCTTCGGCTTCCCGGCGCCCATCATTCTGGCCCTGCTGCTGAACGAAGTCCGGAATGCCGTGTTCAAAAAATGGGTGCAGACCGTCAGCTACCTGCCGCATTTCATTTCCAACGTCATCGTGGCCAGCATGGTGATCATGTTCCTGTCCCCGAATGGGGGGATCATCAATGAGCTGATTACCGCGCTTGGCGGCAAGCCGGTCAACTTCATGATGGAGCCGGGATGGTTCCGGCCGGTCTATGTCCTGTCGGAAATCTGGCAGCACATCGGATGGGAGACGATCATCTTCCTGGCGGCGCTGACCGCGGTCGATCCGCAGCTGTATGAAGCGGCCAGCATCGACGGAGCGAACCGGTGGCGGAAACTGTGGCATGTGACGCTGCCCGGCATTGCCCCGACCATCATGATCATCCTGATCCTTGATATCGGGAAGTGCTCGAGATCGGCTTCGAGAAAGTNTTTCNGATGTATAACCCGGCATTTACGATACGGCGGACATCATCAGCACCTATGTGTACCGGGTCGGGACAGATTTACGGGGCGACGATGCGGTCCAGCGGCACAGTGCTGTGGCCGACGGTGTTCAACATCGTGTCGATCTGGTGCGTAGAGGTCCCTGTGGCCTATGTGCTCTCGTACCATACAAGCCTTGGCATCGAAGGCATTTGGATCGGGTATCCGGCAGCGTTCATCGCCAGCTTCATTCTGGTGTACAGCTACTACCGCTTCTCATGGAAAAAGAAGCAGATTACGCGGCTCGTTCACTAGCAGGGAGTACTTCAGAACTGCGGAACCTGGGGGGACCGGCATGAAGGGGAAAAGGCTAGCGTTATCGCTGATCATCGCTTTTGTGGCTGCGTACATCGGGTTTGGGGCTTGGGTCGCCCTTGATACGAAACGGATATTGGTGGCAGCCATGAGCGGGGATCCGGGCTATACCGAATACATGGATGAGGCTGTCTATCATGACATCCATCCGGTCCAGCGAGGCATGACGAACAAGGACTATGCGTATGACCCCGCCGTTCACGACATCGGCTTCGTATTTCCGCTGCATTTCTTCGGAGTATCTCTGGCTTATGTGACCCAGCAGTACTCCGGTGAGCCTTTCGGGTTCAGGGAGCCGGTCCGTCTGACGCTTAAGCTTAAATCCGGAAAATGGTATGCGACCGGTGCATCCATTCAACCTTAAAAACAAATACAGATCGATAACGATAGCAAAGGGCTGCTCGAACGGGGCGAAGATGACCGTGGAAGCAGCTCTTTTTTGTATTAAAAAACTTTTTGAACGTTTTTTTGCTTCCGTGTCGAATTCGCCGACAAGCATTCGTCGTATTGATGTAAAGACAAAAAACAGGTGAAAGGTTGTTGAACAATATGGGAGCACAAATGAACGCTTATCTGATGTCGGTGGATGCAAGAAGCCAGGCGAATTACTATATCGAGGCCCTAGGCGGGGAAATCCAGTTTGTCAGTACATACGGAGACGCGCCCGGAGCGCCTGAGGCGATGAAGGATAAAGTGATGCACTTGGCAGTAACGGTGGCGGGAGCGAATCCGCTGATGCTGTCCGACGCGTTTGAACCGGTTTCGTATAACCGCAGCGTCAGCCTTTCTTTAACGTATACCGATGAGGAGGAAGCCAGAGCGGCCTATACCAAGCTGAGTGAGGGCGGAGAAAGCAAATATCCTTTTGCCCTTCAGCCATGGGGCGCTTATTATGGTGAGGTCATTGACCGATTCGGTGTAACGTGGATGATTACGAAGATGTAATGGCGGGAACGAAACCCGGCAAATATAACGATGGGAAGCAGCAGATAAAGCAGTTCAAGGAAGGCAGCCGCCATGAGGATCGGCTGTCTTTTTGCTGCAGTGAACAGCCGGGAACCGTTGATCAACCGGCGTCAAACTTACCTTTTTCCCCTTCGTTAAGGGAACGAATAGGGTTCCAAAAAAGCCAAAAAGAAAGTTTTTTAAAATTAGTGAGTTGTAAAAACTAACTAAGTATTGTATTATGACTTACATAGAAACGAGCACAACATATGAGCGCTCAGCAAAGCAGATCATGACGAGAAAAAAATTAAGCAAGAGCTTCATTCGAGAAGGGATGGATCATCCGATGATCAAGGAAACGTTCGATGCGTTAATTATCGGCTTTGGCAAAGGCGGAAAAACGTTGGCCCCCTTTCTGGCCGAGCAGGGATTGAAAGTCGCCGTCGTGGAAAAGTCACCCCTGATGTATGGCGGAACCTGCATCAATATCGGCTGCATTCCAACAAAGGCGCTGGCCTATCAGTCGCATATCGTTTCGCAGGAGGAAGGGAACGGTCCGGAGTCCCGGCAGGCGAAGTATGCGCGCGCCCTTCAGGAGAAAGATGAGCTGGTTACCCTGCTGCGCGGCAAGAACTTCAATAACCTGAACAGCCATCCGGGGATCACGGTATTGACCGGGACGGCTTCGTTCCAATCCCCGCACGAGGTTCGGGTGAAAACGGAAGCTGGGACCATCCTCGCCGAGGCCGAGCGGATTTTCATCAATACGGGGGCAAAGCCGGTCCTTTCCGACATTCCCGGGATTGACGGAGCTCATGTCTATACGAGCA
Source organism: Paenibacillus sp. AR247 (assembly GCF_002968895.1). Lineage (NCBI taxonomy): Bacteria > Bacillati > Bacillota > Bacilli > Caryophanales > Paenibacillaceae > Paenibacillus > Paenibacillus sp. AR247. The sequence goes on along the minus strand of NZ_PCZT01000024.1, from coordinate 339,134 downwards.
CGGAAATGCTGGACTTGGCGAAGCTGCCTTCCCGGTTGGCCATCATCGGCGGCGGCTATATCGGACTGGAATTCGCCTCCATCTATGCAGGCTTCGGCTCAGAGGTGACCGTTCTTGAGAATGGCGGCGTATTTATGCCGAGAGAGGACCGGGAGATTGCCGAAGAGGTCAAAAAGGTGCTGGAGGCCAAGGGCATCCGCTTCCGGCTGCAGACCAAGGTGTCCCGGATTACGGAACAAGGGGAATCCGTTCAGCTGCTGCTGTCCACGCCTGACGGTGAGGACACGCTCCAAGCGGATGCCGTACTGGTCGCCACCGGAAGACAGGCGAATACGGACGGGCTGAATCTTGAAGCCGCAGGCGTTGAAGTGACGGAGCGAGGTTTCGTCCGGGTCGACGAGACGCTTCAGACCAATGTGCCGCATATCTGGGCGATCGGCGACGTGAACGGAGGCCCGCAGTTTACGTACATTTCGCTGGACGACTACCGGATTCTCAAGAATCAATTGTTCGGCGACCGGACGCGTACGACCGGCGACCGGCGATTCGTCCCTTACTCCGTGTTTATCGATCCTCCGCTGGCCCAAGTCGGGTATACGGAACAGGAGGCGCTGAAGCGGGGACACACCGTGAAAACGGCAAAATTACCTGTTACCGCATCGACGAGGGCACGCCAGCTGAAACAGACGGAAGGTCTGCTGAAGGCGGTCGTCGACGCCGAAACGGACCGTCTGCTCGGGTTCACCATGTTCGGTGCGGAGTCCAGCGAGGTTGTGAACATCGTGTCTGTGTTCATGCAGTCCGGGCAGCCGTACACTGTCCTCCGCGATACCATTTTTACGCATCCGTCGATGGCGGAGACGATTAACGACTTGCTCGGTGCGATCCAATGAGCTCCTCTACGAGCTCATCGCTTACATATTGACGGATACAATACCATTCAGCTTCACACGATAAATCACATTTATAAGGGAGAGAACAACCATGACGAAAGTAAAAGAGACGATGAAAGCCGTAGGCCTGTATAAGTATTTACCGATTGATCATCAAGAAAGCCTGATTGACGTCGAGCTGGATAAACCGGTGCCGACAGGCAAGGATTTGCTGGTGAAAGTCCACGCCATCTCAGTGAATCCTGTCGATTATAAAGTCCGTTCGCCTAAAGACCGCGTGGAGAGCGTGCCAAAAGTGCTGGGATGGGACGTCGCGGGCGTCGTCGAGCAGGTAGGTCCGGATGTCACGTTGTTTAAGCCGGGCGATGAAGTGTACTATGCCGGCAGCATTACGCGTCCTGGCGGCAACAGCGAATTTCATCTGGTGGACGAACGAATTGTGGGTAAGAAGCCATCCACGCTGGATTTTGCACAGGCGGCGGCGCTGCCGTTAACGACCATTACAGCCTGGGAAAGCTTGTACGACCGGCTTGGTGTCCCCAAGAACCAGGCGGACAACACCGGCAAAACCATCCTGATTATCGGAGCAGCCGGCGGGGTCGGATCGATTGCGACACAGCTCTCCAAATATTCCGGCCTGACGGTCATCGGCACGGCTTCCCGGCCGGAATCGGCCGATTGGGTGAAAGGGCTGGGGGCGGACTACGTCATCAACCATTTTGAAGCGTTCCTGCCGCAGCTTAAGGCGGTCGGCATCGAGCAGGTCGATTACATCCTCTGCTTGAACAGCACGGAGAAGCATTGGGCGAACATGGCGGAAGCGATCGCGCCGCAAGGCAAGATTTGCTCGATCGTGGAGACGGATGAATTGCTCAACCTGACTCTGCTCAAGAATAAAAGCGTCACGTTCGTATGGGAGCTCATGTTTACCCGTTCCACGTACCAAACGCCGGATATGATCGAGCAGCACAAGCTGCTGGACGAAGTCGCACGCCTCGTGGACGAGGGCGTCATCCGGACCACTACAAGCGAGACGCTGACACCGATCAATGCCGCCAGTCTTCGCAAGGCCCATGCTCTGCTGGAGACCGGCCGTACGGTGGGCAAGGTCGTACTGGAAGGATTCTGACGGGAGCCGCGCGGGGGCCGATTTGCTAGAAGCGGTCATTTGTGGCACTGTAGGATTAGAAGGCAGTACCACATTTGAGGCAAAGATACACGGGGGGTCATGGATATGCCGAAGAATATTTACAACCTGGATTGCAACATTGCGCAGACATTGAACATCGTTGGCGATCGATGGTCTTTGATGATCATACATGAAATTTTGGTCGGTAAAAAAACGTTCAACGAGATCAAACAGGGGCTGGCGACGATCTCTGCGAATGTGTTATCCGAGCGGCTCAGACAGCTGGAGGAGGACGGGCTGATCGTATCCAATCTGTACTCTGCGCATCCTCCGCGGTATGAGTATGAATTGACGGAAAGCGGACGGGATATGGAAATGATCTTTCATGCTTTTATCTTATGGGGAGGGAAGCACCTGGATAAATGCTATAAAAGCCTGAAGCATACCGCCTGCGGCCACGAAGTCGAACTCCGCCATTATTGCCCGCACTGCGAATCGAACGTGGATGACATTACCGTTGTCCCCGTAGAAGACGCCAAGCAGCCGTAACGAACGGCCGCCGCAAAAGCTTCTTAGTCAGCCAGATCGCCTAAGGCGGTCCATTACATATAAAGAAGGGATGGATGACAAATGGCAAACACAACAATTACGCTGGAACAGGTATTGAATCAGCAGGTGGCGAACTTCAGCATTCTTCACGTTAAAATCCATAACTACCATTGGTACGTAAAAGGGGAACAGTTCTTCACGCTCCATGCGAAGTTCGAAGATCTGTACAACGACATTACGCAAAAAGCGGACGACATCGCCGAACGCCTCCTGACGATCAAGGGAAGACCGGCCGCGACGATCAAAGAATATCTGGAAATCGGCACGGTAGCGGAAGCCACGGGAAAAGAGGACGCGCGCGATATGGTGCAGTCGCTTATCCATGACTTCTCTGCGGTCAGCAAGGAGCTGCAGGACGGGATCCGTTTGGCGGAAGACGCCGGCGACCATCCGACGGCAGATATGCTGATCGGGATTCAGGCGGACCTCGACAAGCACGTCTGGATGCTGGAATCTTATCTTGGATAAAAAGGAAGAGCCCGGGGACTAATGCTCCCCGGGCTCTTTTAATAACGTCGTCCGTGCCCCGCTGTGCGTCAGCGTCAGCTTATGCATCGCCCGGGTGCAGGCGATATAGAGCAGCGATCGGTCCATCTCGTTTCGGTAGACTTCGCTGCTCACGAAAGGAACGATCACCTGATCGAACTCCAGGCCTTTCGCCAAATGGGCGGATGTGACGATGATGCCCTCGCGGAACTCCTCACTGTCGAAATCCAGCAGATACAAGTTGTCAAACGCGTCCCTCAGGCGGTGATAGACCTCGTCTGCCTGGGCCTTTGTTTTGCAGACGATCCCCATGGAACGCGACCCGGAATGCACAAATTCCCGGAGGACAGACCGGATGCACTCCATTTCCTCCTCCCCGTCCGCGCAGGCAACCATCCGCGGCAGCTCGCCGTGCCGCTCAATGGGTACGACGCTGCTGTTGTCTTTGAGCTGCTGGGCAAAGGTCGTAATTTCATAGGTGGAGCGGTAGCTCTTTAACAGCTCTACCGTATCCGCGTTCGGGAACACCTTTTTGATCTCGGCAAGGGAAGAGGAGGAGTAGGGATTGACGGATTGGCCGGCATCGCCGAGGATCGTTTTGCGGCAGTTGAACAGCCTGGAAAGGACGGCGCACTGGATGGGCGTGTAATCCTGCATTTCGTCGACGATCAGATGCTTGACGAAATCAAACGGCGCCGTTCCTTCCCAGTACATTTTCAGGTAGACGAGGGGAAAGACATCCGAATATTCCAGCTTCTTCGGCCCTGCCATGCGAAGCAGATCCGGTCTGCCCAGCCAGTTGTAAAAATCCTTGTACAGCGCCAGCAGGGTGGATGCACGGAACATTTTTTAACGGCCGCCTTGATTTTGCGAATCCGGGGTACGGACAGCCTCTGTCCATCCTCGTCCCTGAGGTTTGCCGCCGCCTGGTTTGCGGCCCGCTCGAGCCTGGACTGTACGGGCATCCGGCGGGTGCCGTCATAGATGGCTCGCAGCTCCGCGGCAGAAATCCGCAGTCCGTCGATCTGCACATCCTCCGGCGCAAAATAATGCTGCTCTGCATAAGCGACAAACTCATCCAGCTTCCGGATGAAGCCGGCCGACGCCTTAAACCGGATGCGTTCGACCATGCCCGGGTCTTCTTGGTCCATCAACACGGTGACTTGCTCGTAGAACGTCTGGAAGCCGGCAATCCCCTTGAGCTCCGCTTCCGCCAGCTCCTCGAGGCGCATTTTCATCATATTTTCTTCACCAAGCTCAGGCAGAACGCTCGAAATATAATCGGAGAACACGTTGTTCGGCGAGATGATCAGCACGTTTCTTGACGTCAGCGTCTCCTTGTAGCGGTACAGCAGGAAGGCGATACGGTGCAGGGCGACCGACGTTTTTCCGGAACCGGCAACGCCCTGAATGATGAGCTCATCGGAGGTTTCATTGCGGATGATGACGTTCTGCTCCTTTTGAATCGTGGCGACGATGTTTTTCATCTTTTCGTCCGAGGTGCTGCTGAGCTCCTTCTGAAGGACGTCATCGTCGATGTTGATCGAGCTTTCGATCATATATTCCATGCGGCCGTCCCTGATTTTGTACTGCCGCTTCACCGTCAGCTCGCCCTCGATCCTCCCCAGCGGAGCTATGAAATAGGCGGGCCCGACGCCAAAATCGTAAAACATGCTGGCGACCGGCGAGCGCCAGTCGTAAATCAGATTCGTATGCCCGTCCGTCCCGGCGAAGGAATGAATCCCGATATAATAGGCATCGGCTTCTTTCAGGCCATTTTCCCGAAAGTCTACCCTGCCGAAATAAGGAGACTGGTACAGCTTATGCAGCTTCCGCTCCTTGTCGATGGCTTTCTCACCTGAGTCGATCTGAAGCGAGATGTCGACCTTGTTCGCGGCCCGCTCTGCGGGATCCAGCTGGGAAATGTTTTCCCACATATATTTTTTCGCCTCGATGACGTCGCGGTAAGAAGCGGATATTTTCCCGCGGATGTCTTCCAGCGCCCGCCCCAGCTTGTCTGTCATCGCTTCGGCATAACGCCTTTCATCGGCTTCGCTTTGGTTCAACATCTTAGACCCTCCCTGTGAAAGAATAAGTCTAAGTATAGAAAAAATCCGCCAAAAATATAGACTTATACTTCCGGCTGTAGTATTATAACTTGCACGTGGGTCCAGAAATACCTATACGGCATCACTTTATAGCATTAAAGTTATTAACGGGATAAACTACAGCCAGGTCCTTAAGGGGCCTGGCTTTTTGGTATGTCCGTTACCTGCCTGGATTCAGATTCCGGAATGCGCTCCGCGTACTGGCGCTGCATGGCGGCCAGCCGGGCGTTAACCCATTCCCGGGCTTCGGGAGGCTCTATAATGACCGCTTCGGGCCCCAACATCCAGACCATATCGGCAAAGAACGCCACGTCCTTCCAGGGAATGGATATGTCGATCCTGCCGCTGCCATCGGGCTCGCACTCGATATGAGGCTGAAGTCTGCCGTTCCCTTCCAGCATTCGGACGCCTTCCGGAGTCAGTCGGACGATGAAGTCGGTCTTCGGCGCCTTCTTCAGTTCCTCCTCATTCCAGTTAAACACCGTTTTCTCATCAACCTCATCAAGGCAGCAGACCTCTTCATT
>NZ_PCZT01000024.1:321743-333285 GCF_002968895.1 Paenibacillus sp. AR247 | reverse complement strand
GACAATGGTTGCGGCGCTGCGACTCATAACCGCCTGCAGCAGCACTTCCAGACACTCGGCAGACATGCTGCGCCTGGGGCTCCAAATCGCCATTTTACCGGTTAAGCGGCTAATTCTCTCTTTCAGGTCCGGCGGGAGATAGTGATAGAACTTGTCGAGGGCGGAAGCGGCCGCTTTACCGAACGGGACGGAGCCAAAATAAGCCAGCGATTGGGAGGCGAAGAACAAGGCGGTCGCTTCGCTTTCGGTAAAAGCGATTGCGGGCAGCAGCCGCTCGTTTAACAGGCGGAAACCGCCGCCCCGTCCTTGAACGGAGTACACGGGGATGCCCAGCTCGCCAAGCTCGATGAGGTCCCTGGATATGGTCCGCTGGGACACGCCCAGCTCATCCGCAAGTTCGCGGAGGGTAAAGTTTTTCTTAGCATTGACGAGCATGATAAGCCGGATCAACCGCTGGGATTTATACATCGGCGTCCCGTCCTTTCATTTTTTTCTCAAGTGTATCACAAAAACAAGACAGTACCTGTCGTGTTTAAACGATATAATGAGCTCATAAGATTTGGAAAGGCATAATCAACCCTATAGAGGAGGATGCTGTATGGAACCAATGGAAAAGGGAAACGAGCGCAGTCTGCAAGCGTTTAATGCATTTCGCCGGGCGATTGAGGAAGGGGATACGGGGGCGTTTGAAGCGCTGGTGACCTCTGATTTTGGTTTTATCGTCCCGATCCCTTTTGAGGAATGGCAGGGAGAGCAGAGGGGAACCGGGAGGTTCCGGGAATTGGTCGAGCTTGAACGGGCGAGCATGAGCGCCAAGCTAACGCCGGTCACCTGCGTGGAGCAGGAGGATACCGGAATCGTTATCTTTCAAGCGGAGGGGATCTTTAACGAAATGCCGTACACGAATGAGCTGGTGATCGTGTTCCGTTTCGAGCAGGAACGGATCCGCTCCTTCCGGGAGTATGTGGGCGTCACTTCCCACCTGCTTGCGATAGCGAAGTCGTAAGGCATGAAAACGGGCAAGGCCGGGAATAAGCACGAAGGGTGCCCTCGGTCTTGCCTGCATGTTTGCTGCCCGCGGCGCCATGTTATTCGGTTGTCCGGCGGGACGGAGTGGGCTCATCAAACTGCCGGTCGATCAGCACTTGGCAGGCGTTCAGAAAATATTCGGCATGGTAGTACCCCTTATCCATGTAGGCACTCATCATGGCGCCATCCTTCAGCAGCTGAAGCTGGTAAGTGAGCTGTACCGGGTCGCGGGCGCCGGCCTGGCGGGCAATATCCTCAACATTTTTCCATAACGTGGAGCGGTATGTCATGGCTGCCTGGTGTCCGGGATGGTCCTCATCCGGAAACTCGACGATGGCGTTCATAAAAGGACAGCCGCGGAATCGGGAGCTCTTCATCCGTTCAACCAATTCCTCCAGAAGGGCATAGAGCTGCTCTTTGGGCGAATCGGGGAACTGCCGCTTCACTTCTTCAACGGCTTCCATTCTAGTCTTGGAGCGCAGCTCTAAATAGGCCACAACCAGATGGTCCTTGGTCGGAAAGTTGCGGTAAAAGCTGGCCTTGGCGACCCCCGACTCTTCAATGATCCGGTCGATCCCTACAGCGCGCACGCCTTCGCTATAAAATAAATCGGACGCCACCCTCAGTATCCGTTCTTTGGCGGATTCCTTCTTAGTCATTCTAATCACCTGTTCCTAAAATAAGGTCAATTCGCTGTTGACATGAGACAGATCTGTCTGTATCATACGATTATCAAACGAGACAGATCTGTCTCATTTATTTTAATGGCTGATTCCGGTTGCTGTCAAATATCCGGACCCGCCAGAGGAGGATGAAGCAAGCGATGAACCAACCGGTCAATTCCATTCCCGCGCCTCTTGCGCAGGCAGCGGCTGAGCCGCGCCAGAGGCCGCGTTTAATGCTGGCGGTGATGCTGCTGTCCGTATTTATGGCCGTAGCGAACATTTTTATCATCAATGTGGCAACCCCTTCGATTCAGCGGGGGCTTCACGCCGATTTCTACGGCGTACAGTTCGTCGTTTCGGCCTATACCTTGTCTTATGCCGTGGCCCTAATTATCGGCGGGCGGCTGGGCGACCAGTACGGACGGCGGAAGATGCTCCTGATCGGCGTGGCCGGCTTTACATTAACATCCTTGTTATGCGGCATTTCGGGCAGTGTCGGTGTGCTTACGGCCATCCGCGTGCTTCAAGGCTTTAGTGCGGCGCTGATATCGCCGCAGGTACTGTCCCTCATTCAGGCGCAGTACCCGCCGGAGAAGAGGGGAATGATCTTCGGGCTGTATGGCGCAGCCCAGGGATTGGCCGCTTCGACCGGCCAGCTGATCGGCGGTTTGCTGCTCGGCTGGAATCCGTGGCATCTCGACTGGCGGCTGGTCTTTTTCTTCAGCGTCCCGATCGGATTGATTATCCTGGCGATGGCTCCGTTCGTTCCGGAATCGAAGGATTCGGACCGCTCGCGGATGGACTGGTTCGGTGCGGCCATGGCGGCAGCAGGACTGCTGCTCCTCGTGTATCCGCTGGTCCAGGGGCAGAAGGAGGGGTGGCCGGCACTGCTCGTCATCAGCCTGATTCTGTCCGGCCCTGTCCTCGCCGTATTCGTATGGACGCAGCGCAGGCTGCTTGCCAAAGGACGCCGGCCGTTTATGAACGTAAGGCTGTTCGGCCAGAAAGCATTCAGCTTGGGCCTGGCCGTGATCTTTCTCATGATGACCGCTCAAGCCGCCTTCTTTCTGATCACGGCCTATTTGCTGCAAATGGGGCATGGATTCAGTGCCCTGAAATCCGGATTGATCATCCTGCCCATGGGCATCGGGTATTTTCTGGCCTCGCTGTTGTCACCGAAGCTGGCGGGCAAAATTGGAGCCCACGTCCTTACGGTCGGTTCGGTGCTGACCTCCGTCGGCTATTTCGCGGTCGCGCTGACGATCTGGGCCACCGGGTGGTCGCCGAACGTATGGTTCTGGCTGCCGGCTCTGGTCCTGCTGGGCATAGGCCAAGGCTTTATCGCCGCGCCGCTGACCAATGTGGTGCTGTCCAAGGTAGAGAAGCAGGATATCGGGTCGGGCTCCGGCATTTTGACGACGGGGATGCAGCTCGCCTCTGCCATCGGTATCGGCCTCATCGGAATTGTCTGGATGAGCTCATTAAGCCATTATGCCAATCAGGCGGAGGCGCGGACCGAGCTTGAACTGCGGCAGCATCTGACATCCTACGCCTTGTCGGAGGAGCAGGGGCAGACGGCGCTGGCCAGGCTGCGTGATTGCTTCCCGGCAGCGGCCGGTCAGGCACAGGCGGCTCCCGGCGCATGCAAGGTTACCGCTTCCGCTGCCGGGGGTGCCGAGAGGCTGGTGGCGGACGGCGTATCGCAGTCGAATGCGCGCAGCTACACGAGCGCCTTTATCCTCAGCATGACGGTGCTTGGATTCTACACGATGCTGATCATTCCGATGACGGTCGCTCTCGCCGGGAGAAAGCGGAAGAGCTGAAGGCGCAGCGGACGATCGGGCAAGGGATTGAAGATCGTCCGAGGCTCGCCAATTATCGGATGAACGGGTCCCGCCCGTGAATCAGGCAGCCCTAAGTTATACGTTCGTACCTCCAAAAAAACCCTGCCGATTCTTCAGAAGAATCGGCAGGGTTTGGGCGCTTTTATGCAAGCTGCGTATACGTTGATATTACTTAGGCTGTACCGTATCGGCGTCCGACGTCACAATAATCGCTTCGGCATTCGTGATGCCGGGAATCGATTTGGTCATGATTGGAGAATGATAGGCGATAATTTTGGTGCCCGGGAGAAGCTTGGTATCGCCGCCCATCGTTGGGATGACCGGCGTATCTTTCGAGATGTTCAGAATGACGTCGTTGTCGGTGGAATCATCGGATCCTACGTTTACATAGACCTGATCGGCCGAAGCCCGGTCCGATGCTTTAACAGTACCTTCAATTTTGACCGTTTCCGCCTTCTTCACCACGATTTTGCCGGCATGCGTCTGGGCCGGATAAATCATCGTCATGATATCGCTGTAATATGCGTCCACGCGGATATCCGCCTTCAGGGCATCCTTGGTCAGCGCCTTGCCGTCTTCGTCGACGATTTGGGTTTTGTCATCGACGGAGAGGATGACGTAGTTGACGCCGCCCTTGTCATGCGCCTTGCCGACGACCGTCACTTTGCCGTCCGCCGTATTGGTGACGATGCCATCTGTGCCGGCTTTGAGTTCCTGATCTGTATTTCCGGTTTCACCACTTCCGGTGTCTTCCGTGTTCACGATCACATAATTCGTTCCGGCTTGAGGCGGCAGGCTCATGGCCACTTCAGGACCATAGAAAGCTCGGATGCTCGTGCCCTCTTTAATGTCGCCGCTGGTCAGCGCCTTGCCGTCCTGGCTGAGGATGGTGGCTTTATCGGCCAGGTGCAGAAGAATCGTGTCCTCATTAGAGGTGTAGATATCGGTTCCTCTGACCAGGATGCCGTTCTCTCTCACTTCGGATACGGTACCATCAATGGCGGTAAAGCTCTTATCCTGAACGACAAGCGTTAGCGCCGTGCCGCGGGCCGGAAGGCTTTTCGTAATATTCGGACCGTAGAACGCCTTCACGACTTTTTTCTCATCGATCACGGTTTTCAGGGGAACGCTTTTCCCGCGGGCATCGACGATCTTGGTCTCTGGCGTGATGGCCAGGACGATCTGGCTTTGATCGCTTGGAGCCAGCCCCCGTCCCGTAACCGTAACGGATTTGCCCGTCTTGTCGTTCACGAAGTCCGTGATTTGTCCCCATGTGGCAGGAACCACTTTGGCCTCATGTTGAACCTGGCCTTGTCCGCTTTGAGCGGCTGCGGGCAGAACCTCCTGGGCGCTGGCCGCAACCGGAACGGCTGCCAGAGCGAAAATTGATGCGGTTGCCAATACTTTGTAAATTTTGTTCATCTGTCATTTTCCTCCTCTATATGGCGTTCTTGCGAGTGCGGATCGGAATGTTTCACCGTGCATGCAATTGGTAAATGATGCTTGCTCTTCATAATTCCTGACGAGGCGGTCATGCCAAATGTTGCACATTGCAGGCAAATTCACAGCGTTCTCCGTCCAATAACACGCTTATGGGCTGGCGGCCATACAATGGGGAAAGAACATTGAAGCTGGAGGTAGCCTGATCATGAAAATGACGCTGGATCTTGCCAAAATGCTGCTCGAAGCAGCCGAGAAAAAAGCCAAGGAAATGGGGCTGGCGGAGGACATCGCCATCGTGGACGACGGCGCGAACCTGGTCGCCTTTCACCGGATGGACCACGCCCGGATCGGGGGCATCGATATCGCCCAGAACAAAGCCTGGACCAGTGTGGCCCTGCAGATGCCGACCTCGAATCTGACCAGAACGGCTCAGCCCGGGCAGCCATCCTTCGGGATCAATACGACGAATCAGGGCAGGGTGGTCATCCTGGGGGGAGGAATTCCGTTAAAAGCAGGTGATGTCATCATTGGGGGCATCGGGGTCAGCGGAGGGACGAGCGAGCAGGATATCCAGGTGGCGGAGGCCGCCGTGCAGGCTTTTGAGCGCTGGATGCAGCGGTCGGACCTTCGGAGCATCTCGTTTCGGATTGGATCGAATCAGTCGTAAAGGCTGCTCTCACAGCACGGCTGGAACCGATGACAAGAAAAAAACCTCCATCCGGCCTGCATGTGAGGCGGGTGGAGGGCTTTGCTTAACTAGTATGGTGGATCAGAACGCCCAGTTGCCCTTACGGAATACAGGTTCCCTTTGGCCGTCCGCCGTGATGCCGTCGATGTCCATGTCCGCAGAGCCGATCATGAAATCCACGTGGATCATGCTGTGATTCAGCCCGGCACGGTCAAGCTCTTCCCGGGTGAGCGAGGTTCCGTTCTCGATGCAGGTCGGGAAGGCTTCGCCCAGGGCCAGATGGTTCGATGCATTTTCGTCAAATAACGTATTGAAGAAAATGAGCCCGGTCTCCGAGATCGGCGAGTGGTGCGGCACAAGCGCGGCTTCGCCCAAATAGCGGGCCGACGCGTCCATGTCGAGCATGCCTTTTAAAAATTCGTATCCTTTCTCTGCCGTAAAATCGACGACTTTTCCGTCCTCAAACGTCAGGCTGAAGTTCTCGATCAAGTTTCCCTGGTAGCTGAGCGGTTTGGTGCTGCGGACGGTTCCCCGGGTCCCTTCCCTGCGGGGCGAAGTGAACACTTCTTCCGTCGGAACGTTCGGGTTGAACTCATTGCCCGCTTCGTTTCGGGCGGTACCGCCGTTCCAGACATGATGCTCCGGAAGCTCGATCAGCAGGTCGGTGCCCGGAGCTTTATAATGAAGCTGCTTGTACTGCTTGCGGTTCAAATATTCGCGTTTGCTGCGCAAATTCGCATTATGCTCGTTCCAAGCCTGGATGGGATCGCCGCTGCTCACACGGGCAGTTTGGAAGATCGCCTCCCACAGCGCCTCGACCGCGGCTTCCGGTGCCAGGTCCGGGAAAACCAGCTTCGCCCAGGCTTCGGACGGAACGCCGATAATGGACCAGGTCATTTTGCTTGCGGACATATAATCCCGCCACTTGGAGAGTGCGGCGCTGGCCGCTTTGGAATGAGCTGAGATCCGCTTGGGATCCACACCCTTCAGCAGCTCGGGATTGGCCGATTCGATAAAAAGAAATGCCCCGTCGTTCTCGGCGAATTCCTGAACCCACTTTGCTCTCCACACCGGGTACTCCTCAAAAGCCTCGTCAGGAGCGAGATGATACTTCAGCTGTGTGCTGATTTCGTCCTGCCACTCAATATGAACCAGCTTCGCCCCGGCTTGATACGCTTGCTTGGCGATCATGCGCACGAATTCCGGCACATGGATCGGAGCGCTGATCCACAAGGACTGCCCCGGCTGAATATGAACCGCAACATGGACGGCGAGCTCGGCGTATTTTTCCAAACGGTCTAAAAAACTCATGGACTTTTTCCTCCCCAACATCGGCAGATTATAACAATCTATTAAGGATTCGCCCTTTCTTCGCCAGTTCCTTCCAGCTTTCGCGCCGCCGGAGGCCTCCAAACAAATGCCATCGGTGTATGATCTTGTCTAAACAGGAAGGAATTTAGAAGGACATCGGGCTTTTTCCGCGAATTAGGAAGGGAGCAAAGCAAGGGGGAGACGCCATGAAAAAGCAACGGCCCATCTATGTGCAAATCGATATCGACACAACGATGGATAAGCTATGGGAATATACCCAGAACCCGGATTTGCATACCGTATGGGATGCCCGGTTTACGGAAATTTCGTATTTGCCGCGGGCACAGGATGAGCCTCAACGTTTTATGTACCGAACCCGGATCGGCATGGGCATCGATATTGCAGGCGAGGGAGAATCGGCGGGACAAGTGGAGAAGGAATCCGGGGACCGGGTCTCCTCGCTGAAGTTTTGGACGCATGACCGGCTGTCGCTAATCCGAAAGGGCAGCGGGTATTGGAAGTATACGAAGAAAGACGGCGGTATCGGCTTCGAGACGCTGTACCAATATGAGTCGGCTTTCGGCGCGGCGGGGCGTCTTGCCGACGCCTACCTGTTCAGGCCGCTGCTCGGATGGGCGACGGCTTGGAGCTTTGACGCGTTAAAAATGTGGCTGGAGCAGGGATTTCATCCGAAGCTGCTGCTCCAGCGCTTTCTCACGTATTGGACCGTGTGCGGGGTGATCGCGTTTGTATGGCTGTACCACGGTCTCGTTCCCAAGCTAATCATGGCACATCCGGACGAAATTCGTATGATGGAAGCCGTAACCGGGAACATGGGCAGCGGTGTGGCGATGATCCGGATGGTCGGCATACTGGAAATGCTCTTTGGACTCGTGTGGTTGCTGCCGCTGTATAAGCTGAAGCGCCCGCTGTTTATTCTCCAGATCGTTGCCATCTGCGGTCTGACCGCTTCTGCGGGGATCGGGGACATCGGCAGTTTCGTTGCCCCGTTTAATCCCGTGACGCTAAACGGTATGCTGATCGTCCTGTCGCTGATCGGCTACGGGAACAGCCGACATCTGCCCAGTGCCGCCCGCTGCCGCCGAAAGAAGGCAGGTGACCTATGAAATCGATCTATGAACAGGAGCTCGGCGATACCTATCAGCTGCTGCATCCCAAACTGCAGGAGCGTTACCGGCTGACGGGAGATGCGGTGTTTACCGGGGCCGGCCGGATGGAGGAAATCAGCGGCGGTTCGTTCGCCGTACGGGCCATGATGGTGCTGGGCATTCGGGCCCGTCTGTTCTTTCCCGAGCGGGGCCGGAACATCCCTTTTGTTATCCACAACAAAGTATCCCGGGATGCAAAGGGCCAGGAGACGGTACATTGGGATCGGACGTTTGATTTCCGGGGCAAAAAGCGCCATTTCGATGCCGTGATGAAATGGGACAGCGAGGAGGAGCAGATCCTGGACTTGTTCGGCAAGCCGGCGCTGCTCGGCTCCTCCCTGTCCCTCCACGTGGACGACAAAGGAGCCATGCACATCTCCTCCAGAAGCCAGTGGCTGCCCCTGTTCGGCATGCGGATCCCGCTTCCCCGTGTTTTTCACGGGGCGGCCCAGATCGTGGAGTCCTACGACGAGGAGCGGCAGTGCTTCCGGATTCGGGTGCATGTGCGCAATCCGCTGTTCGGCACCCTTTTCGCCTATAAAGGGAGCTTTACGGGAACAAGGAAAGACGGGAGCGGAGGAAGCCGGGATGAAGCGTAACGCGTGGTTCGGATTGCTGCTGTATGTGATGTTTCTCGGCGTCAGCGGGCGGCAGCTTCAAGTGCTTGAAGCGGTGCTGATGCTGGCGGTGCTGGTGCTGGTTCCGGGATTCCTGATGCTCGTGGATGCCCGCTTGCGAAACGGGAAAACGATGGCTTTGTACAAAATCATGACGATCCTTTACCCCCCGGCTGCCGTCTGTGCGGCACTCTCCTTCATGGGAGATATCCCGCTGTTATGCCTTCCCTGGGTGGCTTTTACGGTGATTACGGCGCTGTATGGGCTGAGACGGCTGCTGGAGAGGGGGCTGCATCCGCTTGCTGAAACCGCGGTGGATTTCGGACTGATGTACTTGGCCGGGGGCGGTTTCTGGTTCCTGGCTGCGTCGCTGCATTGGCGCATAATGGATTTTTCGGACGTGCTCATCATGCTGACAGCCGTTCATTTTCATTACTCTTCATTTATTATCCCGATCCTGGCCGGGCTGCTGGGGCGAAAAATAACGGTTGGACGGAAGCTGTACCTAACCTCGACCGTCATCATCATGCTGGCCCCGGCCGGCATTGCGCTGGGCATTGCTTTTTCCACCGCCCTTGAGTTCATTCTGGTGGCGGCGTACCTGGCTGCCCTGTACAGCTACGGACTGCTTGTTTTCAAAGCTTCCTTTACCCGGCGGGAGGCCAAATACCTCATTTCTTTTTCGGCGCTCGTATTGATGGTGACGATTCTGTTCTCCCTGATTTACGCAGCCGGAAGGGCGATGGGGTTCGGAAGTCTCTCGATCAACCGGATGATCTGGATTCACGGCTTCACGAACGCGGTAGGCGTAGCTCTTCCGTCGCTTGCGGGCTGGCTGCTGGAGGGAAACTTCCCGAAGGAGAGCTATTATGGCAAACCGGTAAGCTCCATCACTGGCGGAAGGCATATCGGGCGCCACTTCTTAAGCAGGAAAGGACTCCTTGACGAAACGGCATCCTACTCAGGGCTGGTCGACCGGATCGACGGGTTTGACTCCGCCTCGTTCCGCGCCCGGAGACTGTCGCCCGTCATTCGGGATTTTTACGAGCATACCGATCAGTACGCGATGCGGGCCGACATCCGCTGGGCCGGGTGGTTTAGGCCGCTGGCTGTGGTCTATCAAGTCATCAGCCGCCGGATCGGGCAGATCCATCTTGGCACATTTAAAGGGTGGCAGGGGATGTACGGCCGGGTTCTTCCGGTGGCGTCGGGAAGGGACGGAAGGCAGCGGGTTCGCGCCTGGCAGCGTTTGAACGGGCAGGGGGAGGCAATTTTCATTGCACTCTATTCCCTGCATTGGTTCGGAGACGAGCCCTACATGAATATCGCCCTGCCGCTGCCGGGCGCCAATATGACCGGGATGCTGCGCCTGTATAATGAAGGCTCCGGGCTCGTCTTGACCAGCGCCCACAGCCCTGCTCACCGGGGCGATGAGGGCATTTACCTGCATGCCTCATGGTTCACGATGCGTTTGCCCCTGAAGGAAACCTTCTGGATCCGGGAGGGGGAGTCCGGACAGCGGCTGACGGCCCGCCACCGGATGTGGATTTTCGGACTCCGTTTCCTGGATATCCGGTACGATATTCAGCGGTCCGGATGAGCCCGCGGCTGGGCAGCGGCGTTGACATGTATGTCCCATGGGATATAATGCTAAAAGGAAGATGACCGAAAGATCAGGTATTGGAGGATTATTGTCATGAGCCAGGACAGGGAGCCGCTGTACATTCAAATACAAAACCATTTCAAGCAGTTGATTGCTTCCAGGCAGCTGAAGGAAGACGACCGGATTCCGACCGAGAAGGAGCTGATCGACCAGTTTCAGGTGAGCCGGATCACCGTGGCCAATGCGCTGGCCGAGCTGGCGGGCGAAGGCTGGATCTACCGGATTCCGGGCCGGGGAAGTTACGTCAAGGGCGTGCCTGAGAAGTACATATCGGGTAATCCGGTCTCCCTCGTCTCTGAGGCCAAATCGTCGTCGGCTCCCAAGATCGGGCTCGTGTTTCCTTCCATTGAAGATTATTTTGCCATCCAAATGGTACGGGGGATCCGCAGCGCGCTGTCGGGGAGCAAATACTCGCTGGTCGTCATGTTCACTTACAATTCCAAAGAACTGGAGAAGGAAGCGATCCGCGAGCTTCGCAGCACGACGGACGGGCTGATTATTTTTCCGGTGGATGCCGAGGTGTACAGTGAAGAAATTATCGCGCTGAAGATGCAGAATTACCCGTTCGTCCTCCTGGATCGGCATCTGCCCGGCGTAGAGACGAACGTGGTCCTGTCCGATCCGGCTCTGGGTTCCATTCTGGCGGTGGATCATCTGTGGGAGCTGGGACACCGGAACATTGCGATATGCTCGGATTCTCCAATACCGACGGTGACGGTCGATGAACGGATTCAAGGATATAACGAAGCGCTGAAGAACAAGGGCGCGATGATCAATCCTGCTTTGATTCTTACCGACTTCAGCATCCCAACGGGGCGTTCCCGTACGGATCACCCGCTGTACCGCTTCCTCAAAAGCCGGATGGCGACGGCGTTTATCGCGCTGAACTGCAAGCTTGGGGTCAACCTGTGGTCCATGGCCAAGGAATTGGGGCTGGATGTCCCGGGTAACCTGTCCATCGTCACGTTTGATAACCCAAGTCCCATGCTCGAAGAGCTCAGCGTATTTACGTATATCGATCAAAGCGAGGAAGAGATGGGGCGCGAGGCGGCAAGCCTGCTGCTGGACATTTTGGAAGGGAACATCAAGGACGTCAAGTATACGAAGCGGATC
>NZ_PCZT01000024.1:316027-321643 GCF_002968895.1 Paenibacillus sp. AR247 | reverse complement strand
ATAAATGCTATATTATATATATTAATACGAGCAAAACTTATTGCCGATGTGCTGTAACCGACGAAGCAGCAATTTATTACTCCGGAAATTCCGGGAGCATGCATGGCCGGAGACGGAAGGATGCAGAAGGGGAAAAGGTGATCATCCATGAGATTTATGATTGAAAAGCTGGAGCGGCGCATTCAGGAGCTGGCCGGGCTGAGATACCGGAACCGCAAGCCGCTGGAGAACATGCATATCGTACCGGATGTGGAGAGTTTGGCGGAAGCGAAGGCCGCCGCAGGCAGCCAGCCGGTCGTGAAGGTAGGGGACCGCTGGGGAGGAAGGGACCGCTACGCCTGGTTCATCGCCGACGTGACGTTTCCCGCATCGTGGCGGGCGCAGGACGTCGTAGGACTGATCAAGCTTGGGGAAACCGGCGGGGGCAACTGCAGCGGTTATGAAGGCCAGGTGTATCTGAACGGGGAGCCGGCGCAGGCCGTGGACCGCAACCATGCCGAGCTGTTCTTCCCGGCGCAGGCTGTGGACGAAGGCTGCGTGGAGCTGGCCATCCGCGCATGGAGCGGACTGACGCCCCCGAACGGCAGCCATATGCCGTTTGATCATCGGGTTGATGTGCTGGAACTTGCGGTGCTTGACGCGGCAACCGACGATCTGTACTACACGGCGCTGCACATGCTGCAGACGGTGAAGCTGCTGGACGAACGCGCCTTGGAGAAGCAGGCGATGACGTCTGCGCTGGAGGAGGCGTTCCGGCTGCTGGACTGGAGCGCGCCGGGATCGGACCGCTTCTACGCCTCCACCGAGCAGGCGCTGAACGTGCTGAAGGAGCGGCTTGAGGCGATTCCGCGCGGCCCGCGGCCGCAGATCACCGCGGTCGGCCACTGCCATATCGACGTTGCCTGGCTGTGGCGGCTGAAGCATACCCGGGAGAAGTCCGGGCGCTCGTTCTCGACGGTGCTGACGCTCATGGACCGCTTTCCGGAGTATGTCTTCCTTCAGTCCCAGCCGCAGCTGTACGCTTATTTGAAGAAGGATTTTCCGACGCTGTACGAGAAAATCAAGGATCGCGTGAAGGAAGGCAACTGGGAGGCGACCGGGGCGATGTGGCTGGAGTCGGACTGCAACATTCCTTCCGGGGAGTCGCTGGTTCGGCAGCTGCTGACGGGCAAGCGCTTCTTCAAGAGGGAATTCGGCGTCGACAACCGCGTCTTATGGCTGCCTGATGTGTTCGGATACAGCTGGGCGCTGCCGCAAATTCTGAAGAAGAGCGGCATCGACTACTTCATGACGACCAAAATCAGCTGGAGCCAGTACAACCGCTTCCCGTACGACACGTTCATGTGGCGCGGCATCGACGGAACCGAAATGCTGACGCATTACATCACAACCCCGGACAACGACGGCAGCTGGTTTTATACGTACAACGGCAACATTACCGGCTCCTCGATTCAGGGATTGTGGGATAACTACCGGCAGAAGGACATCAACGAGAACCTGCTGCTCGCCTACGGTTGGGGCGACGGCGGCGGCGGTCCGACCCGGGATATGCTCGAAGCGGCCCGCCGTTATGAAGATATGCCGGCGGCGCCGCAGGTGAAGCAGGGCGGAGCCGAAGCATTCTTCGAACAGCTGGAGGCGCGGGTCAAGGATGATCCGCAGCTTCACTTGTGGGACGGGGAACTGTATCTGGAATACCATCGCGGTACCTATACGTCCCAGGCTTATAACAAGCGGATGAACCGCCGGTTGGAGCAGCTGCTGCACAACGCGGAATTCGTGAACGCGCTGGCGCTGATGCTGAATCCGGGCTATGCCTATCCGGCCGGGGGCCTCGCGGACAGCTGGGAAATCGTGCTTCGCAACCAGTTCCATGACATCATCCCGGGCTCGTCTATTCACGAAGTGTATGAGGACAGCCGGGTCGAGTACGCCGAAGCCGAGCAGCTGGCCGTGCAGGTGCTGGAACAGGGGCTGTCGCAGTTTACCGCCGAGGGCCGCGGAGAAGCGGGCGCACAGCCGGACTCCGCCAAGGCGGAAAGCAAAGGCTCCCCTGTCCGGATTTTCAATCCGCTCGGCTGGGAACGCTCTTTCGTCAGCGAAGTATCCGTGGAAGGGGCCGCACAGATGGTGTGGTATTCCGCAGCCGGAGAAGAGCTGCCGTCCCAGATCATTCCTGCGCAGGAGGATGGATCTGCCCGCGTGCTGGTCACCGTGAAGGATGTGCCGGCCTACGGCTACACGACCATTTACGGCCGCAGCGAGGGGGCAGGCACCCAAGGTTCGGCTTCCGCTGCAGGCGCAGCAGCGGCTGAGACGGATTGGCAGATCACGGGAGACGTCGTGGAAACGCCGTTCTACAGCATCCGCTTGAACGAAGCCGGTCAGCTGGTATCGCTGTACGACAAGCAGGCGGACCGCGAAGTGCTGAAGCCGGGCGAGCCGGCGAACGTGCTGCAGGTGTTCGAGGATAAGCCGATGGCGCACGACGCCTGGGACATCGATATTTTCTACCAGGAAAAAATGCGGACGGTCGAGGATCTGAAGGAACTGACGGTCCTGGAGGAAGGACCCCTGCGCGGCGTGATCAAGCTGGTGTATGCGTATCACAACTCCACCATCGAGCAGCAGTTCACGGTGTACCGGGACGACCCGCGGATCGATTTTGTGACCAAAGTGGATTGGCAGGAGCACCAGCAGCTGCTCAAGGCAGCATTTCCGGTCGACATCCGCTCCACCAAGGCCACTTACGAGATCCAATTCGGCAACGTGGAGCGTCCGACCCACTGGAACACGAGCTGGGATTATGCCCGGTTCGAATCCGTGGCGCAGCGCTGGGTGGACCTTTCCGAGGGCGGTTACGGCGTCAGCCTGCTGAACGACTGCAAATACGGGCATGACATCCGCAACCACGTCATCCGCCTCAGCCTGATCAAGTCCGCCGTCTATCCGGACGGATCCGCCGATCAGGGGGAGCATGAATTTACGTATTCGCTGTATCCGCACCGCGGCGGCTGGTATGAAGGCGGAACCCACCAAGCGGCCTGCGGCCTGAACACGCCGCTGCTGGCCGTGCCGGTACAGGAAGGCATTTTGCCAGAGGCGCTTGGTCTGGTCAAGGTGAATCAGCCGAATATTATGATCGACACGGTCAAAAAGGCCGAGGACAGCGACGATATCGTCATCCGCATGTACGAATACGGCGGCATCCGCACCCGCGCCCGGGTCGAGCTGGACCCGCAGGCCGGTGCGGTCAGCACGGCGGCCGAGACGAATTTAATGGAAGAAGGCGGCGAGCCGTTGAGCGTATCGGGCAATGGTACGGAGCTGCGCTTCAAGCCGTACGAAATCAAAACGCTGGTGGTATCGCTGGCGCGGTAACCGCCCACACCATACTTGATGCGGATACGCCTCAAACCCAAGCAAGCCCAGCCTCACCCGTGAAGGGGGAGAGCTGGGCTTGTTTTCTTTGTCCGGGCCGAGCAGCCGTGTCAGAGCGTCTTGGCCTCCAGCCGCCGGGCGATGATCGAGAGAATATAGTTCACGATGAAGTACAGGGCGGCAGCGAAGATAAGGGCCGGGATGACGTAGTTCGGGCTGTGTCCCTGCAGGATCTGCACGTTGTGCATGAGCTCGGGAAGCGAAATGATAACCGCGAGCGACGTATCCTTGAGCAGCGAGATGAACTGGCTGACCAAGGGCGGAACCATGCGGCGGAGCGCCTGCGGCAGAATGATATGCCGGAGCGTCTGCATATAGCTCAGCCCCGAAGAGCGGGCCGCCTCGATTTGTCCCCGGTCAACGGAATTGAGTCCGCCGCGGACGATCTCCGAAATCATGGCCCCCTCGAACAAGGTCAGGCCGACGACCGTCGCCCAGAAGGGGGACATCTTGATCCCGAGCTGAGGGAGCACGATGTACATGAAGAAGATGATCAGCAGCAGCGGCAGGTTCCGGATAATATCGACGATGGCTGCGACAATCCGGGACAATACGGGGATTTTAGCGTAACGCAGCGTCCCGAGAACGGTTCCCAGCACGAAGCTGAACACAATGGACAACACCGCGACCTCGATCGTAACGAGAAACCCCTCAAGCAGAAACTTGACGTTGGGTAGGGAATAGGCACCTATAAAATCCATGGCGGCATCTTCTCCTCTTGCCAGAATAAAGCCCCTTTATCGGTCAGCCGAGCGGAATCGGCGTTCCATGTAATGGACCGCAAAGCTGAGCGGAAGCGTAAGCACCAGGTAAAAGACGGCGACGATCGTATACACGGTCAGGGGCAGGAAGGTGTCGGAGTTGATCAGGTCGGCGTAATACATCAGGTCCATCCCAGTCACGACGGCCAGAATGGACGAATTTTTAACGAGATTAATAAACTGGTTGCCGATGGCCGGCAGCACAATCTTAATCGCCTGGGGCAGCACGATGTGAAGCATCGTCTGGACGTACGAGAGTCCCGTCGCGCGGGCGGCCTCGGTCTGGCCGGTCGGTACGGACTGGATGCCGGCACGGATGGCTTCCGCGATGAAAGAGGCGGTGTAGACCATCAGCCCGAGCGTCCCCGAGGTAAAGCCGTCCAGCGGCAATCCGAGCGACGGGATTCCCAGGAAAAAGAAAACACGACGAGCAGGAGCGGGATGTTGCGGATAAACTCAACATACACCGTTCCGATCACATTCAGGGCCCGGATTGGGGAAATCCGCATCACGGCGATGATAACGCCGAGCACGAAGCTCCCGATCAAGGCGAGGACGCTGGCTTCGATCGTGTGGACAAAGCCTTCAGCAAAACGGTCCCAGTGGTTAAACAAGACGTGAATGTCAAATTTGCCCGGCATGGCCTTCGTCCTTTCTTAAAGGTTTTCAGGGCTCCCCGCAGCGTACCGGGAAAGGCAGCGAAAGCCAAGGCCCTACTCGGGTTTGACACCCATCCACTGCTCATACAGCTTGTCGTATTCGCCGCTGTCCTTCATTTCCTTGAGCAGATCGTTGACGGTTTTCACAAACTCGGCGTCGCCTTTTTTGATGGCGATTCCGTAAGGCTCGTCGGTGAAGGTGCCGCCGACCAGCACGTAGTTCGGATCCTGTTTTTGCATGCCGAGCAGGATGGCGTTGTCGGTCGTCAGGGCTTCCCCTTGGCCAGCTTTCAGCGCGGTAAATGCGTCCTGATAGTTTTCAAACTCCAGCACGGTGGCGTCCGGCGCTTTTTCGCGGATGTTTTTAGCCGAGGTGGAGCCTTTGACGGTCAGCACCTTCACGCCTTTTTTTAAGTCCTCCAGGCCTTGGATGGCGCTGCCTTTCTTCACGAGCAGGGATTGACCCGCTTTAAAATAGACGTCGCTGAAATCGACCTGCTGCTTGCGCTCCTCGGTGATGGTCATCGTGGCGACGATGAGGTCGATGTCCCCGTTCTGCAGCAGCGGAATGCGGGTTTTGGACGTTACTTCCTTCAGCTCGATCTTGTTTTCATCGCCGAGTATTTTTTTGGCCTAGCGCCTTGGCGATGTCGATGTCAAAGCCCTCTACCTTTCCGGAAGTCGGGTCCTTCAGCCCGAACAGCTTGGTGTCGTATTTCACGCCGGCGATAAGCTTGCCGCGGGCCTTGATCGCT
>NZ_PCZT01000024.1:300857-315927 GCF_002968895.1 Paenibacillus sp. AR247 | reverse complement strand
CTCGCTCTTCGAGCCTCCGCAGGCCGTGAACACCAGGCACATCGCCAACAGAACAAACGCAACACTCCACCTCAAAGGTTTTTTCATGAATTCAATAACCCCTTTCCATATGCTTTCACTGAATTTAATGATGAATCAGCCGGCTGAGAAACGTCCGCGCGCGCTCTTCCCGCGGATGGTCAAAGAAGCTTGCCGCCGGGCCTTCCTCGATGATCTGACCGTTGTCCATAAAAACGACACGGTCGGCAACCTCGCGGGCGAATCCCATCTCATGCGTAACGATGACCATCGTCATCCCGTCGTAGGCGAGAGAGCGCATCACGTCCAGCACTTCGCCGATCATTTCGGGATCGAGAGCCGATGTGGGCTCGTCGAACAGCATGATCTTCGGATGCATGGCCAGGCCCCGGGCGATGGCGACCCGCTGCTGCTGTCCCCCCGAGAGCTGGGAAGGGTAGCTGGATGCCTTATCCGCAATGCCGACGCGGGACAGATAAGAAGTCGCACGCTCGGCCGCTTCTTCTTTGGAGAGGCCAAGCACCTTGACCGGCGCAAGCACAATGTTGTCGATTCACCGTTTTATGGGGATACAGNTTAAAATGCTGAAAGACGATGCCGATCTCGCGGCGGAACCGGTTAATGTCGATCTTTTTGTCATGCAGCGCCGTTCCGTTTACGTAGAGCTCGCCCGACGAGATTTTTTCCAGCCGATTGATGCAGCGGAGCAGGGTGCTCTTGCCGGAACCGGACGGTCCGATAATCACGACCACTTCGCCCTCTTCGATCCGAAGGTCGATATTCTGGAGGACATGGAAGCTGCCGTAAAATTTACTGACGTTCTTGAATTCGATCAGAAATATACCTCCCTTCCTATGTAACCTTTAAGTGCGTGTTCAAAAAGTTCGGTTTTCAGCACCGAGAAGATTGAATGAAGCAAGGGACTGAGGAGCAGAGCGTACGTAGTGGGTACGTGAGCACCGGAAGGCCCGGCTGAATTCAAGATTCGATGCCGAATCAGCTTCCCGATTTACTTCGTGATCAAAAGCGGACTTTTTGAACAACCTCTTTAAGGAGCATGTCGGCCCGACGTGCTCGTAACACTATATTGCTGTAAGCCCGATAAAATGATTAACCTGCCCAAATGCCGTCAGCTCGAAGTCATATCTTGGCATGGCATATCAACATTTCCCAAATCCTTGCATTTTGGTGATTTCCGTGGTACACTGTATTCAGTTCTGAAATTTGAAACCAATTCACATATTGAAAAGGGTATCATGTTTACAATGGAACTTTTTTCAATGTGTGAATTTTTTTTAGCTTTATTTAAAAGAAGGATCATATTAAATTTCAATTTTGGAGGTACAGCCCCATGCAAACAGGTACAGTTAAATGGTTTAATGCCGATAAAGGCTTCGGATTCATCGAAGTTGAAGGCGGAAACGATGTTTTCGTACACTACAGTGCAATCACTGGTGATGGTTTCAAAACGTTGGACGAAGGACAACGCGTCCAATTCAACGTGGTTGAAGGCAACCGTGGACCACAAGCTGAGAACGTAGTGAAACTGTAACATCAACAAGCGGCTGCCCTTAACAGATTCGTTAAGGGCAGTTTTTTCATATAGACCAAGCAGGCTTGTCCAAGATCCGTTCTTGGCGGAGGTTGACTGCTGCAGGGCGTCCGTTTATACAGTTTGGTTTTATACTTCATAAAAGGGGGACTGAGCATGAACTACCGCAAAAAGTCGATGGAGGAAATACCTGAGGAAAATACAGCGATCTGGTCCTGTACGAAGGAAGGGTGCAAAGGGTGGATGCGCGACAATTTCGCCTTTGAGCATGAGCCGACCTGCAGGTTGTGTAATTCCCCGATGGTACGGGATACGAAAATGCTTCCTGTTCTGAACAATTCGAGTGCCGATCAGAAATCGGCCAAGAAGGGCGTCAAGATCGACTCCTAAGCAATGAACCCGTGTGAAATCATAGAATAATCCGATATAAACGGCAAAAAGGTCTGCACGATCATGCAGGCCTTTTTTCTATGGGATTCAGATCGAAGTTATCCCATTGAAGGTTCTGGTTCGGTTAATTTATCCTGTTAATGGTTCATGTCCTGAAGCCTAGACAGTCTTTCCTGGCCGGTACCCGGTGTTAGTGGTCTTCGTCGATGACGCCAAGCGCCCGGTTTTTCTCCTTGAACCGCTCATTGTGCGAAGAAACATATGCAACCTTGGGAGCTTCGGGATCCATGTAGAGCTTGGCGCTGTTCGTGGCAAGCACAGCATCGGTGAATGTGCCAGCGATCAGTCTCACTTTGCTGCTGTAGTCCACAAAGTCTCCTGCGGCAAAAATTCCCGGCACATTCGTTTCCAGCTTGTCGCTGACGTTCGCCGTCCATTCGCCCATATCGATGCCCCAGTCGCGGATCGCCCCAAAGTTATACCGCATGCCGTGGTTGACGATGACCGCATCAACGTCCACGCGAAGGGTATCGCCGCTCTCTTCGTGGCAGATCGAAACCTGGTTAATCGCGCACCCGTCGCTGCTGTGCAGCTGGCGGACGGTATAGGGAACATGGATCTGGACAGAGGACTGCTTCATGCGAACCACGTTGCGCTCATGGCCGCCAAACTGCTCGCGCCGGTGTACCACACAGACGCTGGCTGCGATCGGCTCGAGCTCATTGGCCCAGTCCACGGCGGAATCGCCGCCGCCGGAGATGAGCACGCGCTTGCCGCGGAAGGGCTCGAGCTCCTGCACCGTATAGTGAAGGTTGCTCACTTCGAACCTGTCGGCACCTTCGATGTCGAGCTTCGCCATCTCCAGGATGCCGTAACCGATCGCCATGATGACGGTGCGGGTCCAGTGCTTTTCTCCGGTTGAGGAAGTAAGCAGAATAGTGCCGTCTTCCAGGCACTCCTGGCCGACGATCTGCTGGCCCAGTACGACGGTCGGATCAAAAGTCAGCGCCTGCTGCTTCAACTGCTCGATCAGGTTGCGGCATAGGATCGGTCCCGTACCGCCGACGTCCCAGATCATCTTCTCCGGATAAATCAGCATCCGTCCGCCCAGTTCATCCTTCGCTTCGATCAGCTTGGTCTTCAGGTCGCGCATCCCGCTGTAAAAAGCCGCATACATGCCGGCAGGGCCACCCCCGATGATGGTTACGTCGTACAGCTCCAATGATTCACTCATGGTTTTCCCTCCAAGTCCATTCAGGTATGATCTCCGATTCAAATGTCGGAAAAAATGATCTATATCAAGCACTGGCATTTAACTTTTCGCTCTGGCGAGCAGATACAGAAAATAAGGTGCGCCGATGACGGCGACCACGATGCCCGTCGGTACGCCGGAAGGCTGCAGAATCCAGCGGCCGATCGTGTCGGCCGCGATAACGAGCAGCGCCCCGATGAGCCCCGAGACCGGCAGCAGCATCTGATGCTTCGGACCGACGAGGCGTCTGGCCAAATGCGGACCGACGAGCCCGACGAAGGCGATCCCGCCGCTGACGGCTACGCTTGCCGCAGCAAGAGCGACGGCAGCGGCGAGCAGGCGGAACTGCTCTTTTCGTACATTTTCGCCGAGGTCTGGTCGCCATCTGCTCTCCCATCTGCAGCACGTTCATCACCCGTGCCCGATAAATAATGTATGGCACCAGGACGACGATCCAGGGGAGAAGGGAGAGGACAAACTTCCAGTTCGTTCCCCAGATGCTTCCCGCGAGCCATGTCGCGACGAATTGATACTGCTCGGGCTTCAGCCGGAGCGTGAGCACGATCATGGCCGCCTGAATGCCGGCGGCGACGGCAATGCCTGTCAGCATCAGCCGGATCGGGCGGATTCCCTTGTTCCGCGTGTAGGACAGGGAGTAGATCAGCGCTGCCGTCAATCCTGCGCCCACAAAGGCTAGGAGAGGGAGCAGGAACACCGGCATCGCCTGTGTCGTTGGATAGAACGACACGAGCAGCATGACCATCAGCCCCGCTCCCGAGTTGATGCCGAGGATGCCGGGGTCGGCCAGCGGATTACGGAAAATCCCCTGCATGACCGCTCCGGACACCGCCAGTCCCGCGCCGATCAGCACCGAAATGACGATCCGCGGGAGCCGGAATTCGAAGAGAATCAGGTTCTCCTGATCCGATCCCTGCCCGAACAGCGTCCGGATCAGGTCGAGTGGGCGAGCGATCCGACGCCGTAGACGAGTCCGGCACGACCCCCGCGCCGAGAAAGGCGTACAGGATCAGGTACATAAAGGACAGACCGGGGAAGAAGGCAAAGCATAGCGCAAGGGCGAAGCCTGCACCCGCATTAATGCCAAGGAGTCCCGAGTCAGCGAGCGGATTGCGGGTCATCCCCTGCATCAGGGCTCCGGCTACCGCAAAGCTTGCACCAATCATCGCGCTGGCAAGGACCCGCGGCAGGCGCAAATCCCGAATAATTTGATGATTGACCACATCCGCATGGAAATTGAACACGGCCGACCATACTTCAGACAGCCGGATATTGGCCGCTCCGAAGGAGATCGATAATCCCATGCTCAGAACGAGAGCGGCAAGACCGCCGATAAGGATCAGGCTGGCGGTCTTCGGACGGGAACGGAGGCGTTCCTTGGAGTCCGGGGTCATATTCGCTGCTGCCTGCTGATTCATATATTGTCACCTATTTCCATGAAATTGATTCTCATTCTCACTTCATTCTCAATTACTCATTTTATATGAACAGCAGGCCTCTTGGCAATGAGAAATATGAAATCGGCATAAATCTGGCACAATTGAGCGTTGGTTCTGCAATGCACTGGAAGAAGGCCATTCTCAATAAGGAAGTGCCTGGATGAAACCTTACAGATATCGGGTAAATCTGCGGGCGGTCCTAATTCCCGGCAAGAAAATAAAGATTGACAAGGGACCGGCGAGCTGATAAGTTTTCAATTGATAATGATTATCATTACTGACGTATTACATACCTATGGGGGGTTATTATGTTTACAAGGTCCAAATCATCGTTTACGGTCATGATCCTGGTGGTCATGCTCTCCATGCTGGTGACGGCCTGCGGCGGCAATAACGGCGGCAGCGGGTCAGCGGCATCCGGCGGGACGGCAGCCGAAACTTCAGGCAAGGAGACAGCCGCATCGGATTCGAAGGAAACGGCGTCGGACGGAGGAACGCGTACGTACAAGACAGAAAAAGGCGACGTGGAGATTCCCGTAAAGCCGCAGCGCATCGTAACCGATTATTATGGCGGCGAGCTGCTGTCCGTTGGCGCCCCTGTGGTGGGCGCGGAACCGAGCATTTTCCAAAACCCGTTCCTGAAGGATAAGCTGAACGGAGTAGAGGATGTAGGCTATCCAATCAATACCGAGAAGGCGCTCTCGCTCAAGCCCGACCTGATCGTCGTCATGTATGACGACAATTATGAGGCGTTGTCCAAAATCGCACCGACCATCTACATTCCTTACGGCACAGCAACTAACGTTGACGATACGGTGCGCCTGTTCGGCGACATTGCCGGCGAAAAGGAAAAGGCAGAGGAATTCATCAAAGCGTTCGACGAAAAAGCAGCAGCTGCCCGTGAGAAGCTCAAAGGCGTTGTGGACGAGAACGCCACCTTCGGCATCTACGAGTTGACGGACAAGGGCGAGCTGTGGACGTTCGGCGACAATGCCGGCCGCGGCGGCCAGGTGCTGTACAATGCACTTCAGCTGAAACGTCCTGCGAAGAACAGCAAGGAAAACCAGACGCTGCAGCTGTCCATGGAACTCCTGCCCGAGTATGCGGCGGATTACATGTTCCTGACGACCTACGATCCGGAGAAGAAGGGCGACAAGCTGAAGGAACTGAAGGCTTCCCCGGTATGGAACAGCCTGGCGGCCGCAAAGAACGACCGCATCTACTATAACGACTTTGACACGTTCTACCGCTATGATCCGATTGCTATTATGGGCCAAATCGATTTGTTCGTGGATATGATCCTCGAACACAGTGGTAAGAAATAGGAATTAGCATATAGGGTGCCCAGGCGGCAACGCTTGATACCCGCCTGCCGGTAACGAAAAAGAAGCTGCTCCGCTTTGATGCGGGGCAGCTTCTTTTTGTTTTTAACATCGCTTTGTCGAGCTGTCATGGACAATTTCTCTGATCAGCTGTTTTTGCTGGTCATTTATTGCCGTCTTTTCGTAAACGAAGTGATCAAGGACACGATGGACAGCAGCAGGGCGGCAATCGAAGCGACCAGTGTCGCGGTCTGAACGCCGCTGCTTCCGGAATCCGCTGCGGCCGGGACAGAAGTCGATGCGGCAGCCTGGTCCTGAGCGGACGTGTCGGCCCCGGCTCCGTTATCCGTGGAGGCTGTGTCGTCATGGCCGTGATCGGCAGGCTCCGTGGATTCCGTGGCGGTGATTTTGGTGATGGAGTGCGGCGAATCCGCGCCTTCGTCACCCGTCCATTCCACGATGCTGCCGTCTTTGTAATATTGGTAGGCGTCCCAGGCGACATCGGCATCCTGGTCCGGGTTCTGCGCAACGAAGTTAAACTGCTGGAATTCTCCGGCATTAATGCCGGCCCCGGTAGCGCTCCACGTAATGGTTTTGATTTTACCCGAGGCATCCTTTTCGGTCGTGACTTTCCACTCCGGCACCGGCTGGTACTGTTTAAGGTCCACGTTCTCCGGCACTTTTAACGTTACCTTGGTAGTGGCGACTTCTTTCTCAGACGGAATCTTGATCGTGTACGTTTCCCAGGCTCCCGGAGCCGATGTGGCCGGCTTGACCGTCACATGGGCGCTGGCGATGCCGGAAAACAGAAGCAGGCCGGCGGCTGCCGTGATCAAGAACGGGATGCGTTTGCTCAACAATTTTTTCATGCTCAATACCCCTTTATATTGTATTTGGTGATGAGGCCGATATCATTTGCCCCGCATGCTTCAACTGCTTCCTACGGTAATCTGGAAGTCGGTATCCCAAGCGTCGAGGGACTCGGTCAAAATATGGACATGGACGTTCCAGCGGCCTGCCATGCTGATCAGGTCCTGGGCTTTATACGTCTTGTCGGCGCCGGGAATTTCGATTTCGTATTTGCCCATATCCATGTCCAGCGAGGTCAGCGTCAGCTTGATCTGCTGAATGCCCTGCACCGGCTTGCCGCTGGCATCCTTCACGCCTACCTCGAAGGTATTCTCGCCCGCGATATTCGGGCTGATCTGCAGCGTGACGACGGTGCGGTTATCCAGCGTCTGCTGCACATTCACCGGCCCCGGATTAGAGGATGCCGGGGGCAGGTTCGAGAGGGCGGCGGCGAGCACGAGGGCCGCAATGCCGGCCGCGAATTCGATCCATACGCCGGCGCCGAGCGGCTTGCTGCGGCGCTGCCCGCGGATGAGGTGCACGGCGGCGAAGCCGAGCATCACCAGCAGCAGCACACATTTCAGCAGCAGGATGCGTCCGTAGGCGGTGTGAAGGAGCGAATACCAGGTCGGTACATACGTCAGCGAGGCGTACACGCCGCTGATCAGCACAGCCGCCACCAAGGTGGTGCCCCATAGAGAGAAGCGCTCAATGACCGCGAAGTAACTCTTTTTACGAAGATCCGGTTCGGCTGGCAGCGATGCCTCCCTAGGCAGAATCAAGCCGAGTGCGAGCAGGCAGCCGAGCCAGATGGAAACCGACACGAGATGAAGGAAATCCATAAATACCGGCATCCATATCGATTCGGCCGAAGCGGCGTGCCCAATGAATGCCTTGGACAGCAGCAGCCCCACGCCGGTCAGCAGCGTGCCCGCATACAACGCACGGAGCCCTTTTTGCTCGGTGCTCTGGGTTGCGGCGTAGAGCAGCGCGCCCAGGAGCAGTACAAGGATGACCTGCACCAGCCAAATATGGCCGAAGCTCGTAATGCGCAGCATTTTGCCGAGGAGCTCCGCGTTCCACACCTCGCTCCAGCCGACTCCGGCTTCGATCGCCGTCTGCATCGGCAGGCTCAGGAGCACACCGAGGATCAGAGCGGCATAGGATATGCCCAGAAGCTTACGGCTCCGAGGAGACAACACCGGATGCCGGGATCCTCCGCCCGCAGGCAGCAAGTACAGATAAAAGCATAAGACGCCAAGCAGAAAAGCCAAGCTTACATAAAAGACCCAGCGGATCAGGATTAGATCGGCGCCCGGCGTATAACCCGCGTACACAATGTGGCTGGCCGTATTCTGGCTGCCTGTGCCGATTTGGAACGGAAACGTTCCGTTCACCGGATGGCCGTCGCCGGACACGGCTTTCCACTGAACTGTNTAAATACCGTCCGGAAGACCGGTCTTCAGGTCGACTTCCAGGACGGCCGGCTGTCCGGCCGGAACTCTGCTGCTGCCCTGGTTAACCTCTGCTCCGGACGAATTCATCACGATGATGGAGTGAAAGGCCGGCTGCAGCGCCTCGTTGAACTGAAGCGTCACTTTAGCTGGCGCCTGCGTCATCACTTCATTATCGGACGGGCTGGACTTGGTCAGATAGGCATGGGCCGAACTGGCGGCAGGATGAATGAGCACTCCGATGAAGATCACCAGCATCCACACCCATAGCGGTTTCATATTACGTTTGAACATATCAAGGATTCACCTACTTTGATTTCGGTGCCGTTACCGCCGCTTGCGGCCGGCACATTGGTAATTGTATAGCCATCGTTCCGTGATGAAAATGACCCTAATGGGCTATAGCCGACCACAGGATTCATCGATTTCGTGAACTTTCGCCATGAAGCTGGATGGATCTAGGCGATTCTTCTTTTTCGGAAGCTAAATTTTTCCATGAAATGGGATATTTGGCGGCTGACTTGCCGGATACCGGAGGATACGGCAGGATTTCTCCGGCTGGGGGGCTCTGAGCCCCGGTCATCGCGGTTCAGCCCGCGAGGGCCGGGATCAGCCATTTTCAGCACATTTTCAATAAGTTTCAGGTCTCGATATAATAAAAAGGGAGTTCCCAATGAACGAAAAAATTGAAATCAGGAGTGATGTTATTCATGAGTTTGGCTGTATTGGAACGTCGGAGTGAGCTGCTGAAGAAACGGATTCAACAATTGATCATCAAGGATAACCAGTACGGAATCAGCCGTCAACAGAACATGTTCCTGCAGCACATGATTAAGGAATTACACCAAACATCATACGAGTTAAACACGGAGCGCGGGTAAGCCGGCTGGGCTGATCCGGACGGACAGAAAAAGGTACCCGCAAGGGTATCTTTTTAGATTAAGAAAGCAATGAAATCAAGTTAAAGAAACCCGGATCATGCTTGCAGACATGCGCCGGGTTTTTCGTTCATATAAATAGAATACGTGTGAAATCAAGACATTGTTGGCGAACCCGCATAGAGAAGGTTCACATCCGCAGCAGGGAGGGCTTTGCCCTTCTGTCTGGCTTCGATATACCGGATGAACAGCTCGGTCAGGTCCGGGTCAAACTGGGTTCCGGCACAGGCGCGCAGCTCGCGGATTGCATCTTCGACCGATTTGGTGTTCTGGTATGGGCGCTCCGAGGTCATGGCGTCAAAGGAATCGATCACGGTGAGCATCCGGCACAGCAGCGGGATTTCCTCCCTCTGATACCCGTGCGGATACCCCTTGCCGTCGTACCGTTCATGATGCAGCTCGATATAAGGCACCAGCGCTTTGAACTGCTCCTGAATGAGCGCGATTTCTTTGCCCCAAACGACATGCTTTTTCACCGTTTCCCATTCCGAAGGGCTCAGCTTGCCCTGCTTCCGGATAATGTCGCGCGGTATTTCGAGCTTGCCGATATCGTGGATGAGTGCCCCGAGCACGAACTGCTTCCGGCTGACCGGGTCCAGCCCGAGTACTTTGCTCATATCCATGGCGTAGCGAAACACCCGCTTGGAATGCTTGAACGTATCGATATCCTTGTACAGAAACAGGCTGAGCAGCTGCTCGATGTTTTTGACGTCCTGGGCGATGTCCTGCTCATCCTGAACAGGCTGGGATTCCCCGAAGATTTGTACGGTGTTTTTACCCTGTTTTTTGGCGCCGTAGAGGGCCTGGTCCGCCTGATCCACCAATAGCGATTTGTCGTGAATGTCGGGCTTGTATCCGGAAATGCCGGCTGAGAAGGACAAGCATCCATGCGGAAAAATTTCTACGCCTTCGTAAGGGGTGTCGTTGATCCGTTTGCGCAGACGGTTGATAAACTCGAGGGCTTGCTGCGTATCGTAACCGGGCATCAGCAGGGAAAACTCCTCGCCGCCGTACCGGGAGGCGGAAATGCCGGCCATTTCCGATTCCTCTTTTAAAATTTGGCCCATGAGGCCCAGCAGCCGGTCTCCCTTCAGATGACCGAAGTGGTCGTTGTACTTTTTGTAAATCGTCGATATCGACCATGGCCAGGGACAGCGGCTTGCCGGTATTTCTCGCCTGCTGCAGCTGCACGTCGAGTATTTGCTCGAAGTAGGTGTGATTGTACAATCCCGTCCGCTGATCCGTATTGGCGCGCTCCTGCACCTGCTGATACATGCCGAACTGCATCCGGAACAGGTGGGACAGCAGCAGGCTGATGCCGAGAAACAGCCCCAGTCCCGTCACGCCGTTATGAACGACCATGATCGTGAGCACGAGAGAGAGGATCAGGATGCATAAGTAGACAAGCATGGATTCCCGCAGCAACCCCTTCAGCAGGGCGTACAGGTTGTCCCGGTTGCGGTACATCAAGCAGTAGTACAAGCTGATACATATCAGGTTCAGTATAAAATAAGCAACGAGGGCGCCGAAGTATGCCGGCAAATGAACGTTCTGAAGGTAGCCCTGACGGCCGCCCATCAGATGAAACATGCCGCCTGCACCGGAAATCATAATGGAATAGATGGAGAAGTTGAGAAGGTGCTTCCACCATGCCAATTTCCGTTCGATGAAGGCGAAGATGACCGCGCTGACCAGCAGCATGACCAGAGAAGCCGCGCTCCCATAAGTAAAGATGCACGCCAGATACACGACCGAGTCCATCGACTGTTTGCTCCCGTCCGGGGGAACCTGGAAGGTATACATATACAGGACCAGCGACGCGGCAAGCATGGAGCCAAGAAGAAACCAGTCCGCCGAAGTATATGCGAGGGACAGGCTGCGCATGTGGAGCAGGAACAGAAGGGTGCCAAGCAGGCAGAACACCGTCGTGCCGACCAACCCGGGAATTTGCTGCTGTGTAATTAGACGTTTTTTGAACATAAGATTTATCTCCCTGCAGCAAAAAAATGGATATTCGAATCAGATGTTTATTTCGCCTTGTTAAATCTTAATTCCTTTAATTTTCAAGGCGGAATGGAAAACGAATCATCATCTGACGGTTCTGTGCTTGCATACTATTGGGGGGTATCGTATAATGATAGTATCAAAGCGGCATAGGAGGTGTCCTTATGGCGAAGGTCGAAATGAAGGTCGAAGGAATGAGGGGCGATGCCCTGCTCTCCGCTGCCGGTCCTGACAGCTCCTGCGAAGGGGGATGCAGCGAGCGGCACAGCCACCATTCGGAACAAACCAAGAACAATTTGATTACCCGTTTGAACCGGATTGAAGGACAGATCCGCGGCGTGAAAGGCCTGATCGAGAAGGATACCTATTGCGATGATGTGCTGAACCAGATCGCGGCGATCCAATCGGCCCTGAACGGCGTAGGCAAGCTGCTCCTGGAGGGTCATATGAAGAGCTGCGTGGTCGAGCGGATCGAAGCCGGGGACCATGAAGTGATTGACGAACTGCTGGTTACGGTGAAGAAATTAATGAAATAATACCTGCATGAGAAGCAGGGATTATCCAACTTAAGGAGGAATATATGATGAAACAGGTTACGCTTAACGTTGAAGGTATGTCGTGCAACCACTGCGTCAATGCGGTAGAAGGCGCGGTGAAGAATGCCGGCGCCGCAGGCAAGGTTGACTTGCCGTCCAATACGGTGACTGTGGACTACGACGAGAACAAAGTAAGCCTGGACACCATTAAGGCAGCGATTGAGGATCAAGGCTACGATGTTGTCTAAACATTAGATCAGGCGGATGTTACGCCTCGAATACGAGTTTCAGAAGATAGCTGAGGCGAGGATGTCCTCCGCTTATACCAGGCAGCGATGCGAATTTACGTGATTTGCGGGCGCTGCCTTTTTTGACTCTAGTTTATACCCCGCTGGGGTATGCCATAGACTTGGGGAAAGGAGAGGACGCGGCTATGGAACAGCATACGCCGGATCAATCGGAGAAGCATACGACCCTGTCCATTACGGGAATGACCTGTGCGGCCTGCGCAGCCCGGATCGAGAAGGGGCTAGGCCGGATGGAGGGCGTCAGCCGGGCGAACGTGAACCTGGCATTGGAGAAGGCCTCCGTCACCTATGATCCGAAGCAGACAAATCTGAAGCAGCTGGAAGCAAAATCGTATCGCTCGGTTACGGCACGATGAAGGAAACGATGGATTTTGACATTACGGGAATGACCTGCGCGGCCTGCGCGACCCGGATCGAGAAGGGGCTCGGCCGGCTGTCCGGCGTGACGGAGGCGAATGTCAATCTGGCGCTGGAAACGGCCCGGGTGGAATATATGCCGGGGACGGTGACCGTGCAGGACATGATGCATAAGGTGGAGCAGCTCGGGTACAAGGCGATTCCGAAGCAGGAAGCCAAGGATACCGCCGAGCTCCGCCGTCAGGAGATCCAGCACAAGCGGTGGAAGTGGATGATGTCGGCCATTCTCTCCCTGCCGCTTCTATGGGCGATGGTTGGCCACTTTTCCTTTACGGCATGGATCCCGGTACCCTCGCTGTTCATGAACCCTTGGTTCCAGCTGATTGTGGCTACGCCGGTACAGTTCATCATCGGCGGGCAGTTCTATGTCGGAGCCTATAAAGCGCTGCGCAATTGGAGCGCCAACATGGACGTGCTGGTCGCTCTGGGTACATCGGCCGCTTATTTTGAACCATTCGGTGGAAATGTATTATGAGACGAGCAGCATTCTGATCACGCTGATTCTGGTGGGCAAGTGGTTTGAGGCGCTTGCCAAAGGCCGGTCCTCGGAGGCGATCAAAAGCTTGATGGGGCTGCAGGCCAAAACGGCACTCGTTCTGAGGGACGGGAAAGAGGTCAGCATCCCGGTCGCGGACGTGGCCGCCGGCGATACCGTGCTCGTCCGTCCCGGGGAGAAGATCCCGGTGGACGGGCGGGTACTCGAAGGATCGTCCTCTGTAGATGAGTCGATGCTTACCGGCGAAAGCCTCCCGGTCGAGAAACGGGCCGGGGACAACGTAGTGGGCGCCACGCTGAACAAGAACGGCGTGCTGCGCATCCGGGCGACGAAGGTCGGCAGCGAGACGGCGCTGGCCCAGATCATCAAGGTGGTGGAGGAGGCGCAGGGCTCCAAGGCACCGATCCAGCGGATCGCCGACGTCATTTCCGGCATTTTCGTGCCGATCGTGGTCGGCATAGCGATTGTAACCGGGCTGGCCTGGTACTTCCTTGTGGACCCGGGCCACTTTGCCCCTGCCTTGGAGAAAGCCATCGCGGTGCTCGTCATCGCCTGCCCGTGCGCGCTCGGACTGGCGACGCCGACCTCCATCATGGCCGGCTCCGGCCGGGCCGCGGAGTTCGGCATCCTGTTTAAGGGTGGGGAGCATCTGGAGTCGGCGCAGGACGTCCAGGTGGTGGTGCTGGACAAAACCGGCACCGTGACGAGCGGCAAGCCGCAGCTGACGGACGTGGTGCCCGCGCCGCTCATGACCGAGCAGTCGCTGCTGCGGATGACCGCGGCGGTTGAGAAGCATTCCGAGCACCCGCTGGCGGAAGCCATTGTGGCGGGCGCGCAGGAGCGGAGCAAAGGGCTGCCGCTGCCGGAAGCGAAGGATTTTGCCAATCTGCCGGGCTACGGCGTCTCCGCCCGGGTCGACGGCCGCTTCGTGCTGATCGGCACCCGGAAGCTGATGGCCGAACGAGGAGTAGCGCTGGACAGCGCCATTCCGGTGATGAATCGGCTGGAGGAGGCCGGGAAGACGGCGATGCTGGTGGCGGTTGACGGCAGATATGCCGGGCTCGTAGCCGTCGCCGATACGATCAAGGAGACGTCGCGCGAGGCGGTGTCCCGCCTGCAGGAGATGGGCATCGAGGTCGTCATGATCACAGGCGACAACGAGCGGACGGCGCAGGCGATTGCGGCCCAGGCCGGCATCCGCCGCGTGCTGGCGGAGGTGCTGCCGGAAGGCAAGGCCGAGGAAGTGAAGAAGCTGCAGCAGGCCGGCCGCAAGGTCGCGATGGTCGGGGACGGCATCAACGATGCCCCGGCCCTGGCCACAGCTGATATTGGCATGGCGATTGGCACAGGGACGGACGTGGCGATGGAGGCCGCCGACGTCACCTTGATGCGGGGCGACCTGAACGCCATCGCCGACGCGATTCTGATGAGCCGCCGGACGATGGGCAACATCAAGCAGAACCTGTTCTGGGCGCTCGCCTATAACACGGTCGGCATCCCGATCGCCGCGGCGGGCTTCCTGGCGCCATGGCTGGCCGGCGCCGCGATGGCGTTCAGCTCCGTGTCGGTCGTGCTGAACGCGCTGCGCCTGCAGCGGGTGAAGCTGTGACGCTGCCGCCGATTAGACTTAAACGGCGGTGGCAAAGGTTATGCCGGTCGCTAGTGTAACTGCATATGCTGCACATCAAATACGCCCAAGGGAACCGGATGAACGCCGGCCCCTTGGGCTTTTTGCGTGTAAATCATTTCCCCCGGCTACCCTGAGAACAGGACTGATGCCTGGCAATATGGCCCGGTTCGATTAAATTTTAATGTCCGCATGATTCCTTTGAGCTTCGAGCACGTCGTACAGCGCCAATTTATAATTGATTTTATCCAAATTGCGGTAGAGATCGGCTATTTTGTGTTCAATATCCTTTTTATGCTGGAGCATCATCGCTTTACGTTCCGAAATGGTGAAATCGCCTGCTTGATACAACTGGACATATCTCTGTATCTGCACGATTGGCATGCCCGTTGCCCGAAGTGCGGTAATGAAATGGACCCATTCCAGGTCCTCATCATCGTATTGGCGTTT
>NZ_PCZT01000024.1:297650-300757 GCF_002968895.1 Paenibacillus sp. AR247 | reverse complement strand
GGAGCAAGCCTTCATTTTCATAGTACCGGAGCGTGGAAGCCGATATTCCGGTCATCTGCGTGACCTCTTTTATACTGTTCATGGATACACTCCTCTGTATTTATTGTTAAAGTTAACTTTAGCATAAGTGGTGTTCAGAAGTAACTGAAATGAGCGGCTGGATGGATCGAAGGCCGATGGGGCAGGCAGCAGGTTGTTGGAGAAAACGGAACACAATATGAAAAGCAGAGGATGTTGAGCGAAATCTGCGTAAAGAACTCAGGAATAGGAAGTGTTTATGCCAAAGGATCGTGGTCCTTTAAGTGATGGAAAAATACCCTTGACTTAAAGTGAACTTTAAGATTTATGCTAAACATGCAATCCAATAAGGCAACCCAATTCCATGAGTAAAGGAGTAGTGAGAAAACATGTGTAAAACACGCGTGCTCAGCGTCCCAGGCGCAAAAGAGCCTTTTGAAAACACAACGATTGAGCGGAGAGAGCTGCGGCCGGACGACGTTTTAATCGATATTCATTACAGCGGTATTTGCCATTCGGATATACATAGTGCCTACGATGAGTGGGGCGGGGGGATATTCCCGATGGTTCCCGGTCATGAAATTGCCGGCATCGTAGCGGCCGTAGGTTCGGAAGTAACCCAATTTGCGGTGGGTGACCGCGTTGGCGTGGGCTGTTTTGTAGACTCGTGCGGAGCGTGCGAATACTGCCTCATGGGGGAAGAACAGTATTGCACGAAGGGCGTCGTCCAGACCTATAATTCGCTGGACTATGACGGCAATCCGACCTATGGCGGGTACAGCCAAAAGATCGTCGTTACGGAAAGATTCGTAGTCCGGATCCCGGAAGGTCTGGAGTTGAGCGAGGCAAGCCCGCTGCTCTGCGCCGGCATCACCACGTATTCCCCATTGAAGCATTGGAACGCTGGTCCCGGCAAAAAAGTGCCATTGTGGGGATGGGCGGACTCGGCCACCTGGCGATCCAATATGCGCATGCCCTGGGTGCGGAAGTCACGGTTTTGAGCCGCTCCATGGGTAAAAAAGCGAAGCCCGGAGCTTCGGCGCAGACGATTACTTTGCCACCAGCGATCCGGATACGTTCAAAACGCTGGCCGGCCGTTTCGATCTCATCCTGAACACCGTATCCGCGAATCTTGAAGTAGATGCGTATCTGTCACTCCTTCGCGTCGACGGTACGCTTGTGAATGTCGGTGCACCGGGCACGCCGGATCAGTACAACGTGTTCTCCTTAATTATGGGCCGCCGCAGCATTGCCGGATCGCTCGTAGGCGGCATTCGGGAAACGCAGGAGATGCTTGAATTCTCAGCGGAGCACGGCATTGCTCCTAAAATTGAGGTGATCCGCGCCGACCAAGTCGACGAGGCTTATGAACGCGTCCTTCGCAGCGACGTACGGTACCGGTTTGTCATTGATATGGCTACACTGTAAATGAAGCCAAGTTTCGATGTGGAGCTCGCTCAACAGATAACGGATCGCCCTCCGCTTCATGGACCGATGCATCCAAGCCCCGGCAGGGCCTTTGCCACAAGGACCCCCTGCCGGGGCTTTGTGCTGCCGCTTACTTCTGAAGATGCTGGATGGAGGCGAATCCGGCCAGAACGAATCCGCCGTGCCCGCCGGACAGGACGGTCGTGATCGAGCACTCCGGCACCAGCTCGCTCTGCCTGGAGACAAAGGAGGGGTGCCAGTGGTTCAGCTCGCTCTCGGGAAAGGCATTGAGCAGAAAATCCGTGATCAGTCCGCCGTGGGTGACCAAGGCGAGAGGTTGGCCCGGATGCTGTAAAGCCTGCTCCGACAGCAGCGATGACAGCCGGTCGCCGGCCTGCCGCGCGGAGTCGCCGACGGGTGGGACGTAATCCCGGTCGTTCGTGCATCGTTCCCACATGCGCACAAACGCTTCGAAGGTTTGGCCGGGAAGGTCGCCCCAGTTGGCGCGCTCCCTCAGGCGCACATCGGTGTGCACGGGAAGGCCGGACGCTTCAGCGATATATCCGGCCGTGTCCGCCGCCCGCCGGAGCGGGCTGGATACAATCGCGGCCAGGGGCAGCCGGCCTAAATGCCGGGCGGTCTGACGGGCTTCCAGTACTCCCTCGGGGGAAAGCGGGACATCGCCTATGGCGCGGACCTTGGTGCCGTGCCGGACGAGATAAAAGGTGGTGCTGGTGGCAATCGGATTCATGAAGGGCCTCCTTGGCATAGACCGTTCGTGTTGCAGTTCAATCGTTAACGTGATTAACAAACAATATTTGATTTAGCATAAGTGAAATTAGATATTTATCTAAATACATTCTAATGGATTTCTATGAAAAATAGAACAGGGGAAGCCACAGCGTATCCATTTTTTGAAAGGACGAGGATTGGTTTATAATAAAAGGGTCCATGTCTGCCTGTATTCACGCGATTGCAGGTACGATACAAGTCATGAGGCGGCTAGACAATAACCACTCGCGTTAGGAGATGTATGACTGATGAACGAGGTTATATCCTTAATAAAAAACCACCGCTCCATCCGCAAGTTTAAGAATGAACCGGTCACAGAGGAGCAGCTGAACGAGATCATTTCTGCGGCACAGTGCGCTTCCACTTCCAGCAATGTTCAGGCCTACAGCGTTATCGCGGCCACGGACCCGGCCCTGAAGAAGCAGCTGGCCGAATTAGCCGGCAATCAGGCCTATATCGAGGAATGCCCGGTGTTTCTGATCTGGTGCGCGGATTTGCACCGTTTGGATCAGGTCACCGCCGGGCACATGGCCGGCCGGGAGTCGTACGTGGATTCGACGGAGAATTTTATCGTGGCCACGGTCGATGCGGCCTTAGCGGCACAGACGGCGGCGGTCGCCGCGGAATCGCTCGGGCTTGGCATCGTCTATATCGGCGGCGTCCGTAACCGGATCGCCGAATTGTCCGAGCTGCTGAACCTACCGGAGCTTGTCTACCCGGTATTCGGCATGTGCCTGGGTGTGCCGGATCAGGAGCCGGGCATTCGTCCGCGTCTGCCGGTGGAGGCGGTTCTGCACCGCAACGGTTACCAGGAGGAGCGGATTCGAGGAGCCGGTGCAGGCATATGACCAAACGATGCAGCGCTACCT
>NZ_PCZT01000024.1:289865-297550 GCF_002968895.1 Paenibacillus sp. AR247 | reverse complement strand
GAGTAACGCCTCTTTTGCCGATCAGATGAAGGCCCTGACGAACACGGGGACCGTGAAAAGCTTGAGCTATTCCCGGCTCACCCAAAAATACGTATACATTAAATCGACGGCCAGCAGCAGCTTCGAGGTCTATTTGGGAGACTATCAGGCGAAAACGGAAAAGCTCGTCATCAAGCATACATACAGCGCCAAGGAGTCAAGCGTATCCCTAAGCCCTACCGGGCCATACTTTTTCGTCACCCGGGTAACGAGCCGTAATCCCGACCGCTATAAATCGGAACTTTACTATACCGGGGATTTGAAGCCTTACGCTGTGCTGAACACCTTCGGCGAGCCCAGATGGGACGAGGATGGCAGGCTGATTCGGTCTACGGAGTATTTCGATAAGCATCCGCATACGTACCGAAGCCAGATCAGTGTGGATTCCTTGAAAGCCGTACCGGATCCGGACGAGGTGTTCGCTCAGACTGTCACCGTGGTGAAGGGGCCCAAAACGTCCCGGAAGACCGGTGTCATTTTCAACGTGACCAAGGTGGACAAAAACATGATCTATTATCAGGAACTGAATCTGGATACCAAGCGGGTTGAAAACAAGCAGAAACTGTATTAAGGGCATATCCTGGGTTTGTAAAAAGAAAAAGGCCTGCCCGCAGCGGGCAGACCCTTTTTTGATTTAGCGCGGAAGGCCGTAAAAACGGCAGGCATTGGCATGCAGCAGCGCCCTGGCTTCCGGCAGGGGGACGCCACGAATGCTGCTCCATACGCGGGCCACCTCCGCGGTCATGCGGGGATGGGTCATCTGACCGGCGAACGGTCCTTCGAACGGCCAAGGCCCGTCGGTCTCCGTCATCACCTGGGAGGCGGGATACCGGCGCGCGAGCTCCTGGATTTCCGCCTCATAGGCGATATCCGGCGTAAACGAGACGTAATATCCGCTATCCGCCATGCGCCGCACGGTGTCCGCCGATCCTTTGAACCAGTGGAAATGGGCGCGGGAGACGCCGTGCTTTTCCAGCAGATCGCAGGCGATATCCGCATCCTCGTACACGGCATGCAGCACGATCGGCTTGTTATGGTCCCGGGCAAAACGTACGAAGCGCTCAAGCAGCGCCTCGTACGGCCCGTTA
The DNA here is from genome assembly GCF_002968895.1 of Paenibacillus sp. AR247. Classification (NCBI taxonomy): domain Bacteria; kingdom Bacillati; phylum Bacillota; class Bacilli; order Caryophanales; family Paenibacillaceae; genus Paenibacillus; species Paenibacillus sp. AR247. The sequence goes on along the minus strand of NZ_PCZT01000024.1, from coordinate 296,423 downwards.
TCCCAAGGAAGCCCGGCTTCGGCAGCCTCCAGCCGTGAGTAGTACGGCAGGCCGACTTCTCCGACGGCGACCATGTCATCCGCATGCTCCGCCATCCACCCGAAGAGCGCGTCGATCTCGCGGTCAGCAGGGAGCGGCTGCTCAGGATGGAAGCCGAAGGCGGGATAGACTTCCCCGGGCCAAGCCTGGGCAAGCCTCAGATTGGCTTGGCTCGATGCCAAATCCATGGACACGCCGATGACGGATGCGACGCCTGCATCCGTGAGGCTCCCGAGCAGCGCCTGCGTCTCGTGCTCCTTATAGGTATCGAGATGAATATGGGCATCGATCAAGGGCGCAAGCGGCGACCGGTTCGCCTCCGCCGGCGATGCGGATGCCGCTGCTGCCCGGTCGAGGACCATCTCTTGGCCGTTTGCGGGGTTTACTTCGCTGTGGTTGCCGCTCATAGGCGTGAACCTCCTTGCTGTGCAGCCTGCATTTTTCGCTGCTCCTCGCGCATCCATTCGCTCAGCTGACGCTTCAGCTGCAGAAACTCGGGAGCCTCCGTCACTTCCTCGCGCCGCGGGCGCGGAAACGGCACGTCGATGGCGTGCAGCACCGCGGCCGGCCTGCTCGAGAAGACGTAAATACGGCTTGAGAGCAGCAGCGCCTCCTCGATGTTGTGCGTAATGAAGAGAACCGAGCGGCGGTTCTCTTCCCAAATGTCGAGCAGCCAGCGCTGCATGTCGCTGCGGGTCAGCGCATCGAGCGCGCTGAACGGCTCGTCCAGGCACATCAGCTCCTGCGGGCTGAGCAGCGCGCGGAGAAAGGCCGCCCGCTGCTGCATGCCGCCCGACAGCGTATGCGGATGCGCCTTCTCAAAGCCGGCCAGGCCGACTTTGGCGAGCCAGCGCCGCGCGTCCTCACGGGCCTCCCGGCTGACAGTGCCGTGCACCTCCTGGGCCAGCAGCACATTGTCCTCGATCGTCCGCCAAGGGAACAGGGCGGGCTGCTGCGGCATGTAGCTGATATGCCCCTGCTGCCCGGTCACCTCGGCGCCGTTCATCCGGACGGTGCCGGCATCCGGGCGGGTCAGCCCGCCGATCACGTGCAGCAGCGTGCTCTTGCCGCTTCCTGACGGTCCGATGATGGACACGAATTCGCCTTGGCCCACGGTCAGCGAGATGTCGCTGAGTACCGGCAGCGTCCGGCGCTTCTCTTTGAAGCTTTTGCTGACGGAGTCGATCTCCAGTGCAGGCGTGGTTTCTTGATTTATCACGGCAATTCTCCTTTCCTGCCAGGCCCGCTAGCCCTGCTTCGGCTTCCAGCGGACGAACCATTTTTCGAGCAGCGCAATCAGCCCGAACATCAGCAGGCTCAGCACGACGATGATCATGATCGCCACGAACATGCGGTCGGTGCGGTAACCCGATTTTTGCAGCATCATATAATAGCCGATGCCCTTGTCGGCCCCCAGCCACTCGGCGATAATCGCACCCATGACACTGTAGGTGGCGGCGATTTTAATGCCGGAGAAGATGGAAGGGAGTGCGTGGGGCAGCTCCAGCTTGGCGAAAATTTGGCCCTTGCCCGCCCCGATCATGCGCATGTAGTTCATCATGACGGGATCGGTCTGCTTCAAGCCGCCCAGGGCGGCGACCGCCACCGGGAAAAAGCAGACGAGCGTGATGACGATCAGCTTGGGCAGGAGGCCGAAGCCGAACCAGATCATCAGCAGGGGGGCGAGGGCGATGGTCGGGATATTTTGGCTTAGAATGAGCAGCGGATACAGCGCCTGTTTTAAAAACGGAATCAAATGCAGAATCAGTGCGATGACCAGCCCGATGGCGGTTCCGATGGCGAAGCCGAATACGGTCAGCTTCAGCGTGGCCCATACATGCTCCCACAAGCCGCCGGAAGCGGCCGCGGCTTCCCGGGCGATGTCGCTCGGCGCAGGCAAAATCCATTGTTCAATATGGAACAGGGAGGTCAGCAGCTGCCACACGAGCAAAAAGAAGATGACCGCCACGAGGGGCGGCCATACGTTTTTCCACCAGCTTCTCATGGACGGTACTTCTCCGTCAGCTTGTCCATGCTGATTCCGCCGGGATTATGGGCGATTTTGACCTGGGAGATGATACTCGGGCTGCCTGCGGCCACCAGAGCTTCGTGCATTTTGCGCACGACGTCCAGCAGCTCCTCCAGCTCGCCCTCCATCGTCGTTTCCAGCGGGTGCACCTCATGCTTCACGCCGGACTGCTGAATGACCTCAATGGCACGGTCGACGTAGGCGTAAGAGTCTTCGTTGCCCGGCGTCTTCGGGATCACCTGAATGCTTAACAGCGTATTGGCCATGCGAATCAACTTCCTCTCCTGATAAGATTACGTGTATTTTTGGTTGGATGCGGCTTATTGTTCCGGCAAAAAGTCGTTCGTGTACGCGCTCTTCACGTCCAGCGGCTTGTCCAGCAGCTTGTGATCGTACATCCAGTCGGAATAGCCCTTCCAGATTTGTTCCTTCTGCTCGCCCCAGCGGGCTGCGTCGTCCTGATATTTAGGACTTAACCATTTCTGGCTTTCGATCACCAGCTGCTTATCGAGGTCCGGCACGTCCTTCAGCAGCAGGTTGGCAGCTTCTTCGGGCTTGTCGATCGCGTACTGATAACCTTTGGCGGTCGCGCGCATAAACGCTTTAACCAGCTCAGGGTCGTCCTTGATCTGCTTCTCGTTCGTTACGAGAACCGGCGTGTAGTAGTCCAGCTTCTCGGAATAATCTTTGACATACAGCATGTCCAGCGGCTCGCCGCGCAGCTTCGCCTCGATACCAGTCCAGCCGTAGAAGATCCAGGCGAAGTCGATGTCCCGCTTCACGGCGGTAAAATAATCGGCGTCGCCCATGTTGACGATTTTCACCTTCTTCACGTCCGCCTTGTCGATCTCCATGATGGAGCCCATGACGGCTTCCTCCACAGGGGAGCCCCAGCCGCCGTAGGTTTTGTCTTCAAAATCCTTCGGCGTCTTGATGCCCCGGTCCACCGGTGCGGCAAAGCCCGACGTATTGTGCTGGATGACCGCGGCGATGGAGACGAGCGGCACGCCCTGCGTGCGGGCCTGGGTCACGCTCTCCTGATAGCTTACGCCGAAGGGTGCCTTGCCGGAAGCGACCATGGCATCGGCGCCGGTGGAGCCCGGCTGCACGATTTCGACGTTCAAGCCTTCTTCTTTATAGTAGCCCAAGTCTTTGGCAGCGTAGAGCCCAGTGTGGTTCGTGTTGGGCGTCCAGTCGAGGACGACTTTGACGTCCTTCAGCGGCTTCGCTGCGGTGTTATCCTGGCCTGCCGTGCTGTCGGAAGCGGATGTGCCTTCTCCGCTGCCCGTATTGTTCTGGCCGCCGCCGCATCCGGCAAGCGCCAGTACGAGCATGCAGACCAGCAGCAGTCCGATGGATTTGTTCTTCATGGCTTTCTCTCTCCTTTGATGTCCGGCCGTTCTTATTCTCTCTGTGGAAGCATCGACCGGTGATCCCCTCTCCCCCGTTATACTTTAGAATCGTAAGCCGATCTGAGTGACTGAATCATAGAAGCTTTTTTCACTAGTATGAATGAAAAAAGCGCCCCGTAAACGGGACGCTTCATATGCGCAAGATCAGCACGGCTTGTATGCCGTGACAAACGGTTTCCTACGCTGGCATTACCCAGATCAGGTTAAAAGGGTCAGTATCTTGAAGGGATACAATCTCAGCCGGCCAATTCCAGCACCCCGGATTCTATAAGGTTTTTGGGTTGTTTTCCTCCCATATTATAGTCCATCCCCATGGGGGTGTCCAGACATCCGCCCGATTCCAGATTATCTCTGGAAAAATTCGATCCATTCTTTTTCCGGACCATAGATAAAGAAATATTGGTATCCGTTGGGCAGGGTCACGATTTCCTGATCGATCAGCTCCACGCCGTCGAGCGCCTGGATCCGCTCAAATTCCTTCTGAATGTCGTCGACATGGATCGCAAAATGGTGCACCGTGCCTTCGGCAGGCAGGTCGTAGCTGTAGCCTTGAATGAGCTCGATTTCCGTCTCGTCGCTGCCCCCGAAACCGAGAAACGCCAGCTGGAACACGCCATTGGTGTGCGTCAGCCGGCCTTTCAGCTCCAGGCCCACGATCTCGGTATAAAATCGGATGGTTGATTCCAAATCCCGTACGACGATGCCGACATGATCCAAACGTTTATTAGCCATATGTATAAGCTCCTTTTCACTTATAAGTAATGGGTTTGCCCTAAATTAAGGCCATTATAGCATTTAAATCCGAGTTGTAAGACAACTTTATGCAAACATCATTGTTTATAAATTATAGGCTGTTTGGTGGCTTCGTTAGGTATTGAAACAGTCAGGAACGGGGGAGAGGGTCCTGAAAAAAATAATTGCAGCATGGCTTTTCATGTGTATGTTGACAGCATGTACCGGGCCAACGTCTGGCGGAGGGGACATAACGATACTCGATAAGCAGCTCATTGGCTCGACATATTGGATTGTCGCCGAGAAAACCCATAGTAAAGAAGAAGGGCCAGTTAAAATTAAAGTCGATAATGAAAACACTTGGAACTTGTTAGAGGTCGGAAGAACGTACCTATCGACATACTCCTACAAGTCGTTGGACAAAGGAGCTAAACTGCTGAGTGTCCGCCATATCAATGAAGGGCAGTCAGCAACGAAATAGAACCATTAAAAAAAGCCCGGGATGTCCATCAGACGATCCCAGGCTTATTTTAGTTCCCGCGCTGCTTCTTTTTCGCATAAAATTCGGCCGCCTTATGGCGGTTGCCGCAAGTTTCCATGCTGCACCAGCGCCGCTTGCCGCTCTTGGAGGTGTCCACAAAGTGCAGGATGCAGTCGTCATGCTCGCAGATCCGGATGCGGTCCGAAGATACGCTTGCCAGCGTCTCGAACAGGGAGCGGACGATGGGGTACAGCACGCCTTGGACGGCGTTTTGCCCGTAGGTGATGAGATGGGGGGGTGCCCTGTGCATCCCGCTCGGCCCGAAGCGCCACGTCTAACCGTGACGCTTCGGCTTCCATGGCGGCGAATGCCTCGATCCGACAAGGGTACCACCATGGGTCCAGATCTTCTAGAACGTGCCGGCACACGCCGCGCAGACGGAGCAGTTCGGGCAGCAGGTCTTCCCGCGTCACAGCTGAAGCTGCCCCTGGGGTATTGTTCAAGCCGTGCAATTCATTATCGTGGAGCCATTCGTCTAAATAACCTGGCTCCTCCAGCATATCCGTGACCCGGTGCTCCCGCATGCGCACCGTATTGGCGAGATTGATCCACAGGGCGCCCCCCAGCACGTTGCGGGAAGGGGATTTATCCATGATGCGTCATCCTTTATAGAGTAATCGTTTCCTTTGTGTTCAGGAATGCTATGTCCATTGTATCACCAACTGCAGCCCGCAGGCGATTTTGCCAATCGGGAGTCTGCAGGTATACAGGCGGATGGTGGATGGCGGTATGGTGGATCGGCACCAGCCGTTTGGCCCCGAGAACGCGTGCGGCCGCGGCCGCTTGTTCCGGAAGCAGCGTAATCGGCATGCCGCTGGGCGGCTGACGATCAGGGCGTTCCAGAACGGCACCGTTCACCGGCAGGCATACCGCATCGAATGGGCCGTGAGCCGCGGCAATTTTCCACCAGTAGCCGTGCCACAGCGTATCTCCGCAGTGGAGCAGGCGGTGCTCGCCGTCGCTCAGCGCCCAGGCGATCTGCACGTCTCCGACCCCGTCGACGGAGTACGTGGCGGCTGCGCCCAGCGCACCGATTTGGAAGGCATCGCCGACGGAAGCACCGATTACGCGGTTGAGACCGCTATTTTCGGCAAGGAGGACGCTCTCCTGCGGGAGGTACACGGGAATGTCTGCCCCGTAGGCATCGATGATGGCCTGGGGATCAAAGTGATCTGTATGCTCATGGGTGATCAGCACCGAAGCGGGAAGAGCGGTTCGTGAGACTGGCCGTATCTTTCCGGAAAATGATAAAGCGGGTCTATGACCACCGATGTGGCTCCTGCCGTCACTCGAATGCCTGCCCAAGGAAGCTTTTGAAGTTCCATGTCATCCATCTCCTTTGTATAACCTTTAAAATTTGTATTACAAGTTATAATTGGAGTATAAACGTATTTTTATAACCTGTAAATATATTTTTAGGGGTTATACAAAATAAAAAAAGCGGACCTGCTGGCCCGCATTTAATTTGAATGGCTTATTTTCCTGCACCTGACGGCCCCTGCAGTCCGCTCTGGTGAACCAGCTTCCGCCGCTGCAGCTGGAAAGCCGCAAAGCTGAGCACGACCATGCCGGCGGTAAACACCGCGAGCATCCAGGCCGACTGGTTTACTTCCAGATGGTCCAGGCTCCAGCCCATGATAAGCGGCAGGATGGCTCCGCCGACGCCGCCGGAGGCGATCAAAATGCTGGGCGTCGATTCTTCGCTGCCCTGCAGCAGTTTGCTCGCAAATACGAGCGCAATCGAAAAGATCCCCGACATGAACAGCCCGAGCAGTAGGATGATCGCGAAAGCCGACCATACCTGG
>NZ_PCZT01000024.1:276962-289765 GCF_002968895.1 Paenibacillus sp. AR247 | reverse complement strand
GAAAGCCGACCATACCTGGTCCATCAGCGGGAACACGATCAGCAGTACCAAGGTGATGAGGCAGCTGAACAGCACGTAGACCCGGTAATGGATCTTTTCGGCGACGACGCCGGCAAAGATCCGGCCGACGGACATCGCGATCCAGAAGCAGGTGACGCTGAGCGCCGCGGCGGCTTCCTTCATGCCCATTTTCTCAATCAGGATGGCGGGCATAAAGTTGGCCAGGCTCATCTCGGTGCCGACGTACAGAAAGAAGAATACGATAAAGAGGACGAGAATGCCGAAGGCTCCGCCTTGGTAAGGGAAGCGTTTGGCCGTGGATTGCTCTTGACCGGATACGGAAGCGGCAGGCCCTTTGGCGCTCAGCACGGCATCGATTTCACCGAAGGAGGCCTTCGACCAGAACAGCAGCGTGACGAGCGCGATCAGCGAAATGACGAGGAATGAGAACCTCCACCAGCCTTCCGTAATGAAGCCGCTTGCGATCAGCGGCATGACCATGGCCCCGACCCCGAAAAAGACCTCCAGGCGGCTCATTGCCACAGCGGTTTTATCGGTAATCGCCGCAATAATAATAGTCCCGATCACCGCTTCGATCATGCCGAAACCAAAGCCTGCGCACACGGCAATGGCGTACAGCCATTCCCAAGGCGGCAGCAGGGTATAGACCAGCTCGGCGGCCGTAAGCAGGCCGATGGCGATCAGCAGCCCGCCCCTTTTACCAAAACGGCGGTTCAGCCACGGGGATACGAGCACACCGACCAGAAAACCGGCGAACTGGGTGAAGATCAGCGTCCCGCCTTCGCTGTATTCGCGGTCATAATGCTCCAGCAGGACGGGAAGGACCGATCCCAGCACGACATGCGCCAGGCCGATCAGAAAATAGGATAGACATCCTATCCAAATGAGTCGTTTCATGAGGAACTCCTTTACAAGTATTAAATTCTTGGTGCGGACAAGCCGGATGACGGCCGGTCCCTCCATCATAACAAGGTATTCAGGGCACGTCATGCCTATTCTTGGATAAAAGCTGACGCGTTCCAAGGTTCATCCTATACCGGACAGGGTACACTATGGGTACGGGCTGCGCCCATGGACAACACGAAGCAGAAAGGAGCGGATCATCTAGAGATGGAAGCGAAAATCATCCTGGAACAAAATCTGGCCAAAATACTGGATCACAACCAGTTTTGCTCATTTGCCACGGTGGAAGGCAACCGGCCGAAGCAGCGGTATATGGCTTTATATAATCAGGGCCTCAGCATCCATCTGGTCACCGACCGCAAGACGCATAAAGTCGAGGAACTGGAGGAAAACCCTCACGTTTCCCTGCTGCTGGGCTATGAAATCGGGGGATCGCGGGAGGTTGTGGAGATTGAAGGAACCTGCAAAGTAACGGCTGAGGACTCCCTGCGTAAGCAGATCTGGAAGGAAGAATTCAAGAAGCAGTTTACCGGTCCCGATGATCCGGATTACGTCCTGCTAGAAATCACGCCCGTCCGTGTAGAATATACGGGGAAAGATGGGGAAAAGCACGAATGGATCGAGTAGATTTACTGTGTCCATAAGCAATTGGAACCATTTTCATAGATCCGTGATACGCCCTGATGCTCGAGACCTTGTTCTCGGGCATTATTTTTTGGGAATTGGGTGTATTTGTCTTTATTTCATAGGTTACATCGATATAAACTACTCTTGTAGACAGAACTTAATTTAACAATGGTTAGTTAAATGAAGGGGTTAAATTTGTTCTGCCCACCGTACTCGATGTACATCTATTAGGAGGGGTAACATGTCGAAGTCCCGTAAAAAAGTCCTCAAAGGCATCACCGCCGCAGCCGTTGCGATCAACGTGCTCGCCGTTCCAATGGTGCCGGTATTTGCGGACAGCAGCAGCAACGGATCCAAGGTGAAGCTGCGGATCATGGAAACATCCGATTTGCACGTGAACATGGTCAACTATGACTACTATGCGGACAAGCCCACTGACGAATATGGGTTTGCCAAGACGGCCAGCCTGATCAAGGCAGCCAGAAACGAAGCGAAGAACAGCCTGCTGTTCGATAACGGGGACTTGATCCAAGGGAATCCGCTTGGCGACTACGTGGCCAAAGTGAAACCGCTTAAAGAGGGCGAAGTGCACCCGGTTTACAAAGCGATGGACCTGATGGATTACGATGCCAGCGGTGTCGGCAACCATGAATTCAACTATGGCCTGGATTTCCTGAAACTGTCGGAAGAGGGAGCTAACTTCCCGATTGTCAACGCCAACGTCTACAAGGACGACGGGGACAAGGATGACAGCAACGACGTGAACTATTTTACCCCTTATACGATTTTGGACAAAAAGGTTACGGACGAGAACGGCAAGGAGCAGACGATCAAGGTCGGTGTGATCGCATTCGTTCCTCCGCAAATTTCCCAATGGGATAAAGCCAACCTGGAAGGCAAAGTCATCGTGAAGGACATGGTTGAGACCGCCAAAAAGTTCATTCCGCAGATGAAGAAGGAAGGGGCCGACGTCATCGTCGCCATTCCTCACTCCGGCTTTGAGGATATTCCGGAGACGCCCCTGATGGAAAATACCGTTCTGTATCTGAGCAAGGTGGAAGGTATTGACGCCATCCTGTTCGGACATGCCCATAAAACGTTCCCGAGCGCAGAATTTAAAGGCAAAACCGGCGTCGACCTGGAGAAAGGCACGATTAACGGCGTTCCTGCGGTCGAGCCTGGATTCTGGGGCGATCACCTCGGCATCATCGACCTGAACCTGGAGAATGTGGACGGCAAGTGGAAAGTGGTTGACTCGAAAACCGAAGCGCGCCCGATCTACGATACGGCAAACAAAAAGGCGCTCGTTGACGCCGATCAAGAAATCGTGAACGCAGTTAAAACGGAGCATGATGCGACAATCGATTATGTACGCGGACCGGTAGGCAAAACCAGTGCGCCGATCAACAGCTATTTTGCACTCGTACAGGACGATCCGTCCATTCAAATCGTCACCAACGCGCAGAAATGGTACGTTGAGAAAAACCTGAAGGGTACCGAATACGAAAAGCTTCCGGTGCTGTCGGCAGGAGCTCCATTCAAGGCAGGCGGACGTAACGGGGCGTCTTATTATACGAACATTCCGGCCGGAACGATCGCGATCAAGAACGTCTCCGATCTCTATGTGTACCCGAACACCGTGCATGCCGTTGTCGTTACGGGAGCCGAAGTGAAGGAATGGCTGGAGTGGTCCGCAGGCCAGTTCAACCAGATCGATCCTTCCAAGACGACCGAGCAGCCGCTCGTAAACATGGACTTCCCGACATACAATTACGATGTCATCGACGGGGTAACGTACCAAATCGATGTGACCCAGCCGAACAAATACGATGCGAAGGGCACGGTAGTGAATCCTTCGGCAAACCGTATCAAGAATTTGCAGTTCGACGGCAAGCCGATCGACCTGAAGCAGAAGTTCGTCGTGGCGACCAACAACTACCGCGCTTCGTCCTCGAAGCTCGCCAACCCGGACGGCAAGCGGATCATTATGGCCGCTCCGGACGAAAATCGCCAGGTCATCATCGACTACATCCGCGACAACGGAACCATCAACCCGTCCGCTGACGGCAACTGGACCTTTGCGCCGGTGGATGCCAAGCTGAACGTGACCTTTACCTCTTCCCCGGATGCGAAGGACCTTGCGGCCAGCAGCAAAAACATGAAATACATCGGCGCGGCCGAGGACGGATTCGCCAAGTACGGACTCGATTTGTCGGTCAGCACGGCAGGTACGGCACCAGTGACGCCACCGGCTACCACACCGGAGAAGCCTTCGAAGCCGTCCGAGCCATCGACTCCGGCGCAGCCTTCGAAACCGTCCACGCCGTCCAAACCGGCTCCGGCACCGGAAACGAAGCCTTCCGGCAAAGTATATGTCATCAAGAAGGGTGACAACCTGTACCGCATCGGCATCAAGTTCGGTGTGGACTGGAAGACCATCGCCCATGTCAATGGCATTACGAGCGCTGTTCCTGCTCGGCGAACGGTTCACGATGGAGGAGAAGATCCGGAACTACCGCTACTATGAGCCTTTGACGACGCATGATTCCTCACTGTCGCCGTGCATTCACAGCATCGTCTCGGCCGAGATCGGCGAACTCGAAGAAGCGTATGCTTATTATGAAGGTCGGACAGCAAATTATGATTCCGTAAGGTTCAATCTATAGATGCCATTTGGGATTTAAGGAAAAAGACGAAAGAGCAGAGAAGTTTCTGCCTTTCGTCTTTTTTTGTTCAATAGAAAATTTATGAATGTCCAGGGGATCCCGCAAGGTTCCCGGATCTGCATGCATGCCTGAACCTAGGCCTCGGACCGTACATTGAGGACGCCGTCCAGCCACTCCAGCATGCGGTGGTTGAAGTACAGCAGCGCCCCGAATTGGCAGTGCTCCTCGGCGCCTTCTTCTGCTGTGAAGAGCATGAAGGTTTTGGGGCAGTTCAGCGCCTGGAACAGCTGCTGCGGCTGCCCGGCGAAGAAATGGTCCGCCTCGGCTTCGCAGACGAGGGTCGGGCACTGGATGAGCCCGGCGGCGCCTTCCAGGGAGAATGGCTCCGTTGCAGCGACAAGCTCCTGGATAGAGGAGACACGGAACGTAAACTTTCCGTTCTCTACTGCCCAGCGAATGTTGATGCTCTTCTCCATCAAGCTGTGCATGAACGCCTCGAGGAAGGACGGATCGTTCCATTCTTCGTCGCTCCCTTGATGGGATCTCCTGTTCATCCATATGCGAAATATACTCGACATACCAGCGGTTTTTCTTGTCGGCCAGCGCGGATTTGGTCGCATCGTCCAGCTCAAGCCCGCCGACTTCAAGCAAAATGTCCAGCGACGCCATCCGGCTGACACCCTTGAGGCGCTCGTTATCCTCCGGCGTAAATACAAAGCCGAGCTCTTCGGCCAGGCGTTTCCATGCAAGATAGTGGTATTTGGCTGTGTCAACCAGGACCCCGTCCAGATCGAACAGGCAAGCTTTAATGGGAGCTGCAGCTGTCATTTGTCATTCCTCCTTATGTAGTTGTGCAAACGTTTGAACAAATAGGTGAAAAGAAATGAAGCACCGGGATGCTCCATATGGTTTTGATACGTTTACGATGGTTTAGGCGGCGTAAAAATGGACGACTCCCGAATCACCAGCCGGTGGGGAATAATGTGGCGCTTCTGAAACTGCCGGTCCCCGTCGTGCTGAATGGACTGAATCAGCGCCTGGGCTGCGGTGTAGCCCAAGTTATAGATGCCGATATCCATGCTGCTGATGGGCGGCGTGGACAGTTCGGCGATGGAAATGTTGTTGAAGCTGACGATGCACAGGTCGTCCGGAACACGGTAACCGAGCTCGTGAAGTCCACGCAGGACGCCAAGTGAGACGAGATCGTCCATGACCACGAGGGCAGTGGGACGCTCCGGCAGATTCATGAAAAACGACATCGCCCGGTAGCCGCTCTCCTGGAGAAACTCGCCTTCGACGATCCAGTCCTTGCGCATCTCGAGACCCGCCTCTTTCAGAGCGTTCGTGTAACCTTTCAGCCGGTCGCGCGAGACGATGTGATTCGGAGGCCCGCTGACAAAACCAATCCGCTGGTGGCCGAGGGATATCAGATGTTTGGTCGCATCGTAAGCGGCCTGAACGTTGTCATTGTCCACGGACAGAATGTCCGGGTACTTCTCGCTGCGTCCGATCAGCACGAACGGATGGCCGTTCTGCCGCAGAAAATCGACCACCGGATCCTCTTTGCGTGAATAGAGCAGGATCGCCCCGTCAACGCGCTTGCCGTTCAGCAGCCGGGAGACGGCCTCGACCTCTTCCTTCTCGCTGCCTCCGGAACTGATCAGCACATCGTATCCGGAGCGGTTGGCCTGGGTGACGATACCACGGATCAATTCCATGAAGAACAGATTCAGGAACAGCTCTTCGGCGGGCTTGGGCAAAATGACGCAAATGCTGCTTGTCGTCTTGGAAACCAGACTTTTGGCCGTCATGTTGGGGTGGTATCCGAGCTCCTCCATGACATCCCGTACCTTCTGCGACGTTTCACGGCTGATTCTGGAGTTATTCGACAGCACTCGGGAGACGGTGGAGGGGGAAACGCCCGCTCGTTTGGCGACATCTTTAATCGTTACAGACATTTGTTACCTCCTGTGGAACCGTTTGCACTATATCGTAAATGAGAAACGGCCGTCTCATAGACGCTGGCTATTTTACAATTGCTATCTTAGCCGAAAGCCCCAAGCTTGTAAATATCCAACCTGTGGCGGCGAAAGAAGCCGGTGGGATCTGGCTTGAGGCACTTTTTACAAGCAGGAATAGGCGGAGATATTATAAAAAACCATGATATAGATAGAATACTCAAGAAAATGAAAGATAATACAGTATATATCGCTATATGTTACGAAAAATCGGGTGTAAATCCAGCTTTTCATAGAAATTAAGCCGTCGTATTCTCCATACAGACCGGTGTCGTCCGAAACCTGCCCAGGGTCAGTCCAGTTCGCCAGCAATTGTATCCGCTTTCTTTTCAGGTGATTGACGGGGCTGTTCGGCAGTATTCTGCTCAAAGGATGCCGGATCAAGCAAAGGAGGATGTCATGAAAACAAACAAATGGGGCATGCCGGCAGGACAACAACTGCGGAGGCTGGCAGCAAGCGTAACGGCGGTATTCATGGCGGTTGCCCTGCTGTCGGGATGCAGCAGGACGGGGAACCATGCTGCGAATGACAGCGGGGCTCAAGGCCGGCCCGATGCAGGAGCTGGCAGCCAGACGGCAGAACAACAGGGGCAGTCGGGAACGGGAACCACAGCAGGGGAACAGCGTGGCGGAACTGCCGCCACGGCCGTCGACGAGCAGCCATCGACCGTGTTCTATGAGGTGTTTGTCCGCTCGTTCTATGATTCGAACGGGGACGGCATCGGCGATTTGAAGGGGCTGACACAGAAGCTGGATTACCTAAACGACGGCAATCCGGATACGACCGACGATCTCGGTGTCGGCGGCATCTGGCTGATGCCGATCCAGCCGTCGCCCAGCTACCATGGGTATGACATTACCGACTACGAGGGCATTAATCCCGATTACGGGACGCTGGAAGATCTGCAGGAGCTGATCGCCGAGGCGCACAAGCGCGGGATCAAGGTCATCATGGATCTGGTGTTGAACCACACCAGCACGCAGCACCCCTGGTTTGTCAGCGCTTCGAAGGATCCTAGCAGCAAATATAGGGACTGGTACGTGTGGGCGGAAGACCAGAAGCTCAGTCCCACCGGGGTCAGTGCGGCCGGCAGCGGCAGTCCGTGGCACGCCTTGAACGGAAGCCACTATCTGGCCACGTTCTGGGAAGGGATGCCGGATCTGAATTACGACAATCCCGAGGTGCGGGCGGAAGCCGTCCGGATCGGGCAATATTGGCTGAAGCTCGGCATGGATGGATTCCGGGTGGACGGCGCCAAACACATTTACGAGAACCTGCAGAGTGACCGGGGCCAGGCGGCCACAGCCAAAAACACGGCGTGGTGGAAGGAATTCCGGACCGGCATGAATCCGGTGAACAAGGATGCCTATATCGTGGGTGAGGTATGGGAGAATTCGGCCGCTGCCATCGCGCCGTATCTGGATCAGGCCTTTGATTCGGGGTTCAATTTCAGCTTGGCGGAGAGCATCCTGAGCGCGGTGAAGGACGAGAGGGACAACAACCTTGCCTTTACGCTGCAGCGAACACAGCAGTTCTACGGCAAACAATCGCAGGAGCGGTTCACCGACGCCATTTTTCTGTCGAATCACGACCAGGACCGCGTAATGAGCCAGCTGGACGGAAATCCGGACCATGCACGGATGGCCGCGGCGCTGCTGCTGACGCTGCCGGGCAACCCGTTTATTTATTACGGCGAGGAAATCGGCATGCGCGGCGTGAAGCCCGACGAGCGGATCCGGGAACCGATGGTGTGGAGCGATCTGTCCCCCCAGCCCGGCCAGACGTCGTGGGAACAGCCGCTTCTCACCGGAGAAGCAGCGAAAGGAATCAGCGTCCAGTCGGAATCGGCCGACCCGAACTCGCTGCTGTCCACCTATCGGGAACTGATTCGCTGGAGAGAGGACGTGCCCGCATTGCGAGATGGCGACATCCAGAGCTATGACTCCGGCAATCCGGCCGTGGTGTCCTTTTTGCGCCGTAGTGCACAACATAATGTGCTAGTGTTGCACAACTTGTCAGGCAAGGAGCAGCAAGTCCAGCTCGAAGCAGGGCAGGGAAGGGGAATCGCGAAAGTGTTCAAAAGCAGCAATAAATCCACGGTTTTAGAGCAAAATTTGCTTCGCATCCCTCCATATTCCAGTGTGGTTTTGGGATAAAATTGATGTAATTTAAAGATATATTGCGATATTAAAAGAATTGTGGAGAAAAGTGATGTTTATATTCTGTAAATGGGCTAAAACACATTGTGCAAACGTTTTTACAAAAATATAGACGTTGTGTATGATAAACGCATGTTTAAAGCGCTTACTTGGTAACTTCCGCTAAAGGAAATACCGACGATTCTTGAAAAAACTGCGGATTTACGCTGACCTTGCCATGTGATTGCATGCTCGATCATTGTCCGGGAAGGGCTTCATAACATGCATCCAATCATATCGTGCCGAGAAAGGCGCTTGCAAATGGGAAGTTAGGCATGTTTATGAAATCGTTTGCGCAAGTATGCAGATCCTCAAGGAGAGTCGGCAGGGAATCAGGTATTATTTGGAATCGACGAGGTATCAGGCATGAATGGGAGTCAGCAAGGCAGCGGGTGTTACAGGGAGTCAGCAAAGTAGCAGGTATTACAGGGAGTCAGCAAGGCAGTCGTGTTACGAAGTAAATGATCAGAGAGGGGTTCGTTTTGGAATGAAGATGAAAAAGGTTATGGCGCTGGTCGCAACGTTGACCATGGCATTCTCGATTACGGCGTGCGGCAGCTCCGGCAGCAAGGCAGAGGAGCAAACTCCGTCCACGACAACAACCGAAACGGCGGCTACAGACGGCCAGTCGGATAACACAGCGGCTTCGGGCGACAGCCTCCAGCCGGAAGAAGGGGCTTCCCTCGTCGTATGGGAGTCCAAAGAAGAGCGCTCTTTTACGGATGAAATCGCCAAGCAGTTTACCGAAAAGTACAACGTACCGGTCAAGATTGAAGAGGTAGCGGCAACAGATCAGGTAACGAAGCTGTCCCAGGACGGTCCGTCGGGGCTTGCAGCCGACATCGTAATGTTCCCTCACGATAACCTGGGCAGAGCCGCGGCAGCGGGACTGCTGCTCGCCAACGATGCGTTCAAGGACGAAACGGTGAAAAACAACACGGAAGCCTCGATTCAAGGCGTTACCTATGACGGCGTGCTGTACGGGTACCCGAGAGCGGCCGAAACGTACGCCCTGTATTACAACAAGAGCCTTGTGAAGGAAGCGCCAAAGACGTTCGATGACGTCATCGCGTTCGGCAAAACCTTCACCGACAAAGCCAAGAAAAAATACGGCATCATGTGGGAAACAGGCAACATGTATTTCAACTATCCGTTTATCGCAACGACCGGCGGATACATTTTCGGTAAAGACGGTACGGATAAAGACGATATCGGCCTCAACAGCGAAGGCGCGGTCGAAGGCCTGAAAACCTATGTGCAGCTGAAGGAAATCCTTCCGGTGAAGAGCGGCGACATTTCGCCGGACATCAAGCGCAGCTTGTTCAACGCGGGTGACGTGGCGATGGACATTAACGGTCCGTGGGAGCTTGCCGGCTACAAGCAAGCGCTCGGCGACAACCTTGGCGTAGCTCCGATCCCTACGATCGGCGGCAAAGCGGCAATCTCGTTCTCCGGCATCAAAGCCTGGTACGTCAACTCCTTTACGCAGTATCCGAATGCAGCCCAACTGTTCGCGAACTTCGCCTCCAGCAAGGACGCTCAACTGCTGCTGAACACGAAGGTTGGCTCCATCCCGACGAACAAAGAGGCGCTGGAATCCGATCAAATCAAAAACGATCCGTACATTTCGGCTTTTGCGGAGCAGACGAAAAACTCCCAGCCGATGCCTTCCATCCCGGAAATGGGCAACGTATGGAGTCCGGTGAATGCGGCGCTGCCTGAAATTTGGGACAACAATGCGGATCCGAAGGCGGCGATGGATAAAGCGGCACAGCAAATCAAAGATCTGAACAACGGCGCAACCAAGTAAGGCATCGGCGCACCGCTGTCAGGTAAGGCAAACGTTATGAATGGAAGTATGACCCGCCGCCATCAACCGCGGCGGGTCATTCCCTGACATACCGGTACCGCTGGAAAGCGCGCACGCTTCGGCTGCCGGTATCGCCAAGGAACAGAGCCGGAAAGCGCGGCCTGTCTTCTTGGAAGCAGTACCTCCGGGGGTGCTTCCGTTGACCCGGGGAGAGGAGAAGAGGATACGATGAACAGGCTCCGCGGCAAAGCCGCTTTACTGTCGATTATCAGCATGGGATTGGGACAAATCTATAACCGCCAATGGATCAAAGGCATCTTGTTCCTGCTGATCGAGGCTTTTGGCATTTACTACTTCATCAATAATTTGGGAAGAGCGCTTTGGGGGATTACGTCACTTGGGGATACGCCGCGTCTGCTCGTGAAAGGCAAGTGGATTGATGGCGACCACTCCATCTTTATCATGATTCAAAGCTTGATTACGCTGCTGTTTCTGCTGATCTTTATCGTCGTATATGTCATGAACGTCAGAGACGCGTACCATACGGCGATCAAACGGGAAAACGGGCAAGTCCCAAACAGTTTCGCCAAATCCATTAAATTTGTGATGGATTATAAATTCGCCCAAGCCTTTTTGACGCTGCCGGCGATCGGCATCTTGTTCTTTACGATCATGCCGATCCTGTTTATGATCATGCTGGCTTTTACGAACTATTCCGCACCGAACCATATCCCTCCGGCGAAGCTGGTGGACTGGGTCGGATTCCAGACCTTCAAAGATCTGGTGTCGCTGAAAACCTGGAGCCATACGTTTTTCGGCGTATTAACTTGGACCATTATCTGGGCGGTTCTGTCCACGGCGACCACGTATTTGGGCGGCCTGCTCGTTGCGCTTTTGATCAACCAGCAGGGCATCAAATTCAAGGGAATGTGGCGGACGATCCTGGTTATCCCTTATGCCATTCCGCAGCTGATTTCGCTGCTTGTCATGAGGAATATGTTTAACGGCCAGTTCGGGCCGATCAACCAGTACCTCGGCTACTTCGGGCTCGGCGGCCTTCCTTGGCTGACCGATCCGTTCTGGGCCAAGGTGACGGTTATTCTCGTCAACATGTGGGTGGGCATCCCGGTCTCGATGATCCTGATCATGGGCGTGCTTACGACCATTCCGAAGGATATGTACGAAGCGGCTGAGGTCGACGGGGCAAGCGCGTATCAGAAGTTTCGCATCGTTACGCTGCCGATGATCCTCTTCTCGACGGCGCCGACACTGATCATGCAGTTTGCCGGAAACATCAACAACTTCAACATGATTTTCCTGCTGACAAACGGGAACCCGGTGGTCGGAGACTACCAGTACGCGGGAGCGACGGATCTTCTCGTGACCTGGCTGTACAAACTGACGCTGGATCAGAACAAATACAATATGGCGTCGGCCGTCGGCATCATTATCTTCCTGATTATCGCCATATTCTCCATTTACAATTACCGGCGGACCAAATCATTTAAAGAGGAGGATATGATCCAATGAGCGGACGTCAAGGCAGAAAAGCAGTTCGGCTAACAGTCAGCTACATCATTCTCATCATCATGGCCATCGGCTCGATCTATCCGGCCCTCTGGGTCATTCTCGGCTCCTTCCGCCCGGGGAAATCGCTCTACAGCAAGACGCTTCTTCCGGAAGCGTTCACGCTGGACCATTACCGGGAACTGTTTACGTCCAGCAGCATTTTGTTCGGCCAGTGGTACATGAACACCCTGAAAATCGCCGTGTGCTCGATGATCATCGGCGTCTTCCTGACCCTGCTCACGAGCTATGCGGTGTCGCGCTTCCGCTTCAAGTGGCGCAAGACGGCTTTGTCGACCGTGCTCATCCTCGGCATGTTCCCTGGATTTATGAGCATGATCGCGATTTACCTGCTGCTAAAGGAGTGGCATTTGCTGGATACGCATCTCGCACTGATCATCGTCTACGCGGCGGGAGCGCCGCTAGGCGGCACCTTTATCGCCAAAGGCTTTCTCGACACGATCCCGCGGACGCTGGACGAGGCGGCAAAGATCGACGGAGCGAGCAACTGGACGATTTTCAGCCGCATTATTCTGCCGCTGTCCCGGCCGATGCTGACCTACATGGCGCTGACGCAGTTCGTCGGCCCATGGGTGGACTACATCTTTGCTCGCCTCGTGCTGCGGACGAAAGAAAATTGGACGCTGGCGGTCGGATTGTTCGACATGGTCAGCACCAATCAGAATACGAACTTTACCACCTTCGCCGCAGGGGCGGTTCTGATCGCGGTGCCGATTACGATCCTCTTTATTTTCTTGCAGCGCCTACTGGTAGACGGTTTAACATCGGGAGCGAGCAAAGGGTAAGCAAAGGATGGAGATTTACTCATCCACGGGCGAGCTGCCGTAACGGGTTGTTTTTTGATAGACATAATAAAAAATGAAAGGCACAGTTTTCGCATCATGCGTGCAGGCTGTGCCTTTTATTTGGAGGCTGGCTGTAGCTCCAGAGTGCACCGGGCCCAATTCACGTACAATCAGGAAAGGTTTTCCT
>NZ_PCZT01000024.1:269732-276862 GCF_002968895.1 Paenibacillus sp. AR247 | reverse complement strand
GGACGGATCGTTCCATTCTTCGTCGCTCCCTTGATGGAAACGGCGGCCCATTTCGCCAAAACGGAAGCTGAACATGCCGTCGTTGGCCACGAGTGCGGCCAGCCGGTGCTCATGAGCGGCCGCGCGGGGGGCCAAATATCCGCCAAAACTGATGCCGACCAGGGCGAGACGCTCCGGATCTGCCTCGGGGCGGGTCAGCAGGTAATCGACCACCGGCGTGACCACGTTCTCCCAATCCGGGCGGAACGGAAGCTGCTGCTCCCGGATCACCGCGCCTTGCCCCGGCCCTTCGAAGGTGAGGCAGTGGTAACCGCGTTCCAGTGCTGAAGCTGCCACCTCCCAATACAGCTCCTCACCGGTCGAGTCATAGCCCCCATGGACGATCAGCGTCGGTCGGGGTTTATCATCAACCCGGTAGAAGTAGCCCGGTAAATGGGTGCCTTCATAAGGAATGCTCACGCTCTCCATCTTCACCTCGGACAGTTCCATTGCCTTGAGAAAGGTAGAACGGCTTTTGCCCCAGGTGTCCAGAATCCGCGGATCCGCCGGGGAGCCGTGCAGGAAAAACTCCGCTGTCCGGTAGTAGTTTGAGGCTCGCATATAGAATTCCCGGGCGCTGATCCGGTTGCCCCGCCCCAGGCTTTCATCGGCCAGACTGTGCATGCGGGAGGCGGTCCGGTGCCATTCGGCGTACCAGCTCTCCAAATTTCCTTCCTCGATCCGGTAAGCCGTGGCGAGGCACTCCCCGATATCGGCTCCCCCGTAAGGCGCATAGCTCATTGTCCGCAGCAGTTCAAACGAAAACGTCTGGTCATGGAATACTAGTTTCATACACATTAGCTCCTTTGTTTTGGATTGTCTCCAATCCGTTAATAGGTTAATATTAACCTATAACAAGATGAAGTAATATGTCAAGTATAACTTATGTTAAAAATAACTTATTAATTTGGAGGCCGATCATGAATTCTATACATGCCGTACTGTTAAGTTTGCTGGCCCGCGAGCCGCTAAGCGGCTATGACATCAAGCAGCAAATCAAGGGACGTACCGATTTTTTCTTTAAAATCAACAACAATCAGCTGTACCCGGCACTGGCTAAGCTAGAAGCTGAGGGGGTCATCCGGCTGCAGGCGCTGGAGCGCGAAACGTACCGCCCGGCGAAGAAAATTTATGAGATTACGGATGCCGGCCTGGAACGGTTGAAGAACTGGGTGCTGGAACCGGGGGAGCCGGGGGACTGGAACGAATTTCTGCTGAAGCAGTACAGCTCCTGGCTGGTGAAGCCGGAAGAGCTGATCCCGGTGCTTACGCTGAAGAAGCGGGAGCATGAGGAGCAGCTGGATATGTACCGAAATAAAGTGGAGTCCCTGCGGGAACAGAGTGGCCTGCTGACGAGCGACCACCCGATTTTCTCATCGGTGGCCGTGATCGAGATGGGGATGGCCTTTGAGCAAGCCAATATCGAATGGTGCGGGAAGATGATTGGATGGCTGAAAGAAAACCGTCTGTAAGGGAACTGGAACAAGGGAACCTAGCGAACCTGGAAAACCTGGCGAAACAAGTGAAACAAGCCGTACGCTGATCGTGAAAGTGATCGGCATACGGCTTTTAGAGAGGATTCCAAGTCTCCGCTGTTGTTTTGATGCTAGGCGGTCTGCGGTAAAAACGTGAAGAATCAGCTGGCTCAAAAACCTTAGCTGTTGACCGCCACACCCCTGGCTTGGGACACGAGGACAGGGGCTGCGGAGGAGCGAGGACAGCAGCGGGGCGGATTATGAGCCGACACCGGCGCGGGTGTTCTGCTGCGGTGCCGCGCTGCGTCCAAAGCGGAGCAGGTAGACGATGGCGACGATGACCATCATGACGGCAAGCACCAGGAAAATGCTGCTGTACAGATAGCTGCCCGGATACGTGTTCAGCGGGTTCCAATGGGCAGATGAGCCGGTGTCGAGAATGCTGCTGTACACGGACGTGGCAACCGCTGCGCCGATGAAGTTCAGCATGCTGAGCAGTCCCATCCCGACGCCGGTCTCTTCCTTTGCCAGCGTGCGGGAGACGGTGTTCGAGAGCGCGACCTGCATGAAGGTCTGGCCGACATTGCTGAAGATCAGCACGATGGCGATGATCCAGGCATTGATGCCGGCAAAAGCGGAGAGGAGAAAGAAGCCGATCATTTGAAGAAGGGCTGCGATGCAGACGACGAAGAGGTTGCCCTTCAGGTCGGCGAACTTTCCTCCCGCGAAGCCGAGCAGCGCGGAAGCCGCGGCACCCGGAATCATAATCAATCCGATAATGCTGGCGTCCAGATGATTCGACTGGGTCAGCAGCTGCGGGATCAGGAACGGGATCGAGAAAGCGATACAGGAAATGACAAAGGCAATGCCGATGCCAAAAGTATAGTTTAGATTCCGGAACAGCCAGGGCTGCACGAACGGATCGGCTGCTTTGCGGATACGGATGACGAACAGAATAAGCAGCAGCGCTCCTGCGGCTGCCGCAACCCAGCCTCCACCGGTCAAGGCGAACAGGATCAGACCGGTCGCGGCGGCGAGCAGTCCGCCGCCCAGAACGTCCATCCGTCCACTGCTTTCCTTGGCATCGTCAAGGTATTTCCGATAAAAGGGCAGGGTGAGCAGGACGAGGACCGAGAAGCAGAAGAGCCAGCGCCACCCGGCGTAGCCCATAATGAGCCCGGAGACCACGGGGGCGAGCGTATTGCCGACGGCAAGGCCGATCGCCGACTTGCCGAGGGCGCGGCCCCGGGTCTCCGGCGGGAAATAGCGGACGGGGATGATCATGGCGGCCGCCGGGATCACCGACGATCCGGCCGCCTGAAATACCCGGCCGATGACGATCATCCAGTAGGCGCCGGCGGCGAGCCCGAAGACGGAGCCGAGCACGAACACGATCAGCCCGATGGTGATCAGTTTTTTCAGGGCGTATTTGTCCGCCAACTTTCCATAGGTCACCGATCCGACCGCATAGACGAGCATGTAGGCGGAGGACACCCAGCTGACCTGGGCGGCGCTCAGGTGAAATTCCGCCCGGATGCCGGGCAGCGCGATATTGAACATGGAAACGTTCATGACCGAAATAACCAGCGTGAACATGAGAATCTGGATCAGTTTGTTGCCTTGATTGACGGACTCGGCCGTAGATTTCATCGTTATTCCCTTCTTTCGGATAAGTGATTAGCTGAGGAGCCATTCGGCGGCGGACAAAAATGTCTGTCAGCACTTACTGACATATAGTGCAGAAAAGCGCTGCAATATGCGCTTTTTTAAGCTCAAAGCCTTTTTTGACTGCAAAAGGACACTAATTTCCAAGGTATACGTCCGATTTGAAGAAATAGATGCACTTATTGGCGGTCGAGCAGCGGGTTCAACGCCACGCCGGGATAAATAGATGCACTCTTGCGATCAAAGCTAAGGCGTTAACGCCCTAGTGAACAGCCGGACGCTTTCCTCAATAAAGGCGTCCATCTCGATATCGGTAAACGTTTGGACCGCATGGGTCGTATTGAGGAAGGACCCGAGGTTCATCCACATAAAAGCAACAGCCGTCAGCGATGGGTCCTTCGTGACCAGCTTCCCTTGATCGGACATGTACTTGAAGTAATTCGTCAGAACCTCCCGAAACTGCCGGGGATGGCTTTCGGAATAATCCCGGAAGCCGGGCAAATGATCGCCGACCTGAATGCTGATAATAACCAGCTTTCGGTTGCGGTCCATAACTTTATGATAGGTCCGGCTGATCATAAGCAGGTCCTCGTGCAGATTTCCCGTGAGCTTTTCCTTAAATAGCTTCTGCATCTCGGCTGCGTACAAATAGCGGTCATACGCCTTCTCCAGCAGGTTCTGCTTGCTGCCGAAATGACGGAAGAGCGTCTTCTCGCTCAGCCCGGCTTCAGCGGCGATTTCACGTGTGGACACCCCGTCATAGCCTTTGGCGGAGATGAGATCGATTGCCGCCTGCATCAGCTTATCTTGGGTGCATAACTGGTTGTTTTCGTTCATGTGACTCTGCCCACTTTCCATGATCTGACTGTCAGTACTTACTGTCATCTTAATCTTCGGGTTTGCTCTTGTCAAGGGCAAACGCCCGCTCTTTACATAGGAAAAAGCAGCCCGGCTTCATAGAGCCAGGCCGCTTTTCGGCGGTGGAGTTGATGTTAGTCCAAGACAGTATTCTCAATTTAGATTACATCTGCACTGTTCAATGTCAGTTACGCTGTACTGCTTAATGTCACCTACGCTGCGCTGCCCAATTTCAGCCTACAATCGCGCTGCTGCTCGGATTGCCGATGCCTACCTGGACATGACCCAGCCCGCCGAGCTGATAGCCGCGCCCGTAAACGCTGATGCTGACCGGAGTTTCGGTCTCATTGGTCACGGTCACATCCTGTTCGCCGACCGTTACTTGGAGACGCGCGCCGCGGAACATCACTTTGAAGGAGAAGGCGCTCCAATGTCCCGGATTGAACGGATTCAGGTGCAGCACTCCATCCTTGACGCGCAGCCCGCCGAATCCGTGCACGACGGACATCCAGGTACCGGCCATGCTGGTGATGTGGCAGCCGTCCTCGGTGTCGTTGTTGTAATTGTCCAGATCCAGGCGCGATGTGCGCAGGTACATTTCGTACGCCTTCTCCCGGTAGCCCAGCTCACAGGCGATGATCGAGTGAACGCAAGGGGAGAGGGAAGACTCGTGCACGGTCAGCGGTTCGTAAAAGTCGAAGTTCCGCTTTTTCGTATCGAGATCATATCGATCCCCCAGGAAAAACAGCCCCTGCAGCACGTCGGCCTGCTTGATGTACGCCGAGCGGAGGATCCGGTCCCAGGACCAGTTCTGGTTCAACGGCAGGTTCGACGGGGCCAGGTCCTTGACCGGCGTCAGATCCTTGTCGAGGAAGCCGTCCTGCTGAAGGAAAATGCCGCGCTCCGCATCAACCGGGTAATACATTTTCGCAAGGATGTCGCCCCATTTGGCCGTTTCTTCGGGCGCCAGCGCCAGCTTGGCCACCAGCTCCTCGTAGTGTGCCGGGTCGCTTGCCTGAAGGTCGGACAGCACCTGCAGCGTATACTCCATCGTCCAGCAGGCGATCCGGTTGGTATACCAGTTGTTGCTGACGTTGTTTTCGTATTCGTTCGGCCCAGTCACGCCCAGGATCATGTACTGGTCCTTTGCCGGGACGTAGTTTACCCGTTCTTCCCCAGAAGCGGGAAATTTCAACGAGCACCTCCACGCCGTATTGGGCGAGGTAGCTGTCATCGCCGGTGTAGTTGACGTAGTTGTAAATCGCGTAGGCGATCGCTCCGTTACGGTGGATTTCCTCAAACGTAATCTCCCACTCGTTATGGCACTCTTCGCCGTTCATCGTCACCATCGGGTAGAGTGCGCCTTTGGCAAAGCCGAGTTTACGGGCGTTCTCGCGCGCCTTCTCGAGGTGCTTATAGCGGTATATCAGCAGGTTGCGGGCGATTGTGGCATCCGCCGTGCTCAGATAGAAAGGCAGGCAGTAGGCTTCGGTGTCCCAGTACGTGCTGCCGCCGTATTTTTCCCCGGTAAAGCCTTTGGGCCCGATGTTCAACCGGTCGTCTTCGCCGGTGTATGTCTGGTTCAGCTGAAAAATGTTAAACCGGATCGCCTGCTGCGCCGCCACGTCCCCTTCGATCACGATGTCGCTCTCGCGCCATTTGGCTGCCCAAGCCTGCACCTGCTCCTCATAGAGCTGCTCGAACCCGGCAGCAGCAGCTTCCTGAAGCGCCGATCGTCCGGCGTCCAGCAGCTGGGCGTACCCATAGTCGCGCGAGGTCACGTTCGCTACGTATTTGTAGATGACGGTCTCCTCATCCTGCTTGGCTTCCACCTGTACGCGGTAGCCGGCGTACTTCTCCTGCTCGATCTGCTCAGGTTCCAGCGCCAGCTTGGCGCCGTTCTGATGGATCTCAAACGTCATGACCGAGGTGACGTGAAAATCGAGTTTTTTGGTCCGGACCGTTAATGCGGCGTTGTCCGCGGTCACTTCCTTGTGCACTTCGACCCAGAACTTCTCGTCATAGTTCGAATCTTTGTTCTGCACATCACCGTCCAAGTAGGGCGTGACGGTCAGCGTTCCGCTAAAGTTCAGCGGCGTCACCACATAGCGGATCGCTCCGATCTCATGCCGGGCCAGGCTGACGAAACGGACCGCCTCGACGCGAATCTCCTTCCCGTCCGGCAGGGCGGCGGTAAAGCTGCGCGACAGCGTACCTTCCTTCATGTTCAGCACGCGTCTGAAAGCCTTGACCTGACAGGCTGCGAGATCAAGCTCGGTGCCATCAACCGAGATGCCGATGCCGATCCAGTTGGTGCTGTTCAGCACCTTGGCAAAATACTCGGGGTATCCATTTTTCCACCAGCCCACCCGTGTTTTGTCGGGATAGTAGACACCGGCCATGTAGCTTCCCTGCAGAGACGGACCGCTGTAAGCCTCCTCAAAGTTGGCGCGCTGGCCCATATATCCGTTGCCGATGCTGAAGACGCTCTCGGATATTTCCTGCTGCTGGGGATCGTACTGCTCCTCGATAATATTCCATGGGTCCAACGTTAGATATTGCTTCATAATGAATTGGCTCCTTCGAAAAAAATATTATTAATCCCTTGTTATGCGACGTATAAACATTGTGCTGCGCAATACAGGGGGGGCCGGATTTTGGTCTTTGCAGGCCCCCTTGCTTCACGAACACCGCCTGGTTCGGGGAACCTAGCGGTGAGAAACGAGCTCAAGCAGGCGGACTGTCGTCATGTCCTGCAGCGAAGGCACCACGGCATCCGCCGCGCCCAGTACTTCCGGCGAGCCGATGCCGATACTGCGCATCCCGGCCCGCTTGGCGGCTTCGATGCCGGCCTCGGCATCCTCGAATACGACGCATTCCTGCGGCTGTGCGCCAAGCTCCCGGGCACCCAGCAGGAAAACCTCCGGATCGGGTTTGGCGCTGGCCGTTTTGGTCCCGTCGATAATCGCGTCGAAATACGGAACAAGGCCGGTGTTGTTCAGGATGGTCATCGCATTTTTGCTGGCTGATCCCAGGGCAATGAGGATTCCGTTCTCCCGCAGCTCCCGCAGGAAGGCGAGCGCTCCCTGAAGG
>NZ_PCZT01000024.1:259807-269632 GCF_002968895.1 Paenibacillus sp. AR247 | reverse complement strand
ATTCACGTACAATCAGGAAAGGTTTTCCTTGGATAAAAAGTACCGGATAGGGAGGGATTCGCATTCATATGAAGTATATGTTTATAGAGGTGAAAAGAAATAGATCGAAGGGAGTTTACCTATATGAATCAATCATGTTTCGAAGACCGGATTTACTGTATGGGATGCGGCAAGCTCGTGAAGGAGCACGAGGCCAGACAAGTGCTGAAGACCGGATACTATATGCACACTCACCGGCTGGCGGCGGGATGCGATGAGTGCGGAGCGCATTACGTGGATTTGCTGCCGGATGAGACGGCCTCCAGAGCGGCGAGCTACCACCCATTTTGAAAGCGTATTCATAAAAAGGGTTTGTGTCGATTTAACCGGGAACATGTCGTAAAAAAATTCGCTAAAACATAAAATTCCATCTTTCGTTTTTATCGACAACGTCGTATGTTTATAGTAAGTAAAAAATTCCAATTTATAAAATATATTAGGGAAGCGAAATGCACCGGGGAAGTCCCTCGGCGTATGGATGCTGGCCGCCGCCTGTGAACCGTGAGAATAACGGAAGAAAAGTCAAACATAGGAATGGTACGGTAGTAGGAGGAAGTTAGGTGGAAGCTCTCGGCTTCATGTTTTTTTCAACGCTGGAGACATTTGCGATCTATTCTCTGACGATGTCGCTGTTTAGGTTCAAAACCTCGGATTACTTGTGGCAGGCTCTGTGTATCACGCTGCTGGCGAATGTGCAGAGCTATGTTATGAGGGACGAGCTGTCGCTGGCATTTGCGGCACCGTTAATCACGATTCTGATTTACATTCTGCTGTATACGACCGTGATGAAGATTCCTCTGGCCTGGTCGGCTATCTGCACGATTCTGGGTTATGCGCTGTATGCGCTCATCCAGACCGTCTATGTGCTCTGGTTGTTCGGATCGGTTCAGGAAGCCAGCGCCACGGACGTTAACTCTTACAGCTTGCAGGTTGTCTCGGCGTTAACGGGACTTGGGGTATCGTGGCTCATGTACAAGTTTGGCATCGGGTTCGCCTTTGACTTTGAAAGGCTGCGCTTCAAGAAAGAGCACATCGTGCTGGTGCTGCTGATTATGGTCACGCTCGTCTTGGTGGAATTTATTTTCTATTACAACAAGGTATGGATCAACGTTCTGTTTTTCGCCTGCACGTTCGGCCTCTTTTTGTATTACACCATCCGAAAGGAAGAGGAGGATATCCATGCTGATTGAAACGGCCGCCGTACGAATCGCCGAAGGGATCAAGCGGCAGGTTCCGGATCATAAATCCTCGGTGAACATCCTCAAACATGCGATTGCCGTCATTCTGAACGTGGTGTTGATTATCGCCCTCACGCTGCTGATCGCGTTCTTCACAGGGCATATGGACCGCGCGGCGACAGCGCTGATCGGATTTGCGTTGCTGCGCCAATTCACGGGCGGTATTCATCTGAAAACCGGGGAATGGTGCGTGCTTGTCACCACCGCCTTGTTCACCCTGGTGTCGTTCATCGAGCTGTCCGCCTTCTATGTTCAGGTACTGAACGTTCTCAGCATGGTGCTTGTGGCTGTATTTGCTCCGTGCAAAATCGAAAAGCAATCCAGAATACCGCGCAGGCATTATCCCAAGCTGCGGGTGATCGGAGTCCTCATTGTACTGGCCAACGTCCTGATCCAGTCGCAGACGCTTGCTGTCGTCTTCTTCGTCCAAGCCCTCAGCCTGATCCACCGAAAGGAGGTGAAACGCCATGTCACTGATCAGCAAAGTTAAGCACAGCACATTCACAGCCATTGCTTCGGCATTAACGCTGGTAGCTGTGTATCTCGTAAGTGTTGCCAGTCCTGTGTATATTTACAGCGGTGAGACGCCAGAGGAGCTGCTGAAGTGAAATGGAGGAGCTGATTCAGATGCAATATCTTACGGTTTCACGAGATATTGAAGGGGAATCAGGCATCGTCAATCTTCGGGTACACGATATTTTGTTCATGGAATTCAGCATTCCGGCAGACCGGGTTGTCGTTCATACGATGGAAGAGCAGTTTTATATGAACGGCACGCTCAAATACTGGTCCGGCATGCTGAGCGCGAGCGGGTATACGTTCCGCAATGTGGACCGGAACCTCGTCAACGTGGACAGGATTATGCTGATCGACAGCGTGTACAAGAAGGCGTATTTTGAGCCAGAAATCCATAAAGGCTCCAAATGCTGCACCATGGCGTTTAAAAGGTACAACAAGATTAAAGAGGAGCTATTAGCCTATAACCCGGGAATATTGATCATCTGAAAGGAGCTGCGCTAAGCAGCTCTTTTTTTTGCTTCTTCAACGCTTCTCAAAAGGCGCAGAGCTGCTCGCGAGGAAGAAATTACGCTTGACCCCAAAGGCTTCA
Source organism: Paenibacillus sp. AR247 (assembly GCF_002968895.1). NCBI lineage: Bacteria > Bacillati > Bacillota > Bacilli > Caryophanales > Paenibacillaceae > Paenibacillus > Paenibacillus sp. AR247. The sequence continues at coordinate 267,247 of NZ_PCZT01000024.1, read as the reverse complement.
TATACTATAGTAAACCCATCGGAATTAAATTAACTGACTCGTCAGTCAAGTGATGAAAGGGGTCCTGATTCTGCCATCGCAAACTAATGAGGAACCGCAGCGCGAGCAGGAGCTGAGGCAGGCCGCCCTCGAGCTGTTTGCACGCAAAGGTTACCATAATACAAAGATATCGGAAGTAGTGAAGGCGGCCGGCGTCTCGCAGGGGACGTTCTACTGGTATTTTGACGGGAAGGAGCAGATGGCCATCCGTTTGGTGGAGAACGGTCGGGACAAGCTGGTCGAGGTCATTGAACAGGGATACCGCAAGCATGCGGGATCTGTAGACGACATGGTGAATTCCTCAGCCAACCTGCTGACCAACCTGTTCGAGTTTGCCAATGAAAACCGGAATTTGATGGCCTTTCTGCTGATCAAGGGGCAAGGCGCTGATCCCAAGGTCCGTTCGGCGGTATCGGAAGTGTGGATCGCGTTTGAAGAGGCCTTTAAGAAAAATGTGCTCCGCGCTATAGAGTTGGGCATGCTGCCGCAGTTTACGGACGTTTCGCTGCGCGTGAACATTCTCGTGTCGCTCATCACGGGCGTTTTGACCAAATGGTTGTTCGGTCCGCTGCATGACGTGGACTACGAGCCGGTATACACCGCATCGCAGATTGCCGAAGAAACGGCCCGGTTCGAGTTCCGCGGGCTGCTGGGTTAAATATTACAACCTATATAGAATGAACTAAAGAAATGAATAACACAGGCCTCTATTGGGCCGTATAACAGGAAGTTCAATAAAAACATTAGTTCAATCTATATATTTTAAGGGGGATTATAGAAATGAAGTTTAGAGTCAAATCACTATTTATGTCGCTGTCGCTGATCGCCGTTATCGCTCTGGTACTGGCCGGCTGCGGCAAAGATCCGGCGTCATCGGGCAGCAATGCTTCCGGAGGAAGCGGCAATCAGGCGTCTTCGTCGGCTGGCAATCTGCTTGAACAGGTCAAGAAGAACGGAAAAATCAAGGTAGGTTTGATGGGGACGTATGCCCCGTATAACTTCTTGAACGACAAGAAGGAAGTAGACGGGTACGACGCCGACATCGCCAAAGCGATCGCCAAGAAGCTCGGGGTTGAGGCTGAGTTCATTACCGGCGAATTTTCGGGCCTGATCGAGGGGCTGCAGCAGGGGAAATACGATGTGCTGATCAGCCAGGTGACGATCACGGATGACCGGAAGAAAACGATGGACTTTTCGGAGCCATACATCAAGAACTCCGTCCAGGTGACGATCACGGATGACCGGAGAAAACGATGGACTTTTCGGAGCCATACATCAAGAACTCCGTAAATGTGGTCGTGAAGAGCGACAACGATACGATCAAGTCGATCGATGATTTCAAGGGCAAGAAGATCGGTGTCGGACTTGGCACCAATGACGAGAAATACCTGCGCGACGAAGCGATGCCGAAGGTTGGCAAGTTTGAAATCGCGACATACAACGACGTCATTTCGTCTCTGATGGATTTGAACACGGGCCGGATTGACGCAACGATCAACAACATGTTCGCCCTGAAGCCTCTTATCGACCAGAACCATCTGAAGATCAAAGCGGTCGGCGATTCCATCAAGGACGATTATGCCGGTGTTGCGATGCGCAAGAACAATCCGGAACTGCTGGATGCAATCAACAAAGCGCTGGACGAAATGAAGACCGACGGAACGCTGAAGGAAATCCACCAAAAATGGTTTGGCGTCGATCCAAGCTTTTAAGTTATGAGTCTTACAGCTGTGGGAGGCCGTTTTAAATGAAATTGGTAATGGATAATTTGGGTTTTCTGTTTACGGGAGCCTATTACACCCTGCTCATCACGATCGTCTCCATGTTTTTTGGGTTGTTTATCGGACTGTTCACAGCCATCGCCCGGTTAAAAGGAAACCGGCTGATCGCCGGCATCGCCAGGGTATATGTGTCCATCATCCGCGGAACCCCGATTATCGTGCAAATCTTCATCATTTATTTCGGCTTGCCCGATTATGGGATTACCCTGGGGCCGCTGATGGCAGCATATATTGCGCTTAGCATCAATATCGGCGCTTATTTGTCTGAAACTTTCCGCGGGGCGATTCTGTCCGTGGATAAAGGGCAGACCGAAGCGGCACTGACTCTGGGGCTGACGCCGTGGCAGACGATGCGCAAGGTCGTTCTGCCCCAGGCGGCCCGGGCGGCGATTCCGCCAATGGGCAACACGTTTATCGGCATCTTAAAGGAAACGTCGCTCGTGTCCATCGTCACGGTTACAGAGCTGCTGCGATCGGCACAGCTGCTGATCGCGCAGTATTACGTGGCGATGCCGTTCTACCTTGCTATCGCCGTCATGTACTGGGTGATGAGCACAGGCTTTTCGGCGATTTTGAACGTCATTGAGCGGAAGCTGTCCAAGGCTTATTAAGGAGGGAGAAGGCATGATCGAAGTCAGCCATTTAAGCAAAAGCTTCGGATCGTTATCGGTTCTGAAGGATGTGAGCCTGAACATTCGGCAGGGCGAAATCGTGGTGCTCTTGGGTCCCAGCGGCTCGGGCAAAAGTACCTTGCTCCGGTGCCTGAACGGCCTGGAACAGGCTGATGCCGGCTCGGTCCGCATCGACAGCGTCCACATTGAAGCTGCGATGCGCGCCAAAGAGCGAAAAAAGGCGGTCCACGAGCTGCGCAGCCTGACGGGCATGGTGTTTCAGTCGTTCAATCTGTTCCCTCACCTCACCGTCCTGGACAATGTGATCATGGCCCCGATGACGGTGAAAAATATGCCGAAGGAACAAGCGGTTGACATTGCCGAAAAGCTGCTTGGCAAGGTAGGCTTGGCGGAGAAGAGGGACGAGTATCCTTCGCGGCTGTCCGGCGGGCAGCAGCAGCGGGTGGCAATCGCCCGCGCTTTGGCGATGGAGCCGAAGATCATGCTGTTCGACGAGCCGACATCGGCGCTGGATCCGGAGCTGACCGGCGAGGTGCTGCAGGTGATGCGGCAGCTGGCGGAAGAAGGAATGACGATGGTCGTCGTTACGCATGAGATGAAATTCGCGCAGGAAGTGGCGAATCGGATCGTGTTTATGAGCGAAGGCATCATTCAGGAAGAAGGGGCGCCGGAGCATTTCTTTGCCGGACCGAAGACGGAACGGGCGCGCAAGTTCCTTCGCCAGATGGCGCAGGAGCCGGTCTAAGGCTGGAATATAAACGATGATACACGGACTTAAGAACGGAAATACGGAGACAGGACAGCCTGATCCGAAGGAGTTGAAGCGCAGCATGAATGATCATCAGCAGCATCTGGACATGATTTCGGAGCGGGTACGGCGGATCATGGACAGTGAAAATATCGACGCGCTGGTCGCGACCAGCAGCGAAAATTTTTATTATCTCTCAGGGCATCAGAGTGCCTTTATGTATACTCTGCGCATGAGTGAGATTGGGCTGGCGGTTCATTTCCGCGATCCCGGGCGGAAGGCAGTCGTCATCATGAATGATTTCGAAGCCGCCGGGTTTGCCGGGGATCCCGAGCAGTATGAGGTTCGCACCTACCCTACTTGGGTAGATGTGGATGATCCGCTTCATTTGAAAGGCGGCAGCTATCAAGGGAAGCGGCCGGTGTCCCCACAGGCGGAGGAGATGTTCGGCGTCCTTCAGCAGGTGCTGGAGGAGTACGGCATCTCCCGGGGGCGAATTGCGGCCGAGCTGGATTTGATGCGGCATTCTTCCGTGATGGCGCTGCGCAAGGCGTGCCCGGACATTTCCGAGCTGGCCGAGGCGGGGCCGATCTTCACGCGGCTTCGGGCGATCAAGACGCCGTGGGAAATTCAGCAGCTGCGCCGGGCATGCGCTTATGCGGAAGCGGGTGTCGAGTACGCGGTCCGCGAAATCGAGCCGGGTGTTTCTGCCGCAGGGATCGTGGATGCGTTCCGGAGATCGCTGATGCGGAATCCGGACGGGTCGACGCCGCGGTTCCATATGATTTCGGTCGGGGACCACTTTGCCCCTGTGCAAGTGTTTGATACCCGGCCAAGCCAGCCGGGGGACGTGATCAAGTTCGACGTAGGCGTCGAGGTGGCCGGCTACGGCTCGGACATCGCCCGCACCTTCGTGCTGGGCGAGCCTACGGATGTCACGAAGCGGATCTATGAGGCCCTCCGGCGCGGGCATGACCGCCTGCTGCAGACGATCGAGCCCGGGATGCCGATGCAGGCGGCATTCCAAGAGGGGATGAGCGTCATCCGTGCGGCGGGGCTGAGCCAGTACAACCGGGGCCATCTGGGGCATAGCGCAGGGCTGAGCCTTGCCGCGGAGGAAGGGCCGTTCATCAGCCCGTCCGAGACGGCGGTTTTTGAGCCGAACATGGTCGTCTGCATCGAGACGCCTTACTACGGCTACGGGATTGGAGCCATCATGATTGAGGATATGCTTCTGATTACGGAGAACGGCGTGGAGCGGCTGAACCGTTTAAGCACGGATTTGGTATCTTTGTAATTAAGCGTAATGGAAGTAAAGTTTTGTCTGATTAGGGATTAATTTGACGAATTGATATTTTTCTGGAAAACATTCATCCCGATGAAAGTGCGTTTACAAACCGGCTGACTTGGTTTTAAATAGGGTAAGCCCATTTTCCTCGCAAAATCGGTTACTCATCATTAAGGGTTCCTTTCCTCCTGGAAGATCTCCAGGATTCTTAGGGAACCTTGGAAGATCGGGGGGATTGAAATGCAAATCTTGTCTGATGAACAGCTGCTGGAATGCGTGATGCTGGCCAAGCAGTTGGAACTGGATCGGGAATTTCTGGCCCTGTTGATGTCGGAGCTGCAGCGCCGGGGAATCGAGCTGCAGGATGAGGACGGTGTTCTCCATCAGGAGAATTATCAGGTATCCGGAAGCCGCGAGCTCGATGCAGCCGAAATGTACTTTGCATGATCGGGAGAGTCGTCATGAGACCCATGAGAGCGCCGTTGCAGCACTTGCTTCGGGCTCACCGGTTGAGCACCTGACTGAAGAGAATAAAGGCCTCAGCGATGCTGGACCATTCCATATTCGGTAACAAGATTTTCGCTGCAAGCGGTCTGCTTTCAGTGAATGTATGCAATTGGATCGTTTGAGACAAGGAGCTGCGCCCTTTGGGGCTGCAGCTCCTTTTTTTATGGGATTCCAGCCTGGAATTCGGCCCGGCAGGCCGGACATGGTACAATACCAAAGGAGTGAGAAGACACCTTTACTTTTCCAAAGGAGATTTTTCGTCATGTTTAAAATTTTCATTGTCGAAGATGACAAGAAGCTTGTCAGCCTGCTGGAGGAGCATTTGCATAAATTTGAATATGACACGCGTTCCGTGACAGATTTTGCTGCGGTTCTGAGCGACTTCCGGAGCTACGATCCTCACCTGGTGCTGCTCGACATCAATTTGCCGAAATACGACGGATACTATTGGTGCCGGCAAATTCGCGGCCTGTCGACCTGCCCGATTATTTTCATATCGGCCCGGGAGGGCAAGATGGACCAAGTGATGGCGCTGGAAAACGGGGCGGACGATTATTTGACCAAGCCGTTCGATTATGAAATCGCCGTGGCCAAAATCAGCAGCCAGCTTCGCCGGGCGTACGGTTCGTATGCCGCATCCCAGCAGACGCGGTCCGTCACGGTCTCAGGGCTTACGCTGGACGTGGACCGGCTCTCTCTGACCTTGAACGGGCAAAAGGTGGAACTCAGCCATACCGAAGCCAAAATATTAGAGGAACTGCTGACCCGCCAGGAGCAGGTCGTCAGCCGCGACCGGCTGCTGGACCGGATCTGGGATGACCAGTCGTTCGTGGATGACAACACCCTGAACGTCTACGTCACCCGCGTCCGCAAAAAACTGTCGGGGCTCGGCGTGCAGGATGCCGTCCAGACCGTCAGGGGCCAAGGTTATCGGCTGCTTCCAAACTGGGAGGACGAAACATGAAGCTGTATCTGAGAGACCAAGCCCCGCTTATCGCCCTTTATATTCTGCAATTATTTCTCATCACGCTGGTATACCGGCTCGACGGATACCAGAACACCGAGGTCAGCCTATATGCGGCGCTGCTCAGCAGCTTCCTGTTCGCCGGGTACCTCCTGATCCGGTACTGGCGCAACCGGACCTTCTATGCGCGGCTGTCCGCGCCGTCCCCGACGACGGAAGAGCTGCTGAACAACAAGCAGCAGACTCCCTTGTCCCTGAGCCTGCACCGTCTGATCAAGGGGCAGTACCGCCGCTATCAAACCGAGCTGCAGCAGTATAAGCACAAGCTCGATTCCCATATTCAATTCATCAACCAGTGGGTGCATCAGATGAAGACGCCTGTGTCGGTCATCCATCTGATCATTCAGCATCAGGACAAGCCGGAGTTCACCGCGATCGGCGATGAGCTCGACCGGCTCCGGAAGGGGCTGGACATGGTGCTGTACACCGCCCGGCTCGACACGTTCGAAAAAGACTTTTATGTGGAAGAGCTGGATCTGGAGCAGGTGGTGCCGGCTTCGGATTACTACAGACGAGAAGTGGCTGCCTTTGTCATGACCCAGCTGGTCACAAACGCGGTCCGGTATTCCGCAGGGGAGGAGCACCGGCAAATCCGGTTCCGCGGATACCAATGCGGCAGCGAGGCGGTTCTGGACATCCAGGACGAGGGCATCGGCATTCCGCAGGGGGATCTGCCGCGCGTGTTCGACCCGTATTTTACCGGCGAGAACGGCCGGTTGTACCAGGAATCGACCGGGATGGGACTGTACCTGGTCAAGCAGATTTGCAGCCGCATGGGACACGGCGTCGAGATCGAATCGGAGGAAGGACGGGGAACGACCGTCCGAATCAAATTCAAGCTTACAAATGTGTAAGCTAGTGTAATGTTGCGCGATGGCAGGCTGAAGCAGGCACTGCCTATAATAAGCCTATGACAGAAATCAAAGCGGAGGAGCCTGGAGCACGTGACGATTCTGGAAGTGAAGCATTTGTCGAAAATCTATGAAGGCCGCGTACCGCTGCAGGCGCTCGACCATATCCAGTTCGCGGTGTCCGCCGGCGAATTCGTGGGTGTGATGGGCCCCTCGGGGAGCGGCAAGACTACGCTGCTCAACGTGATCGCGACCATCGACGAGCCGACGGCCGGCGAAGTCTGGATTAATGGGACCAACCCGCATCAGTTGAGCCGCAAACAGACCGCGCTGTTCCGCAGGCGCGAGCTGGGCTTCGTGTTCCAGCACTTCAACCTGCTCGATACCTTAAGTGTCGGGGAGAACATCGTACTGTCCCTGTCGCTGGACGGGGTGCCCGTACGGGAGATGGAGCGCAGGCTGGAGGAAGTGGCGGAGAAGCTCGGCATTCGCGGAATTCTGGACAAGCGCACCTATGAGATTTCGGGGGGACAGGATGCAGCGGACAGCCATCGCGCGGGCGCTGATCCA
>NZ_PCZT01000024.1:259238-259707 GCF_002968895.1 Paenibacillus sp. AR247 | reverse complement strand
GCGGGCGCTGATCCACCGGCCTTCGCTGATTTTGGCGGATGAGCCGACGGGCAATCTTGACTCCAAGGCGTCCAAGGACGTCATGGAGACGCTGGATCAGATGAACCGGCAGGAGCAGGCGACGGTGCTGATGGTGACCCATGATCCGGTCGCGGCGAGCTTCTGCCACCGGGTCATTTTTATCAAGGACGGCAAATTCTATAACGAAATCTATCAGGGCAGCAACAGGCAGGCGTTTTTCCAGAAAATCATCGACATGCTGTCGCTGCTGGGGGGAGACAGCCGTGTCCTTTCTACAGTTCGTTTATAGAAATGTCGCCCGCAGCAAGCGGACCTATGCGGCTTATTTTCTCAGCAGCGCCTTCTCGGTCATGATCTTCTTCATCTGCGCCCTGTTCCTGTTCAGCCCCTATACTCCGCGGGCAGCTGATCTACCCGATCGTGATGCAGACGATGATCACCGCCGAAT
>NZ_PCZT01000024.1:255832-259138 GCF_002968895.1 Paenibacillus sp. AR247 | reverse complement strand
CTGATGGAGAACATGCTGATCGGCCTCGGAGCCATTCTGACCGGTATGGCCGCGGGCCTTATCACAGGCAAGCTCTTTCTGATGATCGGTTCCCGTTCCTTTGGCATGGCCCCGATTCCGTTTTACTTGCCCTGGCAGGCGCTGGCGCTGACAGCGGGCGCATTTGTGCTGTTGTTCCTGCTGATTTCGGTTTGCACCTCCGTCATGCTCCGGAACCGGACGCTCATCGAGCTGTTTCAGTCCGGGCAAAGGCCGAAGACGCCGCCGCGGACGTCCGCCATCCAGTCGCTGCTGGCGGCCGTGCTGCTGCTTGCATCCTATGCACTGGCTGCGACCACCACGGTGAATACGATCTACATCCGCATGCTTCCGGTCGTCATCATGACCATCGCCGGAACGTATTTCCTGTACACCCAGCTTGGCGTATGGGTCGTCCGGCTGCTGCAGAAGCGGAGGTTCTTTTTCTGGAAAAAGACGAATATCGTGACGGTCTCGAATCTGGCGTACCGGCTCAAAGACAACGCGAACATGCTGTTCATGGTGACGATCATTTCGACGGTTTCGTTCTGTGCTGTCGGCGTGTTTGCTTCCATTAATACGCTCTCCGGCCAGTTCCGGGAGGACTACCCGGCGGCGGTCAGCTATCTGTCCAAGGGCGGAAATTCTTTGGAAGCGCAGCATGTGCAGCAGCTTGAGGACGAATTTCGTGCGAAGGGGCTCAGTCCAGCGATCGTCAGCTTTCCGGTCAAAAACATCCAGGTCGTCCTGCCAGCCGGCGAAGGGGACAGCGCGCTGCTTCCGGTCATCTCTTATTCCAGCTACAAGCAGGCGGTGGAATCCGCCGGGGACAGCGACCTGGAGAAGCCGCTGGAAGGCATTGACGCCCTGGTGATGATCAGTTCCGAGCGCGACCGCACCTACACCCCGGATCCGGGAGATGGAGGTCTATACGCTGGCGGAAGAGAGGCTGCAACTCCGGGAGATCGGGTACACGTCGCGGGTTCCCGTGCCTGAGCATGTCCTGCGGGAGATGAAATGGAAGCGGGAAGGCGATTTCAGCGGCCTCGTCGTCAGCGACCGCCTGTTTGACCGAGTGGCGTCTCCCGTGTCAGTGGACCGGTATACTGGATTCTACGTGGACGATTTCGAGCGTACGCTGGGCCTTGGAGAGCGGCTCGCGCCGCGCGGCGAAGTCCGGTATGACGCCGGACAGCCGTACGCGATGACGGTGAGCGGCACGCTGTATGTGACGCAAATGACGTCTTACCGGGCGATGCTGTTTGCAGCGCTGCTGGTGGGGACGGTGTTTTTTATCGCGGCGGGCAGCTTCCTGTATTTCCGCCTCTATGCGGACCTGGACTACGACCGGCGCCAATACGACACGATCGCCAAGATGGGACTGACGGACCGGGAGCTGAACCGGATCGTGACCGGCCAGCTCGCGATGCTCTTTTTCGTGCCGATATTACTAGCCGCTCTGCACAGCATTTTCGCTTTTATGGCGCTGCAAAGCTTCTATTATCTCTCCATCGCTTGGGAAATGGGGGCGGTGCTGGCGTGCTTCGTTACGGCCCAGGTGGCGTATTTTTTCTTCATCCGTTACAACTATTTGCGGAACGTAAGAAAGACCCTTATTTAACGCAGGGCTTCACTATAAACCGTATGGGAGGGAATTCCATGGAGCAGTGGATTACCAGCGTCGTGGAACAGTTCGGTTATGTCGGTATTGCGCTCATTATTGCCCTTGAAAATATATTTCCCCCGATTCCGTCGGAGCTGATCCTTACGTTCGGGGGCTTTATGACAACGAAATCGCATCTGACCATCCCGGGCGTCATCGCGGCGGCTACAGTCGGCTCCGTGATCGGAGCGGTCATTCTGTACGGCATCGGCCTGCTGCTGGATGTGAACCGCCTGGAGCGGATCGTGGCCAAATGGGGCCGCATCCTGCGAGTCAAATCCTCCGATATCGCCAAGTCGGAGAAGTGGTTCAGCCGTTACGGCTACTTTACGGTGTTCTTCTGCCGGATGATTCCGCTCGTGCGGTCCCTGATCTCGATTCCGGCCGGGATGGCCCGGATGAAGTTTGGTCTGTTTCTGCTCTTTACCACCGTCGGAACGCTGATCTGGAACACGGTGCTCGTGTACTTGGGGGCGGCCCTGGGAGATTCCTGGGAGAGCATTCTGCACTATATGGACGTGTATTCGCATGCCGCCTACGCCGTGATCGGCCTGGTTATTGTATGCGTGCTGTTCCTGTACCTCCGCCGCGCGCGGGGAATGCGGGTTGAAAAGTAAACTGAAGGAGTTGTGAAACGTTTTGGATTTGATGGAAATCATTAAAGCGGTGATCCTCGGGATCGTCGAAGGATTGACGGAGTTCGCCCCGGTATCATCGACCGGGCATATGATCATCGTGGACGATATGTGGCTGAAGACCGGGGAGTTTCTGGCTTCGCCCGTAGCCAATACCTTTAAAGTCGTTATTCAGCTGGGCTCGATCCTGGCGGTGGTCGTCGTGTTCTGGAGCCGGTTTCTCGACCTGCTTGGCCTGCGGAGAAGAAAACTGGAGGCAGGAGGCAGCCGGGTGCAGGGACGCCTGAAGCTGACCCAGGTCATCGTCGGCCTGATTCCGGCCGGCGTGCTCGGCCTGCTGTTTGATGACTATATTGACGAGCATCTGTTTTCGACGCGGACGGTGCTGATCGGACTGGTCATCGGGGCGCTCCTGATGATCGCGGCCGACGTATGGCGGCCGAAGCGTCCGAAAGCCGAGACGGTGGACCAGATTACATACGGGCAGGCCTTTGGCATCGGACTGGTTCAGTGCCTGTCCCTGTGGCCGGGCTTCTCCCGCTCCGGTTCCACCATCTCCGGCGGGGTTCTGATGGGCATGAGCTACCGGGCGGCTTCCGACTTTACGTTTATTATGGCCGTGCCGATTATGCTCGGTGCCAGCGGGTTGTCGCTGCTGAAGAACTGGGAGTATTTTACGATGGATATGATGCCGTTTTTCTTGGCAGGCTTTATCAGCTCGTTTATCGTGGCGCTGATCGCCATCCGCTTCTTCCTGAAGCTCATCAACCGCATCAAGCTGGTACCGTTCGCCGTGTACCGGATCGTGCTGGCCGCTATTATTTTTCTCGTCATATGGTAACCGTTTGTTATAAGCCCCTCACAGAGGGGCTTTTTTTGCCGCTTAGAAACTCCTTCCAATCCAGGCCGGCCATCAGGTACAATAGGTTCGACAAGGAGGCCTGGCATGAAAATTAGAGTGCTGATTGCAGATGATAACTCGTTTATCCG
>NZ_PCZT01000024.1:250258-255732 GCF_002968895.1 Paenibacillus sp. AR247 | reverse complement strand
GTGGCGCTTCTGGACGTGCGGATGCCGAATATGAACGGGGTGGAAGCGACCAAAATATTGACCGAAGAGACCGGAACCAAGCCGCTGATCCTGACGACCTTTGATGACGACGAATACATACTCGATGCGATCCGTTACGGCGCCAAAGGGTATCTGCTGAAGAACAATGACCCCGAGCGCATCCGGGATGCGATCAAGAGCGTGCACAGCGGCAATAACGTGCTGCAGGACGTGGTGCTGGATAAGCTGAAGTCAGTGATGGACGGACTGCCTGCGGGCCAGGGGAAAAGGACGGAAAGCAGTGCCCATCTGGAACATGGTGGAGCCCAGCAAGCGGGTATGCAGGAGGCTGGCGGGAAAGGAGCGTCTGCGAGCACGGGGAGTACATCTGGTCGGGGAACAGCGGGGGCATCGGGCACATCAGCGGCGCAGGTTAAGGGAGCCTCGTCTACCGATTACCCGTTTGACCGCAGCGTATTCACCGAGCGCGAGCTGGAGGTGATGTCCCTGATCGCCCAGGGGCTGTCCAACAAGGAAATTTCCAAGGAGCTGTTTATTTCGGAAGGGACGACGGCCAACTATATTACATCGATCCTGAACAAAACGGCGCTGTCGCACCGCACCCAGATCGCCATCTATTATTTGACCGGCAAGGTCCGGTAGGCGGCGGATTGTATGGAACTGTGGACTGTCGGCAACAAAACGATACTGCTGCTCTTTGTCGTGATCGCCACCTATTTTACGGCAGCCCAACCGGACCCGTGGATCGTGCTGCTGTTTCTCATTTACTCTGCACTGAATCTGGTGCTGCATATCGTGAAGGGCAGCCGGCTGAAGCAGGGAGCCATCGTGCTGATCGAGCTGTTTTTGATCGGCTGTGCGATGTATCATCCCTTTTTCACGCTGCTGCTGCCCTTCGGATGTTATGAGCTGGCCACGTTTTATCCCCGGAAGAACGGGGTCGTGCTCCTCGTCATCCTCATTCCGCTGATCTTCCTGCGGGATTCGATGATGGTTCTGTATATGTTCGTGGCCGCGTTGAGCTATTTCAATTATGTGCTGGTCCGGCCGTCGCCAGGAAGACGAAAACGAGCTGATACGTAAGGATATGCACCGGCTGGCCCGGAGCTTGACGAAAACAGGGACTTCGCCAGGGCCTCGGAATATATGGTCAAGCTGGAGGAACGTAGCCGGCTTACCCAGCAGATTCATGACGGGATCGGGCATGCCATGACCGGGGCCTTGATCCAGATGGAGGCCGCCAAGCGGCTGCTGCACAGCGACCCCCATACCGCGGAGAATCTCCTCCAGAACGCCATCGGCATCTCGAAGGAAGCCATCGAGGAAATCCGCCTCACGCTGAAGAACAACAAACCCCCTGTGGAACAGCTCGGACTAAGCCGCCTGAAAACGGCGGTTGAAGCCTTTAGCGGCAAAACGGGGATGATGACCTCTGTCGTTCATGACGGGAACATGGAAATCATCACCCCTCTCCAATGGAAGATCATCTATGAAAATGTGACCGAGGCGCTGACCAACAGCGCCAAGTATTCCGGGGCTACGTCGGTGCATGTGGAAATCCGCGTGCTGAACCGCTTCATCAAAGCGCTCGTCTCCGATAACGGCCAGGGCTCCTCCAAGATCGTTAAAGGCCTGGGCCTGATCGGCATGGAAGAGCGGACGGCATCCGTGAACGGCACGGTCATCGCCGACGGCTCCCAGGGCTTCACGGTCACCACGCTGATTCCGTACGGCAGGGAATGATAAATTTCATATGACAGGTCATGCCCCCACGGCAAAGACATGAATTTTCTCATGGATCAAGGATGAACTTATGCACTGACATAAGGTCATCCTTTTTTATTAAGATAAGAGCATCAAGACAGATGGAGCAGGCGAGATGGATGCCGCCCTGTCGATCTGTTAAAAGGACAACGAAACGGAGTGGGATGAAATGAACGTGCTTGATATTCGGGGGCTGACCAAAAATTCGGTGAATTCGTCGCCGTGGACAATATGTCGCTGACGGTAAGGGAAGGGGAAATCTTCGGCTTTCTCGGGGCCAACGGCGCCGGCAAAAGCACAACGATCAATATGGTATCCTCACTGCTGCGCCCGAGCAGCGGGGAAATCCGGATTTTGGACCGGGACATCACGAAGCAGAGCCGGTTCGCCAAGCTGAACCTGGGCATCGTGCCGCAGGATCTGGCGATCTATGAAGATATGACGGCCTATGAAAACGTGAGCTTCTTTGCCGGATTGTACGGTCTGCGCGGCACCCAGCTCAAAGAACGGACAGAGGAAGCGCTCGAATTTGTCGGCCTCAGCGACAAGGCCCTCGGTGCGGAATTTGAATGAATCGGGCTGCACGATTATTTATACGAGTCACTATATGGAAGAAGTCGAGGAAATCTGCTCGCGGATCGCCATTGTGGATCATGGCAAAATCATCGCCGAGGGCACGAAGGAGCAGCTGAAGTCAACGATTACCGACGTGAAAGACATCCGCATCGAAGTGAAATCGGCGCAGCCTGCGGCGGCAGGGGCGCTCAAAGCGATTCCGGGCGTGCGGACGGTGCTGCAGGAAGAGAACATGATCCGGATTCACAGCGACGCGGCGGTCGACAACCTGAACCGGATTCTGAAGCAGCTCATGGATGACGGCATGGAAATCCGCTCGGTGGAAGAACAGGAGCCCAATCTGGAGACGGTGTTTCTGACCTTGACCGGAAGAAATTTACGGGATTAATCGCTTAAGCGGGGAGGAGGTTCATGAGGTGAATATTTTATCGATTGCATTTAAAGAAATCAAACAGGATTTTCGGGATCGGCGCACACTGATTTTTATGCTTGGCTTTCCGATCATTCTAATGCTGATTCTAGGCCTTGCCCTGACGAACGCATTCAGCGGCGACTTGAGCGTCGGTGACCTGAAGGTGGTCGTGAAGGACACCACCGGAGGAGGACCGCTGTCCGAAGCGTTTGCTGCCTTTACCAAGGAGGCCGGAAAATCGGGGATCACGTTCGATTCGCTCCCGGTAGGGAAGAACGGCCGGACCGAAGTGGAGAACAACCGCTACGTGGATTATGTGGAGCTGAGCGGGCAGGGGATTTCCCTCTACGGCAGCAGCCGCAGTACGATTGAGAGCAATATTGTGCAGGGGATGCTGACGTCCTTTGCCGATAAGTACAATGCCGCTGCGGCGGTTGCGCAGACCGAGCCTGCACAGGTTCAGGCGGTGTTTGCGGGCGGAGCCGGATCGGATTACATCAAGGAACTATCGATCAACGCGGACCGGACGCCGGGGTCCATTGATTACTACGCGCTGGCCCTGACGGTAATGGTCGGTATGTGGGCGGCCATGCCGGCCGGAGGGCTGATCCAAAGGGAAATCTTGCGCGGAACGGCGGTGCGGCTGGTGACGGCGCCGGTACGCAAAAGCGAGATATTTGCCGGCAAGGTGCTGGGCGGCATCGCAACCAGTTTTCTGTGCGTGATCGTGATTTTCGTCTTCAGCAAGTACGTTTTCAAGGCGTATTGGGGGGAGCATATAGGCATCGTGCTGATCGTGCTTTTCTCGGAAGTGATCATGGCACTGAGCCTGGGCCTTGCCTTCAGTTATCTGCTCAAAGGCAGCGCGTCGCGGGGCATTATCTCTCTGATCGTTCAGCTGATGTCCTTCTTTGGGGGAGCGTACTTCCCGATCGGGGACGATTCTGGGGGAGGTATCATGGGATTTCTCGTGAATTTGTCCCCGATCCGCTGGGGAAATCATGGATTGACCCAGGTGATTTACGGAAACGACGTATCCGCCGCCTGGCCGGCGGTCGGACTTTATCTCGGCTTCGCCATATTGTTTCTGGGGGCATCCATCGCCGCCATGAGACGCAGGGAGGGATTGTAACATGTGGAAGGATATCTGGTTTTTGGTGACCCGGACGCTCCGGGCCACATTCCGCAAACGCAGCACGATAATTCTGTACTTCGGGCTGCCGATCGCCGGCATTCTGGCATCCCTGCTGCTCTATGGATCGCAGGGAACAACGGAGCTGCGGGTGGGCGTGGTCAACGGGGATGACGGGCAAACCATTGCGGCCGACACGGTTCGGTTTGTTCAAGGGCTGGACCATGTCAAGGTCGTGAACGTGACGCAGCAGGAGCTGCAGGATCAGCTCGCCGCAAGCGATCTTGACAGCGGGCTGATTATCGACTCCGGCTATTCGGAGAGCGTTCGGAGCGGCAGCCCGGACCATATTGCGATTCAGTCGGTGAAGGGCGCCCAGGTGACGGCCTATATGAAATCCATGCTCTACGGGTATATCGACAACGTGGCGGCCATGGGCAGAATTTCGGCCGGGAACGACGCGAAGTTCCAGAAGCTGTATGACCGCTACCGTTCGGCGGACTTCAAGGTCACCTCCGAGTCTGTCAATGACACGTCGACCACGAAGGAGATGTCCTACCAGTCCATCGGCTTTCTGCTGATGTTTATGATGACCTCGGCAGTGAGCTTGTCGGAGCTCATTCTTAAAAACCGGGAGAACCGCACGTACTTCCGGGTGCTGTCTTCACCGATTAACGCCAGGACGTACGTACTGGCCAACATCTTGATGAATCTGATCGTCATGCTGGCGCAGATCGTGATCGTCCTCTTCTTCATGCGCGTCGTGTTCCGGATCGATCCGGGCATGCCAGTGGCGCAGATGTTCGGCATCCTGCTGCTGTTCTCTTTGGTATCGGTGAGCGTTTCCCTGGTGATCGTGGCCTTCTCAAAGAGTACCGCCATGGCCGGCGCGCTTTCGAACCTGGTCGTGACGCCGACCTGCCTGCTCTCCGGCTGCTTCTTCCCGATCAGCATCATGCCGGATGCGATCCGCCGTGTGTCCGATTTCCTGCCGCAGAACTGGGTGCTGCAGTCGATCGAGAAGCTGCAGTCCGGCGCCGGCTTCGCCGGCGTATGGTTTAACCTGTCGATCCTGCTCGCCTTCGCGGTGGNGTTTTTCCTGATCGCGACCTATAAGTTCGGCCGAAACAACGATACGCGAAACTTTGTCTAAAGTTAAGCATAATTGTAAAAAATAAGGGACCCAGGCTTCGTACCTGGGGTCCCTTATTTTTTATTTGTCCGCTTTCAGCATGGCGCAGCCGTATGCCGGCAGCTTCACTTCAAGCTTGCCTTGGCGGGCAGCAGCGGCTTGGCCTGTGCGGATATCCGTCCAGCTTGATTCCTCCACCTCGACCGAGAGGGTGTCCTCTTGGGCCGAATTGTTCATGAGAATGACGATCTTGTCGTTCTCGTCCTCGCGGGAGTAAGCCAGCTGCGTGCTTCCTTCCTCTGCGGACAGGAACGTCAGTCTTCCGGTGCGGAGCGCGCCATACTGATGGCGCAAAGCGATCAGGTCCTTATAGAACGCCAGCAGGTCCTGGTCCTGCTTGGCAGCATCCCACTGCATACACTGGCGGCATTCCGGGT
>NZ_PCZT01000024.1:237225-250158 GCF_002968895.1 Paenibacillus sp. AR247 | reverse complement strand
CTGGAACTGGGCGGCCAGCTTCATTTTATCCTTGTTCCCTTTGCATTTTGGTCAGCAGGCGCGGCGTATCATGGCTGTCCAGCAGGTTGAACGCCACTTCGTTCGCCTGGCGCGGATAGCGGGAGAGCTGCTTGCCGATCGCATTGGCGAATCCTTCGGCATCCGTAATTCCATCGACGAAGAAGTCGAGCGCCGCGTTGGTGAACGGATAGTTCATGACGGCGTCAAACTGGTCTCCCTGCAGCCAGGGCGAGGACTCATGCCAGATTTCGCCGAGAATATAGGCGTCCGGTTTAGCCTGTTTTACGACCTGGCGGAATTCACGCCAGAACTGATGGTCGACTTCGTTGGCCACGTCCAGGCGCCAGCCGTCGATGTCGGCTTCCTTGATCCAGTACTCCGCGACCTTCAGGAGATACTCCTTCACCTCGGGGTTCTCGGTATTCAATTTCGGCATGAGCGGCTCAAAAGCAAACGTGTCGTAGCTCGGTACCCCGTCCTCCACGCCGATCGGGAACTTGCGGATATGGAACCAGTCCTTGTAGCGAGACTGCTCCCCCTTTTCCCGCAGGTCCAGGAAAGGGGCGAACGTCCGGCCCGAATGATTGAACACCGCATCCAGCAGCACGCGGATTCCCCGCTCGTGGCAGGCGGCCACGACCTTTTTCAGCAGATCCATATCCCCGAATTGGGGGTCGATCGTTAAGTAATCCTCGGTATCGTATTTATGGTTGGTCGTCGCCTTGAAAATCGGCGTGAAATAAATCGCATTGATGCCCAACTCACTTAAATGATCCAGGTGGTCAAGAACCCCCTGCAGATCCCCGCCGAAGAAGTTGTCCCGCTCAGGCTCGCCGCCCCAAGGCAGCGTTCCTTTCGGATCCAGCGACGAATCGCCGTTCGCGAAGCGCTCAGGGAAAATTTGATAAAAGACCGCGTCCTTCACCCATGCCGGCACGGTGAAAATATCGACCGGATTGATAAAAGGATATTCGAACAAACGGTCCGGGGTCTCAGGTGGCTCCGGAAGGAAATCGTATTCGGTCATCCAGTACTTTTCCTTACCGTCCTCCAGCAAAAATCCGTATTTCAGCCGGCGGTAGGGGGGCGTCACTTCACATTCCCAGTAATCAAACAGTTCGTCGGAAACCAGCTTGATCATCGGGATATACTCCATCGACTCATCCCAAATGTACTTGTCGCCGGCCATGGCCGATACCGAGGTCACGTCGTCTCGTTTGGTGCGGATTCTCAGGTGGATGGTACGTCCGTCATAGGCATAACACCAGTTTAGTTTGGGGCGGTGGTACACAGCTTCCAGCAGCATCTCATTTTCCTCCTCACGCAAAAAAGGCACAACCAGGGTCCACATACTTCAGCCCGAGGTTGTACCTTCATTTAGGGTAACATAGCCTTTAAATTAGAATGCTGAGAACATCGGTTAAGGAAACGTCCGTGCTCAGGTAGCTAAAATATAGCATGATTCCTTCTGGGCTTCAACCTGCAAAATTGTGCGGCCGATCAGTGAACGCTCCTCCTCTTCCAGCGAAATAAGGTATAATCACATTGAAATTACCTTGGATGCTTATGCCTGAAACAGACAGAAGGGAACGATATCATTGAACGTATCATTGTTATATATCGAAGACGACGCCGAGATCGGCGAATGGGTCTGCCGGGACCTGGCTGAACGTGGATATCAGGTGGAATGGCAGCGCAGCGGCGAAAGGGCCGCGGAGCTTGCGGCCAACTGCAAGCTGGTTATTCTCGATGTCATGCTGCCGGGCCTGGACGGATTTACGGTTGGACAAAGGCTGAAGAAGGCGTACCCGGAGCTGCCGATTCTGATGCTGTCCGCGCGGACGTCCATCGACGACAAGCTGGAAGGGCTGCAGTTTGCCGACGATTACCTCACGAAGCCTTTTCACCCCGACGAGCTGGCGGCCCGCATCGAAGTGCTGCTCCGCCGGTCGGGATCGGTCGCGTCCGATGTGCTGGAACTGAAGCACTTGTCGGTATACGAGCGGGAGAACCGGATCGTGAACCGCGAGACCGGGGAAGAGATCATCCTGACCGGCAAGCAATATCAAATTTTCAAGTTTATGCTCCGGCATTTGGGCCAGATCCTGACCAAAGAGCAGATCTATGAGGGCGTGTGGGGCGAGCCTTATTTTGATGGAGACAAAACGCTGATGGTGCACATCCGTTATCTCCGCGAGAAGCTGGAACGTGACCCGGCCTCGCCCGAAATCATTGAAACGATCCGCGGTGTCGGCTACCGCATCAAGGCATGAAGACGGGCAAAAGCGGAAAGTTCCGCGGTTCGCTGCTGTCGAGATACCTTTTAATTATGGTCATCGCTCTGCTTTTTATTCCGGTGGTGTTTCCTGCGGCGCTGATCGGATATCAGCTCGTCAACTTGAATATCGTCGATCCGCTGTTTCCCTCGGATCCAGAGCAGGAGAATCCATACGCCGGCCTGCGTCTTGAGAGAACGTGGCATCAGGAAGCCAAGCAGCTGAAGGACAAAACCCCGGCGCAGATCGATGCCAGGCTAAAAAAGCTTAGCCAGGAGTACGATAAGGCGGCCGTGTTCTGGGTTGACGGACAGGGCAACCTCAGGGAGCCGGGGGGCAGCAAGCTGGATCTTCCGAAGCGGTGGAGCGCGTCGGATGCGATGGCCTATATGAAGAAGTACCGGGAATCCTACGGGAAGTTTACGGTGGTGGCTTTTATCGGGGATGCAGAGTCTCTGGGCAAGGGGTTTATGGTCATCGAGGTGCCGAAGGAAGTGCAGAGCACCCGCAGCGACTCGGTGTCAGACCGGACGTTTTACTTCGTATATGTACTTATTCTACTGATGTTTTTGGCCTTTGTCGCCGTCTCATGGATGTTCTTCGTGAACATGAGAAGGCGGCTGCTGAGCCTGCAGCATGCCATGACGGTGCAGGGTCAGAACGGACTGCCGGAGCCGATCCAGGTCAAAAGGGAGGATGAAATCGGACAGCTGGAAAACGCATTTAACGGGATGGTGGCCAAGCTGGGCCGAAGTTTAAAGCGCGAACGGGAAGAGGAGGAGCTGCGCAAGCGGCTGATCGCCAACCTGTCGCATGACCTGCGTACACCGCTGACCGTCATCCGTGGCCATGTCCATACGCTGCAAAAAGAGCCCTTGTCCGATCGGGGACAGGAGCTGCTGAAGCTGACCGAAGCCAAGCTCGGTGATTTGGGCGGGCTGATCGATAACCTGCTGTCGTATAATCTCCTGACGAGCGGCAGGTACACCCTGCAGCCGGTGCAGGCGGACGTGCTCCGGATCGTGAGGGAAAGCGCGGCCGCCTGGTATCCGCTGTGGGAAAAGGAAGGGTTTGAAGTGGATGTCTCGCTGCAGGAAGAGCCGCTGTGGTGGCTTGTCGATATCCAGTGGTTCCGGCGGATTCTGGACAATCTGTTCCAGAACGTGCTGAGGCACGCTCATTCCGGATTGTATATCGGCATCGCTACGGAGGCGGCCGGGGGCAGGACGGCCATTGTCATTTCCGATCGCGGCCAGGGCATGCAGTCGTCTTCCGGCGGCAAGGGCGCCGGGATCGGCCTCGCGATCGTCGGCTTCCTGACGCGGGAGATGGGGCTGTCCATGATGATCGAGAGCGATTCACAGGGGACAAGGGTTTTGCTGTACCCCGCGGACTCGGAAAAACCGGGGCTAATGATCAAGTGAAGCCTTGGTTTTGACCATAAAAACTACACCCCTTGTTAGCCGAAGCCTAACAAGGGGTGTAGTTTAATCAGAGCGGTTTTCTGTATACTTTCACGTGATGAATATTTCAGCTGTTAAAGGATTTGATGAAGTTTTTCTGATCCTTGGTGAACACGTATCCACGGCGTTCGTAGAATCGGTGGGCCTGGACGCGGCTCGGATGCGACAGCAGCTTGACTCCGGAAAACCCGTGGCTTCTCCCCCACTGCTCCAGGTGGCTGATCAGCAAACTGCCGACCCCTTGATTCCGGTGCGATTTTTTTACGACAAACCCCAGAACGTTGATCAGAGAGTCGGAAAAGAGCAGCTCATAAGGACTGCCGTGAATGTATCCGACGACTTCTTCATTTTGCTCGCATACAAAAATGACATCCTTCGTCTGAGCCGTGATGGCTTCAATCCTCTTCTTCACCCGGTCTTCGGTAAACAACCGCAGATCCGGGTTGAAATCCTGATTCAATACGTAAATATCGCGGTAATCCGCTGCTTCAATCTGCCTAACCGTGCAATCCGTCAATGTTACGCCTCCAATCGTCAAGAGATGACAAGTTTCTCTCATTTATGGTAGAGGCTGGCGCGGATTTTGGCAATGGAGTTTTAAACGAAATTTAAACTTGGAGCAGCCTGTCTTTTAACCTTGGCCCGGTAAGATGGGTATCGAGGTGATGATCGTGAGTGAACTCGTGATACAGACGAGAAATTTGAACAAAAAATACCGCGGCCGCTATGCCGTACGCAATTTGGATTTGGAAATCGCCAAGGGGGAAATTTACGGCTTTCTCGGACCGAACGGGGCCGGGAAGACGACGACGATCCGGATGCTGCTCGGCCTGATTCGCCCGACCGTGGGCTCGATCCAGATTTTCGGCAAGGACCTGAGGAAGGATAAAATGAACATCCTGCGCAAGGTCGGTTCGCTGGTCGAATATCCTTCGAACTACGGCCATCTGACGGCCGTGCAAAATCTGGAGGCGATCCGCCGCATCCTCGATGTGCCGAAGGCGCGCATCCACGAAGTGCTGGACATCGTGTCCCTCACGAAGGACGCAAAGCGCCCCGTCAAAGGGTATTCGCTCGGGATGAAGCAGCGGCTGGGCATTGCCGCCGCTCTGCTCGGAAGTCCGGAGCTGCTGATCCTGGACGAGCCGACCAACGGGCTGGATCCGGCCGGGATCCACGAAATTCGCGAGCTCATCCGCAGCATGCCGAAGCAGCACGGGATTACCGTGCTCGTCTCGAGCCACCTTCTTTCCGAGGTCGAGCAAATGGCCGGGACCGTCGGTATTATCCGCGAAGGGGAAATGGTGTTCCAGGATACGATCGACAACCTGAAGCAGCAAGCCTCAGGCGGATTCCGCCTGGTCGTATCGGAGCCGCAGGAGGCGCTGGTTCACCTGATCGGCCAAGGCTATACCGGCCGGATGGAAGACGGGGCGATCAAGCTGGACCAGCTGAGCGATCCGGAAGTGGCGCTGCTCGTCAAGCGCCTCGTAGACAATAACCATGCGATTTACCGGGTGGAAGAGAAGCGCCGGTCGCTGGAGGATATCTTCATGCAGGTGATCGAGCAAGGGGGATTCTCATGATGGTGGCGCGCGCGCTGTCGGCCGATTTTCTGAAAATGCGCCGCAAAGGGATCTGGCTCCTCGTTATTCTGGGCTCGGTCGGACTGCTGGCGATGCAGGGGCTGAATTTCGGCCTCCGGTACGACTATCTGCTGCAGCGCTATCAGGATGATCCGTGGGCCGGATTGATCGGGGAGATCTTCTCGTTCGTGCCGATCGCCCTGTTCCTGGGCACGACGCTGATCGCTTCGCAAATTGCTAACGTCGAGCATGGCAGCAACTCCTGGAAGCAGCTGCTGGCATTACCGATTTCGCGGGGCGCGGTGTTTACGGCCAAATATCTGCTGGGGATCATTGCCCTGGCGGCATCCTGCCTGATTTTGTCCTGCGGAACCGTCGTCCTGGGACTGGCCCTCAAATTCAGTCCGGACCATATTCCGTATTTGACGATTCTGAAGCTCAGCTTTGTTCCTTTCCTGGCGGCGCTGCCGCTGTTTGCCCTGGAGCTGTGGCTGTCCCTGACGTTTAAAAATCAGGCGCTGCCGATCACGCTCGGCATTACCGCCGCCATCGCTTCGCTGTTCGCGGGGAATTACCCGGAATGGTTCCCGCTGGCCTGGCCCCTGCTGTCGTTCTATGGAAAGGCGTCTCCGGCCCTGCCGGTAGGCGGAGGCATCATTTTGGCATTTATCATTTATTTGGCTGGCATGGGGCAATTCCGCGGAAAGGATGTGGACTAGAGATGCTGAGTTACTTTCGGGTGTTATCCGCCGAACGGCTGAAGATGTCCCGCTCTCTGATCGTGCTGCTTATCCTGGTCAGTCCGCTCGTCTCCGTCCTGGTCGGGCTGCTGTCGGACGTCGACAGCCGGCAGCAGCCATGGCTGGTGCTGCTCGGCGCCTTGAGCATGCTGCATGCGCTGCTGTTCATGCCGATCATGTCGGGAATCTTCGCCGCCTTCATCTGCCGCTACGAGCATCAAGGGGGCGGGTGGAAGCAGCTGTTGGTCCTGCCTGTGACCCGGTCCGGGGTGTTCCTGGCAAAATTACGGTCATTATCGCTCTGCTGCTGATCATGCAGTTGCTCTTTCTCGGCGCACTGCTGCTGGTCGGCGCCGTGAAGGGCCTGCCCGGTCCGATTCCGTGGACGGAGATCGGCCGCAGCCTGCTGGGCGGCTGGGTCGCCTGCCTGCCGCTCGCGGCGCTGCAGCTGGCCGCCTCGCTTATGTGGAGCAGCTTCGCGGCTCCGCTGGCGCTGAACGTGATGTTCACCATCCCGAATATGCTGGTGGTGAACTCGGCCACCTATGGTCCTTACTATCCCTGGGCGCAGCCGTTTCTGGCAACCCTGCCGGCAGGCACGATGGAGGGAGGCGGATTCGGGGCACTGAACCTGCCGTTTGAAAGTCTGATGATTACAGTCGTCGGCAGCTTTGTAGTCTTTTTCCTGATCGGGTGGATCTACTTCCGGATGAAGGAAGTATAGAAGGTTTGGACTGCTGAAAATAAGGGTAAAGCAACATAAGGGCGTCCCCGCTGGGGGCGCTCTTTTTTATGCTGGTGCAGAGTGAAGATGCCGTTCAACGGGGCTTCCAGTCCGGCGGCTATTCACAAAGCGAATATAACATGATATATTATTTAATGATTGAAGAATGGTTCAGCGAAGCTGAACTTGTGGACCCAGAGACAGAGGAGGTTGCAACGTGTCGCATGAATCGTCGTCGAAGCCGATGTACGAACAAATCTTTGAAGAACTGCGCGATCAGATCGTAGCCGGAAAATATATGCCGGGGGAGCGGATCCCATCGGAAAAGGAGCTGGGCGAAGCCTACAGCGTCAGCCGGATCACCAGCAAGAAGGCGCTGGAGATGCTTACGCAGGAGGGATACATTGTCCGCCAGCCGGGGAGAGGCTCCTTTGTGGCCGAGGATTATGAGAGCGGAGGAGGAGCACCGCCGTCCCGGTCAGGGGCAGCGTCCAAGCGGCGCCGGGAGAACGGCAAGCTGCTGATCGGACTGGTCATGACCGACTTTGGGGACAGCTATGGGACGGACCTCGTCTTCGGCATGGAGGAAGCATCCCGCGAGCATGACAGCTATTTGATTCTCCGCAGGTCGCTGGGAGAGACCGCCAGAGAGCAGGAAGCGATTCAGGGCCTTCTGGAGATCGGGGTGGACGGGCTAATTATTTTCCCGGCGCAGGGCGAATATTTCAATGCCGAAATTTTGAAGCTGGTCATCAGCGAGTATCCGTTCGTGCTGCTGGACCGGCATCTGAAAGGCGTCTCCGCCAGCTCCATCAGCACGGACAACGTATCGGCGTCCAAGCAGCTGATCCATTACCTGTTCGGACTTGGGCATACCCATATCGGCCTTATGACCACCCTGCCCCGGGATACGACCGCCATCGAGGAGCGGATCGAAGGGTTTATCCAGGCCCATGCGGAAAGCGGCATTGCCGCCGACCGGAGCCTGTGGATGGAGAACATTACGGCGACGCTGCCGGCTGCCTTTGTACCGGAGAACAAGAAGAAGGAGAAGGAACATATCAAGCGCCATCTCGCGGCCCATCCGGAGATTACCGCTCTGTTCGCCATGGAATACAACATCGCCAGGCTTGCTTATGAGGCTGCGCTGGAGTCGGGGATCCGCGTGCCGGAAGACCTGTCGATCGTATGCTTTGACAGTCCGGATGACGCTGCCGGCTCCTTGTTCACCCATATGCGGCAGAAGCAGAATGAGATGGGGAGGCTTGCCTTTGAAAACGTGCTTAAATTGCGAAACGGCGAGAGCGTTCCCGGTAAAATCCTGCTTGATGCCGAGCTCGTCGAAGGTTTGTCGGCGGGACCTGTCCGAAACGGCGGGCTTGCCATGAAACACAAATAGAGTTGGAACCAAAGCGGCAGGCCTCAGCGGGAATGCCGTTTTTCTTTTAAATAATATAATATTTAACAATAGAATGTTATAAAAAGTATATTGACATGTTAACTTACCAACAAATATAATTTTTGTGTATTCATACGGTAGCATAGCTGATATATTCATTAACTTTCGATGCTTATGATGCCATAACCAAGGAGGAGAGCGCATGAAATCACTGGGTACGGAGCCTATTACTTTGGAACGGTTGGCCGGGAGAATGTCGGGACAGCTGGCCGGAGAGACGCGTTTGCTGGACATTTTTCAAAATGCGATACGGAATACTTGGGGGACGACGCTGAAACGGATGGAGGACGGAACGACTTTCGTCATCACCGGCGATATTCCGGCGATGTGGCTGCGCGACTCGGCCGCGCAGGTGCGGCCGTTTCTGGTGCTGGCGAAGGAGGATCCGGAAGCTGCGGAAATGATCGAAGGCTTGGTGCGGCGGCAGCTGGATTCGATTTTGCTGGACCCTTATGCAAACGCCTTCAATGAGGAAGCCGACGGGCGCGGCCACCAGGCGGACGAGACAGAGATGACCCCCTGGATATGGGAACGCAAATACGAAATCGATTCGCTCTGCTATCCGCTTCAGCTCAGCTATCTGCTCTGGAAGAACACGGGCAGAACCTCGCAATTCCAAGGCAGTTTCCGTCAAGCTGCGGAGGCCATCCTGAATTTGTGGACGGTGGAGCAGCGCCATGAGGAGCGGTCACCTTACCGGTTCCAGCGGAAGGACTGCGTGCCGAGCGATACGCTGGTTCGGGACGGCAAAGGCGCGGAGACGGCTTATACGGGCATGACCTGGTCCGGATTCCGGCCGAGCGACGATGCGTGCGAATACGGCTATCTGGTTCCTTCCAATATGTTCGCCGTCGTGGTGCTCGGCTATTTGCAGGAAATCGCCGGAGAGGTGCTGCAGGATGAAGAACTGCAGGGCAGGGCCGCCAAGCTTGCCCAGGAGATCGAGCAGGGCATCCGGGAGCACGGCATCGTACAGCATCCGGAATTCGGCCCGATCTACGCCTACGAAACCGATGGCTTGGGCCATCACAATCTGATGGACGACGCCAACGTGCCGAGCCTGCTGTCGATTCCGTATCTCGGTTACCGGGATGCGTCGGATGAGGTGTACCAGAATACACGGCGGTTTATTTTGAGCCGGAACAATCCTTATTATTTTGAAGGAACTGCGGCCGAGGGCATCGGCAGCCCGCATACGCCGCAGGGTTACATTTGGCATATCGCCCTGGCGATGCAAGGGCTGACTGCGGACAGCCGTGAGGAGAAATTGCGCCTGCTGCAGGTGATGAGCCGAACGGACGCGGGAACCGGGCTGATGCACGAAAGCTTTAAAGCCGACGATCCGGCGGAGTATACGAGACCTTGGTTCTCGTGGGCAAACATGATGTTCTGCGAACTGCTGATGGATTACTGCGGCATCCGCGTGATGCGCTAAGAGAGATAATCCCAGATATCTAATAAAGTGCTGAGTTGGACGAAGGCTTTCCTGCACCTCGATATTACTATCCTCCTACTTCCGTAGGGGGAATTTTTGTTTCATCGCCTTGGCGGCGGCCAAGAGCTTATTGCATATGTGAGGAGACAGAGCGAAGCTGCTTCTGTAATATTGGTGTAACACAGCCTGGTTTGNGTTGGGCTGATCGAAAAGGAGGGCATACACAGTGATAAAACTCATGGTAGTCGATGACGAGCACTGGATTCGGGAAGGCTTGAAAAGGACCATTGATTGGAGCTCACACGGAATCCAATTTATCGGTGACGCCGAGGATGGTTGCAAGGCGTTGGAATTAATCGAAGCCCATGTTCCGGAAATTATCATTTCGGATATCAAGATGCCCACGATGGACGGTATGGATTTAATGGAAGAAATCAAAAAGCGCGGAATCGATACAAAGGTTATTTTTATTAGCGGCTTCAGCGACTTTGCGTATGCGCAGAAGGCGGTCAAGCTAGGAGCGTTTGACTATATTCTCAAACCAGTCGAAGAACCGATTTTGCTTGAAATTATTGAACGCTGCATCAGCGAAATTAAACAGAAGCAGGAGCTGAGCTCCCGCCTGCAGGAATTGTCGGGCCGCATTCGGGAAAGCTTGCCGCTCGCCAGACAGAAGCACCTGGAGATGAGTTTAACCCGATCTTTGACAGAACGAGAGATGCAATCCACATGGGAAGCCCTTCATATCAACCTCGATCCGAAACGGCTGATCGTTATGGCGATGGTCGTCCACGAGTGGGGAGACCGGGAGATGGACGAAAGCGGATGCTCGCTCATGAGGTACGCGCTTGGGAATTTGGTGGAAGAAATCCTGTCTCAAAAGGGGATCCGGTGCTTGGCTTGTCCTTTACAAGGGAATGATTTTGCGGACATTGCACTGATTGCTTCGCTAAGTGAGCCCGATACCTCTTTCGGCGTCGAGGACTTGTACCGCTATATGGAGGGCGTTATTGAAGATGCGCTTCATGTGTTAGGCGTTCGAATCAGCATAGGGATCAGCGGCTTAAGAGAGCGGACGCAGCTTGCATCCTCTTTTAGGGAAGCGCTTACTATAAGTATGAACTATTTGGTTCACGGACCCGGGCAGGTCCATACTGCCCCGATGGACGGCAGTTCAGCAGGTCATGGATCCAAGCCCCGCCCGGCTGAGCAGCTGGACTACCGCATGGCTGCATGCATGGGGCAATTGGCGGCGGACGTTCTGCTCACGGATCACAAAGCGGATTCCCTTGACTCGGCATTGTCGAATCGGATTCTGCATGCCATGAAGCTGATGGATGCGGGCAGATTGTCCGAACTGCTCGATGTACAGACCGGGCTGCTTCAAGAGCTCATCAAGCAGACGCCGGCCATTGCCGTGCGGTATGAAATGAATATGCACATCAGCATCCTTTTGTCCAAGTGGCAGGAGCTGCTCCAGGCAAAGGATCATTCCAAGGCTTCCACCATTACGCATCAACGCAAGCTTCAGCTCTACAGGTGTTCCATTGGCGACTGGAAGGCCATGATCATGGGCACCTTCCTCATAAAGGATACTCATGCACCCTCAATTGCGCATAAGCGAACGATAGAAACGGCACTGCGTTATATCCATGATAACTACCACCTTGGCATCAGCCTTCATAACGTGGCCGAAAAGATTTACATGAATCCCTCTTACTTCAGCAGAGTGTTTCATGAAGAGGTTGGCGAAACGCTCAGCCGCTATCTCATTCGAATCCGAATCACGAAGGCGAAAGAATTGCTTGAACAGACCCCTCTAAAGGTATATGAAGTCGCAGACCGGGTCGGATATCGGGATTTTCGGCATTTCGTCAAAACCTTTAAGGAATGGGAAGGCATGACGCCCGCTCAATACCGTAATTACGGGGCATAAGAAGAGAGGGACCTCATGAGACTGCAGTTCATCGATAGAATCAAGTTCAATTCGGTCGGAATGAAGGTGTTCGGATTCTATGTAGCCAGCATGATCGTCATTATTACCGTTATGGGATATCTATCCTATGATAAATCCGCTCAGATGATGGAGAACAAAATCGGAGGCATGGCGCTTCAGAATGTTCAGCAGATGAGCAAGCGGGTTGATATCCTTCTGGAGGGATACGAGGACCGTTCCCTTCTTGTCGTCGGCAATAAGGATATTCAGAAGCAGCTCATGGGAGATTTTATGGACGAGAAGGAAAGGATTCAGACGAATAATGCGAATACCGCCTTTCTATCGAACCTGGTAAACTCCAGGAATGATATGAATAATATCTATCTGCTCAGCGAGAGGGGCTACTCCTACCGCTATTCACCCAAAGAATCTTTTCCGGTCTACAATTCTTACCCCAATGAATATTTCACGGAGGCCTGGTATCAACAAATCCGTCAGGCTGACGGCAGGCTCGTCTATTTCGGCATCATGCCCTCATTAATAAAAGGCCCGAGCTCCGAGCCTGTTTTTACCTTTGGCCGTGCCCAGAAAAATATGAAAGGCCGCGGAGAAATTATCGGCGTCGTGCTGTACGAAGTCGATCCGGCGGAGGTCCGGGAAATTTTGGCGGAAATCGATTATGACGGGTCGGGAATCAACGTCATGATGGACGATACCGGCCAGATCAAAGGGGATAAGGGTGGAATTCTATTGTCCAGCAAACTGGACATTCCGTTTAAGGAAGAGCGTCAAGGAACGCTAAGCTACTCTATAGACGGGCAAGAGATGCTGGTCGTCTACAGTCAACTGGAGACGAACCATTGGAGGCTCGTCGGCATGCTGCGCAGCAATGATTTGATGAAGGAAGCGATGGATATTCGCTGGTATATGCTGTCGCTGGGCATTGTTTTTTCCTGCATCGGTATTCTGCTCGCGATCATTATCGCTTCTGCCGTTCACCGGCCGCTTCAGAAGATGACGCATGCGATGCGCCGAGCCAGGGATGGCGATTTCAACATCCGGATTGTCGATAAACGAGAGGACGAATTCGGCTATTTGTTCACCCATTTTAACCAGATGGTGGCCCATATCAAGGAATTAATCAACGAACTGTATGTGCAGAAGCTGCTGGAACGGGATCTTCAGCTGAAAATGCTGGGATCTCAAATTAACGCTCATTTTCTGTACAATACGCTCGATTCCGTCCACTGGATTGCCCGCATACATAAAGTTGACGACATTAGCACGATGATC
>NZ_PCZT01000024.1:227334-237125 GCF_002968895.1 Paenibacillus sp. AR247 | reverse complement strand
TTGGGGAAGGAACGAAAGTAACCATGACGATCCCGCTCACGAAGCGAAGCCTGCTCAGCAAGTCAGTTGAAACGAGTTTCATATGACAGCGTGCGTAGGATGATTACAAGAGAAAGTTAAAAGTGGAGGTAACGATGAAAGTGTTCTTGACTCGTCGAAAGATGCCTGTTCTTTTCATACTTGTACTCCTGGCCACCGTAATCATGGTATGGAACGCTTATGTCAGCAAGGGAGCGATATTCAACGTTAATTCAGAAATATTAGGCAAAAATGCTGCGAGCAGCTCGATTAAGCATAACGGCCCTGTAACGATAAGCTTCTGGTATTCGTGGGTCGGAGGATTTCAGGACGAATTCTACGATACGGTCGTGAAGCCGTTCGAAGAGGCAAACCCGGATATCAAGGTTGAAATGACCTTCATCGAGAACTCGGACAATTCGCAAGGCTCGGATAAGCTGCTGACGGCGATTGCCGGAGGAAAGGCGCCGGATGTCGCGATGATCGACCGGTTTATTGTAGGCGAATGGGCGGCGATGGGCTCCATTGAAGACATTTCGGCTTATGCGAATCGTGAAGATATGGCGAGTATTTATTATAAAAGCGTGTGGGCGGAATCCCAATACGAAGGCAAAACGTACGCCCTCCCTTGGAATATGGACAGCCGCGCCATGTATTATAACAAAACGATGATGAAGCAGGCGGGTTTTGATCCTGACCATCCCCCGAGAACCATTGCCGGCCTGGATGCCATGGCAGAGAGGATGTTCAAAACGAACGGGGACGGCGCATATGAGCAGGTCGGATTCGTCCCATGGATGGGCCAGGGCTTCTTGTATACGCATGGATGGAATTTTGGCGGCGAATGGGGACGAGGCGGGAAGCTGACGCCAAACGATCCGCGGAACGTTAAAGCGCTGGAATGGGTGCAGGGCTACGCCGAGAAGTACGATGTAAAGAAACTGTTGAAGTTTTCGGAGATGATGAGACAAACCGGAAGAAACTCCTTCTTGTCCGGCAAAGTCGGATTTGTCTATGAAGGCAACTGGCTTCTTAATGGGATGGAAGACTTGGATTTCGAGTGGGGTGTAGCGCCGATGCCTACAATCGATGGCAGCCGGCCGGTCACATGGTCAGGGGGGTGGTCGTTCGTCATGCCCAAAGGGGCGAAAAATAAAGAGGAAGCTTGGAGGTTTATGAAGTACGTAGCGGGCAAGGAAGGCTCGCTCTTATGGGCCGGCCGTGAGGGCGGCAAGAATGATCTGATGTGTATTCCGGAAGTGAATGCCAAGCTCGGCCTGGATCAGAAGGAACCGATGAAGGTGTTTACGGAGCTGCTCGGGAATGCTTACATCAGGCCTGTCACACCTGTGGGCGGATACATGTGGGATGAAATGCTCCGCGTACAAACGCTGGCGATGAATCTGCAGGGGGAACCGGAAGAGCTCTTGAATGAAATGAAGAAGAACGTCGATGCTGAATTGGCTAAGGTTATGGGGGACGGCAACAGCAAAATGGAGCATCCCCAAGGCCGCGATGTGCAGCCGTAAGAGTGTCTGTCATGCTTTTTGACAGGCACTCTTTTTTTCTTGCCCCGCATTGATACGCGAAGCCGATGGCTCCCCTTCCAAGATAGTAAAGATAGTACACGAAATACAAAAGCAGTCTCATTATCCCCTCTCATAAAAGCGTTTACACTAAAGAGGAATTAACTTCATTAGTATCATTTAAAACCTATATAAGATGAACTAAAGAATAGGATGTAGGCCGTACTTGCCCCCATTCCTAGTTCAATATTTCAACTTATATATGCAAAAAGGAGGCATGTAAGTGAGGAAAAAGAAGGGCGCCACTCATTTGAGAAGAGCGATGCTCAAGTATCTGGTTACCGCATTATCGGTATGTTTCGTATTAACAGGCTGCGGGGGCTCGGGCGGGTCCAGCGGAGAGAATGGAGCCAGTGATACAAAGGGAACGGAAAGTACGAATCAACAGACCGATACCGCCAAGAAAAATACCGATACGGGTAAAGGCAGCGGTGAAAAGGTAACGCTTGAGCTCTGGGGTTGGGGAGGCAAATTCCAGACGGACTACACGAAAATTGTCATCAGCGAATTTGAGAAAGAGCACCCGAATATCAAGGTGAAATACATCATCGATCAAGGGGGCACGGATAAGCTGACGACGCTGATTGCCGGCGGTACGCCTCCGGACGTAGCGGTGCTCGACCGCTTCATGGTAGGGCAATGGGCGGCGAAGGGATCGCTGGAAAGCCTGCAGCCGTTCGTCGATGCCGGAGACGAAGTACGCGCCGACGATTATTATCCGGGCGTCTGGGCGGAAGCGAATTACAAGGACCAGCTCTATGCGATGCCGTTCACCACAGATAACCGGGCGCTTTATTATAATAAAACGCTTATGAAGGAAGCGGGTCTCGACCCGGAGAAGCCGCCGGTCACGATTGCGGAATTGGATGCGATGGCGGAGAAAATGTTCAAGAAAACAAGCAACGGCAGCGGATATGAGCAGGTCGGCTTTATTCCCTGGGCAAATCAAACCTACTTATACACGCAAAGCTGGAACTTTGGCGGAGAATGGACCAATGGCGAGGAATTGACGCCAAACCACCCGCAAATTGTGAAAGCGCTTGAATGGATGGTCAGCTACGCCAAAAAATCGATATGTCCAAAATCAACAAGTTCAACGATGTCATGGGCAAAACCGGCATCAATTCGTTCTGGACCGGCAAAGTCGGATTCGTCGTGGACGGCAACTGGGTGCTGAACGATTTGACCAGCAATGCGAAGGTGAAGCCTACCTTCGAGTGGGGTGTCGCCCCGATGCCTTCCGCGGAAGGCTATCCTCAAACGACATGGGCAGGCGGCCATTCCTGGGTCATGCCGAAGGGAGCCAAGCATCCACAGGAAGCATGGGAGCTCCTCAAGTTTATCGGCGGCTATAAGGGCACGCTGCTCTGGGCCAAGCGGGCGGATGCGGGCAACGATATTACGACTATGCCGAAGGTGAACGAAGAAATTAAAATCACCGAGAATCCGAAGCTGAAGGTGTTCGTCGATTTAATGCCTGTGGCGCATTACCGTCCCGTTACGCCTGTTGGCCAGAAGTTGTGGGATGAAACCTTCCGTGTTCAGGATTTGGCCTTGAACGGAAAGGGCGAGCCGAAGAAGCTGCTGGACGAAGTCAAGAAGAACGTCGATAACGAGCTTAAAAAACTGGAATCGAAATAATCAAGGTGGACCGGTTTCATAAGGAGGGGGGCGGGTGAATCGCCTGTCCCCTTTCTTCATTAGAAGGAAGAGAACCGCTTAAGGGACATCCTGATGAATTGAACGACAAAGAGGTGACGGTGCTTGAAATGGCGTTGGAATGATGCACTAAAGTGGAAGAGAGTCATGCTTATATCGATCACTTTTCTTGCTTTTCGCTGACCTTCGGTGAGAGCTTTCATTCTTATGCCAACAACGAACGTTTACGGGACCGGAATCAGAATCAAGGCGTTTCGCTGACGAATGACCAATTAGCCATGAACAGATTTTGGAGCCGACTTATGCGACCACGCTGGCTGGATATAAGAAAGAGGGCTATCCGCCTGCCGATCAACCGGACATCGTGATGAAAGCCGATCAGCATTCGGCGTTTGGAGGCACGAAGCCGGTCTTGGAAACGGTAGACGGTCTTTCCGCTCTTGTGTGGGACAGCACGACAACGTGGATCGAATGGTCGGATCGAATGGTCGGTAGATATCCCGCAGGACGGTCTTTACAACCTGGCCCTAAGTTATTATCCGATGCCGGGAAAAAGAATGCCGATTCAGCGGGAGCTGCTTATTGACGGAGAAAGCCCGTTTCGCGAGGCGCAGCGTATCTATTTCTACCGCAGCTGGGTCGACCGGGGCGATCCGGCCCAAAACAACCAGGGAGACGACGTCAGACCCAAGCAAATCGAGAAGCCGCAGTGGATGGACCTTCCGGTTTCGGACGGGAACGGTCTGTACCCGGAACCCTTCCAATTTTATATGACCGCAGGCAAGCATGTCATTCGGATGAATTACTTGCTCGAACCGATGGCCATCGACGAGATCCGGATCACGTCACCGGAGCAGCTACCCAGCTATGCCGAAGTGAATCAGGCCTACACCGCGCAAGGTTATGAGCCCGCCCAGAAGATCAATGTGAAAGTGCAGGCGGAGAACAATCCGATGAAATCTGATCCGACGATCCGCAGGGAATCGAATGGCGATCCGTTAATGGAGCCGGCAGGCGATGGGAGAATCCGGCTGAACGCATTTGGCGACTGGCGCTGGAGGAAGGGCGGTCAGAAGGCATCGTGGGCGTTCTCGGTTCCGCAGGACGGGTTGTATAAGATTGGGCTGAAATTTGGACAATGGTGGGGCGATGGGCTGCCGTCCTATCGTCAAATTCTTATAGATGGAAAAGTTCCGTTCAAGGAATTGGAGCTCTACCCTTTTACCTACTCGCGCAACTGGCGGATCGAAACGCTGCATAAGGACAATGAACAAACAGGCAAAGACGAACCCCTGCTCGTGTACTTAACGAAAGGCGAGCATACGCTGACGATGGCCGCCCAGGTCGGGCCGTATCAACCGATCATGGAAGCTTTGACGGCCGATACCCAGAAGCTCTCTGATCTGTACAGACGCATTATTATGATCACGGGACCGACGCCGGATCCGAACTTCGAATACGAGCTGAACAAGAAGGTGCCGAAGCTGATTGAAGACTTGAA
Source organism: Paenibacillus sp. AR247 (assembly GCF_002968895.1). Classification (NCBI taxonomy): domain Bacteria; kingdom Bacillati; phylum Bacillota; class Bacilli; order Caryophanales; family Paenibacillaceae; genus Paenibacillus; species Paenibacillus sp. AR247. The sequence continues at coordinate 232,361 of NZ_PCZT01000024.1, read as the reverse complement.
GGTCATCGCGGACGATCTGCTCGTTCAGATGGATGCGCTCAAGGCTCTGTCGGATGTAGAGCCGAGCACGGTGAACAGTCTGCGGATGATGAACCACACGTTCGAGAAAATGATCCGTAACCCCGATTCGATTCCAAGACAATTATCGGAGCTCAGCAACAGCCAAACGAACCTCAGCACGCTGCTGATGGATCTCCAGAATGTGCCGCTTGTTCTGGATTACATCCTGATCAGTGCCCCGGATACGAAATATCCGAAGGTAAAATCCAACGTTCTGCAAAAATCGGTCAGCACGTTCAAAAACTTCATGGCTTCCTTTACGAAGGACTATACGGGTGTAGGCAGCGTCTACGACAACGAAACGGGGGAGGAAGAGGGTCCGGTTATCGAGGTTTGGGTATCCCGTGGCAAAGAGTGGGCGGAAATTATGAAGGAAATGGCGGAGGAAGACTTCACGCCCAAAACCGGCATACGCATCAACATCAATACGCTTCCCGCCGGTCAATTGAACTCGGGCTCCGTCAACACGCTGCTGCTCGCGGCAAGCTCCGGCAGAGCGCCGGATGTCGCAACAGGCGTCGATGCGCATCTGCCCGTCGAATTTGCGATCCGGGACGCTTCTGTCGATTTAACGCAGTTTCCTGATTATGAAGAGGTCAGTAAACGGTTCCTTGCGGGATCGCTCATTCCTTTCAAATACAATGGGGGGAACTATGCGCTACCGGAAACGCAGGATTTCAACTTGTTGGTCTTCCGGAAGGATATCTTGAACGAGCTGGGCGTCAGCATCCCGAAGACATGGGATGAGGTCTATGCTCTGCTTCCGATTCTGCAGCAGAACGGGATGCAGATGTATTATCCGATCACGCAGCTGGGCTTCATGCCGTTTCTCTACCAGAATGGCGGCGACTATTACAAGGAGAACGGAGCAAAGTCAGCGCTGGATTCACCGGAAGCCTTCCAGGCCTTCACGGAATGGACGGAGCTGTATACCAATTACAAGTTCCCGGTCATGGCGAACTTCTTCAACAGGTTCCGTACCGGGGAAATGCCGATCGGGATCGCGGATTATCTCACGTATGTACAGCTCTCTACCGCAGCGCCGGAGCTGATCGGACGCTGGGGCGTCGCGCCGTCTCCCGGCCATCAGAAGGCCGATGGGTCGATTGACCGTACGACCGGTGGAGCAGTACAGTCCGTTGCGATCTTCAAGCAATCGGAGCATCAGCAGGAATCCTGGGAGTTCCTGAAATGGTGGACGAGTACAGAGGTTCAGCTGCAGTTCGGCCAAGAGCTGGAGGCGCTGCTCGGCGTCGAGGCCCGCTGGAATACGGCGAATATAGACGCCTTATCTCAGCTGCCATGGCCGGAGGACGACCTCAAGGCATTGAAGGATCAATGGAAGTACTACAAAGAGCAGCCGTACGTACTCGGCGGCTACTTCACGGGGCGGAACATCGATAATGCCTGGAACCGCGTTGTTCTTGGCGGCATGAATATCAGAGAGTCGCTGGAGAAGGGCATCAAGGATATTAACAAAGAGCTTAACGCCAAGCAGAAGGAATTCGGGTTCACGCCGAAAGACTAAGGCGGCGGAAGGAGGAGCAGTATGCAAAGCAGCGTAGAGGTTAAGGGGCCGCTCCAGCTGGCACCGCAGAAGGCACGTCGATTCAAATTGACTCACGCGAGAAAGAGGGCTGCGCTCGGTTATTTGTTTCTCAGCCCGTTCCTGATTCTCTTCATCGTGTTTACCGTCATTCCCGTCGTGCAGTCGGTCTATCTCAGCTTCACCTATTACAACATGCTCCAACCGGCGAGGTGGGTAGGCTTATCCAACTACAGCGTCTTGTTTCTGGAAGACGACATCTTTCTCACATCGCTTAAGAATACGTTTATCTTCGCTGTGATCGCCGGGCCGCTAAGCTATTGCTTATCCTTTATGCTCGCGTGGGTGATCAATACGCTGAAGGCCAAAATGATCTTCTCGTTGGCCTTTTACGTCCCTTCAATTACGAGCGGAATCGCTTTATCGATCGTCTGGCTGTACATATTCTCCGGAGACCGCTACGGTTTATTGAATAATGCGCTGCTCAACTGGGGCATGATCAGCGAACCGATTCTCTGGAATACGGATCCGAACACGATCATGCCGGTCATCATTATCGTTTCTTTGTGGATGAGCATGGGTACGGGGTTCCTGGTATTCCTGGCGGGGCTGCAGAATGTATCGCCAGAGCTGTATGAAGCGGGCGCCATTGACGGGATTTCCAGCAAGTTTCAGGAATTGTGGTTCATTACGCTGCCGCTAATGAAGCCGCAGCTGCTGTTCGGCGCGGTCAACGCCATCGTCGGCGCATTCGGGGTGTTCGACATTGCCGTAGCCATCTCCGGTATGCCGAGCCCGAACTATGCGGGCCATACGATTATTTCGCATCTGTTCGACTATGCCTTCATCCGGTTCGAGTTGGGATACGCATCGGCAATCGCCGTCTTCCTGTTTGTAGTCACGTTCGGCTTAGGCCGCATCGTGATGCGGTTACTATCGTCCAAAGATCAATAAGGGGGGTTAAAGGACGTGACGATGAGCTTTACGAAATTTATCACCCGTTTCAACAGGGGTTTGTTATACGCGTTTATGATCGCATTGGTCGGATTTACGTCCTTGCCGATCGTATATATGATTTCCACGGCTTTCAAACCGCTCGACGAGCTGTTCCTTTACCCGCCGAGATTCTTCGTGCAGAAGCCGACCCTGCGCAGCTTCTTTGATCTGCTTACCGCGACGGACAGCTCTGTCGTTCCTTTCTCGCGGTACATCTTTAACAGCTTGTTCGTCTCCGTTGCGGTCGTGCTCTCCAGCTTGGTTGTGTGCTGCCTGGGAGCGTACGTGTTATCCAAGTTCAAACCGCCGGGTGCGGGCTTCATCTTCTCCGTTATCTTGTCGGCTCTGATGTTCTCGCCGCAGGTGACCCAGATTCCGACCTATATGATCGTATCGAGCTTAGGCTTGGTCAATACGTATTGGGCGTTAATTCTGCCGAAGATCGCCGTGGCCTTCAACATCTTCCTCATGAAACAATTCTTCGATCAAATTCCCGATGCCCTGATCGAGGCTGCGCATATCGACGGCGCATCGGATTGGAAAATCTTCTGGAGGGTGATTATGGCGGTGAGCAAGCCGGCCTGGGCAACGTTGATTATTTTCTCTTTCATCGGGAACTGGAACGATTTCTTTTCGGCGCTCGNGTTTACGACAAGCGAATCGATGAAGACGCTGCCGCTGGCGATTCAGACACTGGCAGGGGGACCGGGCGTCGTTGCGCGGACGGGTGCACTGGCTGCCGGCACATTCCTGATGACGCTTCCTCCGATTCTCATCTTCCTGCTGTTCCAGAAGCTGATTATGAATACGATGGTTCATTCCGGGATCAAATCATAGGGGGCGGATACGGTGTACAAACGAATAACAGCGGGTATACTCGGCAGTTTGCTGTTTCTGATCTGCAGCTTGCCAGTTTGCTGTTTCTGATCTGCAGCTTGCCTGCCCATGCGCTCCCGCAAATGTCCTATACGCTCGATCCAATGTATGGCCATCGGATGCCGATCCCCCTGACCTATACGGTAGACACGATCATTATGGACGTCGGCCAGCCCGGCTTGAATAAACCAAACGACTTGTTTATCGACGAGAAGGGGCTCTTATACGTAGCCGACACGGATAATAACCGGATTGTGAAATTGGACGGCCAAGGGAAAGTGCTGGGCATCTTCGGGAAAGAACAAGGCGTCGAGCTCAGCAGTCCGAGCGGTATCTATGTCGATAGCCTCGGTCATATGTTCGTAGCGGACACGGGCAGCGGCAGGATCATCCATCTGTCTCCGAAAGGTGAATTGATCGAAGAATTCGTCAAGCCGGAATCTTCCTTGCTGAGTGAAGATTTGGACTTTTCCCCGGATAAAGTCATCATGGACCGGCGCGGTTATCTGTATGCGCTCAATAAAAATGACTACAGCGGCTTTATGATGATAGACGCGATGAACCAGTTCCGCGGCTACATCGGCGCCAACCGCGTTCCGTTCGACTGGAAGAAGCTGCTCATCCGTTTACTGGCAACGCCGGAGCAGCGGGAGCAGCTGAACAATGCGGTTCCTCCGCAAAACTCAAATATCACGATCGACGGTAAAGGATTTATTTATACGCCGACGGTTCTGATCGAAGCGGACCAGCTCAAGAAGTTCAATGCCATGGGTGAAAACATCTACAAGAAGGCATTTTTCGGCGAAGCCTCGATCGAAAGCGGGGCGCTGGAAAACCCTTATTTCATCGATATGGCTGTCGATCAGTACGGGGTTGTGAACGCGCTCGACGCAATGTCGCGGAAGATCTATCAATACGATCAGGAAGGCAATCTGCTTGCCGTATTCGGCGGACAAGGCGATGAGAAGGGGCGCTTCGAATACCCGACGAGCATCGTCGTCGATAAGGCGGGCAAAATCTACGTGCTGGACCGGGACCGCAATAACATTCAAATTTTTCAGCCGACACGCTTCGCGGAATTGGTCCACCAAGCGAGCCAGCTGCACTTCAACGGGCGTTACCAGGAAGCGATGGTGCCCTGGAAGGAAGTGCTGAAGATCGACGAGAACTATCCGCTCGCCCACCGCGGCGTGGCGAAAGCGCTGATGAAGGAAGAGAGATGGAAGGAAGCGATGCGGGAATTTAAGCTGGGCAATGACCAGGAAGGGTATTCATTGGCCTTCGCCGAGTATCGGCATGGCTTGTTGCGCGAATATTTGGGCTGGATCATTATGGCCGTCGTTCTCATCGTGGTCGCCATCTACTTTATCGTCAAATTCATGATCCGCGTCACGAATACCGTCATAAGGAGGTATGGCTATTGATCAGAACGGCGGATTTCAAACAGTCGGGTCTCCGGTCACTGCGGCTGGGCATAGCAATACTGTTTCATCCAGTGGACGGATTCGAGGAGCTGCAGAAAAACAAGCATCTGATCTCGGCATTCGTC
>NZ_PCZT01000024.1:222092-227234 GCF_002968895.1 Paenibacillus sp. AR247 | reverse complement strand
AATTACGGCGATTATGGACGGCGAGGCCTACTTCAGCCAGGTGCTGACCGCGATGTCCTATGCCCTGATTCCCTATATCGTATTTACCATCCCGCTGGCTGCCGTTTCCTTGGTGATGTCAAGGGGCGAACTGGGGCTGTACAACAGCATCAATTCGATCATATGGCTGTGGGTGGCCCTGCTCATCTTCATTCAACTGAAAGTGCTGAATGACTATACCTTTAAGAAGGCGGTCGGCGTCCTCCTTTTATCCATCTTTGCTTTTATTATTTTCTGGGGAACGGTAGGGCTTGTCTTCGCTCTGACGAACCACGTTCTTCAATTTGTGCGTGAAGTGGCCGTAGAAGTCAGATACTTACTGGAAAATTGAGGGGGGTACCATGAAAACGAGACTCGCCAAACGATGGATCTACTATTTAACCGTCAGCGTCATCATTGCTGCGCTCGTGCTCCTGGCGTTACCCTCCGTGCAAAAAGCTATTGAACGGGCCAAGGAGGAAATGCGGCCGAATAAGAACCAGGTCGTTGAGAGTGAGCAGATGCCGGCTCCAGAGGAGAACGGACAGCCGCAGAAGCCAGCCCATTATGAGAAGATCGCCGAAAACGACCGGCTTGAGCTGCAGTTCCGCTCATCCGATTCCGCCATCGCGGTGATCGACAAGAGCAACGGGTACCGGTGGGAATCGGCAGTTCCCCTCCAGGATGTCGAAACGGACGGGAATGAGCTGTGGACCGCCAGCAGTCAGTCCATTTTTCATCTGACCTATACGGATCCCCATCTGCCTGCGCTGGAAACGCAGGAGACGAACTTTGCCCTCGAGCAGCCGAAGATGACGACGACCTCACTGGAAAACGGGATATCGGTTCGTTACGAGCTGCCAAGGCTGAAAATCAGCTTCGATATGAGCTTCCAATTGAAGGGGAACGCCCTTGAAGTCACCGTACCCGGCCAATCGATCCAGGAAGGGGAAGACAACTGGCTCATGTCGGTTGCTCCGCTTCCCTTCTTCGGAGCGGCATCGGATCACGATCAAGGCTATGCGGTCTATCCCGACGGGCCGGGTGCGCTGTCTTATTTTAAGACGAACCACCCGAATTATTTGAATCCTTACCGTGCGGGCGTTTACGGCGCGGATACGATTACCTTCAATTTTTTCGGACGGGAACAGAACGCGATGCTGCCGATCTTCGGCTTGAAAGTGGGCGATAACTCCTTTATGGGGATCATCACCCAGGGAGAATACGACGCGAATATCCTCTATTCACCGAGCGGCTATCTCATTAATTTGAACCGCGTATCCTCTGAGCTTGTTTACAGGCGCGAGTATGAAGCGGTTAAGAAAGACGGCAATTTGACGAAGAAGCCCGAAAAGGATCTGATCCGCGAGGATCATACCATCCGCTACGTGTTCTTTAGCGGCAAAGAGGCCGATTACAGCCATATGGCGACCGCCTACAGGGAGTATTTGCTCGACGAGCAAGGCGTGGTTCCGAAGGTGAAGAAAGGGGAGGCGGTTCCTTTCGGGCTTGACCTGCTTATGGGCATTAAGAAGGACCAGATTCTGATCGATCATTTTATTCAAAATACGACCTTCTCAGAGGCGCAGGACATGATGGAAGACCTCAGCCAACGCGGCGTGCAGTCGATCTCGGCGAACCTGCTCGGATGGACGGGTGAAGGCTACATGAGTTATCCGTCGGGATATAAGCCTTCCCGTAAGCTGGGCGGCACTAGCGGGCTGGCGAAGCTAAGCGAGTACGCGAAGTCGAAGAACTACCAGCTTTTTCTGCAGGACAACTATGTCGAGGCATGGAAGGGCAACGACGGGTTCTCGTCGCGTAAGGATGTCGTTGTCGGAGCCAACCATTTTGTCGTGACCGACCGTTACAGCGAGCTCTTCTACTTGAATGCAGGCAAGCAGAATGCGCATTTCCAGAAGAAAGTGCTGAATCCGCTGCGCAAGCTGGGCATTACCGGCATTAACTTCGACGGCATCGGCAGTCAGCTCTACTACGATTATAACGACGAGTACCCGCTGAAGCGCGGGGGATGGATACAGCCTGAAGCATTCCTCCCGCCTGTTCGGCATCCCGATGGAGGACAGCGGCTTCTTCTTTACCGACGAAACGATTCCGTTCTACCAAATGGCGCTGCATGGCATTATTCCTTATTCGGGCGATCCGCAAAATCTATTTTACGATCCACAGCTGCAGTACCTAAAGATGGTGGAATACGGCTATATGCCATACTACCAATTAACGATGAACCACTCTGAAGATTTAAAGGACACCATCTACAGCGATTTGTTCAGCTCGGCTTACAGCAACTGGGTGGATCAAGCGGTCCAATACTACAAAGAGATGAACGACAAGCTGAGGCCGGTTTGGTCGCAGACGATGAAGGAGCACCGCAAGCTGCAGGATGATGTTTATGAGGTCGTATATGAGGACGGGACTCGCGTCATTGTCAATTATACGCCGGGTGAGGTGACGGTCGATCATCATCTCGTTCCGGGCAAAAACTTCATCGTGGTGCCGAAGGGGGGATCAGCATGACAGGGAAAAAGTTGAGTCTGGAACGAAAAAAGATGCTGGCAGGCTATGTTTATATCGCTCCATGGGCGATCGGGTTCGCATTGTTCATGCTGTATCCCTTGATTTACTCCCTTTGGCTGGCCTTTCATGAAGTGGTCGGTGTCGGCAATTTCGACCTGGAGCCTGTCGGCTGGGGAAATTTCAACAAAGCGTTCGTGCTGGATACGCAGTTTATTCCGTTGTTCATTTCGGTGGTGCAGGATGCCGTCATCAATACGCCGCTGATTCTGGTCTTCTCTTTGTTTATCGCGATCCTGCTGAATCATAAAATCCGCGGGCGCGCCTTCTTCCGCGCGGCGTTCTTCCTGCCCGTCTTGATCGGCTCCGGCCTTGCAATGCAGCAGCTGCTCTATGCAGGGGTCGGCAAAGACACGCTGGTGAACGGCATCGGCGTTCCGGAAGAAGTATTTCTGTATATGGGCCCGACGTTCTCGCAGATCGTTTTTGATATGCTGAGCAGGCTTACCGTGATCTTCTGGAAAACGGGCGTGCAGATCCTGCTCTTTTTAGCCGGACTTCAGGGGATTTCTCCGTCGCTCTATGAGTCGGCAAGATGCGACGGTGCAACCGAATGGGAGATGTTCTGGAAAATCACGCTGCCGCTGATTTCGCCGATCATCCTGCTTAATCTGGTCTATACATGCGTGGATTCCTTTACGGATATCAACAACAGGATGATGGTCTATATCAAAGATACGGCCTTTACGAAGATCGAAATGGGCTACGCGTCCGGTATGGGCTGGATCTACTTCTTGTTTATCTTCCTGCTGCTCATTATCGTATTTGCTTCGACCAGACGCTTAGTCGTATACACAGGTGAAAAATGAGAATGAGGAGCAAGGAGGTGGTGCAGCGTGAAACCGATTCCGATGTCGAAGACCAGGCAGCGTGTGGCTGTGCAGCCCGAAAGTATCGCTAACCGGGCGAAAGCGTTAAGAAATAACAGCGTCATCAGCCGGATCAGCAGCAGAAGCCGCTGGTTCGCGCTCATTTACCGCATCTTCGTGTACGTCATTCTGATCGATTTGGCCTTTGTTTTTCTCTATCCGTTTATCTATATGATCACGACCTCGCTCAAGCATCCGGTGGATCTGATCGACTTCGCGATCAAATGGATTCCGACGAGTCTGGCGTGGGAAAACTTCTACTACGGCATGAAGGGGCTGCAGTTTTGGACACATTTCAATAACTCGGCCCTCATTTCCGTAGTGAGTGTGATCGGCCAGGTATTATCCTGCTCTTTCGTCGCCTATGGCTTTTCCCGAATTAGGTTTCCCGGACGGGAAGTCCTGTTCGTGCTGTGCATGTTCACGATGATCATTCCGCCGCAAACGATCATCGTCCCTTTGTATATGCAGTACAAGACGATCGGCTGGCTGGACAGCGTGATGCCGCTGATTGTGCCATCCTTCTTCGCCAATGGGCTAAGGGGGGCCTTATTCATCTTTATCTTCCGCCAGCTGTTCCGCGGGCTTCCGTGGGAGCTGGAGGATGCGGCCAGGGTGGATGGCTGCGGAAGCTTCCGCGTATACTGGAAAATTATTCTCCCGCTTACACCGCCTGCGATCGTCGTAACGACCCTGCTGTCCTTGGTATGGCACTGGAATGACTTCTTCGAACCGTCGATCTTCCTGACGTCGGAGGAGAAGTTCACCTTGCCGATGATGCTTCCGCGGCTCTATCAATCCCTGGATACATTGACAGGCAGCAGCTTTGAAGTGTTCAGCCTGCCTGTCGTCATGGCCGCTACATTCCTTGCGCTGATTCCGATGCTTGTCGTCTATCTCTTTCTGCAGCGGTATTTCATTCAAGGCGTGGAGCGTTCCGGGCTGGTTGAGTAAGTGGAATGAACAGCCCTCCATTCGGGTGCTGTTGAAAGGGGAGAGAGGTCGCCATGCTGTGGTCAGAACGCGCGGATGCAGCGCAGGAAGCGCTGCGCCAGCATTATTGGAATCCGGATATCGCGATGTTTAATATTGAAACGCCGTGCCCAAACGGCGAATGCAACACGATTTTTCATTACTGGTGGATGGCGCATGCCGCCGACGTGCTGGTGGACGGACTGCTGCGCACCGGCGAGGCGGTGTATGGGGAAATGCTCGCGGAGCTGCATGACGGCATCCGGCGCTGGAACGGCGGCGTGTACCCGAATGAGCTGTACGACGATATGGAATGGATGGCGCTCGCCTGGCTGCGCGCGTATGAGGCGACCGGCGAGGAGAAGTACAAGGAAACCGTCCACATCCTGTGGGAGGACATCCAGAGCGGATGGAACGACCATATGGGAGGCGGCATTGCGTGGCATAAATCCCAGCTGGCTTACAAAAACACCCCGGCCAATGCGCCCGCCGCCATTCTCGCGGCAAGGCTGTACCGGTGCTTTGGCAGCGCGGAGGATTTGGAGTGGGCCCGCAAGATATACGATTGGCAGCAGCGCTCCCTGGTCGATCCCGCTACCGGCTTCGTCTGGGACGGCATGAACCGGATCGGAGACGGAAGGATTGATAAGGACTGGAAGTTCACGTATTGCCAGGGCGTCTTTATCGG
>NZ_PCZT01000024.1:200483-221992 GCF_002968895.1 Paenibacillus sp. AR247 | reverse complement strand
ATGCTCTGCGCACGGCCGAGGCCGCCAAGGCAGAGCTTGCCGCGGATGACGGCGTGTTCCCGGACGAAGGAAGCGGGGACGGCGGCCTGTTCAAAGGCATCCTGGTCCGCTACCTGGCTGAGCTGAGCCTGGCCTCGGAGGAGGCGGCCCGGCTTGCCGTCCCGATGCTCGCCGCAAATGCGGGCGTGCTGTGGGACGCCGGGCGAAGCGCCGCATGCCTGTTCGGAACGGACTGGAGCCAGGCGCCGGCAGAACCGGTATCCCTGAGCACCCAGCTGAGCGGTGTGAAGCTGCTGGAGCGCATGGCGGTGCTGGAGAAACTGGGGTTTGCCGATTATTAGAATAAACAATAAGCATGTTTAACGATATCTTAAACAGTAGAACTTCATCGTTGGTATGGAAGGCAGGCTCAGTGGACCGTTCACGTAAAGTGGGCGGTCTTTTGGTTTGTTTTCCGGCTTACTAAAAAAAGGATTGTGTTGAAAGCGCTTGTATGGTATTTTATGTACATAAAAACGTTTTTATAGCAAAGGAAGAATGGTTATATGGGTAAGGTAACGATCAAGGATGTGGCTAAAGCGGCCGGAGTCTCCATTTCTACGGTTTCGAATGCATTGAATGACGTAGATGTATTGACACCGGAGACCAAATCACATGTTCTGAAGGTGGCAGAACAATTAAATTATGTACCGAACCTGAACGGGAAGCTGCTGAAGTCGGGGAAGACCAAGATGCTTGGCTTCTTTACAACAAGCGTGGCAGGGCCTTACTTCTACACGCTGGTCGAGTCGATGTCACATGAATGCGACCGTCTGGGTTACGGATTGAATGTGTTTATTACGAAGGATAAGCAGGTTATCATGAGCAATATTATGGGCGGCCGGGTGGATGGTGTCATCATATTCGAAGAGCTGAGGATCGACGATAAAGACATCGCCGCTATGGAGAAAGACAAGATCAATGCCGTGTTTCTGGATCGCGAGATTCAGAAAGAGACGATGGGCAGCATCATTTTCGACTCCTATGAGGCCGGTTATGAAGCGACTAAATATTTGATCAGCCTGGGGCATAAGAAGATTGCTTATATTTCCGGCGTGGATACGATGTTTGACAGCGTTCAGCGGAAAGAAGGATATCTGGCTGCACTGCGCGAGTGTCAGTTTCCCATCGATGGAGACTATATCCTGCAAGGTTATTTTGAGGAAGAAGGCTCCTATAACGCTGTGAAATCCTTTCTTCACTTACACCCCGACAAAGTGCCGGATGCTTTTCTTGCCGGTAACGACGTGAGTGCCATCGGTTGTATTCGGGCCCTGAAATCTCTGGGATACGAGGTTCCCCAAGATATAAGCGTCGTGGGCTTTGATGATATTGATATTGCACAGTATTTTACACCGCCTCTATCGACCGTACGCAATCAGATTGCCAGACAAGGCATTCTGGCAGTGGATCACCTGGTTCGCATGATTCAGAAGAAAGAGCAAGGCAAGACTCAGAAATTGCCTGGGGAGCTTGTCGTTCGCGGCACCAGTCATGTGAAGATCAGTCGGAATAAACCGGTTTAAGTGAAAGGGCTGATGATTATTCCGATTCTTTTTTTAAAAATGATACAAAATAGGAGGATATTTTTTGCCAAAAAATAAAAACGTTTTTATTTAAGTCTGTCATTTTGTGATCAAAGGAGGCTTACCAGGTGGGCAAAACAGTTTTAGTTCAGCCAACCGGCACAGGCCCGGTTCAATCAACCGGAAAGAAGCCGCGAGGGCAGAGAATCAAGGAGTTTTTCATTGATTTCAAGCGGCAATGGGAGCTTCAATCGATGATTCTTCCCGGTATTATCTTTATGTTTATTTTTTGCTACATACCGATTTATGGTTTATCCATTGCTTTCAAAAATTACACCGTCATTGATACGCTGGATTCCGCTCCGTGGGTTGGCCTGGACAATTTCAAAATTATTATATCGGACAAGTACTTTTGGGATTCCGTAATCAACACGCTGGGCATCAGCTTTTTGAAATTGGCGGTGGGCTTTGTCATTCCGATCATTCTGGCCATTATGATTTACGAGGTTAGCATGGGCCGGTTCAAAAAGTTCGTACAGACCATTTCGTATCTGCCTCACTTCTTGTCATGGATCGTGCTGGGCGGAATGCTCATTACCTGGTTCTCCACCTCCGGTTTACTTAACGAAGTGCTGCTTGGCTTAGGGCTGATCTCGCAGCCGCCGCGACCTTATCGGATATCTGGAAGGAAGCTGGATGGGGGACGATTCTGTACTTGGCGGTCATGTCCAAGATTGATCCTACCTACTATGAAGCCGCAAAAATCGATGGTGCGAGTCGCCTCAGACAAATCTGGAACATCACACTGCCTAACATGAAGATGATTATCAGCTTAAATCTGATCTTGACTGTAAGCGGTTTATTGGGGTCGAATTTGGATCAAACCTTGGTGCTCATGAATTCACAGAACCGGGAAAAGGCAGAAGTCATTAACTCGTACGTGTACCGGATGGGGATGACGCAAGGGGATTTCTCTTATGCCACCGCGGTTGGTTTAGGAGTATCCATCATATCGGTCATTCTGCTCGTTACGGCTAATAAGGTGACCAGCAAACTAAATGATAATCAATCCGTTCTATAGGCCATGCAGGGGGAGGCATTACGGTGAATTTGAAAGCAGCAAAAGGGGATCTCGATAGCAAAATCTTTGATACGATCAACATCATCCTATTGGTTGTATTTACGATTATTATTGTCGTTCCGTTATGGAACGTCGTCGTTTCATCCTTCAGTTCGGGCAGGGCCCTTGCCGAGGGCGGGTTTATCTTCTGGCCTAAGGAATTATCTCTTGAAAATTATCAGGCTGTATTCAGAGATACAGGCATATGGCAGGCCTTTTTCATCTCGGTTGCCAAAACCGTGATCGGGGTTATCACCCATGTATTCTTCTGTGCCATGGTAGGTTATGGCCTGAGCAAAAAATACGTCCGCGGCCGCAAGTTCTACGTTGCGATGGGTGTCATCACCATGTTTTTCTCGGGCGGTATGATTCCGACCTACTTATTGATTAAAAGCTTGGGCCTGCTAAACACCTTCTGGGTTTATATTATTCCAGCTCTCTTAAGCTTCTATGATGTCATCATCCTGATGAATTTCTTCCGCAATGTGCCCGATTCGCTGGAAGAGTCGGCGAAGATCGACGGCGGTGGCGACTGGAGAGTTTTTCTGAGCATATTCATTCCTCTTTCTATGCCGGCCATGGCCACAATCGCCCTGTTTAACGGGGTAGGGCAATGGAACGATTTTATGACCACGAAACTGTATATCACCGACCAATCGCTATATCCCTTACAGATGATGCTGTATGAAATTATTGTGCAGTCTCAGACGCAATCGATGCAAAATATCGGTTCGGTAGCGATTCAAACCACCACGAAAGGGGTCCAACTAGCAACAATCGTCGTAACAACACTGCCGATTGTTGTGATGTATCCGATATTGCAAAGATATTTTATCTCGGGGATGATGCTTGGGGCAGTCAAGGAATAAGTGAAAATGAAGCTGGCTGTAAAGACACAGGCTCTATCAAGAAAGCGCTTTAATTAAAAGGGAGGGTACAGGATGTTTACGAACAAAGCTTTTGGAAAGAAAGGACTCACACTGTTTACTGTATTGATGAGTGTTGTATTGGTTGTAAGTGGCTGCAGCGGATCGGGCGGCAAGTCCGGCTCAAAGAAGGAGAATTGGGTTTCGATCGAAGACCGTTATACACCGGATGCCGAGACTCCGGCCTGGAAGCAGGATAAAAAAGAAGAGGTAACCAACCTGACTTGGTATGTAAATGCGGATTGGTGGAATACGGATTTCGGCAAGGACGTCGTCACCAAGAAAATCAAGGAAGATCTGAATATCAATATCAAGTTCATCACGGGTGACGATACCAAATTGAACACGTTTTTTGCCGGCGGGGAAATGCCGGATTTGATCACAACGTTTGACTCCAACTCCCCGGTGGTACAAAAAGCGGCCACATGGGCGCTGCCGTTAAATGATCTGGCAGAGAAATATGATCCCTACTTCAACAAAGTCGCTGCTCAAGACACACTCAAATGGTTCCAGCTCAAGGACGGCAAAACATACGGATATCCGAACTATTCCAATACACAAAAGGACTATGACAGCGGCAATATACCTGCGAAAACGGCATTTATCATCCGTAAGGATGTTTACGAAGCCCTGGGTAAGCCGGTCATGGGCACACCAGAACAATTTCAGGCTGTCCTCCAGGATATCAAGAATAAATTCCCTGACCTGATTCCATTCGGGTTCAACTCCATTGGTGAAGGAACAGGATCGCTTGGCGATACGCTTCAGGACTTCATCGGCGTGCCGCTGGAAGACAAGAATGGCGGATTCTATAACCGTAACCTCGATGAAGACTATTTAACTTGGGTAAAGACGCTTAATTCCGTATACAGAGCCGGGGCGATCAGCGATGACAGCTTTGCCGATGACGGAACAGCTTTTGAAGAAAAGGTCAAGGCCGGCAAATATGCAACCATTTTGCTGGATGGAACACCGCAGCAGGGCGGCAACCTGCAAAGCTTCTACAGTAATAATAAAGGCAAAGAGTATATCGCGATTGACGGACCCCAAAGCACGGCCTTGCATTCACCGACACTGAACCAATCCGGGATCACAGGCTGGATGATCAGCTTTATTACGAAAAATAATGTGGATCCCGCTAAATCGATTCAGCTCTTCACCTACTTGTTAAGCGAAGAAGGACAAATGCTGATGAACTATGGTATTGAAGGCGAGACCTATAAAGTGAACGCGGATGGAAAGGTCGAGTTCCTGCCTGCTGTGAAGGAGCTTCAGTTGAACAACCCGGATTCTTTTAAAAAGGATTACCGCATGGGCGAATTCATGTTCTTTGGCCATGACCGCCACAAAGCGCTCAGTGGTGACGCATTCCCGGATGCCATCAAGCAAATGCAGGAATGGGGTAAAGGAAAGCTGGTACCACACTTTATTCTGGAAATATCAACCCTGACCAAGGCACACCGGAAGCGCGTTCTTTGGCTGCAATCAATACGAAATGGAACTCAACACTCATAAGTATGATTCGCTCGAAGGATGATGCTGCGTTTGATAGCCTCTTGAATGAATATAAAAAGTTCCTGGACAGTAACAATTGGGACAAAATCGTGGAGGTTCGCAATGAGAAGATGAAAGCGAACAAAGAAAAGCTTGGGCTGAAATAAGCGTTCACGGATAGGAAACGATATATAGAAATCTGGAGGGAACAACATGTTGAACATGACAATCTACCAGTCGAATGGGGAAAAGGAATTATTCATTAAGAAAACCAAGGAGGAGCTTTCGCCTGTATCTCCCACTGCGCTGCTGAATACGGTTGTTATCGATGAGGAGCAGACGTATCAGGAGATGGATGGCTTTGGCGCGTCCTTCACGGATTCCGCGGCTTATCTGATTCATCAAGTACTGGGGGCCGAGCAGCGTTCGGAGCTTATGACCCAATTGTTTGATCCGAACGAAGGGATTGGTTTGTCGGTACTGCGCCAGCCCATGGGCGCATCTGATTATGCACGTGACTTCTACAGTTATAATGATCTGCCGGAAGGCCAGTCCGATATGGAGCTGAAGCAGTTTTCCATTGCACACGATGAGGATGATATTATTCCACTCCTGCAGGAAGCGCTGCGATTGAATCCGGATATCAAGCTGATGGGTTCGCCTTGGAGTCCGCCTGGCTGGATGAAGACTAGCGGGTCGATGATCGGCGGGGAGCTGAAGCAAGAGTGCTATTCGGTTTATGCCAATTATTTCGTCCGTTATATTCAGGAGTATGCATCAAAAGGTCTGCCTATCTATGCGGTTACACCACAAAATGAGGCCTTGTATTCACCAGGTCACTATCCCGGCATGATCATGCTGCCCGAGGCACAAAGTGATTTTATTAAGAATCACCTGAAGCCGCAATTCGTGAAGAATCATATCGATACGAAAATTCTCTGCTATGATCACAATTGGGATAAACCCGACTACCCGCTGACGGTGCTTGAGCAGGCCGGCGATGCGGTGGATGGTGTCGCTTGGCACTGGTACGGCGGTAAGCCGTCAGCTCAATCGGACGTATTCGAAGCTTTCCCTGATAAAGAGGTTCATTTCACGGAAGGGTCAGGCGGGGAGTGGATTCCGCCGTTTGAGCAAGCCTTCTCGAATGTCATGCGAACAGGTATCGAGATTCTCCGCAATCATAGCAAGTCTTACGTCTTGTGGAATATGGCACTGGATGAGAAGAACGGCCCTACCGTACCCGGCTTTGGTACAAGCACCTGTCGCGGTATTGTGACCGTGAATCAACAGACGAAGGAACTAACCTATACGCTGGACTACTACGCGCTGGCGCATTTCAGCAAAGGGATCCGTCCGAAAGCGCGGCGTATTGCTTCGACCAGCAATGATCTGATCCGTTCCGTTGCCTTTAAAAATACGGATGGCTCTATTGCAGCCGTTATGTTTAACGACAGCGAAGCATCGGAGAGTGTAGCTGTTCGGCTGCACGGAAAAGAGGCATTACAGCTTAAAATGCCGCCGAAGAGCGCTTTAACGGTAATGTTTGAAGCGTAACTAGTAGATGGGCCGTTTTATAATAAAAACCAGTTTGTTACATGAGAGAACGGCCTGCACCGATTGAAAAGTATAAAAGAGGATCACGCTGCACGGCGATCGCTCCCCGGTATTCAACCGGAGAGTGGTCGCCGTTTTTTTCTGGAAACATTTATAATTTTTCGATGGTCTCAAATTTCCCTACAAACTGCGCGGCTTGGTCGGAGTGACACAAAGAGAATTTACTCCGAAACAAAATGATTGGGCTTTACAATCTTAATGTTCTAGTGTACTATCCAACTATAACACTAATACAAGGGAGTTGTGATCATGAACCATCGAACAAATATGCAGGCGGATGCCGATGCGCCGGTTCTTTCACTCCAAGGGGTATCGAAACGGATCGGAAGCAAGTGGATCGTCAGCCAGCTTTCTTTTGATGTGCATAAAGGCGAAGTGGTAGGCCTGCTGGGGCCCAACGGTGCGGGCAAGACGACAACCATCCGCATGATCGCCGGATTGATCGGGATGACGGAAGGAGATGTGCTGGTCCGCGGGAGCAGCATCCGCCGCGACTGGAAGCAGGCGATCCGCCATATCGGGGCGATTATCGAAAACCCGGAGTTCTACCCGTATATGACCGGATACGATAATTTGAAGCAGTATCAGCGGATGAATCCATGGATCAGCCGGGAGCGGATCGACGAGGTTGTCCGGCTCGTGGGGCTGGAGCAGGCCATGAAGAAGAAAGTGAAAGCCTACTCGCTCGGCATGCGCCAGCGGCTCGGTATCGCCCAGGCGCTGCTGCATGAGCCATCGGTCCTGATTCTGGATGAGCCGACGAACGGCCTGGATCCGGCGGGCATCCGGGAGATGCGCGACTATCTCAAAAATATCGCCCGCGAAGAAGGCATCTCCATCCTGGTGTCGAGTCACCTCCTGCTTGAAATGGAGCAGCTGTGCAGCCGGGTCGTCGTCATTCAAGACGGCAAGCTGGTGACGGTCCGCTCCATTGGCGGAGGCAGCGGGGAAGCGGAGCAGCCGGGGCAGCAGGAAGCGATGCGCGTCATGTTCCGCGTCGGCCGCCTCGAAGAGGCGAAGAGACTGCTCGAAGGGCTGGATCTGGCCGAGGTACTGGCGGTGAATCCGGAACAAAGCGAGCTGATACTTTCCTTGCAGTACAAGGACATTCCGGGGGTAGTGGAGCGGCTGGGCACCGGCCGGATCCCGATTTACCTCATTACCGAGCTCAAGCAGTCTCTAGAAGACGAATTCCTGAAATGGACGGGAGGAAACCAAATTGCGTAGTTTTTCTTTGCTGGTGGTCAACGAATGGCTCAAGATGGCCAAGAAGCGCAGCTTCTTCATTCCTTATGCCATCGCTGCGGTGGCCGCGATCGCCCTGGGCTGGATTCTGAAGCGTTGGGGTGGCGAGATGATGACAGGGGCGAGCGCCCTGGATTATACGGTGTTGATGTCGGGAATGAGCGGATTTGGCCAAATGACGGCCATGCTGGCGATCATCTTCACGGCCGGCATCGTATCCGGGGAGCACGGCCAAGGAACGATCAAGTTCCTGCTGATCCGCGGGCAGAGCCGGTCCGCAGTTCTGGCATCCAAGTACACGGCGGCCGTCCTGTTTACACTGTCGCTGGCCGTATGGCTGACGGTGCTGAGCTTCGCAGCGGGCGCGTTCTTCTTCGGCACGGATGCAGGGGAAGCCGGCTGGCGGGATGTGCTGGTGGCCGGAGGCAGCACGCTGGTGTACAGCATCATTTTCATGACGCTGGCCTTTATGATGGGGGTGCTGACCCGGTCGACGGGTGCCGCGATGGGCGTAGGCATGGCCTCGGTGATGTTCAGCGGAATCGTTATTCCGAAAAGCTTCTATAAATACGTGCTGTTCCCGAACGCAGACCTGTCGGTGTACAGTCAGGGCGGACACGCACCGATTCAGGGGATGAGCCTGGGCTTTTCCATCGCCGTTCTGGCGGCATATCTCGTCTTGTTTCTTGTCGCCAGCTTTGTTACGTTTAAGAAACGTGATATAGCCTGATGCGCGGGAACGTAAGCTGACGGCGAAAGGAGTCTGTCCTGAAGTGAGTATTGAATTCGACAACAATTTGCCGATCTATCTGCAAATCATGAACCATATTAAGAGACAAATTGTCTCAGGCATTCTGCAGCCGGGCGATAAAATCCCTTCCGTAAGGGAACTGGCGGCCGACCTGCAGATCAACCCGAACACGATCCAGCGAACGTTTCAGGAGCTGGAACGCGAGGAAGTCGTAGAGACCCGGCGCGGGCTGGGAAGATATGTGACAAGCGAGGAATCGAAGATTATGGCGATTAAAAAGGAAATGGCGGGCGAATTGCTTCACCAGTTTATCCATGGCATGCAGGAGCTGGGGTTCAAAAATCAAGACATCGTCTCCATCGTAAGCGAGGCGGTCGCGGAGGACCGAAAGCAAGGCGTAAAGGAGGGGGCTAAGGGTGGAAACACTGCTCAAAGTTGACGGCGTATCCAAGAAATACGGAGGCAAGCTGGCTCTGAACAGCGTGTCACTGCGCATCGGACCGGGGCGGATCGTCGGCCTGCTCGGGTCGAACGGCAGCGGGAAGAGCACGCTGATGCGGATCGCCGCCGGGCTGACGCCGCCTTCCGCGGGGAGTATTTCCGTGCTGGGCAAGCCGGTGGGCAAGGAGACGCGCAGCCTGATCTCTTATATGCCGGACCTTCCGCTGACGGAGAGCTGGATGCGGGTGAAGGATGCGGTTGCTTTTTACCGGGATTTCTATGCGGATTTCGACTTGGAAAAGGCACGCGAGATGCTCGACTTTATGAATTTGAAGGAGAACGACCGGGTCAGCTCCCTTTCCAAGGGCATGGGCGAACGGCTGCAGCTGACGCTGGCCCTCTCCCGCCAAGTGAACCTGTATCTGCTCGACGAGCCGATCGGCGGCGTGGATCCGGTGGCCCGGGGTAAAATTCTGGACGCGATCGTCCGATTCTACAGTGAAGACAGCAGCCTGATTGTCAGCACGCATCTGGTGCGTGATATGGAGCGGATTTTTGATGAAGTCATGTTTATCCAAGACGGCGTCATCGTCCTGCACGAGGAAGTCGAGAGCATCCGCATCAACCGTGGAAAAGGCATTGACGATCTGTTTAAAGAGGTGTTTGGCGAATGATCAAGCTGTTAAAATACGATTTAAAGCGCAACGCGACGCTGCTCCTTGGCGGGATGGCGATTCTCCTCCTGTGCGAGTTCGTCCTCCTCTGGTCCAAGGCCACGGATGAAGTCAAAATTGTCCTCTCGGTTCTGTTCTTCGGCGCAGTCGCGGTGATTTACTTCATTTCCAGCCTCCGTGTGTTTGACTACAACATCACTACGGTCAGCCGCCGGCTCGTTCCGGTAGGTGCCTTGTCTTATGTGGGAGCTTCCCTGCTGTACGGGCTGCTGAACTCGCTGGTGCTGACCGTAATTGGAGCGGCATTCACTGCCTATATGGTAGTCAACTTTGGGGGCGGATTCAGCTGGGTCGGCCAGATACCGGTCTGGGCCATCGTGCTGATCGTTGTCGAATATCTGTTTCTGCTCGTATACGGCTTTTTGACCTTTTATGTGACGATCGCCTTGGCGCGCAGCCTGGTGACCAAAGGCGTGTTTTGGATCGGACTGCTGATTTTTATCGTCCTGACCATCGTCCTGTCTTATGTTGAAGACTTTCTGTTCGGCCAGGATTCGTCCGCGTTGTTCGGAAGCGTGGATCTGGAGTGGAGCTCTCAGTCCGGCGTGCTGGCCCGGGAGCTGCCGGGTCTCCTGTCTGCCTGGCAAACCTGGGGCTCCATCGTGTTTGAAGGGCTGTTGTGCGTAGCATTTTTGTACGTGATCAAATGGTGTATAGAGAAAAAGATTGAAGCGAGATAAGGAAAAGGGTTGGCCTGGAGCGGCGTTAGGTTGAAGACCGAACGCAGGTGTAAACCGCGCCGCCGTTTTGCTATAGAAAAAAGGTTAGGGAACTGAAAAGGTACCCGAACACTGACACTTCAAAAAGTGTTTAGTGTACGGGTACCTTTTTTGCTTACTGGGTTATTTGAATTTGAGGGTGTTTTTAATTTTGCTCCCACAGCCGCATATGATCGTGTGCTTCAAATCTTTAATTGGCTGATGGCACAGGGGGCATATGCTTTGATGAATTGGATCGTTCAATCTCACAGCCACCTCCGTACTTAACTCGGCTTCGCTTGGTGCATTTGTGGTGCGGTTCCTGCCTCGATACTCTATACCGGAACAACGCAAACAAACTCTTTTTTCATTCCATCGACAAACGGTTTGGGTTACTTGCTTTCCCCTGTAGCCACGAGCACGGCTCTCCCCAGCGTATGACCCAGCATGGTGAATCCTAAGACAGCGGGCGTGGCGCTGCGATCAACGCCGATATCCTCGACATCCAGCGCATGAACGACAAAATAATACCGATGTGGACCATGTCCCGCTGGAGGCGCCGCACCGATAAAGCGTTCGAGCCGGGCATCGTTCGGCAGCTGAAGGGCGCCTTGCGGCAAACCGCTGCTATGCTCGTCGCCTGCGCCAGTCGGCAGCTCGGTGACATTGGCAGGGATGTTGATGACGGCCCAGTGCCAGAAGCCCGATCCGGTCGGGGCATCCGGGTCATATGCGGTTACGGCGTAACTCTTCGTCCCTTCGGGCGCACCGGACCATTTCAAATGGGGCGAAAGATCTTTACCGCCCTCCACTCCAGACGCGTAGTGCTGAGGAGGCAGGGGAAGGCCCTCCGCAATATCATTACTTGTTAACCGAAAGGCTTCAACTTCCGGCAATTTGGCAAATGGGTTGTTGTTCATTGTAAACTCCTCCTTTTTTGTATGAGTCGATTATATACACAAGAATCGATTCTGTAAATATAAATCGTTTTGTTTGAGAATTATCGATTTATTTCTTGTTTTTTGTAGGTTTCGGTGTAAATTATTTAAACGTGTACAATCCCGATATGCATAAAGGATGGTGTCGACTTCATGGCCAAAAGAAACGGTTCGTCCACTTTAAGTGAAAATGTCACAAAAAAACTGAGGTATGATATTTTGGACGGACAATATGAACCGGGCGCTCCATTAACCGTTTCGGAATTAGCCAAAGGTTTCGAAGTCTCGGTTGCCGTCGTTCGGGAAGCGCTAACCCGTTTAGCGACCCAAGGCCTCGTCATACAGAACCCGAATCACGGATTTTCCGTGAAGACGGCGTCGGAAGAAGAACTGAAAAGCATCATAGAAGCGCGATCGATCAATGAATCCGCAGCCTTACGCCTGTCCATCGCTCACGGCGATCTCACATGGGAATCCAATGTCATCGCTGTTCACCATAAACTATCGCAAACACCCGAGTACGAGGATGGTCATCCAAAGCTCGTCGTTCGCGAAGAATGGTCCGACATTCACCGTCAATTTCATTACGAACTTATCGCTGCATGTCCCAATCCGGTGCTTCTGGATATTTGCAGACGCTTGTGGGATTTAAGCGAATTTTATCGGCATTATTCACCCCCGCAGCAGTCCGTTCGTGATGGCCGCGCCGAACATAAGGCATTAGCGGATGCCGTAGTAAGCCGTGACGGGGATCGTGCCGTCGAGATTTTTAAGTCACACATCCAACTCACCGCGGATATCCTGTTTGACCATCGATAAGCGGATACCCTGCAAACCGCCACGTATCCTTTCTGAAATCAAAAAAAGGAGCAGTCTGCGCTATGGCAAACGGCTCCTTTAATGATGTCTCATGATTCAAAATTCCCAACGGCTTATAGGGTCCTGCTTAACCGGCCGGAATTACCGGTTCTCCAATTCTTTCTCCATATAAACTAAACTCAGCTGTCCGTTAATGACGGCGGTCCGAACCATGCGGTATCCGATGCTTTCGAGGGGCTCAATCGCGTAGTCGCCGTACAGCTCGGCTTCACCGGTATAGGCCAGCTTCTGCAGCTGCAGGATTTCCTACGCGTCCGCCTCATGGGCACGTAAAATGTCTACACTCATCTCAGCTCATCTCACCTTTCTCTTGGCTCAGCTCGTTCCAAACCATACTGGTAAAATCAGGTGTATTCTACCATCAGACTCATCGGGCGACAACCAGGCCGGATCTCGGAGATGGAGGAACCTCGGATGCGTGCGGATATCTTTAAAATCACTTTATCTCGGGAGCCAGGAGGAGCCCGGAGGGTATCAGGAGATCCGCCCGCATGACTCGGTGGATGCCATTATTCATAATGTGACGAATAACAATATTCAGTCGATCCGCAACACGGTTAAGGTGCTGGACAAGCACATGGTTGAACGGGCGATCGAGGCGCTCGGCCGGGCGGAGCGGATTTTTTTCTTCGGGATCGGCGCCTCGAATCTCATTGCTCAGGATGCGCAGCACAAGTTTCTGCGGATCAACAAGCCAAGCTTTTCGTTTGCCGACCCACATCTGCAGCTGACCTCTTCGGTGCTGCTCACGGAGCGGGATGCCGCCGTCGGCATTTCGTATTCCGGCAAAACGGACTATGTCATCTCCGGAATGAAAGCCGCCAAGGAGGCGGGGGCGGTGACGATCTGCATTACGAAATACGGAAACTCGCCGCTGAGCGAGATTGCCGACATCCAGCTGTACACATCATCGACCGAAAACGATATCCGCAGCGGGGCGACCGCCTCCCGGATCACCCAGCTGAACATCATCGACATGCTGTACCTGGGTGTCGCCAGCCGCAGCTATGACCAGTCGGTGGACTACCTGGAGAAGAGCCGCGCGATGATCAACAAGACGAAGCAAAAGGGAGGCTGAGCTCAGGGGAGTTTGGGCCCCGGTTGAAGCGAGCCATTCCGCGCTTGACCGTGTCCGCACCCGCGGGGACAGGCCCAATACGTATAAAAGTAACGCTGCGGCAAAGGGGCTGCTCCGTTTAATCCGGGGCAGCCTTTTATCACGGGCAAAAAGACTCGCTAACGACTTTCTATTCCATCACGAGTGCTGTGTTCGATGCCCTGAATCATTTGACCGTACTGCGATTTCTCCAATCGCGTCGGCAGGTAAGATTCGGAAAACAGGAAAAACCCCAAACTTTTGGTTTCCCTCCAGCAGCAGACAATTTATACTTAAATTTGACAAAATGCCATCAAGGCTTGAATGGAGAGCGTTTTGGGAGGATATGTACATCCTTTCATAGTCGGAAGTGAAAATCATTTGGAACCGGCTGGAAGATCCGACGTAAAAAAATGCTGTAAAGTACAAAGCAAATGAAATAAGGGGTGTAACGAAAATGGGAAATGAGATGGATGTCATTTTGGTCGAGAAGATGTCAAACGGCAGCCTGCGGACGATGGAAGAGCGCAGATGGGGCATGAATATGGTGGCTGCGCTGGAGCATGTCAACTATATTGTCGTCGACGGCAAGGAATACGAAACGATTGAGGGAAGGCTGAATGTCGATACCGGCAAGCTTGAGCTTTTGCTGGTGCAGATACGAAACGAGTAACAGGGAACTCGGTAAAAGGAGATGCGATCATGGCAAACGAAGAAAAGGCGAAGCGGAGCGACGAATCCGGATCAAGACGTTTTCCGGTTGAAGGGAAGGCAGCCCGGGTATTGTCCACGTCCCTGGGCGTAGCGCTGCTGGCCAATGCCTTTCTGATCCCGGGAGCGACAGCGGCCGGAGCGTCGGCCAATACATCAGGTGACCAGACCGCGGCGGATGAACCGATCCTGGTCTCCTGGTCGACAGAGGAAGTAAAACAGTATTTTGATAAAAACGCGGACTGGAACATTCCGCTTAAGGAGCAGCCGGAGGAAGACAAAGAGGGGCAATCGGCGTCGACAGGTTCTGGATCGTCGGGCGGCGGAACGACCGTCATTAACAATTACGGCTCGGCTCATTCCGGATTCGGCTGGGATGACCTGCTGCTGTACCACATGCTGTTCAACAGCGGATCCAGCTATTCTACCACCAACTATTACAACGGCCGGCCGACGTACTACACCGGCACCAGCCAAACGTATAAGCCGCGGTCCTATACCAGCGGCACGTTCCAGAACAAGCCGGTCGTCGGCTCGACGGTGCGTCCGAAGACATCGACTTCGACCGGGTCGATCACCCGGAGAGGAACGTCGTCTTCGTCTGGCAGCATCGGCGGCAAGTCAAGCGGATTCAGCTCCTCTTCGAGCTCCCACTCCAGCTCCAGAAGCGGCGGTTTTGGCGGATGAGCAGCGTATTTGAGGTGCTTGCCCCGGGAACCGGCGAACGCGCGAAGCGGGTGGAGCAGCTGCGGCAGCTAGGCTTTGCCTGGGCCGATCTGGAAGACGAGGAGTACTGGTTGGACCAGATCGTCGTCATGAACGGGGAGACGTACCGCGAACTCGAGGAGGCCTCCTCGAGACTGTGGGGCGTGCTCGACAAGACGGTCCGCTATGTGCACAAGCGCCGCGACCTGTATGAGCTGATCGGCATTCCGCAGATTTTGTGGGATATGCTGGACGACTGTCCGATTCCAGGGCAAGGTCTGATCAGCCGCTACGCCCGGTTCGATTACGCGGTCGGCCATGACGGAAGCATCAAGCTGTATGAGCTGAACGCCGATACGCCGACTGGCTATGTGGAAGCGTCGATCGCGACCCCCTGGCTGTGCGGCGAAGCGGGAATTCCGACGCCGAACGGGCGGATGAAGGAGCTCGTGAAGGCTGCCTGGGCCGTGGAGCGCCCGGATACCGCCGCCTGCGTCGCCTACGGCAGCCACCTCGAGGACTCGGGAACGATCGAGGCGCTGGTGAAGCACAGCGGCCTTCCCGTGACCTGTGTCGACTGCCTCGATCTGTGGATCGACGAGGGGATCGTCAAGGACGCGACGGGCCGGGAAATCAAGCGGATGTTCGCGCTGTACCCGAAGGAGTGGATGGCCGTCGACGACGGCGGGGACGCGCTTGCCTATGCGATCGAGACCGGCAGGCTTGCGCTTTTTAACGGACCACACAGCATCCTGCTGCAGTCCAAAGGACTGCTGGCGGCGGCATGGGGCCTGTATGAGCTGGGCCTCCTGTTTGACGAGCGGGAGCAGGAGACGGTAGAGAAATATATTTTGCCAACCTACAATAAGCCCGTGTTCTCAGGAAGTTATGTGTCCAAATCGATGTTCGGCCGCGAGGGCGGGTCGGTGCGGATGTTTAACGAACAAGGAGAGATGGATATCCAGGACGAGGCCGGATTCGACACGAGCGTCCTGTTCCCGTCCGTCTATCAGCTGCGGGCGGAGCTCCCGCGGATTGAGACCGCCGCAGGGCCGCGGCACCTGCTGACCGGTATGTTCGTGATCAACGGACAGCCGTGCGGGCTGCTCGGAAGAGCGGGCGGATTGATTACGGGGAATACGAGCCATTTTATCGCGATGGGAGTGAAATAAATGAAGACCTACCACAAGTTCTTCCGGACAGGTCTGGGACTGTTCCTGCTGGCGGCGCTCCTGCTGAGCGCATGCTCCTCGAATGAACCCTCCGTATTCGATACAAGTGTGTCGACGTCGGAGGATACGAACGTATCCCGGGTTCCTTGGGATTACCGGATTGTCGAAGGAACGGTCGGCGATCTCATCGGTAGCGACATGACGGTCCTTCCGGACAACGAGCTGATGCCTAACGACGGCAACTATGCTACGGGGGACAAAATTTGGTCTTTGCAGTACATGGACGCCGAGATGACGACCGGTGCCAACCAGAAGACCGACGTCCGCCTGTCCTCCTGGGACACGATCAAGACGTTCAAGACGCAGGAGGAGGCCAAGAAAGACTTGGCCAATCTAAAAGTTAACGTGACGACCGAAGTCGACCTGGTCGGCGTATACCAAACAAAATACAAGGATCAGACGCGGGACTTTGCGGTCGTGGAGCTGCCTTCCGGCAACCGGATCAAGCAGCCGATCGACGATGCGCGCTACAAGGAACTGGAGAAGAAGAAGAAAGTTTCCGTCAAACTCGAGGAAGTTCATGATTTCGCCGATTACGATTCGGCATACGCAAAATTCAGGGGGTGGGCCAGTTAATGGTCGTCGTTAATATTGTTGTCAGTGTCATCGTCATCATCATCCTGCAGCTGCTCGGGATGGTGATCTTCAGCTGGATGACGCCGTTCAAGGACATGGAAGAGCTGAAGAAAGGCAATACGGCCGTCGGCATCGCGCTTGGGGGCAAATTTTTGGGGACGGCCATCATTCTCGGCGTGGCGGCTTATACGAACACGTCCATTTGGTTTTTGGCCATGTGGTTTGCCGTCGGGTACGTGTGCCTGATCGCCGTGTACTGGATTTTCGAGCTGGTGACCCCTGGCTTTAAAATTTCCGAGCAGCTGCAAAAGGGAAATACGGCTGTTGCCGTCCTCTTGTCCATGGTGTTCGTCGGCATGGCTTTTGCCATCAGCAGCCTGATTGTATAAAGCTGTAGATCAAGCTGCCATGCTGAAGAGAGGGTGAGACCGCTGCATTTTTTCCTCCGGCTATCCGCCCGGATGATGCGGATGCGCAAAACGACGATTGGCCTGATTATTGTTATTTTTGTAACGGTGAGCGCAACGATCGCCTATCTGCTTGAGCCGTCTACCTTTCACAGCTGGTTTAATGCCCTGTACTGGGTCATGACGACGATGGCCACGGTCGGGTACGGCGACTTCTTTGCTGCTACGGTAGCCGGTAAAATATTTACGCTGTTTTTATACATCTTCGGTATAGGGCTGCTCAGCTTGGTCATCGGTAAAATCATCGATTCCATCGCGGGCATTCAGCGGCAGAGGGAGGCGGGAACGTTGAATTTTCACGGAGGCAATCATGTTATCTTAATCAATTGGAGCCGAAAGGCGAGGTCCGCCATCGACGAGATCCTCACGTACGACCCGAAGGCGCAGATCGTCATCGTCGATGAGACGGACCGCCATCCGGCGCTGCAGATGCACCAGGTGCATTTTGTCAGCGGGGATCCTTCGTCCGCGGAGACGCTGATCAAGGCCGGGATTGAGCGGGCGCGGGCGGCTATTATTTTCGCCGACACCCGGATCGAGGAAACATCGCTGACCGATGGCAAGTCGCTGCTGATCGCCTCCAGTATCGAACGGATCGCGCCCGAGGTGCACACGACGGTGGAAATTATGCACGAGAAGCACATTCAGAACTTCCGGTTTGTCCAGGTCAACGAATTCGTGCTGTCCCACGATGCGATCTCCAGCCTGGCGGTGCGGGCTGCGCTGCAGGAGGGGAATTCGGCGGTGATCAGCCAGCTGATCAGCCGCGAGCACGGGGACGATATCTACGAAGTTCCGTGCAATCCGGCCTGGAAAACCTATGGCGAAGCGTTTCAGGCTCTGCTAGGACAGGGCGCCACCCTGTTGGCCGACCGGAACGACATGTCGATCAACCGGCGGTTAAGCGAGCCGATCCCGGCCGATGCGAGGCTGTATGTGGTTGCCGATGAGGCGACGTACCGGCGGATTGCCGGGAAATAAAGCCAATGCACTTGTCGATAGAGATCATTTCCCGAAAAAACCGATGGCCTGCAAGAGCGGGCTGTCGGTTTTTTTAGATATAAGGGTTTTCTGGACCGGACCGAAAATGGGAAGGGCTATATGACCGAAGCCGTGCGGCTAATGGTTGACTATGCTTTTACGGAACTTAGGCTTCACCGGATCGAAGCTGGCGTTATGCCACGCAACCTTGGATCCATCCGCGTGCTCGAAAAGGCGGGCTTTCACCGTGAAGGCGTCGCCCGCAGCAATGTGCTGATCAACGGCAAGTGGGAGGATCATCAGGTGCTGGCCATCATCAATCCGGAAGACTAGCGGGAAGAGTCCGGCTCGCTTGGATCGGCGGTTTCGGCCGGCTTCAGCGAATCGGGGGGATCCTTCAGCGTAGACTCGATCAGCACATCGATCCCATCCATGGATTGGACGGCAATAGCCTGATCAGGAGCCGTTCCCTGGATGGAAAATATGCCGGTTCCCACCTCGTATACGTTGGAATAGGTTCCGTGGTATTCGTGGCCTTCGACATCGGCGTAGGTTTCTACGGTTCCGAGGCGGGTGCCGAGTTCGACGGAGTGCAGCTCGGTCAGCCGATACAGACGGCTATCCCAGCGGATAAACGAAAAAGCCCAGGAATGCGAGATGCCGGTTTGCACCGTCTTGTGTGCACCAGTGCTTCCTGATTCTCGGCTGCCGCATCCCGGCAGTGTCGTGAGCAGCAGAACAATGGCCAGGAGTGCGGAGGGCAGGATCAGGGCGCGGCGGCGGAGAAATAATATTAATAGTGGTTTACGAGGAATAGTAGTCACCTCCCAAGTATTCATTCCCATATTAAGGTACTTTGGGCAGTGCGGAAAGAGAATCAAATGCCCGCTGCCCTCATCATTTTGTATTGAGGAAATGAGCGGAGGCTGACGGCAAGCATCGTGCACTGCAATGAAGGAGGATTATATCTGTGAGTCAAACGATACGCGTAGAATGGGGCGGCCAGCCGGTCAAGCTGACCTGGATCCCAACGAAGGACATGCCGGATCCGGCCAAAGTGACCAGCGTTCACGGCATCTGTATGCTGCGGGGTAACGTGCTGGCCGTTCATGTGGACGGGCGCGGTTTTGATATCCCCGGCGGGCATGTCGAGCCGGGCGAGACGCCGGAGGAGGCGTTTCACCGCGAGGTGCTGGAGGAAGGCAGCGTCCGCGGCCGTGCCGTGTACATCGGAATGATGGAAGTGAGCCACGAGGAGAACGAGCATTTTGACCCGAACGGCAAATATCCGCTGGTCGGCTACCAGCTGTTTTACCGGATGGACATTGAGGAATGCCTGCCGTTTAACCGGGAAAACGAGTGCCTGGCCCGAATTTGGGTGGAGCCTGAAGAGTTTCGTTATGTCATTGATCATGCCTTATTGGGACTGGTGCTGGAGGAGGCGCTGAAGCAGCCTGCCGGCGAATCGGGAGGGGAACAATGAAGGCGTGTAAACGCGCCTGTATCAGGAAGAAGTCGTCCATGGGGAACACCCTCCTCGAGTTCGGAAGACCCGGAGACCGCCTATTGCTCGGCCCCTGATTGATGCTCGTAGTTCCTCATCAGCATGCCCGTCGCTTTTTTCATACCCAAACGGGCGTAAAACTCCTGAACATCCGGATCGCACAGCAGATCCACCATATACAGCCCCTTCAGCCTCTCCAGCATCCGTGCCGTCAGCTCCTTGCCGATCCCCCGGCCTTGATAATCCGGAATCACTTCAAGCAAAGGAATGTAGGCCGTTAATACTTTGTCTGATAAACAATTAATAAAGCCAATCATTCGCTTGGTATCAGCATCGATAGCCAGTATGATAAAGGTGGAGTTCGCAAGCAGCCGGATCAGCACAGCGGGCGAGGGCGGGTTGGGCCAGCCGTCGAAAAAGCCGGGGGCAACCGATGACTCCGTGATTCCCTGCAGATGGTCCTGGTAAATAATCATTGAGTGTACCTTCTTTCCTGAAAATGAAATGAGTTGGTATGACTTTACTATATAGGAGGTCAATCATGGACAACAACCCTGTCTGGTCGGAGCAGATGCCGGCCGTTCAGTTCCGGGTGGCGCGCCCGACGCACCAAATCGAGAAAATCAAACAGTTCTACCCTGAAGGGCTCGGACTGCCGGTCATCGGCTCATTTCAGCAGCATCAAGGCTATGACGGCGTGATGTTCGGCTTGCCGGATTCCGCCTATCATCTTGAATTTACGCAGCATGAACACGGGGTTCCCGTGCCGCCGCCTTCAGAGGACAATCTACTGGTGTTTTACATACCGGATGCCGACAAGCGAAATGCCATCGCGCAGCGTCTTCAGGAGATGGGTTACCCGGCTGTCAAAGCCGAGAACCCGTACTGGGACGTTAACGGCATCACCATCTGTGACCCGGACGGCTGGCGCATCGTGCTGCAAAATACTAGCGGCCTATAGAATACAAAAGGAAAAAGCGGTTATACAGATCAAGTGTTACGAAAAATGGTAAGCAGATACATGCTGACGAAGGCAGCTTACCCAGGGGGGCGATTATAATGAGCAGCAGTCCAATAAACCCGGCTGAGTGGATCGTGGAGGCCGATATCGCCGGCATGCAGGAAGCGATGAATACCGGCACCATCACCTCGGAAGAGCTGGTCCAGCTGTATTTGGAACGAATCCGGCAGTTTGACGGAAAACTGAAATCGATCATCGAAGTGAATCCCGAGGCGCTGGATATCGCGCGGGCGCTCGACGAAGAGCGGTACGAAATTGGCACCCGCGGGCCGCTGCACGGCATCCCGATTCTGTTGAAGGACAACATTGCTACGCGGGATGCGATGCATACCAGCGCAGGGGCGCTGGCGCTGGCGGATTCGGTAGCCGTGAAGGACTCCTTCGTGGCGGAAAAATTGCGGGCTGCCGGGGCGGTATTGCTCGGAAAAGCCAATATGACCGAGTGGGCCAACTTTATGTCCAGCACGATGTGGTCGGGATACAGCAGCCGTGCCGGGTTATGCCTGAACCCTTACGGGCCCGGCGAACTGTTTGTCGGCGGCTCGAGCTCCGGCTCGGCCAGCGCGGTGGCGGCGAATCTGGCCGCGGCCGCCATCGGCACGGAGACCTCCGGGTCGATCATCAGCCCGGCCAGCCAGAACAATATCGTCGGGATCAAACCGACGATCGGCCTGGTAAGCCGAGCCGGCATTATCCCGATATCGCATACGCAGGATACGGCAGGCCCCATGGCCCGAACGGTGGCTGACGCGGCGGTGCTGCTGGGCGCTCTGACAGGCGTAGACCCGGAAGACGAGGTGACGCAAGG
>NZ_PCZT01000024.1:195784-200383 GCF_002968895.1 Paenibacillus sp. AR247 | reverse complement strand
CAAGGCAGCAGCGGTCAATTTTACACGGACTATACTCCGTTTCTGGATGCCGAATTTCTCCCGCAGGCGAGAATCGGGATTCCGAGGTTTTACTATCAGGATCTTGATGAGGATAGGCTGAATATAATCGAAGCCGCGATCAGGGTGCTGAAGGAGAAGGGAGCGGAGATCATAGACCCGGTTGAATTATCCTGCGAGCAGGCGGAGTGGGATGGGCATGTGCTGACCTATGAATTTAAAAAAGGGGTCAATGACTACTTGTCCCGCTTGCCGGAAACCGTGCCGGTGCATTCACTCGAAGAGGTGATCCGGTTCAATGAGGAGCATGCGGATACCTGCCTCCGCTACGGGCAGGATGTTCTGATCCATTCGGAGGCTACCAGCGGCACGCTGACCGAAAAAGAGTATACCGACAGCCTGAAGCGCAGCGTCAGTCAGGCAAGGCAGGGGCTGAACGGGGCTTTCGATGAGCATAAGCTGGATGCCCTCTTGTTTCTGGGGAGTGAAGGGGGCGATGACCTGGCGGCACGGGCCGGTTTCCCGGTCATTACCGTGCCTGGCGGATTCGCCGAGCGCGGGGTCATTGCACCCGGGGGTTATACCACTAAAGGGCCTCAGGGGATTACTTTTATCGGCCGGGCGTTCAGCGAGCCGACGCTGATCAAGATCGCTTACGGTTATGAACAAGCCACCAGGCACCGGGTGCCTCCTGTCCTGGAGTAGGCAAGGGGGATAGTGAAAACTTAAAGCTGGTTTTTCAAGTAACGCCGCCTCGATGACCCGACCAGAAGGATGGAAACGAAAAGCATGAAGAGACTTGCGGGCATAGGTTGGCCGTAAATCCAGCATTGGATGATCCGGGCGACGGCAGCCAGTCCAAGAATGAGTGACAACAGGATAAAAGGGTCCAGCCTGCGTTTTAGTCCCTTGCTGAAGAGGAGCTTGATACCCCCAATCACTAGAGCGGACCAAAATAGGATCATCAAGACAGCAGCCAGACCGAACAAGGCGAAATTCACGCGGGCTTCCTCCTTTCCAGAAAAGTGATGTATGATAGCAGTATAGCTTGCGTCCCATAATATGTAAAATAACACTCGGAAAGGGGGCAGCTCATGCGTGCCCAGCTTGCTATTAAATATCCGCTGCGGGCAAAATTTTTGATCAGCATGGCTGTGATTCTAGCCATTATGATTCAATTGTTAATCAGTAATTCACTGGACGATAATATCAAGAAAATCAACTTTGTCATCGGCATCCTGGTGTTACTATTTATCGTAGGGGCCATTACGGTTGCACTCTTCCGCTCGGCAGGCAAACCCAAGTCACTGCTGCTCGAACCGGGAAAGCTTGTTCTGGAAGGCAAGGAAGTACCCGCTGCGGACATTCAGGGCGTGTGGATCAACGAGCGCTGGTATGGAATCAAGCTGAAGCAGCGGCGGATCGTGCCGATGAAGCTGTGCTTTGTCCTGCAGCCACGTCAGCCCGCCGGCGAGCCAGAGCTTCTGCAATGGGCGGAGGAGCATGAAATCCCCGTGGAACAGAGATTTTTTATCCGGTGGATGTAGCCGGCTAGACCAGATTCAGCTTATCCAAATTGCTGCGGATGACGCCACAGGACGCGGCAAACAGCCCGCGCTCATCTTCATTCAGATTCAGCTCGATAATTTCTTGGATCCCGTCGCTGTGAATAATCGCCGGGACGCCGGTACACACGCCGTGTTCGCCGTATTCTCCCTCGAGGATGGCCGACACGGCGATTATTTTATGCTCATCGTTCAGCACCGAGCGGGTGATGTGGGCAATGGCACTACCGATGCCAAAAATGCGTAGATCCTTTGACGGGTGCGATGTCCGTCAGGTCCACGTGCTTAAAGCGCTCCTTGTGTTGTGAGAGAATGTCCAAAACCGGTTTGCCGCCAATCGTGACATGCGACCAGGCGACGAACTGGGACTCGCCGTGTTCACCCAGAGCATACCCGTGAACGCTACGGGGGTCGATCGAAAAAATGTCTGACAGCAGCGTTTTGAGGCGCGAAGAGTCGATGGACGTTCCGGTGCCGATGACCCGGTTCCGTGGAAAGCCCGACAACTGCTGGATCAGATAGGTGACGATATCGACCGGATTGGCCGCGGTGATGAATATGCCCTCGAAGCTGCTCTTCAAAATCGGCGTAACGATCTGTCGGGTGATAAGTACCGCCTCTTCAAGCACGTCCAGCCGGGTCTGGCCCGGCTTCGGATTCGCTCCTGCCGTCAATATTACGACGTCCATATCTGAACAGTCCGCATATGTTCCAGCGTAAACCGAAGTGCGCGTATGCGTAAAATCAATGCAGTGCGACAAGTCGAGCGCCTGCGCCAGCGCGCGGTCATAAGTGCGGTCGACCATCATGATCTCGTCACAGATCGATTGGTTGATCATGGAATAGGCTGCAGTTGCACCGACCATGCCCGAGCCGACGATGGCGACCCTGCGCTTTCTTCTTTTCATTTCCGCCACCTCCTTCTCCGTGAGCTAGAATTCCTCAAATTACACTACGGGAGATTTCGGCCAGGGAACAATATGGAGCTCCCGCCCGCGCCTCCACCAGGCCAGCGCATCCAGGCGAACCCACTTTTTGCACACGGTCGTGCTTATCGAACTGCCCAGTATGGCGATCAGCTCATGCCCGTTGGCCCGCTTGAGGCCGGCATACACCGCAGAGCTGAGAATAATTTCGTAGACCACAAACGTAAACACATCGGATCGGGACACGACCCAAACCGTAAACTCGGAACGCCGCCTGGGGGGCCCTAGGTCCTTCTTCATTCCTTTCCTCCTGCCCCGTGCCCTGGGGTACATTTGAAGCGGCACTTTAAATCGTGAAACATATTATTTTATGGAAAATCGGGCTTGGGCTATTCGCCCCTCACGCGGAGTGGAAGGTTTCGGCAGCATGGCGCAATGCGAGAGGACCTCAAAAATGGGCGGAGGAGCAACCAGGCCTCAGCATATTGCGGATTACGGTTGGCAATAAATATAGTACATGGTAAACCGGGAGCGGCCTTACAGGTGTGGGGCTGCTCTTTTGGCATGATCAGGTGCGGAAGGGGGGGGATCCAAGTTGGGGTAACGAAAAAGCAACACCCGTTTTTATCGCGTACTCTCAAACAAGCCTTGGAGATGAAAAAGGTTGCGCTTCCTTGGAACCGGGCTTTGTGCGCCGGCTTGTGCATTGGCCTGCCATCCCTGATCGGATTTTGGCTTGGCCAATTTTCGTACGGGATGCTGGCAGGAACAGGCGGATTCGCCTATCTGTACGTGGCGAGCGAGCCGTATGCGTTAAGGGCCAATAAAATTCTGTTTGCCGCCCTGGGCCTGACGTTCTCTGTGGCAGCTGGAACGCTGCTGGCTCCCTACCCGCTCCTTGCCGCCTTTGTTCTGGGCTGCATCGGGGCAGCGGCGTCCTACCTGTTCGGCGTGCTGAAGTTTAAAGGTCCGGGGGCGTTATTTTTCGTGCTCAGCTTCACGCTGGCTACGGGGATGCCGCCCGATCCTTCCCAGGCGTTCCTCCGCGGCGGCTTGGTGTTTCTAGGCGGAATGCTGGCCTGGTGCTTTGCCATGGCCGGCTGGCTGCTTCGGCCGCACGGTCCCGAAATCGGCGCCGTCCGCCAGCTGTATCTCGACTTGGGCTCCCTATTGGATGGTGCGGGCACCCGGGAATACAGCCGGGCCCGGCATCAAACGCTGCTGTCCATGTACAGCGCGGAAACCACGCTCGCGACAGGCGGGTTCGATCGGCGAAGCGACGCAACACCGCGCCGGTTGTCGCGGATGTACTCGCTTGCGCACCACATTTATCTGATTACGGACAAAATTCCGTTGGCCGTGGGGAGAAGCTGCCGCCGGAGCTCAGCGCCGCGGTCAGAAGGGCAGGGGAAGCGTGCGGGCAGCCGGATGCATGGGTTCGAACGCCGCTGACGGACGACCCGGATCCCCGCATCCGGGATCTGAGTGACCTTGTTGGGCAGCTGGATGCTATTTTTAGCGATGCGGAACCCGAGGGGGAGCAGGACCGCCGCAAGCTGACCCGCACGCCGGTGCGGAGCATCCTGGAGGGCAATTTGGATAAGGACTCGATCGTATTTCTGCAGGCGATCCGGTTCGGTGTCATTTTGATGGTGGCGGCCGCTATCGCGTATGCGTTTCAGCTGAACCGGTCCTACTGGGTGCCGCTCTCCTGTGCTTCGGTGATGCTCGGCGCCACCGTCATTGCCACCTTTCACCGGGCGATTCAGCGATCCCTCGGAACGATACTTGGCATCCTCATCGCTAGCGCGATATTGTGGACCCACCCGGAGGGATTTGTCGTATCCATTGCGATCATGCTGTTCACTTTTTTACGGAACTGCTCATCGTGCGTAACTACGCCCTGGCCATGCTGTTCATTACGCCCAACGCGCTGCTGATGGCGGAGACCAATACCCGGATACATAACTTCGGCTATTTTGCCGGCGCCAGGCTGACCGACGTGCTCGTCGGCAGCGTTATCGGCCTGATCGGCGTGCTGCTGGTCGGCAGCCGCTCGGCTTCCAGCCGGATTCCGTACCTTCTCGGCC
>NZ_PCZT01000024.1:195103-195684 GCF_002968895.1 Paenibacillus sp. AR247 | reverse complement strand
GGACGATCCGCAGCCAGGCGCAGTTTCTGGCACTGCTGTTCATTCGGCAGCCTGCGAGTGCCGCAGCGAGGCTGAGCCTCATCCTTCAGCAGCGCTCCATGCGGCGGCACCTGTCCAATTTGAGGACGGTGTACCAGACCGCGCTCGGCGAGATTCCGCGCAGCGAGGAGGAGCTGGAGAAGCTGCTGCCCGTCATCTGGTCGCTGGATCAGTTCGGGTACGTGCTGAACTCCTACGCGCTGAGCGCCCTCCGGCCCGTCCTGCCTGACCCGGAGCTGGGAGCTGTGCTGCTCCATCTCGAGAAAATGGCCCAGTCCGCAGAGCAGCGGCGGGAGACGGAAGAGGGGCCAGAGGGAACCGACGGGCTGGAGCTGCCGCTGGTGCCGGATATCGGGCAGGAGCTCGCCGATCTCCGGCATGCGCTGAACGGTAGGTGAGCGGGCACCAATCCCAACAAAAAACAGCCCTCTTCCATGGCAAATGCCTTGGAAAGAGGGCTGTTTGGTTTAATGCGTCAAACGATGGTTTACAGATTAGTAAGCCAACGTGTAGAGAGCTTTGATGTGGGACAGGTAACGGAT
>NZ_PCZT01000024.1:184480-195003 GCF_002968895.1 Paenibacillus sp. AR247 | reverse complement strand
CTTTGATGTGGGACAGGTAACGGATGTTACTTGCTTCCTTCATCAGGGATGCAGGCAGGCCTTTGAGGGATGTGTTGCTTTCGCCAATGGTAGCAACGGCATCTTTACGGCCAAGGCTTGCAAGCGTACCGGAGTTCACCGGAGCAAATGTTTCGAACGCATGGTTTTCGAGCAGGGCATACAGGTTGTAGCCGATCAGCTCGCCCATTTGCCAAGCGATTTGCGCGGTTGGCGGTTGTGGACGTCCGCTTGGATCAAATACAACGGCGCTGTCCCCAGCTACAAACACGTCCGGATGGGAAGTGGATTGCAGGAATTCGTTGACGGTAGCGCGTCCGCGGTTTACTTCGAGGCCGGATTCGCCTACGAGCGGGTTGCCTTGCACGCCGCCGGTCCATACGAAGGTGTTGGTTACGATCTTTTGACCGTCTTTCAGGTCAACCACGTTGCCTTCCACGTTTGTTACAGGCAATCCTGTCAGGAAGGTTACGCCGCGTTTTTCCAGACTGCTTTGCGCGCGCTCGATGAGCGGATCAGGCAGTACAGGCAGGATTTTAGGGCCGGCTTCAACCAGAAGCAGCTTCACTTCGGCTGGATTTACGCCGTATTTTTTAGCCAGACCAGGCATGATATCAGCGATTTCGCCGACAAGCTCAACGCCGGTCAAGCCGCCGCCGCCGATGAGGATCGTTGCGTCAGCTTCGTTTTTAGTTTTGGAGTATTCGCGGATGCGGTCTTCGATGTGCTTATGAATGTTCAGCGCGTCTTCAGCAGACTTCAGCACGAAGCTGTACTGCTCGAGCCCTGGAATGCCGAAGTAAGCCGTTTTACTTCCGAGTGCGACAACCAAAGCGTCGTAAGACAGGCTGGAACCGTCGGAAAGTTTGATTTCTTTGCTGTCTACGGAGAAAGAGTTGACCGTTGCGATCTTCAGGTCGACTTCTTTGCCCTTGAACAGTTTTTCGAGCGGCATAGCGATGGCTTTCTCAGCAATGCTGCCTGCAGCCAGACGGTGCAGCTCGGTAATGATTTGGTGCGTAGGGTATTGGTTCACGACCGTAACCCGTGCTTGATCTTTGTTCATATATTTGCGTACGGTCAGAGCGGCAAGCAAGCCGCCGTAACCGGCACCCAAAATGACAATATGTTTTGACATGGTTTTTCCTCCGTCCTTACTGGTTAGATGTATAAAAGATTATTGTTGTTTTGCTTTTTCCGCAGAGATTTGAAGGTAAGCGTTCAGGAACCGGAAGATTTTTTGAGCTTGCGGATCCTTCAGCATTTTAAGCAGACCAAAAAGACCGATCACTTCGTTGCTGTCTTCAGCGCGGTCTTTCGCTTCGATGACAGTAGCGGCGATGTTCTTCACCGAATGCTTCACAGGCTCCACAATTTCGGTGATCGCGCCGACGGTGTCGCTCTTCAGCACTTTGTCGGTAGCAACGGTTTGAGCGAAGTCATAAGACTTTGTCAATAGATTCACAAGCTCAGTCAGCTTTGGAAGCTGGTCGACCAGAATCGTAAGGGATTCCTGCACCTCAGGTTTGAGCAGCTGGTCCAGCACGTCGTTTTGTTCCTTGCCGACAGACACGTTTTGTGTCTCTTGTTCAGAAATTGCTTCTGACATGTCCATTTCTCCTTTGCGTAAGCAGTTGTGCTTAAGTATTTTTATAATGAAAAGGAGCTCATAGACTCCCTTCGAAGGAGTATCTACAAGCCACAAGACCTTTTCCGTCCGAAAAGGCCTAGTCACTATCGTCCTCCTAATGTTAACATAAATGATCGTAAAAAGGACCACTTTACGAAAGAAATGTGAAAAAATATACATGGTATCGCCGCCATCGATTGGAAAAGAGCTTGCAGGCCGGGCGTCCAGCGCAGCGGACCCGCTTATTTCATTCGTTTTAAGCATTTTCCAAACGGCCCGGTGCTATGCATTGGCGGGTTTATTTTTTGAGGAATGTCTTCTGATATCAAAAAAGCCAATCTCCTTATCTTAAGGAAATTGGCTTATCGTTTGCCCCGGGCAGGAAACCCTGCGTGGAAGACGTTAGTTGGCTTAGTATCGATCATGGGATCATTCCGCCGGATTTAAGGGATCGGATACCGAATCTACGGCAGCGGGCGCATACTTCCGGTACTGTCTCAGCATGAAAATCCGCCAGCGGAGGATCATGCCAAAGGCCAGAATGAAGAACAGGGCGCCGGTCTGCGGAATCGATACATATTCCTCAATCACCTGGTGCAGCAGCATGCGGACGGCCAGCAGGGCGAAGAGGATAATGATAAAGCTCTTGGAGCGCTGCGCAAAGACCTGTCCTCCGTTTACTTCAAATTTGGTGCTGCGTATCAGCGGATAGGAGAACAGGAACCAGCCGACTAAAAAGGCGATGAGCGCCCACCACAGCGGGATTCTCACGGCCGGGGCGACGAACATCAGGAAACCGGTCGCCATGCCCATCGGCGGAATTAGTATTTTCTTTATCGTAACGGGTCTGTGGCTCGCCTTGAGACGGATGAATATGGTCATCAGGGCCAAAACCAACGTCCCCACGGTTGTTCCAATTTGCAAATACAAGGGACTGATATGAGGCACGTTCAAGGACTCCCCTCTTGTCAATATAATTAATCACATCTAATAGTATATCACACAAATAGAGAAGTAAACTTGAACGTCATATGACATCTTTACCAAGCCTTGAGGGCAAGCCTGCCGGGCGGTTATGCGCCGGATTCCAGTCCTTTCAGAAAGGCTCTCATGACAAAATGCAGGCTCTCGTCAAAATCCAGCTTCATCTGAAAGCCATTGTTCTGTTCCAGGGAGGCGAAGCCGTGCAGGAGGCTCCGCAGACCGCGGATCGTATGCAATGTGTTCTGTTCCCCGAGACCGTAGGGTTCGAGAACCCGGATAAAGATGCTCAACAGCTGCTCACCCAGCTTTGCGGTTTCCGGGGAATCCGACGCTTCGATTTTGTAAAAGGCTTCATAGAGGCCGGGGCGCTGACGGGCAAATGCCAAGTAGCTTGTGCTCAAGCTCAGGATCGCTTCCTCGCCCGATTTGCCGATGACCGCGTCGCGCATCAAATCGACGAGATGCTGCATGCAGTAAGCGGCAAGCGCGCTGCGCAGGTCCGGCAGTCCGTTCACGTGGTTATACAGGGAAGGGGAGCGGACGCCGAGCTTCTGGGCCAAAGCGGACAGCGTCAGGTTATCCAATCCGGCTTCATCGGCCAGTTCGGCCGCGGCAATCAGCAGGGTTTCGCGGTCAAGCCCCATGCGGCGCACCATTAGACCGCCCCCTTCTTCAAGGCCTCCTCGGCCCGGGAAATGGCGACAGCCATCTTATCGGTCGGCTGCGGAATCATTTTGCCGTGGCCGACCGCCAGCCAGGTCGGATTCAGACCGGCCAGCCGTTTGGCGCTGGCGATGGAAGTGGCCTTGCTCCAGGTGGCCATCGCCGGGAAAGGGAACAGCGGCTGCATATGGCCGGATACGGCCAGCGCCGCGCGGGTCTGGAAGGCGTCGCCCGCGATGAGTACGCCGCTGCGCGTGTCGTAGAACGCCATATGTCCCGGCGTGTGTCCGGGGGAGGCGACGGCCAGCAGCGACCCGATGCGGTCTCCGTCTTCCAGCAGCACGTCAGGCTTCGTGGTGACCTTGCCCGGGGCAGGGATGTCTCCGCGGATCGGCTCCTGCGGCTCGCCGGGCTCGAGCTCCTTGCTGCCTGCAAGGAGGCGGCTGTCGCGGCGGGAAATATAAGTCGTCACTTGAGGAAGAGCCGCCTTCAGCAGGTCGAATGCCCCGATATGGTCGCCATGTGCATGAGTAAGAACGATTCTTACGATCGGTTTGCCTAGGCGGGCGGCGGCTTGCTGGATGCCTTTTATGCTAAAAGGCATGCCGGCATCGATTAGGGTCAACCCGTCTTCTTCTTCAATCAGATACACATTAACGGGGAACAAGCGGGGCATAAAAGCAACCTGGGTTACTTGCTGAACGGTCGTCATTTTCATGGATAACTCCTCCTCAAGACTAATCATATTAGTATAATAACTAATGATATTAGTTTTGGCAATACCCCATTTAAAAATAATTGGCGGAGATGTGTAAAAAAATTGGTAAATATGTGATGGAAAACATGTAATGAGAAACATGTGAAATCTAGGACATGAGGATACGAGGACATGAAGGTAAGACGAGACATGAGGTATAAGAGATATATGATATACAGTACGCATGAGATAAAATGAAATTAAAGGATAAAAAAGCGTTTTCAATCAGGAAGATTTATACTATAATACCTATTGTAAACCCTTTCATATGTCTAATCTGATTTGGAGCTCCTTCGCTGAAGGGCTCATTTTTTTGTGATTTTGGGGATTTTGACTCCGAAAATCCCTCTCGAGTCCGCCGCTGTGATGTTCAGTGTGGCGGACTTTTTTGCGCCTGATCGGGTAGTCGGGGAGAGTTGGGACAATCCGCTTTGGCATCTGTTCGACCGATTAACAGATGTTTTTTCCAGAAAGTGAGAGCATTCGTCCTCATATGCCGTCTATAGATTCAGATGGCTATTAAAGCAGGGAGGATCGTCATGATAGACCCGAAACGGGAAAGCATGCTGATCGAGCAGGTGTTGGCGGGGCGCAAGGAAGTCTTTGCCGAGCTGGTCGATGCGCATAAAAACAAAATCTACGGTCTGCTCCGGAGTATGGGGGCGGGTCATCAGGATGCCCAGGATTATACGCAGGAGGCTTTTGTCAAAGCGTACCGCAAGCTGGCCAGCTACCGCCTGGAATCGAGCTTTGCGTCTTGGCTGTATACGATCGCGGTGAATGTGCTGCGGGATGCGGGAAGGCGGAAGTCGTTTCCGCAGGCCCCGGAGGAAGAAGCCTACCAAGCGGTACGGGATGAGAACACGCCTGAGAGGGCTCTCCTTCGGAAGGAAGCTCGGCAGGAGGCTTTGCAGTTAGTTCGGGAACTGCCTGAACAATACCGTCTGGTGTTTCTACTGCGGTACACAAATGAGCTGAGCTATGACGAAATCGGCAGTGTCACGGGTCTGACGGTGGATCAGGTTCGCAACCGGCTGCACCGGGCCAGAAAGCAGCTGCAAAAAAAGCTAAAGGGAAAGGAGGGGATCAGCCGTGAAATGCTTGAATCGTGCTCAGATGGAAGAGTTCATTCTTGAAGAAGCGTCTGCTGGGGCTGGCTTAAATATCCATGTGCAGAACTGCTCTCGCTGTCAGGCATTGATGGCAGAAGTCCGACAGGAGCAGGAGGCCTGGAG
This sequence comes from Paenibacillus sp. AR247, assembly GCF_002968895.1. Taxonomy (NCBI): domain Bacteria; kingdom Bacillati; phylum Bacillota; class Bacilli; order Caryophanales; family Paenibacillaceae; genus Paenibacillus; species Paenibacillus sp. AR247. Next base: position 189,716 of record NZ_PCZT01000024.1, on the reverse strand, counting down.
CCAGGCGCTGTACCCGGAGCAGTTGACGGATGATTTCACCCGGCAGGTGATGGCTTCCCTGGCTGATGTCCCGATTGAGCCTGCAGTTGAGGAGAACGAGCCAGACACGATTTTGTTAAGGAAAAAGGGGCGATCCCCGTTCATTCGCCGCGCCGCTCTGGCCGCAGTCTGCTTACTGATCGTCGCCGCCGCACTAACGGTTTACGCCCAGCCTTCGATAGCGGATTGGGTGAGGTCGATATTTGCGAGGGATAATACGGATATTGGGCTGTTGGATTCTCAAACACTCGGACTTGTCCAAAATCCGCATATCAAAGTAAAGGACAAAGGATATACATTAGAAATTAATGAAGTTGTTGTGGATGCGGCCCGGATTATGATGGGAGTCAAAATTACCGACCCGAATGGGAAGCCAGTGGTAAACAAGGTAGACTGGAGCCAAGTTACAGTTAAGGATACCGAGGGCAAAGAAGTGGCAAAGCTTTATTCTTTAGGGGGATCCGCCGTAATTGAAAATGTATCTTCACTTTTCCCGGACGGAGTTAAATCCGATACGCTCACCGTGGAAGGGAAGATTACCCAAATTGGGCGGAAGCTGTTTTCCCATAAGGTCGTTAAGGGGAATTGGAACTTCAAATTTTCCCTGGATATGAAAAAAGCGAATGAACTGACTAAAGTAACGCTATTGGATCAGCAGTATACTACACCAGATGGATTACACGTTAAGATGGAACGGCTGGTACGAACGCCAAGTGCTGTACGGCTGGAGCTATCTGCTTCATTAGATGGAAAGCTGGCTAAGCTGGTCCCGGAATCAGGTTTGGAGAATATGCTTCTCATGTACCATTTTGAGGATAAGAATGGAAATGACTTTTCAAGCGTCAATAACCATAGAAGTCCGCATATGGAAACGTTGATTGCGCAACAGCCTCAGTTGGATGGAGATACGCTTCACTGGTACTACACGTTTAAGTATCTTCCCTATGACCGCGAGAAGGTAAGGTTTGTTTTGGACGGGTATTCCATTCCTGTGATAAGTGACGATTCGGTGCAATTTCATCCTCTTGAATTGTCTTTGAAGCCTGTAGAGTTTAAAGGGCAAGGGGATTCATTAACGATCAGCAGCATGAAGATTGGCCAAGATCCGAATTCGCTCGAGAAAGAAACGGTTGGTTTGCTTCAGGTGAAAGGAAAATTCAGAAATATGTTTTCCCATGACGAATGGGTGATGAGAGACGAAAAATCAGGTAGGGAATTTCCCGCAAGCTTTAGGGGCTCTTATGGAGGATTGAACGAGTTTCAGGAAGTCAACGGCGACCCCGGCTTCATCGTCGAAGGCTTAACAACCCTTCCTGAAAAAGCGACCCTCATCCGCAAGGTCACCGACAAGTGGTACACCAACGTCAACTGGTCCTTCGACCTGCCGAAAGGCGAGCCCATCAAGGGACTGGAAAACGTGAATCCGGAGGATTATTGGGAGGCCCCATGACGATCTCCCAGCCCACCCCGATAACCGAATCTTTGTATAAAAAAAGCCCCTACCGGCCGCTGCTAGCCGATAGGGGCTTTGATGTCGATAAGACCGATCACTTATTCGTTCATCCCGCCGCACAACATTACATAATCAAAGGTGACACGCAGGGGGCCTTGCCCGGCAGCCTTCCGAATGGCCTCTTTCGGTACGCCCCAAGAGAGCGGGGTCATGCGCAAAAGATGCTCCAAAGCTTCCCCGGCGACGAGCATGCCGTATTCCACATGCTGAACATCCACGCTGGCAAAATTCCTGCCGAACAATTCGGCGGTACGCCCGGTAGCAGGAACGAGCCGTCGGGTGGTGCTGTCGGCAGTAGGATATGGTCGGTCGATTGTGCATCCGTCGGTAAACCCCTCGGCCGGAGACGGCCGGTTTGCAGCCTCACCTTGGAACAAGGCGCGGATTTCCTGCAAATATCGGCTCCCCGGGATGACTTTGATTACCAGGCCATCATCCTGGAGTAGGCGCTGGAACTCCTGGTAGTTCGCCGGAGACAAGATGTTCAGGATGACGTCGAACTGCCGGTCGGCAAACGGGCTGCCAGCCAGATCGGCCGCACACCAGATGGCGGGGACGCCCGACTTGGCGGCCAGGCGAATCCCTTCTTTGGCGATATCTACGCCCACGCCGAGGATGTCTGGAGCATCCGGCTTCTGCAGGGCAGACAGAATCGCCGCCAAATGGGAGCCCTCGCCGCATCCCGCATCCAAAATGCGTAATTCCCTCGATCGAGAAGGCGCCGCATCCTCAATTTTGTTGCGAATCGCATCGATCAGCGGGTCAAACAATCCGTGGCGGCTGGTTTCCCGCCGTGAAGTAAACAGGTCTTTGTTGTATTTGGACCGCACGGCGTGCGGAATCAAGTTGATGTAGCCGTCCTTGGACAGGTCAAAACAATGCCGGCTGCCGCAAATCATGCTGCCAGATCCGTCCATTTTCAATGGGCGGGAGCAGATTGGGCAGCGAAACAGGTGCTCATGCCGGGATATCAGTCCGGTGAGCACGGTTAATTTAGCGTTGTGCACCAAAAACACCCCATTCATTCGTTTTCCGTTTGAATGAAAAAGGCACAGACAAATAAACCCTCGTCAGTATTTTTAAAAAAACGGGGCTTTTGTTATCTGTACCTTACATTAACGGTAACGAATAAACTGAATGATCATGGTTTACACAACCTCTTTCACGCAGGATTTAGGGAGCCTGCAGCCTTAGATCTAAAGGACAGGATCCCGCTTTAGTATAACAAACTTTTCAAAGCCGGGAAAACGATCGCTGGATCTGTCAGGAGAGGAGGTTTAATCCAAGGGGATTTAAGTCAAACTAAGCATACTGGTCCGGAGGAAAAACAAAACAGCCCCGGCAGTCTCGTTAACGTCCTTTATTTATTTTTCAACGGAAAACGTTCCAAACCCTGGCAATCCGGTTGACACAAGCAACTGTAAACCATATAATTACAGTAATAAGGGGGAGCGAAAATGAATAGTGAGTTCAACATTGCCGTCCATTGTTTAACCCTTCTTAGCTTGAAAGAAGAACGAATGGCTAACAGTGAAGAGATTGCCAAGAGTGTCTGCACGCATCCGGCACGGATTCGGAAAGTGCTTGGACTGCTGCGCAACAGGGTATGTAACGACCAAGGAAGGTGTCGGCGGGGGCGTATTTGCTGAATCCGGGCACCGAGAAGGTCACATTGGGTGATTTGTACCGTCTGCTTGCAAGAGGATCCTTGAAGCCGAGCTGGTGTTCAGGCGGAGAGGAGCTGCCTTGTGAAGTGGCTTCCAATATCGAGGGAATTATGGATCAGATATACAGCGGTGGTGAAGCCGCGCTGGAGCGGTATCTGGATGGCATTACGCTGACGGATGTCATTAAGCAGATCGAGGAAGCGGGCAGCGCGGCAAACCCCACGTGATGAACAGAATGGAACGACATGAAGTCCGGCTTAAGCCGGGCTTTTTTGTGCTGTTCCTGGAGTGCGGCACGAACTTTCGGGTTCGTATATCACTTTAAAGTGCCTTCTTCCCGAAAATCGCTAAACATTGGATAATGCGGATAACCGATCTAGGGAGGGGAGTTATTATGAACGATTTTGTTAAGGTGGAGGTACTTCATACCGGCCGATTGAAATATGACCGCTCGCTTGCATTTAAGGAACTGGACAGCATCCCTCCGGTGAATCAGCGGGGCGAATCATTCCAGTCCGAGGTTCCGCTGTCCAGCTATTTGATTGAGCACCCCAGTGGACGGCGCGTTGTAGTCGATGCCGGATGGCATGAGGATATACGAACCCGGCCGGAGCAGCACCTGGGCAGCGATTTATGGCAGTTCATCGAATACGATTTGCCTGCCGGCAGCTCTGTCAGAGAACAGCTGCAGGCGCGCGGGCTTACCCCGAAAGATATTGACCTTGTTGTCATCAGCCATCTGGATGTCGATCATATCAGCGGCCTTGGGCTGCTGAAGGGTGCGGGGCGTTTTCTCGTCAGCCAGCCGGAATGGGAGTTTGCGGCCGTGAGCCAGGAGGCATGGCATCGGGAAGTGCCCTTAACGCCGTTTGCTCTCGAGCCGATTCCCTACGGCCCGTATCAATCGGGTCTGGATGTATTCGGCGACGGCTTGCTGTATCTGGTTCATACCCCGGGACATACGCCAGGACATTTGTCTATTTTGGCCAAAGTAGAGAATGGATGGCTGCTCCTGGCTTCCGATGCTGGGTATGCGGAGAGATCCTGGCAGGAGATGATTCTGCCGGGGATTACGTCGGATCCGGATCAGGCGATGAAATCGCTGCAGTGGGTGCGGGATTTCGCCGGGAGAGAGGACTGCGTTGCGGCGCTGGCCCATCATGAGACGAAGCCGATTCCTATGCGGTTTTAAATGCGGGAAACAGATTTGATGCAGGAGAACGGTATCCCTTTTCTTGGAAAACGGCAGCGAGTGCGTTATATTGGACATAAAACGCATTCGAAAAACATTCCAAAGGAGAAGGGCTATGTGCAGAAATATCAAAACGCTGTTTAATTTTGATCCGCCGGCTACCGATGAAGAGATTCAGGCTGCGTCCCTGCAGTATGTGCGCAAGTTGTCAGGCTTCCAGAGCCCGTCGAAGGCGAATGAGGAAGCTTTTAATCTGGCGATAGCGGAGGTCGCCGCGGCATCCAGGAAGCTGCTGGACTCCCTGGTTACAAACTCCAGTCCCCGTGACCGCGAGATTGAGGCCCAGAAGGCGAAAGAGCGGTCGGCGAAGCGGTTCGGAACGGCAGAGGCGTAAGCGGCGGGGTTAGGCAGTACGAGGCTTAAGCGGCAGTAGTCAGCTAATGGGCGCATGCTTGGACCAGGCTGGAACGAAGAAGCCATAGGTTACGCCAAAGCTCATGGTCTGGGGTAAGACCGGTCCCGGCTTAAGCCGAGGGAGCCCGCCATGTAGACCGATGCCGCACCGAAGACAAACCAAAGACAAGCTGTAGACAAACCAAAGAACGCCCCGGAATTTTCCGGGACGTTCTTTGTTCTGCCTCTACCGACAGCAGGAAGACAGGGAATTCAGACCGTTAACGGCTGGTTTTTGAGCACCGCCTGCCACTTTTCGTACAGCTCCCGCGGCTTGCCGGATTCCAGCAGCGCCTTGCCCGTATACAGGCCTTCCTCAACAGACTGCACCCGATCCGCCAGATGCAGGCGCACGGCCGCGTTCAGCAGCAC
>NZ_PCZT01000024.1:171149-184380 GCF_002968895.1 Paenibacillus sp. AR247 | reverse complement strand
TGCAGCACCTGGCCGGTGACCGCCGCCTGTTCGGCTGGCGTCCAGTCGACCTCCGGCAGCGGCGTATCCAGACCAAAGCTCTCCGGATCGATGATCTGGAGCGAAGCCTCCCCGTGTTCGATCCGGTAGGTTCGGGTCGGGCGGTGGATATACAGCTCATCCGAGCCTTCGCTTCCCTGGATAATCATGGCCCGCTCATAGCCGAGGTTCATGATGAGCCGGCCGAGCCGGTCAAAGACCGTGTTATGGTACACCCCGAACGTTAAGAATGGGGAGTGCCCGTAATCCGCAAACTTCTCGGCCGTGTTGAGCACGGTCCGCATGCCGAGCTCCTCGCGAATGGAGCGAAGCTTCGCCAGCGGAGGACACCAAGTCTCGGCATGGGCGTACAGTACGCCCGTCTGGCGCGCTGCTTCCAGGCACAGCTCCCTGGACAGCGACGGATCGGAAATACCCATTGCGGCAAAAACATCGGCCAGCGTCATCCCCCACTTCGGTGGAAGGGACGCCGACCCGTGCAAGGTGACAGGCAGCCCTGCGGCAGCCAGCACAAACGAGGTGGCGATCGTGGACATAAAGGACGACTTCCGCCCGTCATACGGGCCGGCGCAGTCGATGCCTTGCGGAAGGTCCGAACGGGCGGCGTGTTTGCGCAGGACCGACACGAAGGCTTCCAGCTCTTCTACGCTTTCCATTTTGATGCGTTCGGCGATAAAAAACGCCCCGATCTGGGCGGGCGTGGCCGTTAAACCGAGGATCGCTTCAGCCGCCTGGAGGGCTTCCTCATAGGTCAGGTCACGGGCGCCCCGCTTGCCCCGGCCGACTTCTTTTAATAAATGGATCATGATTTCTTGGCACCTCCCGAACCGGATTCCTGAAGCAGCTGATACAGCTTGACGATGGAGGTCGCGACGTCCACCATCCGTTTCCGTTCATTCATCGCCTGCTTGCGCAGGACGTCATAGGCTTCGGATTCCGATATATTTTTGAGTTCGCACAGAATCCCCTTGGCCATATCGATCCACTTTCGTTCCTCAATGCGGGCGAGAAGCTGCTTGCGCTCGTTCTTCCACTGCTGCCGCTCATAAAAGTGGGCGGAGCTGAAATGCAGCGACCAATGGAGCTCGTGTGCTTTCATGGTCGGGAATAAAAGCCCGTCAATGATGACATCATCCTCACATGCCTCCAGGGACAACGAGGCGGCCGTATCGCTGCACCACCAAAGACCGGCGTTTGTTTGTGTTTCTCGAGCTTGCCGCACCAAGCCTTGATCTCGGAGACCGGAAGGTGAAGCACCGCACCGTCCGCATCTCCGATTCCAGCGATCGCCTGCTCCTCATTGCGCGCTAGATGGACTTGGTACCCGTAGGAACGAAGGATGTACTCCGGCAGAAGCGTCCTGCTATCTGAATCACTTCGCTCTGAAGGAGGGGTCTGGCGGTGGATAACCAGCAATGAACGCATGCATAGACGCTCCCTTCTTAATTCAGTCCAGTCAGAGTTTAAGATGAGTGCAACAGATTTGTATGTTAATTTATATAACATAAAACAAGGTGACATGTCGATAACCAAATGAAATTGTGTTTTCATGTTAAATATGTTGACAAACGCTCGGGGGATAGTGTATATTTCCCTCAAGAACTTGATAACAGCCGGATACAACGGTGTATCCTTTATAGCGGCAATGAAGCCTGCTTTCGATTCCTGAGCCAGAGTGCGTCACTCTGTCCGGGGTCCGAAGGCGGGCTTTTTCTGGTTTTTGGTACAAGAGTCAGAAGATTGGACTATTGAGGGGAGCGGAAGAGACATGGCGAAAAGAAAAAGCTGGTCATGGTCGGTAACGGGATGGCGGGGGTAAGGGCGCTGGAGCATCTGCTGAAGCTGGCGCCGGATGCGTACGAAATCACGATTTTCGGGGCGGAGCCTCATCCCAACTACAACCGGATCATGTTGTCATCGGTCCTTGCGGGCGGTGCGGATATTCAGGAAATTGTGATCAACGACTGGGACTGGTACAAAGAGAACCGGATTCAACTATATGCCGGGCACATGGTGACCCGAATCGATCGAAAAACCGCGCGTTTACTCCGATCAAGGTGCAGAGGCGAAATATGACGTGCTGATTATGGCGACGGGCTCCAATCCGTTCATGCTCCCGCTTCCGGGCGCAGATAAGGAAGGGGTAATCGCCTTCCGGGATATCAAGGACTGCGAAATGATGATGGAGACGTCTAAAAAGCATAAAAAAGCTGTGGTCATTGGCGGCGGACTGTTGGGGCTCGAAGCGGCGAGAGGGCTGCTGCACCTCGGCATGGACGTCTCGGTCGTCCATATCCATCCTTATTTAATGGAGCGTCAGCTGGACGAAACCGCATCGCGGATGCTGCAGCGGGAGCTGGAAGCCCAAGGGATGACATTTCTGCTGAGCAAGCATTCCGAGTCCATTATGGGGCGCAAGCGGGTCAAGGAGCTTCGCTTCACCGACGGAACCCGGGTCGACGCCGATTTAATCGTTATGGCGGTCGGCATCCGGCCGAATGTGGCCTTGGCAAAGTCCGCCGGAATTGAGGTCAACCGGGGCATCGTCGTCAACGATTATATGGAAACGAACATTCCCGGCATCTATGCTGTCGGCGAGTGCGCGGAGCACCGGGGCATCGCCTACGGACTGGTCGCTCCCCTGTATGAACAAGGGGCTGTGCTCGCCAAACGGCTTGCGGGCGTGGAAACCGCCGGTTATGCCGGCTCCGTGACTTCCACCAAATTGAAGGTGTCAGGCGTAGATGTATTCTCCGCGGGGCATTTTGCCGAGCCGGAGGGCACCAGGGCGTTGCGCTACCAAGATGAAGTGGAGGGCGTGTATAAAAAGATCGTCATCCACGACGACCGGCTCGTCGGCGCCGTCCTGTTCGGGGACACAGGCGACGGCTCCAAGCTGTTCTCGCTGATGAAAAGCCGGGAATCGGTCAAGGGCCGGGAAAAGGAGCTGTTGCTCGGCTTCGCCGTCGGCGCCGGATCTTCCGTATCGCCGGAAGAACGGCTGGCCAGTCTGCCGGATGACGAGATCATCTGCGGCTGCAACGGCGTCACCAAAGAGACGATCAAGGACGCGATCCTGAACAAAAATTGCACGACCGTTTCGTCGGTCAAGGCTTGCACCAAAGCGTCCGGATCCTGCGGCGGCTGCAAACCGCTGGTCGAGGGTCTGGTTCAGCTCTATGCGGGTGATGCGGCAGGGGAGCCGGTCAAAGAAGGCATATGCGGCTGCACGACGCTGAACCGGGACGAAATCGTTGCGGAAATCTCCCGGATGGGACTGAAGTCCATTAAAGAAGTGATGAACGTGCTGGGTTGGAACAATCCCGAAGGCTGCTCCAAATGCCGTCCGTCGCTGAACTACTATTTGGGCATGCTGTTCCCCGATTCTTATAAGGATGAAAAAGAATCCCGGTTCACCAACGAGAGATACCACGGGAACATTCAAAAGGACGGAACCTATTCCGTGGTGCCGCGGATCTATGGTGGCGTCACTTCCCCGTCCGAGCTGAAGAAAATCGCCGAGGTCGCCGAGAAATTCGACGTGCCGATGGTCAAGATCACCGGCGGGCAGCGGATCGACCTGCTTGGCGTCAAAAAGGAGGATCTCCCGAAAATGTGGGAGGAGCTCGACATGCCTTCCGGTTATGCTTACGGCAAAGCGCTCCGCACGGTCAAAACCTGCGTTGGTTCCACCTTCTGCCGGTTTGGTACCCAGGACTCCATAGGCATGGGCATCCGGCTTGAAAAAGAGCTGGAACGTCTGAGTACACCGGCCAAGGTGAAGCTGGCCGTATCGGGATGTCCGCGGAACTGCGCGGAAGCGACGATTAAGGATTTCGGCGTGGTCGCCATCGATGGCGGCTGGGAGCTGCATGTCGGCGGCAACGGCGGCGTGCATGTGCGGGCAACCGAACTGCTCTGCGTCGTGAAGACGGAGGATGAAGTGGTCGAATGGGCGAGTGCCTTTATTCAATATTACCGTGAGCATGCGCAGTGGAATGAACGGACTTCGGTCTGGATTGAGCGGGTCGGGCTGGACAGCGTGAAGAAGGCTCTGGAGAAGAAGGAAGACCGCGAGGCTCTCCATGCGCGGCTGAAGCTGGCGCTCAGCACGCAGAAGGATCCGTGGAAGGAGATTTTGTCCGACAAGGAACTCCGTAAAAACTTTGAACCTCTGCCAAATGCAGAGCCTGTGAAGAACTAAGGGGGAAACGGGATGGTTAAACATCTGATCGGAAACATATCGGAAATCGATCCGAAAGGATCGCGGACGGTGGTGCTGGAGGGGACGGAGATTGCCTTGTTCCGCTTAAGCGACGGGGATATTTTGGCGGTGGAGAACAAGTGCCCGCACAAAGGAGGAAAGCTCTCCGAAGGCATGGTGTGCGGCAAGGATGTGCATTGTCCGCTGCACGACTGGAAAATCGACCTGCGCAGCGGTTGCGTGCAGGAGCCGGATACTGGCAAGGTCGGCACCTATGAGGTTGAGGTGGATCCGGAAAGCGGGGCGATTTATTGCCTGACAGAATCTTAAGAAGAGGGAGGAGGAGCAGCCGATGGATTACGTAAAACCAGGCGAGGTTCTAAATGACATGATTGAGGGAGGCGCGAACAAAGCAAAGCTGAGTCCGGGGCAAATGCTGGTGCGCAGCTTGCTGGCGGGGGCGATTCTGGCCTGTGCCACGACGCTGGCCTTTACCACTTCATCCCAAACGAATATTCCGATGGCCGGTGCGCTTATTTTTCCCGTAGGCTTTGTGATTATTGTGCTGCTTGGGCTGGAGCTGGTGACGGGGAGCTTTGCGCTCATTCCGCTGGCGGTGCTGCAGAAAAAGGCCTCGGTCCGTTCCATGCTTGGCAACTATGGCTGGGTCATCCTCGGCCATGTGATCGGCTGCCTGGTCTATGCGGTGCTGTACGGCCTGACCATTACCAAAATGGGGCACGACATGAGCAGCCCGCTTGTCCAGACGATCATCAAGACGAGCGAAGCAAAGACGCTGGCCTATAAGGAGCTCGGCGGCGAAGGTCTACTGCTGGTCGTGATCAAGGCGATGCTGTGCAACTGGATGGTGACGCTGGGCGTGGTCATGGCGTTTACGTCCAAGTCCACCGCTGGTAAAATCGCAGCGATGTGGCTGCCGATTCTCATCTTCTTCGGCCAGGGTTTCGAGCATGCCGTCGTCAATATGTTCGTCATTCCGGCCGGGATGATGCTGGGCGCCAACGTCAGCTTTGCCGATTGGTGGCTGTGGAACCAGATCCCTGTGCTGATCGGCAACTTCATTGGCGGCGCTTTGTTTACGGGCGTAGCGTATTACGTGTCCATCCGCGGGTTTGGCAAAAGCAAGCCGAGCGCGATCGGATCGGCCGGAGCCCGCGGCTCCATGGAGGCGGCGGCTGTGTCTGCCGAACGCGGCCGATGAAGCCGGGCATGGTATCTATTGTCGGCGCCGGTCCTGGTGATCCGGAGCTCATTACGGTAAAGGCGCTCCGGCGGATCCAGGAGGCGGATGTCATCTTGTATGACCGCCTGGTAAACAAGGAACTGCTTGGGTACGCGAAGAAAGGCGCTGCGCTCGTCTACGTTGGCTGCCGCGAGCTGATCGCTCACGGCCGGCCGCATTCGGCCCCGGCTGCGATCGTCGAGCAGGGGACGAGCGAGCAGGANCGGGTCATTACCGGCACGGTGGGCAGCATCCACAAGCTGGCCACCCTCATGCACGTCAAAAACCCGGCTTTGCTCATTTTTGGCGAGGTGGTGCATGTGCGGGAGCAGCTGCTCCGCCTGGCCGAGGAGGCTGAGGAGCGGATCGGGTAACTTTAGGAAAGCCGTGAGAAGGGACAACCGAAGGGGGTTCCGGTCTAAACCAGCGGCTGACTGAAAAACAGGGAAGAACCGTCGTTTAGCAGGCAAGGACTGCCTAACGGCGGTCTTTTTTTGTTTATTTTGCCTCAGGGGGATGGGCGTTCCTGAGAACCAGGATATCTTTTTTTGAAAAAAGTGAACTTCATTTAAAACCGTTCCGTGCTTTCCACAGTCTTTTTAGAGTATAGAATTTTAAATATTCAGCGGAGCTGAAGGTCTATACTCGCAGGACAAACTTCCTCAAATCGCGGTCTGTCTTCTTTGGAAGTACGACGATAGATGTTTGTCTTGTATATACAGACGCTGGCAGGGCCGGCGAAGGGGAGAGGGAAAGGGGTCTGACGATGGAACAAACCGAGCTGGCCGCCGCAGCATGCCGCGGGGACGAGCAGGCTTTTCACACCCTGGTGTCCGGGCAGCAGCGGCGCTTGTACGGCATTGCCTACAGCTACCTGCATCATGAGCAGGATGCGCTTGAAGCGGTGCAGGAAGCGGTATGCCGGGCCTGGATCAAGTGCGGAAAGCTGAAGGATCCGGGAGCGTTTATCCCGTGGCTGATCCGGATCCTGATCAACTGCTGCGTGGATGAGCAGAAGCGCAAGAAGCGGGTGCAGCCGCTTCCGGACCATGCGGACATCCGGTCGAACGAAATGATCAGCGACAGCAAAATCGATCTAGAGCGTGCCCTGGACCGTATGAAACCGAAGTACAGGCACGTGTTGATGCTGAAATATTATGAGGACATGACCTTAACCGAAATAGCCCGGGTGCTGGACCGGCCGGAGGGCACGGTGAAAACATGGCTGCATCAAGGTCTCAAGCAGCTGCGGGGAAAAATGGAGACAGGAGGCGAGTTGTTTCATGGATGAGGAAAAGGAGCGTCTGCTGGAGCAGTATTTTCAGTCCGCGGCCATTGCGAGCCAGCGGATCCCTGAGCCGCTGCTGGAGGAAGCAGTGGCGGCCGGCCTGAACCGCGGCAAGCGAATCAGGCGCAGCCGGGCGATCATGCGCCGATCCGCGTTTTTCCCGGGTTGGAAGGTTTGGCGGCTAATCTGATAGGCAGAGCGGAGATTCCCGATTATGTCGAGCAGCTGGCCGGGACCGGGGGATTTTGCGGGAAGCGCTGGACGACGGCAAATACCAGGCGGTCGCGCGGACGGCTTCCTATGGCGGGTACCAGGTTACGGTGGACGGCATGCTGACGGACCTGAACCATGTCGTCCTGTTCTATACGTCGTCCCGCAGCGATACCGGGGAGCGGATTACGCCGGATTCGCCAAGGCTGTTCACCCTGGGATATGATCCATTGAACGCCGTCCAGTTCATGGCAGGCTCACAGCAGTTTAAAGGCGTTACGGAAGAGGGCGGGATCTATCACGACATGATCATTTTTGATCTTCCCTTAGGCGAAACGCTGCCGTCTGAGTTTTATTTAGCCGGTCGCTGGAGGAACGAAGGGAGTCCGGTTCCCAAAGACGAGTGGCTGGAAGTAAAGATCCCGGTCAAGGTCAATCGGCTGGCTGTTCTGGAGCGGGACATTGATGTCAATCGGACGCTGGACTTCGACGGACAGAAAATCAAGGTGTCGACCGTGAAGCAGGCCGTTCAGCAGCTGGAGGTCACCTTGCTGGCCGATCCGTCTAACGATAAGCGTGCAGAGAGAATGAATGGGCTGATGCTGTATAACAACCGGAAGGGAGGGTATACCGCGTATAATCTCGTTACAATGGCCTCGAATGGAGAGGGTTGGAAATTAGGTTACCTGGCGCCAGAATACCAGCGCGGCGATCCGCTCATTTTAACAGGAAAAGGGCTGGAAACGGTGTTTGAAGGCGAGAAGAAGATGGTGATTAACACCGCGACGAAGACGCTGGTTCAAGCTCCGGACAGCCGCCTGCAGCTTAAGAGCATCGAGCGGTCAGGCAGCTTTATCCGGATCCGGACTGCGATTAAAACTCCATTGCAAGGCATGGCTTACGTGGCACGGCCGAAGAACGATTTTAAGGATGCGAAGGGGGCCGTCTATTCCCTTCCGCAGGATGGTGAAATCCATGAAAGGTGGCACAGCAGCGGGGAGTGGAGCGAATATTATTTTGATATTCCTGCCAGCCAGTACGCCCAGCCGCTGACTTTTGACCTGAGTGATTATCCCGGCGGATTAATCCTGCAGGATTTTAAAATCGAGATCAAGTAAGCTTCACGATCCGAAGGGCTCTGCCGCGGCGCAGGGCCTTTTTCATTGGAGTCGGTAAACGTTTTAGATCATAAAAGATTAATTGCGTGAACCACATCTCATTTTATTCCTATTGTACTCATCGGATTAATATTCTATAGTAAGGTCAAAGACCCCAATCTCTTCTTTAAAGGACGGTGAACCCCGATGAAGGAAATTCCGGAACCCTACGTCAAAGCGAATCAGACCGGCATCGTGCTGTTTGTGATCCTGACCGCCGTGTTCAACCAGCCGTACATTTTGCTGGCGCTGTGGATCATTCAGGTGCTTGGATTGCTGACAGGGAAAAATGCGTTCGTGCTCCTGGCCAAACCGTTTCTGCGTGTCCAAGGCAAACCGACTCAGGCGCTGGAACTGCAGCGGTTCAACAATGTGCTGGCCGTGCTGTTCCTGACGCTGTCGCTGCTCTTTTTTGCGCTGCAGCTGCCGGTGCTCGGGTATATTTTTGCGGCGATGCTGTTTCTGGCGGCATTCGTGGCGCTGTGTGGTTACTGCATCGGCTGTACGGTGTATTTTCAATACAAGCAGTTTAAGGCGAGAAGACGGATTCATTCATAAACGGGTTTAATATACAGGGAAAGTGACCGCTCACCGGTCCGTTCGTTTCCACACCATCGAGGCGCCTACAGAAATGAATCTATAATGAATTCAGATGAGAATCCTATTTTTGAATGGACAAGGAGTGGTGAATGGTGAACCCGGAAAATAAAAGCTTCTTCTATACAGGTACATACGCCCCTGAGGCGGAAAAGGGGATATTCCTCTGTTCCCTCGACACGGAAACCGGGGAAATGGCCGTCGTGAACGGCCTGCCCGGCATTGCCAATCCCTCGTATCTGACGCTGAACTCGGCGGGGGACCGGCTGTATGCGGTGAGCGAAACGGGAAGCGGCGAGATCTTCGCCTATTCGATCGACAACGAAACCGGCGAGCTCCATCTGCTGGACCGGATGCCGACGGAAGGGGCGGACCCCTGCTATGTCTCCTTGACCCGGGACGGGCAGTTTGCGATGGTGTCCAATTATTCCAGCGGGCATATCAATGTGTTCCGGATCGGCGAAACCGGCGAGCTGGCGGAGATGAGCTCCATCGTCAAGCACAGCGGGCGCAGCATCCGGGACGACCGGCAGGAGGGGCCGCATCCGCACTCGATTTTTCAGGATCCGGAAGGTAGGTTTGTGCTGGTCTGCGACCTGGGGCTGGATGAAATTGTGCTCTACCGCCTGGAAGACGGCAAGCTGGTGACCCACGGGGAAGTAAAAACGACGCCGGGGGCGGGACCGCGCCACTTTGATTTTCATCCGTCGGGCAAGTGGGCGTACGGTATTAACGAGCTCGACAATACGGTAACGGTGTTTGCCTATAACGGGCAGCCGGGGAATTGAAAGTGCTGCAGAACGTATCTACGCTGCCTGAGGATTTTACCGGGGAGAGCTTCTGCGCCGACATTCATATTTCCCCTTGCGGGCGTTTCCTGTACGGGTCCAACCGGGGAGATGACAGCATCGTCCTGTTCCATATCAACGAGTCGACCGGTGAACTGACCCCGGTGGATTGGGTATCGACGGGCGGCGAGTTTCCGCGCAATTTCGCGATCATTTCGGGATACCTGATAGCAGCAGACCAGAATACCGGCAATATGCTGTCGTACAAGATCGATTCGGATTCCGGGCGTTTGACCCCGACCGGCTTTGCGCTGGAGCTGCCGAAGCCGGTATGCATTCAGCAGTGGGTGAAGGGCGAATAGCAGGCTAATTTCTTAACAACCAACACCAGGGTTCCATTTTATGGTTACCCTGGTTTTTTTGTTGTGATACATTGGGGTTAGGCTCCATTGCAAATTTCCGATATGACGGAGCGATGAGAGGGGAACAGGATGAGGAAGTTCCGATGGCTCGATTACGCGATTGTGTTTGTCCTCGTTTTTGGTCTGGGGATCATCAATATCGTCCCGCCGGCCAATTATGCTGCCATTGTGGCTGGTATCACCGTATCCGCAATGCTGGTCAGTCTGGTGGTCGGCACCGTCACGAACCTGGTGTTCAGGTCCAGAAAGAGAAATTGATTTTTGTGAAAAAAAGGTTTGACAGGTACGTTTCGGCTCACTACAATATAGCCATATAACATACTAATCAGGTAGGAATAATTACAAATTGCAGTTCTCACCGTACGGACGGAGGAACCTCTGGAACAGGAGCAGACAGGTCAATACATGACCGTTTTGTCTGCAGGCTGTGCCGGATTTTCCTCTGTCCTTTTTTGCTTGGCGAACACCGGCCAAACCGAGAATTTCACGATGAATCATGCTCTGGCCGTACATTTTATCACTGGGGAGTGGGTCATATGGTACACGTATGGAGAAGAAAACAAATCGTAAGGCGGGGAGTGAGCGCAGGGCTGGCACTGCTGCTGACTGCTGCGCTAGCGGCCTGCGGAAATGGAAGCGGCAGCGGCAGCGGAAGTACGGACAAAGAGGCGGGGGGCACCACCGAAGGGAAAAGCACGGAGGCGCAGGCGGACAGCTCGGCCAAACCGGTTGAACTGCTGAACGTCTCCTACGACCCGACACGGGAGCTGTACGAGAACTACAACAAGGCGTTTGCGGCCTATTGGGAAAAAGAAAAGGGCCAGAAGGTCACAATTAAGCAGTCGCATGGGGGCTCGGGGGCGCAAAGCCGTTCCGTTATCGACGGACTCGAAGCGGATGTGGTCACGTTGGCGCTCGGCTATGACATCGATGCGATACAGAAGAAAGGCCTGATCAATGAAGGCTGGGAAAGCAAATTCGAGCACAACAGCACGCCGTACAGCTCGACGATCGTGTTTCTGGTGAAAAAGGGCAACCCGAAGAACATCAAGGATTGGGGCGATCTGATCAAAGGCGACGTGGAGGTCATCACGCCGAATCCGAAGACATCGGGCGGCGCCCGGTGGAATTACCTGGCGGCGTGGGGCTATGCCTTGAAGCAAAACAATAACGACGAGGCCAAAGCTCAGGAGTTCGTCAAGGAACTGTTCAAGCACGTACCTGTGCTCGATACCGGCGCCCGCGGAGCGACGACAACCTTCGTAGAGCGCGGCATCGGCGACGTGCTGCTTGCCTGGGAGAACGAGGCCATGCTGTCGGTCAAGGAGCTGGGTCCGGACAAATTCGACATCGTCTATCCGTCGGTCAGTATCCTTGCCGAACCGCCGGTCGCCGTCGTTGACAAAGTCGTGGATAAGCGCGGAACCCGCGAGGTAGCCGAAGCTTACCTGAAGTACCTGTACTCGGAGGAAGGCCAAACGATCGCCGCGGAAAACTTCTACCGGCCGACACTGGATAGCGTCAAGGAGAAGTTCAAGGATAAATTCCACGACATCAATCTGTTCACGCTGCAGGATGTGTTCGGAACGTGGGATGAGACGCAGAAGAAGCATTTTAGCGACGGAGGCATTTTCGATCAAATTTATACGCCTGGCAGCTGATCGGCGCACACAAGGCCGAAGGCAGGAAAGGATGAACGGTCATGAGTCAAGTGAATGCGGCCCGGCGGAGGGTGCTGCCGGGTTTTGGGCTGACGCTGGGATACAGCGTGCTGTATTTGAGCTTGGTGGTGCTGATCCCGCTGTCGGCGCTCCTCTTAAATTCCACAGGGCTGAGCTGGGACAAATTTTGGCATGTGGCTACCGACCCGCGGGTGCTGGCCTCTTACAAGATCAGCTTTTTGACCTCGGCGGCGGCCGCCCTGATCGACTCGATCCTGGGGCTGCTGATCGCTTGGGTGCTGGTGCGTTACGAGTTTCCCGGTAAAATGCTGTTTGACGCGCTGATCGACCTGCCCTTTGCGCTTCCGACCGCGGTAGCGGGGGTCGCCCTGACTGCGCTCTACTCGCAAAACGGCTGGATCGGCTCACTGCTGGAGCCGCTGGGCATCAAGGTGGCCTTTACGCAGTTGGGCATTACGATCGCGCTAATGTTCATCGGCATTCCGTTCGTTGTGCGGACCGTGCAGCCTGTGCTGCAGGATGCGGAGCGGGACGCTGAAGAAGCAGCCGCTACGCTCGGGGCGAAGCGATTTCGGACGTTTCGGACCGTCATTCTGCCGGAGCTGATTCCGCCGCTCCTGACGGGTTTTGCCCTGGCGTTCGCGCGCGGCATCGGGGAATACGGCTCGGTCGTATTCATTTCCGGAAATATCCTATGCTCAAGTGTCACTAAGAAAAGGAGGGCTTCCCTATGGCAGGTACCGTGCCCATGACTTCCGTTCAAACGAGTGCCCAGGCTTCTCCGGCCACGACGGAAGCGGCCTGGGTGAAATGGCTGCTGATTACGGCGGCTGGGCTGGCGATTCTCTGGCTGATCGTGCTGCCGCTGCTCATCGTCCTCACCGAGGCGCTCAAGAAGGGATGGGATGTGTACGTCGCGGCTCTCGCCGATCCAGACGCGCTGTCCGCCCTGAAACTGACGCTCATCGTTGCGCTGGTGACCGTTCCGCTGAACACGGTGTTCGGCATCGCCGCGGCCTGGGCCATTACTAAATTCAAGTTTCGCGGCAAAGGGGCGCTGATCACGCTGATCGACCTGCCCTTTGCGGTGTCGCCCGTCATCGGAGGGCTGATCTTCGTGCTCGTGTTTGGGGCCAACGGCTGGTTCGGCCCCTGGCTGAGCGACCACGATATCAAAATCATCTATGCCGTGCCGGGCATCATCCTGGCGACGCTGTTCGTGACCTTTCCCTTCGTGGCGAGGGAATTAATTCCGCTGATGGAGGACCAGGGCACCCAGGAGGAGGAGGCGGCTGTAACGCTTGGCGCGCGAGGCTGGCATGTATTCACTCGGGTGACGCTGCCAAATATTAAATGGGGCCTCCTGTACGGGATGATCCTCTGCAACGCCCGTGCTATGGGGGAATTCGGGGCGGTGTCGGTCGTCTCCGGGCATATCCGCGGACAGACGAATACGCTGCCGCTGCATGTTGAAATTTTGTATAACGAATACCAATTCTCGGCGTCGTTTGCGGTGGCGTCGCTGCTCCTGCTGCTGGCGCTGGTCACTCTTCTTTTTAAAAGTTGGCTGTCGTGGAAAAATGCTCATTGACAGCGATTTT
>NZ_PCZT01000024.1:164973-171049 GCF_002968895.1 Paenibacillus sp. AR247 | reverse complement strand
TACTAATTTGGTTGGAAAAGAAGGATTATTATTACATTCATCCCCAATGGCTCATATTCCTTAAAATCCAGGAACTAAAGGAGGCGTCAATTGTGGCAAAACCTCTTATCGTTGATGAAGTATGGAAGGAACGTATTGCGAGTCAGCTGAACGATATGGAATTCGGTTCGCTTCACATCGTTGTGCATGAGGGACAGATCGTGCAGATGGAGCGGACGGAACGCAAACGGTTCGAGAACACGCCGGGCAGCTCCGTGAAGGCGGCAGCAAGAGCCGAGCGGAGGACCGGAAGAGAGTCCGGGCTGCGCTAGCCTCGAACGCCCCCGTCAGCATGACGAACGGAAATAAATAACCCCGCTGAATGCCTTACCTTCCATCGTGGAAGGGGGGCAGGACAGCGGGGTTATTTGGCCTAGTCGCGTATGGAAGAAGGGTCAACCCTATTAGTGGAACGAGGGGGAAGGGCCGCAGGACGCAGGCTGCGGAGATTCAGCGATCCTTCGGATTCTCCTCGTTGTCTTGGGTTACTTCGCGGTGGCCGGCATAGGGCCGGTTCCGGCGGCTGGGCTTGGGGTTCAGGTTAAAGCCGAACAGGAACAGCACCACCTGGACGGCCAGTATGTAAGGTGCCGCGGTCAAACCGAGCAGGTGCAGAAGCGCCACCGCGGCGATGATGAGGGCGAGCAGCCGGTACAGAATGCCCGGCGTATCCCTTCGGGTATCCATAATGACCCAGTACAGGAAGAGCGTGGCCGCGAGGCATGAAATGAGCCGCGTCCACAGCTCAAGGCTTGTCCATGACAAGGCGGCGGCGCCGCTGTCCTGAAAGCCGTTATACAGCTGGATGAACCAATACAGGGTGAGGACCAGAGCGACGAAAGGAACCGCCGGGCGGATCATTCTCCAGAAGCTGGTGCCCCAGCCGGGATTGTCTATTTTGCGGATCAGCACCGATTGTTCATGAATCCGCCGGTGGATTTCCCGGTCCAGCATTTTCTGCAGCAACAGGAGCCGGGAGAAATCCCGTTCGCGTATGTAAGCATCGATCATGTCCAGCAGCTCCGGAGTCATCAGCGGGGCCGCCTTGCATTCCTGAAGCAGCTGGACAAGCTGGTCCGGCTCCTGGGCGCCGACATGGGCGGCTTCCACTTCTTCGCCAAGGACGCCCTGCGCCCGGCTGTACAGGGCGAGGGTGCGCTGCAGCAGCTCCAGCCGCGCGGCGGCCTCGGCCCTCAAGGAACGGGATGTGCGGATGTACAGCCAGAGGAAGACGATGACCGCGAGCCCAGCTATGATCAAATTTGACTCCGTTCCGGTCAGCCGGTCAAGGCCGGCCTGTAGAGCAAGGGACAACAGCGCCACCTCCCTTCATTCATTATTATTTTATCAAGATCAGGAATTTCAAAGGTGAAGCTGAATCATTAAATGATCGCAAGAAAAACTTCCTCTAAACGTGGTCTGTCTCCTGTGAAGTTTCATCAATAGCCGTTTTTCTTTAGATCATGGAATTACAAACTTTAGGCGAATCAAGATAAAAATTCAATGATCGCAAGAAAAACTTCCGCTAAATGTGGTCTGTCTCCTTTGAAAATACATCAATAGCCGTTTTTCTTAACTATTGCATAACCTTTCCGGGATTTCAACAGGTTAACCTTCGCTACTCGAGGTTTGCGGATAATATATGGGGCAGTTCACCCAGCTCCCGCAGCAGGTCCTGTAGCGTCCCGTTATGCTTGGCCCTGGCTTTGATGTTCAGGTGATACAGGCTGCTGTCGCCCGGGTCCTGTTCGAGCTGGTAGGAGGTCACTGCGATTTTCCGCGCCGACAGGCGCTCTAGAATCGGCTTCACGGACTCCTTGTCGTCCAGCTCAAATGAAATGCTGAGCGCTTTGCCGGTTTTGAAAATGCTCAGCAGCTCAAGGCCGATCATGACGAGAATGGTGGCGCTGATCCCGGCGGCATACATGCCCGAGCCGATGGTCAGGCCGATGCCGGATGTAGCCCACACGCCGGCCGCGGTCGTCAGGCCACGCACGCTTTTCCGCTCGATAATGATCATGCCAGCACCTAAAAAGCCGATGCCGCTGACGGCTTGGGCGGCGACCCGGCTCGGGTCGAGCGCCACGTGATCGTGGTCCATAATGTCGAAGAAACCGTACTTGGATACCAGCATAATTAATGCGCTTCCAACCGCAACGAGAAAGTGGGTGCGCAGCCCCGCCTCCTTGGCTCTCAGCTCCCGCTCAAGACCGATTACGGCTCCAAGCAGGCCGGCCACGGCCAGCCGGACGATAAATTCACCAATCATGTGACAACAGCTCCTCTCCATGCTACAAATGTTTTTGCAACCATCCACCGTCCCTAAAGTACTGCTTCCCAGGTAACATTACCCATTCCGCCCGCCGATGCCAATCGGATTTTCACCCCCGCCCTGAAATGGGTAAGTATTGAGCAAACGATGAGACGCGGGAGGCGGAGGCTATGGATTATGGCATGATCACCATAAAATTAATTACGGGATTCATCGGCTTGTGGCTGATGACCCGGGTTCTCGGGAAAAAGGAAATTTCCCAGCTGACCCCCTTCGACTTCGTCTCCTCGCTTATGCTGAGCGAGCTGGTGGGGAATACGGTATACCAGAAGGACGTCCACTATGGCCAGCTCCTGTTCGGACTGGCGGTTTGGTTCATCCTATCGTATTTATTTGAAAAAGTCACCCAGTATGCGCGCCGAACGAGGGGGCCTTTGGAGGGTACGCCTTCCATATTAATACACAACGGGAAAGTGGATATGCGGGAAATGAAAAAGAACCGGCTGGATTTTGAGCAGCTGCGGATGATGCTGCGTCAAAAGGATATTTTTTCCCTGCGCGAGGTTGCTTATGCCATCTTTGAAACGAACGGCTCGCTCAGCGTTCTGAAGAACGCGGATTTTGAAGCGGTTCAAAAACAGGATCTGGATCTGAATTCGGATCCGTCCGGCCTGACCTATAATCTGCTGGAGGATGGGGATTATAACGACGATAAATTGCAGCAGATCGGCAGAGACCGGAAATGGCTGGCGGCCATGCTGAAGGAAAAAGGCTTCAGCGATCCCGGCAAGCTGGCCTATGTCGAATGGGAGGAAGGGAAAGGATTATACATTTTGCAGCATAACCGGGAAGGGCAGACGGGGAGCGGACGGCTGCAAAAAGCGGAAGGATAGCATGCGGAAGACAGGTCATGTAGAATAATAACAGGCATAACAGCGAAGGAGACAATAACCTATGGAAACGATCAATGCAATGCATATTACGATATTTGGAGCCAGTGGACAGGTCGGAAAAGCCATCGTTCGTGAGGCGCTGAAGCGCGGGCACGGGGTCACGGCCGTCGTGCGGGATCCCGCCAAGCTGACCGAGGAGCACGAACGGTTGAACGTGGTGACCGGAAACATTCTGGACCCTGCATCGGTGGCCAGCGTTTGCGAGGGGCAGGATGCGGTCATCAGCGCATACGGTCCGACGTTTGGCGAGGAGCAGGAGCTGCTGGAAGCCGCGCGTTCGCTCATCGAGGGCGTACAGCGTGCCGGCGTGAAGCGGCTGCTCATCGTCGGCGGGGCGGGCAGCCTGAAGACCGGTCCGGATACGCTGCTGATGGATACGCCGGAATTTCCGCAGGAGCTGGTGCCGCTGGCCAGGGCGCATGCGGATGCGTACGACATTTACAGACTGTCCGATCTGGATTACAGCTACCTCAGCCCGGCGGCGGTGCTGGAAACCGGACGGCGCACCGGCAACTTCCGGATCGGCATGGACATGCTCATCACCGATGAGCTGGGCAGCAGCCGGATCTCGATCGAAGATCTGGCCGCGGCCCTGATCGACGAAATGGAGGATCCGTATTTCGTCCGCACCCGGTTTACGGTAGCTTACTAGGTTAGCGACGGGTCTCTGCGGTCGGGCTGCTTCTATATTAAGCATCCGGGCGGAGGCTGCCTTAGAATTGAACAATACGAGGGTCCCTTTAAAACAGCTGGATGACATCGAAGACAACCCCACATCTGTGGGGTTGTTTCATATAAGGAGGAGACGGCAGATGTATATCGTGACATCCGACGAAATGAGAGAGCTGGACCGCCGAACGATCGAGGAGGTCGGCATCCCGGCGGTGGCGCTGATGGAGAACGCCGGCAGAGCTATCGCGGAGGAGGTGATCCGGTGGTGCCGGGAGCGCCGTTATATCAGCAGCGGCAGCTGGCAAGGCGCCGAGTCCAAGAGTGGAAGCCCGGGCGATATTGTGCCGGCGGTTCAAGGAGACGCCGCGCTCCGGCTGGCGGAACCAGAGCGCGAGCATTGGCTCGTCTTGGCCGGCAAGGGCAACAACGGCGGGGACGGCCTGGTCGCGGCGCGGTACTTGCGTGAAGCGGGCATGCGCGTCACGATCGTTTACGCCGCAGAGCCCGGCCGCCTCACCGGCGAGGCGGCGCTGCAGCGGGACGCGGCTCGCGCATTGGGCATCCCGATGCTCGTCCACGGCCGTGACGACGTGGACTTCACCGCCTGCACGGGCATCGTGGATGCCCTGCTCGGCACCGGCAGCCGCGGTGCGCCGCGCGGCGCCTACGCCGAGCTGATTGCCGCGGCGAACGGCAGCGGCAGGGGCATCGTGTCGGCGGACATCCCGAGCGGGCTGGACGCCGACACGGGGGGCATGCACGATCCCTGTATCCGTGCACGGCGGACCGTATGCCTCGCGTTCCTGAAGCGAGGCCTGGCGCAGTTCCCCGGCGCGGAATCCGCCGGGGAGATCGTGGTGCGCGCCATCGGCATCCCCGCGCTGCTGTGCGCGCAGCAGAACGTCAGCACGTTCCTGCTGACGGAGGAGGTGCTGCGCACGCGGCTTGGGGTCGATACGGCGCGCCGCCGCTCGCCGGACGGCCATAAAGGCACGTACGGCCACGTGCTTGTAGCGGCGGGCAGCCTGCCGATGAGCGGCGCGGGCCTGCTCTGCTCGCGGGCGGCCCTGCGCGCCGGCAGCGGCCTCGTTACCTGGGCGCTGCCGGGTCCGCTGCTGCCGCATATGGCGGGCGCCGCGCCGGAGGTCATGCTCGCCTCGGCGACCGCCGCCGACTGGCACGAGGCCTCCGCCGCCCGCGTCCTCGAGCTGCTGGCCGGGCGCGACGTGCTCGCCGTCGGCCCCGGGCTGGGGCGCTTCGAGGGCGACGGACGCTGGCTGCGCACGCTCTGGGAGGAGGCGGCATGCCCGCTGGTCGTCGACGCCGACGCGCTCAACATGCTGGCCGCAAGCGACGACTTGGACGCGTGGAAGCCGCGCCAGGCGGACACGGTGCTGACGCCGCATCCCGGCGAAATGGCGCGGCTGGCCGGCTTGTCCACTACCGAGGTGCAGCGCGACCGGATCCGCCTGGCGTCCGAATACGCCAAGGCGCACCGGGTGACGCTGGTGCTCAAGGGCGCGCGGACGGTCATCGCCACGCCGGACGGCGATGCTTACGTGAACGCGACCGGCAGCCCGGGCATGGCGACCGGAGGCGCCGGCGACGTGCTGACCGGCATCATCGCCGGGCTGCTGGCCCAGGGCGCAAGCGGTCCGCAGGCGGCAGCGTTCGGCGTGTACCTGCACGGACTGGCCGGGGAAGCGGCGGCGGGGCGCCGTTCCAATCCGGCATCCCTCGTGGCGGGCGATATCATCGAAGCGCTGTAGCCGGCCGGAGCCGTAAAAAGCGGCGGCTACAGAAAGCCCCAGCAGAGCAGGGGAACCAGCAGGGCGAAAATCAGCGTGATGAGCGAATCGCGTACAAACAGCTTTTTCCCGACGTAACACAGCAGCACCGTACACATTCCCGCCACCGTGGAGGCGATATGGTCCGTTCCTGCGGCATCATGTACATACAGCGCATAGAAGCACAAAAAAACCGGCCGCCGCGTAGATCGAGATTTGTTTGTCCCTGGACAGGGGAGGCAGCACGTACAGCACAAAATCCGCCAGAATGGAGGCGGTCATCGCATAACCGTAGACCCAGTAGGACAAGGGAATGGGCAGATCGGTGTCCGATGCCAGAGGAAGCTGATCCT
>NZ_PCZT01000024.1:150253-164873 GCF_002968895.1 Paenibacillus sp. AR247 | reverse complement strand
GGGGCAGCATGCCGGAGAGTATCACCAGCAGGAGCAGCGTCAAGCCGGCCGATGCGAGCTTGTTCAGGGCGTACAGCCCCGATTTGAGCCTGGACGAGATAAAGGGGGAGCGGTCTGAATTCATCAAGTTTCTCTCCTTGTGATTCCATAGTACGTAGTACAGCATAATCGGATGCCGGAGCAAAGGTGACTGGGGATGTCATCTGTAGGCGACAGAGGTTTTAGCTGCGCAGGTTTGGAGTTCCGCTGCTGAAAAAAGTAAAAATTAGCGTGAATATGATCAAAATACCGTCAAAGCTGCTGACGGTATTTTTTTTATAATATCAAGTATGAAATCCAGAGCCATTGCTTCCTGATATTGCAAGAAAAACTTCCTTTAGACGCGGTCTATCTTCGGTGAAGGTTACGTCGATCGACGTTTTTCTTTTAATCAAATCAGGCTTTAAGGAATGCAGAAGAAACGGGGTGTGGAGCTTGGAACAACGAATGGAAACGGTCGCGGCAGCGCCGCCGGGCATAGGGAAACGCACCCGGAAGAGCGGCTCCCTCCAGCGGGGCGAAACGCTGTGGGGAATGCTGTTCGTCAGCCCGATGCTGCTCGGGGTATTCATCCTCGTGCTGGTGCCGATCGTCGCAACGATGGTGCTCGGATTTGCCGACTGGAACTTTGTGCAGGGGTGGAACGGCATCCGCTGGGTCGGATTTGAAAATTTTCGTAATTTGCTTCATGATGACATGTTTATTAAATCGGTCCGCAATAATGTCATCTTTCTGCTGACCGTACCGGTGTACATGCTCATTTCGATGGTGCTCGCCATCCTGATCGACCGGTTCGTGTACATGAAGAGCTACTTCAAAGTCGCTTACTTCATGCCTTATATCTCGAGCGTCGTCGCGGTCGCCGTCGTTTGGCAGGTGCTGTTCCAGCCCTCCTACGGCCCGATCAACGAACTGCTCAAATCGATCGGGGTGCATCATCCGCCAAAATGGATTGCCGATCCGCATTTTGCGCTGCTGTCGATCATGATGATTTCAGTCTGGATCTCCATCGGCTTCAACATGATCATTTACATCGCCGGGCTGCAGTCAATCCCGCGCGACCTGTACGAGGCGGCTGACATCGACGGCGCCAACGGTTGGACAAAATTCACCCGGATTACGGTGCCGCTGCTGTCGCCGACGTCCTTTTTCCTGATGGTGACGGGCATCATTTCGACGTTCAAAGTGTTCGATATCATTGCGGTGATGACGCAGGGCGGCCCGGTGGGCTCTACGACGATGATGGTCTGGTACTTGTACGACACGGCATTCGTCAATTTGAAGGTGGGCTACGCTTCGGCGATCGCCGCCGTCCTGTTCGCCTTTGTTATGTTGATTACCCTTGGACAGTGGTCCGCCCAGAAGAAATGGGTCAATTACTAAGCGAAAGGAGCTGAGCGGAAAATGACGACACGTACCGGGCCCGACTGGCGCAGGCTGGTCATCACCGTGGTCATGCTGGCGGTCAGCATCCTGTTTCTGATGCCATTCATCTGGATGCTGGTCACTTCCTTCAAAATCGAAAAGGACGTCTTCGTCTACCCGATCCAGTGGATTCCAAGGAAATGGAACGCGGTGGCGAATTATAAAGAGGTATGGTTCGGCGATTACCCTTTTTATCTCTATTACTGGAACTCGATTAAGGTAAGCGTGCTGACAACACTGATCTCCTGCACGGCGTCGGCCCTGGCCGCCTACGGCTTCTCCAAAATCCAGTTTGCCGCCGGGCGCTGGCTGTTCATGATCGTGCTGGTCACCTACATGATTCCGGGGCAGGCCATCCTGATTCCGCAGTTTATTTTGTACCGCAACATCGGCTTGTTTGACAGCCACTTTGGTCTGATCATTCTAGGCAGCTTCAGCGTGCTGGGCACGTTCATGCTCCGTCAATTCTTTATGGGCATTCATCAGGAGTTCATCGAGTCGGCGAAAATCGACGGTGCGGGCCATCCCCGCATCTTCTCCTCGATCGCGCTGCCGCTCGTGAAGCCGGCGGTGGCGACCTACGCCATTCTGCGTTTTATCTGGACATGGAACGATTACCAGAATCCGCTGATCTTTCTGCGGAGCGACCGGCTGTTTACGATACCGCTGGCGATGCAGAAGTTTACGTCTTTAAGCGGGGAGTTCTACTCGCTGATTATGGCCGCGGCGGTATCCGCCATTTTCCCGCTGCTGCTGATTTTTATCATTGGACAAAAAAACGTCATCGCTGGCATCGCCCTCGGAGGAGTCAAGGGCTAGCATCCGTCAAAATAGCAGGATCAACGGTCAATTTAGCGTCATGAGCCGGGGGGACGGCCCCGGTATAATCAAAGCGTCAGATACGGGAAAACGCAGCCGGCAAGCGGTGGGCATACGGAGGTATGCGGAGCACACCGATGCATACGGAGGCACACGGACGCAGGCGGATAAAGCGGGCATACGGCCCGAGGCCGGTGTCCTGTTAGCCGTATGGTCGTTGGCGGTAGAAGCATTTTCACGGGCAAGCATAATCCAAGGGAGGTTATTGAGGGATGAAGAGAAAAAGATGGCTTACCGGCGCGGCAGCCGGCATGCTGCTGATCAGTTTGCTGTCAGGCTGCGGGGGAAGCAGCGGCGGCGGGGATAGCGAAGGGGCGGCGTCCGGCTCCGGCGGATCAAGCGGCGGCCAGGACAAGGTCAACCTGAGATTATACACCTATGGAACCGAGGAAGCTTACAATTGGAGCAAGACGCTCAAAGCCTACGAAGACGCCAACCCCGGCGTCACGATCGAGCTGGTGCAGCTCAGTGAAAAAGGCGATACGCAGGAGGCTTCCAAGAAGCTGGACCTGGAGGCGGCGTCCTCCGCGCAAATGGACATCCTGATGTTCAGCGATCCGGCCGGATACGCGCAGCGCGTAGCTTTGGGCATGGCTGAACCGCTGGACGACTACATTGCCAAGGACGGTTATAAGGAAGAGACGGATTATAAAGTCGATACCCGCCTGAACGGCAAGGTGTATGCGCTTCCGGGCAAGTTCAACCCGTGGTACGTACTATTGAACAAGGACCATTTGGATGAAGCGGGCCTGAGCGTGCCGACGGATTGGACGTGGGACCAGTTTGCCGATTATGCGAAAAAGCTCACCAAGGGCGAAGGCGCAAGCAAGCGCTACGGCACGTACTTCCACGGACCGCAGGGCGGGGGCTGGCTCGAATTCCTGAAGCTGAAGATGGAGAATCAGCCGGAAAACTCCGACTTTCTCAAGGCCGACGGCTCCTCGAATCTGGATGATCCCAATTTCCGGGCGACGCTGGAACTGCGGCTGAAAATGGAGAAGGAAGACCAGTCCTCCGTTCCGTATACCGATATGATCTCGCAGAAGCTCAATTACCGGACGCAGTTTTTTAACCAATCGGCGAGCATGATCGTGATCGGCAGCTGGATGAATACCGAAATCGGCGGGACGGATAAGGTACCGCTGGAGTTTAACGTCGCCGTCGCGCCATTCCCGAAAAACAAAGAAGGCGATCCCACGGGCATCACCCCGGTCACGACCGATTACGTCGCCGTCGCCGCCAAGTCCAAGCATAAGGAAGAAGCCTACAAGTTTGTACGCTGGTATACAACCGAAGGGCAGACGGTCCAGGGTAAAAATATTCCGGCCTGGAGTCAAGTGAAGAGCGACCAGGTGGAGCAGATTATCGATACGATCCTCGCCGGCACGAAAACCCCGGAGAAGGTCGACAAGAAGTCATTGGTCGACACGCTGGTCGCCTCGAAAGCATCAGCGATCGTACCGCCGGCCTCCTACCAGGCCGAAGTGTTCAAAGCGGTCAACGAGGAATACGAGAAGCTGATCCTCGGCAACCAGGATATCGATGCGACGGTGAAAAACTCGCAGGAGCGCGTGAACAAAATCATCGAATCCAACCAAAAATAATTTTGGTATAATATGATCCAATAACGGGGGACGGCGATTTCGTCCCTTTTTTGTACCCTGGGGGGACCATCATGATCAACCGGCTGCGGCACTTGGCGCTGCGCTCGATCCGCCACAAGCTCATCTTTGCGTCGATTGTCTGCATCGTCGTTCCCGCGGTCATCAGCCTGATCGTGTACAACGGCTTATCGCGGGAGGCGGTGAAGCGGCAGGCCGTATCGAACGCGAGAGATTCGCTGCAGCTGGTGGCCGGATCCGTCACGAACCTGCTGTCCAGCAAGCTGAACATTGCCAACTACATTCAGGTCAATTCCGGTTTGAACACCTACTTCAAGCAGGTCGCCTCAGGCAATGAGGAGAAGGATCCGTACCGCCGGTTCACCGAGGCGAACCGGGTGCTGGAGCAGCTCGACAGCTTGACGGTGGTCGGCGAGCAGACGTATGTGACCGTGCTGCTGACAAACGGGGCGTATTACATGAATTATTCCGTAAGCGATTACAATCCGCCGGACCTGACCCGGCAGCCCTGGTTCAGGCAGATGAAGGAGCTGAGAGGGCTGGAGTCTTATTGGACCGGGCCTGAGCGAACCGTCTACGTGCAGGATCAAGCCGATCACCCCTATCAGCTGTCCATTGCCCGGTCGCTGCGGCTGGCCAATTCGGAAATTTACGGCTATGTGGTGGTGTCTTGGGTGGAGGATCAGGTTAGCGGCATCTTTGACCGGCTCTCCAAGGGGAACCGGGTGCTGATGGTAGACGGCTCGGGCACGATCGTATCGGGACCGGCCGGCCAAATCGGCAGGAAATTTACTTATGCTGATCTGAACGAGGGAACCAAGCCGTATTCGATTGAACGGATCGACGGGGAGAAGTTCCTGATGGTAGAGCAGGAGATTCCGATGAACGGCTGGCATCTCGTGCTGATGCAGCCGTATCGGGACGCAATCGTTGACCTGAATGCCATCTTCAGCAAAGTATTTCTGTTCGAAATGATCTCGTTCTTCGTCTTCCTTCTGCTGCTGATCGTGCTGGTGCGCAGGTTTACGACGCCGCTCGTCCGGCTTGGCAAAGTGACGAACGGAGTGCAGCGCGGCAATCTGGACGTGCGTTCAGGTGTTGCAGGCAACGATGAGATCGGAAGGCTCGGGCTGCTGTTCGACCAGATGCTGGACCGGGTCAAAGAAATGATCGCCGAGGTGTCGGACCACCAGGCCCGCAAACGAAGGGCCGAGCTTAAAATGCTGCAGGCGCAAATTCACCCCCATTTTTTGTTCAACGTGTTAAATTCCATTCGGATGAAGGTGATGAAGCGTGGCGATCCGGAGAGCGCCAAGATGATCGGCTCGCTTTCGGTCCTGCTCCGCATGACGATCAGCCGCGAGGAAGACGAAATTTTGCTGCATGAGGAGATCGACCTGATTTCCCATTACGTCGCCCTGATGAACCTGCGGCAGAAGGAGGAGGCCTTGCTGCAGCTGGATATTGACCCGGAGGCGTTTCTGATCAAAGTGCCGCGCTTCTTCCTGCAGCCCTTGGTCGAGAATGCGATGATCCATGGGCTGAGCCGCCAGGCGGGCACGATATCGATCCGGGCGGTGACGGAGGCGGAGCGGATCATTCTGACGGTCGCTGACGACGGCGCGGGAATGGAAGAGGAGCGGAGACAGGAGCTGATGCGGATCCTGAACGGAGCCGCCTATGAAGCGGAGCCTTCGCCGTCAAGCGGCTCCTTTTCAGGCATTGGCCTGCCTAATGTGGCGGAGCGGATGAACATGATGTTTGGCGATGGATTCCAGGCTTGCGTGAACAGCGAGCCGGGGGCCGGAACCGTGATTGAAATGCATATTCCACGGAAGGAGGGGCTGCGGGATGTATAATGTCATGTTGGCCGACGATGATTACCCCGTGATTGAGCTGCTGTCAGAGACGATCCGCTGGGAGGAGCTCGGGCTGAGGCTGATGTCCACCCACGAGAACGGATGGAGCGCCTGGGAGCAGGCCCAGCGCCAGACCTGTCACAGCGAATTTCAGTATGCGCAGCAGGCCGTCCGTCTGAACGTACAGGACTATCTTCTGAAGGACACGCTTGACCCGGAGGATCTGGTACAGCGGCTCACCCGGTTCAAGCAGGCGATGGATGAGGAGAAGCAGGCCGGATGGGAGCACAGCCGGATGAAGCGCATGTATGATGAGGCGAAGGAGCTGCGGAAGGAACAGAGTCTGAAAAACCTCATCGATCTGCCCCTTCTGTTCCCGGAGAACTGGAGGAAGGAAGCAGCGGAGTACGGCCTGCTCCGGGAAGGCGAGCACACCCTGCCTGTCGCCGGATTTCTGGAGAACTACCGGCAGGTGAAATACCGCTTCTTCTCGGATCAAACGCTGCGCTTTGCCGTCGGCAACGTCATGAAGGAAGTGCTGGAGAACTTTGCACCATGCGGGGTACACGCGGGTTACGATGCCAGAACCTGGCTGCTGTTTTTCTCCGGCAAGCCGGGGCTCCATCGGAATTTATATGAGGAAACGGCGCAGATGCTGAAGGAAATCCAGTCGGCGCTGCGAAAAGTACTTAAGGTTGACATGTCGCTGTGCATCGGCGAGCCCTGTGCTTCGCCGGAGAGCTTGAAGCAGGCGCTCGGCGGTCTGCTGGCCTCGGGCGGGCTGCGTTTCTATCTGGAACCCGGAGAGACGGTGAAGCTGCGCGCATCAAGGCCGAAGCTGGAGACGGAGCCGGAAGGGGATGACCTGCCGCCGCGGGATTTGTTCAGCTTCTACGATGAGGCACTTGGCGAGCTGCGCGGGGCCTTGCTGGATCGGGAGCCGCAGGCGATCCGGTCGGCGACGGCTGCTTGGACCGCGAGGATCCGCAAGGAGCGGTATCCGCCGGAGGCGGTGAAGGATTGGGTCCTCAAGCTGCTGCTCGATTTGAAGCTGAAGCTTCAAGCCATCCCTTCCGTTTCGACGGCATCGTCCGCGGATACGCTCCATAAGGAAATCGCGGACATCGATTCGCTTGCTGATCTTCATGCCTGGCTGAACGGGCATCTGGAGTCGTGGGCCGCGACCGATTTTGGCGGACATAAGTCCGGCAGACGGGCCGAGATTACCGAAGCCTGCGTGTACGTCACGCGGCGGCTGCACAGCCGGATTTCGCTGGACGAGGTGGCGGAGCACCTTCACATGAACACCAGCTACTTCTGCCGGCTGTTCAAGAAGGAGACGGGCAGCACTTTTATCGAATACGTGACCCGGCTCAAAATGATGCGGGCCCAGGAGCTGCTGGACCGGACGGGAGCGACCGTCGGGGAGATTTGCGAGCAGCTGGGCTATGACAATCAAAGCTATTTTATTAAGACATTCAAATCTTACGCCGGCGTGACCCCGGTCGAATACCGGAGCCGGCTGCGGTGAGGCTTGGACCGCATAAGAGAGGAGGATTCGCAATTGCTGGAATCATCATCCTGTCATGAGCAAGGAAGTCCGTCCCTGAAGGAAGTGGCTCATGACATGGCTCCCGCCGGGTTGGACCTGTATTATCCGGACGGCGACGCGGCCCGTTTCTGGCAGAAGGTCCGGACCTCGGACCTGTATGAAGCGGACCGGCGTGAAATTCAGGCAGAAGGTCAGCGGGTGCTTGGACTGCCGCTGCCGGTATTAACGTACTCGCTGTATGCCGACTTTGCCCGCACCGGGCGCCGGCTTGGGTATGAGCGGGTGTATTTCGAGCGGCGCCGCCGGCTGAACACCTTTGCGATTCTGACAATGCTTGAGCCGGAGCGGGATGAATACCGCGAGGCTCTGTGCGATACGCTGTGGCTTATTTTGGAGGAGTATACCTGGTGCCTCCCCGCCCACTTAGGGGAAGGGGACGCCGGGGGAGAGATCGATTTGTTCAGCGCTGAAACCGGCTTCGCGCTCAGCGAGCTGCTGTGCCTGACGGGCGACGATCTGCCGCCATTAATCCGGAGCCGGATTCGGGATGAAGTGCATCGCCGCTGTTCGAGACGTATTTGGCCCGGAGTTTCACTGGGAGTCGGCCGTACATAACTGGTCCGCCGTGTGCGCCGGCTCGATCGGCGCGGCGGCGCTGTTGCTGATGGAGGATGCGGACCGTTTGGCGGCCGTTCTGGCAAAGGCGGAGAGAGGCATGCACTGCTACCTGACGGGGTTCGGTGAAGACGGCGCCTGTCAGGAGGGGCTCGGGTACTGGAATTACGGATTCGGTTATTTTACGTACTACGCCGATCTGCTCCGGAAGCGGTCCCGTGGACGGCTGGACTGGTTCGCCAGCGACAAGGTCCGCCGCATCGCGCTGTTTCAGCAAAAATGCTTTCTTGGCGGAAGCGCGGTGGCGAACTTCTCCGACTCCAGGCCAAGCGGCAGCATTCAGCCGGGGCTGTCGGATTATCTGGCCGGCCTGTATCCCGAGTTTCAGCGGCCGCCGGCCCGCCTCCGGGCTGCGTTTACGGAGGATCACTGCAGCCGCTGGGCACCGGCCATCCGGAATCTGCTGTGGCGGAGCGGGGAGCCGGCCCAGAGCGAGTGGGGGCCGTTCTTCGGCTACCTGCCCGACGCACAGTGGCTCATCTGGCGGCATGCCGGCCCCAGCTGCGCGTTCGGCTTTGCAGCCAAAGGCGGGCATAACGCCGAGCCCCACAATCATAACGACCTCGGGCAGTTTATGCTGTACGGGGACGGTGAGTTTTTCCTCGCCGACCTCGGCAGCGGGGAATACACGAAGTCGTATTTCGGACCGGAGCGCTACACCTACGACTGCAACGGCTCGCAGGGGCACAGCGTACCGATCGTCGGCGGCCAGTATCAGGCCGAAGGAGAGGACAGCCGGGCGGTGGTCGAAGAGGCTTTTGCCGATGAGGCTGGAGCGGTGTTTGGCGTGGATCTCACGCAAGCCTACCGATACGCAGGGCTGGAAAGCCTGCGCCGTGCGCTCCGCTGGGAGATGCAGGGCGGGCTGCCGAGTCTGGCGCTTACGGACGAGTACCGGTTTGCGGGAGCGCCAAGCTCGGTGGTGGAGCGGTTTGTCACCCGCGTCCGGCCGCGGCTTGCGGGGGACCGGATCGAGCTCCAAGGATCAGGAGAGCAGGGCTTGAAGCTGATCATACGTTATGAAGGCGGGATGCTCTCGCCGGAGATCACCCGGCGGATGTTTATGGACCATGACGGATGTGAAGCCGAATGGTACACGATCGATTTGACGGTCCGGAAACCGGAGCCCTCGATCCGGGTAGCCGTCACCTTCGAGTTTGAGCCAAATGATGAAGAAAGCGGTGATCGGGAGTGAATATGACGGAACAGGCCGCGCAAGCGGTATGGGTAAATGAAGCTTGGGGGAAGGCGCTGGATAAAGTCCGGCGCACGAGCCAGCGCATCGGGGCGGGATTTCCCCATGCCAGCTCAAACGGCGAGTATGTGCTGGAACCCCCGCACTGGTGGACGGCGGGCTTCTGGCCGGGGCTGCTCTGGCTGCTGTATAACGGCAGCGGGGACGAGCGTCTGCGGGGAATCGCCGAGGAATGCGAGGCCCGGCTCGATGAAGTACTGGACGGCTACACCCGTCTCGACCATGACCTCGGATTTATGTGGACGCTGACGAGCCTGGCTTCCTACAAGCTGACGGGAAGCGAGGAGTCGAAGCGGAGGGCGCTCAAGGCGGCAAATTACCTGGCTGCCCGCTTTAATTTGAAGGGCCGGTTCATCCGCGCATGGAATCCGTGGTCCGCAGGCGAGGACAATGCCGGCGTCGCCATCATCGACTGCGCCATGAACGTGCCGCTGCTGTTCCAGGCGTCCGCCATGACCGGCGATCCGCGGTACCGCCACGTCGCTGAGGCGCATATGGACACGGTGGCCGCCGACTTTGTCCGGCCGGACGGCTCCGTGTACCACATCATGCGCTACGACCCGGATACGGGCGAGCGCATCGGCGGCCTCGGCGGCCAGGGTTATGCGCCGGAATCGGCCTGGTCCCGCGGCACGGCCTGGGCCATATACGGCCTGACGCTGGCCTACCATCATACAGGCAAGCAAGCCTATCTGGACACGGCCAAGCGCGTCGCCCACTTCTTCCTTGCCAATCTGCCGGAGGACCACGTGCCGCACTGGGACTTCCGGGCGCCGCTGGAAGAAAGGCAGTACCGCGACTCCTCGGCCGGCGCGTGCGCGGCCAGCGGGCTGCTCCTACTGTCAGAGCAGGTGGGCGAGCTGGAAGCAGCCGTCTATCGTGAGCCGGCCGTGCGCATGCTGGAGTCGCTGTACGTGAACTACGGCGCTTTTGACGATCATGCGCAGGAAGGCCTCATTTTGCATGGAACGAGCCATTATCCGAACCAAACGAATGTGGACGTGCCGCTGATTTATGGCGACTTTTTTCTTCGTGGAGGGCCTCGCCCGGCTGCAGGGGAAAGGACCGTTTTATTGGGAATAAGCGGGCGTTGTATTGCGGCGTATGGGCGATTTGAACGTGTAAGGTTGAGCGGTCGAAGCCGTTTTTTACAGCTGAATACTTGAATTGGCGAAAGGAATGGGACTTTAGGGTCTCATTCTTTTTTTATTTTATACTTTTCTAAATTTAATGAAGGGTGATAACGGTTATTTCAGCAGCGAGAAGTTAAATATTTTCCAAAAGCGATTGAAATTTCATGATTTTCATTATATGATTACTTAAAACATTTTAGTTTTATTTAAATGAAATACATGTTGAAAGCGGTTTACAGGTCGATGAAACGGTAAAAAGGGAGGGATCGGTCGCTGGGCCGCGGCAGACGTCACGATGAAGCAGCGCTGTGCGGATCAATGAATGCGTTTTCGCAAAAGGTTGAATGATCTTATTTTCTGAGATTTTATTTGTTGGAGGGAGCAAACATGAACAGAAGGTGGGTTTCGGCATTGTTGATGATGATGCTGTTCGTCACGGTTCCGGGGCAGGTATTTGGCACCGGGTCGGACAGTACGGCGCAGAAAGGCGGCAAGACACAGGAGCAGCAGGGACAAGCGCCGGTGTATCAAAACGTATCCGTACACGATCCATCCATCGTGAAGGACGGGGATACGTATTACGTTTTCGGTTCGCATATTGAAGCGGCCCAATCAAAGGACCTGCAGAGCTGGACCCGGTTTACGAACGGGTATACGACGCCGGGCAACGTGCTGTATGGCGATCTGGCGCAAAATTTGGCCGGGTCGTTCGCCTGGGCCGGACAAAATGATTCGGACAGCAAGGGCGGTTTCTCCGTGTGGGCCCCCGACGTGTTCTGGAATCCTGAATATGTGAATGCGGACGGTACCAAAGGCGCCTATATGCTGTACTACTGCACGTCCTCGACGTATATCCGGTCGGCCATCGGGTTTGCCGTGTCGCCAAAGATCGAGGGGCCTTATCAGTATGTCGATACCCTGGTGTACTCCGGCTTTACGGAGGGCGATGCCAAGGATAAGGACAGCGTGATCAATAAAAAGTGGACGAACACGAACATTCCGAAGCTGATCGACGCCGGACAGCTCAGCGGGGCAAGCGGTGCCTGGTTCAACGCTGACGGGTCGTATGCCAACGGCACGTATCCGAATGCGATCGATCCGAATCTGTACTATGACAAAAACGGGCAGCTGTGGATGTCTTATGGCTCCTGGTCCGGTGGTATCTTCGTCCTTCCCGTGGACCCGAGTACTGGCAAGGTGAAATATCCCGGCAAAGACGGCAAGACCGCCGACGGACGCCTGGTGGACCGGTATTTCGGCACGAAGGTGGCCGGAGGCTACGGCAAATCGGGCGAAGGTCCGTATGTGGTGTTTGATAAAGCTACCGGCTACTACTACCTGTACTTGACCTACGGCTGGCTGGGAGCCGACGGCGGTTACAACATGCGGGTGTTCCGCGCGAAGAAGCCGGACGGACCGTATGTGGATGCCCAGGGCCAGAACGCCGTTCTGCCCGGAGACACGGACAACGCGCCGTACGGCAACAAGCTGATGGGGAACTACCTGTTTGCCAGAGACGTGGGCGATCCGGGCACCGGCATCGGCGTAGGCTATGTGTCTCCAGGGCATAACTCAGTGCTGCTGGATGATGCGACCGGCAAGCGGTTCCTCGTTTTCCATACCCGTTTCCCGCAGATGGGCGAAGCGCATGAGGTGCGGGTGCATCAAATGTACATGAATGCGGACGGCTGGCCGGTGGTTGCCCCATACCGGTATGCAGGAGAAACGTTGAGCAAGGTGGACCGTCAGGACTTGATCGGGGAATATAAATTCATCAACCACGGAAAAGGGACGACCGCGGATATCCAGTCCTCCGTGTATATCCGGCTGAACAAGGACAACACGATTTCGGGCGATGTGACCGGCACTTGGAAAAAGACCGGGCACAACGAGGCGGAGCTTGTCATTGCCGGTTCTGTGTACGAGGGCGTCTTCGCCAGCGGCTGGGATCCGGTGTCCGAGCGTTATGTCATGACCTTCACGGCTTCTTCGCGGGAGGGCGTGGCGGTCTGGGGCAGCCGGCTTGAAGACAAAACCGATCAGGCGCTGGTTCAGGACGTATACAACGATCTGAGTCTGGGGGATACGGCGAAGGTCGTGTCGGACCTGGCCCTTCCGGCGGAAGGAGCCCGTCACACCGCGATTTCCTGGAAGAGCTCGGACGAAGCGGTAGTATCGGCCAAAGGTGAGGTGCACCGTCCGGCGGGTGGCGCCCCGGTTCAAGCGGTGCTCACTGCGACAATCACCAAAGGCGGCGCGTCGCTGACGAGGTCCTTTACGGTGACCATTCTGCCGTACCAGGACGCCAAGCTGTCTGCTTATTACGGCCTTGAGGGTAACTTGGCTGACAGTCAGGGGCGGTTTGCCGCAGGTACGGTGACCGGCGACCGGATTGACAAGTCCGGCGGCAGCATCACGTTCGCCGAGGGCAGACAAGGACAGGCTGCCAAGTTCGACGGGGCCTCCGGGATCCGGCTGCCGGACAGACTGATTTCAAGCAATGCCTATTCGGTTGCGCTGTGGATCAAACCGGAGGAGCTGACGACGTACACGACGGCCTTCTTTGGCGCGAAGGACGGCGATCATTGGGTGAGCCTCGTTCCCCGGGGGGCTGTCGCCAACAATACGATGATTTGGTCGGGCAGCACGAGCTGGTATGACGGGGCGACCGGACTGACTATTCCGACCGGCGAGTGGTCGCATTTGGCCTTTTCCGTGGAGAACGGCACGCTGACCGTGTACGTGAATGGGGTGCAGAAGTTCAAGGGAGCGAACTTCCCGGACTGGTTTACCGGCACGAAGGCAAACTTTAGCCTGGGCGTTAACTGGTGGGACCCGCCGTTTAAAGGGCTGATCGACGAGCTGCGCGTGTATGATGGCGCACTGACGCCAGCGCAGGCGGCGGATTTGGCCAAGAATTCGTCTTAAACAATGGAGGGGGGGCCAGTTTCTATTCTGGCCACAAACAAGAGGGACAAAGCGAAAGATGACCTTTCGCTTTGTCCCTTTTTAATTTATTTGCATTGACGGGCTCATTGCACACTAGGTGCTATTTTCATATAAGAGTGCTGTTTTATTCAAAGAACAAAGGAGAGGTGAAATCCTTTCGTTACTTTTGTAAGCCTTTGCAAATGAAAGATACCATTTTAAGAGGTTAGAGGATAAACTAGGACTAGACAGCAGGATGGAAACGGCAGGATTGGGATACATACCTATGAATGAAGGGCGAAAGGTGGAAACATGAAATTCATTTGGAACCGTTACATGCTGGGCGTGGCATTGATCCATGTCCTTGGGCTGCTTGCCTTATTTGCGGTGGTGCCCGCCCATCCGGCTTTTGTCGGCATGGGAATTGCGGCTTACGTCTTTGGCGTCCGCCATGCTTTTGATATCGACCATATCGCCGCGGTGGATAACACGATCCGCAAATTGGTGGCACAGAAAAAGGATTCCCGGGGCGTTGGCTTCTTCTTTTCCCTAGGGCACTCGACCGTCGTCTTCCTGCTGGCGGTGCTGACGGCCATTTCCGTGCGCTTTGTCGCCAAGCATATGTCCGGGATGCAGGAGATCGGCGGCATCATCGGGGTGACCGTGTCAGGGGTGTTCCTGCTGTTTCTGGCCGTGCTCAATTTCATGCTGTTTGCCCAGCTCTGGCGCACGTTCCGCCGAATTCGGGAAGACCGGATCGGGGAAGCAGAGCTTGAGGAGATGTTCGAAGCCAAAGGCTTCTTTACGCGATTTATGGGCAAATGGTTCAAGCTGGTCACGAAAAGCTGGCATATTTACCCGATCGGCTTTCTGTTCGGCCTCGGCTTTGACACCGCCACCGAGATTTCGCTGCTTACCATGTCGGCTGGGGCGGCCAACCAGCAGGTTCCGGTCCTGGGCATCATTGCGCTGCCTTTGCTGTTTGCGGCTGGCATGAGCCTGTTCGACACGCTGGACGGCCTCATGATGACCAAGAGCTATGCCTGGGCCAGTGACCGTCCGATCCGGAAGGTCTACTACAACCTGATCGTCACGGCGATTTCGGTGATCGCCGCTGTGGCAGTCGGCGCGGTGGAGCTGGCGCAGATCACGACGGAGAAGCTTCATTTATCGGGTGGCATCTGGGATGTCATCGCAGGCATCGACTTTGGAAATTTGGGTATTTTCCTGGTCGTGGCGTTTCTGGCCATTTG
>NZ_PCZT01000024.1:138500-150153 GCF_002968895.1 Paenibacillus sp. AR247 | reverse complement strand
GGGTAGTTTTCCTGGTCGTGGCGGTTTCTGGCCGATTTGGGGCGTGGCAGTGCTCCTTTGGAAGGTTTACCGGATCGAAGAGCGGTATGCGGTGAAAGGGAAAAGTCTATAAGGATCGTGAAAGCAAAAACGGGACCTGCCCGGCGTGATGCCGGCGGGTCCCGTTTTTGGATAAACGCGGTCTGTCTTCATATGAACGTGCGTGAGATAAGCGTTTTTCTTTGTCCGCTAGTTCTTTCGGCGCGGAATCGTCAGCGTCTCCCAAGCGTCCGATTGGATCTGTTTGGCGATGTAAATGATCTGCCCGATATGGCTAGAATAGTGCGACATCTGCCGTTCGATCGCTTCCAGCACTGAATGCGGCTTTTCCCGGATGTAGACGGTCCGCAGCAGGTCCCCGCTGCCGAGGGAGCCGAGCGCCTGCAGAAAGACGCCCCAGCCGCGGTTCCAGATGTCCAGCAGCTCTTCTCTTGAGGCCACGGTGCCCTCGAACTCACTGTCCCGGTCGCGGCCTTCTTTTTCCCCATCGGAATCAAGGAAGTTCGTCCAGCGGGAGATCATATTCCCGCTCATATGATGAACGATAACCGCAATGCTGTTGGAGTCTTCGTTTAACGACCAATTCAGCTTATCGTCCGGAACCTGCGCGATCGCCTTCTCGGCGGAACGCTTCAGCTCGGCGAATTTATCGTTGACCACCCGGAAATATTCAGTTCCGATGTCGTGGGCACTCATTCCAACCACCTCCGCAATAAAATGACTTCTTCACACCAGTATAGGGGCCATCCTTCTTTCCCGGCAAGCAGGGAGGTGACTCTACAATACGGTTACTCTGCTTTGGGGCCAGGGGGCACCAGCTCGGCGATGCCGCCCATATAAGGCCGAAGGGCGCTCGGAATGTAAATCGAGCCGTCTTCCCGCTGATGGTTTTCCAGCAGCGGGATCAGAATGCGGGGCGAGGCCACCGCCGTATTGTTCAGCGTATGGCAGTACTGCAGCCTGCCTTCCGCATCGCGGTAGCGAATGTTCGAGCGCCGGGCCTGGAAGTCGAGCAGATTCGACGACGAATGGGTTTCGCCGTAGGCTCCGCGGCTCGGCATCCAGGTTTCGATGTCGTACTGCTTATACGTCTTCTGCGACATGTCTCCGGTGCAGACGGCCATCACCCGGTAAGGAAGCTCCAGCAGCCGCAGGATCTCCTCGGCATGGCCGGTAATTTCCTGAAGCATCGCCTCCGACGCCGCGGGATCGTTCTCGCAGAGGACGACCTGCTCGACCTTGGCGAACTGGTGGACGCGGTACAAGCCGCGTACGTCGCGGCCCGCCGAGCCGATTTCCCGGCGGAAGCAGCTCGACACGCCCGCGAGCCGGATAGGGAGGGCGGCGTCGATCACTTCGTCGCTGTAGTACGACACCAGCGACACCTCCGAAGTGCCGACGAGCCACTTGTCCTCACCGGCCAGCTCATAGGTCTGATCCTTCCCGGTAGGGAAGAATCCCGACCGGGCAAGCGCTTCGGGACGGACCATGACCGGTACGTCCATCGGCGTAAATCCGCGCGACGCCAGGAGGTCAATTGCCAGCCGCTGAACGGCCAGATGAAGGAACAGGCCGGCTCCCTTCAAATAATAGCTGCGGCTGCCCGCCGTCTTGACCCCGCGCGGAATATCGAACAGATCGTGCAGCTCGCCGAGCGTGACATGATCCTTCATCTCAAAATCGAATGGCCGCGGCGTCCCGATCCGGCGGACTTCCACATTGTCGCTGTCGTCCTTGCCAATCGGCGTGTCCTCCGAGACAATATTGGGGGCGAGCAGCATCAGTTCCTCGAATTTGCTGGTTGCCTCGCGCAGACCGGCTTCGCAGCCGTCCAGGCTGCGGTTAATCTCCTTCACTTGGCCCTTAAGCTGCTCCGCGGCTTCGTCCTTGCCCTGCTTCAGCAGCCCCGCGATGCTCTTGGTCAGCTCATTGCGCTGCGCCCTTAGCGATTCCGTCTCCTGCAGCAGCCTTCTTCGCTTCTCGTCCCATTCCAGCAGATCGTCCACCTGAAAGGGAATGTTTTTTTGCTCCGCGACTTGCTGTACCTGTTCCTGATAGTCACGGATGAATTGAATGTTTAGCATCGATACCGTCTCCTTTGTCCTGTAAAAATACAAAAAGCGCCCTCATCCCTTGGGACGAGGAGCGCTTGCTCGCGGTGCCACCCAATTTGACCGGCCTGCCCGAAGGCAATGCCGATCCGCTTGGTTCCGCGATAACGGACGGAGGCCGGTTAACTTAGAGAGAGAATGGTGAAGACGCTGCACCGTCATGCTGCGTACACGCGGGAATCGCCATCCGCTCCGGTCGAAAACGCCTCACAGTTGGATGCTGTTCATCGGCGTAATGTCACTGTTCAGTTCTTTGCGGTTTAGTATAGCGTAAACCGATCAAAAGCACAATATACGTACATCCCTTACCTGGATGTATACTCCTCCAAAAGCTTTTGTATGCTTTGGTGAATGCGGAGCAGGCTCTCCACATCGGAAGCGGGGAGCTGCTCGAGGGCATACGCCATGGCTTGGTAGGAGCGGGGCTTAGCCGCCGACTGAAGGGAACGCTCCCGTCCATCAGTGGTAAGGCTCAGTTTGACCTCCCTGCGGTCTGTCTCGGAGATAACACGGTCCACCAATCCCGATTGGACGAGGCCTTCCACTTGAACGCTAAGGGTGCTTTTAGGAGAAGAGAGACGCTCGGTTAGTTCTCTTAGTGTCATGCCGGGCGCGGTATACAGCGTGTTCAGGATGGCGAGCTGCAGCACGGTTAATCCTAGTCCCTCCGCGTTGCTGCGGGTAAACTCCAGAAGGCGTTTTTGAATGCCAGAAAAGGATTGAACGACTTCACCGGCCAGCTTGATTTGAGGATCTTGGCGTTCTTGGTGATCCATGGCTCAGGCAACCTTTCGTTTATTAATTTGTTCAATGATGAACAGTTCAAATATGGACAAATTATATGCGGATCTGGGGCATTTTTCAAGGTTCAATTCTCCGATTCAGGGTTAAAAAACAAGTACCACATTCTAACGAAAGAAAGGTGATCACGATGATCGGACTCGCGATTTTGTTTTTGATCATTGCCATCGTAGCTGCGATTTTCGGCTTCTTCGGCATCGTTTCTGCGCTCGTTGGCGTCGCAAAGGTACTGTTCTTCGTCTTCCTGATCCTGTTTATTCTGTCGCTGATTTTTGGCAGAAGACGGAGCAGTTGACGCTAGCTGCGCCGCTGATCCCGTTCATACGAAGACTCGATAAGAGCAGAAAAGGCTTGCGCCCACATACGTGTGGGACAAGCCTTTTTTTGGGTTGAGAAAAGTCGAAACGGCGTGAGTTTTATCCGGTCCGCATGCTGGTGTTTGCAGCAGGCTTTCGCGCGGGCTTCCGCCAAAACAAGGTAAGGCTTTGGGTGGTGCACCAAAGCGCAAACAGCAGAAACAGCACCGACCAGGCGATGGCAGGGAGCACCGTCAGATGAGCCAGGTTGGCCGCGTCACCGGCCTGCCGCGGATTGGTCAAGGAAGTGATGGCCAGGGTAAGCGGCCCGACAACCGATTCTTCCAGGCAAAGGAAGGCGAGCAGAAGGTAATAGAAATTGCGCACGGTGTTGCCCAGCAAATAAAACACGATGTTCAGCGCCATAAAGATGACGAGCCACCAAACGCCGTAGCTGTTCCGGACAAAAAAGAGCAGGTTGACGGCAGCCAGCAGCGTGATCAGGATCAGCCCGGCGGCCTGCTTGCGTTTGGCGTACCCGTAGAACAGAAGCACAGCGAAGATTGAAGCGATCGTATATCCCGACAGCGAAACGAGTACGGAGCTCCAGCCGGAGGATAAATAGGAGTAGGTGGTCCCGCTGTGATCGGCGTTGAGCTCGATGCGCAGAACCCTTCCGGAGAGCAGCAGGGTGACGACCGCATGGCCGAACTCATGAATCATCGTATCCAGGGTGCGGAACCAGGAGGAAAACGGGATCAGCCGGGTCAGAATCGCGGATGCGACAAGAAACAATACAGCCTTCAAGGATTTATTCACGGGCAACGGGCAGCTCCTTTCCAAACGGTAACATGCGGATCTAATCTTTTGTTCCATCATACACGATCCAATGAAAAAGGGAAGCGCAGCGGAGCTGCACTTCCCGGTTGTTGCGGAACTAGTATATTGCAGGCGAGCGGCTTACAGATCGTCGAATCCGTTGTCGTCGCCGACTTTGCCGTAGTTGCGGGATTTGGCTTCGAAGAAGTCCGTTTTGGTGGCGTTGAGCGCCTCGTCGGAGAAAGGACGAATCCATGGCATGCAGTTGGAATCCACGCCTTCGTAGCCTTTTTCCATCCCCATCATTTTCAGGCGTTTGTTGGCGATGTACTTGATGTAGTCGGACAGCTCATTCAGATCGATGCCTTTAACCTCGCTGAGCGTGTAGTGCGCCCAGTTCGTCTCCAGCTCTACCGCGCGGTCGATCGTGCGGTAGACGTAGTCTATGTTCTCCTTCGTGTTCAGCTCGGGGAAATCCTTGAGCAGCTGCTTGAACACTTCGCCGAAGAAATAGCAGTGCTGGTTCTCGTCGCGCTGGATGTAGGAGATCATTTGGCTGGTCGCCATCATCTTCTGGTCACGGGCCAGGTTGTAGAAGAAGGCGAATGTGCTGTAGAAGAAAATGCCTTCCAGGATCAAGTCGGCCACAAGTGCTCTAAAGAACGTTTGCGGATTCTGCTCGTCGCGGAACTCCTGGTAAATTTCCGAGATGAAACGGTTGCGGTCGAGCAGCACCGGATCATGCTTCCAATATTCGAAAATCTCTTTCTGCTCCTGCTCCGATACGATCGAAGACAGCACGTAGGAGTAGGATTGGTTGTGCACGACTTCCTGCTGCCCGATGATAGCCGA
This sequence comes from Paenibacillus sp. AR247, assembly GCF_002968895.1. NCBI lineage: Bacteria > Bacillati > Bacillota > Bacilli > Caryophanales > Paenibacillaceae > Paenibacillus > Paenibacillus sp. AR247. The sequence continues at coordinate 145,235 of NZ_PCZT01000024.1, read as the reverse complement.
GATGGCCTCCAGTGAGGAATCGGTAAAATAACGCTTTACGTCGCCGATGAACATCGTCTGCATCGAGTCCAGCACAGCGAGCAAAGAAATGTTGATCTTGAAGGTGCGCCGCTCTTCCGGATCGAGGTTGACGAACTGCTGCGCGTCTTTGGCCATCGGAATTTCGTCGGCGATCCAGTGGTTCAGCAGCAGAACTTTATACAATTTGTACATATGGGGCATGCGGATATCGTTCCAGTTCAGGATGCCCGAGCATTCTCCTTCGATGATGCGGGTCGAGCGGTTCGGCGCCTCGGTGTTAAAAATCTTTTGCATTTGCATACTCGATTCACTCCTTGTTCTTTATTTTGCTTGTTCATATATATCAACATCCGTCGCAGAATGCTGTAATCCATATCAGTTGATCTGCACCAGTGATCTTTAACTTAAGGTTTCAGATATGCTGCCTCAAATGGTTCATGCAGTATCTTTCCATTCCAGTTGTACTTATCCGTTTAGCCGGACGCGTGGCGAGCTCCCGCATTTTGCGAAGCAAAACAGGGAGCAAGCCGCGCGACGCAAGGGGTCTCCGAGAATCGAGGAGACCACCACTCGCACCGCTCAAACGTAAAAGCGTGTCCCCCATAACCTGCAAAGCAGGAGGGGGACGAAAGCGACTCACAGCACATATTCACATCAAGATAATCCGTCGAAAAAGGTTTTAGGCTTTAATATCTTTTACGAAGCACACGACTCGCACTCTTCAATCGTCAGCGCACGGCTGCGGACGTAGTACGTCGTTTTGATGCCGGCTTTCCAGGCGTGAAGGTGAAGCTCCAGGAATTCCGTCGCCCGGATATCCGGACGAACGTACAGATTGAAGCTTTGAGCCTGGTCGATATGGCGCTGACGCGCCGCGGCCATCTTGATGGACCAATGCTGGTCAATCAGGAATGCCGTTTTGTAATACCAGATCGTCTTCTCGGACAGGTCCGGAGCCGGGTTGGCGATCTTGTAGGCGTTTTTTCCTCGTAAGACAGAAGGTCGTACAGCGGATCGATGCTGGCGGTGGAGCCGGCAATGATCGAAGTCGATCCGTTCGGCGCAATGGCGAACAGCCAGGCGTTGCGGACGCCGTTCTGCTGCACTTCCTGCTGGAGCTCTTTCCACTGCTCGGTGGTGACGAACTTGCCTTCATGCTCGCCGTCGACATAACCGCGACTGGTGAAGTAAGCGCCGTTCTCCCAGTCGGAGCCTTTGAACTTCGGATAGTGGCCTTTTTCTTTGGCCAGCTCCATGCTGGATTTGACGAGCAGGTAGTTGATTTTTTCGTACAGATTGTCGTTATATTCAACCGCTTCGTCGGACTCCCAGCGGATGCCTTCGAGGGCGAGCAGGTGATGCAGGCCGAAGGTGCCGAGTCCAACTGCGCGGTATTGGCTGTTCGTATATTGGGCTTGCAGGACTTCAATGTTGTTAATGTCGATGACGTTATCCAGCATGCGTACCTGGATCGGCACCAGACGGTCCAGCACATTGTCCGGAACGGCACGGGCCAGGTGAATCGAGTTCAGGTTGCAGACGACGAAGTCGCCGGGAACCTTGGAAATGACGATCCGGGTTTGGCCGTCTTTGGTCACGAGTTCTTCTTTTTCCACCACGGTGGCGGACTGGTTCTGCATAATTTCGGTGCACAGGTTGGATGAGTAGATCATGCCGTGTGCACGGTTCGGGTTCGCACGGTTGACGGTATCCCGGTAGAACATGTACGGCGTACCGGTTTCCAGCTGCGATTTCATGATGCGCTTCATGATGTCGATCGCAGGCACCGTGATTCTTGGAAGCAGCGGGTGGGCAACCGCTTCGGCATACTTCTCGCGGAACGATCCCTGACCTACTGTTTCGTCATAATAATCCTCAAGACCCGCCGGACGGCCGTTGGCATCCTTCCAGCCCATGATTTTCTTCACTTCATGCGGGCAGAACAGGCTCCACTCGCCGCGGGCTTCGACCGCCTCCATGAACAGGTCAGGCAGGCACACGCCATGGAACACGTCATGCGCTCTCATGCGCTCGTCACCGTTGTTCAGCTTCAGGTCCAGGAAGGCCAGGATGTCCTTGTGGAAGACGTCCAGGTAGACGGCAACCGCACCTTTGCGAGTGCCGAGCTGGTCAACGCTGACTGCCGTGTTGTTTAGCTGGCGGATCCAAGGAATGACGCCGGAGCTGGTGTTCTTGTGACCGCGGATGTCGGAGCCGCGCGCCCGGACTTTGCCGAGGTAGACGCCGATGCCGCCGCCCATTTTGCTGAGACGGGCCACGTCGGTATTGGAGTCGAAAATCCCTTCCAACGAGTCGTCCACCGTGTCGATAAAGCAGCTGGACAGCTGTCCGGCGACCTTCTTGCCGGCGTTGGACATCGTTGGCGTAGCGGCGGTCATGTACAGGTTGCTCATGGCCCAATACGCTTCCTTCACGAGCTCAAGGCGCTTGTCCTCTGGCTCGGTGTGCATCAGGTACATGGCGATGACCATGTAACGCTCCTGCGGAAGCTCCATAACGCGTCCGTCGAAATCATGCGCCAGGTAGCGGTCGGACAGGGTCAGCAGCCCGATATAGTCAAACAGCAGGTCGCATTTGTAATCGATGCAGCGGCCCAATTCTTCAATTTGCTCTTTTGTATAGCAGGTGAGGAGCTCCTCGCGGTAGATTCCTTTTTGCACCAGCTCGGTAATGAGAGGGTAGAACGCACCATATGGCTCGTCAGGATAGGCTTTGTAGCGGCGGTTGTAAGCGGCCTTCTTGTACAGGGAGGTCAGCAGCGAGCGCGCTGCGGCGAACTTCCAGTTCGGCTCCTCCTTGGTGACCAGCTCAAGCGCCGACATCGTGAACGCGCTGCTGATTTCGTCGCCGGTGACTTCCTCGCGGCGCAGTTTGCTCTGCACGCCCCGGAGGAGGCGCTCCTTGTCCAGGGTCTCCAGCCCCTCCAGGATTCGGTCGGCATAAACGGAGAGACGGATTTCATCAAAAGCCAGCTGGCGGTTGTTCGGTTTGGTAACGAGCTGCGGCATGGTGCAGATCTCCTTTCAAAGTTTGTATATTTGGTATAACGGAAAGTAGGACGATGCTGTTAAGAGGGAGCTCTTGCTGTGCTTGCCCATACAAAAGGCATTTCCGAAGAACCTGAAGCACAGGTACGAAAATGCCGCTAGATCCCGTATGCCCTATTTACGAGCATGGGAAAAAATATCTATCACTCTATGTATAGATATCGACTGGCATCACGCACCTATTCCTCGTAGGCCTTTCGTGAGACAAAACAGGCAGGTCTCCTGACTCCCGAAAATGCGATATTCGGCGCCTTCCCGTCCGCGTGACGGACAGTGGCCTTAGCCGATATCGTGCCGAAAGCTCGGAGCTCTCGGCCTTCCGGTTACAGTGGCGGGACCGTGACGGATTCACACCGTGCTTCCCTATTATGAACGCCTGGCAAATCAAGCCGTGTTCACCTGTTTCCACTATATTTGGTTGCTTTCATACTAATTTAACCCAATATATTGTGTTTGTAAACCTAATTCCTCTTAAAAGACGAGCAATGAGAATTATACCAGATGGACCCCCGGGGGCTACTGTGAACCATTGGAGATTAGCCTCTAGAGGGGGCTGAAAAGGTAGAAATCGGGCGAAATTTGCAGGAAAAACGCGAATAAAAAATTTTGCAGGCTATCCTTTTGCGATTCCGCAGGCGGTCGGGTACAATTAAATTAGGAATAAAGTTCGATCCGCTTGCAAAAGGATAAAGGAGGCGCACGACCATGGCAATTGCAGAGGTAACGGTCATTCCGATCGGAACGGCCACGACCAGCCTGAGCTCCTATGTGGCACAAATGCAGCAGGTGCTGGCGGAGCAGAAGGGGATCAGCTACGAACTGACGTCGATGAGCACGATCATTGAGGGGACTCTTCCGGATGTATGGCAGGCGATTGCAGCCCTTCACGAAGCACCGTTCCTGGCCGGCGCGCAGCGCGTATCCACTTCGGTCAAAATCGACGACAGACGGGACAAAGCCTCTTCCAGCGCCCAGAAGCTGCAATCGGTCCGCGACAAATTGAAATAAATTCATTTTCCACGCTGGTGTAGCTCAGGGGTAGAGCAACGCACTCGTAATGCGTAGGTCGGGGGTTCAATTCCCTTCACCAGCATCTTTCACGCAATTTCCCCGTAATATCAACGTTTGGACGATCGTTGAATGTAACGGATAGGCAACGTCAGGTCGACGCACACTATTCGTTGAAATGGACGAGCGTAGACGCTGAAATACGGTCAAATCGGAGTCTCCTACAGTACATTGTAGGAGGCTTTTTTGTTATGAGCATTGATCCGCGCAAGGGTAAGCAAGCGATTATAAATAAACGCAAGGGCCGCGGCCAAGAAATCGGAGTGACACCGTTAGATATCGGGTTCGATTTGTTCTTTAGCGCCAAACGAACGGAGGGCGTACGCAGTCGGACGCTCGCAGATTACAAAAGTTACTGGCGGTATTTCCGGGAATGGCTTACGGAAGCACATCCGGAGATTGAGTTTATCGGGCAAATTACGGTCGTTACGCTCCGGGAATACATAGAGTACATGTCGCACGAACATAAGCGCTACGAGGGCGTAGAGTGCCGCAAAAAGGACGGTAAGACGCTTTCGCCGGCGACAGTAGCTTCGAGACTTCGCGCATTACAGACGATGTGCAAGTTTTGGGCTACGGAGGGGTTGGCGCAAACAAATCCGGCTGAGAAGGTAAAAGCACCACGCAAAGACACCGCCGAAAAGAGCATCATCTCCGACGAGCAGTTATCGGCTATTATCGCGGCTGCCGACACAAGCACATTCGCAGGCCACAGGGATCGGGTCTTAATGTTGTTGCTTGCTGATTCAGGATTGCGTATTAATGAAGCGCTACATTTAGAGGAGTCCTTTATTGATATCCAGGCGCGATGCATTCGTCTTCCAGGACATTTAAACAAAAACCGTAAACCACGCATTGTTCCGATCTCAGCGTCTGTATTGCGTGAGGTTATTCGTTTAATTGATGAGAACCGCGAATACTTCGACACGTCCTTTATTTTCGTTTCAAATTACGGTGATCGATTAAAGGCGGACCAGTTCCGTAAGAGGCTGCGTCAATATGCGAATGATGCCGGCATTGATACGATGACAACGAAAGTTTCTCCGCACCGTTTTCGGGATTACTTCATAACGAATTATCTGCTCAATGGTGGCGACCTGTTCACCCTTCAACGAATAGTGGCACACGCGGATATAAAGACCACACAGGGATACGTTAAGGTAAACGAGGAAGCAATGCGGGATAGTCATACGCAGTACTCACAGATCTCACGTCTAGGGTTGCCGCGTCCTAGAAAGAGAGGGCGCTATGTCTAAGCAGTCTGGCGGTATCGTCCGCGTATCCAAGCGTGAGAGCGGTTATACGATAATGGACCCGTATTTTTTATCGGACGAGCGTCTAAGTTGGAAGGGGAAAGGCGTACTCGCGTATCTCCTGTCAAAACCGAGCAACTGGCGCGTATTCGTATCCGATCTCGTTAAACGCTCTAAAGACGGCCGCGATGCCGTTTATTCTGCGCTAAAAGAACTCGAGCAAGCCGGTTATGTGGAGCGTAAGCAGTCACGCGATGAATCAAATAGGATAACCGGGATGGAAACGGTAATTTACGAGCGGCCGATTATCGATGATCCAGACCTGGATATTCCACATACGGAAATTCCCGACGTGGGAAAACCGCACGCGGAGAAACCGACACAAGTAAGTAATGATTTAAATAATCTTGATTCTAAAAGAGAAATGAATAAGAGCGCCAACGAAGCCATTTTACAAACGCTAGCAAAGGCATTACACAGGCTGCCACTTAACGACACCTCGAGCCTTTACGACCACTACTTCGCCGACATATACGCGATGCTGACGCGTAGATTTAGCGGTAAACTTGAGGCTGATGTCATCGATTTAGCTGCCGATCGGTACTTCCAGAAGGCCGTTGATCTGCGGACAGGACTACCGAATCCGAACGTGTACTCTCCGGTCGGTGTATTTTACGACTCATATACCGAGGCCCTTGCGGAATGGGAGGCGCTCAACTTCAAGCGGAAGTTGGCGGGAGGATAGATTTTCGTGGAAAGTAAAATATTGGTGTAGTAAAATATAACCAGTTGAGGGAAGGGTGGGTCTTAAGTTGGATGAGGAAGTTATTATTCAAACGAATCAGCAGCAAGTTATAGAACGAAGCAGCAAATTAACAATCGCTGCGATGGTTGTCGCAATCATCGGGGTTTTAGTGGCGATCGCAACATGGTATTTTACAAACAGCCTAGCAACTACAAAAATCAATGATTTGAAGGTGAAAATGGAGTCTGAGAGCGCTGCAATTCGTGACGAGAACGCTGCGCTTAAGCAAGCGTCGGAAGCGTTAAGTGCGCAGCTTGATGCAGTAAAAAATGTTGCTTTGCTAACTGCTGTTGCTCACGATATCGAAGGAGCAGTAGTTACAGATGATTTCGTCATCGAAAAAATTGATCTTGTCGCAAACGATAACGGTCAACTAGGAAACGTAATAATTGACGTCGACAATCAACCGGATATGGCGTTGGTCTATAAGGGCAAAGGTGCTTACGAGTTAACTGATCGTGAGATACGGGCTAAATGTGATTCGATCATAAGAGAGGCATCGGCTCGATATGGTACTGTT
>NZ_PCZT01000024.1:117890-138400 GCF_002968895.1 Paenibacillus sp. AR247 | reverse complement strand
ATGCTGGGAGTCATATGCGGTCTGCCAGCAGAGAGACGGCGTCATTAGTACGCGGTGTTGGAGCGCTGGCCGGTGCTTATCTGGGCGCGAAGGCAGCTGCGGGGCTTTTTGGCAAGACGATCGGGGCGGCGGCTGACTACGAAATGAAGGAAGTCACCGTAAACGCCATGTTCGGCAAATCTTCGAAGGCTAATGCGCAGAAATACCTCGACTTCGTGCAGGGTCGCGCGGCTGTTTCGATGTTCAGTGTTAACGACTTCTTAACCGCCGGCAAATCGTTCATCCCGACGACTAAGGATAACGCCAAGCTGCAGAAGATGGTTAACCTTGCGGAACGTCTCGGTGCAATCGATCCGGAGCAGGGAATTGAAGGCGCGGCTTATGCCCTCAAGGAATTTTTTCCGGGGATGCTGTCAGCTTGGTTGAGCGCTTCGAGTTGCCTCGTAAAGCAATGAACGCCATCAAGAATCTGCCACTCGACAAACAACTCCAGTCATTGGACAAGTTCTTGAACGGGATCGGCGCAACAAATGAGCTCATTAATGCTCAATCTGGCACCACATTAGGGCAGTACAAAAAGGCTGTGGCCGGCGTGAATCGTGCATTCCGAGAGATGGGCACCGAGGCTCTAAAGAAGGTTAACCCTCTTTTACGGGACTTTAACAAATTTATCTCGTCTCCCAATTTTAGCGGCATTAAAAAGTGGGGAGTAAATGCATTTTCAGGATTAGTTAATGGAGCAGTTGATGCAGTTCGCAAAGCTTCGGACTATATAAACACAAATTTCATTAACAATCCTGCATTCAAAGAGCTGCCCGATATAAAGAGCAAGATAAAATTCGCCTTTAATACACTGATGGACGATTTTAACGCCTGGTACAACGCTTCAGGGAAAACACACCTGACGAATATCGCACAGAAGGCGGTGGATACGATAGGAGGTGCCCTCAAAGCAAGCACCCCTCTTGTCGAGGCCGCGGTTAAATTGGGCGGATCGATTGGCCAAGGTATCATGCAGGGTATTTTAGATCAAGTCGACATTATGGCGGTCATATCACCAACCCGACGAGCTAAAGCGCAGTTAGACAAGCAATTTGAGAACTCAGATAAGTTGAAAGAGAGCTTATCGAAAAACGCCATCGAAAATCCGGGTAAACCGTTGATTCAAGGCGGATCAATCACCGCAACGGAATCGAGTCCTAGCGGAGTATGGGACAGCGTTAAGTCGGGCGCGAGTAAATTCCGGAACTTCGTCCAAGGGCATGCAGGCGGTCTTGATAACGTTCCATATAACGGTTATCCTGCGCGTCTTCACAAGGGCGAGGAGATTCTGACCAGGGAAGAGGCTAAGCGGCACAGAACGGAAAAGAGCGGAGGTTCTTCGCGGCCATTTGCGATCAACATCCAAAATATGACCGTGCGCAACGATTCGGATATCGAACAAATTGCGGATCAACTTGCGCATTTGCTCGCCAGACCATAAGCGCATAATCACGGCCGTCTCTTCGGAGGCGGCTTTTAACAATAAGGAGGAATTAGCATGAACGAAAAACAACTTAAAGCGATCCAATACCTGTCCTTGCCGGCTTCACAACGGCCTACTATCGAAGAAATTGCGGCAGAATGCGGAGTAAGCCGTTCAACTATTTACGATTGGAAAAAGAGTCCCGCATTTATCGAGGAGTTGAAGGCGCAGATCGTACGGAATAATATCGATACACTTCCGGAATTGGTCGCAGCATTGCCACGTATTGCGATGGAAGACAGATCCGCAGCTATGGCGAAACTGGCGCTACAGGTTAACGGGATGTTGACCGAAAGAGTTGACGTACAAGGTAATGGCGGTAGTCAAACAACGGATATCGAGGCGCTCAAAGCTCGTATTCAAGCGTTGAAGGATCGCCGAAATGAAGCGTAAGAGGCGAAAATACCCCTTGGATTCTCGCCATTTCATCGCTGTCGAGTTGATTGTGTCCGGTGATTACGGATATGGTGAGATCGCGGAGATTTTAGGCGTTAATAGGCGCACTCTTTTGCGTTGGAGAAAGCGAAAAGACTTCGATAAAGAGCTGCGGAAGGCTCGCGGCAGGAGAGTAGAGGCAATACGCAAGGCATTAGGCGATCGAAAGCGGATCAAATCAAGCGCAGACATCCGCGAATATTTTACCGAGATTGGATTCGACGTAAAGTAAGCGTCGGAAACGTTGAGCTGACGGCTGATATGCGGGAATATCCGCTCGGAGCTTACGATAGGCTGCGACTATTTGCGGTAGTTATACTGCCCCATTTCCGGACGATAGGTTACATTTCATCCGCCGCATGCCCGGAATGGACGCACCCTCCGAAAACTCACGGGGTTAACCCGCATATTTATACGCTAAATCCGCATTTAAACGTCATGAATACGATGCATAATCGGAAGCTAACGGACAAATGGCGTAACGGTGCGGGTTCATGACACCTACGCACAGTCTACGTATTATTAGTGCGTAGACCCTACGATGAATAACGGATGTATAACGATCGATCCCGAGGAAAGGGGGGCGGTAGTCCAGAAATCGACCGCCATATCTGGTGCCCGAAGAATCCGCGCAACAAAAATAACTCAGGGAGTTATCCGAAGCTGTCGGCGCCTCGTTACGCATATGATCACGCATGTGGGCAGCATGTTTGCGTTTATTGAGGCTGATTTACATCAAAAAGATCTTGTGGAATGTGTTCTTTGACTCCTTCAGGCAGAAAGCCCACGGCAGCAGAAGCAAATGACTTGACCTCATTTGGGTGATTTTTTGACCAGATGAATGTTTTAGATAGTAATGAAAGAAACCAATTCTTTTTAGTCAAAACTTTAATTTCACTTTTTAAAACTTCAATTTCATCGGTTATCTGAGAAAGTTGCCGAGCAAGCTCTTTATTTGATTCTTCCTGCGATTTGAATTTTTCATTAAACATATTCTGCAATGCATCCAATTTATCATTGTACTCATCGGCTTCTTGCTTAGTAAAGTATGATTCAGGGACCTCATTGAGTATATTTTCAAATTTACTAATCTCACTATTTAATTCTTCTCTTAACTCAGTTATGTATCTTAAATTAGGCATTAGTCTCATTTCCATCAGTATTTGCTGAACCCAATCTGAAATGTTTTGTAGCAAACCACCTTTTGTGGATACTCTGGCTTCGTGGATATCGAGCATATCCCCTGGACAATACTCCAAATCTATGTTGATGTTATCATCAAAATCTATGGTCATAAAATACCTTGGTATGTATCGGTAATTAATGTTAATTACGGGTGGTTCTTCGGTAGAAATTGCTATGTCGAAATCCCTGAATGTTAAATGTCCTTTATTTAAAGCCTCATTAATATCATTAAGTAATGAGTTGCTAATCATACAATCTCCTCCAATACACTGCCATAGCTTCAATATAATACCTTTGCTTTGCAAATTTCAAGAGATAAGAGCTTTATTACTCCATTAAGGTGATATTGATCCGTGTATTATTGAGTTCAACCGCGCTAAGTGTTATAATTTATGTAAATAATATTCCAGTACGTAGGACTCCGGTAGATCCGTAAGACACGTTTGAATGTTCGTTATAGGCAACGTTCAGGTATCGGAGGAAATTGCGAAGTATTAACGCACTCGTAATGCGTAGGTCGGGGGTTCAATTCCCTTCACCAGCATCTTTCATAAGCCTTACAGGACGCGGGTTTCCGGATTTCGGAGACCGCGTCTTTTTTGTTGATTTTGCTAAACTTCTAACATTCTTCTGACCTTTAGTCGAGTAAAGTGTATTTTTCGCCATCAATGAAACGAAAATGGAATTTCCCCTGTTAGCTGTCGCAGGTCCTAGCAGCGCAGCATGAGCGATCCAGAGGCACGCAAAGGTATTCCAAATTAGGACAAGAATCAGGAATGATAAAGACCTGTATGTAAGAACCAATTATCTATACGGGGCATATTATATAGTGGCTCATAAAACTTCCTTGATGTAAGGCAACGCCCGCTTTCGAAGCGGGCGTTTTTATTCAAAAAAAAATTAAATCTTAAGTGCGTTTACCCATACCAAATAGTGGAATATACATATTGTAATATTAACTTCTGACAAAGGAGGTACATGTATGAGCGACGGTGTTGTTGGTGGCGTAGGATACGGTTACGGTTTGCACAGCAATGTAGGTGCTATCCTGGTGCTCTTTATTCTGTTGGTAATTATTGTTAAGGCATTCTGTTGGTAATAAAAAGTCAGGAATGAGGAAGCCCCTGCTGGCTAAGTGCAGGCAGGGGCTTTTTTATTTATAAATAAAGTAGTTTCTTACTATCTGGGTACGTACAAGTTGTTACTAGGGTAGCACGTGTTGTGCTAATCCCGTCAGCCCGCCGGGGCTCTCCGAGACCTAGAAAAAATAGTCTTTTAAACCGCTGACTCTGTCCACAACGCTGAAAGGTTTCTTTCATAGAATAAAACTGATCCTATGAAGAAAGGGGAATATCACATGAGCGAAGTTGGTGGAGTTGGTTATGGTGGTGGCTGGTCGACGAGCGTCGGCATCATTCTTGTCCTCTTTATTCTGCTTGTCATCATCGCGAAAACTTGGGGATACTAATTGCTGAACGGTCCTTAGCCCACCTGGTCGATCCGGGGGCATGAGACCAGCACAAGCGAAGCGCAGTGATCCGTTACGGATCCTGCGCTTTTTTTATACATATCATCGGCGGAATTTTCAGCGGACAAACGCCTAGCCGTAACGGCGGGGAGCTGAGAGTGATCCAGCCGCCGGAGGGCTTCCCGGTACCGATGATGCCTGATCTGGCCGATGAGCACAGCCCTGGGATCACGGATATGAATCGTTAAGGCTGACAGTCTGCCCCGGGCTTCTGTAGTCCTAGTAAAGCGTCCCATGCCTGAATAATCCCGGTATCCCTGGGTAAAATACGGGGGATCATTCCTAGAGGAGGTAACAGCAATGACGATGGTTCGCGACGTAATGACCAAAGACGTAAAGGTATGCGCACCCCATGATTCGGTCACGGCTGCGGCGCAAATCATGCGCGATGTCAACTGTGGATCGGTTCCGGTCTGCGAAGGCAAAAAAGTGGTAGGTATGATTACCGACCGCGATATCGTGCTGAACTGCGTAGCTGCGGGTAAAGACCCTGGCAGCGTACACTGCCATGACTGTATGACAAGCAATGTCATTTCGTGCTCGCCGGACACCGATGCTCACGAGTGCGCGCAATTGATGGCCGACCATCAAATCCGCCGCATTCCGGTTGTAGAGAACGGAGAAATGGTAGGGATCTGTGCAATTGGCGACCTGGCGACGATGAACATCCACATCAACGAAGCCGGCGATGCGCTCAGCCAAATTTCCGAACCTCTCCACTAAGAGTACGGAGCGGCAGGGAAACTAGTTGGCAGCAGAAGCACCCGTAAAGCGAAAGCGCGATACGGGTGCTTTTTCGTCTATTGTGGCGTTCAGATTTTCTGTTGACTTCAGGCCAATCGCTCATTACAATAATTTGTAACAACATAGGCGATGGAGTTCGCCTTTAACCGCCCGTGAGCTAATGACTCCTACCAGTGCAGACACTGGTAGGAGTCATTTTTTTGCAGACATTCCGGCACCGGGACAAGCAGGGAGCGGTAATTTGCCCCTGAATGAGGAACAATAGGAAATACATCATAGCTGGGGGGAAACCGCTGTAATGGGAAAACGGATGACGAGGGGAAAACGCAGGTTATATGTATACGCAGGCAAATTTATGCATCTCGCGCTGCTTGGCTATATCGTGAAGTGGTCGGTCATCGGGAGTCTGGTGGGGGTGCTCACAGGCACCGGATCGGCCTTGTTTCTGGCAGCGCTGGATGCCGTTACGCAGCAGCGTCTGCAGCACCCATGGCTCCTATGGCTGCTTCCATTTGGGGGAGCCTTGGTGAGCTACCTGTATTGGAAATACGGCAAGGACGCATCCAAGGGCAACAACTTGATACTGGAGCAGATTCATGACGGCGGCGGGGCTATTCCGCTGCGTATGGCTCCGCTCGTCCTGTTCGGAACGATTCTGACCCATTGGTTCGGCGGCTCGGCCGGACGGGAAGGTACGGCGGTGCAGATGGGTGGAAGCCTGTCGGAGTGGATCGGCAAGAGACTTCGGCTGAGCCCCGCCGACCGGCGTATCATTCTAATGTGCGGCATCAGCAGCGGTTTTGGCTCAGTCTTTGGGACGCCGCTCGCCGGAACGGTCTTCGGGCTGGAGGTGCTCGCGTTAGGGATGATCCGTTACGAAGCGCTGTTTGCCTGTTTTGTGGCGAGCTTTATCGGGGATTTGACCACGAAGGCCTGGGGAATTCATCATATTCATTATTCCGTAAACACGATTCCGGCGATCACGCTGATCACGGTGCTGAAGGTCGTGCTCGCGTCGATGGTGTTCGGCCTGGCCAGCATTTTGTTCAGCGAGCTGACGCATTGGCTGAAGGCGCGGTTCACCGGCTGGTTCCGGAATCCGGCGGTCAAGAGCTTTGCCGGGGGCTGCATCCTGATTGCCATTGTCTACGCATTCGGCACAAGGGAATACCTCGGGCTTGGCCTTCCGCTGATCAGCGATGCTTTTGAAGGGACGGCGCCAAAGCTGGCGTTTCTCTGGAAAACCGTGTTCACTTCGATTACGCTGGGGGCCGGATTTCAAGGCGGAGAGGTGACTCCGCTCTTCGTCATCGGCGCTACGCTGGGCAGCACGCTGGCGAGCCTGCTGCATCTAGCGGTGCCGTTTATGGCAGCCCTCGGTTTTATTGCAGTGTTCAGCGGTGCGACGAATACCCCGATTGCCTGCTTTATTATGGGGATCGAGCTGTTCGGTTCGGGGAATTTGGTATACATGTTCATCGCCTGCGTCGTCAGTTATTATTTTTCCGGGCATACCGGCATCTATGTGTCGCAGCGGATCGGGGTGTCCAAGTCCAGGCTGCTGCGCCTGCCGGAACAGGCGACGCTGGCTTCGGTCCGAGGGAAGAAGGGAAGGAAGAAGGGGAAAAGGGAGCGCGCCTAATTTTTTTGGCAAGACATCTTCCCCTCTGGGCGCCCTGGGCATATGCTATCCCATCATCGATTGGAGGGATTGCATTGTCTTCTGGAAAGAAAGCTCAAGTGAAACACTTAGCATGGCATGAAACATTGGAAATGCATGAGCTGGTAGCAGCACAGTCCAACGACCTGATTTGCCTGAAAATGGACATCGGCAAGGTCACCGATCCGCAGCTGCACGCCCTGTATAAAGAGGCTATTATGAGCCTGGAGCAAAACATAAAGGACCTGCTGCAGTTTTACCCGCAAGCACCGGTCCCGGCAGCGAGAGGCGGCAAAGCCGAAGCGGCAGACATGACGGGCTTTTATGCCGGCCATTTGCTGGGCAAGGCCAAAGGTTGGGTTCGCAATTACGCGCTTGCGATTACGGAAACGGCAACACCGGCCTTAAGGGAGGTTTTCGTTAAGCATCTGAACAATGCGATCAAACTCCATGCCAAGGTTTTTGATTTTATGGAGGAGCGTTCGATGTACCCTGCTTACGACCTGGAGCGGCTCCTGGCCAATGATCTGGAAAATGCGAAAAAGGCGTTAAGCATGTAACATCTCCACCACTTGGGGCAAGGGGAAAAAGAGATATCGAGGAAAGTCCGGGAGCCTGGTCCCGGGCTTTCCTCGTTTTTCGGCCAAATCCTACACCGTGAAGCCGGGTCTCCCCAGCAGTTGGCTTATGCAGTATACTTTCATTAAGATAATAAATAGTTTACGTGGAACGAATAAATAGTTTACGTGAAACGGATTAACAGTTCAGGAGGTGAACGATGTGATTATGGTCAGTTCTTGCCTGGCCGGACTGAAAGTCCGCTATAACGGAACGGACAGCCTGAATGACGTGATTCAGCAATTGGTGGCGCAGAACAGGGCAGTGACGGTCTGCCCCGAACTGCTGGGGGGATTCGTCACCCCGAGAGAGCCTGCTGAGATCGTAGGCGGTGATGGGAGGGACGTGCTGGAAGGCCGGGCCAGGGTTGTTGAGAAATCTGGCCGGGACGTCAGCGGAATGTATATTCAGGGGGCTCACCGGACGCTGGAAAAAGCCCGTGAAGCCGGTGCGTCCATGGTGGTGCTCAAAGAGTACAGCCCCTCCTGCGGAAGCACCATGATTTATAACGGTTCCTTCGCCAATGAGAAGGTGGCCGGCAGCGGGGTGACAACCGCCCTGCTGGAACGGGAGGGCATTCGGGTGATGTCCGAAGAAACGTTTTTAGAGGCTCTGGACTCAGGGCTCCTCTAAGATCGCTGTATCGCTCGTCCATCCGTGAAAGTTTCGGACAAGTTTGCCGGGGCGGATGAATATATATGACCTTAAAGGAGGTCATATGATGCTCAAGAAGAAACGGTTTCGCAACTATGCGCTCTGGATCAGTATGGTCTCACAGGTGCTTCTGCTGGTTCAGCTGATCGGCCATCTCACAGGCGCGTTTGAACTGTCGGATATGAAGCGGCAAGAGATCGTGGCGGCCGCAGACCTGGTGCTCGGAATTTTGGCGACGCTGGGGATTATCTCCAACCCGACCAAGCCGAACAGCGGCGGATATAATTTGTAGACGGGAACCCTGCCGTGCAGCCGTCAGCTGCCGAGCGGGGTGTTTTTTTGCTGAATTCCGGTGTTTCCGTATAGAAATGAATCCGTATGGAGGCAGCATCCCTTCTTGGCGGCGCGATTTCGGGTAGGAACGATCTGTCCCGTTTGATATGATGGAAGGAAAGACTTGCCGGGAGGAGAAGCTTCATGAAAATACTGGTATCAGGATTTGAGCCCTTTGGCGGAAATGCGGTCAATCCAACGGAGCAGCTCGTGCGGGATATCCGGGAGGAGACGTTTGCGGAGGCCGAGATCCGGACAGTTCTGCTTCCGGTCCATTATGACGAATGTGCCGAAAGGCTGCTTGAGGCGGTGCGTGACTTTCAGCCGGACGCCGTAATCTGCTGCGGCCTGGCCGCAGGCCGGACGGCGGTAACGCCGGAGCGGATCGCGGTGAACGTCAAGGACGTGGCGCCGGAAGCGGCATACGCCGACAATAAAGGGGAGAGACCGCAGGATCTGCCCATTAATCCGGCAGGACCGGACGGATTGTTCTCGCGGCTGCCGATCCGTGAGGCCGTGAACCGGCTGAAGGCGGAGGGGATTCCGGCTGCCGTGTCCGAGTCGGCCGGCACGTTTATTTGCAACAACACGATGTACGCCGTGCTGGATTATATCCGTGAGCAGAAGCTGCCCACGCTGGCGGGTTTTGTCCATTTTCCGGCCTCCACGGAAATGGCGCTGCAAAAGCCGGGCCTGCCTTCGCTGCCGCAGGAAATGATGCTGCGGGCGCTGCGCGTGATCATCCATGCGACGATCGATGCGGTAAAGCAGCAGCGGCAGCCCGCGGTGTAACGGGTATCGCTCAATGGCTGACACCTCCAGGTGCTTGTTCAAAACAAGCACTTCGGGGGTGTTTTTTCTTGCTGTTATTGCCCTTCGCCGGCTTGCTGAACCGGACGCTTGAAAAAACCGATCAGGCGGTCCTGATGCGGCACGATCTGTACAAGCTCCCAGCCATGGCGCCCCCACGAGGACAGTGCATAATTAAAGTCCACCGCCGTATGGCCGCGGTATGATTGCACGTATTCGAGCAGCCCCGCGTCCGTCCCGTATTCCCATTCCAGCGGCTCGTCGCCGGCGGAATGACGGTAACGCTGGGGCAGTCCGCTTAGGCGCACGCCTGTGGTGCAGAGTGCTTGGAGAATGGCTTCTTGCTCCGTTTCTTCCAGGGCTAAAAAGCGCGGCGGCTGCGGGAGATGAAACTGGGCGTGAGAATGGAAAATTTGCAGCACTGCCGTGCCGCACGGATGGCCGGTTTCGTCTCTGACCACATACCATACGCATCGCTCACGCTCCTCGGGCGGGCCCCAGTTCTCGACCGACTCCGATAAGCGGAATCCGGCGGGGACCTCATATCCCGACTTCCGCACCTCCTCGCAGATCGGACCCATCAGCTGTTGAATATAGACGCCGTAGGCGCGGTCGCCGAATTCCGCAAACATGCTGCTGAGTTCCTCCGCATGCTCTTGAAGAATCGCATCCCAAATTTCGCCCAGGTGCCGGTTCATGGACCGGACAACCGAATAAATTGGATTCATATAAAACTCCCTTCACATCGTAAAATTTTGCTTAGGCTGTTCTGATTCCGTTGCGGAATAAACTCTGCCCATTAATCTAATGGTTTTAGATTAATCTAATGGGATTAGAATAAAGGCATATGCTATAATTGTCAAGTGAAAAGGAGGGCTCTTCGATGGCCAGAAAACGAACGGTGCCCCAGCATCCCTTCTCCGGCACGGGGGAACAGGAGGAGCTGCACATTCCACTAGACCGTGACCGGATTGTCCGGACGGCGCTCCGCGTGTTGAACGAATTTGGCTTGAAGGAGCTGAGCATGCGCAAGATTGCCGATGAGCTCCAGGTAAAGACCGCTTCCCTGTATTATCATGTGAAGGATAAAGACCAGCTGCTCCAGCTTATCGGGGATAAAATAAGCGAAGAAATGGACAGGCCCGACCCGGACCTGCCTTGGCAGGAACAGCTGATCCAGTGGGGGCATGCATTCCGGCGCGTACTGCACCGCTACCGTGATGCGGTGGACCTGTTCAATGGCGGCATCGCCATGGGGTACCACCGTCTGCTGCAGATTGAAAGACTGTACCAAATTTTTGCATCGGCCGGATTTGCGGATGATCACATCCCGTGGATGGCATCCATGGTGAAGAACCATGTGCTCGGCTTTGTGGCCGAGGAGGTGCGGCTGAAGGGGATGGCCGGTTCCGGCGAGGAAGCCCAGGCTCAGCTCAGCGAGGAGTACGCCGGGTTCTTCCGCAGTTTGCCAAGGGAGCAGTTTCCGAATATGATCCGTCTGGCTTCCCATACCACCGGTACCGGATGGCAGGAGGAATTCGAATTCGGGCTGGACGTCCTGATGGACGGCTTCCGGCAGAGGCTGACCGACTGATCCGGCGCTAAGCAAAAAAATCAGGGGGACTAGGAAGTCCGCCCTGATTTTTTCCGTAAAACACCGCGAAGTCCAAATACTTGTACATACAGTCCACGTCTTCAAAGCCGGCCTCTTCCATCCACTGCATCTGGTCGGCGGCGGTAGCGTTGATATCCAGGCTTCTGCGTTCAATCGACGCCTGAATGGCTTCTTCCGGCAGACCGCTTGCCCTGATTTCTTCCAGCCAGCGTCTCCGGTAATATACGTCCGCCTGATCGGTATGGCCCTTCACCTGATCGGCATTGACAAAGATGCCGCCTTCATTCAGCAGCCGATGAATCGTGGCGAACAGCTGCCTTTTTTCCGGGTGGGTCAGATGATGAATGGACAGAGAAGAGGCGACGACGTCGTAAGTTTGCGTAAACGGATAACTGCTGTAATCCCCGGTTACATAATCTACATTCGGTGCCCCGTGGAACCGCCGGCGGGCCTCCTGCAGCATGCTGTCGCTTAAATCCATCAGTGTAAGCCGGGCCTCAGGGTATTTGAGCAGTACCATGCTGGAGAACAGGCCTGTTCCGGCCCCCAGATCCAAAATACATGGAGAAGAATTGCCGCACTCCACCAGGGACAGGGCCATCCCGTAAAAGTCGTCGAAGCAGGGAATCAGCCCCCTCCGCTGCCGGTCATAGTCCTTTGCATTGGCGTCAAAAAGCTTGATCACAGATCTGTCCATTACCATTCTCCTTTACCCGTGGATTGTTGGAATTGACTTCATTGTACCGGCAGTCCGCTCATTATGGAAATATATAAACCGTATTATACTTATAGGTATTTCCTATATCGTTCCTTCCACGGATCAGCATTGATAAGCTCGATAGAGTTGTGGCGGCAAGGTCCTTTAACCTCGGGAACATTGCGCATTTTCATAGGGCAAATGGACTTGAATGATATTTGTCCAAACCGATTCGCCTTACGCGGCATACGATAGAGTATAAACAGGAGAGAGGGGGAGAAACCATGAGTGGTGTAGGAAACCCATTTACCTCAACGGGAGCCATCCTGGTTCTGTTTATTCTGCTCGTCATCATTACCAAATCCTTTATTTATTAATCCATGGGCCCAAGCGGTCCTTGGGCAACGAAGCTCCCGCCCTCCGGCGGGGCTTTCGCCATTTCATAACAAGGGCAGATACCGCAGTATATACATATGGATTGAAAAAGGAAATATAGACGAGTAAATGGGAGAATGGATTAGTATACGGAGGGAAATAGCGCATACAAGCAGTTTTGGGTTCAGACGATTATAACGCTATAATGAAAAACAGTGAACCATCGGACCCGGCGAACCTGAGAGTGGGGAGCCCGCTTGAACACCCCGTAACATTTCATGAACGGATAGCAGCACGATCAGCCCTACAGATACAACTTTATATCCACAGGAGGGATTATTTCTTGTTTTTGAACTGGATCAAACAAGGCTTCTTTAGCAATGTCAGAAAAGATATTTTGTCCGGTCTAACCGTTGCCTTTGCGCTTATTCCCGAAGCCATCGCGTTCTCTATTATGGCCGGCGTGGATCCGATGGTCGGTCTCTACGCATCCTTTGTGATTGCCGTCAGCATTTCATTTTTCGGCGGACGCCCGGGGATGATTTCGGCGGCCACCGGCGCCATGGCATCCTTGATGGGACCGATCGTTGCCAAGTACGGGATCGAGTATTTGTTTGCGACCACAGTGCTGACCGGCATTCTGCAGTGGATCATGGGGGCGCTGAAATTCGGGCGCTTCATCACATTTATCCCGCAATCGGTCATCGTGGGCTTTGTTAACGCGCTGGCGATCGTTATTTTTATGGCGCAGCTGCCGAATTTTGAAGGGGCTACCTGGATCATGTACTTGATGGTGGCCGCGACGCTGCTGATCATTTATCTGTTCCCGCTGCTCACCAAAGCGGTGCCTTCAGCGCTTGTTGCCATTATTGTCATGACGATCATTTCGGTGCTGACCCATGCCGATGTCCGTACCGTTGGCGATATGGGTACCATTACGCAGTCGCTTCCCGCATTTCATGTTCCGTCGGTTCCCTTGACGTTTCATATGTTCCTCACGATTTTGCCTTATGCGCTGGCGCTCGCCGTCGTCGGCATGACCGAGACGCTCTTGACCGCCAACCTGGTGGATGAGCTGACCGATACCGGCAGCAACAAAAACCGCGAGATCAAGGGGCAGGGCGTCGCCAACATCCTCACCGGCTTTTTCGGCGGGATGGCCGGCTGCGCCATGATCGGCCAGACGGTCATCAATGTGAAGTCGGGGGGACGCTCCCGGCTGTCGACCTTTATCGCCGGCGCCTTTCTGCTGTTCCTGATCCTCGTGCTCGGCGATGTCGTCAAGCAGGTGCCGATGGCGGCGCTGGTGGGCGTTATGATCATGGTGTCGGTGGGCACGTTCGACTGGCATTCTTTACGAACGATGAACAAGGTGCCGCTGGGCGACACGATCGTCATGGTCGTGACCGTCGTAATCGTTGTGGCCACGTCCAACCTGGCGATCGGCGTTGTGACCGGAGTCATTCTGAGCGCCCTGAATTTTGGCTGGAAAATGGCGCGTATTCACGCGCAGATCCATATCGATGAGCATGGGGTAAAGGTGTACGAAATCAAAGGGCAGATGTTTTTCGGAACGATGAACCATTTTGTGCATCTCTTTCATTACCAGGAGGATCCGGAGCAGATTGCGATTGACTTTTCCTACTCCCACGTTTGGGATCAATCGGGCGTGAACGCCGTGTCCAAGGTGCTGGCCAAATATGAGGCGCTGGACAAAAAGGTGGCCGTCCGGGGATTGAATCCGGAGAGCCAGCGTATCATCGACAAGATTGGCGTAGCCTCGGTATCGTCCCATTAACCATCTCGTAAAACCTGCATTTTATATACGATATGAGAGAAGCCTTCCGGCATGCCGGAAGGCTTTTTGCGTAGTTATCCGCTTGAGGAGCGAATGCTACCTCACCATTTTCTCATAAATATTAAACCCGCTCTCATGCTGGCCCTTCAGCGTAAAGCCGGCCCCGCTGTACAACCGGTTCAAGCCGGGGTTGTCGGCGATGCAGTCGAGACGGATTCGGTCTTTGCCCTGGAACCTTATTCCGGTCAAGGCCCAGTGCAGAATGGCGCTGCCAAGACCCGTCCCCCCGAATTCGCGTTCAATGGCAAGCCGGTGCAGATAGACAGAGGTATCGTGCCCCTCCTCGCCCCACAGGTTGCGGTCCCATTCGCTTGCATGCTGCTGGAGGATGACGATGGCGGCAAGGCGCTCCTCCTTTTTAAACAGGAAGACGTCCCCTCGCAGGACCGCCTCGTCGATATGATGCCTGTCCTCGCCGGTCAGCAGCTGATTCCACTGCTTGGAGCCTATGCTCTGAAGCCATTGCGCCGTTCGAAACAGCAGTCCCTGCGCGGCCGCGACATCTTCCGGACCGGCCTGAACGGCACGGATTTCCGAGGTAACCCACTTCTGATTGATGATAAAATGATCTGCTTTTGCCTGCTTCATACATCCACCCTCCAAGCGTTACATATGTTCTTATTGTAAGAAGCCGTGAAGAATTAGGCAAATGCTTCATACCGGAGCGGTCCGGAGACTTTTATGTGACTCAGGTGCTCTGAAGACGTGGGGCGGCAGCCGCGTCCAGGCCGTTAGCAAGCGGTCAGCATTGTATGTACCAGAGGGTTGGGAGGGAGGATTATGAAGAAACAAAACTTTATCGCCATCATGGCACCGTTGGCTGAATTCGATCAGCTGCAGTCAGGTGTGCCGGCATCGCTCACGATCGCCCAGGCGGCCCTCGAATCCGCCTGGGGTACGAGCGAGCTGGCGGTGAAGGCCAACAATCTGTTCGGCATCAAGGGACAGGGCACCGCAGGAAGCATGCGCCTGCAGACCACCGAGTACGTTCGCGGCGTGGCCGGCCGGGTGATAGCCGACTTCCGCGCGTACAACAGCTGGGCCGAATCGGTGGCCGATCACTCAAGCCTGCTGGTGAACGGCGTGTCCTGGGACCGTGACAAGTATGCCGGCGCGCTCCGCACAGACGGGCGATCGGCCGCCGCCGCGATCGGCGCCGCCGGTTATGCCACGGACCCGGAGTATGCAGATAAGCTAATCCGGATTATTGACCAGTATAACCTGGACCAATACGATGCCTGGAAGGAGGGGGCGCATATGACCCCTGAGGAAAAGGCGGCATTTAGCGAGCTGCAGAACACGGTTGCGAAGCAGGCGGAATGGATCAAGCAGCAGCAGGCGCTGTTAAGCAAAGAAGTACCACGTGCCGGCAACGAATTTTCTGATCGTGTCGACGGTGGGGAATCCGAAGCATCCCGGACTGCCGAAGCTGACCTGGACCCAGGTCAAGCTCATGCACCGGAGCGGTATCGATTTTTACAGCCATACGTTTGATTCGCACGCTTACGCTTATGTTCGCCCCGAAGGGAAAACCCATGACAGGCTGGAGCCGATGCTGATGGGACCGGAGCATAACAAAACCACCGGGCATGTGGAGACAGAGCAGGAGTATATCCGGCGGGTGAAAGGTGATTTAACCCGGGCGGATCAAATCCTCCGGAATGAAATCGGCAACCGCCGCGATATTCTCGCTTTTCCCTACGGCGGCTATACGCAGCAGGTGCTGGGTCTCTGCCGCAATCTCGGCATTCAGGTAGTCTTTACCGTCAAACCGGGAATCGACGGCCCCGGGCAGTACATGGGATACCGGGTCAACGCGGGCGGCATGGACAATAACCCGATCGCGCTCGTTGAATCGATGAAGCATGCGGAGTCGCTCCGCGGATACAGCAAAGCCGGCTAAGCCTCCTGACGAGAGAAGGAAGTGGCAGTGGGCCGTAAATACATTGAAAATATGGATAACCCCCCGGACATTTCTCCGGGGGGTTTGGCTTTGGCGGCGCTTCGTCCGCCTCATATATTTAACCCCTGACAGCCGTTCAAGGCTGCAGTCTGGTTCCTTGTTCTAGTTCGTTAACAGAATAATGACTTCCAAAACAACAAAAGCCCTGCCTCTCTTTTGTCCTTGCGGCTCCGATGACCGCGCCAGCGTGAATCAGAAATAGCATCCTTAAATCTCATACTTCGCATTGGGTTATTTCAAAATAGGAAATTAAGTCTTCGAGGTTGAAGATTTATTCTTTCTTGCGGGGAACGAAAAGGGTTAAATGAAGTTATATTAATATAATATATCACATATTATTTATAAATGCAATAGGAAATTATATCGCCCACCAGACTTGTATAAATGTGCAAAAGCACCATTTCATACGGAGGAATTTTATGATAAAAGTTGGTTTTTGTCGCAGATTCATGTCACATTTTGGGATGAAATAACCGATATTCTTAATAGTGCTGCGCCGAACGGCCTATATTGATGAAAAAGGAAGGCTGGCTTATGGATACCGATTCTACCCGTTTCCAGGGGGTTGCCCTGTATTATGCTTTTCGGAACAAATTGGTACGGAATTATATTTTCGGATCGCTATTCGCGGTATGGATCGTGGGCAGCGCTCTCGTTCTGACCACGATCAGCATTTCTCCGCAGGAGATCAAACGGCTGGCGATCATCTTTGCTTGCTCCATGGCGGTCATGGTCGCGGTGGAATCCTGGGTATTCACGCGGCACGTTCGGCCGATCCGGCAGGGTTTGTTCTGCCGGACCTGTACGGTTCAGACCATTGAAACAGCCTACCGGCAGGCACATAAGCTGCCGCAGCTGGCGGTGTTCCGGATTCTGGTCCCGCATTTCCTCGGGCTTGCCATACCTGCGGCCGGCTTGACGCTGTGGCAGATGAGCCGTGGCCTTCTTCATTTCCCGCCGATTTATGTTGCGGCTGCGGTAGCCGGCGCCTTCCTCGTAGCCAGCATGCATGCGATGATCGTAGTTTTTCCNGACGACGGCGACGGTCCGGCCGCTGATGGAGGAATTTCACCGGCTCGCCCAGGAAACGCACCGCATTGAGCTGAATCCGGAGGGGCATGTCGTCTTGTCCATCCGTCCGAAGTTTCTGCTCAGTGCCATGCTGATCGGTACCTCGCCGCTCCTGCTGTTCACCCTGGCTGCCCAGATTCGGCTGGGCAATTTAAACGAGGAAATGATGACCGGGTACTGGGGCTGGGCGGGGCTAATCCTGCTGGTCGACATCATTTTTACATATACGGGTGCCAGGCTGTTGACCCATGAGGTGGAGCGGCCGATCTCCCATCTGTACGACGCCATGAATCATGTCAAGGACGGCCGGCTGAAGACGGTCCAAAACGTGTATTCGGACGAGTTTTCCCGGCTGGCCACCGGCTTCAACATGATGGTCCGAGCGCTTCAGTCGCGTGAAGCCCAGACCAGGGCGATGCTGGACAGTTACTTTGTGACCCTCGCCGTTGCGCTTGATGCCAGAGACGCCTACACGGCAGGGCATTCCTTGCGGGTGGCCGAATATTCGGAGCTGATCGGGCGGCTCAGCCGGATGACGGAGGAGGATATCAACGTGATCCGCCAGTCGGCGCTGCTGCATGACATCGGGAAAATCGGCATCCGGGACACCGTCCTGTTGAAGGAAGGGCGTCTGACGGAAGAGGAGTTCGACCAAATCAAGGCCCATCCGGTGCTTGGTGAGACGATTCTGAAGCAGATCGAGCCGAAGGATGCCCTGGCGCCGCTCCTTCCCGGCGTAAGGTCCCATCATGAGCGATATGACGGGAAAGGGTATCCGGACGGACTGGCCGGGGACGATATCCCGCTGCTCGGGAGAATTATCGCCGTAGCCGACGCCTTTGATGCGATGACTTCGGATCGGCCATACCGTAAAGGCATGGATGTCGCCAAGGCGCTGTCCATTCTCGAAGAGGGCGGAGGGACGCAGTGGGATCCGGAATACGCCCGCATTTTTGTCGACTATATGAGAAATCAAAGGTTGGAAAAAGCAGCAGGCGACGATACATAAGCGATGACCAAGGTTCGGAGAGCAAGAAAACCTCCCGGCCGTGAAGGATGACTTCCGGACGGGAGGTTTTTTCGTCGTTTTGAACGTTGATAAGGAATCAGTTTGCAGCCGAGCGCAGGAACCCTGGCAGACGGAAGAATGCAACCAGGAGGCCGACGGCCCCGAACGTCAGGAGAATGAGGGCAGGTCCCGCAACGTCGCCGAGATGGGCGCCATGGGCGATAATGTTCTGCAGCG
This sequence comes from Paenibacillus sp. AR247, assembly GCF_002968895.1. Classification (NCBI taxonomy): domain Bacteria; kingdom Bacillati; phylum Bacillota; class Bacilli; order Caryophanales; family Paenibacillaceae; genus Paenibacillus; species Paenibacillus sp. AR247. The sequence continues at coordinate 120,083 of NZ_PCZT01000024.1, read as the reverse complement.
AGTGCAGCGCCCAGTACTGCGGCAGAAAGTGCCCGACGGTCTGTACGGATTGCGGAAGCAGGTAGGACGGTACCCACAGGCCGCCCAGCATGGCACCGCCCATGGCAATGACCTGGGTGATGACCATGGCGGCTCCCTCGCCGGGCACCAGGAAGGATAAGCCGAGCCCGATACCGGTTCCGCAGATGCTGAGGCTGAGCACAATTAAGGTAAGGGCGGCGACGTCGCCAAGCTTCACATCATAGACGAAGTGGCCGAAGGCGAACAGGACGACACACTGGGCGATAACCGTCAGGATGAAGGGCACCCACATCCCGACCAGATACTGCAGCGGCTTTACGCGCGTGCTGCGAATGCGGGACAGAAGGCCGGTCTTCTTTTCGTCAAAGAAGCGGCGGGCCATCGTGATCATGATGTAGAAGACGAACATAACGGTCATGCTGGGGACCATGGAGTCCATATAGCTGACATGGTCGGACGTCGTCGCCACATCTTTAATCTGGATCGGGGAGGCCAGCGCCTGCTCTGCCTGCTCCTTGGAATCTCCCTTGGCCAGCAGGACGTCCGTCAGCTTCTGCTCGCGGTATTGGCTGGAAATGCTGCTGAGGATCGCCTGAATCGGCGCAAGCTCGGTCTGTGCGGTGGGATCCTGGTACAGCTGGATATCCGCGGGATTGCCTTCCTTCATTGCTTTTTCAAATCCGGCGGGAATGACGAGCATGGCCGAGAACTGGCCTTGCTTCATTCTGTCGACCTGGTCGTCCAGGCTGGATGCCGATTCCAGCTTCACGTCCATAATCCCCTGCATTTGCTTCACAAAGGCTTGTGACGCAGCGGATTGATCCTGGTCGATCGTGCGGATGGATACGGAGGAACTGTCGCCACCGCCGCTATTGAAAATCGTACCGAACATGGCGATGAACAGGATTGGCATCAGCAGCAGGAAGAAGAAGCTTTTGCGGTCTTTGCGGATCAGCCGCAATTCTTTGATAATCATGGCTCTCATGGGTTTTGCTCCTTTGCGTGTTAATTTCTTTGTCTATTTCATACGATGAACGATTTATCACCTTAATGAGTGAGAGGAACGCTTGTGAAAGAATTAATCCCGGAGAGCGGTACCTGTTACCCGTAGGAATACGTTCTCCAGCGAGGGACGGACGATTTCCAATTGTTTCACGTCCCAGCTGTGCTGGGATGCGAGGCGAAGCAGGCGCTGCATCACGCCGTGCAGATTTTCCGTTTCCAGCACGTAACCGGAGCCCTCCTTGCGGATCGCGGTTACATCCGGGTCTTCCGGCAGGTGATGGGCTCCTGCAATTTCCACGTAAATGGCCTTCTGTCCGTAATTCTCCAGCAGCTCCCCGAGCGGGCCCATCGCCTTGATCGTGCCCTGATCCATAATGGCCACTTCATCGCACAGCGCTTCGACTTCCTCCATGTAGTGGGTGGAGTAGATGATTGTCACGCCTTCGCGGTTCAGGTCGCGGATCATTTCGAAGATGTGGTTCCGCGACTGCGGATCGATCCCAACCGTCGGCTCGTCGAGAATCAGCAGCTTGGGACGGTGGAGGAGCGCGGCGGCGATGTTAATCCGGCGCTTCATGCCTCCCGAGAACGTGCCGACTTCCTCTTTGGCCCGGTCCAGCAGACCGGTCTGGCTCAGCACCTCGTGGATGCGCTGCTTCAGCATTTTGCCCCGGACGCCGTAAGCCTCTCCGAAAAACTCCAGATTGTCGTAAGCGGACAGCTTATCATACAGCGTAATTTCCTGTGGGACGTAGCCGATATATTTCGATACGGCGTCCGGATTTTTGGTCGCTTCCTTGCCGAGCAGCCGGACGGAGCCGCTGTCGGCCTGGACAAAGCCGGTCAAAATTTTCATCGTGGTGGACTTTCCCGCGCCGTTCGGTCCGAGGAAGCCAAACGAAGTGCCGGCTTTCAGAGAGAAGCTCACGTCCTGGAGCGCCTGTTTCTTCGGATAGGATTTGCGGAGTTGGGAAACCTCTAGCATATAATCGTTGTTATAAGAAGTCTGATTAGATTCGGTGTTGTTGCGAGTCGTCGTTTGGATCATAGGGACAACCTCCTAAAAAGTTTTGTGAAGCATAACCTCAAAGTAAAATCGTCGCAATAAAACTAGCATCGGAAGCATAAGCTTTAAGTTTTGTGAAGCATAACCTCAAAGTAAAATCG
>NZ_PCZT01000024.1:108078-117790 GCF_002968895.1 Paenibacillus sp. AR247 | reverse complement strand
GGGGAAGAACGTCGCCGGTCCTGCGGTTTCCAGCCGGCCTTCAGGCAGCAAATACTCGTTCAAATTGGAGTATACGATGCTGAAGCCCCCCATAAATAGAATCCAGAGCAGCGGCGTCAGCGGCTTGGCGGTGCTGTACATGACGCTAATGGTCAGCATGCCTGCGGCTATGATGAATGGGGTCAGGCCGGCGACGACGGTCAGCCAGTTAATGCCCGTGATCACGAAGGAGATAGCCATATCATAGGTGTAATGATCGATGGTCGAGGTCAGAATAAGTACGTACGCCGAGAAGGCGATATAGATAGCAATCATAGCGATCCATACCTTCAGGCAGTTACCCAGCCATTTGGCGGCGATGAGGCGAAACCTCGGGATTGGGAGCGTCAGCCACCAGCCGTACGTATCGTTGGACCACTCTCTTTTAATGGAGCCGTATCCCAGGAAGAAAATCCAATAAGGGAACGCCAGCGTCATATACCAGAAGCTGCTCAGTTCTAGGTCATTGCGCGCCGCCAGATAGGTGGTGACGATGACCACAGCTGCGGCAACAATCAGGATATAAGCGGCGCACCATCTTCTGGATAATCGGACGCGGTTCAGTTTTCTCCAGCTGCCCCGCACCATAAACTCATGCTGGACAAGGTCCATAAACGTGCCTGATGACATCAACGCTGCCACTCCTTTGCGTACATTTTACGGAATACATCGCGCAGTGAACCGTATTCCGCCCTCAAGCTTTCGGTGTCGCCGGACCAGATCGCCTGACCCTGCTTCATCATGACCGTGTAATCGAACAACCCTTCAACCTCCTGAATATCATGGGTGCTGATCAGGACGGACTGCCCACTGTCCTCGAGGTAGTCGATGATACCGGCCACAATCGCCTCCCGTGACATGACGTCGATGCCGGTAAAAGGCTCGTCGAGAATAATAAGGGAAACTTCCCGGGCAAGGCACAGAATCAGCATAACCCTGGCTTCCTGACCCTTGCTCATTCCGCCGATTCTCGCATCCAATTCAACATCCATATAATCCGCCAGGCGGATGGCCTGTTCCATCGAGAAGCCTGACAGGAAGGACTGCCCCCATTCGAACGCCTGCCGCACCGTATGGTTCGGATACCAGCGGGCCCGGTCGGGGAGGTAGGCAATGTGGCGGTTGGTTTCCCAGCCGGGCTTCGAGCCGAGCACTTCCACGGTGCCCTGGTCTGGCCGGACGAGGCCGGTAAGCATCCGGAATAACGTGGATTTGCCGCAGCCATTCGGGCCCAGAATGCCGGTGATCCGCCCTTCGGGAACGGTGATGTTCAGCCCGTTGAGCGCCTGCTTCTTCCCATAGACCTTGCTCACTTGTTCGCATCGCAGTATCGGTGCCGTCATCGTATGGATCCTCCTTCCTCCGCGTCGTATTTTTGTTCAATATAGGACTGGATATCGTTCCAGGTTAGTCCGAGGCGTTCCATTTGATCCATAAAGCTGTCGATATATTTGGCTGCGAGCGCCGTTCGGAACGACCGGACATGAAGCTCTTGAGCCAGCTCGCGCACAGAAGGCATCTTGTCTCCCAATCCAATCTCTCCTTTGGCAATGGCGCTGCGCACCTGATCCAGAATTTGTTCATATAAAGGTTGGCTGAAGTCGATGTGGAACCGCAGCGGGCCAACCTGTTGGTCTTCCATGGCCTTCCCTCCTAAAAAGCTCTGCTGGTCTGGAAGCACAGCTTTCCTTCTCGGCATAAGCGCAAACGTTCAGGTCACTTATGTGATTTAAGTGTATTATATCACTTAATACACCTAATGCAATAGGCGATCAATATTTTGGTTAAAATCTTTTTCACACCGGTTTATGGCTATGAAGACTGGGGCAGCATTGCTGGTGCTCGTTGGATTCAGCCCGCGTTCCTGCGGGTAATAAAGAACTACAGGCGGAGCGGATAGGTTCCGCCGACCAACAACTTATACCGAGAGGAGCTGATCCTCATGGATCATAACGTATTCAAGGGAAAATGGAATCAACTGAAAGGCGAAGCCAAAAAGCAGTGGGGCGAGCTGACGGATGACGATTTGGATAAAATCGACGGCGAAAAGGACAAGCTGATCGGCAAGCTTCAGGAGCGCTATGGCCATACCAAGGACGCCGCGGAAAAAGAGTACCATGACTGGACGCGTTCGCGTCAGTTGTAGGCCTCTTCGTCCTGCGGTCGGCATGTGGAAACAACAAAAGGCGCAGCGAATCTCCGGCAACCGGGGAGCGCTGCGCTTCTTTCGGGTGTTCACCTACCTAACCCAAGTACGCCCTGCCCTCACCTGGATGACTTCAAGCACGCTATCCGCCATAGACTTACCTCAAAGGTCTGACCGGTTTACCCACAAGAAGATCTCCCCACTTACCCGGTATGGGCCGCAAAATCAGCCAGAATCCCCCAGCTTCGGCGGGCTGCCGCGGTAATCACGGCTTAGCCCGGCATCGTTTTATATATAAATTCTGGATATATGGATCTGCCATGATATGATATGAGAGCACGGCTAATATCCATCTTCAGGAGTGAGTACATGGATTTTTGCAAAATATTTCTTGGTAACACAGCCCTGCTCATAGCGGCAGCCTATATGGCCAACCTGGTCTACAAATATGGACTTGCCCGTGCCCCTAAACATGTGAAATACACCTGCTCGGTGCTGCTGATCATCTTTTGCGGATGGCTGAGCATGGTTTTCGGATACAAGCTTAGCGAAAATGTGATTTTCGATCTCCGGATCATACCCCTCATCATCGCGACGGTTGCTTACGCTGAGCCGGTGACGCTGGTCATTATCGGCATCGGCATCGGATTCGCGCGCCTTACGTTCGGCGTGAACGAGGCCTCGGTCGCCGGTTTGTTCAATCTGTGCATTTTGGGTGCTGCGGCGGCACTGCTCAATATTTGGATGAGACGCAAGGGGTTCAGTCTTGTGACCCGCGGCTTCCTGGCCATTCTGGTCTTGAACGTACTGAATTGTATCGATATTGCATTTTTAGGGGTTATTCCTGCCGCTCATTATTTTGAAACGATCATGCCGACCACGCTTCCGCTCACACTCTTGCTGAGTTTGATCTTTTCTTTAATCCTCCGCGATTTCCAGCTTGAAGCAGCCCGCACCATCCAGCTCAAACAAAGCAACGTGCTGCTGTCGGCCCAGGCCGAAGAGCTGCATCAGGCCAAGCGCGTGCTGGAGGAACGGGCCAAAGAGCTGGCGAGGTCCTCGCGCTACAAAACGGATTTTCTGGCGAACATGTCCCATGAGCTGCGCACTCCCTTGAACAGCATCATCAATTTTGCCGAGCTGATCAGCGACAACGACGACAGTCGCACCAAGGAGGAAATGGCTGAGTACGGTGAAATTATCCACCAGTCGGGCCATGAGCTGCTGCGCATCATCAACGACATTCTGGACTTGTCGAAGGTGGAGGCCGGACGTCTGGAAATCATGCATGAAGGGATGAATATCAGCGAAATCCCGCAGCTGCTGCAAATGCATTTTGAACTGGTCGCTCAAAAAGAAAACGTCGGCTTCTCCATCAAGCTGGACCCCTCGCTTCCGGAAACGTTTCGGACCGATCCGAGCCGGGTGCAGCAGATTTTAAAAAATTTACTGTCTAATGCGTTCAAGTTTACCCATCAGGGGAAGGTGAGCCTCGTCATTCGTGCGGAGCATAACCCGGAGGGAAAGCTTGCGGGCTCATGGATCGTGTTTGACGTTCAAGATACCGGAATCGGCATTTCGCCGCCGCAGCAGCGGCGGATCTTTGAAGCGTTCGCCCAAGCGGACGGCTCCATCAGCCGGAAATACGGCGGGACGGGCCTCGGGCTCTCAATCAGCCGGGACCTGGCACATCTGCTGGGTGGGTTTATCCGGCTGGAGAGCAAAGTGGGGAGGGGCAGCTGTTTTTCGCTCTATTTGCCGCTGGCCAATGAAGCGGAGGAATGTGCCACCCTGGAAATCACCCCATCCGTCGGCGGAGTGGAGCAGAAGGCGCTGCTTCCGGGACGCACCGGAACGGTTCCGAGCCTGGAATAGCCGTCCTTCCGCTGCTCATATATGCTGAGCGATCCTTGGAGCCAGAGCTGGAGAAGGTGGGTGAAGGGCAGCTTGCAATTGAGGCAGCCGCACGCCTGGAGCAGCGCGGTGCCGTATTGCAACTTGGCCGACCTCTGTTTACAATGAGAAGGATAGTACGAAGACGAAAGGGTGACTTCCATGAGTAAAAAGGTGATTTCGACCGAGTCCGCGCCAGGAGCGATCGGACCTTACAGCCAGGCCGTTCAGGTCGGCGACTTTATTTTCACATCGGGACAATTGGGGCTCGACCCGGCGACCGGTGAGTTTGGCAGCGGCGTTCAGGAGCAGGCCCGCCTGGCTCTGAACAACGTGAAGGCGATTCTTGAAGCAGCAGGGAGCAGCCTGGATCAAGTGGTCAAGACGACCGTGTTCCTGAAAGACATGAACGATTTTGCCGCGGTCAACGAGATTTACAGCTCTTTCTTCACCCAGCCTTACCCTGCGCGCAGTGCCGTTGAGGTCGCACGCTTGCCAAAAGACGGCTTGGTGGAAATCGAGACGATTGCCGCCGTTAAATAGATCGGAAGCTACATATCCTATAGAAAGCCGGACTTTGCCCGGGGCGCCGCCCCGTTCGCAAAGCCCGGCTTTTTTGTGTTGTTCATATCTCGGGTCTCCCCGCAAAATACCGGATATACGCCGAAGCCGAGGCCGCGCTTTGCGGGTTACATTCAGTCCCGATCCCGGCTTCGGGCGAAGAATAGATAGATGGCATAGACGAACAGAATGATCGCCAGGATGAGTGCGGCTATAAACGCCCGCTCCACCTGATCCTGCTGCTCTAGGGCAATGGCGACATAGCCCCATACGAAGACCAGCGGATAGATGCTGTCCCGGTAAGGGTAGCTGACCAGAATGGCGACCAGTGCACCGGCGAGCAGGAAAACCACGGCCCACACCAGCTCGCTCAATCCGAAGCCGTTCCAATCGTTCTTTTTCAGCACGATCGCGATATTAAGAATGACGGCTACGCTAAGCCAGCCGAAATACAGGCTGAAGGGAAGCTTGATCAGCCACATCTCTCCGGATGTCGGATAATAGATGCTGCGCGTCCGCCGATAGATGACAAACAGCGAGAGCAGCAGCAGTACCATGGCGACGAGCGACAGCTCGATATATTCATACTGCCACAAGAGCAGCCACGCGATGTTCAGCACGCAGGAGATGATAAACCAAGGACCGATGGACCGGACCGAATCCCGGGTTTCGGTGACCCGTCCGCTTTGATAGAGAAGAAAGCCAAGCAGCAGTACATAAATTAAGGACCAAATGGTAAAAGCATACCCTTCGGGCGTGATCATGGTTGGGTATTGGTCCGATATTTCCCCTGTCGTTTTTCCCCCGAGCACAGCAGTATTGGCCAGCGCGTTGACCACCATCGCGGCGACGAACGCGAGCCAGTTCCACCATTTATACGGATTGCTTCTAAGCATCGTACCAGCCTCCTGAAGTGATGTCTACGGCTTGCCGCAAAGCGGCCTTTCCCCTACAAATATACCCGAATTTGTCCCAAAAAGAACAAAATGATGCAGATTCAATCCTTGTCGATATAGGTAATTAAATGAAAAACCATGAAAGTGTAAGGAGTGAGGGCATGAACTCGAAAAAATCGTCCCAGCTGCTGCAGCAGCTCATTTTTGTCGGACCGTCGGCCCTGTGCTTCCTCGTCATTGTTGTCGTTCCCTTTCTTTTAGGACTGTATTATTCGTTTACCGACTGGAACGGGGTGTCGAGGCATGCGGGCTTGGTCGGCTTCCGCAATTATATCCACATTTTCACGGAAGACCCGGCGTTTCTGAATTCGTTCTGGTTTACCGTCAAATTTACCGTACTTGGAGTCATCCTAACCAATGTGCTCGGTTTTATTCTCGCCTATGTGCTGACGCGGTCGCTGCTGACGCGAAATGCGCTGCGGACCGTATTTTTTGTGCCTCATGTTATCGGGGGGCTGCTGCTCGGATTTATCTGGCAGTTCATCTTCGTGAAAGGGTTTTCTTCTGTCGGTGCGGCCACCGGGCTCTCCTTCTTCAAGCTGCCCTGGCTCGGCACCGAGGCGACGGCCTTCTGGGCGGTCGTCATCGTCTTTGTCTGGCAGAACGCCGGCTATTTGATGGTCATCTACATTTCCTCGCTGAACAATGTGCCGAAAAGCCTCATTGAGGCCGCTCAAATCGATGGTGCATCCAGGGCACAGGTTCTCCGGAAGATCACCGTTCCGCTGGTCATGCCGGCCGTGACGGTCTGTCTGTTCCTCGCCATTTCCTGGTCGTTCAAGCTCTTTGACCTGAATCTGTCGCTCACCAAGGGCGGTCCGTTCAAGTCAACCGAATCCGTCGCGCTGAACATTTACAATGAGGCGTTTAACATCAGCCGCTTTGGCATGGGTTCGGCGAAGGCGATTATCTTCTTTATCGTCGTGGCCTTGATTTCGATCCTTCAAGTGCGCGCCACGAAGCGCAAGGAGGTGGAAATATGATGCACACAAGCACCAATACAGGCACCAACACAGGCACCAAACGAGGTCCAAGCCCAAGAGCTGGCGCAAGCGCAAGCCGCGGGTATCGCGCCAAACGGCTGGTCCTTGAACTGCTGATGATTCTGCTGGCCCTGGTGTTCCTGGTGCCGTTCTACTTTCTGCTCGTCAATTCAGTCAAGTCCTTCGGCGATATTCTGACCAACTCCGCGGGCTGGCCGCATGCCTTTCTATGGAACAACTATGCACAGGCGTGGAAAATTACCGCCTTCCCGAAAGTGTTCGGCAACTCCCTGCTGATCGCGGTTATCAGCAACGTGCTGCTGTCCTTGATCAGCTCGATGGCGGCGTACCGGATGGTGCGCAGGGACACGGTGTTCAACCGGCTGCTGTTCGCTGCGTTTGTCGCCGCGATGGTCATTCCGTTCCAATCGATCATGATCCCGCTCGTTAAGGTCGTCAGCACGCTCGGCCTCATGGACACGAGAACCGGGCTGATCATCTGCTACCTCGGATTTGGCGCGCCGCTGTCCGTGTTTCTGTTCCACGGCTTCGTCAAATCGGTGCCGCGGGAGATCGAGGAGGCAGGCCGGGTGGATGGCTGCTCCACGTACGGCATTTTTTTTCGCATCGTCCTGCCCTTGATGCAGCCGATCATCGTCACCGTCATCATCCTGAACGCGCTGTGGATCTGGAACGATTATCTGATGCCGTCGCTCATTCTGCAGAGCCCGGGACGGCAGACGATCCCGATTGCGACCTATGCGTTCTTCGGCCAGTTTACGAAGCAGTGGGATCTTGCCCTGCCGGCGCTGGTGCTCGGCATTACGCCGATCGTCATCTTCTTCCTGGCCATGCAGAAGTACATTATCGAAGGCATCGCCCAGGGATCGGTGAAGGGCTGAACACAGCCCCAGTCCGTCCCGGCAGCCCAAGTATATTCCATAAAGGAGGTTATGCGGCATGAAGAAAAAGGCCTATACCGTTGGAGCCCGCCTTGGCGTGCTGCTGGCCTCGTTCGCCTTGCTGGTCGGATGCGGCAGCGGAAGTGGCAGCGGCGGGGTCAAGACCATTCATATTTTTCAGTTCAAGGTGGAAATTGCGGATGCATTAAATAACTAAAAGCGGAGTATGAGCAGTCCCACCCGGGGATCAAGCTGGATATACAGACCGTCGGCGGGGGCAGTGATTACGGCGCCTCGCTCCGGGCCAAATTCGCAGCCTCGAAAGAGCCGGACATCTTCAACATCGGCGGGTATGCCGAAATGGACATGTGGCAGGAATATTTGGAGGACTTGTCCGATCAGCCTTGGGTCAAGGACGTGAAGGACATCGCCAAAGAGCCGATGACCAAGGACGGCAAGCTGTACGGGCAGCCGATGAACCTGGAAGGGTACGGCTTTATTTATAACAAGGATTTGTTCAAGAAGGCCGGCATCACACAGCGTCCGACCACGCTCAGCGAGCTTGAGGAAGCGTGCAAGAAGCTAAAGGCGGCCGGAATTACCCCGTTTGCCAACGGGTATCAGGAAAACTTCGTGCTTGGCAACCATAACATCAACGTGGCTTTTGCCGACCAGAAGGACCCTGGCACCTTTATCCAGCATCTGAATGACAAGACGGAAACGTTCGCGGACAACGAAGTCGTGAAGCAGTGGTCGAACCTGCTCGACCTGACGCTGAAATATGGCAATCCAGGCCCGCTTACAACGGACTACAACACCCAGGTCACGATGTTCGCCAGCGGGGAAGCCGCCATGATGCAGCAGGGGAACTGGACCCAGGTGCAGATTGACGGCATTAATCCGAAGCTGAACCTGGGCATCCTGCCGATGCCGATCAATGACGATCCGCAGCTGGGGGACAAGCTGTACGTCGGCGTGCCGAACAACTGGGTCATCTATAAGGATTCACCGGTCAAGGAGGAGGCCAAGGAGTTTCTGAACTGGCTGGTGACCTCCGATACCGGGAAGAAGTACATTACGAAGGAGTTCAAATTCATTCCGGCCTTCAAGTCCATTAAAGGTACGGACGAAGACCTGGGACAGCTGGGCATGGAAGTGCAGAAGTACACCGACGAAGGCAAGACGCTGACCTGGAACTGGTTCCGGTTCCCGTTCGGCATGCAGCCCGAATTCGCCGCGGCCATGCAGGGATACATCGGCGGCAAAATCACGAAGCAGGAGATGTTTGAGCAGTTCCAGCAGAACTGGGACAACTTGAGCGTCCGCTAACGACCGCCGGGCTCAGTGCGTCTGAGCCGCGAGGTCCTTCCGGAACTCGTTGGGCGTGCGGCCTTCCTGCTTCTTGAACACCTTGCTGAAATATTTCTCGTCCTGATAACCGACCATTTCGGCAATCTGGGAGATGCGCAGCTGCGGATTGTGCAACAGCAGCTTGGCCTTCTCAATCCGGATCCGGGCGAGAAAGTCGGAGAGGTTCACATGGAATTCCTGCTTGAAGCGTCTGGAGATGTATTCCCGGCTGAGAAAAAAGCGCGCAGCCATTTCCTGCAGGGAAATATCCTCGGCATAATGGCTTTCCAGGTATGCGGCAATGTCGTGGATGATATGGTTCTCCCGCGAGTGCTTCTGTGTCAAAATGCGGCTGGCTGCGGTCAGCCGCCCTTCGTATTGGGAAGTCCACAGGTCATAGGACAACCGCCCATGCTTGTCGAGCGGAAGGGAGCGGGGCAGCTCCAGCAGGGCGTCCTTGTCGGGACTTGGCGCCGCTGCCTCGGCGCCCTGATCCATCCACTGCTTCAGCATCCAGTCCCACTCCGCGTTCCACTGCACCAGCTGCTCGGGCGTCACCCGATCGAGCTGCCGGACAGCCTGCATCCAGCCTTCCACGGCGGCGCTGATCTGCTCGGGGCTGCCGCTGAGCGCTGCCAGGCGGAACTGCTCCTCATGCGCGCTCAGGCGCAGGGGCCGCGGAGCTGCCGGGCCGGCGGCGCTCAGCGTATGCAGCCAGGCGGCGGGGTCCTGCAGGCTGCGCTGCCAGAGCGCCCGGTGCGCCTCCTGATAGGAGCGGGCGAGGCCCTCCGGGAACGGCTGGAAGGACCCGGCGCCGATATGCACGCTGCGGTGAAGGGTGGCGTCGATGCCGCGGTGGATGTCCTCCAGCAGGGGAGGACA
>NZ_PCZT01000024.1:95193-107978 GCF_002968895.1 Paenibacillus sp. AR247 | reverse complement strand
AGTCATCCCCATAGGAGCAGCACGATTTCTTCGGGGTTCGCCAGATGATGGAAGGCGAACCCTTTTCGTTTGGCCGACAGCAGCTCGTTGCCGATGTTCGTCAGCGTAAAATAGAGCAGCTGCTTCATACGGGCAAACTTCTCCAGCAGCTCGTCGTCCAGCTGTGCCGTGCTGATGACCGCCGCGGCGCAGCGGTCGATTTGCTCCGGCAGGCCGTATTCCTCCCGCAGCTGCTGAAGGATCTCCTCCCGGCGCCCGTGCCCGCCGATCAGGTCGGACAGCAGCTTGTCGGCATAATGCGGGCGCATCCGGTTCATCTCGATGCTCTGGCGGCTGCTCTGCCGCCGCTTCAGCTCCTCCTCCCGGCAGGCGGCCGCGGCTTTGGCGAGCGCCTCGTTCAAGGCGGCGGGGTCCACCGGCTTCAGGATGTAGTCCATCCCGCCGTGGCGGATGGCATGGCGGACCAGATCGAAGTCGTCATAACCGCTGATGATGATCGTCTTTATCCCGGAATGGCTTCCGCTCAGCCATTCCATCAGCTGCGTGCCGTCCATGCGCGGCATGCGCATATCCGTCATCACGATCTGGGGAGCGTGCTCCTCGATCATCTCCGTCGCTGACTTCCCGTCGGCCGCTTCCAGAATGTCCGTAATGCCATGGCGCTCCCATTCCCCGAGCAGCTTGATGGCTTCCCGGACATGCTTCTCATCGTCTACAATTAACACTTTCATGGCTGTCAATTCTCCTCTGTATGAACTTCCCTCGGCCCAGTCCCTGTGCGGGCTTCAGCCGTTTTATTTTCTCCGGTGCGCATATCTTGCATATCTTCTGTATCGATTTCCAAGGAAATACGGACTCCATACGGCTCGAGGTTTTCGATCCGCATGCCGACGTCATGCGGCGTATACAGCTGCAGACGAAGCAGGACGTTGCGCACGCCGATTTCTCCGTTATCGCCTGCCCATTCGTCCTCCAGTTCGCCGTTTCCCCGGCCAGCCAGCTGTTCCTGCAGCGTGGCCAGCTTCTCCGGCTCGATCCGGCTGCCGTTATTTTCAATGACGATCTGCAGCACGCCGTCTTCCCGCATATGGCTTTCGATGCGAACCATGCCCTGACGGCCTTCGTGATCCATACCGTGCTTGAAGTAATTTTCGATCAGCGGCTGAAGAATCATTTTCGGCATGGGCTTATCCAGCGTATCCGGGGCCAGGTCCAGCGTGTAGACGAGCTGGTCCCCGAAGCGTTCCTTCTGCAGCTCCAGATAGAGCCGGACGTGATCGGCCTCGTCCCTCAGCGTCACCAGCACATCGTTGTTGCGCATGCTGTAGCGCATAATTTTGGCCAGGGAAGAGAGCAGGGCATAGATCCGCGGAACGTTATTTTGCAGCGCCAGCGTTCCGATCGACTGCAGGGTGTTGTACAGAAAATGGGGATTGATCTGGGCCTGCAGCGCTTTGAGCTGATTGGTCTTGTTCGCCAGCTCCAGCCGGTATTCCCGCAGGATCAGGTTGTTGATCGTATCCATCATCTGCCTGAAGCGGGTGAACATGATGCCCGTCTCGTCCTGCCGATTCCAGGATATGTCGACGTCGAGCTGGCCGGATTGAATCCGGTTCATGTAGCTGGTCAGCCTCTTGATCGGCTCGGTGATCCGGATCGAGATGAACAGCGTGCCAAAGATGATGATTCCCAGGGCGATGACCGCAATGGCGGCGTTGATCTGGGTCAGCTGTCGCGCGCGCTCATACAGCGTGCTGTTCGGAATTCTTTTAATAATCGTCCATTCGGTATATGGCGTCTGCATCTTCTCGAATACGTTCATGGCTCCGCCGCTTTCGAAAAAGCCCTCGGTCTGTGTTCCCTTGATCCGCGTCAGCAGCTCCTTGTCCGTGATCTGGGTGCCGAGTTGGCTGTCCCGCCCGGAATAGACGACGGTGCCGCCCTGGTCAACGACCAGCAGCTGCTCCTTGTCCTTGTTGAACAGCTGCTCGGTAATATCCGCCACCGAATCCAGGCTGACGTCGATCGCCAGCAGGGCCAGCACCTTCTCCGACGGCACATTGGTGATGGACCGGTGGAAGGTGAAGACCATTTTGTCCGAGTAGGAGGTCGGCGACGGGGGAAAACCATAGTCATGGCTTTTATGGGTCGGCTCGATCGCCGTCGTATATTTTTCATACCCTTGGGTCGAAATGTAGGGCTCGGTCCGGTACTCCCGCTTCGGGTAGATCGCAGGCGTAACCAAGGTGGATTGGCCGGACTGGGTAGCGTGCAGGTAAATCCGCTCGATGCCGTGCACCGTATTCAAAATATTTTGCAAGGACGTGTACACCTCGGCCACCGCCCGGTAATCGTCCGGGATTTTCCGCAGATTGCGCAGGAAGTTGGCGTCCGTGTACAGGGTGAGCGAAGCCTGGTTGATGCTGTTCAGATAATTGGTCAAATTGACCTTGCCCTGGTAGATCAGGTTCCGGTTCTCTTCGAGCGCCTGCTCTTTGATCGTCTCCTTGGTATGGATGTATGTGATCGTGATGGAGAGCAGCAGCGGGACGGTTGTCGCCAGCAGCATAAACAGAATCAGCCGGGAACGGATGCTGCGGAATTTCATGGAAACACCACTCTTTCGGGGTGCGTGAGGTATGTCATATCAATATTTTCCCCCTAACGGTTCACGATCCTCCGTGTTATTGAAGAACCGCTTCCCTCATACTGAAATAGTCATATACGAATCGTAAAGGGGAGATCAGGATGAATCGCCAAAAGTCATCCGGGCTGCTCCAGCAGCTGATATTCGTGGGGCCATCCACGATTTTTTTTCTCATCATCATTGTCGTTCCGTTCCTGCTGGGCTTATATTATTCCTTTACCGACTGGAACGGGGTATCCGGCGACGTCACCTGGGTCGGATTCGACAATTTCAAACAAATCATAACCAATGATCCCGATTTTGGGAAGGCTTTCTGGTTTACGGTAAGGTTCACGGTCATCGGCATTATTGTAACCAATGTGCTCGGATTTTTCCTTGCCTATTTCCTGACCAAGCCATTGAAGTCGCGCAATGTGCTGCGGACGATTTTCTTTATGCCGAACGTCATCGGCGGGCTACTGCTTGGATTTATTTGGCAGTTTATCTTTGTAAAGGGTTTCTCGGCGCTCGGCAGCGCTACCGGCTGGCACTTCTTCAACCTGCCTTGGCTGGGGGACGAAACGACCGCCTTCTGGGGCATCGTTATCGTGTTCGTCTGGCAAACCGCGGGCTACCTGATGGTCATTTACATTTCTTCGATCAATAATATCCCTAAAGATATTCTGGAAGCGGCCGAAATCGACGGGGCCAGCAAGCTGCAAATTTTGAAATCGGTCATCGTGCCGCTGGTGATGCCTGCCGTTACGGTCTGTCTGTTCCTTGCCATTTCCTGGTCGTTCAAGATGTTTGACCTGAACTTGTCGCTGACGAAGGGCGGACCGTTCCGCTCGACGGAATCGGTGGCGCTCAACATTTATAATGAAGCATTCCAGAACAACCGTTACGGGCTTGGAACCGCCAAAGCGATCATCTTCTTCGTCGTGGTTGCCATCATTACCAGCCTTCAGGTTAAAATCACGAAAAGCAAGGAGGTCGAATCGTAATGGAAGCATCCAAACAATACCGCTGGGGGACGCTCGTCACCGAAATCATTATGGTGCTGGTTGCGCTGCTCTTCCTGGTTCCGTTCTACTTTCTGTTCGTTAACTCGGTGAAAACGTTTGGCGACCTGCTGACGAACTCCGCCAGCTGGCCGAAAACCTTTGAGTGGCACAATTACAGCCGGGCCTGGGACATTACCAACTTCCCGTCGGCGCTGTGGAACTCGCTGGTCATTACCGTGGTCAGCAACGTGCTGCTGGCGCTGTTCAGCGCCATGGCCTCGTACCGGATGGTGCGTCACAATACGCGGTTCAACCGCTTTCTGTTTATGATTTTCGTGGCTGCAATGGTCATCCCGTTCCAATCCATCATGATTCCGCTTGTCAAAGTCACCAGTACGCTGGGCCTGATGAACAGCATTCCGGGACTGATCGCCTGTTACCTCGGCTTCGGGGTGCCGATGACGGTATTCCTGTTCCACGGTTTCGTCAAATCGATTCCGTTGGAAATCGAGGAGGCCGCCACGGTGGACGGAACGAATATTTACGGCACGTTCTTCCGGATCGTCGTTCCGCTGATGAAGCCGATGTTCGTTACCGTCATCATTCTGAACACGCTCTGGATCTGGAACGATTACCTGCTGCCGTCGCTGGTGCTGCAAAGCCCGGACCTGCGGACGATTCCGATCGCGACCTTCGCCTTCTTCGGACAGTTCACAAAGCAGTGGGATCTGGCCCTGCCGGCGCTCGTCTTGGGCATTCTGCCGGTCATCGTCTTTTTCCTGGCTATGCAAAAATATATCGTCGAAGGCATTACGCAGGGAGCGGTCAAAGGCTGAATCCTTCAGTTGCGAACAACGGGTCAATCCCGTCCCCCTGTTTGATCAATATCGTAAGTGCCGGGGGGACAGGCTGTTCCCTATAATGAGGGAGTAAGCGATTTCAACGAGAGAACTTTTTTAATGAAGCATTCCGCTTGATATGCAAGAACAAAAGGGAGGATTCTTGATCATGAAAAAACGGACCAAAATGGCGCTGGCTTCCGTGCTGGCCCTTTCCGTAGTACTGGCCGGCTGCGGCTCCAAAACAGATAAAAGCGCCGAAGGCGCGAGCGGCGGCAGCGGCGGCACCAAGACGATTCACATTTTCCAATTCAAGGTGGAGATCGCCGAGGCGCTCAACAAGCTGAAAGCCGACTATGAAGCCAGCCATCCTGGTGTGAAGCTTGACATTCAGACGGTAGGCGGCGGTTCGGATTACGGTGCGGCGCTGAAAGCGAAATTCGCATCGGGCGAGGAGCCGGATATTTTCAACGTAGGCGGTTATACCGATCTGGAAACGTGGCAGGCCAAGCTGGAAGACCTGTCGGGTGAAAAATGGGTCAGCGATATGGTGGATGTCGCCAAGGACCAAATTTCCAAGGACGGCAAAGTGTACGGCATGCCGATGAACCTGGAAGGCTACGGCTTTGTCTACAATAAAGACTTGTTCAAAAAGGCGGGCATTACCGATATTCCGAAGACGTTAACCGAGCTTGAGGCAGCCGCCAAAAAGCTTCAAGACGCGGGTATCACCCCGTTCGTCAACGGATACCAAGAAGGATGGATTCTCGGCCAGCACTCGCTGAACGTGGCTTTTGCCCATCAGAAGGATCCGGGCGCTTACATTGAGGGCCTCAACAACGGAACGGCCAAGTTTGCCGGCAACGAGCAAATGGACCAGTTCATGAATCTGTTTGACCTGACGCTGAAATACGGCAACAAAAATCCGCTGACGACCGACTACAACACGGAAATGACGATGTTTGCGAACGGACAGGCGGCTATGACGCAGCAGGGCAACTGGACGCAGGTGCAGATCGACGGCATCACGCCGAACATGAATATCGGGATCCTGCCGATGCCGATCAACGACAACGCGGAGGAGAACGACAAGCTGCTCGTTGGCGTGCCGAACAACTGGGTCATCAACAAAAACTCCAAGGTGAAGGATGACGCGAAGGAATTCCTGAACTGGCTCGTCACCTCCGATGAGGGCAAAAACTATATCACCAAGGAATTCAAATTCATTCCGGCCTTCAAGAGCATTAACGCCACTGAAGAGGATCTGGGAGCGCTCGGCGCGGAAGTGCTGAAATACAGCAAAGAGAACAAGCTGCTGAGCTGGCAGTTCGCGAGATTCCCGGAAGGGGCCTGGAACGAATTTGGCGCAAGCATGCAGGGGTATATCGCCGGCAAGACCGACAAGGCCAAGCTGTTCGAGGACTTCCAAAAAACGTGGGATAATTTGAAAAAATAATAGCTTAATCAGCATACGAATGACCTGGAGGCTTCCTTTTGAACCAATGAAAGGGAGCCTCTTCATCTTAGAGGGGGGAAGCAGGATATGGAGGGCAGCGAAGCAATCCGGCCGGATAAAGACGGACCTGTCATTGTGCAGGAGGCTTGGGAGAACCTGGGTATCTATACCGGCGTGGAAAAAAGAGAAGGAACCTACTGGGTACGAACGGAACGCGGGGGAGCGGCTGTGGAATTCGTCACGGACGACATGCTGCGCATTAAATATTTCCTCGGAAATGATCCGGAAATGTCGACTTCGGTCGCCATCGATCCGGCCACTGCGGCTGGGGGCGATGTCCAGGCACAGCTGGAGGAGACGGCAGGGGGCGTCCGGTTCCGCACGGCGTCGCTGGAAGTGACGCTGGACAAGCTGGGATTGTCCATGACCGTCAGGGACCTGGCAGGAAACGTGCTGGCCGAGCAGAAGAGCATCACCTTCAGCCCGGACGGATCGGCCTTCGGCGTGTACGACATGCCGAAGGATTCCCATTTCTACGGACTCGGGGAGAAATCGAGCTTCCTCGATAAACGCGGCGAGCGGTACACGAACTGGAACACCGACGTATACGCCCCGCATATGCCGGAAATCGAGGCGCTGTACGAGTCGATTCCGCTGCTGATTCATATGCACGGCGGCATCAGCTGCGGACTGTTCCTCGATAATCCGGGACGCTCGGATTTCGACATGCGCAGCCATGGAGTCGCCTTCACGGTCAGCTGCACGACAGGAAGCTACGACCTGTACTTCATCAACGGGCCGGAGCTGAAGGATGTCGTCAAGCGTTACACCGCTCTGACCGGGCGGATCAACCTGCCGCCGAAATGGGCGATCGGGTATCATCAGTCCCGTTACAGCTACATGAACCAGCAGGAGGTGCTGGAGCTTGGCCGGACGTTCCGGGCGAAGCAGATTCCGTGCGACGTCATTTATTTGGATATTCATTATATGAACGAATACCGGGTGTTTACGTTCGATCCGGTGCGGTTTCCGGATCCGGCCGGCATGATCCGCGAGCTGCGGGAGATGGGGATCCGGATCGTGCCGATTGTGGATCCCGGCGTCAAGAAGGATGCGAAATACCCGATTTATCAGGAAGGGATCCGGGAGGACCATTTCTGCAGGAAGCTGGAGGGGGATCTGTTCTTCGGTGAGGTATGGCCAGGGACAAGCGCTTTCCCGGATTTCACCGACGACCGCACAGCAAAGTGGTGGGCGGATCAGCATGCCTTTTATACCGAACTCGGCATCGAGGGCATTTGGAACGACATGAACGAACCGGCGGTGTTCAACGAATCCAAGACGATGGATCTGGACGTGATACACCGCAACAACGGCAAGCCGCTGACGCATGAGGAACTGCACAATATCTACGGCCTGCTTATGTCCAAATCGACCTTTGAAGGGTTGAAAGAGCAGCTGGACCGCCGCCGTCCGTTTGTGCTGACACGCGCCGGGTATGCGGGCATCCAGCGGTATGCGGCCGTCTGGACGGGAGACAACCGGAGCTTCTGGGAGCATATGGCCATGGCCATGCCGATGGTGCTGAACATGGGGCTCTCCGGCCTGGCGTTCGCGGGTCCGGACATTGGCGGCTTCGCCCACCATACCTCCGCGGAGCTTCTGATCCGCTGGACGCAGATGGGCGTCTTCTTCCCGTACTGCCGGAACCACTCGGCGCTCGAAACGGTGCGGCAGGAGCCGTGGTCGTTCGGGGAAGAGGCCGAAGCTATCCTGCGGGAGTACATTGGCCTGCGCTACCGCTGGATGCCGCAATTGTACAACCTGTTCCATGAGGCGGCCGTGACCGGGCTGCCGGTCATTCGCCCGCTCATTCTGGAGTATCCGCACGATCCGAACGTGACGAATCTGTGCGATCAATTCCTGCTCGGCGACAACGTGCTGATCGCGCCGGTCTATCGTCCGGACACCGACCATCGTGCCGTATACCTGCCCGAAGGGACTTGGTTGGACTACTGGACGGGAGAAGCGCATGAAGGCGGGCGGTATATCCTGGCCCACAGCCCGCTGTCCGTTATGCCGATCTACGTGAAGACGGGCAGTGTGATTGCGGAAGGCCCGCTGAAGCAGCATGCCGAAGACGGAGCGGATGATGCGTTAACGTTCCATGTGTACGGCGCGGAAGCGGAAGGTGACTTTGCGGCTTCTTACCGCCTGTATGAGGATGACGGGGTGAGCTACGGCTACGAAGTCGGAGCTTACAGTGAGCTGGAGCTGAAGGTGCGGGCCGAGCAAGGCCGGCTTGTCCTGTCGTATGCTTACCCACATCGGCAGTATGAAGCGAATCGCGAACGCCTCCGCTTCGTGCTGCGCCGGCCGAAGCTCCGCCCGGCTGAAGTCGAAGGGCTCGGGCAGGTGACGCTTGAGCAAATGGAGCAGGGAGCGCTCGGCTGGGCCGTCGATGGCCAGAGCGGCGACCTGATCATTCAGGTCCAGGATCGTCCCGAAGGCGGACAGTGGGCGGTAATCTCCGCCTGATCAGCCCATATACAGATCCATGATGGATTCAAGCCGGAACCGGTTCAGGGAGATTAGTGCTCCCGGGACGGTTTCCGGCTTTTTTAGTTTTTTTAGATATAATAAAATTTAATTTTCCGAGTGTCGTCCTCCTGGTATTTCCAGAAGAACGGCGTTAAATGCGGTCCGGCTTCGTTGAATGCTCGTCAATGAGACGCTTTTACTCTGATGCTGCATGATCAGGTCAGGAAGAGGGCAGGCGGCCCCATGGTGGGCAAAAAGCATAAAAAAATAGTGAAAAATGCCTAAAAAAGACCCGGATCTCGTTTTTAAATTCATGCGTTTTCGTATAAGATGGAAGTATATGTGTAATTACGGATACGACAGGAGACTACCATGAATCAACCGCTTTATGGCGTATGGCTTGGCGATGTGTTTTTTTGTTTTTCAGGAGAGATGTCCGAACCGAGAGTGGATGCATGGAGCAAAGTGGTCAAGCAGCTGACGCTGACGGACGGGACGCGCCCTTTTGCCCAGGCTGCGCTCAGGCTGGCCGAGCTTAAGTACCCGTCCGCGCATGCGGCTCAGCGTACGAGCCGCCGGGGGGAACGGCGCCAGCTCATGGGCAGAACGCTGGAGGGACTTGCCCTGAGCGCCGCAGACGCCTTCAGCCTGCTTCTCGCATGGGATGAGCCTTATATTCGGCAGGCGGGAATGGAGCCCGGGGCGGAGATGGGGTACTGGGCCCAGGCGGCCCGGTTCGCCCTGGAGCTGATGCTGCGCGGCAGTATCGCGCCGGGTACGGCCCCTGTGCCGACAAACGGCACCCGCCGCAAATCGGGCGAGCAGGCGCTGACGGCGGAATGGAAGCCGAGCCTGAACCAGCCGCAGGACGCGGAGCGGTTCCTGCAGCTGGCGGCGGCGATGCCGCCTGTGGCGCTTGGAGTACCGGCGCTATCCGGTAGGGATGCGATGACCAAGGAGGAAGCGGGGGCATTTTTGCTGCACTCGTTTATGGGCGCCATGATCCATGCACAGGTACGGGAAGTGATCCGTGAGAACGAGAGCAAATTTTCCCGCTACCATGCCGATTACCGGAGAGGATATTCCCCGGTGGCGGAGCTGTGGTGGAACAGTACCCTGACCGCCAGCCGGATGATCCCGGTTCAAGGGAGCACGGAAGAGATGGAGGAGCTGGCGTCCGCGGTTGGTGAGACGGGGGGGACCTCGATTCCGGCCGTGGAAAACGGGGATGCTTCGGCACAGGGCCGGATGCAGCTGGGACTGCGGCTCGAGCCCTGCCATACCGAGGAAGAGGAACGCTGGTGCGTCTCGTTCTGGGCTGAGTTTCAGGATGAGTTCGGGGCATGGATTCCCATTCGGGCCATCTGGTCGTATCGGGAGCGGGATATCAGCCGCCGCGGCCGCGTCTTTCCGAATGTGAAGGAGCAAATGCTCCGTGCGCTCGGCGATGCGTCGAGGCTGTCCCCGGAACTGGCCGAAGTGCTGAGGGGCCCGGCTCCGGAGAGCCTTGAACTCACTACGGAGGAAATGATCGCCTTTGTCCGCCTCTCGGTTCCGAAGCTGACGAAAGCCGGAATCACGGTCCAGATGCCGTCCCGGTGGAGCCGGAAGGGGCGCCGCCGTGTGGGATTGTCGCTGAAGATGCTGGCGGAAAATGCAGGCGGAGGCGCGCCCGGCCATCCGGTCATCGGCCTGGAGCAGCTTGTCTCTTTCCGGGTGGAAGCCGCCCTTGAGGGCTATACCCTCACCCGGGAGGAATTGGCCGAGCTGGCCGAGTCGACCCTGCCTTATGTGAAATTCCGCGGGGAATGGATCGAGCTGGATCTGAAGGAAATCCGCCAGGTGCTGCGCTATATCAAGAAGCATGACGAAGGCGAAATGAACATGTCCGACTGGATGCATCTCAGTGCAGGAGAAGACGGTGAACGCACCTGGAAGGGCATTCCGGTGCTGGAGCTGGAGACGATGGGCTACCTGCAGTCCCTTCTCGGCGAGGAGGGGCCGAAGAAGGTGCCTGTCCGCCCGGTTCCCGCTTCGCTGCACGGCGTGCTCCGCCCTTATCAGGAGCGGGGCTACCAATGGCTGGCGGCGATGCGGGACATGGGCTTCGGCGTCTGCCTGGCCGATGACATGGGCCTCGGGAAGACAGTGCAGGTGATCACCTGTCTGCTGGAGCAGCACAAGGAAGGCAATCCTCCCGTGCTGATCGTGTGCCCGACCTCGCTGCTCGGCAATTGGCAGCGCGAAATGCAGCGCTTTGCCCCCGGGCTCGAGCTGTACATTCATCACGGCAACCGCCGCCTTCATGGGGATGAATTTTTGGAGCAGGCGCTTCGGCATGACGTCGTGCTGACAACCTACCATTTGGCCGGAAGGGACGGCTCCGACCTGGCCTCGGTGCTGTGGTCCACCGTCGTGCTGGACGAAGCCCAGTACATTAAGAACTACCGGACCAAAGCAGGCGCAGAGCGTCATGAAGCTGTCGGCGCCTCACCGCATCGCGATGAGCGTCATGAAGCTGTCGGCGCCTCACCGCATCGCGATGACCGGGACGCCGGTGGAGAACCGCCTCGGCGAGCTGTGGTCGATTTTCCAATTCCTCAATCCGGGTTATCTCGGTTCTTCCACATCGTTTCGGCAGCGGTACACGACAGGGGAGGTCGCGCCAGGGAAGCTGCAGGAGCTGCATAAGCTTGTATCGCCCTTCATGATGAGACGCCTGAAGAGCGATCCCGACATCCGCAAGGATTTGCCGGAAAAGCTGGAAATCAAATCTTACTGCACGCTGACCGAAGTGCAGGGAGCGATGTACCAATCGGTCGTGGACCAGATGATGGGCCAGATCGGACAGCAGACGGGGATTGCCCGGAAAGGGCTGGTGCTGTCCTCGCTGACGAAGCTGAAGCAGATTTGCGACTCGCCGCTTCTGCTCGGCAGGGAAGACGTGCGGGGCGCCAAAGCCGAGTCTTCCGGGAAAATGGAGCGGCTCTTCGATCTGCTTGACAACATCCGGGAAAATCAGGAGTCAGCGCTCATCTTCACGCAATACGTGGCGATGGGGCATCTTCTGGTGTCCAGGCTGAAGGAGCGTTACGGCAGGGCGCCGTTCTTCCTTCACGGCGGCGTGTCCAAACAGGAGCGCGACGACATGGTCATGGCCTTTCAGGAGGGCGAAGGCCCGTCCTTCTTCGTACTGTCGCTGAAGGCGGGGGGCGTCGGTCTGAATCTGACCCGGGCCAATCATGTGCTGCATTATGACCGGTGGTGGAATCCGGCGGTGGAGAATCAGGCGACGGACCGGGTATTCCGGATCGGACAGCAGAAAAACGTGCAGGTTCACAAGCTGATCTGTCAAGGGACGCTCGAGGAGCGGATCGACGAGCTGATCGAGCATAAAAAGTCGCTCTCCGAGCAGGTCGTCGGTTCGGGAGAAACGTGGCTGACCGAGATGTCGGATCACGAGCTGAAGGAATTGATCATGCTGCAAGGGGAAGACTGGATGTAAATGTAAACCGGCGGCTTAGGGCTTCCTTAAGCAGGCTGCGGCTATCATGTTAATTCGACGCTTCTGATTTTTTGGGGGCACTCCAAGGAGGGAACAAGGGATGAAGGCACAAGGTAAAGACCGAACGGAGCTGGTCGTGGAAGCGGAACCCGGATTGATCCGGGCTCAAGGGACAACCGCAGAAGGCCGTGAGGAATGGACCCTCGGCATTCCGGTGACGGTAGACGGAGCTGTGCCCGCAGGCACCATCGTGGAGAG
Organism: Paenibacillus sp. AR247; assembly: GCF_002968895.1. Classification (NCBI taxonomy): domain Bacteria; kingdom Bacillati; phylum Bacillota; class Bacilli; order Caryophanales; family Paenibacillaceae; genus Paenibacillus; species Paenibacillus sp. AR247. The sequence continues at coordinate 95,749 of NZ_PCZT01000024.1, read as the reverse complement.
GCTGGCCGATTGCCCCGCCGACCTATATTTACTGCTTCAGGAAAGCCAGCTGCCTTGGCTGGATGAGCTGCTGGGGCAAACCGCCTTGACCTGGGGCGAGGCGGTCTGCAGCTGCGGCGCAGACGGATGCCCCCATGCTTCGGAGTCGATGCCGGCCATCCGTCAGCGCTTGGCGGAGGAGCCGCTTCACATGCTGGCACTGCTGGGGCTTCCCCGCGAGGAGCTGCTCGGCCGGGTCTTCAGCGACTGGGCTGGTTCCCTGCCCCCGGGTGACGCCAAGTTGGCCGACGGCGACCTGTCCTCCCTGGAGGAGAAGGGCAAAGGCGGACCGTCTCCCGGCGAATGGCTGGCAGAAGCGGCGCAGCAGGGCATGCTGCATGAACCGGGAGCGCCGTACCGGGAGGTGGCCGTCCATCTGAAGGCGGTGCCCGCCAAGGATATGCCGGAGGAGGATTGGTCGGGCCTCCTGCCCAAGGTGACGGCAGCCCGGCAGGTGATTCGCTCGATCAAGACGCAGACTGCGGCGAGAGCCAAGGAGCAGCTGAAGCGGGTACCA
>NZ_PCZT01000024.1:94646-95093 GCF_002968895.1 Paenibacillus sp. AR247 | reverse complement strand
CTGCGAGCGGTCAGAGGGGGCAGGGCGGGAGAGCGGACAAGCCCTGCACGCTCCCGGAGATTCGGGTGCGGGAGGGCAGGCGGGCCTTGAGCGGGTCGCCGATCCCGTACTGGCCAAGCGCAGCGAAAATTCGCTGCAGGCTACGGCCCGGACCGTGAACGGGAAGCAGGTGGTAACCAATCCGGATGCGGTCACCGTGGTAGTCAACAAGCAGCGCAGCCTTCCGGAAGGGTATGCCCCTCCCGACCTCGTGGAACCGGACGTGCCCTTTACGTTCGACGGGCACCATGAGAAACGGCAGCTGCGAAAGGAAGCCGCCGCCGCGCTCGAAAGGCTGTTCGCCGGGGCGTCGCAGGCCGGCTTGGAGCTTCGGGCCGTCTCCGGTTACCGCTCGTATGAGCGCCAGCAGGCCGTTTACGGGCAGCATGTCCGCACCAAGGGGGTGGA
>NZ_PCZT01000024.1:72916-94546 GCF_002968895.1 Paenibacillus sp. AR247 | reverse complement strand
GGAAGCCGCCCGCGTCAGCGCCGTCCCCGGGACGAGCGAGCATCAGACGGGCCTGACGATGGACGTTTCGAGCCCCAGCGTCGGCAACGTGCTGGGGGCGGTATTCGGCTCGTCCGAGGAAGGGCGCTGGCTTGCGGCGCATGCCGCGGAATACGGCTTTATCGTCCGGTATCCCGACGGAATGGAGAGCGTGACCGGCTACGTGTACGAGCCGTGGCACCTCCGCTATATCGGAACGGACCTGGCACCGGACATCGCCCGGAGCGGACTTGCGCTCGAGGATTATTTTGACGAAGCGAACATGAAGCTGTAATGATGTTCCATCTAGATATACGCCAATAAGCCGTCCCCCTAGTTAGGGGACGGCTTTGTTTCACTATTCAATCGTTAATATAACTTGATCTATGGCCGCTGGTCTTATTCGCAACCTCAAATTTCACCCGGTATTAGCTTTCTCCCTCGTGCATTTCATGCAGGGCTCCCTCGATCAAATCGCCGTTCTCCGCAAGAATCTCCTGGCGGAGCCGGAGCATCTGGTGATCCAGCTTGTCGGCGGCCTGGGAAGCTTCTTTCAGCTCGGCCACCACATGGGGCGGAACCTGCTTGTCATATTTGTAGAAAATAATATGCTCCATGCTCGCCCAGAAATCCATGGCCAAGGTCCGCATCTGGATTTCAACCTTCATCCAGCGGGTGCCTTCGATCAGAATCAGCGGCACGGCCACGATGACGTGCAGGCTCTGGTAGCCGTTCGGCTTCGGATGGGCGATATAATCCTTGACTTCGATCAGCCGGATGTCGTCGCGGTGGGTTAAATGGTCAAGCAGCCGGTAAATGTCCTGGACAAACGCGCAGACGATTCGCATGCCGGCGATATCGTGGATATGATTCAGGATATTATCCATCGTCAGCTCATATCCTTTGCGCTCCATTTTGTTCATGATGCTCTTGGGTTCCTTGATCCGGACCTTGATATGTTCGATGGGGCTGTAACCGTCCTGCAGCTTCAGTTCGGTCTTGATCAGCTTGATTTTGCTCTGAAGCTCCTCCAGGGCCAGTTTGTACAGCATCGGAAGCTTCTTCCACTCTTCAAATTGACGGAGCAGGTTGTTATCTATATCGAGCTGATGGAGGTCTTTCAACGTTACGGGACTTACGACGAGCTGTTGGTTCTGCTGTTCGTTCATGCCAATCTCCTACCTATCTGCAAATTGGGGTGCTGTATAGAATGAATGAAAGAAATGGCTGCTTTAGTTCATTCTATTTATGTATACATTTTACCTGAAAATAGGAGGGTGAAGCAAAGCAAGACGGCAGTGCAGCAATCCTGTAAAGGCCGCAAAAGCCCCTGCCATCCGCCCGAATCCCATGTACCGGGGTACCGGAAAGTCAGGCGGGGCAAGGGCCGGAAAGGGATATGGGGATCATCCCTTTATTTGTTCAGAGGAGATCCTTCATACCCTTTATCGTGGTAATCGGTATGCTGCATTTTACCTAAAATATTCATATCCTCGATCGTGCGCCGCGTTTTTTCGTCCCCGATCTCATGCAGATAAGCATACACGGCGATCAGTCTATCGTTATACTCATCAGCCGCTTCATCATGGTCGGCCGATTTATACGGAACAAAGGTGCGTTTGAACGCATACTCGTCTTCCTTGGTGAGATCCTCAAGCAGATCCCGCAGCTTCGACACTTCCGTCTCGGTCATCAGGACCTCATACTCGGCAGAGTCATTGGGCACATCTTGAATCAGCTGATGGCTCACAGAAATATAGTAACGCTTCTTATCGGTATCCATAAGGCAGATTCCTCCCTTATCCATGGCATCCGCGCATCCCGTGTATTGGCAAGTTCCGGTGGATGCTCCGGACAGGCATGAACGCTTTTACTGCTTTTTACACGAGACCGGCCGGTTTGAATCAGGAAATCACCTCAGCGTCTGGGTGAAACGGGTTTGGGCGAGTCCGGATGGGGCAGGATGCCGAAAGCTTCATGCAAAAAGCGGGAAGGCGCCGACGGCTTGCCGTGGTAGTACGCGGGCGAGCTGATATACAGCCTCTCCTTGGCCCGCGTGACCGCGACATAAGCGAGCCGCCGTTCCTCCTCCAGCGCCGCGGCCGCCAGCTGCTGCTCGTCCGTCAGCGCTTGCCCGGCTTTGATATCGGCCGGAGGCTGCTTCTTCAAGGCGGAGCTGTGCGGGAGAATCCCTTCACTGGCGCCGATCCAATACACCTGGCGGAATTCCAGCCCCTTGGCCCGGTGGATCGTCATGAGCTGAACGGCGCTGCCGTTCCGTTCCTCCCGGGCTGCCTCCATCTGCTCATGGCGGGCCGTCAGCTCGTCCGCATAAGCCACAAACTCCTCAATGGTATCAAAGCGTCCCGCCGCGCTCTCGAACTCCTCCAGCGTATCGCTCACCATCTCTTTATATTGGGTATAAATTAGAGGATCGCCTGCCTGAAGGTACTTGTCGTAGAACTGTCTGCGCATTTCCTGAATGGCATAGGCCGGTTTGAGGGATTTCAGCGACTTGATGAACCGGATACGCTCCTTGACCGCCTCCTGCTGAAAAGGCTGAAGCCGTTCCCACCGGGCGAGATGGATGAGTGGATACTTTTTGGCCTGGAGCTTCTCCTGCTGCCGGATATAAGCCATACCGTCCTCCTTCGGTACATACAATGGGCCCAGCACGCTCTGCAGCGATTCCTTCCGCCGGGGCGTCAGGCTCAGCCGCAGGTGATCCATCAGCGGTTTGATCAATGTCTGGTCGTAGAATACCGGTGCGCTGCCGAACTGGACAAAAGGAATCCCGCACAGCAGCAGCTGCTCCAGTACGGCACGGCTGCTGTCGGACGTCCGGTGCAAAATGGCGATATCGCCATAGTCCAGCCCATCCCGGCCGACATGCTCCTGGATATGCTGAACGACCCAGCGGGCCTCTTCATCCGGGGTTGCAGGGGTCAAGTACGCAGGCTTGAAGCCGCGAGCTCCCGCCGCGAGCAGCTCCTTGGGCCGGCGCTGCCGGTTATGCCGGACGAGGGCGCTCCCCAGGCCGAGAATCCGGCTGTCGCTCCGGTAATTGATGTTGAGATTCACGATTTTGGTGCCCGGATAGACGCGGTCGAACTCGAGAATCGATTCCTGCCGGGCTCCGTTAAACGAATAAATGGTCTGGTCATCGTCCCCGACGACCGCCAAATTGTGCCGGGGCTCGGCCAACCGCCGGACCAGGTCGTACTGGATCGCGTTGGTATCCTGAAATTCGTCGACCATCAAATAATGAAAGCGGTCCTGCAGCCGTTTCAGCGTAGCCGGGTTGTCGAGCAGCTTCCGGGCATGCAGGAGGATGTCGTCAAAATCCCACTGGTTCCGCTGTACCTTCCAATCTTCATAACCGAGCAGAATGCGTTTGACGGCAGATTCTTCTTTGGTTGCCTCAGGCAGGTCAGCCGGCCATCCGCCCTGCATTTTCCAGGCGGACAGCGCCGCCAGCAGCGTCTCGGGCTGATAGGATCCGGTGTGATCCAGGCGGCGCAAAATCATTTTCATGATGGTGTGCTGGGCCGTGAATTCGCCAAAAATTTGCTCGGTATATCCGTGCTGGCGGAGCAGCAGCAGTCCGAAGGAATGGAATGTCCTCGCTTCTACGGCACGGGCCGCGGCTGCGGAAATGCCGGGCATGCGTCCGATTCTTTCCTTGATCTCCTTGGCGGCCTTGCTCGTAAAAGTGACCAGCAAAATCCGGGAACCCGGAATGCCGCGGACCGCGATCAGGTAAGCCGTCCGGGCGGCCAGAACGGTCGTTTTGCCGCAGCCGGCGCCCGCCAGGGCGAGCATTGGCCCGTCGCCGTGGCGTACGGCATCGATCTGCGGAGCGTTCAGCAGGATGCCCATCCGCTCCAGTTCGCGAAAGAAAAACGCGTCCGCGTCGCCTGCGCCCACCAGCTCCCGGCTGGTGGAGAGGGATGCGGGGCGTGCTTGGGGAACCGGTGAGGAAGAGGGCACCTTCGCAGGCACGCTATGTATCGAAACATTCAGATGTATGGGGGGCTGAGCCATCGATAGGACCTCCTTTTATGGCTGTAAGGGATTGCCTTTTTCACAAGTGCACTGTAAATTTGGTATGATATATGCACATCCGGAAAGGATGCGCCTGCAGCCGCTCGATTCCAAGCTCCCAGATTCAAGGCCGTTTGACGGCAGGCCCGGATTTCACAGGAAAGCTCCGGCATGGTATCTTGGTAATAGGCAGCCCGGGCAGCGGCCTGGGCAGATGATATGAGCTCAAGGGCACAGATTACTATTGTAAATGATCATTTGGAATGAATAAATGGGATGACATGGAAACTGGAGGAGAGAACTCATGAACATTATTCAGCGCCTCAAAGAAGGGGCTAACCGCGCAACGGAAAAGGCTCAGGGAACGCTGGAGGTCGGCAAGCTGAACAGCCAGATTGCCGACATCGAACGGGAAATGGGCATTCACTACAGAGAGATGGGAAAAGTCTTCTACGAAGGCTACCGCATTGGCGATATGAGCAAGGCCGAGAAGGAAATGGTCGACCTGTGCAAATCCTGCGACCTGCTTCAGGAAGAAATCGATGAGCTGCGTACCCGGATTGCCGAGCTGAAAAACGAGCGGCTGTGCAAATGCGGATACGTCGCCACGCTGGATGCCAACTTCTGTCCGTCCTGCGGAAGAAAGCTGGCGGATGATGGGGTGAAGCCGAGCGAGCCCGCCAAACCGGTAGGTTTTGCTTTTGATGAAGAAGCGATTTTCGGGAGCAAGGCCCAAGATGAGCCATCCTACCGGGAAGAACCGGAGGAGCGGGAATATTCCGGCCAGCAGGAAGCCGCAGCCGCGGTGGAACAGGACTACGACTATGAGTTTCCGATGAGGGAAGCGTGGGATGATCTTGACCTTACCGACACCGACGAAAATGATCCGGAAGCGGAGCGGGAGCGGCGCCAGGCCGAGGAACTCGAACGCGAGCGGGAACGCCAGCTGGAGCTGGACCGCCGCATCCGCTATTGGAAGGAAAACAGCGGAGACGGCGATACGGGGGCGCGTGAAGAAGGTCCGCGCGATTCGGTGAAATGCCAGATTTGCCGTGCAGACCTGCCTAAGGGCTCGAAGTGGTGCCCGAGATGCGGTGCGGAACAGATTTAGGGGTGCGAGAAACAAATGATTGCGCTTAATAGAAGCTTTTTTGGCGGACAGCGGTTTTAGGCAGCTTTGGGAGGACAAAACGTAATGGAACAACTGCTACATCATCTGCGGAATCTGGGATTCACGGAGATGGAAGCGAAAATAATGGTGGAGCTGGCGGGCAAGGGCCCGTCCTCCGGATATGAGGTGGCCAAGGGGCTGGGCGTGTCCCGTTCCAATGTGTACTCTACGCTGCAGCGGTTATGCCAGCAGGGATATCTGCACCGCAGCGAAGGGGATCCGGTCCGCTACAGCATGCTGAAGACGGAGGAGCTCACCCGGATGATCGCCGGGCAGATGAAGGAATCGCTTTCGTTCATCGAAAACCGGATGCCGCGGGTGGAGCCGGATCAGCAGCCCTTCTACAACGTGGAAGGGGACCGGAACGTCATGGAGGCGCTGGCCCGAGAGCTCGAGCGGGCGGAGCACGAGATCGTCGTCGACGTTTGGCGCGAGGAAGCGGCTTTGATGCGCAGCGAGCTGGAGCAGGCCGAGCAGCGGGGGGTGAAGCTGCTCTGGTCCTGTATCGGCAGCGATACGGGCATGGAGCGGCTGCTTCCGTGGCCGGCGTGGAATCAGGACGCAGGGGACCGGCACACCTTGAAAGGCCGTAAGTTCTCCTTCGTCATTGACCGCCGCTGGTGCATGCTGGGCATGCGCGGGGAGGACTGCGCGACGCAGGCGCTGGTCACCGAGCATCCCGTGATGGTGGAGCTGCTGCTTCACCATTTTACACAGGAAATGGTGCTCTACGAGGTGGAGCAGGACCTGGGCGGCGAGCTGGCGGAGCGGTACGGTCCGGCTTACGAGCGGATCTACCGCAAGTATGTGGAAGTCGATCCGCGTGAGGCTGACTCGGAAGCCATCGGGGATTTTGACGGTACTGAGGATTCGGAGGAAGTATAAAGCACGAAAACGGGTACCGTTGAGACGGGACCCGTTTTGTCTAATGAAGTCCGGCGTTAGATGGTTCATGGCATGAACGATTCTCTGCGACGGATCGGCCGCACCGGGATCTCGGGGTTTTGGGATGTGCTAATCCCGTTACTGTTCGCGCAGCTTCATAAAAACGGTGTGATAATAATCACTGTTATGCGGTACAAATTGCTGTAAGCTCACTGTACACGCAAAGGTTTCGGTGTCGGAAGCAGGCCGCGGTTCCGAAAGGATGCCGGTTGCCTGCATTTCCCCGATCTCGCCATTCGCCAGTTTCAGGGCATCGTCCAGGCCGGCTTCGTAGAGACCCGTCAGTTCCTCGGCCTGAAGCCGGTAGGCGGCTAACGGCTGATCCAGCTTGGCGCCGAAGATGAAGCATCTCTCCCTGTCGATAAAAGCTTTTCCCCCGGCTGTCCCCCGATTCTCATAATCGGCGGTTCCGAGCGGGATCAGCTGGTCCAGGCTGACGGTAACGCCGAGTTCTTCCTTGAGCTCCCGGACTGCATCGGCGACGGTTTCTCCAGCCGCCAGATGTCCGGCTGCGGTAATATCATAATAACCCGGGAAGGTGTCTTTGGACGTCTGGCGCTTCTGGAATAGAACCTTACGGCCATCCGGCGTATCGCGCACGATCCAGCAGTGGAACGTATGGTGGAGATAACCCTTGGCATGAACCTCTTCGCGCGGAGCGGTGCCGATCCATTCGTGGTCGTCGTTATAAATGTCGAAGAACTCTTTCTTCATGTGGCGAAAACCTCCATTCATATTTTTGAATTATGGAGGATTACCGGAAAAGTAGCAAGACTGGAGACAGGCTGCTGAAAATAAGCTTTGAAGTACAGCTTTATGATCATGAACAGAGAGGAGGTGGCATTGATGGAATGCATCGTACGGTTTGAGGTTAAATATCCGGAAGGGAACAAGCAGCTGCGAGGCTTGATCTGGACGGGGGAGGACGGACACCCCACCGAAGATCAGCTTATTCAGATGTTTAAAGACATGAAATATAACGTGAGGGCCTCCGAAAGGGAACAGCTGCAATTTGTTCCGCTCGATCCGGGCGCGGGGTATACGTCGATTCGGATCACGGAGCTGGACACCGGAAAAGAGAAGTACACGGAAGACCGTGATTTGAAAAACGTCATCAGTACGCTGATGCCAAAAGGACCGCTCGGCCTCTGATCCCGGAAGTGAATTCCGAAAGGGGCTGGCGGTCTTTTTTATAGAAAGTATAACACCTGCAAACCATCAGGAGAGCAAGCTCTCCATCAAGTCCGCTCGGTCTCGGTCTGTCTACTTGCTGGGCCACCTCAAGCCTGCTGCGGCTCGGGATCGGTATCCAGCACAGAGGTGCAGTGCGCACAGCGCGTAGCTGCCGCAGGGATCTCCGACAGGCAGTACGGGCACTCCTTGGTCGTTTTTTCCGGCTCGGGCTTTTCGTGTTCCCGGCTTTTGATCCAGTTGATGCCTTTAACGAGCAGGAAAATACAGAACGAGATGATCAGAAAATCGATCACCGTATTCAGAAACTGCCCGTATGCAATGACCGGCGCCCCAACCTCTTTGGCTTCCGCAAGCGTGTTCACCTTGCTGTCGTCCAGACGAATAATGAGATCGGCGAAGTCCACTCCACCAAGAAGCACCCCGATCGGCGGCATGATGATGTCGCTCACGATCGAGGAGACGATTTTCCCGAACGCTCCCCCTATTATGACCCCGACGGCCAGATCGATCACGTTGCCGCGCACTGCAAATTCTTTAAACTCATGAATAAATCCTTTCATTTCACCAAACCTCCTGAGTGTCATGCATCTATTCTAGCAGATTTTCTATAGGGCATTGTAACATTGAAACTGGTATTTGTTTCTGAAATGTTTTCAAATTGTCCATCAAATACCTCTTTATTTTTCAGCCCATTATGCGTTATACTTCATGCATTGTCATTTCATCAGTCTATGAATGAATATAGGTTTCTCGTATATGTGCAGGAATCGGCCTGCATGTCTCTACCCGATCACCGGAATGATCGGACTACGGGATGAACGATATTTTTCGGGCGCTTGTCCGGAATTTTTGAGTTTGTCCTGAGTCCGTCTGTTTCCGCCGATCAAGGCAGGGGAAGAGACGGGCTTTTTTGTATTTTACAGAGGAATGGAACGTCATTAAAGGGGGAAGCAAGTTGCAATTACTTAAGCAGAAAGTACTGGATGAAGGGATCGTGCTCAGCAATCAGGTGCTGAAGGTGGATTCGTTCCTGAACCATCAGATGGATCCTGTTCTGATGAAGGAAGTCGGCCGCGAGTTTACCCGCCGGTTTGCCGGGGAGGCTGTGAACCGGGTGCTTACGATCGAATCGTCCGGGATTGCCCCCGGAATTATGACCGCTTTGGAGCTGGAAGTGCCGATGATCTTTGCAAGAAAGCAGAAGTCATTGACGCTTCGTGACGATATTTTTGTGGAAAAAGTATACTCCTTCACCAAGCAGGAAACGAACGAAATTACGGTGGCCAAAAAGTTCATCCAGCCGGGGGACCGGGTACTGATCATCGACGACTTTCTGGCGAACGGCGAAGCGGCCTTTGGACTGGCTCGGATCGTGGAGCAGGCAGGCGCGACCGTTGCCGGAATCGGCATCGTGATCGAGAAGGCGTTCCAGCCCGGCGGGCGGCTGCTGAAGGAAGCCGGCTACCGCGTCGAGTCACTGGTCCGCGTAGCGGCACTGGATGACGGCAAAGTGACTTTTGCAGATCAAGACTAGCTCATTTATAAACAATACACGGGAGGAATGAAACCGGCATGGAACAGAATCATCAGGCTGACACGACTCAATTTTCAGGCAAACGCCATCCGCTTAAAACCTTTTCGCTCGGGATTCAGCATGTGCTGGCGATGTACGCCGGTGCTGTTCTCGTCCCCCTGATTGTAGGAGGGGCCCTGGACTTTACGACCGAACAGTTAACCTACCTGATCTCGATCGACCTGCTGGCCTGCGGCGTGGCTACACTGCTTCAGGTATGGGGCAACCGGTTCTTCGGCATCGGGCTGCCGGTCATGCTGGGGTGTGCGTTCCAGGCGGTATCGCCGATGATCGCCATCGGTCTCAAGGACGGGGTCTCGGCCATTTACGGCGCGATCATTGCGTCGGGGATTTTCGTTGTTCTGTTCTCAGGGATATTCGGCAAGCTGATCAAGCTGTTCCCGCCGGTAGTCACCGGCTCGGTCGTCACGATTATCGGGGTGACGCTCATCCCGGTCGCGCTGAACGATCTGGGCGGCGGCCAGGGAGCCGAGGATTTCGGCAGTCCGCTGAATTTGTGTCTCGGCTTCGGCGTACTGATCTTTATCATTTTAATGAACCGTTTTGCTACCGGATTTCTGCGCTCCATCTCGGTGCTGATCGGCCTGATCGCCGGAACGGTCGCCGCGGCAATTTTCGGCCATGTAGATTTGGGCCCGCTGAAGGAAGCCGGCTGGTTCCATGCGGTCAAGCCGTTTAACTTTGGAAAGCCGACGTTCCATGCCTCCTCGATCCTGACCATGATTCTGGTGGCGATCGTCAGCGTGGCGGAGTCCACGGGCGTCTTTATGGCGCTTGGCAAAATCGTCGGCAAAGACATTTCCTCCAAAGACCTGGCCCGCGGGTACCGCGCCGAAGGCTTGGCGATCGTGCTCGGCGGGATTTTCAATTCCTTCCCCTACACCACGTACTCGCAAAACGTCGGTCTGGTTCAAATGAGCCGCGTCAAAACGCGGGACGTCATTGTCGTGGCCGGCGGCCTGCTGATCGTGATCGGGTTTGTGCCGAAAATTGCGGCGCTGACCCAGCTGGTGCCGACATCCGTGCTCGGCGGGGCGATGGTCGCCCTGTTCGGAATGGTCGTATCCTCCGGCATCCGCATGCTGGGCGGGCAGGTTGATCTGAACCGCTTTGAAAATCTGTTCGTCATCGCCTGCTCCGTCGGCATGGGGCTGGGCGTCAGCGTCGTGCCGGATCTGTTCAAGGCCATTCCGGAAGATCTCCGCATCCTTGTGGATAACGGCATCGTGGCCGGCAGTGTGACGGCGATTGTTCTGAATTTGATGTTCAACGGTTTTAAAGGCGGAGTCTCCTCAGCGGAAAAGGGAGAAGCCACCCGGAATGAGCATGCCGCCTAATTCCTCTAAATAAAATAGAAGTTCAAAAGGCCCGCCCCGTGTTCTTACGGGGCGGGCCTTTGATTGTGCGTCGATGACGTTTTTCTTTTAGATATCAGAAAGTATAAGCTTCGGAGAATGGGCTTCCTGATATCGCAAGAAAAACTTCCTCTAAACGCGGTCTGGCTTCATGGGATGTACGTCGATAGACGGTTTAAGCGCCGAGAATACCCGGATGGCGCCAGGATCCGCCCGGAAATCCATCGGGAGGGCGGATACGTCTTCGCCGTCGCCCTGCGCCAGGCGCGGGCGGTCAAACCTGATGCCGACCTTGCCTCCGCGAAACAGGGTCACGATCGGCAGCTTCACATGCGTTCCCTTCAGGACGGTCGGGAACAGGAGCAGCAGCTGCAGCCGCGAGCAATCGTGGACCACGCAGACGTCCAGCATGCCGTCATCCGCCTTCGCCTGCGGATTGATGACCATCCCGCCGCCGTAGCTGTGCACATTGCTGACCGCGGTCAGCCAGGCTGACGGATAGCTGACCGTCTGGCCGCCGCAGGTCACGCTTACGGGACCCGGCTTGAAAGTGACCAGCGTATGCAGAACTCCGATGACGTAAGCGAGGCGCCCGGCACCGATGGCGTTGCAGATCTTTTTGTACCGGCTGCCATTTACATTCTCGCTCACCTGCGCATCGAAGCCGGCGGCCACCGCCGTCATGACGGGCACGCCCGCGACCGAGATGAGATCGGCCGCTTGGGCGCTGCCGGTTAGAATGAGCTCCAGCGCGGCGAGCGGATCGCGGGGAATGCCAAACCCCCGGGCGGTGTCGTTGCCCGAACCGGCGGGAATCACCCCAAGCGGGATGCCGGTCCGCTTCAATATCGGCAGGAGGCTGTGGATCGTGCCGTCGCCGCCGATGACGACGATAGCGTCCCAGCTGCCGTGCTGTTCCAGCGTTTCCGTCACCATCGCATCCACTTCCTCCGCACTAGCAGTAAACAGCGATGCGTATGCAATCTTTTTCGAATCGAGAGCCTCGCGCACCCGTTTCCAGGTACGGAGGCTCCTGCCGTTGCCGGACTTTGGATTAATGATGAATAAGTACATTGCTTTTCCCCCAACGCCAACGTAAACCCTACCTTCTTATTGTAAGAAGTCCACCCCAAAAAAGGAACGGTTAAGTCGGGGCATATCTATGCTGCATCACGTCGGTCATATCTATAGGGCATAGCGATGGGGCATATTACAGGTGCCGCAGCTGTTTTTCTGCGATGTCGCCGATCCAGGGGAGCTTCAGCCATTTTCCCTGCAAGGAGGTAAACAGCATGACCACCCACACGACGAGCGTCAGGATGGAGAGCAGGGCGGCAATGACCGGGCCGATCAGCGGGATCAGGCCGGACAGAATGTGGGCGATCATAATCGCGCCAAAAGTCAGAACGGACTGTAAGGCATGAAAGAGGACGAAGCGGCTGCGCTTCTCAACGGCAAGGAAGACGATGCCTCCGACAAAAGCGAACAGGTAGCAGAGCGTGGCGGCCATATTTTCCGGCAGACCGGTGGATGATTTGAAAGGGGACAAGATAGACCACTCCTTCTATACGGCAGAATTGTCTTCTATCATATGAACCCCGGAGACAAGTTATGAGCAGTGAAAAAGGCACCCGGCTGCCTGGGGTTCAGGTAGCAGGATGCCCTTAGTGATCCACTCTGTCCATTCAAGAGTCGGATCGGCTTAATAAAAGAGAGGCCTTAAGCGAGTGGGGCTGCTCTCACGCCTGGCCTCCGTGGCCGCCTTGGCCGAACTGCCGCCGCGGGCCGACGATTTTCTCGCGTTTGTTGGTATCGTTTTCTTTGGGAACCAGGCGCGGGTCTGTACGGCCCTCATGATGGTTATCGAATGTAAATTCGGTCAGCTTCCACTCCGTCGAACCCAAAATCAGGTCAGCCGGGAACTCGTCACCCCGGTGAAGCACTTCCTCTCTGCCCGATTCGTTGGTATATACGCCGTCGACCTCAACCTTATCGTGGGAAATCGGCAGCATGCGTTTATCTTCATTAGTCATGACAAGTAGTCCTCCTTCGTTCCATAGGAAATCCTTCAACGAACTGATTCTCATTTAAGTTACCCGGACCGGGAGCGGATTATCCCGCTGGGCCTAATCATTCCATACTGCCGAGAATATGCTGCTGAAGGAGGGACCGCGGGTTTCTCCAGCGGCTGACCTTGCTCTCCGCAGTGAACACCACTACCGCATCCAGCTCTGGAAAAAGGTAAATTTGCTGCCCACCGTGACCATGGGCACAGCTGAACGGCTGACCGCACATCCGGCCTGTCCACCACTGATATCCGTAGTCGCCAAAGGCGGGGTAACCGTCGAGCTGCCGGGTCAGCGCCTGTTCAAGCCATGCTTCGGGAATGACCGGGCGGTTCTGCCACCGGCCTTTATTCAGGCAGCACAGACCGAACTTGGCCATGTCCCGGGCGGTCAGATACAAGCCGATATGGCCCATCGTATGGGCTTCGGGGCTGGAAGACCAGGCGGCATACTCGATCCCGAGCGGTCCGAACAGATGCTGGCGGGCGTAGCTGTATGCATCCGTGCCGCAGCATTCCGAGATCAGCACCGAGATCAGGTGCGAATCGATGCTTCTGTATTGGAAGATGCCCGCCATGTGCGCATCCACCGGCAGGGAGAGGGCGAACGATGTCCAGGCCCGGCTGCGGTGAAAACGGTGGATCAACGGTTCGCCGAGCGTTTTGCCCGTCTGCCAGCGTATACCGGTCGACATTGTAAGCAGGCGCCGAAGCGTCAGCACCTCCTCCAAGAGCGGGTCGGTCATTTTCCGCGCATAGTCCCGCAGATAAGGAATCAGCGGTTCGTCCAGGCCGGGAAGCTCTCGTCTGCTCACGGCAATCCCTGCGAGGGTGGATGTGATGCTCTTTGTCGCCGAGCGGAGATCATGCAGGGTGCCGGGTCCGGCTTCATTATAGTACCGCTCATAAATAAGCCTGCCGTGCCTGACGACGAGAAAGCTGCGCATTTTCGGATAAAGCCTCAAGATCTGGGCGTGTGCCTCTTCAAGCGGTTCAGGCCTGGCGTCTTCCTGCTCCGGCGAGGAGGTGGGGAAGGCAGGCGAATGAAGCGGCGGGGAGGATAACAGCAGAACGGGACGATTCAATGGGACCTGCTCCTCTCTTCTGGATCGTTCTCCGGTACGGGCGGTGGTTGACCGGTATCATTAACTTAACCCGAAATGCCGATATCCAAATAAACGGACAGTCTGGAAAGTACTTTAATCCGGCAGGACTGCACTCGAAAAAAAGTAATTCCTTACATTTTTTTGGAAAGCTGTTTTCGGCATTAGAATATGATACAATGAAGGGAGTGATTCAATAACATCCTCTTAGGGTATTCTTAGTGTCAGATACCTTTAGCGGCAGCCGGGAGCGTTCAGCCCAAACCTATAACTGCAAATGACGACTTCACAGATGTCAGGTAAGGTCTTTTCGGCATTCTCAAACTGGAGCAATCCATTCAAGTGTTTTGGGAGGGAACTATCATGGCAACGAAAGGTCACAATGAAGTTAAAGAAAGTCTGCGCGAGATGACACGAATTTTCCGGCCCAAGGATCCGAAGAAATTTGTTAAGGAGTACGTCCGGAAATATCATATTATGGGGGGATACGAAGAGGAATTAACCTCGGTTGTGGAACATGAGTTAGGGCGGATGAATTCGTCTGTTTCCTGACAAAGCTGGCCGTAACGAGCGTATCGCTTATTGAATTGCAGTTGAAGATTTGGACACGATTACGATGAAGCTGAAGAACAGCCTGATACATGACCGTATTCCGCGGAACCTGCGCGGGATACGGTTTTTTGTATTTCATGTACCTGCCTGCATGGCTCCGGGCATATACTAAACCACGGTCTGATTCATCATTCTTTAGCATCGGAAAGGACGTGCGGCGCTTGGAGATTACGCTGAAGAGCAGGGAAGAGATCGGATACATGCAGGAAGCGGGACGCATCCTTTCGTCCTGTCATCGGGGAGTTGCGGACAAAATCACGCCGGGCATAACGACAATGCAGATCAACGACTGGGTTGAGGAATATTTGGCCAGGCAGGGAGCCGTTCCTGAACAGAAAGGGTTTAAGGGATATCCTTATGCCACATGTGCTTCGGTGAACGATACCGTATGCCACGGCTTTCCGGACGAGATTCCCTTGGCGGAAGGAGACGTGGTCACCATCGACATCGTAGTCAACAAAGACGGCTGGCTGGCCGACTCCGGATGGAGTTATCCCGTCGGCAAGGTCAGCAAACCGCTGGAGCGTCTGTTGAAGCGCACCGAAAAGGCGCTGTACAAAGGCATCGCGCAGGCCGTCGCGGGCAACACGATCGGAGATATCGGCTATGCGTTGGAGAAGGTGGCCAGGCGGAGCCGATACGGCATCGTCAAGCCATTGGTGGGCCACGGCATCGGCCGGTCGCTGCATGAGCCGCCGGACGTGCCGGCGTTTGGGAAAAGTCACGAGGGGCTGAAGCTTGTGGAGGGGCTGGTCATCACCATCGAGCCGATTTTCACCCTCGGTCCTACGGGGGCGGTGCTCTGGAATGATGACGGTTGGAGCGTGCAAACGGCGGACGGCAGCAGGGGCGTGCAGTTTGAGCATACGGTTGCCGTCACCCGGGACGGCCCGTTGATATTAACGCAACAGTGACCCGGAAGGATTCGCCACAATTTGTCATATTTCGATCGACAAAAAGAACCTGTCCCCAGGTTCTTTTTGTTTGAATTTGACGATTCAAAAATTCCATAACAGGTAAAAATGAATGTAATTGTTGAAACTTGGGTATACGAAGGAGGATGAACCGGGTTGCACGTAAAGGGGCTGGCAAGCGGGATGTAAACCCGCTGAAAACGATTGCAAAAGCTTTTGTGGCGCGACTTTCGGCACTTTTCGAACAATTTGTGAACTAGGTTGGAAACATTGACAAAATAGTACTGGAAACTTATATTTAATAGGTGATTGTTTTAATTGACAGTAGCAAATCATTCGTGATAGTGCAGGTGAATGGCCGTTGAATGTGCTTTCAGCGGAGCCTGCGAAAATGGAAAAAGTGGGGTAGATCAATGATGAAACGGTGGCAGGCTGTAAAGCGACTTCTTCCCTTGCTCGCAGTATTTTCTCTGCTTTTAGCCGGGTGCGGCCGCGAGGACTTGTCGGTTCTGAGACCACAGGGACCGGTGGCTCAAGAACAGCTGGGATTGATGAAGCTCGCAATCTCAATCATGATTGTGGTACTCGTAATCGTTTTCGCGATTGCGGCATACGTGCTTGTGAAGTTCCGCAGAAGAAAAGGGCAGAACGGTGTGCCTGAACAAGTTGAAGGCAACTTCAAGCTGGAAATCATCTGGACAGTGATTCCGCTCGTTCTGGTTATTATTTTGGCTGTTCCTACCGTACAGCAGATTTTTGCTTTCGGTGACGATCATTACAATGATAAGGACGCCGTACAGGTTAAGGTTACGTCGCACCAATACTGGTGGGAATTCGAGTATCCGCAGTACGGTGTGAAAACGGCCCAAACCCTGGTCATTCCGACTGGGAAGAAGATTGCGTTTGAGCTGAAAACGGCGGATGTACTCCACTCGTTCTGGGTTCCTTCGCTCTCGGGTAAGATGGATACCAACCCGGATGGTACCATTAACAGATTCAGCTTCAGCGCCGATAAAGAAGGCGTTTACCGTGGTAAATGTGCGGAGCTCTGCGGACCTTCCCACGGTTTCATGGAATTCAAGGTTAAAGCGGTTAACGGAGATTCCTTCAATAACTGGGTGACTGCCATGAAGGCACCGGCTGTGCTTCCTGAAGATCCGGCTTTGGCAGAAACCTTCAAGAAACAATGCTTGTCCTGCCATGCTGTTGGCGACCAAGGCGGACCTGTAGGCCCTAACCTTACCGGCATCGGTTCCCGTGAATCGGTTGCAGGTATCTTGCTGAACGAAGGCCAAGATGGCGGGAAACCAGTCAAAGAGAACCTGAAAGAATGGCTCATGGATCCACAAGCCGTTAAGCCAGGCAACAAAATGCCTAATCCGAAGGATCTCGGTCTGACTGACGAACAAATCGATGGTATTGCCGATTACTGGCCCGATTACTTGGCCAACTATAAATTGAATTACTAGTAACAGCAAGATTGAATAAGAGGGGGTACCAACCTTGGCTCATGCTCACAGTGTCAAGCGTCATACGGGCTTGATGGACTGGCTCACCACCGTGGACCACAAGAAGATAGCCATCCTGTATTTGCTTGCAGGCGGCTTGTTCTTCGGATTCGGCGGCGTGGAAGCCTTGCTGATCCGTCTGCAATTGATTAAGCCTATGAATGATTTAGTATCAGCGCAAACCTTTAACGAATTGATCACAATGCACGGAACGACTATGATCTTCCTTGGTGTCATGCCAGTGATCTTTGCATTGATGAATGCGGTAATTCCGCTGCAAATCGGCGCCCGTGACGTCGCTTTCCCATTCGTCAACGCACTTGGTTTCTGGACGTTCCTGTTCGGCGGAATCCTGCTGAACCTGAGCTGGATTATGGGCGGCGCGCCTGACGCCGGCTGGACGGCCTATACGCCGTTGTCGACTTCAACTTACAGTACAACGCACGGTGTCGACTTCTATACGGTCGGTCTCCAGATTGCCGGTCTCGGTACACTGATCGGCGGCATCAACTTCCTGGCGACGATCATTACGATGCGCGCACCGGGAATGTCTTTTATGCGGATGCCGATGTTCACATGGACATCTTTCATTACTTCCGCGATGATCCTGTTTGCTTTCCCTGCCATTACGGTAGGTCTGGTGCTGCTCTCATTTGACCGTATTTTGGGAGCGAATTTCTTTGAAGTATCCAATGGCGGTAACCCCGTTCTTTGGCAGCATATTTTCTGGATCTTTGGTCACCCTGAAGTATATATTCTCATTTTGCCTGCTTTCGGGGTTATTTCTGAAGTTATTCCGACTTTTGCACGCAAACGTCTTTTCGGTTACAGCTCGATGGTGTTCGCGACCATCCTGATCGCCTTCCTGGGCTTCATGGTTTGGGCTCACCACATGTTCACAACCGGTCTCGGACCGATTGCGAACGCGTTGTTCTCGATCGCGACGATGCTGATCGCCGTTCCGACGGGCATCAAGATCTTCAACTGGCTCTTTACGATGTGGGGCGGACAGATCCGCTTTACGAGCGCAAACCTGTTTGCCATTGGTTTCGTTCCTACATTCGTCATGGGTGGTGTTACCGGGGTCATGCTGGCATCCGCGCCTGCGGACTACCAGTTCCATGATACTTACTTCGTCGTTGCCCACTTCCACTACGTAATCGTAGGTGGTCTGGTATTCGGTCTCTTTGCGGGTCTGCACTACTGGTGGCCTAAAATGTTCGGCCGCGTACTCAACGAAACGATTGGTAAATGGACGTTCTGGTTCTTTGCAATCGGCTTCCATTTGACATTCTTCGTACAGCATTTCCTCGGACTCATGGGGATGCAGCGCCGTATCTTTACGTATCTGCCTAACCAGGACTTCGATACATTGAACTTGGTAAGTACGGTCGGTGCGTTCCTGATGGCCGTCGGCGTTCTGCTGTTCTTGTTCAACTGTTTTATAACAGCCGCCAAGCCAAAAGGCGTGGCCAACGATCCTTGGGAAGACGGACGTACGCTCGAATGGGCGATTCCATCTCCGCCTCCTGAGTACAACTTTAAACAAATCCCGCTGGTACGCGGACTTGACGCTTACTGGAAAGAAAAAATGGCAGGCAACAAAGAGATGACTCCTGCAGAACCGCTGGGATCCATCCATATGCCTTCGCCAACGATTTTGCCTTTTGTAATGTCCGTTGGTATTTTCATCGCCGGTCTCGGACTGATGTTCAGCAGTGAGAAATTCAACAATTCCTTTATGAGCATGATCTTCAACAACTGGATCGTCGTCATTATCGGACTTGTCATTACGTTCGGATCGATGCTGCTTCGTTCACTGTTTGACGATCATGGCTGGCATATCGAACCGGAAGAACTGGAAGAA
Source organism: Paenibacillus sp. AR247 (assembly GCF_002968895.1). Taxonomy (NCBI): domain Bacteria; kingdom Bacillati; phylum Bacillota; class Bacilli; order Caryophanales; family Paenibacillaceae; genus Paenibacillus; species Paenibacillus sp. AR247. The sequence goes on along the minus strand of NZ_PCZT01000024.1, from coordinate 76,156 downwards.
GAGGGGGTTAAAGCATGACATCGGCACACGCAGAATCGGTAAACGGCTCATTGCCGCATGAACCGGAGAAAGCAACCCTGGAAGGCCGGAACAAAGTGCTTGGCTTCTGGCTCTTCCTTGGCGGAGAGTCCGTGCTCTTCGGTACCCTGTTCGCCACGTTCCTGGCGCTTCGCAACCAGACCAATGACGGCCCGACAGCCCATGAGCTCTTCTCGCTTGGAACGACGGCTGCAGCCACGTTGATCCTGCTTGTCAGCAGTTTGACGAGTGTATTCGCCGTACAGGCGATGCACCGTCATAAAGCAGCTGCACTGAGATTGTGGTTGATCATTACGGTTATTCTGGGCCTTGGCTTCCTTGGCCTCGAGGTTTACGAGTTCCACGAGTATGTCACCGTCCGAGAAATTCGGCATGACGACAAGTGCCTTCAGTTCGGCGTTCTACACGCTGGTCGGTTTCCACGGAGCTCACGTTGCATTCGGTGTATGCTGGATCGGTATTCTGATCGGCCAGCTGTACAAAAAGGGGTTAACGGTCGTAACGGCTCCGAAGGTTTACGTGTCGGCCATGTACTGGCACTTTATCGACGTCGTATGGGTCTTCATCTTCTCGGTCGTTTACCTGCTTGGAAAGGTGGGCTAAGATTATGACTACGGTTGAACAGCATCAAGATGATACGGTAAAACACGGTCATCGTCATGAAGGACCGCAAAAGCATGTCATCGTATTTATTTTCTCCATTATCCTGACCGCCATCGCTTTTGCTTCGGTTATGGCTGGCGGGGTGAACGTCGCCTTCACGGTTATACTTCTGGTCGTGATGGCGGTGCTGCAGGCACTGGTTCAGTTGGGATACTGGATGCACTTGAAGGATAAAGGACATTTGATGCCGATTATCTTCATGTGCGGTGGCGCCTTTGTCGCATTTACTGCGATCGTCACAGCATTGTATTGGGTTTGGTGGTAAAATAAAAAGAGGCGGGCCGGATGCCCCCTCTTTTTTTAAATGGCATCAAGGTGTCACAATATCGACAGAAATTCCGCCCGGCGGGAGGAGGTTTTCATATGCTGGGGTTAGAATATTTTAGCTTTGCCGCCTTGTTCAGTCCGTTGTTTCTGGCGTTTATGCTGCTGGTAACGGCCGCGTATTTTGTTGTTATCGGCCCGCTCAGTGAGAAGTTCGCGGATGCCGAGCCCGTATCGATCGGCAAAAAGATCATGTTCGTCAGCGGTATGTTCTTCCTGTATCTCGCTCAGGGCGGACCGGTGAGTCTGCTGGGCCACATTATGTTTACGTTCCACATGACATCGATGGCTTTGTCTTACCTGGTGGCTACGCCGCTTATTATGCTGGGGATCCCAACCTGGCTGTGGCGTGCTTTTGACCGGGTCAACCCGTTCAGGAAGCTAGGTTTTCTGACCAAGCCGGTGGTCGCAGCTGTCGTATTTAACGGATTGTTTTCGTTCTACCATATCCCTGCGATCCACGACTATGTCATGCTGCATTTTGCGGTACACCGGCTGTACTATATTGTTTTGTTCATCGCTGCCGCGCTTATGTGGTGGACGCTCATTAATCCGCTGCCGGAGAAACACCAGGCATCGGGCCTTGCGAAGATCGGGTTTATTTTTCTGAACATGGTGCTGCTGACGCCTGCTTGCGGCCTGATCATTTTCTCAACGCAACCGATGTATGCGACCTACAGCGATCCCAATACGTGGGCTAAAGCGATGGGATACTGCGTATCGGGCGATACGTCGGCTCTGCTGCAGACTTTCGGCGGACCAAGCTTTTTCTATGGGCTGAGCACCAAGGTCGACCAACAACTGGGCGGCATCGTCATGAAGTTCATTCAGGAATTTATATTCGCTTCGATGCTGGCGAGGGTATTCTTCCGCTGGTACAAGAGCGAAAATAAAGAGGATGACGACGATATCATTCCAACCGATCTTTCTGACGGTTCTTTGAACCGGGCATGAGTTGGTCTAAGCGTTAAGGAGGATTTTCATGGATTTGTATATGCTGTTCCCTACGATCAGCACTTCATTCATCGTCATCAGTGCGATTCTGGTGGCCATCGGATGGGCCTTGATCGTTCAAGGCAAACGGGACGCCCATAAAAAAGTGATGATCTGGGGCGCGATCGCAGCGCTGCTGTTTTTCATCATTTACGTGTCCAGAACAGCCTTTGTCGGCAACACCTCATGGGGCGGTTCGGACGAAATGAAGATCTACTATCAGATCTTCCTGATCTTCCATATCGTTCTGGCGACGGTTGCCGCGGTATTCGGGATTACAACGCTGGTTCTGGCATTTCGGGAAAGGTTTGCAAAGCACCGGAAATGGGGCCGGGTTACGGCAAGTATTTGGTTTGTCACAGCCATCACCGGTGTTGTGGTTTACGTGCTGCTGTACGTCCTGTATCCTGGCGGGCATACGAAGCCGGTATGGGATGTTATTTTGGGAGCATAACCCGAGTGGATCGGGTACAAAGAGAGTCTGGCGGATTAATCCGCTGGGCTTTTTTTTATGAAAAGCCGCTGATCCCGCTGGAAAGCCAAGGTTTTTCGTATTTGTTTAATAGGATGAAATAACGCCAAGTTTTCTTTGCCGGATGCCAGTTCCGAAGTGCTGTATTGCATTTTTTAGGACACTGGCGTCGAGAGCAGTAAAAATGGTTAAAAAGGTTTTAGAAAGACGAGATCCATAGATTGAACCATAGTTTTGCATTGAACTTCCAGTTATAAGGGTCCCATGCGGCCCTATTACAATTATTTTCTTTAGTTCATTCAATCTAGCGGAAACTTTTGTGCTTCTTCTAACGTTATTCATATATAAGGTTCAATGAACGAAGCTAAGAGAAGGTATGGGGATGAAATGAGGCGAAGAAGGAATTTTATACATAGTAAAAAAATGGTGTGGGTCTTAATCATGCTGCTCTTCTGCGGCTTCATTGTCATGTTTACCACTTCGCTCATCCCGAAATATATACCGGCTGTGACCGACGGTGACCGTACGGCCCAGGCCGGCGGAACAGACAGGGATCCGGCAGCGGGTCAAGGGACCGGCAGTCCCGGCGGCGGAACCACCGGCCAGCAGCAGGAAGCTGGCTTCAAACCAAGCAGCGTTCAATGCGGCGTGATGAAGCTGAGACATGGCGCTAGAAAGCCGCAGGATGATCAAATCCCGCTGTACTGCATCGAAGGGAAATATCATGCCGGAGACACACCCCTGACGCA
>NZ_PCZT01000024.1:68413-72816 GCF_002968895.1 Paenibacillus sp. AR247 | reverse complement strand
TGGGAAGTCGTCCGGGCCGATACCGGAGCCAACGGATCGGTGGGCCTTGAGCTTGCTGATCCGCAGCACCCGGACCGCAGGGCCGTTTACTTGGACGGCGGCCCCTGTCAGGGCTGCAACATTGCGTTAATCGGTTCCTATTTCACGGCATTAAAGAATTGGGCCGAAGAAAAGGGCTTTCCCGGGAAGACGATGAAGTTCCTGCATCATGCTTACGTTCGGAACCATGTCGTTACGTATGTTTTACCACCGGGCAGCACGGCTTATAAGACGGTCGGCGCTGCGTTTGAGCGCCATGAACCCCAGGATGCGATGTTTACCCGTTACGAAGTCAGCGTTCCGCCGGAGGATTTGGGTATAGCGAACGTCATGCTGGATTTCTTTGCACGCTTTCCGAGTTCCGTTGCCGCCGATCTTTCGGTTCAGCCATACTTGGGAATTCCAAGCGTTTCCTAACTCAACATGCACTGCTTCAAGCAGCACCCGACAATGGGGTGCTGTTTTTTTGTTAATATTTTCATTTCGCCGTTGCATCTCCGGCAAGCACACTGTATACTGTGTATAAACATATACACAGTATACACACTGAGTGGTGAATAAGCACAGTGAACCTGTGCTGTATATACACCCTTATGGATTACGGAAAAAGCGAGGGCGATTGTTGTTGAACACAATAAAAGACGCTTGGATGATGGTACGAAAGGATCTGCGCAGCGAGAAAAGGTACCTCCTGTGGTCTATCATATTTGCTGCCTACATGGGAGGAACTACAGGGGTCATGATGCTGGGGCGCGAAGAGGCACGATCCCTTGGTCCGGTAGCTGATTTCATCCTGCTGATGTTAGTTCCGATGCTGGGATTTTACTTTTCCCGAAGATCTTTCAAGTATTTAACGGAAGATTCCTATACGCGAATGCTGGCATTCTTCCGGGTGCTTCCGATCTCTAACGGCGTGGTCCTGGTATATCGGGTGATACAATCGGTGCTGGCCTTTGCCGTGAACGGCATCATTTTCTTCGTGATTATGTATTGCGTTCAGGGAACCCTGCTGGATCATATGCGGTTTGACCATTACCTGGCCTTTGCGCTGACGTGGGTCGGTTACGGGCTTATGATGACTGGACCCTATATCTATTTTGAGTTTTCCAATCATGGCAAAGCTTATCTGTTGTCGACCCTCATTTTCCTCGTTGGCTCCGTAGTGGCAGCGGCAGCCGTTTTTGCGGCGGGAGGGAACCTGCTGGTGTACACGGTGGAGGTATCCAAACGATGGAGCCTGCTATCGCCGGTGATGTGGGGGATCTTGCTGGCCGGAGTCATCAGCCTCGTGCTGTGCTCGATCGGAACGCTCCGCAGGCTGGAATCTAGAGATCTGGTGTAAGCTTTGAAACCAATAAGAGGATTGACGAGTATAGCAAGGTGAGGTGCGAAAGGTGTGGATACCTATACAAGTGAATGAGAACAGCGCTGAACCGCTCTATCATCAAATCGAATCCCAATTAAGATCGCTAAGGTGTGGATACCTATACAAGTGAATGAGAACAGCGCTGAACCGCTCTATCATCAAATCGAATCCCAATTAAGATCGCTGATCATCAGCGGACAGATCGAGGAGGGAACCCTTTTGCCGTCAATTAGAGAGTTTGCCAACGGGCTGAACTGCAGCGTAATTACGGTTCGAAGAGTGTATCAGGATCTGGAGAGCGAAGGACTTCTGCGCACGAAGCAGGGGACCGGCACATTTGTCGCCAAGGTTGGTACTTCACAGCGTGAAGTATTCCGGCGGGAGGCGGTGGAAGAGGCGATAAACCATGCGGTGGATGTCGGGATGTCCGTCAAATGCGAGGAAGATGAGCTGAGGGAGCTGTTTTTATCGATACTGAAAAGAAAGTACCATCCGGAGAAGGGAGAAGGTGAGGCATAAATGGAACAGTCCATCATACGAATGGAAGGCGTGACCAAGCAGAGACGGCATAAAGCGATCGGACCGATCGACCTGGCCCTGCCGAAAGGCTATGTGTACGGGCTGATTGGCGAGAACGGCTCCGGCAAGAGCACGTTGATCCACATGCTGCTGCAGACGGTGTTTCCGGATTCGGGGCGCATTTCCTGGTTCGGCCACACTTACAGTAAAGGCATTCCTATGGAAGTGCGCAGACAGATCGGGTATGTGGCGGAAAAATCCAACCTGGAGGAGGATAACTTGACCGCCGAGGAAGCCGCCGCCTTTCGGGCGTACTGGTATCCGGAATGGGATCAGCCTTATTTTGAAAAGCTGTGCGATCTGTTTCAGGTACCGAAAGCGACGAGGTTGCGCAAAATGTCCAAGGGGGAGCGCCGCAAATACGAAATCGCTGCGGCCCTTGCGCCGCATCCCAAGCTGCTGCTGCTGGATGAACCATCGTCGGGTCTGGACCCTTTTGCCTGGAAAATGATGATCGAGGTGCTTAGGGAATGCCTGCAGACCGAAGATACGACGATTGTACTGTCCACGCACATCATTGATGAGGTGAAAAGGCTGGCGGACTACGTCATGCTGATTCACCACGGCAAGTGGATGGGGATGGCGGAGAAGGACAGTCTGCTGGATAACTGGAAGGAAGTGTGGGCAGGGTGCCCCGAGACCGATCTGGAAGAACTGCCGAACATTGTGCAGACGCAGCAGGAATCCCATGGCGTTACGCGCGTGGTGACGACGTCCTGCCGTGAGTTGGAACAGATCCTGTACGATTCAGGTATCAACGTGCTGAAGACACGGGCTTTGGAGCTGGACGAGATTTTAACGTTGTGGGTGCGAGGATATAAGCCTGCCGGCGTGCAGGAGGGGGAGGAGCAGACACATGGAACCATTAAAACTAGTTAACGTGGTAAAACAATACGGAGACAAAACCGCAGTCAACCAAATCTCGCTGGAGGTCGGCAGAGGAGAAATTTACGGGCTGCTGGGGGCGAACGGTGCCGGGAAAACGACGACGATGCGTATGGTGCTTGGCCTGATTTATCCGGACGGGGGAGAAATTCTGTATAACGGCAAGCCCTACCATGCGGAGCTTCAGCAAATCATGGGATACCTGCCGGAAGAAAGAGGGCTGTATCCGAAAATCAAGGTCAGCGAGCAGATCGTCTATCTGGCCCGTCTTCGGGGCATGTCGCAGCAAGACGCGGATAAGAGCCTGCGCTACTGGCTGGAACGCTTTGACGTTCCGGAGTATTACGATAAGCGGATCGAGGAGCTGTCCAAGGGCAATCAGCAGAAAATGGGTTTTATCGCCGCCATCGTGCACAAGCCGCAAATCGTCATTTTGGATGAAGCGTTCAGCGGACTGGACCCGGTCAACGTTGAGCTGCTGAAGGCGACTGTCAAGGAACTGCGGGATGAGGGAACCAGCATTCTATTCTCTACACACCGGATGGAGCATGTCGAAGAGCTGTGCCAGCGCATTACGATTTTGCACAAATCCAATACGGTCGTTCAGGGAAACATCCGGGATATCAAGAGCCGTTATCCGCGTGAGGAAGTGCTGCTTCATACGACAGGCAATGTCAGCGGCCTGGATGCGATTCCGGGAGTTACGGCAGTGGAACGCATCGATCGGGGATACCACATCCGGATCGCTGCGCCGGAAACGGCACAGGGCATTCTGCAGAAAGCGATGCAGGAAACCACGGTGGAGCGCTTTGAAATCAAGGAGCCGACGCTGAACCAAATCTTTATTCAAGAGGTGGGTGATTCGCATGAATAAGCTTGGGACGATTATCGGCTTTACGTTTAAAAATAAAGCCAGAACGAAATCTTTTCTGATTACAACTCTGATTCTTGCACTGCTCATTACGATCGGCATGAACGTGCCGTATATCATTAAGCTGATCAAGGGTGACGACGCATCCAAGGCCGAACAGATCGGGATTCTCTACGGCTCGCAGCCGGTCATTGCCGCGGAACTGGAGAAGTATGCCGCGCAGTCCGGCAATAAGGACTATACGTTCGTCAAATACGAAGGGACCGCTCCGGATCAGGCGAAAAAGGATCTGGAAGACGGGAAGATCGAGGGTTACCTCTCTTTTGACGGCGGGGAGGGGGCATTTCCTGCTGTCACCTTCACCGGCGGCGAAGACGGCATGGGACAGGGAATCAGCAGCTTTCTGATGCCCGCGCTGCAGACGGTCAAGACGACCGTGATCGCCAAGGATGCGTTGACCGCGGAGCAGATCGCCGCTCTGAACGAACCGGTGAAGCTCGATACGGTGCGGATTAACGCGGAAGGTAAGACGGAGGCGGGGGGAGACACCCGACCGCGAAGACATGCAGAAAGCCATGAACTATGTGGTCGTTTATGTGCTGCTGATACTGTTCTTTACCTCCAATATGATGACAGGCAATATGATCGCAGCCGAAGTAACGT
>NZ_PCZT01000024.1:59586-68313 GCF_002968895.1 Paenibacillus sp. AR247 | reverse complement strand
AAAGTGATCGGTATTTTCCTGGTCGGGATCGTGCAAATTGCAGTGTTTGGCGTCGTAGTCGGGGCGAATCTGATGCTGCCGCATAACCAGGACATTCTGCAAGGATACAGCCTGAGCATCTCGGATATTAACCTGCCGGTGCTGTTCTACGGACTGCTGTTCTATATTCTCGGTTACTTCCTGTATGCGGTGCTGTACGCGGCCATCGGATCGATTGTCAGCCGTACCGAGGATCTCGGCCAGGCCGTGATGCCGATTACGATGCTGGGTCTGGCCTCGTCTACATCGGATTGTTCAGCATTACTGCATCGGGCAGCATGCTGATCAAGGTGACGAGCTTCATTCCGTTCACCGCTCCTACCGCGATGCTTGTGCGGATCGGGATGGGGACGGTGCCGACCTGGCAGATCCTCATATCGCTCGTTTTGCTGCTGGTGTCCATACTGTTTTTTGGCTGGCTGTCCGCAAAAATCTACCGCACTGGCGTCCTGATGTACGGCAAGCGCCCATCCATCAAAGAGCTGCGCAAGGCCATGAAAGCTTACAAGATTTAGGCACGGATCTAACTTGATAAGTTATAAGGAGAGAATCGGCATGAGTAAAAAGGCTTTTCCATACGTCATCGCGGCAGGCATGCTGCTGATCGTCGGTCCGCTGGCCCTGAGGCATACGGGTGTGGCATTAAACGACTTTGCGGACGGCCTGCTGACTGGGGCGGGAATGGGCTGTATGCTGCTGGCGCTGATCAAGATGCCGCGGAAGACGGTAGAGCAGTAACAGCCCAGTCTATAAACTACAATAAGGGGAACCTCTAAATGAAAAGTTGGAAACGAACGCTCTTATCTCTTATGATTTCCGCAGGGATGCTCGCTACGGCGGCTCCGGCCATGGCTGCTCCACAGCAGCCGGAACTGAAGGTCAATAACAAGACCATCGATTTTGCCACGAGTGCACCTATTGTCGATCAGGGCACTACGCTGGTTCCGCTGCGCACGACGCTTGAAGCGCTAAACGTAAAGCTGACCGATGTAGAGAACGGAACCATTCATGCCGTTGCGGGTGATCAGAAGATCACGCTGAGCAGCAAGACGAAACAGGTTAACGGCGTGACTTACGTGCCGGTCCGGACCATTGGTGAAGCCGCCGGTTACACGGTCTATTGGGATCCGGCAACCCGCACGGTATTCCTGCTCTCGAAAGAGACGAAGGAAGCCGGCCGCGGCTTCATGTGGGAAGTGCAAAATAACGGGAACACGGTGTACCTGGTAGGGTCTATGCATATTGCGGACGACAGCTTCTACCCGCTTCGCCCGGAATTCGAGCAGGCCTTTGCCGAAGCCGATTATTTGGGCGTTGAGATTGACCTCAGCAAGGCAGCCGACGAAGAGCAGCAGAACATGATCATGAAGCTCGGCATGTACCAGGACGGCACGACGCTGAAGGACCATGTGTCCAAAGATACCTATGCAAAAGTGGGGGACATTCTGGAGCAAAACGGAATGAAACGAGATGCACTGGATGCATTCAAACCATGGGTCGTGGAGACGACCATCAGCAGCCTGAAATCGGTCATGGCCGGATACGAGGCAACGGAAGGCATTGACCTGTACTTCATTCAAAAGGCGCTGGAGCGCAAAATTCCGATCGTGGAGCTGGAATCCTACGAGTCCCAACTGAGCATGTTCGATCAGTTCTCCAAAGAGCTGCAGGAGAAGAACCTCAATGCAGCACTGGACAATTTCGACGTCCTGGACGACGGCGTTGACCAAATGGCGGACATGTGGAAAAAAGGGGACGAAAAGGCGCTGCTGGAGCTGACGAACAGCATGGCAGGAGACGCGGAGTATAACAAAGCGATGCTGATCGACCGCAACATCGGCATGGCCGATAAAATCGACGGATACCTGAAAAGCGACAAGAAAGCAGAGTACTTCATCGTCGTCGGCGCAGCCCACTATCTGGGTGAACATGGCGTGATTAAACTGCTCGAGGATAAAGGTTATACGGTTGTACGTAAATAATCACCCTGTAATGCGTGTTTCATGCGGCGACATTACCGGTTAGCCGGTTATTCTGGAAAAGAAAAAACTTAAGCTGGGGACTCCTGCGTCCCTACTGGCTTAAGTTTTTTTATATACCTATTTGACCTGTTCATCTGTGTTATCCCTTAAAGGCAGTGTCAGATGAAATGTAAACAATCGATTCCTATGCTGGAGCGTCAAAGTTCCTCCGTGAAGCTCCACAATGTTCCGGGCAATGGAAAGGCCAAGACCGGCGCCGGATTGAATGCCTTCGCTGCTTCGGGAATGGTCTACCTTATAAAAACGTTCGAAAAGTTTATGTTCTTGTTCTTCGGTAAGAGGGTTCCCTTTATTTTCGATTTCAATGATGATATGCCGATGATCCGACTTCATCATGACGCGCACGGTCCCCGGTTTTTCCGAGTATTTCAAGGCGTTCATCAGCAGATTATCGATGGCTCTGGCTATCTTTTCACTGTCAATGAGGGTAGTAGCAGGAGAGCTGCCAATCTCTTTCACGATAGTGATTTCATTCTCCTGGGCAATCGGCTCGAATTCAAAAAGCAGCTGATCGAGAAGCTGGAATATATCGATCGGTTTTAAGTCGAGGCGAGGCTCAGTTGAGGTCAGCCGGGTATACTCAAACAGATCATCGAGCAGTTTTTTTAAATGCACAGCCTTGTTATAAGTGTTTTGCACAAACCGCGTATACTCGTCTTGATCCTGGAAGGAATTTGTTCTTAAAAGCTCGATATAGCCGATAATGCTCGTAAGCGGCGTACGCAAGTCGTGGGAAATTCCCGTGATCATCTCCATCTTGGAGTTCTCCAGTTCCCGCTCCTTTTCAATCTGCTGCTGCAAACGCTGCGCCATCAAATTGATGTTGTGCGCAACCCTTCCGAGCTCGTCTTTCCGATTCACATCCACACGATAATTTAAATCGCCCTCAGAAATCTTTTGCAGTCCGTGTTCCAGATGAACCAGGTCTTTCACGATCCGCCGTGTCAACATAAAAAAGGTAAGGATAAAGATGATAAAAAAGAGGGGGGTAAGAAAGTAAGGAAAGATATCTCGGAGTACGTTCCATTTCAATATCTTTAAGAATAATAAAATGCAGAAATCATTTATGGCCGTAGCGATGATAAAACTGAGCACCATACGGATTAAAATATGGATTTGGATCTTCTTCTTCCTTTTTGGCTCCTGTCCATGTTCATTCAATTTTATAGCCAACTCCCCAAACGGTTTTAATGTATTTTGGCTCTCTTGGGCGATCCTCTATTTTTTCCCGTAAATTGCGAATATGAACCATCACGGTATTGTCCGAATAGCCGTACGGCTCTTTCCAGACGCTTTCGTAGATCTTCTCGGAGCTGAATACCTGCCCAGGATGAGTCGCGAGCAGCTCCAGAATGGAAAACTCCAGAGGTGTCAGCGAAATGTGGTTCCCTTTTAAGGTGACGGCATGTTTAGCCTTATCTATGACAAGGTCTTTAAGGATGATCAGAGAATGAAACTCCTCTTTTCCGATTAAGGATTGCCGCCGCAGTTGAGCTTTGACCCGGGCAAGCAGTTCCAGCGGATTAAAGGGTTTGACCATGTAATCATCCGCTCCGGTCGTAAGTCCCGTAATTTTATCGATATCTTCTTCTTTGGCTGACAGCATGATGATGGGGGTGCTGGATATTTCCCTGATTTTCATGCAAGCTTTAATCCCATCCATTCGCGGCATCATCACATCCAGGATGACCAGATGAACTGGGGTTGTTTGGATGATACTCAGCGCTTCCAGACCATCTGCCGCCTCCAGGACATGGTATCCTTCATTACGCAAATAAACGTGGATGACGTCTCGAATTTCCGGATCGTCGTCTACGACAAGTACGGTGTTCATGGTATGCTGCTCCTTTTTTTCGGATTACGGATCCTACAGCCGTTCAACATTTGCGGCCCATATTTATTTTACATAACTGGTTGGCTGAAACCAATTTCCAAGCTGATCCGGCGCCAAGATGTTTTACAGCATCTCCTTTTTGCGGCAGGTGTAAACAAAAGCCGGAGGGAAGTTGAGGGGGACAAGCTCGATGTTTTCAATGGTGAATGCCTTGGCAAACTGCTTTTTCATTTGCAGGGAGTACTGGAAAGCGACAAAAACGCCTCCTGGTTTTAGTGCCTCAACCATTTGATGAAGCAAGGTTTCGCGCATTTCACTCGTGAAATTAAAAAACGGTAATCCGCTGATAATACAGTCAAGCTGGCCGATGCCTTCTTGATGGATGGTTTTAACGAGCTGGCAGGCATTCGAATAACACGGGAAATCCGGGTACTCGATCCTTAAGTTATTTCTCATCTTTTTATCTCTTTCGAATAATAACACTTTTGCAGATTCATGTAACTGCGGCTTTATGAAACGTGTGATCGCGCCTGTACCTGATCCGAGTTCCGCAACTGACTTTACCTCGTTCCAGGGTACGGACTGAACCATTTTAGCGGCAAGGAAGCGGGAACTCGGGATGACGCTCCCTACCCGTTTGGGCTCTTTAAAAAATCCCTGTAAAAATAGCAGATGTTCATTGATGTTCAAGCGGTGTTCCCCCCAATAAAGTGATTAGACAGTTATGAAAAGTTATGATTCATCAAGCTGTATCGCTTGTTGTTAGCATGAACCATCATAACGAAAAAATCTGAGGACTTTATGGGGGGAAATCTAAAGAAAATCTGAAGATTGCAAAGAGGGCGTTATTTCGCCCAATGCTCTCCGGTATCCTTTGTTGTATAAATGTATGTCCGGGTCTCCGAATCACTTACGAATTCTACGGCCAGGCTTCCAGTCTTGCTGTCGGCAGCATCGAATTGAGGCGGGGACACGTTTCCGTATTTAAACCCTTCAGGGATGTCGATGTTTTGCAGGACCCAGCTTTTGCCCCCATCTGTCGTTCTGTATAGAGGGACGGTTACGCTGCCGTGGTAGCTTGCGGCAATCCAGCCATGCTGGGCATCAGCAAAAGTAACGCCGGATATATAACCATCAACCTTATCGGACACGTCGGAAACAAGTGAAAAGGATTGTAATTCGTTGTCTGAAAGGTACAGTTTCTTCGTCATTAACCCCGCGCCAGGATCGGAAGTAAGCAAGAGCCAAATCTGATTCTTCCCGCCTGTTTTAGCCATCGCCACAAAAATATGATGTTCGGTCATTTTTTGATTGATGTCGGGGTCCAGCTTCCATGCGGACGATTTCCAGTTTGCTCCCCGATCCGGACTGTAAAAGGTCAATAAGCTGGCTTGGCCGCCTTGAAGGGCTGAATAGATAAACCAACCTTCAGAGCCTGTTGCATGGGCATAAATCCGTTCGGCTTTCTCCGGCACTTGGGCTGGTTCAGGGAAATCCTCGGCGGCTCGAGCTGTTGGTTCACTGCTGCTGTTGTCTTTTGTCGTACTTGTTTCTGCTGTGGCATCATCCAGAGTGCCCGAATTGGCATTCTCTAACGAATTTGAATCAGGCGGGCCTTGTTCACTTAGCTTAACTCCGGTTTCGTGTACAACAGCCTCTTGGGGATGAGTTCCGGGATGATCCGTCCTCTGGGAGCAGCCAATAATTCCGGAAAGGAGAGTCATGGTCAGAGCAAGTTTAGATAAACGCGGCATCTACATACCTCCTTTTTTAGCGATTATATCCAATGGATGCTCTGAACAAGTAACAGGATGATCATAAAGTTTTAATTTGACATGATTTTTCTGCTGTATTTTTCGGGTATTTTTTGTTATCCGCGGTAAGGTAAAATTCAAACCATCTATGCAGATCTCATACAGAGGTGAACCCATGAAATATGATAACCCGGTCATCAAAGGGTTTTATCCCGATCCCAGTCGTTTGCAAGGTGAACGATACCTATTATCTCGTTTGCAGCGTTTGCAAGGTGAACGATACCTATTATCTCGTTTGTCAGTTCGATGCAGTATTTTCCCGGCGTCCCNCTTTTTGAAAGCAAGGATTTGATCAACTGGACCCAGATCGGTCATTGTCTGACGCGCAAGAGCCAAATTCAGCTGGACAAGGTCAACAGCTCGGGCGGTGTATTTGCTCCTACCCTGCGGTATAACAGCGGACGATTCTACATGACCACAACCAACGATACGACGCGCCAAAACTTCTATGTATGGACGGACGACATCTATGGAGAATGGTCGGACCCGATCGGTGTGGATCAGGGCGGGATCGATCCGGATTTGTATTTTGAAGACGGCAAAGCTTATTTTATGAGCAACGGCGTAGACGATGAAGGCATCGGCGGCATCGTGCAGTGTGAAATCGACATCGAAACCGGACGGAAGCTGACGCCAAGCCGCTCCATCTGGCAGGGGACGGGAGGACGCTATCTCGAAGCCCCGCATTTATACAAAATCGACGGACGCTATTATTTAGTGGCCGCAGAAGGGGGCACCGAGTTCGGCCATATGGTGACTTACGCGCGGGGAGATTCTCCTTCCGGACCGTTTGAACCGTATGCACATAACCCTGTGTTAACCAACCGGAATATGGGCGGCTATGAAGTGCAGGCAGTCGGCCACGGCGATCTCGTTCAAGACGAGAAAGGAAACTGGTGGCTGCTTCACCTCGGATTCCGGCAGATGGGACAGTGGATTCCTTATCATCATCTAGGGCGCGAGGTATTTTTGACACCGGTTACGTTCGGAGAGGACGGCTGGTTCACGGCAGGACATCATGGCACGACACTGTCGTCCTTTGAAACCGACCGCATTCCGGATGAAGTCGTTCAGCAGGAGAAGAAGCGCTATACTTTTGAAAATATGGAATGGGGCAAGGACTGGTGCTATTTGCGCCATCCGGAAATAGGCAACTACTCGTACGAGCATGGTATGCTAGAGCTGAGAGGAACCGAGATAACGCTCGATCAAGCGGATTCTCCCACTTTCATCGGGATTCGCCAAAGAGATTTTGAAGCGGTGATTTCCTGCGACATAAGCCTCACTCAAGGCGAGGCCGGCATTACACTCTATATGGACGAGAACCATCATTACGATTTCGCGATACGTCAAGGCAGAATCGGGTATGAGGTCATTGAGCGCCTGAATGTTGGGGATATCAAGTCCATCGAGAAGGCTGTCGATTTGAATAATAGCAGCCGCGCCTCCCTGGTGATCCAGGTCAGCCCTACGCACTACCGGTTCCTTCTGCGAGCGGACGGCCAGGAAATACAGCTTGGCACCGCACAGACGAAATACCTTTCTTCCGAAGTAGCGGGAGGATTTACAGGTGTCATCATCGGTTTGTACGCATGCGGCAAAGACGCTGCTGCCCAATTTACGAATTTCACATGCGAATATCTATAATTTTTAAATCGATAGGGAGGGCCGTAAGGTTCTCTATCTATTAAAAAACCGACGTGAGAACGTCGGTTTTTTGCTTTTTAAATGCGTCGTCACAGCCCTCTTTGGGACACGGAAGCGCCGGCATGCACCGACGTCGAACGGCGCGGAATAAGGCGGGTTGGCAGCTTGATCTGCCTGTACCCGGGTGCGTCGTTCTCGATCTGCTCGATAATGAGCTTTCCGGCCTCCCGGCCCAATTCCCGTTCCTGCTGCACCACAGCCGTCGGGGGAACGATGCTGAAATCGGGGTATACGACGTCGTCAAAGAAGACCACTGAGAGATCCTCGGGTACCCGCAGTCCCATATCCAAGGCAGCCTGGATGACATGCGGGCTGAAATTCGAAGAAAGGGCCGCGGTCATATGCCGGTTGGCCTGCAAAAACTGCTGGATCATCTCGATGACCTCTTCGTCGCTATTGTCCATCCCCAAACGGGTCATCTGCAGGCTGCGGTCGATGAGAATGTGGCGGTCTTCCAGTGCCTGCTCGTATCCGGCTAGCCGATCTTCAATACTCGAGGTTCCTTCCGATTTGGTGGAGATAAATCCGATATGCCGATGCCCCAGATCGTACAAGTGCTGTACGGCCTGTTGGCCTGCTTCGTAGTTGTTGGAGCTGACCGAGTTGGTCTCCACTCCTTTCAGCAGCCGGTCTAACAGCACTAGCGGAAATCGATTCAGTGTCAGCGACAGAATTTCGTTATTGTAATTTTCGCCTTCTACGGGATAGATGATCAGTCCGGCGACGCCGGCCTGCTTCATCTCGCGTATTTTCTGGATTTCACACTCCTGGGAGTCATTCGTTTTGGAAAATAGCAGATGATAGCCTTCCTCCGCTAAGGAATCCTCAATACCGCTGAGCAAATTGGCGGTAAAACGGTTGTCCAGGCGGGGCAGCAAAAAGCCGACGGACTTGCTTGACGGCAGTGCCGCTTCGGTCGACAGCGGGGGAAACAGAGCTTCCGTTCTTTGTTCCGACACGAAGGATCCTTTTCCCTGCATGCGGTATACGATGCCTCTGTCCACGAGGTCGGACAGCGCATTCTTGACCGTAATCCGGCTTACTCCGAATTGATCCGAGAGCTCATTCTCCGAGGGGATGCGGCTCATCGGCTTCCAGTTCCCGCTGCGGATCTGCTCCAGGATATAATTTTCGATCTTTTTATACATGGGAGTAAACTTTTTCGTCATGTTTGGCGCTCCATTCGAGAATAGGTCTGTTTAAAATATATTACAATTATCCAACCCGAACAAGTATAAAATACAAGTTATTATATCGAATGGTATGTTTTTATATTTCCTTTCCTAAATCA
>NZ_PCZT01000024.1:42471-59486 GCF_002968895.1 Paenibacillus sp. AR247 | reverse complement strand
ACATTTACATTAAAAAATAAGATGTTTATATTGTTATCATAAGTTGAGTCAAACATCGTGAAGGCATCGTGGAAGGAAGGCTGGAAGCGATGCGGGGCAAGGTTGGCACTTGTCATATTTTAACAAGGGGGTGGTATCCAAATCCGCCATATTGAAAGGGATTGCAATCCGTAGAATCCTTCAGAAATAAAAACCGATATTAACCGATTAAGCGAAAGGGTGGTTATCCCATGAAAAGAAGAGCAACCTTGATGGTAACGATGCTGTCCGTTCTTTGTTTGTTTGTAAGCGCTTGCTCAGGCGGACAGAAGCAGGAGGGCGGCAGCAGCGCGGAAGGCAGCAAGCATTTGACCATGTGGACCTGGAAGGTCGCTTACACGCCGGGAATCGAAGCGGCAGCCAAGCTGTACGAGGAGAAGACCGGAGTGAAAGTGGATGTCGAGACCTTTACGCCTGACGATACTTACAGACAAAAGTTTCAGGCGGCGGCCAACTCGAAAAATCTCCCCGACGTCGTCAACTGGTGGGCGACAGCGGGCGACTCTATCGAAGGCTCCGTGCTTGAGCTGTCGGGCGAAGTCGGCGACGACGTGCTGAGCAAGTATTACGGTACGGCCATGGATCCGATCAAGGTGACCCAGAGCCAAGTCGATTCCTGGCAGAAGGACAAAAACGCCACGACCGTACAAAAGTCGCTGAAGGCGGGGCAGTTCTACGGACTGCCGCTCGATATCGGCGGATTCTTTACCTTTTACGGCAACAAGCAGCTGATCGAGAAGGCGGGGCTTACCGCCGAAGCTCCGAAAACGTGGGAAGAGTTCGTCACGATGATGGAAACGATCAAGAGCAAGACGGGAACGCCGGGGCTTGTCTTTGGCGCCAAAACGTCCGACCTGTGGGAGAACTGGGCCGGATCCGCGCTGGCGATCATGTATGGCGGGCCTCAATCGTATATTGACCTGCTGGAACGAAAAGCGAAAATGAGCGATCCGGAACATCTGCCGGTTGTTCAGGCGGTACAGACGCTCGCTGACAAAGACTTGCTGATGCCGGGCATTTTGTCGACGGATATCGACGGCGCGGACCAGGCGTTCGCCGCGGGCAAAGCCGCATTTGACCTTGGCGGTTCGTTCACGATGTCCACGCTGCTCGCGATGGGCATGAAACCGGAGGATATCGTCACGTTCCCTGTGCCGCCGATTGACGGCTCGAAAATCACTTCCTGGACGACAGATCCGTTTACGCTGACGATGCTGTCCGTGAATAAAGATTCGAAGAACAAGGATGCCGCGCTTGATTTTATCAAGTATATGACCACGGATCCGGATGCGGCCGTTGCGTTCGCGAATGCGGCCTATACGGTTCCGGCCCTGAATTTGGGCGACCGTGCCAAAGATCTCGATCCGAACCTGAAGGCGATCGTTGAATCGTTCGCCACCGAGCCCGGACCGTATTCGGAAGCGCAGCCGGCTATCAACGCTTACCGGGGCAAGAACAAGGAGTGGGAAGTGTATGCCCAGTCCATCCAATCCATGATCGAAAAGAAAATGACGGCCGAACAGGCTGCGAAAAAATTCGACGATACGATGAAGAGCCTGCAGGCCAGCGGCAACTGATAACCGGCTCTGGCTGTATGATGCAAACGGCGGCAGGGACACGCGCCTTTCCGCTGCTTGCTTAATCCAAATCCAAAGGTGATGGAAGATGATAACAACTAGAAATAAATGGGTACCGTATCTGTTTTTGCTGCCGGGTGTTCTCCTGTTTCTCGCCGTTGGCGTCTATTCGGTCGGCTTCTCGATCCTGCTCAGTTTTTATAACTGGTCGGGGATCGACTTTTCGACGGCCCGCTTCGAAGGCCTTGCTAACTTCAGGCAGTTTCTGCTCGGGGATGACCCGATCGTCACTCAGAACTTTTACAACTCACTGCTGCATAACGTCCTGATCGGTGCAGCCCAGGTCGTTATCGTCATCCCCATCGCGATCGTGCTGGCATTCGTTCTGCAGAATACGAAGATGGCGTCGCTGTACCGCACGGTGTACTTCCTGCCGATGATCGCATCGGGCGTGGCGATTTTTTATGTATGGAAAGGACTGTTTGAGCCTACCGGCGCTTTTAATTCCCTGTTTCATGCGATCGGACTCGACTTTGTGACCGTACCCGGGGGAATGCTGGGGAGCTCGTCCACATCGCTGATCGGCATCATCATTACCTCGATATGGGGCGGCCTTCCGGGCACGCTGATTCTGTATTATGCCGGATTAACCTCGATCGATCCTACCTTGTATGAGGCCGCGAACGTTGACGGAGCCAGCAAGCTGACGATGATCACGAAAATCACATGGCCGCTTCTGAAGCCAATTACGCTGATCGCGGTCATCCAGATGGTCAACGGCGCGTTCCAGGCGTTCGAGAACGTGTTCATCATGACCGGTGGCGGACCCTCGGGCAGCTCGGAGGTCATCGGGACGCTCGTATACCGGACGGCGTTCCTGAATAACGATTACGGACTGGCCAGCGCGATCGGATGGATATCCTTCCTGATTACCGGAGCCATTGCCATGTTCAGTATCCGGTCGTTCAAAGTCGACATTTAGAGGAGGACCCGAGATGGTCAAGACTATCAAGCACATCATTCTGGTTTTATACGGGCTGACCTGCGTGTATCCTTTCTTGTGGATGATCGGCACCTCTTTGAAAACATCCCAGGATGCACTGGCCAATCCGCAGTCCCCCCTCCCCAAAGGGGCGCCTGAGTGGTCTACGTTTGCAGAAGTGTGGAACAAGCTGAACTTTTACCGCTTTTTCGTCAACAGTGTGGTCGTCAGTATCATCGTCATTATTGGAGTCGTTCTGATTTATACGATGATGGCGTATTCGTTCGCCAAGTTCAGATTTAGAGGCAAAAAATTCGTGTATTACACGTTCATCGCGCTGCTGCTCGTTCCTGGCGTGACGACGCTCATTCCGCTGTATATCAACATGACGAATCTCGGCCTGCAGAACACATACGTCGGGATGATCCTGCCGATGATTAACGGGGCTGCGCCGTTTGCCATTTTCCTGTTTACGAGCTATTTCCGGACCATATCGCATGAGCTGTACGAGTGCGCCGTTCTGGACGGCTGCGGCAACTTCAAGATCTACTGGCGTGTCTATCTGCCGCTGGCCCTGCCGGCGATCGGAACGATTGCCATCCTGAACTTTATAGGAAGCTGGAACAACATTCTGTGGCCGATGATTATCGTCGACAAGCAGGAGATGTTCACGCTGCCGATGGGGCTGATGTACCTGGATTCCTCCTCATTTAAAAAATGGAACGAGCTGATGGCCGGAGCGCTGATCACCGTCATACCGATCCTGATCGCGTTTCCGTTTATGCAAAAGATGTACGTTAAAGGCATGACCGTCGGTTCGGTCAAAATGTAAAACGCATCATTCATGCCGTACCCTCGTTAGCGCACTAGAAAACATACAAGAATGGGATGAAAGAGATGACCATAAAAACAGCGCATATTATTGCGCATTCGCATTGGGATAGAGAGTGGTATTTGCCATACGAAAAACACCGGCTGAAGCTGGTCCGCCTGATGGAGGATTTGATCGAGGCCTTCGAGCGGGACCCGGAGTTTGCCAGCTTTCATTTGGACGGCCAATATATCGTCCTGGAGGATTATTTGCAGATGATGCCGCACCGGGCGGAACAAGTGCGTTCGCTGGTCGAACAGGGGAAGCTGATCGTCGGCCCCTGGTACATTCTTCAGGATGAATTTCTGGTCAGCAGCGAAGCGAATGCGCGCAACCTGCTGATCGGGATCCTCCTTTCGAAAAAGATGGGGGGATATGCGAAAATCGGTTATTTTCCCGACTCCTTCGGCAATATGGGGCAGGCACCCCAGCTTATTCGCCAGGCGGGCATCGATGTGGCCGTATACGGGCGCGGCGTCAAGCCGGTGGGCTTTAACAACGAGGTCCAGTCCGGTAACGAACATACGTCAAAATACTCCGAGATGTACTGGGAATCTCCCGACGGCTCCCGGGTTTTGGCGATCCTGTTCGCCAACTGGTACAACAATGGAATGGAGATTCCGACGGACCCTGAAGCCGCGAAGGCGTATTGGGCGGAAAAGCTGGCAGCCGCCGAAGCATTCGCCTCGGGACCGGAGCTGCTCTTCATGAACGGCTGCGACCACCAGCCGCTGCAGAAGGATCTGTCCAGGGCGCTGCGCACCGCCGCCGAGATGCTACCGGACGTGGAGTTCCGCCATTCCAGCTTCCCCGAGTATATTGAAGCGCTTCGTCAGGCGAACCCGGATGCCCTCGATGTCGTGCGCGGCGAGCTCCGAAGCCAGTGGACGGACGGGTGGATCACGCTCGTCAATACCGCGTCGGCCCGGGTGTACATCAAACAGCAAAACGTGCGGAGCCAGACCTTGCTGGAAAAGGTGGCCGAGCCGCTCGCCGTCATGGCCCATTTGACCGGTACGGCCTATCCGCGGCACGAACTGCTGTATGCGTGGAAGACGCTGCTGCAAAACCATCCGCATGACAGCATTTGCGGCTGCAGCGTTGACGAGGTGCACCGCGAGATGATGACGCGCTTCGCCAAGTCGCAGCAGGTGGCGGAGTCGATCGCTGCGGACAGCGCCGCGGCGGTAGCTGCTGCCGTGGACACCTCCGGCTTTGACCCGGAATCGGCGCGGCCTTTCGTCGTCTTTAACACGTCGGGCCATTCCCGTTCCGGCGTGGTTCGCACGACGGTGGACATAGAGCGCCGCTATTTCGATCATCAGGCTCCGAACGAGAAATACGAAGCGTTCAAAGAAGAGTACCAGGCTTTTGATCCGGAGGAATGGATCGTAACGGACGAAGGAGGCAAGCCCATTGAGGCTAACATCGAGCCACTCGGCCCGGTATTCGGCTATGACCTCCCGGATGACCGATTCCGTCAGCCTTATTGGGCTTTTCAGGTGGATGTGGAGCTCTATGTCAAGGACGTTCCAGGGATCGGTTATCGGTCCTACGCCCTTGTCCGCAAGGATTCCCTGGCCAAAGCCGAGTCCGTTTCGCCTGCTGCAGGCGGCGTGAACGCAGGCGGCAACGCGATGGAGAACCGTTATCTTCGGGTGGAGATCGCGGAAGACGGCTCCTTTACGCTGTTGGATAAAGTGAACGGCCGGAAGTATGAAGGGCTTGGCATTTACGAGGACACGGGCGACATCGGGAACGAATACATGTACCGGCAGCCGGATGGAGAAGCGCCGCTGACGACGGAGGGCCTTTCGGCGGGTATCCGGCTGGTGAAGCATACGCCGCTGGCCGCCGTATACCGGATCGAGCACGTCTGGAACCTGCCGCTTGGAGCGGATGCGCTGCTGGACGAAGAGATTCGCTCCATGGTCCCTTTCCGGTACCGCAAATCCCGCCGCGTTAGCGAGACGGCCGGGGTGAAGATCGTCACGGAGCTCACCCTGGGCAAGGATAGCCGCTGCGTCGGCATCCGGAGCATGATCGACAACACGGTGAAGGACCACCGCATCCGTATGCTGTTCAAGACCGGACTGGCGGCGGCTCATGTGATGGCGGACTCCATTTATGAAGTGGCGCGGCGCCCGATTCAGCCTGAAGCCGCGTGGAGCAATCCGAGCAACGCCCAGCATCAGAACGCGTTCATCAGCTTGAGCGACGGCATCGCGGGCCTTACCGTCGCGAATCAGGGACTGAACGAATACGAAGTGCTGCCCGCGCATAACACGATGGCGGTCACGCTCGTGCGCGGCGTCAGAGAGCTTGGGGATTGGGGCGTATTCTCGACGCCCGAAGCGCAGTGCCTGGGAACGCATGTCCTGGAAATGGAGCTGATTTCCCATGATGCCGATGTGGTTGAATCGGGCGCATTTATCGAGGCTTATCAATTCCCGGTTCCATGGACGGTTCATCAGACGGGAGTCCACGGCGGCAAGCTGCCGGCGAATCATACGTTCCTCGAATGGGAGGGCGACCGTCTTGCCTTCAGCGCACTCAAGTTGGGCGAGGAGAACGAGGATCTGATGTTCCGGGTATTTAACGTTTCATCAGCTGCGCCTTCTACCCTGTCGGTCACGCCTTCATTCCAAGTGAACGGCGTCTATGAGAGCACCATCATTGAACAGCGCGGGGAAGAGATGGGAAGAAACGAGCAAAGCGGGTATACGGCAGAGCTGGGACCGGCAAAAATTCAGACGGTTGGCATTCGTCCGGCTCTGCGATAATATAGTCCATTCTGGGGAGGGGAAAGCGGTATGGCCAAAATAACGGCAGTACGCTGCATTCGAACGAGACATGATGGAAGCTGGGTCATCGTCAAAGTCATGACGGACCAGGACGGATTGTACGGCATCGGCTCGGCCAGCGATATTTACCAGCCGGGAGCCGTGGTCAGAGTCATTGAGGAACTGCTGGCACCGGTGCTTATCGGACGGGATGCCGGCCAGATCGAAGATCTGTGGCAGACGATGTATACGAGCGGTTATTGGCGCAATGGCTCTACGCTCCATACCGCCATGGGCGGTATCGACATGGCGCTGTGGGACATCAAGGGGAAGGAAGCGGGGATGCCCGTGTACCAGCTTCTGGGCGGCGCGGTCCGTTCGGCCGTTTCTTGTTATGCGCATGCTAACGGTGCCACCTACGAGCAGCTGGAGGAAGAGGTGCATGCCTTTCAGGAGCAGGGCTTCGGCGTGATCCGCTGCCAGCTTGGGGGCTACGGCGGAGGCGGATTCGTCACACCGCAGGGCGTATCGAAATTCCCTCCTGCCAGTGTATTCGATGAAGCCAGCTACATCACGGCGATCCCGGACATGTTCGAGAAGCTGCGTGTACGGTTCGGCATGAGCCTGGGCTTTACGCATGACGTTCACGAGCATCTGACGCCTTCCGGCGCCGTCAGCTTATCGAGAGCGCTGGATCCGTACCGCCTGTTCTTCGTGGAAGACTTGCTGCAATCGGAGCATACGGGATGGTACCGGCGGGTCAAAGAAACGAGCACCACGCCACAGGCCGTCGGCGAATTGTTTGTTCACCCGCAGGAGTGGCTCCCGCTGGTGCAGGAGCGCTTGATCGACTTTGTCCGGATGCGTGTCTCCAAGGCCGGCGGCATTACCCCATGCCGCAAAATTGCCGCCGTCTGCGAAGCTTTCGGCGTTCGCACCGCGTGGCAGGAAGGTGGGGAGAACGACCCGGTCAACCAAATCGCGGCCGCGCATCTGGACATGGCGATCATGAGCTTTGGCGTACAGGAGATCAACCATTTCCGCAGCGAGGAGAAGGAGGCCTTCCCGGGCCACGCGGTTTTGGAACACGGGCATTTAAAGCTGAACGATAAGCCGGGGCTTGGCATCGATATCGACGAGCATAAGGCGGGAGCTCTGGTAAAGGATCAGGGTTCCCTGGCAGCATACCATCACCCATACAAGCTGGACCGCAAGCCGGATGGAACGCTGATTCGTCCGTAAGGTCCGGCTGGAAGGAGGAAAAGATCATGAAACAAATCGTCGTGACCGGCTCGGAAGGAAAACTGGGCCACTACGTCGTTCAAGAGCTTAACCATGCAGGATACCGGGTCATTGGAACGGATGCCCGCCCGGCAAGCGGGAGAAACCGTTATGCCCGTTATGTCCAGGGGGACTTGACCCAGCTTGGCGAAGTATACGGTATTCTGGCGGAGTCGGATGCGGTGGTTCACCTGGCTGCCGTGCCGAATCCTATCAACTTTTCGCCGGAGCGGATCTTCGCCAACAATGTCATGGCGACATACAACATCCTGGAGGCTTCTTCGAAGCTCGGCATCCAGCGCGTCGTATTCGGATCGAGCGAATCGGCCTATGGATTCTGCTGGGCGAAGCATCCCTTTCCGCCGCATACGCTCCCCGTTGACGAGGAGCATGTGCTGCTGCCGCAGGAAAGCTACGGTCTGTCCAAGCAGGTGAACGAACAGACGGGCGACATGTTTGCCCGCCGTACCGGCATGGAGATCTATGCCCTCCGCTTCTCTTTGATTCTGGCGCCGAATGAATACGATCGGGAGATCGCGGCCTTCAGCGATACCGCCAGACATCACCGCATTCTATGGAGCTATGTCGACGCGCGCGACGCCGCTTCAGCCTGCCGGCTTGCGCTGGAAGCACCCGTGCAAGGACAGGCGGAAGCATGCCGCCTGAACATCACCTCCAGCGACTTGCTGAGCGATGCAAGCGTCAGTGAGCTGGCTGCCAAGTATTATCCGCAGGTGCCTTTTCCAGGCAAGGACCCAGGTAAGTTGACGGCGCTCGTGTCCAACGCCCGGGCGAAGTCGGTCCTGAACTGGGAGCCTGCTCATTCCTGGAGGAACGCTGGCCGTTAAGGCCGGTTTTCCTTAAGGTTCATAGATGAAGCAAGCCGCCTGCTGAAAGGGGGAGGTGCCGCAAGCTAAATTGGATACAGGACAAGCTCGGATGTATTGCCGATAGTTTTTTTGCTGCAAAATTGAAAGCGAATACAATCATGATCCCGCAGCGAAGCAGCGTTGCTTTCGTGCAGCTTGATAAGCAAATCAAGCAGGGGAGGAATAATCGTGAACAATCGATTGAGCTTTAGGCGCTTTATCGCGCAAATGACCGTCATCGTGATGGTCGTCTCCTTATTCTGGATGGCCCCCGGCTCCACTTAGAGCCGCCGCCGATGGCGAGGATGCAGATGGCGGCAGCCAGCTTCCGCCATCCGCCCCGGTAACGGTTACCGATTCCGTATACATTACGCTCGGGGAAACGCCGGAAGGACAAGGCGTAACCGCCCGTCCGGGGGACGGTCCGGAGGAAGGCCTGCAGGTTGGCGAAATGGACGGTAAAACGTACTGGAAGACCAATCAAGCGGTAAATCCGAATGATCCGGCACAGAACATTCTCTACTTTTATTTCAATGTGGATGACGACTTTGCGGGAGATCTTAGCGACCAGGACGTTTTGGTAACGGCCGAATATTATGACCAAGGCAATGGGGATATGGTGCTTCAGTATGATTCCAAGCAGTCCGCTTTTAAGGACGCCCCGCTGTTTTCGTACGAAAATTCGGGGACCTGGAAGACGCATACCTTCAAGCTGAGCGACGCGCGCTTTGAGAACCGCACAAACGGTGCGGATTTCCGGATCGGCGTCACCGGCGCCGGAGCGAAGGCGCAGAATCCCGAGCTGTATTTGGCGAAGGTGACCGTGACGAAGCAGATCCGTGAACCGTCGGGGACCCACGAAACCAAGGTCTATGACACGGTATATCCGACGGACGATATCGTCATTGCCGACCGCAGTGTGACGGATTATGGCGCCAAAGGGGATGGGAGCGCGGATGACACCCGCGCCTTCCAGGAAGCGCTGGCCGATGCGGGAAGCCAAGTGGGGCGTCGTGTTCGTGCCTTCAGGAACGTACAGGCTGACAAGCGAGCTTGTCGTCCCGACAGGAGTCACGCTCCGCGGCGATTGGGCGAATCCGGAAGCGCAGGGCGGCAAGGTTCTGGGCACCGTTCTTGCTGTCTATGCCGGTAAGGGACAGGAGGCAGGCACGAGCTTCATCAAGCTGCAGCCTTCCAGCGGCGTGACGAACCTGTCCATCTGGTATCCGGAACAAAACGCATCCGATCCGTCTCCATATCCGTGGACGATCGAACAGCTTCCCGGCGACAGTGCGACCGTCAAGAATGTCACGCTGGTCAATGCTTACCAGGGGATCAAGATCGGACCGGACTGGAACGAGCTGCATTACGTCAAAAATCTCTATGGTACCACGCTGAAGACAGGCATTTTCCTCGATTATACGACGGATATCGGACGGCTGGAGGGGATTCATTTGTCCCCGGATCTCTGGTCCGGCTCGGGCCTAACGGGATCGCCCGAACGCGGCGAACTGCATGATTACATGACGGGCCATGCCGAGGGCATTGTGATGGGCCGCTCCGATTGGGAATACATGTCGGACATCCATATTTCCGGATATGAGACGGGCATGCGGATGACGACGAGAACCGGCAGTCTTGAATCGGCCAATGCGCAGCTGTACAAGATCCAGGTCGAGGATTGCCATGTCGCGCTCAAGATTGAGGGCGTTAACAATTACGGCCTGCTCATTTCGGACAGCCGGTTTGAAGCCGGAGCCGGGCAGCATCCGATTGCCATTTACGCGACGCAGGGCTTCAATTCCATTGTTCAGTTTAACGGCGTTACGGTAGGCGGGCACCCCGATCAGGCGGTTCTGAACGAAGGCAGCGGCACCCTATCCTTCGAAAACAGCACGTTCGCAAACTGGGGGGAAGCAGTGAAGACTATGCGATCATCGCACGAGGCGGATCGCTGATACTAGGGGCTTCCAGCTTCGCCAAACCCGATCGCCATCTCCTGCTTGAAGGGAATGTCGGAACGGTAAATTCCATCAACTCGGGATATGACGGCAAGCTGTCCGTAACCAATCACAGCCAGTCGACGGACCTGAATATCCGCCAAGACGACAAGTATGTCCTGGACCGCCTTCCTGAGGTGCCCTCCGTGGATATCGCCGCACGTCCCAAGCCGGCGACGAGCGGATTGTTTAATGTGGTGAATGCACCGTACTCCGCTGATCCGACCGGGAATGAGGATGCCTCCCAGGCGATCCAGCAGGCTCTAAGCGATGCCGGTGATGCTGGCGGCGGCACGGTGTATATGCCGGCCGGGATTTACCGGGTCGAGCAGCCGCTGGTCGTGCCGACAGGCGTAGAATTGCGCGGCAACTTTGATGTTCCGCATCATACGATTGGCGGCGGCACGGTCATTTTTACGAACTACGGGGAAAATGAAGCGGACGCCCCGGCATTGATCCAGTTAAAAGCGTCGGCAGGCCTCCGCGGGATATCCGTATATTACGACCATCAAACCTGGACCGAAACGAATCCGGTCAAGCCTTACCCATGGACCGTTCAAGGCCAAGGGAAGGACGTTTACCTTATTGATACGACGCTGGTCAATCCATACCAGGCCGTCGATTTTGGAACATACGATACGAGCGGGCATTACATCGATTACGTGGCAGGTTCCCCGCTGAAGGAAGGGATTTACCTGGGCGGAGGTGCGCAGGGCGGATACTTGCGGAACGTCCAGTTCAATCCGCATTATTACGGGCGCAGCAATTACCCGAACCATCCATCCACCGGCGCGGACTCCGACATGGTCTGGAATTACCAGAAGGACCATCTGGATGCTTTCCGTATCGGCAACGTGAAGCAGGAGACCATTTTTAACACATTCGTCTTCGGTTCGAAGTTCGGCATCCATTTCGAAGGACAGGACGGGCAAGGCCCTGAAGCCGTCGTGATCGGCCACGGCACGGACGGAAGCAAAAAAGGAGCCGTGCTGGAAGGCGCGGATAAGGCGGGACTCCAGTTCATCAACACGGAGCTGGTCTCGATCAGCACGACCGACAAAGTCTACGTTGAGGTCGGCAAAGACTTCAGCTCCAAAGCGGTGTTTTTCAATTCTTCGATGTGGGGCGATACGAACCGTTCCTTCGACATCTTTGGGGGCACCGTGCGGATTCAGCAGGCCAACTTCACCAAAGTCGGCGACATCGGCATTAACGCCGTCGGCGGTGACATCGGACTGTACGATTCCTATTTCCAGCAGTCCCAAACGACCCATGTGTATGCCGGGCCGGGCATCGACAAGATGGTCGTATCCAACAACCTGGCCAGCGGGGGGCTTCAAATTCAGAACGATGCGCCGGGCAAAGTGTCGGGAAGCAATCTCTATCCTGTGACGCTGAAGTTAGAGAAGGCGCCCTTCGATCCTTCACACCCGGAAGATACAGGAACGGTGCTGTCGATAACCAATGCGGCCGGAGACGGAACGCTGAAGGGACAAATCGAATGGGTCAGTCTAGGCATGTATAAGGAAGCGCTGAAGCCGATCCGTTTTGAGAATCTGAAGCAGGGGGAAACCCGCAGCGTGGCCATCCCTTATTTATCAGCTGATTCCCTGAAGTTCAGGGTTGCGCTGGATAACGGGGAACGTTATGAAACTTCAGTCAAGCTGTCCCAGTCCTTCGCATCGCGGAGCGGGGCAGCGGACCACACGCCAACCATTGAAGTGTCCGGTCCGGAGCATTACTACAGCGTCGGCGGAAGCTGGGAAGGCGCCGATGATCTCGGGCTCACCTCCAAGGTCAACTGGGATGAAGCCCATTTATACGTCAACGTGGACGTCAAGGACAATGTCCACAGCCAGACGTTTACCAACGGCGATATATGGCAGGGCGACAGCCTGCAGGTCGGTATCGACCTGGCGAAGGAAGATGGCGCGGCTAGCCGCCAGGTGAACGAGCTCGGGTTTGCGCTGAACGAGGACGGCAGCGTGCAGAAATGGAGATGGCGTGCTCCGGATGGGGTAACGCCGGGCCCGCTGGAATCCATTCAGGCGGTCGTTACCCGCGACGAAACGGCCAAGGTGACGCATTATGAGCTGACCCTTCCGTTTCAGGCGCTTCACGGCGCCGGGTACAACTTCCATCCCGATAAACCGATAGGGCTTGCGCTGCTCGTCAACGAAAATGACGGGGATGGACGGTCCGGATTCATGGAGTTTAACGGAGGTATCGGTGCGAGCAAGGATGCCGGATTATTCGGCAATTTGTACCTCCTCCAGAACGATTATGTGAAGCTGCTGGAGAAATCCGCCCAAGCCAGCGTGAAGTTGGCCATGCAAAAGAAAGAGGTCAGCACCGTCGATGCTGCTGCCAATTTCGTGCTTCTCCTGCCGGATAGCGGACTGAAGAAATCCTTGCAGGCCCGGCTCGCTGCCATTGGTTCGAAGCTTGGGACAGTTCCGGGCGGAGAGGGGCATTCGGGAGGACCGGGATCGAATGGAAAAGGAAATTCCGGTTCTGGCGTACCGCTTGTATAATCTGCTGCCATAAGGCAGGCCAGCATGACATGCCTGTGCACAGTATCGCTTTCGAGCGATCGTGCGCAGGCTTTTTTTTGCGTCTTGGGTGATTGTGGCGATTTCGGTATTCAGCAATTTCGGGGCAAGCCGCACTCTAAACGCAGGACACGTTAAAAATGGACTGCAAACATTAATTCCGCCTCATTTTGGCCCTGTGATGAATGCACTACCATTAAAGAAGAAACGGCAGTTAGATAGCGTGAGGTGAGAACGGTGGGAAGCATCACATTTAATCATGTATTCAAACGGTACAAGGGCGAATCCCGCCCCGCCGTGAACCAATTATGTCTCCCCCAAGGATCGCGACATCGCGATGGTTTTTCAGAATTATGCCCTGTATCCCAATCTGTCCGTTTATGAAAATATCGCCCTTGGCCTAAAGCTCCGCAAGACGGCGAAGCATGAGATCGATGTACGCGTGAAGCGGGTGGCGTCCATCCTGGAGATCGCCCATCTGCTGGACCGCAAGCCGAGTCAGCTGTCCGGCGGCCAGAAGCAGCGGGTTGCGCTCGGCAGGGCGATCGCCCGTGAGCCTCAGGTGTTTCTGATGGACGAACCGCTGTCCAATCTTGATGCCAAGCTGCGCGCGCAGACCCGGGCCGAGCTGATCAAGCTGCAGAGCGACCTGAAGCGGACGACAGTGTATGTCACCCACGACCAGGTCGAAGCGATGACGATGGGCACCCGCATCGTGGTGATGAAGGACGGGGTCATTCAGCAGGTAGCCGCCCCGCGCGCATTGTACGACGAACCGGCCAATGTGTTTGTCGCCGGATTCATCGGTTCGCCTCAGATGAACTTTTTGAACGGTACTATCGAGAAAAACGACGGAGATTACTATTTTTCCAACAAACGGATGAGGCTGCTCCTGCCTGAGCCAACTGGCAGAAATTTTGAGCGGGCCCCGAAAACCGTCCGGAGCGTCATCTTGGGCGTGCGGCCGGAACACGTCATCCTGAAGCGCGGCAGCTCGGAGGAAGCCGGCTTCATTACCGGGCTTGTGCAAATGACGGAAGCCACCGGCGCGGATTCCTATGTTTACGTGCAAATCGGTTCTTATCAAATGATCGCCCGTACCGATCCTGAACAGACGTACGCAGCCGGGGACGTGGTCTCTGTAGGCTTGCAGATGCACAAGATCCACTTTTTCGATGAGAGTACAGAGGAATTGGTGGGGAGAGGTGAGGCATGAAGAAACGTACCTTGCCCCGTTTCGCACGCATTTCTCTGAGACTGCTGATCGTTGCCGCACTTCTGTTCGGACTCGTCCGCTGGCTGTCGGCCGATGAGCCTGTGGTTTACTCCACCAGCGCTACCGCCGCCGATCTGCTTGATCTGGCAAGCGAGGAAGGCGAGCTCCCTTACGCCCAGCACATGAAGGGGGCGGAAGGCGAATATGCCATTGCGGAAGAAACGGCCATTCGGCTCGATCCGGTCAATTACAAGGCGGCATCCACCGATGCGGACCTGGCCAAGGAGGCCGAGAGCGGTCGAAGCATGCTGAGCTGGAGCAATGAATCCGGCTGGGTTGAGTGGGCCTTTACGATCCCCGAGGCTGGCTGGTATGAGCTCCATTTGGACTATAAGGCGCTGCCGGGCAGCGGAAGCTCCGTGATCCGCGGGGCCATGATCGACGGAAAGTACCCCTTCGCGGAATCGGAGCGCATCGAGCTGGAACGGATGTGGAAGGACGCGAAATATCCGTACGAAGTCAACGAAATCGGGATGCAGGTCCGACCCCAGCAGATTGAACTCCCCGAATGGACGGACAAAGCGGCAAGCGATTATTCGGCTTCGTCCCGGCCGCTTCTATACCAGCTTGAGCCCGGGCAGCACACGCTCAGGTTGACCGGAGAGAGGGGGGCTGTCGCGATCCGGGACATTTATTTCCGGACCCAGCAGCCGATCCCGGCCTATGCGGAATATGTCAAGCAGCAGCCTGCGATGAAGGTCCAAGAGAGCTGGTTCAAGCAGACGGAAGCCGAGCAGTTCCAGCGCAAGTCGAGCCTGTCCATTCAGACGGACCGCTGGTCGGAGCCGTACATTTCACCGGATCCCAAGGGCCGTATCACCTATAACGTGCTCGGAGGGAACCGTTGGAAGCAGCCGGGCGAGTGGGTGGAGTGGAGCTTTGAGGTTCCTGCCGACGGCTGGTACGTCATCGATCTGAAAAACTTCCAGAACTACAGATCGGGTTTTAAAGCGTATCGGACGATCGAAATCGACGGAAAGGTCCCCTTCGAGGAACTGCTTCATTACGGCCTGGCGTATCACAAGGAATTCGAAATCTCGGCGATATCGGATGCGGAAGGCAGGCCCTATCAATTTTATCTGAACAAAGGGACCCACACGATGCGAATGACGGCCGATTCAAGCACGATGCAGCCGATCCTGATCGCGTTGAAGGATACCCTTAAGCAAATATCGGATTTCGACCGCCATATCAGGCTCATCACCGGCAATTACAGCAAAAGCGCCTCGGATGCCAACCTGGATGCCAGCCGCACCTGGGACATGAATAAATACGATCCCAATGCGGGCAAAACGCTTCAATCTTTGATCGACCGCCTGAAGCTGATCCGGGACTACATCAACCGCGTCAATGAAGGCAGCTCCGACCTGTCGCAAGCGATCGCTTCAGCGGTGAGCATGCTGGAAGAGATGGCGTCCGACGTCAACAACGTTCCGAACAAGGTGAACGATTTCTCCACGATCCAGGCCAACATCGGCACATGGATGTCTACGCTGACCCAGCAGCCGTTGATGCTCGATTATTTCGTGGTACGGACGCCGGATGCCCAAACCGGCCTCAGGGAACCTACGGCGCTTTCCCGAATTCCGTATTCCATCGCCGACTTCGCCCGCTCCTTTACGATGGATTACGACCTGGACGGGGAGAAGAAGGACGGGGCGCTGGAGATCTGGGTCGGCCGCGGCCGCGATTACGTTGATGAGCTGCGGGAGCTGGTGAGCCAGGATTTCACGCCGAAAACGGGGATTCAGGTCAACATTAATCTTATGCCGAATCCCAACATGCTGATTTTGGGCAATGCCGCCGGCGACGTGCCCGACGTGGCGCTCGGGCTGGCAGAGGCCACACCGGCCGATTATGCGATGCGGGACGCCGTTCAGGATCTGTCCTCTTATCCGGGATTTGCCGATGTCATGAAACGGTTCATTCCGGGCGCGTCGAGAGCCCTGACCTACAACGGCGGCACTTACGGCCTGCCGGAGGTGCAGAACTTCCAGCTGCTGTTTTACCGCTCGGATATTTTCGAGAGCCTGGGCTTGAAGGCGCCGGACACTTGGGACGACGTGTTTGACATCCTGCCGACGCTGCAGGAGAACGGCATGACGATGAATGTTCCGAAGGCGGATTTCGCCACCCTCTTTCTCGAAAACGGCGCATCGCCGTATACGCCCGACGGGCTGAAGTCCAGCCTGTTCAGCGATTCGGGGCAAAAGGCGTTCAAGCAGTGGACGCAGCTGTACACCAAATTCAACCTGCCGATCGACATACCGGCTTTCTTCCAGCATTTCCGTGACGGGGATATCCCGATCGGCATATCCGACTTCAACACGTACGTGCAGCTGCAGGTGGCTGCGCCTGAGATCACTGGGCACTGGAAAGTCGCGCCCCTGCCGGGGATCAAGCAGCCGGACGGTCAAGTGGCCCGCTGGTCGCCGCAAGGCCTGTCCACGGCCATGATCATGAAGAAGAGCGACAAGAAGGATGCGGCCTGGCAGTTTCTGAAATGGTGGACTTCCGCGGATGTCCAGTCGAGGTATGCCGGGGATATGGAGTCGTACTACGGCATCGAGTACCGTTGGAACACGGCCAATGTTGAGGCGATGAAGTCGCTGAGCTGGCCGTCCGAAGACCTGAAAGCGATCCGGGAACAGGCCCGCTGGGCGGCGAATCTGCCCAATGTTCCAGGGTACTACTTCCTGGCCCGTGAAATGGACTTCGCCTGGAACAAGACGGTATTTGACGGCGTGCCGGCGAGCGAATCGCTGGAAGAGGCCAGCCTGTCGCT
>NZ_PCZT01000024.1:41335-42371 GCF_002968895.1 Paenibacillus sp. AR247 | reverse complement strand
CAGCGGGAGATGGACCGCAGGCAGCGGAACTTCGGCATCGCGGGAGGAAACTTGCACGTGCCTCAGATTATCGAACCTTTTAACTGGGAGGAGGCTAAGCCGTGAAACCAGAAATTACGCCCGCTTTGCCAGCCGCGAAGCCGCCATTCCCGGCAGTGGTCAAGCTGAAACGGTTTGTGCTGGATTTGAAGAAGGATGCCTTCTGCTACGCGTTCCTGGCTCCTTTTCTCATCTGCTTTCTCGTCTTTATCGTCATTCCGGTCGTGATGGCTGCGACGCTCAGCTTTACGTCCTACGACGGATTCAGCAAGCTGCATTTTATCGGCTTTGACAACTTTATCGCGCTGTTTACGCAGGACATTATTTTTCTGACCAAGGCGCTTCCGAACACGTTCGTGTTCGCGCTGATCGTCGGGCCGGGCGGGTATCTGCTGTCTTTCCTGTTTGCCTGGCTCATTCATCAGCTGCCGATGAAGGTGCGCGATTATTACACGCTGGTGTTCTATGCGCCGTCGATGGCGGGCGGCGTGGCGCTGACGGTCGTCTGGATTGCCGCTTTCAGCGGCGACCGCGTCGGCTATTTGAACAACTTCCTGCTGAATATGGGCTGGATCGATTCCCCGGTAACTTGGCTGCAGGATCCGAAGTACCTGCTGAACATTATGATTCTGGTATCCCTCTGGATGAGCTTCAGCGTAGGATTTCTGGCGATGCTGGCGGGTCTGCAGACGGTCAACCGGGAGCTGTATGAAGCTGGACGGATTGACGGGATATCGAACCGGTTGCAGGAAGTGTTCTACATTACCGTGCCGTCCATGAAACCGCAAATGCTGTTCAGCGCCGTCATGACGATCGTTTCGACCCTGAAGGCCGGCAGCATTTCAACCCAGCTGACCGGGATGGCGATTACGCCGCAGTATGCGGGGCACCTCATCATCAACCATGTCGACGATTACGCGTTCATCCGGTTCGAACTGGGCTATGCTTCAGCGGTTTCAGTCATTTTGCTGCTCCTCAGTTACTTCGTGATGAGGTT
>NZ_PCZT01000024.1:35312-41235 GCF_002968895.1 Paenibacillus sp. AR247 | reverse complement strand
ACATCCTACTATGACTCGAACCAGTCGTCCTGGTTCCGCATCCAGCCGATCTACCGTCCGGCCGGGGCTATCTCCGCCGATTTCGGTGAACCGGCTGATCTCGATATCGCCGCCGACGACCGGGTCTATATCGCCGACAAGAAGAAAGACCGCATTGTGGTGCTGAATCCGGACGGCACGCTGCTCCGGACGATCGGGGACGCCGAAGGCCAAGGTCAGCTCTCGGGACCGGAGGGCGTATACGTTACTACGGACAACGAGGTATACGTGGCGGACTCCGGAAATCAGCGGATTGCCGTGTTTGACAGGAGCGGACGGTTCCAGAGGGAGTACAAGAAGCCGGATACCCCGCTGCTCGGCTCGGAGCATTTTGTTCCTGTCAAGCTTGTCGTAGACCGGCGCGGCGTGATGTACATCCAGCTGAATTCCTCGTATCAGGGACTGGTCCGGCTGAATCCGAAAGGCGAATTCATGGGCTATTTCGGTGCGAACAAGGCGGATCAGTCGATGCTGAACTGGCTGAAGAAGCTGGTGCTGAACAAGGAGCAGCTGTCCAAGGAAAAGGGCGCGCTTCCCAAGCCGATCACGAATGTGGCGATTGATCCGGACGGATTTGTGTACACGGCCACCGCCGGAGGGGAAGGGAAGGGAGCAATCCGAAAGCTGAATGCAGGCGGGGTGGACGCTTTTAAAAACAAGACGCTGGTGAACGGACACGGCATCGTCGACGTTGCCGTTGATCCGGAAGGCTTCCTGTACAATATCGACCTCGATTCCATGAGCATCAATCTTTATGACCGCAGCGGTGAGGCCATGTTCGAGTTCGGCGACATCGATAAGGAGACGCAGCAGTACGGCGTGCTCGGTTATCCGACCGGGATCGGCATCGACTCGGATCATGCGATCTGGATATCCGACAGCGGTACCAATACGGTCCATAAATACGTCCGTACCGCTTTCGGCAGCAGCGCGCTTCAGGCGCTCGCACTGTATGCCGACGGGAAATACGAAGAGAGCAAGCCGTACTGGGAGGCGGTCTATGCCCGCAACGATATGTACAACGGGACCTTTCAAGGCTTGGGCAAAGTGTTTTTGCACGAGGACCGCAATGACGAAGCCTTGAGCTACATGAAAGCCGCTTTTGATACCGACGGCTATTCGAAGGCCTTTTGGCAGATCCGGATGGAATGGCTTCAGCGCCATTTTGTCGCCTTGGTGGGCGGACTGGCCGCAGTGATGCTTGCCGTGTACTTCGGCTATCGCTTCATTCGCTGGTCCTTGCGCAGGCGTCCGCTGCCGGCATCCTGGAAGGAACCGCTGGCGTACGTTCGTAATTTGGGCTACGTCCTGATTCATCCTTACGAGGGGTTCTACAAAATCAAGGAGGCGAGGATTCCCGCCTGGATCACGATTTCCCTGCTCCTCCTGGTCATTGGCGTCAAGCTGTGCAGAGTTTATTTCACCGGTTTTTTGTTCCATCCCGTCGACCTGTCGGAAATCAATCTGATGAAGGAACTCGGCCTGTTTGCCCTGCCATGGGTCACCTGGATTATCGCTAATTACCTGGTCTGCAGCATCAAGGACGGGGAGGGCCGGTTCCGGGAAGTCATTCAGGGCAGCGTCTATGCGCTGTCGCCCTATGTGTTCTTTTCGGTCCCGACGATCCTGCTGTCCAACATCGCATCGCTGGATGAGGCGGTCATCATTCATGCATTGAACACGATCATGACCGTATGGCTGCTTGTCATGTTCATCGTGATGACGCAGGTGATCCACAACTTCGATTTCCTGGAGACGCTGAAAAATTCGGCTATCTCGGTGTTTGCAATTCTGACGATCTGGATGTTCGGCTTCATCATTTTCGGATTGTCCTATAACCTTTATGACTTTTTCTATGAGCTTTACAAAGAGGTGAACATCTATCATTAACGCTGCCAAACGACGATTCCGCCAAGCAAAGTGGCCTGCCGCTATCATACTTGCTCTTCTGATCGTGCTTCTGCTGCTGGTGTTCAAGCCTTGGGAGCAAACGACAGCCGAGCGCTTCTCCCAAACGGGCATCGCCGCGAACCTTCCGACTCCGGACGCCTTGTATGAGGGCGATCCCTGGAAACCGGCCGCAGGGGCTGACGGTTATGCGCTGGCGCTGGAGAACGAACATTATGCGCTGTACGTCCGCCCGGATAACACCCAGATCGCCGTGCTGGATAAGGCATCCGGCTACCGCTGGACCAGCAATCCGACCAAGGAGGAACTGGCCGGTGAAACGGTCAAAGGACAGCTGCTGGCCAACCTGCAATCCCCTTTTCTTCTGACCCATGTCCGGACGCAGGGAGCCGATCAGACGGTCAGGGAGACGCTGAGCAACCAGACGGCCGGCATGCAAATCGCCATGATCCGCAAGCCAGAGGGGCTGCAAATCGAATACTCGTTTCCCGCCAAACAGCTGGGGTTTGTCATGCAGTATGAGCTGACGGATAACGGTCTCAAGGTCAAGGTACCTGCAGCCGGCATTCGGGAGGAAGGAGCGTCTGCGCTGTTCTCGCTCGACGTTCTGCCTTATTTTGGAGCCGCACCTGCCAAGGAGAATGGTTATGTGTTCGTTCCCGACGGCCCTGGAGGACTCATCCGCTTCGATCAGGAGCATGCGAGCCTTACCAGGGGTTACTCGCATCAGGTTTACGGCAAAGAGATAACGAATGAGGAGAATTGGACGCGTACCGGAGAACGGAGGGAAGACATCGCTTACCCTGTGTTCGGGTTGAAGAAGGGCGACCATGCCTTTCTGGCCGTCATGACCAAAGGCGAAGATTCCGCCAACGTATCCGCTATGGCGCCCGGACTCAAGTCGTCATTCTATCAGGTATTTTCCAGTCAAATCTATCGCGAAGAATATCTCTACCGGATGAGCCGGCTGGCCGCGCCGAGCAAGGCCGTTCAGAAGGAACGGCTGAACCGGGACCGGGAGGTCGAATACCGGTTCCTGAACGGCGCGGACGCGGATTATGTCGGTATGGCGGGAGCTTACCGAAGCTACCTGCAGGAGACCGGCCGTCTTACCGAGGCGCTGAAACCGGTGGATCATGTGCCGCTGTACCTGAAAATCATGGGCGGCAATTACGAAAAGGCTTTTGGCCGAATCCGGTATGTGGCCGCCACGACCTTCGAGCAGGCGGGCGATATCGTCAGTACCTTGCAGAGCAAGGGCGTCGCTTCATTACGCACCATATTCTACGGCTGGCAGAATGAAGGCGACTACAACATGGAGAAGCGGTTTCCGATCGATCCGGCGCTTGGCGGCGAAGCGGCCGCGAAGACGTTCATTTCCGGGATGAAGGAGCGGGGCGTCCCTGTCAGCTTCAGCGAGGACTTCCTCTGGGTCGACGGCCATTCCTCCTTTTCCGGCAAGACGGACGCCATCCGGGGGATCGACGGGACCGCCTATGTTGACGACGGCTGGTATATCGCCAAGCCCGCCTATACGGCGGTAACGGCGGCAGATACGGTAAACAGGCTGAAGAAACTTGGAGTAAACGGCATCCATTTCAGCGGAATCGGCGAGATGCTGCTGAACGATTACGAGCCTTCCGGCATCCAAACCCGGGAATATGCAAAAACCGTCTACGACGGGCTGCTGAAATATACCCGGGAGGCACTGGGAAGCGCGTCGGTCAACCAGGGGGATGCTTATGCGCTCGGTCAAACGGATTACATTGACGGGCTGCCGTCGGAATCGAGCTACGATTTCATGATCGACGAGACGGTTCCTTTTTACCCGATTGTGCTGCACGGCTTCATTCCTTACACGTTCGGGGACGGCAACCTTCGCGACGATGAGGATACCGAATTTTTAAGGGCAATCGAATACGGGGCGCTGCCCTCGTTCTTTGTGACCCATGACGATTCCCGGAAGCTGAAGGATACTCCCTCGAACTTTTTGTACAGCAGCCGTTTCGATAAATGGGAACGACGGATCGAGGAGGAATACGCGAAGTTCGATTCACTGAGCCAGCTGTATTCCATGAAGATCATCGGCCATGAAAAGCTGTCCGGCCAAAAATATGCCACCACTTATGAGGACGGCACGAGGGTTATCGTGGATTACGGAGTCAAGGACTTTACCGTGGAGAAAGGAGCGGGGAAATGAGCAGCGTTCCGGATTTTAAACGAAAAGCGGCCCAATATCATCTGAAGCGCTACGGCGTCGGACTGCTGTTTATGCTCCCATGGATCATCGGGTTCTGCGTGTTTGTGGCGATTCCGATCGGCTGGTCCATGTTCATGTCCCTGCACAAGGTCGCGGTGGTGCCTGGGGGATTCAAATATACGTGGCTTGGTCTGCAAAATTACCGCGACGCCTTTCTCAAGGACAACGTGTTTCCGATCGAGCTGATCACCTACTTTCAGGAAATGATCCTGATGGTGCCGATCATCGTCATCTTCGCCCTGCTGATTTCCCTGCTGCTGAACCAGCAGTTCCCCGGCCGGTTCGTGTATCGGGCGCTGTTCTTCCTCCCGGTCATCTTTGCGACGGGGCAGGTGCTGTCCGAGCTGTTTACGCAGGGCGCGGGCGATATACCGTTTCTGGACCAGTACAATCTGGAGCCTGTCGTCCGGCAGTATGTCGGGGGAGAATTGGCCAAGACGGTCATGGAAGTGCTTGGGCGCGTCGTTCTTATCCTTTGGTACTCGGGCGTGCAGATTCTGATCTTCATCGCCGGCTTCCAGACGATTTCCCCGTCGATTTACGAAGCGGTGCGCATCGACGGCGCTTCTCCATGGGAGAGCTTCTGGAAGATTACGCTTCCGGCCAGCGTTCCGTTTATCAGCCTGAACGTGCTCTATACCATTATCGACCTGTTCACCTTCCCGCTGAATCCGGTCCTGAAGCACATTAAGGACAACATGTTCAAAGTCGACACCGGATATGGCTACGCCAGTGCCCTCGCTTGGATTTATTTCGGCTTTATTTTCGTCCTGCTCGCCCTCGTGACGGGACTATTCAGCCGCAGCATGCGGCTCAAGGGAGGAAGACCATGAATACGGAACCATGGGTTCAAAGGGCCAGAAATTACGCCACGAGCTTCTTGTGGAGCCGTAAGGCGCAGAAGTACAAGATGGTCATGCTGGGCAGGAATCTGTCGGACGGTCTCCTGGCGAAAATGGTCATTTATGTGCTGCTGTCCATCGTGGCCTATCTGTACTTGCAGCCGCTGCTCTATATGATCAGCACGATGCTGAAGACGGTCAGCGATTTGCTGGATCCCAGCGTCAAATGGATTCCCCGGGTCGTCACCTGGGAGAATCTGACCAAAGCCTACAAAGGGCTGCAGTATCCGGAAGCCCTCCGGAACACCGCTCTCATCGCCCTGAGCTGCTCGATAGTTCAGGTGCTGATATGCTCGATGACCGGCTATGCGCTCGCCCGGCTGGCCGTTCCGTTTAAAGGGCTGATCACGGCGCTGGTGCTGCTGACGTTTCTGATCCCGCCGCAGGTGATCATTATTCCGCTGTATGTGATCTTCAGCAAGCTGGGCCTGCTTAATACGCTGTTTGTCTTCCTTGTGCCGGCGATTTTCGGGCAGGGGCTGAAGGGAGCATTGTTTATCCTTATTTTCCGCCAGTTCTTCAGGGCGCAGCCGCCCAGCCTGGAGGAGGCAGCCAAACTGGACGGCGCTTCCGCTGCCCGGCTGTATTTCCGGATCATGCTGCCGCTTGCCCAGTCGGCCTGTCTGGTCGTCTTTCTGTTCTCGTTCATCTGGTACTGGAACATGTACTATGAGCCTTCGATGTTCCTGGCCAAGGGCTTCACGCCGCTCTCCATCCGGCTGGACCAGCTGGAGGATGTGCTGAACCCGTCGCTGCTCGGAAGCAAAGACCTGGTCAGCAATCCGGTGACCGAAGGCACCAAAATGGGTGCCGC
>NZ_PCZT01000024.1:26470-35212 GCF_002968895.1 Paenibacillus sp. AR247 | reverse complement strand
ATGATGCCCAAATTGCGCCGGCTCCGCACGGCGTCGCCCTTTCAGGTCATTTTGATCACGCTTTTTACCGCCTTGGCCTTGTTCATGTCGCTGCCGATCGTCTTCATCTTCAATCATGCGTTTAAGCCGCAGAACGAGCTGTTCCTGTTTCCGCCGCGGTTTTTCGTCCGGCATCCGACCCTGCACAATTTCGAGACGCTCTTTCTGCATGCGTCCAATGCGACGGTGCCGTTCACACGGTATTTGTTCAACAGCCTAATTGTCGTTTCGCTGACACTGGTCAGCGTCGTGGTGGTCAGTACAATGGCGGCTTATGTTCTGGCCAAATATCAATTCCATTTCAAACAGCTCATCATGTCGCTGATTACCCTGTCCTTGATGTTCGCGCCCGAAACGGTATCCATTCCGAGATATCTCGTCATCAACGGCATCGGGCTGAACAATACGTATCTCGGGCATATCCTGCCGTCGCTGGCATCGCCCGTCGCGGTGTTTATGCTCGTCGGCTTCATCTCGCAAATTCCGAGCGATCTGATGGAGGCAGCCCGGATCGACGGCGCGGGGCATGTCGGCATCTTCGTGCGCATGATTCTGCCCTTGTCCGTCCCGGCGATCGCGACCATCTCGATTTTGACGTTCCAGGGCGTATGGGGAGACGTGGAGACTTCAACCCTGTTCATGCAAAAGGAGACGATGCGGACGCTCGCTTTCTACGTCAACAGCCTGCTGAGCGGTTTGCAGAACAACGTGGCGGGGCAGAACATGGCGGCGGCGCCGGGCTGCTATTTTCATCCCGAATCTGATCATTTTCCTGCTCTTTCAGCGCAGAGTGCTTGAGACGATGGTCCATTCCGGTATCAAGTAATGTCATCAGCAAAGGAAGTCGGAACGATGAAAAAATGGTTTCCATTACTGCTAGTCTTTATGGCCGTCTTGACGTCCCTGCCAGGTACCGCCATGGCCAAACCTCCATATATGACATCCTACTATGACTCGAACCAGTCGTCCTGGTTGATCATCCTTCCGCCGCTCGTGATCTTCATGTTTCTGCAGCGCTGGTTCATTACCGGCATCGAACGACGGGGGAGTTGTGGAATAAGCCTTGGTATGCCGATCTGCCGGAAGCATTGAAAGGGGGAATGCCGAACTAGCAGGTATAGCTTGGGAACAAAGGGGTATCGTCAGCATCCGATGAAATCAAATTGGGGAGGAATAAGGATTGAAAGAAAACGTATCGCGTCATCCATTATATCGATGGTCATGCTCATGACCTTCACCCTTGCCGGGTGCAGCAGCAGTAATGACAGTGCTTCACCGTCCGGAACAGGCAATGATCCTGCACCCACGCCTGCGCCAAACCAGCCGGCAGCAGAGGAAAAGCATGATCCGGTTACGCTCAAATTTATTTCCTGGAAAAACGGAACCTATGATGAGCTGTACAGCTTGTTTCATCAGAAATACCCCTGGATCACCATTGAGCAGGTACCGGTGACCAATTCGCAGCCGATTATGGAAATCATCGCATCACTGGAAGCAGCGGGCACGCCTGCCGACGTGACCGAGATCGACAGCGATCTGATCACCTTCGAGCAGAACAATCTCATCGAAGATTTGACGCCTTACATCGAGAAGAGCGATATTTTCAAGAACGCCAAATTCCCCGACGGCTTCTTCGAAACGATGATGTTCAACAACAAGAAGCTTGCCGTGCCGATGGTTGACGTCCCGATGTGGGTGCTGGTGAACAAGGATCTGCTGGCCAAACACGGCGTGGATATGCCGGCAAACGACTGGAGTTACGACGACTTCCGTAACATCGCCAAGCAGGTGACCGATCCGAGCGCCGGTGAATACGGCATTACGACGCAGCCCGAAATCCAAATGCGCCTGCTGTCCTCCAAAGCGATTGCCGACGGCCATGCGGCGAATCATCAATACATGAACGAAGACCTGACCCAGAGCATGCTCAGCACGCCGGACGTCATGAACGATGTGAAATGGTTCCAGGAGCTGGTCACGAAGGACGGGTCTATGCAGAGCAACGCAGCCGCGGAAGAAGGCGGCAACGTGACGAAGGATTTCATCAACGGAAAAACGGCCTTCGCTATCGGCGGCGACTGGGTTCTGCCGACCCTGAAGGAAAAAGCGACATTCGACTGGGACGTTCTCCCGTTCCCGAAAGGCAAGGTCAGCCAGCCGGGGTATTCGATTTACGGACCGCTGGCACTTCTGTCCGGTTCGAAGCATAAGGAGGAAGCCTTCCTGTGGCTCAGCTTCCAATTCACGCCGGAAGCCCAGAAGTGGAAAATTGACCAGGGAGCCAATGCTTCCGTCATCGATCCCGAGCTGACGAGCTACTACGATCAGGCTCCGATCTGGCAGGGCAAAAATATCGAAGCCGTCAAGATCGCCCAAAAGAACGCCAAAATCCAATCCGGCCTGACCGTGCCGGGGTGGAACGACTACAACTATAACAACATCTTGAACGACATTATTTTCGGCGACCGGGATATCAACGACATTATTCCGGAAACGGAGACATGGAATAAGAAAACGCAGGAAGTGAGAGCCACCTTAAAGCAATAAGAGAGGGGAAGCTGCCGGACAGACATCAGTCTGGCGGCTTCCTTTTTGAAGATATAAGAGAGAGCCTTCGCTCCACTTTGTGGGGCTGTTTGCTGTGGGCGGAAACATCGGCCAATATATGACGGGATTGTTTAATATCGTCCCATTGTCCATTGGCAGCACTTCGTTTATATTAATCTTTGTAGATCGGAGAGAGAGCCGCGCAATATATTTGGACGCTCTTATGAAAACGTTTACAAAATAGATGCGGAAAGGAAGAGTAGCCATGTCCTTTTGCCGAACTCTGGGATGGTTCGTCGCCTGTCTGCTGTGCATCACGCTGGCATCCGGACTGGCGGGCTGCGCAGCCGGCGGCGATGTCCGCATGGACGGTCCCTCTCTTTTCGGCGATGCGGCCGCCACATCCGGCGAGCCGGAAGCGACGCTGAAGTTTTATTTCGGTGGCGAGAAAAAGGCGGCGACGGAAGAAGTTTGGGCGGCCGTGAGCGATTACGTCAAAACCAAAGGATTAAACGTCAAATTTTCCGTCAATTTCATTCCCTGGCCGGAATATTCGGGGAAGCTGCTCGTCATGGCGGCGGCAGGAGACCGGTGGGACCTGAATTTCGATTCAGAAGGCTCATTCAAGCAAATGGCGTCCCGGGGTTCCTATTTGAGATTAAACGATCTTCTTCCGGTGTACGCCCCCCACTTATATGACCGCTACCGGCAGCAGCATAACCTGCCCTCTGCCACGATTGGCGGGGATATCGTCGGTTTGCCCTGGTCGATCAAGATGAATCAGCGGCCCTATGCCGGATGGCGGGTGGACATGGCGGAGAAGGCGGGGATTTACCGCGAACCTGAATCGGTACGAACTGCCGAGGATGTCGATTC
Source organism: Paenibacillus sp. AR247 (assembly GCF_002968895.1). NCBI lineage: Bacteria > Bacillati > Bacillota > Bacilli > Caryophanales > Paenibacillaceae > Paenibacillus > Paenibacillus sp. AR247. The sequence continues at coordinate 31,750 of NZ_PCZT01000024.1, read as the reverse complement.
GCTTCTCCACGAGCTGAAGAAAGCCTATCCCAATCAGAAGCTGAGCCGGATTCCGGCGCTCCCCCTGTATGTGGTCCGGGATGAATGGGTGGACTTGGGCTTTCACGGCCTCGGTTTTTATCTGAATGACCCTCATTACAAAGTGAAGGCGATCGAAGATCAGCCTTTTTACGAGGATGCTGCCTTCATGAGCAAGGCATGGTACGAAGACGGGATTCTAAATCCCGATTCAAAGATCGATACCGAAGACGCTGCGGATCAATGGCGCAACGGAAAAATGCTGTTCACGCTCACTTCCCACGAGTGGGCCTATGCAGCCGATCCGGGTTTTACCGATGCAAGCTACCGGCAGCAGATGTCGCTATTGTACCCCGACAAAAAAACGGTCAACCGCAGCCCGATCGCAAATGTCGTGGCCATCAACCGGAATGCTGAGCATCCGGAGCTGGTGCTGCGGTTTCTTGATATGCTGGAGACGGACGAGAGGTTGTTTGATCTTGTCGTGTATGGGATTCAGGGGAAAACCTATGAGCTGGACGGAGGGAAGGTCAAGTACCCGGATAACCTGAACTTTTCCACCAGCAACTACATGGATTGGGGAGGACAGTGGGCGCTGTGGAAACCGCAATTTTTGCGCCCCACCGAAACGTACCCTGGGGACTTCTGGAAGGAGGAAGCCCGCTTTGCGGAGCTGCCCGTGAATGTGGATTCTCCCGTGGAAGGACTGCTGCTGAACGATCAGTCGATCAGTCCGCTGCTTGAAGAGCGCGACCAGATCTATGAGGACTACGGCAAATCGATCGAGTACGGCATGATGCCGGATGTCGCCAAGGCGCTGTCGGATTACCGTATGCTGCAAAAAGATAATGGGCTGGATACGATTATCCGGGAGGTGCAGCGTCAGGTCGACCAATTCCTGGCGGCACAGCATCAACATTCATGACAAGGGGAGGATGCCTTTATGATCAGCGTATTAATCGTGGACGATGAATTTGAAATTCGCGAGGGGCTCCGCAAGCGGGTCCCCTGGAATGAATACGGCGTTAACGCCGTCATGGCGGCTTCGGATGGGGATGAGGCTCTGCAAATGGCCCGTCGCCATCAGCCGAATCTGATCGTGACGGACATCAAGATGAACCGGATGTCGGGACTTGAGTTTCTGGCGGAGCTGCATACTTTACCGGATTACCTGTGGAAAGCGGTGCTGATCAGCGGCTACGACGATTTCAGCCTGGTCAAACAGGCGATCCAGCTTGGAGCGATGGACTATATCCTGAAGCCGATCAAACTGGATGAACTGGAGCGGATCGTCCGTAAAGCGGTGGATGCGATCGAACGGGAACGGCTGCAGCAGCAAACGCATGACCGCCTCACGTACCAGGTGCAGTTTGCGGAGCCGAAGCTTCAGGAGGAGCTGCTGCGTGAAATGGCGGAGAACGAATACGATCCGTACCGCGAGACCCGCATCTCCCACCGCCTGCAGTCGTTGAGACTGGACTGGATGAGCCGGATGCCGCTGCTGCTGATGGCCATTGAAGGGGACGACCTAAGAGCGCTGCCCGCCCGGCCAGGCATGCCGGATGAGAAGGAGCTTGTCTTGTTCGGCATCGGCAATGTCGTCAGCCATACGCTTGCCGAGCAATTGAACATGCCGTCGGCCTTGTTCAAGGATACGCACGAGCGGTGGGTGGCCGTCATCGGCTGCCCCGATCCCGGGATGCTTGATTCATGCCATGCCACCGCCGAGACCTGCCTGCTTCGTATCAACCAATTCGTGAAGGTCAAGGCCAGCATCGGGATCAGCCCCGCACCCAAAGAGCTGAACAAACTGCATCAGCTCTACGTGGATTGCACCGAGTCCCTGGAGCAAAAGGTGGTCTGCGGGGGCAACCGGGTCTTCACCGGCAGCGTAGAGGACGGAGCCGCAGAGGTCGGCAGGCTGACGATCCGGGAGCCGGGGGCGGTGCTTGATCTGGTGAAGTACGGAACGGACGCCGACATTTCGGAATCCATGGCCGACTTTGAGGATATGGTCAAATCGTGGGAGCTGCCCAATCTAAAAGATATCCAGCAGCAATTGTTCAAATGGCTGATGGGAATTTACCGTACGGCCGCGTCGGCCGGGTGGCCCGACCGTTCCTGGGAGCAGGACCCGATCGGTCTGTGGGAGCAACTGGAGCAGTATGACACGCTGCAGTCGCTTCAGGATCAGGTGGAGAGCCGGCTGCTGTCCCTGGCCGGAGACTTCCGCAAAATGGCGACCTCCTCCAGCCAGATCGTCCAGGAGGCCGAGAAGATGATCCGTACCCGCTACGCAGAAAACCTGTCGCTGCAGTCGGTGGCCGCGGCCGTTCATGTGACGCCGATCTGGCTCAGCAAGCTGTACAAAAAAGAAAAGGGCCGCACCTTCATCGAGGAGCTGACCAACGTTCGTATTGCCAGAGCCAAAGAGATGCTGGGCGATACGAAATATAAAATTTATCAGGTTTCCCATCAGGTGGGGTACAAGGATCCGGTCCATTTTACGAAACTGTTCAAAAAGCTGGTCGGCGTTACGCCCAAAGAATTCCGCCGTCTGCAGGGGATTCTGGATGATTAGGTCTTTTCTCCGGCTGGCCTCCTCGCTACGGAACCGGATGATTCTGATCTTTCTCGCGATTACGATCGTTCCTTTCATTTTATTCTCGGCTTACGCGCATACCAAGTCAGTGGAAGGAATCCAGCAGGCCAATGCTACCTTCTCCATGAGCTATTTGGAGCAGTCCAAGATTAATCTGGAGGCGTACTTGGCCAAACTGAACGACCAGATGAACGAGCTGATCGGAGATAAGAAGCTGCAAGATTTGCTCGAACAGCCGCCGGCCAGCAGCCAGGATGAAGTATCGGCCTCGGTGGACCTCCTGAACATCGTGTACCAGAAGAAAAAGCAGATGGATGCGCTGCAGCTGCGAGTCTATCCGCTGAATTCCGAGGCCTATCCCACATACTTGAGGGCGCTCGAAGTTACGACATCGACCCGAAATGAAGAATGGTTTCAGAACGCGGCGAACAGTACGCTGCCGATCTGGCATCTGTCGATGGATGGAGGGCCGAACCGCGGTCCGCTGCTCTCCTATGTCAAAACGTTCACCAGCCTGCATAATCGAACGCCGAGGGGGTTGGTGGTGGCCGATCTGGCGGATAACCATTTCAGCCGCTTCTTCTCGCCGACCAAACGGCTGCAGGGGCAGAAGTTCCTGATCGTCGACGAAACAGGGAAAATTGTTTACGATTCGGCGGCAAGCGAGTGGACCGGAGAGCAGCTGCCGTCCCCCAAATTACTGGCGATGCGGAATGTCCGCAAGGAGGGCGTTGAGACGCTGTCCATTTATGACGAGAAAAATTTGATCGCCTTTGTCCGCATGGACAGCCTGCCCTGGACGATCGTCAGTCTGACGCCGATGCATGCTTTGACGGAGCCTATTACGGCGATGCAGAGACTGCTGATCTTTTTTCTGATCGCTTATATGCTCTGTGCCGTTGGGGTGGTCATCTATCTCACACGGAATTTTACCCAGCCCGTCTTCCAACTGGTCCGGCTGATGCGCAAGCTGGAGGAAGGGGATTTCAGCATGCTCATTCCTCATCAGAACCGCAAGGACGAGATCGGCTGGCTGTATCGCGGCTTTGGCAGCATCGTCCGGAAAATCGAAGATCTCATCCTGCAGTCCACGCGCGCCGAGCGAACGAAGAGGGAGCTGGAATTTCAGGTGCTCAGCCACCAGATCAACCCGCATTTTCTCTATAACACGCTGGAATCGATCCGCTGGAAAGCGGAAAACCACGGGCGCAATGATATCGGGGAGATGGTATCCGCGCTCGGGAATTTGCTGCGGCTCAGCTTGAACCAAGGCAAAGACATTACGACCGTCGGCCGCGAAGTCGAGCAGGTGAAGGCCTACGTGCAGATCGAGCAGGCCCGCATCGGCATGCCGCTGCGCGTGCTGTATTTTTTTGACGAAGAGATGCTGGATATGACATTCATGCGCCTGCTGCTGCAGCCTTTGGTCGAGAATGCCATCCAGCACAGCATCCGCGGCAATTTCGAGAAGGGCAAGGTCATCCTCTCCGGCCGCGTGGAAGAGCGGGATCTGGTCATCGATATTAGCGATAACGGCAAGGGAATTCCGGAAGAGGTGCTGAAGGAGTTGAACGATGCGGCCGGCAACCGAAAAATGGCGGGCAGATCCGGCGTCGGACTGCGCAATGTGAACGAACGGCTGAAAATTTATTTTGGCCCTGATTACCAGCTGCGGATCGAGACCCAGGAGGGCAAGGGAACCAAAATTACGATCCGTCATCCGATTCTCCCGCCCGGCGGGGAAGAGAGGACGACGCCTGAACGGGGGGCGATCAGGAAGTCAGCTGAGCGTTAAATCCGGTATTGCGGCATGGGGAGCGCCGTGTACAATGTGGTTATATATCAAATAACGAAGTATGATATATCATACAGATGAGGGGAGAACATACCATGACCACTCAGGGAATTCCGAAAGCCTTTATCAAACCGGCTGGCCAAAATCCGGTCATCACCAGTATTTACACGGCGGACCCTTCCGCCCATGTGTGGGAGGACGGAAGAATATACATATACGCCTCCCATGATATCGATCCGCCGCGGGGATGCGATCTGATGGACGCATACCACGTATTTTCCTCAGATGACCTGGTGAATTGGGTCGACGAAGGCGAGATTCTCCATTCGCGGGACGTGGCATGGGGGCGCCCGGAAGGCGGATTCATGTGGGCTCCTGACTGCGCTTACAAGAACGGCACGTATTATTTCTATTATCCGCATCCGAGCGGATCGGACTGGAACGATACCTGGAAAATCGGCGTGGCAACCAGCGATAAGCCGGCCAGCGGATTTGTCGATCAAGGCTATATCGAAGGGCTCGGCGGCTTCGCCATGATCGACCCTTGCGTCTTCGTCGATGACGACAGCAGGGCGTATATGTATTACGGCGGCGGCAGCAAATGCCAGGGCGGAGAACTGGGCGAGGACATGATGTCCATCAAAGGTTCGATGCAGGACATGACGGGTCTGGAGGACTTTCATGAAGCCGCCTGGGTGTTCAAGCGGGGCGGACTGTACTACCTCACCTACGCCGACAATCTGGAGGACAACAACCGGATGAGATACGCGACAAGCCGGCATCCGCTCGGCCCGTGGACCTATCAAGGCATTTTCCTGGAACCGACCGGCTGCTCGACGACACATGGCTCGGTGGTGGAGTACAA
>NZ_PCZT01000024.1:19182-26370 GCF_002968895.1 Paenibacillus sp. AR247 | reverse complement strand
GGACAGTGGTACCTGTTCGTATCATAACCAGGACGATTTTCGGGACACGGGAACCTGCGCAGCGTGTGCATCGACAGCCTGTATTTTAACGATGACGGGACCATTCAAACGGTGGTTCAGACCAAGAACAGCGTCAAGCCTGTCGGTGAAGCGCCGGAAGCCGAAATTTCGGCCTACTATGCAGCGTCAGTAAGCACTACGGGAGGCGGTGCTGAAGTTACGGGCGGATCTGGGGCAGAAGCAGTCGTCCGAGGACTGGACGCCGAGGGGGCTTACTGTGAATTCGGCGGTGTCGACGGCGGCAGCGGCGGACGGGCCGCACTGTACATCCATTACGGCACGGAAGAAGCCCTGGCCAAGCTGAATTTAATGGTCAACGGCCTTGATTACACGCTGATCAACGCCCCCGGAACGGGAAGCGGCGAGGAAGCGGTGGGCACCGCGTCGTTTACGGTCCGTCTGCAGCCTGGAACGCAGAATACAATCCGGCTGACGGGCGGGCATGGCCGCATTGCTGTAGGCGGACTGTCGGTCAGCCGGTTCGAAGAATAAGAGATTTGGGCTTAGCTTAAACAAGCGGCCCCTGTACACCGGTCAGCTGTTAAGCTTATCGGCGGCAGGGGCCGTTTATGGTTGTGCCAGGGATTTAGTAAACCGCGTCTCCTGAATGCTGTCTTCCTTCCGTTAATCCGCCGTTGCAGGCCCGGTCGAGGCCCTGGGAACGAGGCTTACGGGGATGGTCGTGATGACGGGGCGACGGTCTCCGTTCAGAATGAGGTCGGCGATCGTTTCGCCGATGACGCTGAAATTTTGGTCGATGGTGGTGATTTGCGCGCTGCCGGTCACCGCCCACTCGATATTGTCGAAGCCGGTAATGCTCATCTGCTCGGGTACCCGGATCGACAAACCGAGACAGCACATGTACACGTTAAAGGCGACCTCGTCGTTCTCGCACTCGATGGCGGAGACGCCCGACCGGTAAAACCCGTTGATGATATGCTTCAGCATATGGTAATCGGGCGTGACATTAAATTTGACGTACTCGGAGACCACTTCGAGCCCGTGGTCGTTCATGCATTTCGTAAACCCGCTAAAGCGTGCGGACAAGCTGGACATGTCACGGGGCGAGAAGCGGGAGACGTAGGCGATCCGGCGGTGCCCGTAATCGATCAGATGCCGGGTCAGCTGGTAGCTGCCCTCGAAATTGTCGCAGACCACGCTGCTTAAATAAGGAATATCATGCGGCTTATCGAGAATGATGACCTGCTTGCCCTGCTCGGTAAACTTCCTGAGCACGTCCAAATGCAGCTCGTTGCCCGCCGGATACAGTATGAGGGTGTCCACGTCTTGAGCAAAGAGCCGGAGCAGCAGGCTTCTCATCTTATCCGGATCCGGCTCGCAAATATGGATCGCCAAATGAACATTGGAGCCGTCCAGCCGCGCAGTAGCCGCCACAACGATCCGGAAGAAACCGCCCTGGTTGACGGCGAAAGGCAGGATGACCGGAATGGTCCTCCCCGGTGCCAGTTCGTCCGGAAGGGAAGTGACAGAGCTGGCCGGCTGAGCCGATAGAGGAATGCGCCGCACGAAGCTCCCCACCCCGCGTTTGCGGTACAGGATGCCGGCCTGCTCCAAATCCTCGATTGCCCGTTTGGAGGTAATGCGGCTGACGCCGTATTGCTCGGACAGGCTTTTCTCCGTACAAATCGGCTTATCGTATTCGAACTGATGATTTTCAATTCTGGCGAGGATGTCGTCCTTAATCATTTGATATAACAATTTTGATGGGTCTTTCGGCATTATTTTTCTCCGATTCTCGTTAAACGTTCTTTTAAATGTGCACACAAGCCGTGTATAGCTTTCATTTAGTATATCAAACCAAGCCGATATTTCAATCCATCCGGAACACCTGATACCGTTTCCTGTACTCGCCGGGGGTGAACGAGGTTTGGCGTTTGAACAGACGCGTGAAATAGTTGTTGTCCCGAAATCCGCATTGTTCGGCGACTTTGACCAGGGGCAGCTCCGAATGCGCCAGCAGCCGCTTGGCCCGCTCCATCTGCAGATGATGCCGGTATTGAAGCGGACTCATCCCCGAATATTGTTTCAGGCAGCGCGCCAAGTAATCGAAATGGTAATGCAGATCACGCTCCATGCCGGCGGAGTCGAAGGGAGCCTCAAGGGTGTCCGCCAAATAGGCTGCGACCTGCTCTCCAAGGAAAAAAGAGCGGGCATGCGGACTGCCTTTTCTCATGCTTCCTTGCAGCTCGATCAGGAACTTGCCGAATAACATGTGCAGTTCGTAGACCCCGTAGGGGGTAAGCATGCCGTGCACTTTCAGCATGTCCTGCAGGATCGGCACCATCGTTCGCAAATCGATTTCGGCAAATTTGGGGATGTCCACCAGGCCTGGCTGGGCCTGGGTATCCTGATCCGACCGGTTCAGCAGCGGCTGATGCCAGTAGTTTTTCTCAGTCAGAACCGGCTGCTCGTCCGCCGGGTATTCGAAATGGATCCAATACACCTCGGTTTCACGATCGGTCGGACGGCAGCCTCGGTGCGTCTTGCCAGGCTCCAGGACGAGCATCGTTCCCTCACGGATATCATACGAAACCCCCATCCCTCTTCCATATATAGCGTGCCTTTGGCGCAAACGATCAGGTCAAAGGCTTCGAATTGGCGCTCGGCGTGCATCACGCCCGCCTGCCACACTGTATGGCCGACCGCGGCCAGCAGCGGAAACGGCGGCACCTTGAGTTCAAGTACGAGCATATCGCTAAAGCTCCCTTTCGAAAAAAAACGAATGTAGAGATTGTACTATAAGAAGTCGCCATTGTCAGCTGTGTCAAGGGAAATGATCCTGTAGAGTGGTAGATATTATATGATATAAGTGAAGTCAGGGAGGCAGTGAGTTATGGATCAACAGGCACTCATCCAAAGGCAGCAGTGGTTTGTGAACCAGCGGTTCGGGATGTTTATCCACTTCAACAGCGCGACGTTTCAGTTTGCCGAATCGGACATTATCGATTGGGAGTACGATCACGAGAACGGGGATGAGCCCCGCCGGTTCCCTTTTGACCCGAAGGACTGGAATCCGGAGCAGCTGGACTGCTCTCAGTGGGCGAAGGCCGCCAAATCGGCGGGGATGAGCTTTGCGGCATTGACCGCGAAGCATCATGAAGGCTTCAGCTTGTGGCCGACCGAGCATACGGAGCATTGCGTACGCAACGCAGCGAGTCGGCGCGATGTCGTCAAGGAATACCTGGACGCGTTCCGGGCGGAAGGGATCGAGGCGGGACTGTATTTTTCCATGCTGGACCTGCATCACCAAATCGGCCGGAGAAAATGCACGCCGGAGGATAAGCAGTTCATTAAAAACCAGCTTGAGGAGCTGCTGACGAACTACGGCGAGCTTCCGTTCCTCATTATCGACGGCTGGAATGCCCATTGGGGCGGCCCTTCGTACGAGAACCTTTCGTTCGAGGAAATCGACGCATGGGTGAAGTCGCTGCAGCCTCAGTGCTTGCTGATGAACATCAGCTGCGAGACCAACCTGAATCATACGGACGTCGTTTTTTATGAAAATGCGGCAGGGCAGGAAGTGGAAGACGGCTTTGTGGGACCGGGGGCCAGCTGTAACGTGTTAACGAAAACCTGGTTCTGGAGAACGACGGATACGGCCAGGGAGCTGAAAACGGTGGATTGGGCACTGGACATGGTTCAGGACTGCAACCGCCAGAACGTGACCTTTCTGTTGAACGGGGCTCCCAACCGGCAGGGACTGCTGGACGCGAACGTACTGGAGCGCTTCCGGGAGATTGGACAGCGGTACCGGAAACCGGAAGACCTGACCGTCATTCCCGAAGGATGGCTGACCCGGGGGTAAGCTGCTGCAAGCCCTTGAAGCGATTTAATGGAGCAGCATGGGATGACGTTTGGCAGACGGAGCGCAGCCCAGCACCTTTTTATACGCGCGGAAAAAAGAAGAATAATCATGGAAGCCGACGGCGGCGGCCGCCGAACTCGCGGTATGGCCCTGAAGCATCAAGTTCTGCGCCATCACGACCCGCTTATGGATGATATAATTGCCGATGGTTGTGCCCGTCGCTCTGCGGAACATTTTGTTCAAATGATGCTTGCTGATGTAAAAGGCGGCGGACAGATCGTCGAGCGAGACCGATTCGGTGATATGGTCGTTGACGTAAGCAATAATCCGCGGAACCGATGGTCCGGAGGAAGAGACATCCGAGGTGCCTTTCAGCGCATAGCTGTGGATCAAGATCTGCGACAGCAGCGCCTCGAGGCGCACCCGGAGCGCAAGATCGCGAATGGCGGCATCGGCGTGCCGGGCATCCATCAGCTGCTTGAAAAAAGTAAACATGACGCGGTTACCGTCATCCTTGTAATAGATCCCTGCCGGACCATCATCGGGATGGAAGGGAGACAACAATGGGGACTGGTTTTCGGGCGGAAGAAATCCGGGCACAAAATGGAGCGATATCCTTTCATAAGGGATGTCGCTTTCGATTTTTACGCCGTGGAACACGTGAGGGGCGATGAGCAGCAGGCTGTGCGGTTCCGGTACATAGCGCTTGCCCTCGACCAGATAGCTGACTTCTCCGGCGATAAAATAGTACACCTCATAAAAATTGTGGCAGTGCAGCGCATATTGGTCCGTTTTGCGCCGGTCGGCCGCATGGTGGAAATTCAATGAGTCGGTATGGATATTTGCGTACAGCATCCGTTCGCCCCCTTAAGCGATGTTGGGTTTAGTCTAACGAATGACCGCTATATTTGCAATGTTATGGCTTCGATTTACAATGGTGATTCCGGGTGCCGGCACTATAATTAAGGGGAGAATGCACTTTTGGAAATCTTGAAGGAGGGGCCATATTTCATGATTTTAGGCGCACAATTGTATACCGTCCGATCCTTTCTCCAGACGGAAAAAGATATTCGGCGAACATTGCAAAAAATTGCGGCTATGGGCTATACGTCGGTCCAGATTTCGGCCATCGGTTCCATCCGTCCCGAGACGCTTCGCGCCATTTGCGACGAGCTGTCGCTTCAAATCGCGCTGACGCATACGAGCCCGGACAGGATCCTGAACGAAACGGATCAAGTCATCGAGGAGCATCATATTCTGGGCTGCGATTACATCGGAATTGGATCGATGCCTGATAAATACCGCGGTCTCGACTGGTATGGGTATTTCGCGGAAGACTTCCGGGAAGCGGCAGGGCGGATCGCCAAGGCAGGCAAGCTGTTCATGTACCACAACCATCATTTTGAGTTTGAAAAAATCGGCGGCAAGCGCCTGATTGAGCGGCTGGTGGAGGATTTCGCGCCGGAGGAGATGGGCATTACGCTCGATACATATTGGGTCCAGGCGGCCGGCGCCGACGTATGCGAATGGATCGGCAAGTTGAAGGACCGCCTTCACTGCGTGCATTTGAAGGACATGGCCGTCCAGGGAACTCAGCAGCTGATGGCCCCCGTCATGGAAGGGAACATGAATTTTCCGGCTATTTTGAAAGCGCTTGAACAAGCGAATACAAAATATCTGCTGGTCGAGCAGGACGTATGCCAGACGAGTCCGTTCGACTGCCTGCAGACGAGCTACAACAATTTGGCTTCCCTTGGCTACCGCTAAGGAGAATGGAGGGTCTAGATGTCTAAATTACGGATCGGCGTCATCGGGATGGGCAATATGGGTTCGGACCATGCCAAAAAATTAAACAAGGGCATCGTGCCGGAAGCGGAACTGACCGCGGTGTCGGAAATGGACGGCAAGCGGCTGGAGGACGCCAAAACGTATTTACAAGGCGACATCGGATACTTTGCGACGCCTGATGAATTGATGGACAGCGGCCTCTGTGACGCGGTAATTATTGCAACGCCGCACTACGACCATCCAAGGCTCGCCATTATGGCGTTCACCAAAGGGCTGCACGTATTATGCGAAAAGCCGGCCGGCGTCTACACGAAACAGGTGCGGGAAATGAACGAGAAGGCGCGCGAAAGCGGCCGCATCTTCGGCATGATGTTTAACCAGCGGACCAATCCGATGTACCGCAAAATGCATGAGCTCGTGCACAGCGGCGAGCTTGGCGCGATTAAGCGGGTGAACTGGATCATTACCGACTGGTACCGGTCGCAGGCCTATTATGATTCCGGAAGCTGGCGCGCCACTTGGGCCGGGGAAGGCGGGGGCGTGCTCATCAACCAATGCCCGCACAACATCGACCTTCTCCAATGGATTTGCGGCATGCCGGCCCAAGTCCGCGCCTTTTGCCATGAGGGCAAGTGGCATAACATCGAGGTGGAGGATGACGTCACGGCATATATGGAATTTCCGAACGGAGCCACGGGCGTATTCGTCACGACGACCGCCGACCTGCCGGGAACGAACCGTTTGGAAATTACGCTGGAAATGGGCAAGCTGGTGTGCGAAAACAATACGCTGACGCTGCACAAGCTGAGCCAGAACGAGCGTGAATACTGTTTTACAACGAAGGACGGCTTTGCCAAGCCTCCCGTGGAAATGTCCGTCATCGAGACGCAAGGTGACAACAGCCAGCATACCGGCATCATCGCTTCGTTTGCCAAGGCCGTCCTGGACGGTGCGCCGCTGATCGCTGACGGTGAGGAGGGCATAAACAGCTTGATGCTGTCCAATGCGATGCATCTGTCGAGCTGGATCGGCGACACCGTAGCGCTTCCCATCGACGAAGATCTGTTTTTGGAGGAGTTGAATAAGCGGATAGCGGCGTCGAAACATAAGGTGACTGCTGGGAGCTAACAACAGATAAGGTACGGCGAGTTGAAAAAGGCGGGAGGATTGGACAATGTTTTGTGATCCGGACTGAATTCCAGCCGCCGTACCTCGCTAAGAGTTCAAGCAATATCCAAGCGATAAGCCGAATCCGCCATAGCTGCTGCAGCATGTCTCGGATACAACCGCATCCAGCAACAAGCGAAAAGAGCCGACGCCAGCGTCAGCTCTTTTCGCGTGTAAACGGAGCAATATGAAATCGATCGAGGTACGCCTGAATCGCACCGGTATCCTGATGAGGTTCCGCCAACGCGACGTATCCATCCGGACGGACCAGAAGTGCCGAATCGGGATGCATGCCGGCTGCTTTCATGGATGGCGTCCATCCCATTTCATGCAGGGTGATGCCTGTC
>NZ_PCZT01000024.1:15256-19082 GCF_002968895.1 Paenibacillus sp. AR247 | reverse complement strand
GGATGGCGTCCATCCCATTTCATGCAGGGTGATGCCTGCGTTTCGCTGAGCTGGCGCAGACGTTGCGATGCCTGGCCGTACACATGCAGCTGCCAATCGACGGATTGCAGCGGTTCGAAGTTGTCCCCATGGGCGGTCTGAATCCAGGGCAGACGGTCGCCGCCGTGAACGGAGCCGGAAGCACCGCTGCTCAGCATACTGTCCCGGTAACGGATTTGCGTTTGCGACAGCCGCTCGAAGGCCATTTTTCGTATAGGCGGGACGTCCAGAAGCAGGGGAACGATATGGGGAATGACCATGTCCTGAACCAGAGTGGTCATGATTCCGCCCCCTACGAGCGATTGGAACAGCCGGTCTGTGGTGGCCACGAGCGTCCGGGCAAAAGCAATCCGCTCCGTCTCGTAGGAATCGAGAATGCCGGCGTCCGCTTTGTCCAGAAGAACCGCGGCAAGCTTCCAGCCCAGATTCATGGCGTCCCCAATGCCGGTATTCATCCCTTGCCCTCCGACCGGGCTGTGCACATGGGCCGCATCCCCGGCGATAAAGACCCGCCCTTTGCGGAAGTGCTCGCATACCCGGTGATGGCTTTTATAAGTCGAATACCAGTTCACCTGGCTGATGTGCACACCCGTATTTCTTTCCACATAAGGAATCAGAGGCTCCAAATCCGCGGGAATTCCCTGATTCAGGATCTTGGGCGGAATCAGTCCGATGAGCCGGACCTGTCCGCTCGTGCGGATCGGGAAGACCAGACAGAAGCCTTCTTCAAAAAAGTTCATTGTCACGTTTGTCACGGGCTCTTTACTCCCCACATCAGCCACGAAAAACATCTGCTCATACGTTCCTCCGGGAAATTCCAGTCCCATCTCCTTGCGGACCGTACTATGCGCCCCATCGCATCCGCACACATAGGCATACGCTTGATTCTCTTCGATCCCTTGCCGGGTCGTGACGGCATGCGCCGCTTCATTCCCTTCCTGAAGGGAAACGAGCCCGGTATCCCATTCCACATGGATTCCTTTGGAGTCGAGGTGCTCGATGAGAAGGACTTCATGCTCGTCCTGAGGCAGGCTGAGTAGAATCCGCTATGCCGAACTGCTGGTAGAATTCCAGGGTTCTGGCATGAACGACCATGGCTCTGGAGGCTTCTCCCGGTCCAGTCCGTTGATCGATGAGCCGAAAAGGGATTCCCTGCTTCTCCAGGGCCAGAGCCAAAACGAGGCCGGTAGGACCGGCGCCGACAATCAATACCTGAGGTTGCATGATCGCTGCCTCCTTTTTTTGGAGCTTATGTGTACATTATAGTTTTTACCCTTCGAAACGCCATCAACAAAAGGGCTGATTGTGATCAGTAAGCGGCACAAATAGGTGGAGTGTTCAGGGAGCCGGGGAATATGGTTTGGAAGCTGGGGCTGTTAAATCAGATTATATCGGAAGAGAGAGGCATTTTTAATGTGAAATGAGAGGATCCGGTGTCCGGATAAGTGAGAGAATTAGCAATTAGCAAATGGTATATTGTGGTATAATCGAAAGGACAAAGTAACCGGTGGGAGGACGCGGCGAAGCGAACCCGAAAGGGGGTGGCGCCGTGTCCATTCTTGAATTGGCCATAAAGCTTTTGGACGGACTGCTGAAGCTGGTCGGTATTATTACTGGCCTGAAAACTTTGGTCAGTGCCTGGAAGCAAGCGCGGCTTAACAAGAAAAACCACCGGGATTAGGTTGGACGCCTTGGAATCCGGTGGTTTTTCATAGAATTATGAAATTCTCGCCGTGGTCGCCCGCCGGCCTTTGTCAAAAGTCACGATGTTACCAGCATCGTGGCTTTTTTAGTTTACGCTTGATCTATTTCAAGTATACCACAAAAAGCGGACCGCTACACGGTAAGCCTTAAGGTAACGGAGGGCACAGGTAATAGCAGACAAACAACGGCTGGGAGCAACCACCTGGCTATTCTACTGAATTTCAAGACGCTCTCAGTATAGTAGTAGTTACATATAAAATGGTAAATCCTGAAAATTAAACTTTTTCTAGCAACAGGGGTTTTAAATATGAACGAAAAAGTGAGCGAAGTCTGCTGTCCTTCGTGACCATGGTTAATGATCCTAATTAGAAATGGGGAATAAAAATGACCTTTAAACGAGTGGTTGTGGCGATTTGTGTGATTGCGATCCTCTTGCTCGTTGCATTCCTTACTTTGAAAACCGAGTCATGGTGCCCATCAGATTTGTCTCTGAAGTGTTAGGGGCAACTGTGAATGCATCCGCCAAGGATAGCGCGACGTATGTTGATATTTCCTTCAAGCCGTAAAATATCAAAGACATGAATATTTCCTTTACATTTGCTAGGGGCATAAGCTTTTGAAGAATAGTCCTTAGAACCTCCCCAGAATACGGCTTCATATAAAAAGGAAGGCGGCCATACACGGCCGCCTTCCTCATTTTAATTTTAATCCTGCAGCGCCTGCTCCGGCAGGAGCCGGTCAAAGGCGTAGATGCTGGCGAGCCGGTTAGGCGTAAAGGCGGACGCAAAGCCGAAGCACAGCTCGGCTTTCTGCGGATGCCTGAAGTCCGGAATCCGGATCGACATGCCCTCAGGCTCCCGGTAAGTCAGCTCCGGCGCGGTAAGGATCAGCTGCCGGTCCGCGACCTCCCCGGTGCTCAGCTTCACGACGGTGATGTACGTATTGCCGGTGCCTTCGACCGAGCCGGCCGACCCGTAGGCGCTGCCCTCCAGGAGATACAGGTAACCGCCGTAGGAGGCGAAGCCCTGGAACGTGCCGAGGGAAGGCTGGAGGACGTCCGCCACCGGCTCATAGATGTGCTGCTTAACTTTCTCAAGCTCATATACGCCAAAATGGAAGGCTCCGTTCAGACGGTAACGCATCGTCAGCAGCCCGTTCGCCTGATCGATATGGACCGTTGTCCGGTCGGCTCCAGGGATGAGCCGGTACTTCTCAAGCTCCGGCGACTCCGGCGTCAGGATGGCGCCGTCCTGGAAGGCGAACCGGGTCAGCTGGGTTCCCCAGCCGCTGCCCGACTCCGTCACCGAGTCGGTCTCCGTCCATAAGTAGGCCTGCGACCCGTCCGCCTCCACGCCGATCTGCACACCGTGGCCAAATCCCTTCAGGAACATGTGCCCCAGCTCGTTTCCGTTCATATCCAGCTGGGTCAGGGCCAGATCGCCGCTGCTGGAGCGGGCGGCTCCGCTCACTGGTGCGGATTCGCCGGGGAGCTGCTGTCCGCCGGCCATGAGCTGAACGGTATAAATACGCCCGTTCGCATTATCGATGGCAAAGGACTGAAGCACGGTCCCGTTATGCAGCGGCTTCTCGCGGATCACTTCCTTCGCCTCCTGCGACAGGTCGAACATTTTGGACTTCAACGGCGACGGCTGCGCATGAGCGCCGGAAGCGGAGAGAGGCAGGAGGGCGGCAATCAGGAAGCCTGCCGTTAATTTCATGAGTGTGCGGCGGGCCAATCCCTTCACGGCTGAGCGGCTGTTAAATTTCGAATGATCCATGGACATCAATCCTCCAATCAAGGGTTGGGATGAAACTGGACATTCACGGCTGCGGCATGAAACTTGTGGGGGAGAGGTCCATCTGTTCCCGAATCCGCATGGCGGGGAGCGGGTTGTTCACCGTCATCAGCAGGGAACCGCAGCCGAGCGCATAGTAGACCTGCTGATCGTCATCCGGGCAGTAGCACCACGGCAGGATGCCCAAATCCTCGTATTCCTTAACCCGGGCAGGCGTCAGCAGCTTCATGCTGAGTCCCACCGCCCACATTTTCGAAATCGTCCCCTCGGGTCCCGGCACATAGTTA
>NZ_PCZT01000024.1:4473-15156 GCF_002968895.1 Paenibacillus sp. AR247 | reverse complement strand
GAACACTTTGCCGAACCAGCCGCCGGCATCCAGCCGCTTCAGCTCCTCCAGCGTATAATCGCCGACCGGGCCCGATCCGTCTGTCGTCCGGTCGACGGCGGCGTCATGGATGACCACCACGACGTCGTCGCGGGTCATGCGCAGGTCCAGCTCCAGCATGTCGACGCCGAGATCCAGCGCCTGTTGAAACGACAAAAGCGTATTTTCCGGATAAGCGGACTTCCAGCCGCGGTGCCCGGACACCACGATGGACTGCAGCTGCTGCAAATGCTCTAGCATAAGACAGTGTACCTCCTTGTTATTGGCGGGAATGGGATCACGTTAATTTTTCAAGATCCGGTCCACTTCTTCCTTGTAGCTGTTCAGCGTGGCATCAACGTCCTTATTATCGTACATGATCGCTTGGATCGCCTTGTTAAACTCCTGCTCGACCTGCGGCCATTGGACGCTCTTATTGGTATCAACGGCATATTGGAGCTGCTCAAAAGCCACCTTCCGGTTTGGCTCCTTTTCCCACAACTGCTTGATGGCGTCCGATTCGACCATCTGCTTCGTGAAAGGCAGGTAGCCCGTATCGATAACGAACTGCTGCGCGCCTTCCGGACTGGTCATCAGCCAATGCATGAACTCCCAGGCCGCATCCTTATGCTTGGAGGCCGCCATCATAGCCACGTTGCCGCCCCCGGTCGGAGTAGCGTACTGCTTATCCTGCGGAAGAAATGCCGTCACGTAATCGAACTTCGCACCTTGAGTCAGGCCGGAGATCGAACCGGTCGATTGGAAAAGAATCCCTACCTTGCCGCTCGTAAACATCTGGTTTGTAATGTTGCCGGAGTCCTGGCTTGGCGGATAGTAGAGGGCGCCGGCATTTTGCAGCTCCTTCAGATACTTGAATGTCTTGGACGCTTCGGTCGTATAACCGACGGACGTGCCTTCATCGTTGAAGAACTTGCCCCCGGCCTGCGTAATCATGGCGATTGGATACCAGGTATCGTACGGCATCGTCAGCCCGTAGCGTTTCACCTCGCCGTTTTCCTTGACGACCAGCGCTTCGGCTGTTTTTTTCAATTCGTCCCAGGTTGTCGGGATGGACAAGCCTTTTTCGTCCAGCATCGACTTGTTGATGTGCATCACTGGCGTGGAACGGTTAAACGGAAGGGAGACCAGCTTATCGTTAAAATAGGAATGCCCCATCAGCCCCTCCTCAAAATCGTCCTTGCTGAGGCCGGACTTTTCCATGTAGGGGGCCAGGTCTTCCAGAACTTCCGCGTCCGCGAACAGCTGCACGTTGGAACGCTCAAGCATCGTCACGTCCGGCGCGGTCTTGGCCGCAACGGCCTGCTGCAGCTTGGTTACCGTTTCCTGGTAGCTGCCCTGGAACGTTCCGACGACCTCGATTTTGTCCTGGGAGCTGTTGAACCGCTTGATCATGGCGTCCAGAAACTCCCCGTTCTTGCCGCCGATCGAGTGCCAGAACTGGATGGTCTCTTTGCCGGAGCCGGAATTACCGGCATTGCTGGATGCCTCTCCCGAAGCGGTCTTGCTGTCCGTGCCTGCCGTTTCGCCTTCGGACCCGCTTCCGCCTCCGCTGCATCCTGCCAATAAAGTCATGATCAGCGCCAGTGTCAGCGCGATGAATGGAAACTTGTTCTTCACAGAAACTCCTCCATTTTCAGGTGATTTAAATAGTCATAGCGACAGCTTATTTAATACCGGAGTATACAAAAGCCTTGACGATCTGCTTGGAAGCAAACAAATACACGATCAGGATCGGCAGGACAAGCACAACGTTGCCCGCCATGATGATATGCCAGTTGGATACGCCCTCGGATTCCCGGAGCATGGCGATCCCGATCGTCAGCGGCCGGACGGCGGTCGAGTCGGTGACGACGAGCGGCCAGAAGTAGTCGTTCCAATGGCTCACAAAGCTGAACAAGGCGACGGTGGCCAAGGCGGGAATGGCCATGGGGATCATGATCTTCTGCATGATTTTGAACTCGCTGGCATTGTCCAGCCGGGCGGACTCAATGATCTCCTGCGGGATTTGCATAAAATACTGGCGGAGCAGGAAAATTCCGAAGGCATTGGCCATGAACGGAATGATCTGAGGCAGAAGGGTGTTGTTGATGCCCCAATCCGCCATCATCAGGTAGACGGGAATGAATGTCACCTGCCCTGGAATCATGAAGGCGAGCAGCACGATGCCGAACAGCAGATTCCGGCCCCAAAAGCGGTATTTGGCAAATGCGTACGCCGCCGGGATCATCACGATCATTTGCAGCACGATGACGGAGACGGTGATGATGACCGAGTTTTTCGCATAGGTCACGAAGGGAGCCGACCTCATGGCCTCGGCAAAATTATGCCACTGCGGCGCAGCGGGAATCCACGTCGGCGGAAAGGCCAGCGTCTCCTCAAAGGTTTGCAGCGAAGTGGATATCATCCACAGGAACGGGAAAATAAACACGATCAGCACGGCGAGCTTGGCCACGAAGCCCAGAAGCCGTTTCAGAAGCCGGAGGGACGCATGGTCCCGGATCCGGTAACGCAGCTTCCCGCCGACTTGTTTCTTTTCCTGGATCAGCACGGGAAAAGCACCCCCTCAGGTTGTTGTCTGCCCATGGTGCGGCTCATTGGTAGTGAATCCGCTGGGCAAGGACTTTGAAGTAAACAAAGGTCAGCACCGCGATGATCGCCATCAGCACGACGCCGGTGGCCGAAGCGAAGCCGATGCTGGTCGTTCTGAACTCGTAGATATAGTACACGAGCGTCGTCGTTGAGCCGTTGGGGCCGCCCCCGGTCATGATTTTGACCGTATCGAACACCTTGAAGGAACCGATCGTCATGATGACGAGGATGAAAAACAACTGCGGCGAGATCAGCGGCAGCGTAATTTTCCAGAACACCTTGAACCTGCTGGCATTGTCCAGCGCAGCGGCTTCGTAGATGGTCGGGGGAATGCTCTGCAGCGCCGCCACCATAATGAGGGCGTAATAGCCGATACTGTGCCACACCGAGACCAGGATCACGGAGATCATGGAAGTGCTGGAGCTCTGCAGCCAGGGCGATCCCGGAAGTCCGAAGGCCTTTAGCACATAATTGAGCAGACCGTGCCCCGGCTCCATCAGCCACATCCAGACGAGCGCGATGGAGACGATCGAAATGATATGCGGCGTAAACAGGCCGGCCTGCAGAATGGCGTTGAACCGCGACCGCTTCCGCAGCCATACGGCCACGCCGAGCGAGAGCAGCATGGTGCAGAGCACGACGCCCACCGTGTAGACGGCGGTGTTGGCCAGGGCGTGATAGAAATCGTCCCGGGTGAAGATTTCCCGGTAGTTGTCAAGACCGATGAACTTGCTTTTGTCCTTATTGAGCAGGTTGTATTTATACAGGCTTAATTTAATGAGGTAAAAGACCGGGTAGACCACGAACAGGAACAAGGCGATCATCGCCGGCAAAATGAGCGCGTACGGCCTGGTCGTCTCCCATACTCTGCGCCGGTTCATTTGAAACGTCCCCTTAGCGCATGAAGGTAGGTGTTATGCCGTCGGTCATCGCGGTAAATCCGCTTTTCATCCGCTCCGAAGAGAAAAAGCTTGGATTCGTCCACGGAGAGATAGATGTCCTGGTCCACGCTGAACAGGTCTTCGGTGCATTTGATCATAAAGGAATGGTCCCGGGTACGGACCTGGTAGATGGTCTCTGAGCCAAGCATTTCCCGGGTGGAGATGACGCCTTTGGCCGTAAAATGGGCATCCGCCGGCTCGGTGGACAGCAGCCCGTGCTCCGGACGAAAGCCAAAACGGACTCCGTCCTGCCCCATGTCGCCGACGTTCATCGGAGGCACCCCGATAAACTGCGCGGCAAACAGATTATCCGGTTCGCGGTAAATTTCAGCCGGCGAAGCCTCCTGCTGAATCTCCCCCTGGTTCATCAGCACGATGGTATCGGCCATGGACATCGCTTCGACCTGATCGTGCGTGACGTAGACGAAGGTGGATCCGAGCTTCTTGTGCAGCTCGATGAGCTCGACGCGCATCTGTACCCGAAGCTTGGCGTCTAAGTTGGACAGGGGCTCGTCCATCAGGAACACCGATGGTTTCTTGACCATCGCCCGCGCGAGCGCCACCCGCTGCCGCTGGCCGCCCGAAAGGGTGGAGGGCTTGCGGTCGAGGTACGGGCGGAGTCCAACCGTCTCGCTGATGCTTTCCACGAGCCGTGTCCGTTCCTCCTTGGGTACTTTGTTGTTTTTCAGGCCGAATTCGATATTCTCGCGTACGGACATCGTCGGATAAATGGCGTAGTTCTGAAACACCATCGCGACGCCCCTTTGACCCGGGGCAATGGCGGATACGTCGCTGCCGCCGATCAGAACCGACCCCGAAGTCTGACGGTCGAGCCCGGCGATCATGCGGAGCAGGGTGGTCTTGCCGCAGCCCGAAGGACCGACCAGGACGGTGAATTTGCCGTCTTCGATCTTCAGGTTCAGACGGGGGATGATGGTGTTTTTGTCAAACGATTGGGATACATCGACCAACTCAATGGATGCCACACGGATTCCTCCTTCACCAGCGGTTGCTATGTGTTGTTTGGGTTCATCGTCCACGGCAAGCGCTTTCATATGATGAAGAACGGAGGGAGGAATGCCTGGGCATCCTCCAGCCGTTTTTACTTCAACCCGCTTGTGTGGTACACTATTGAACAAGATTTTCGCTCTCTCACCAGCGAAAATCGAGGTACATCTTTTTCCAGTCTCTGTGAGCCAGGGCAGATTCCATTGCGCCCGCAAAGTCTTCTGCCTTGCTCACCGGGATATAGTCATCCGGCACCAACTGCCGGAGCGTCTCCTGACATTCCTCCTGCTGCATCACTTCAAGCACCTTCCGAAAATCGCTGTGCGAGCTCCGGCTGCTGCCGTGGATCGTAATGCCTTTCTCCAGCACATCCCGCGTATTGATAGGAACCAGATCCTCGCTGACGCCCATGGCGATCAGATGGCCTCCAGGCAGAAGTAAGTCGATCCCTTGATTGATGGCGCTTTCACTAAATCTTCCGCCTGTGCATTCCAGCACGACGTCAACCTTCCAGCCGCCTTGAAAATCGTATTCCTGCACCATTTCGGTCCGGGCAAACGTGAAATGCTCCAGCTTCTCCTGAATGGCGCCGAATACCGTCAGGCGCTCCGTGCTGACGCCAAAGGCGTAATGGAGCATGGCGGCGGTCAGGAAGCCGACCGGGCCGTCTCCGAAAACGGCGACCTGTGCGCTGTCCAGCAGATCGGCCACGGGGCGGATCGCCCGGTAGGATACGCTGCACAGCTCTGCCAGCACGGCAATGTCATCCGGGATCGAATCCGGGATCGCAATGGCGCATGCCTCCGGAATGACGAGCCGGCTCTGCGCGATACCGTCGATCGTACTTCCGAGAAACTTGCCGTTGTAGCAGTAATTCTCCGGAATGTCTCCCTTGCAGGCCGGACAGCACTCGTCGTGCTTGACGCCGTTCAGCAGATAGCCCGGCAGGTTCGGCACGATGGCGACCCGCTGTCCCGCTTGAAGCTTGGAGGAACTGCCGACGACTTTCCCGATGCCCTCATGAAGCAGGGCCATCGGCAGCTTGCGGGCAAGGACTTCGGGTTTCCGAAGGCCTCCGAAATATCGCAGGTCGGCATGACAGATGCTGGCCAAAGTGGGTTCAATGACGACGAATCCTTCCGTGACGGTCCGATCCATCGTCATTTCTTCGACATGGTGGGGGTGGGTGAGCCGGAGCGACCGGGAGTCCACCGTTTGCGTAATCGTACTCAAATCAGGGAACACCTCCATGTGAGCGTTATTTGGTTTTTTAAGATCTGAGGTTTCTTTTCATTCATCCGGGGCGTTAGGCCACCGTCAGCTCCCGCTAAGGGAGCCGAGTCTTGTCATACGGTTAAAATTTGAATGCCGGCGTCCTGAAACTGCTTAATGTCGTAATCCGCAACCTCGTTGCCCGTGATCAGGGTATGGATCGAGCTATTCGGAGCGACATTATACAGCGAAATTTTGCCGATCTTCGTTTCGTCGGCGACGACGATGACTTCTTGAGCGGCTGCGATCATGCCTTGTTTGGCGACAACCAGCTGGGCTTCCGGAAGCGTAAGGCCGTATTTGGGATGGATCGCAGTGGTCGCGATAAAAGCTTTGGATACGTGTACCGAACGCAGCACGTAATCCGTAAACATGCCGTTCAGCATGAAGCTGGACGGATACAGTTCCCCGCCGGTGACCGTCACTTTGACGCCGGGAGCGTCCCGAAGCTCGGCCGCCACGTTCATGTCGTTGGTAATGACGGTGATGTTGGAGCGGTGAACCAGGTTGCGGGCGATGTGCAGCGTGGTCGTGCCGGAGTCCAAAATGATGTGATCCCCGTCTTCCACCAAGCTTGCCGCCTTCTGGCCGATGCGTTCCTTCTGATCGAGCTGGATGCCCGATCTTTCGTTGAATGAAGGCTCGTGATGCGTAAGCTGCTCCACAATAACGCCGCCGTGCGTCCGTTTCAGAAGCCCTTCCTGCTCGACCTCGGCCAGGTCGCGCCGGATCGTCGCTTCATGAACGCCGAATTCCTTGGCTAACGTGCCGACAGAAGCCGACCGATGCTGTCTGACAAATTCGACGATTCTCATTTTTCGTTCAGCTGCCAGCAATATAACCATCCTTTCCGCCAAATCGCATATACGATTGCTTACATTTGTTCATTTTTGCTCATTTGTCAGGCTTGCCGTCAGTTCGATTACATCTTGAAATTGGAATACTTGTTGTTTGCGGAAAATTTTTGTGCGAATTCTGAGGAGATTCCCGACGATTCAATGCCAAGCACGTCGGGCAGGGAAGATATTTTGTCCATGGCGGCAACCACCTGCATCGGATTTGGGGAGCGGATATGGAATTTCAGTTCGACCATGGCATCCGCCAGCCCGTCGGGCGTGCGGATTTCGATATTGTTGATCTTGATGCCAAGCACATCCAGCTCGCTGGCGACCGTCACAAGCATGCCCGGCTTGTCGGGCACCCGGATGAGGAAGTCGAAGTTCCTCTTGCGGTGCATGATGAGCTTTTCCCATTTGTTCAGGGCAAACAGGCTGATAAAAGCAAGACCGGTCGTCAGAAGGGCCGAGTAGAGAAATCCGGCGCCGATCGACAGTCCGATCGCGGCCACGACCCATACCGAAGCGGCGGTCGTCAGTCCGGATACCGTCTGTCCCGAGCGGAGAATGGCTCCCGCGCCGAGAAAGCCGATCCCGCTGATCACCTGCGCAGCGAGCCGCGCCGGATCCAGGCGGACGTTCGTTTCGTCCACGAAGGCTTCAAAGCCGTACATAGACAGGATCATGATGGACGCCGAGCCGAGACAGACCAGGATATGGGTCCGAAAGCCCGCGGCGTGATTGTTCCATTCGCGTTCCATGCCGATCAATCCGCCCATGGCGACCGATAACAGCAGCCGGAGCGTCAAATCCATATTGCTGATATGCCACACACTGTCGATTCATCATTCCCCCTTAACTCAAGCGAAAATGAACATTCAATGCCCAAATCAAACATAAATGAGTATTATTTGCGTAATATATGCTCGTTTATGTTCACAATTTGTTCATTTGTCGCTATATTAACACGCGGATTTGCAGAAAACAATATACCTGGAGGAAATTTTTGAAATATTTTTTTAGAGGAGGGGCGTGGGCGACGGTGGGGCAGCTGAGGGTTATGGTCAGCATTTTTGATTTGCCCGAGAGGACTGTTTCTCTACAGCGGCCCACACTCTTTCCTCCATCCTGGACGATTTCAACTCCAATAGATCCAAGTAAATGGCTTCCTTGCTGTCGTAAAAAGCGTAAAAGGTGCTTGTGGCGATCCCGGTTGCGGCGGCTAACTGTTTCAGTGAGGTCTTTCTAAGACCCTGTGCCGCAAACAACCTTTTACCGGAATCGATTAAATCCTGACGAAGTTGTTCTTTTTCAGCTGGAGAGAATTGAGGCACCTTAAAACCTCCTAAAAAACAAAATGTATTTTTATTTTTTAGTAATTCGCTTCTTTTTGTTTGTCAACGATTTCCACCAGAATACTTTGCTCTATTCCATCCATAATAAGGAGAATGATCGGGTCCAAGTATGCCACGCAGCATGGAGCCGAAAACGCAGGGAGGAATCGCCCATGAGTCAAGAAATGAAGGATGAGAAGCGGGCCCTTTCGACAGACCTGTCGACCGTGGAGTCGCAGCGCAACGATCTGGCCTTCGAGGAGTTTCCGGACGGGCCCTATGGGTCGCCGGTCAACGCCGAGCAGCTGGGAAAAAGCACGCCGTGGCGGGTGGACCAGCGCAGCTCGGGTCGATTCGACTACGAGAATCATGAGCTGCACGAAGGCCATGTCCGGGATTTCCCGGGGCAGGACGTTTTTGATGAGCGGATTCCGGATGACGTGAATAAGCCGAGGGTTCCGGAGGAATGAAATGAGCGAAGAAGATATTTTTAGGTTTATGAAAAATGCGCTGAGCTAAATCGATGGACCCCCAAACGAGCCGATACGGACTGCCGGCTTTCCTTGGGGGTTCTTTTTGTTTTGTTCCATATGCTGCACCCTTGACTTCAGGTATGTTTTGACCGGGCGCCGAACATAATGGGATCTATGCTCATTTTCTCACAGGAAAGGAAATCGTCATGAAGCCTGATGCACCCAAGACCCTCCGTGAAATATTGGAGCAAGCCGCCAAGTCCAGCGATTTTCGGCAGTTTTCACCCTTTGCGAAGGACGACCGGATCCGGATTAGCTACTATTCTTCTCTTGTGGATGCGGAGAAAATCAACCGTTATCTTATCGCTGAAATCCAGCAGCATGATGATGACATTCATCGGCTGGCGGACATTCAGAACCGAGTCCCGTTCGATGAAGCGCAAATCACCGAGGATACGTCGGAAGTCGAGTCCAAGCTGGTCAAAGGGTATGTGATCCTCCAGATCACGTCGGAAGAGCCGGCTTTTTTGATCGTTAATATCAACCAAACCGAACAGGGACACCGCCAAAGCAACGAGACCGAAAATGAATTCAGCGTCGTGGGACCCAAAATCGGCTTTGTGGAAAATATTCATGTCAACGTCCATTTGCTGAGACAGCAAATCGCCGTAACGAGGCTGGTGATCGAGGAGGTTTCGGTCGGCAGCCTGTCCAATACGAAGGTCATGATCGCTTATCTTGACGGGGTGACGAATCCGCAGCATATCGAAACGATGAAACAGCGGCTCGGCAAGATCGACTTCGAGGTCGTATTCGACACATCGATTCTCGATCAGATTATATCCGATCATACCAACTCCCCGTTCCCGCTTTATCTGTCGACGGAAAGGGTAGACCGGGTGGCTTACGCCATTACTTCCGGACAGGTCGCGGTGTTTGCGGACGGATCACCCTATGTCTTTACGGGCCCTTCCACGTTTTTGGACTTTTTCGTATCGCCGGAGGACTATTATTTGCCCTGGATTATCGGGTCTTTCTTTCGCATCGTCCGCATTCTGAGCGTCATCTTCTCCATTTTTGTCACGCCTGTCTATGTCGCCGTATTAACGTATCATTTCGAGGTTATTCCGGAAAATATACTGGAGCCGTTGATCATGTCCCGAACCCATGTCCCGCTTCCCCCTGTGCTGGAGGCGCTCTTTCTGGAAGTGACGATCGAGCTGCTGCGGGAAGCTGGAGCCCGGCTCCCGACCAAAATCGGCCAGACGCTCGGCATCGTAGGCGGGATCGTCATCGGCCAAGCCACGGTGGAAGCCGCCTTGGCGAGCAGTATCCTGCTGATCATTGTTGCGTTGTCGGCGCTTGCCTCGTTTACGACCCCGATATTTAAAATGGCCAACACCATCCGCCTCCTGCGTTTCCCGCTGATCCTGCTGGCCGGCCTATGGGGCGGGATGGGGATAGTGGCCGGGTTCTTTTTGCTGCTTGGGCACCTGCTGCGGCTCAAATCCCTCGGAACCCCGTACTTGCTGCCGCTGTTCCCGCTGCGGACAGGCAATTTCGGCGACAGCTTCGTTCGGCGATCGTACCGCTATATCACCAACCGGAACATTTACCTAAGGCCTCTGGATTCCAAGCGGTATACCCCGAGTGAAGACAAGGAGGATATTGAGCATGAGTAGCCTCGCGAGATGGCTGGGAGCTGTCGGTATCTTCTTGGTGCTCGCCGGATGCGGCAATGACCGAATGGTCGATAATATCCGTATCGTCACGGTGCTCGGATTTGACGACGGCCGCCCAGGTTATATCGGGACCGCTCTCTACAGCGATTTTACACAGAGGGGGAAGGTAGGCACGCTGCAGGGGCGGGCGGGGCAGACCCAGCTCGTCCTGAACGAAATGAACGGCCAGTCGGCCCAGCCGGTCAAAATCGAGAAGCTGCGGCTGCTCCTGTTCAGCCGGGAGCTCGCGGAGAGCGGCCTTTCGTATTTCATTAATTCGATCTGCCGCAACCCGCTGATCAGCAATTATTTGACGGTGGCCGTATCGGAGGAGCCGGTCACATCCCTTGCCAAGGTCATAGCCGAGCAGGGCAGCCGTGAGCTGCCGTACCATCTCATTGAGCAGAATATGAAATCGGGGAATATTCCGAGATCCAACCTCTCGACGATGTTGTTTGATTACCATGGCC
>NZ_PCZT01000024.1:0-4373 GCF_002968895.1 Paenibacillus sp. AR247 | reverse complement strand
ATCCGGTTAAACGCTGCGGGCAGATTGCAGGTATCGGGCTATGGCATTTTCAAGGGGGACCGGTTAAAACTCACCTTGAATCCGGAGGAAATGTTCTATTATAAGCTTCTTCAGGGATATTCCATGCGCGGGGAAATTCCGTTTACCCTGAAAAAGCACGGGCAGGAAGGAACGGCCCTTTTTTCGGTGAGCTATGGAAGGGAATCCAAGCATGTGGTCATGAGAACAGATGGCTTGCATATCCAGGTCCAGCTCGCCATTAGCGGGATGGTAAAGGAATATCCGAGATGGATGGACTTGCGAAAGGACTCCAATGACCGTGAGGTAGACCGCCAGCTGGAAAAGCAAATACGGGAACACCTGATGTCGCTGCTCGCCAAACTGAGGGACAGCGGTGTGGATCCGCTTGGCGTAGGGGATTTGGTCAGAGCATATTCCCGGGACTGGGACGAGAAGGAGTTTTACGAAAGGATATATCCGAAAACGGCGTTCGATTTCGCTATCAATCTTCAACTGACCAAATCGGGAATCGGAGAATGACAAGGACAGGTGATCGAAGTTGCCCAGACAGATCAAAGAAAGCTTAACCGTATCCCCCTATCTGATGTGGTTTATGATCCACGGAACGCAGACAGGCATTGCCATGCTGAACTTTCAAAGCCGGAACATTAAGGGGGCGCAGCAGGACTCCTGGTTATCCTTACTGCTCGTCGGTCTCAGCCTGCACGCGGTCGTGTGGATCATTTATGCAATTATGAAGCACGCGGACGGAGGCGATATCCTCCACCTGCATCGGCAGTTGTTCGGCAAATGGCTGGGAGGTGCGATGAATCTCCTGCTCTACGGTTATATGCTGCTGTTTATCGTCTATCAAATCCGGTCTTACATGGAGGTCATCCATATTTGGGCGTTTCCCACGACGCCGCTCTGGTCCGTATGCCTGCTCATTTTGCTGACCGCCGTGTATATCGTGACCGGGGGGCTGCGGGTGATCACCGGAATCTGCTTTTTCTGTGTCGTCATTCCCACCCTGCTCCTGGTATCGATTTATTTTCCGCTGAAGTATGCCCATTGGACGAATCTCCTGCCGCTGTTGAATCATACACCGCGTGAATATGCCCAGTCGGCGTTCCATTCGCTCAATTTATTTTATGGAGTGGAGTTTCTGCTTCTGCTGTATCCCTTTATCAAGCATCAAGAAAAGTCCCGGAAGTGGGCTCATCTTGCCGTGGCCCATTCCACGGTACTCTACTTGATCATCGCTATAGTCACATTGGCGTTCTTTAACGTTCAGCAGCTGGAGCATACGATCTGGCCGACGCTGATCTTGTCAAAAGTGGCCCGCCTTCCGTTCATCGACCGGTTCGATTACGTGTACGTGTTCAATTGGTTTGTCGTGATTCTGCCGCCGGTATGTGTGGCCATGTGGGCAGGAACCAGAATTTTGAGACAGATCACCCCACTGAGATCCAAGCCGCTGGTATGGTTCACATGCGGGATGTCGTTTGTCATTATCGACGTATTACAAGGACCCAAGACGATCGACAAGCTGGATTCCGTGGTAACCTGGGCCGGAATGGTCCTGTTGTACGTCTATCTTCCGCTGCTGTGCCTATGGGTACATATTGTCCAACGGTATCATAATCGAAGGGCAGCAGTAGAAGGGGGGTGAAATCGTACCCATGCCTGGTTGGGATGAAAATGATAGAAATGGCATATTGATTTACTGTAACTAAATTGTGTACAATTCAGTTACAGACGAAAGCTTACGAACCGAAAGGCTTGCCGAAGGCCTTCACTGACTGATAAAAAGGATGGGATAAATGATGACAAACACAACGACATTAACATTGGAACAGGCATTGAACCAGCAGGTGGCGAACTTCAGCATCCTTTACGTGAAAATTCATAACTATCACTGGTATGTAAAAGGGGAACAGTTCTTTACGCTGCATGCGAAATTCGAGGAACTGTACAACGACGTTACGCAAAAAACGGACGAAATCGCCGAACGCCTCCTGGCGATCAAGGGCAGACCGTCCGCTACATTGAAAGAATACCTGGAAATCGCCACAATTGCGGAAGCTACAGGAAAAGAGGACGCGCGCGGCATGGTGCAATCGCTCATCCATGACTTCTCGGCGGTAAGCAAGGAACTGCATGACACCATCAACATGGCGGAAAGCGCCGGCGACCACCCAACCGCGGATATGCTAATTGCGATGCAGGCGGACTTGGATAAGCATGTATGGATGCTTGAATCCTACCTTGGCTGATTTCAACGATTTTCCAATAAAAAGAGGGGCTCTCGCCCCTTCGTCGATGATGTCAGAAGAGAAAGGGTGTGATTATTAATGGAAGCCAAATTCGCCATGGAGCATGAGGTTGCCAAAATTTTGGATCACCACGAATACGCCGCCGTTGCGACGGTGGAGAATCAGAAGCCGCGGCTGCGCCGGATGCCGAAGTACAACAAAGGACTGAGCATCTATCTTGTCGCAGACCGGAAAAGCCAAACCTGGGATCTGGAAGGCAAGACGCCGGTGTCGTTGCTGGTAGGGCATGGGGAGAACGACTCCCGGGAAACGGTGGAAATTGACGGAAAATTAACCGTGAACACGGAGGAAGCTCTCCGCCAGCAGATTTGGCGGGACGAGTTCAGCGCGGACTTCTCCGGCCCGGATGATCCGGATTATATGATCCTTCAGGTTAAGGCCATTCGTGTGGAGTTAACCGACAAGGACGGACAGAAGCACGAGTGGTTCGATTATTGATTGAATCCCGCGGCAGCGTTGAGAGCCGCCTTATCAGATTGAAACTGATGAGGCGGCTTTTTGGTGTGCGCAAATACTTTCGAAGGAGTATTAAGGATGACTGATGTGGCCACACGTCTTGACCGAAGTGCGTCCGGCGATGATGATCATCGGGCTGCAGCATCCAAAAGGTGGAAGTGGAATGACCGAACGCCATTGTCAGCCGGTTGTGACGGCAAAATTGATGTAAACGCATACATGTTATTTTTGACCTGCTGCAAAACCGCGCCGCATAAGGGCTCGTGCGGGAATTGTCATTTTTGATATATACACCTTAAAGGCTATCCAAATCATCAAAAATGACATATTCGGCTCCTGAATCACAAGTGAATGTAACCACCGGAGCCAGATTTCAAGCCGATTTGATGGGGGAGCGAAAACGACATATTTACGCATGGCGGGGGCTCCGATATGTTTAGTGTAAGCGTTATCACCCGCCGTTGAAGCGAGATGCGGGGGAACGGGCAGGCTTAACTAACGATCAAAAACCGTGGCCGAGAAACAGGGACATTTGGTGGTGGATCGGCCCGCCGATAGATGCGTTGAGGATGGAAGCTTCACCGAAGAAGAATGTTTTCATTTAAGGAGAAGGTTTCATGGAAGAGGGATGCTTCTTTATTGTACGAAACCATCGGAACTGATCGAAAGAACTCTCAGGATCCTGTTCGAAACGAGGACGCTAAGCTGTTTGCCTGGTTTGTTTAACTGCCCTAATGAGGATGGGCTATCTCCTAGATGCGGGTCAGCCGAAATTTTTGTTCCCTTAGTAAAAGGGAGAAGCAACGTGAGACAGCTGGCAGGGTACATCGTCACAGGGCTCACAAGAGGAAGTTTAACCAAAACTCTTCCTTGTTCAGGTAATATACCGAACACAATTATGTAACTTAAGTTATCATTATTATGTCAAGTGTTGCTCGATTCACCCGAATTCGCTGCAAAAACAACATATTCCTCTGGCCAAAACCGGTCGATTTTCTTCTTGTTCGTACGGGTTTTGCCCTGAATTTCAGGTTCATGTGGAAAATGACATATTTACGAAGGTTTTACCGATCGAATACGTTTAGATCACAAACCTTATTCACCCGCCTTTTTCGGGCTTTAACATCCGTCATCACGGAGAGATAAAGGCAACAAAGAACCTACCAGAGAAGGAGTGATACGATGCATGAGACAAAAGCTGCCATCGCAGGCCCGCCGGCTGTGATGCCGAGAAAGAAAACCCACAAAAGCTTGTGGAAGCGCATCATTCTGAACTGGGAGCTGTACCTGTTTATTGCGCCGGCCTTTTTCTACTTTCTTATTTTCTGTTACGGGCCGATGTACGGCATCCAGATCGCGTTCAAAAACTTCATTCCGACAAAAGGAATTACGGGAAGCCCGTGGGTCGGCTTCGACCACTTCGTCCGCTTCTTTCATTCCTACTACTTCTGGGATCTGCTCTGGAACACGCTGAGCATCAGCTTGTACTCGCTGGTCGTTGGTTTTCCGATCCCGATCATTCTGGCGCTGGCCTTCAACGAAGTCCGAAACGGCTTCTTCAAGAAGCTGTCCCAGACGGTG
>NZ_PCZT01000023.1:371070-379691 GCF_002968895.1 Paenibacillus sp. AR247 | reverse complement strand
TGGCTCTGGAGTTTATACGTTCTGATATTATAAAAAAAACGACCTATCGACGTACCTTCTAAGAAGACAGACCGCGTTTAAAGGAAGTTTTTCTTGCAATATCAGGAAGCAAAGGCTCTGGAGTTTATACATTCTGATATTATCAAAAAGGTCTGTCCCGTTTTTGGGACAGACCTTTTGTTCAAGATATTATCGGTTTGTATCCCTTCCAGGATGCTTCACGGCATTTTACAACAAACCGCGAATGGCTTCCGTCATGGCCTCAGGCGACTCCTTCGGCTCAAAGCGGGCAACCACTTCTCCCTGCCGGTTCACCAGAAACTTCGTAAAGTTCCATTGAATCTCGCCGTCTTCGGCCGGCCCCGGCTGCTGCTGTTTCAAATATTGAAAGAGCGGATGAGCCCCTTCCCCATTCACTTCCACTTTGGCGAATACCGGGAATTGAACCCCATAATTCAGCTGACAGAACGATGCGGCTTCTTCACTGGTACCCGGCTCCTGTCCTCCGAACTGGTTGCAGGGAAATCCAAGGATTTCGAGCCCCTGCGCCTTGAACTGGTCATACAGCTTCTGCAGGTCGCCATACTGCGGCGTTAATCCGCATTGGCTTGCCGTATTGGCGATGACCAGCACTTTACCTTCATAATCCTGAAGAGACACCTCTTGACCAGAGGTCTTGGCTGCTGTGAATTGGTACACGGACATGTGATTACCCCTTTCTATCCTTCATATAGAATTGGCATTCTGCTGCTATTTACCCCGATGCTTGGCCTTGGCCTTCCTTACGGCGATCTCCCGCTTGTAAGCGGCCAGGGCTTCCCGCTGTTCCCTGCTTCGGCAGGCGCGCTGCTTCTTTGACTTCTCCAGCTCCAGGCGAAGCGCCTCCTGGCTCTGGGTGCTGACGCCGCGGGAGCGGGACTCCTTCGCCGCCTGCCGGGCAAGCCGCTTGGGATTGACCGACTTCACAGGCAGCCGCGCGGCCGGGACGCTGCAGGATAAACGCTCCACCAGCGCGGGAAGATCGTTCATAACATATTCCCACACTTCCTGCAAAGACGGCTCGGAACCAAAGACGTGACGACCCGCCTTAAGCCCGTCTGCTCCCTGCGCTTCGACGACACCGACCCAATAAGGATCTTCAAAAAATACCGTGAGTTTCACCAGTATTCCCCCTCTGTATAAATCGGACCGAGGGACATCCCGAGGGGGGAAGGTTACTGACATGTGATCCGGGAGGCTGTGCTGGCGAATCGCCCTCTGCCTCCGTACATGCGCCGCGGACTACCGACCCGGCTGTGATTTTACGATCCACTTTCCATGATACTCCAAAGCGGCCGTGATGCAAGTCCGGCCCCAAGCGAATCAATAAGAGCGAAGAACAGCTACATATCGGACATGCGGCTGTTCATATACTTTCCTGTAACTAAAAGCGAGATTACTGCTGAAAAGGGGCCATACGCATGAATCATTCATCCAATCGGCCGGAGTCGGGCAGGCGGATTCCCCAGCCGATCCGCGGCCGCGAAGGGGCGACCGACGAGGGCCCTCGCGACGTGCTTCGGGACATGGAGAATCCCGATATGCTCGTTCCGCCGAAGACCGATAACGGGCTGATACCCAATTTAAAATTTTCCTTCTCCGATACGCACATGCAGCTTAATGAAGGCGGATGGTCCAGGGAAGTGACCGTTCGCGAGCTGCCCATCGCCACCACGCTGTCCGGCGTCAACATGCGGCTCACTCCTGGCGGCCTGCGTGAGCTCCACTGGCACCAGCAGGCCGAATGGTCCTTTATGCTGCTCGGCAGGGCACGCATTACGGCGGTGGACCAAAACGGGCGCAATTTCATTGCCGATGTGGGTCCCGGAGATCTCTGGTATTTCCCGCCAGGCATCCCCCATTCCATCCAAGGGCTGGAGGAAGGCTGCGAGTTTTTGCTTGTTTTTGACGACGGACATTTCTCCGACCTGAATACCCTCAGCATCTCCGACTGGTTCGCCCACACGCCCAAGGAGGTGCTCTCAGCCAATTTCGGCGTTCCGGAAAGCGCGTTTGCAAGCATCCCTTCCAGTCAGGTGTACATCGAGCAGGAACCCGTTCCCGGTACGCTGGACAGCCAAAAGGTAACCTCGCCCTACGGGGAGGTGCCCCAAACCTTTACGCACCGCCTGCTTGCGCAGCCTCCGATCATCACATCCGGCGGCAGCGTGCGGATCGTAGATTCGTCCAATTTCCCGGTCTCGCGCACCGTAGCGGCAGCACTGGTGGAAATCAAACCCGGCGGAATGAGGGAGATGCACTGGCATCCGAATCAAGACGAATGGCAGTATTACCTTACCGGCCAAGGCAGAATGACCGTATTCGCCGGTGGCGGCAAGGCCCGTACGTTCAACGTTCGCGCGGGCGACGTCGGCTATGTGCCGTTCGCCTTCGGACACTATATCCAGAATACCGGAACAGACAGCCTCTGGTTTTTGGAAATGTTCAAAAGCGACCGGTTCGCGGATGTGTCATTGAACCAGTGGATGGCCTTGACGCCGCGGGAGCTGGTGGCGGAAAACCTGAACGTCGGGTCCGATCTGCTGGATGCGCTGCGCAAGGAAAAATCGCCTGTAGTCAAGCACCCCGGCTTCACTTACACGAAGCCAAAAGACGGCGCCCCGGACGAGTAACATCCAGGGGGCCGTCTTTTTTTCTAGATATAAGAAGGTATAAGCTTCGAAAACTTGGCTTTCTTGATACCGCAAGAAGAGCGCTAAACGCGTTCCGTCTCCTATGAAAATAAGCCTCTAAACGTTATTCTAATTTCGCCTGTTCGTTCCTTTATCGTCCGGCGGCGTCCGCCGGAAGTCCGAACGCTTCGGCGATCAGCCGGAAGGACTGCAGCTTATCCTCAAAACGATGGGTAATGCTGGCGATCATCACCTCATCGGCATTGTATTCCTCGCACAGCTCTTCAATCCTGCGCTTCACCTGCTGCGGGGAACCGACGACCATCCGCTTGCGGTTCTCCTCAATCCGGATTCGGTCGTACCGCGAATACGGATATTCCAGCGCTTTCTCCACCGACGGAGTGCCTCCAGACGATCCGCCCTTTTCCAATAAAATGAGCGAGAGATCCATGCTGGACGCAATCCGGTTGGCTTCCTCCTCCGTTTCGGCGCATACGGCAAAGATGGCCACGAGGGACTGCGGCTTATCAAAAATGGCCGACGGCTGAAAATGCTCCTGGTACCAGCGCATCACATCACTGCCGCCGGAACCGTTGATAAACTGGGCGAAAGCAAAGCCGGTTCCCTGCATGGCGGCAATCCCGGCGCTGCCCCCGCTGGAGCCAAGCAGCCACATTTCCGGAACGGTTTGGACCATTGGCGTGGCCAGGAGGCCAGCAAAAGGATGTTCCGGACTCAGGGAATCCGTCAAATAGGCGACTAAGTCGTCGATCTGATCGGCGTAACGGTCCTCGCCGCGCATCTTGCCTTCCTGAAGGGCACGGGTCGCCAAAGGCATACCGCCCGGCGCACGTCCGAGCCCCAGATCGATTCTGCCCGGATAGAGGCCTTCCAAGAGCCGGAAGTTCTCCGCCACCTTGTAAGAGCTGTAGTGAGGCAGCATCACGCCGCCCGATCCAACCCGGAGCGTCGACGTCTTCGCCGCCAGATGGGAGATCAGCACTTCCGGACTGGAGCCGGCCAGGTTCGGGGAGAAATGATGCTCCGATACCCAAAATCGATGGTACCCGAGCCGTTCGGCTTCCTGGGCCATGGCCGCCGTCTGGGCCAGCGCTTCCACCGGATTGCTGCCTTCCGATATCGTTGATTGATCCAATATGCTCAGCTTGATCATTACGCATCAAGACCTTTCTGCTTATAACTGATTGCAGCGGGTGCTGACTGCTATTGCAGCATCGGCATCCATGATTTGGATGAGCTGCCCTGCTATTATATCATGCGCTTGACGTGTTGCCGAAACGCTTGGCCGCAAAGTGGGAGGATGCCCGAATCCATCCGAGTCAGAAAACAAAATCGGCCTCGCCGCGATAAAGTACGGTTTGCACGGGCGGCCAACTCACCTCATGAGCAGATTTGGAGATTTGCCACTAAATTTCGGGGCATCCGTGAGGACAAAAAAAGGCAGCAGCTGTCCCCACCTGGGTTAGCTGCTGCCTTTGCCTTGACCGCGGGGCGCCGTTATTTCCGGCGCCCGCGTCCTCCCGCGCTCCGGCCTCTGCCGCCGGGAGCGGATGGGCGGCCCGTGCCGCTCCGCTTGGCATCCCGGCCGCCGCGGGAACCGCCAACCGGCGCGCCGCGTTCCGCGCGGGCCGCTTGGCCCCGGCCGCCGCCAGCGCTGCGGCCGTCACGCTGCCCGGCCGCACCGGTGCGGGAGCGGCCGGCACCTGCACCGCCTGACCGGCGATTTCTCCCCTCTGATCACCACGTCCTCCGCGTCCCGGGTATAGGCTGCCGCAAGCCGCTTGACCTCGGCAGGCATCGTGGCCGAGAACAGCATCGTCTGGCGCTTGTAGGGCAGCGCTTGAATCAGCGTCTCGACCTCGTCCAGGAAGCCCATGTGCAGCATTTGGTCGGCTTCGTCCAGCACGAGCATTTTGACGCGCCCGAGCTCCAGCGTGCCACGCCGGAGGTGATCCAGCAGCCGGCCCGGCGTGCCGATGATCAGCTGGCGCCCCCCTTCGAGCTTCCGCAGCTGCTTCTCGACGTCCTGCCCGCCGTACACGGCCAGAATTCGGATATCGGTCCCAGCTGCCAGCTTTTTTGCTTCCTCGGTAATTTGCAGCGCCAGCTCGCGTGTAGGCGCAACGACAAGCGCCTGCGGGTACAGCTGCGTCGGGTCTATTTTTTGCAGCATCGGCAGCATAAAGGCCAGCGTCTTGCCGGTTCCTGTACGTGCCCTCGCGATCACATCGCTCCCTGCAAGCAGGAGCGGGATCGTCTCCACTTGTACCGGCGTCGGGATGGCAATACCGTTCGCCCTCAGTGTATTGACCAATGATTCGTTAACGCCCAAACTTGAAAACTTCAACAAAAATGCACCTCATTCATTAAGTTCCGCCTTTAGCGGGATATATAGTGGATTAACTCGGTTCAGACGCTTGTACTTCTATATCTTAAAAAGGAGGACCGTCACGTGACCCGTGCAGGGCCGCCGGACAGACCTCCCTTAAAGGATGAAATGAAAAACGCATGAATAACAATGTATGGATCATGATGGCGGCAATACGGACAGCTAAAACCTGCCGGATTTGAATATGGAAAACAGCAGCCACAGCACCATCAACAGCGCCACAATAAAACCGGTTCCGATCACCGGAAAATGCCACAGCACCGAGGATTGCTGATTCAGGGAAGAACCGATGATCAGTCCGACCATAATGATGCTGAAGGCAAGCAGCACGATGCTGAAAGACAGCCTGTTGCTGATCTGGTCGAGCTTCCTCATCAGGGCTTCCATCTCCGGAACGCTGATCTCAACCTTCAGCTTGCCCTTGCTGATTAACGATGAAATTTGCCTTGCCTGGTCCGGCAGGTCAAACAGCGCCTCCGCCAGACCCGCCGCTCCGCCCAGCAGCTTCTTGCGCAGGTTGCGGGTGCTGAAGCGGTCCTTGATCAGCTTCCGTCCAAACGGCTCCGCCATGTCGATGATGCTGAGCGTAGGATCCAGCTTCTCGATGACGCCTTCCATCGTCAGCAGCGCCTTGCCGAGCAGCGTCAGATCAGGCGGAATCATAACTTTGTGACGCTGGGCGACCGCGAACAGATCGTTCAGCGCCGTCCCCATGCTGATTTCGGAAAAAGGAATATTATAGTACTGCTCCCGCAGACCGTCCAGATCTCTGCGCAGCTCGCGAATATCGCCGTCTTCCGGCATCATGCCCAGCCTCAGCACGGCGCGGACCATGCTGTCGGTGTTTTTCCGCATCAGGGCGATGATCAGAGAAGACTCCAGATAAGCGAGGCTGCCGTCCTTGCGCACGAGCAGATTGCCCGGATGCGGATCGGCGTGAAAAAAGCCTTCGATGAAAATCTGGTGCAGCATGCTCTCCACGAGCTTCTCGGCCGTTTCCTTCAAGTCATATCCCTTCGCCACAAGCTCCTCCTGATGGCTTAAAGAGATGCCCCGGACGTATTCCATCGTCATGACGCGCGAAGATGTATACTGCCAAAATATTCGCGGGATGCACACGGTCTCATCGTTCTGAAACTGAAGTGCGATTTTCTCCGCGTTGCGGCCCTCCTGGGTATAATCCAGCTCAGCCCGCATGGAGCTCGCAAACTCTTCCACCAGGCGGGCGATTTGGTACTGCTTGACCCACACCCAGCGTTTCTCCGCTAGCGCGGTCAGGTCCCTGAGGATTTCCAGGTCTCTGACCACCATCTGCAGAGCGCCCGGACGCTGGACTTTGACCGCTACATCCTCGCCGGTCTTGAGCTTGCCGAGATGAACCTGTCCAATAGAAGCCGCCGCGATCGGCGACTCCTCAAACCAGGAGAAAATATCCTCGATGGCGTCATCCAGCTCCTGCTCGATAATGCCTTTGGCCGACTCGGACGAGAAGGGCGGAACCTGATCCTGAAGCTTGATCAGCTCCCGGATGATCGGCTCCGGCAATAGGTCCGATCGGGTGCTGGCCAGCTGCCCCAGCTTGACGAAGGTCGGCCCCAGGTCTTCCAGAACCAGCCGGATCCGTTCCCCCAGCGTCTTGGTTTGCGGCGTCTGATGGGTGATCCACCGTTTTGGGATGGACAGCATCTGGAACAGGCCCAGCTCCTCCACGATATAACCAAAGCCATGACGCATAAGCGCCATGGCGATCTCCCGGTAACGACCGGTATGTCTGATGCGCAGTGCCATCTTATTCCGCGGCCGGTCCGGATCGCTCTGCTTCGAGCTCCGCCACCCTCTTCTCCAATGTTGCGATGCGCTGTTCCAGACTGACGATGTCCTGATCGGAAGGAACGTGAATGTCCGTTAATACACGCCGAACCTGCTCCTGAATCCACGTTTTAAATTGGGACTGCTCCTCCTCGCCGCGTTCCACCAGCCGGTTGACCAGATCCTTGGATTCGGACGGCGCCAGCTCGCCCCGTTTGACCAGATCGTCCACGATCTTCTCGACTTTCTCTTTGCTCACTATGGTAAGGCCCCAACCTAATGAAATTGCTTTTTTAAACAGATCACTCATGGTAATTCCTCCCAAAGCTATAGTCAATATATTATACCCCCAAATGATGGGTCATATAAACCCGGGGGCCGTATTAACCCGGAAGATGCGCCGCCCACTGCGCAGCCTGCAGAATAAGCCGGCGGATCTGCGGATGGAGGAATGTCGGCTCGTGATGCCCCGGCATCAGAAAGGCGACTCTTCCCATACCGTAGCTATGCTTCCAGGCCGCCGGATGCCACGTTCCTTCCAGTTCGTATTCCAGCAGGACTGTTCTTTCGCCAAACGGGTCAAAATCAATCTGGTACGGCTCTTCGTCGAGTTCAAAAGGCTCGATGCCTTTCGTAACCGGGTCCTCTGCGCTCACCCGGAACGACAGCGGCTGGTACGGCGGATGACCGTTAAAACGGCCGCCGGCCAGCTGGGCCAGCTCATAGCGTCGGTTGCCGATAGACAGGCCGTTGTGGATGACAAGCAGGCCTCCTCCCTGGCTCACGTAAGACAGCAAACCCGCTGTCTGCTGCGGAGACACCTTCTCGTCCCACAAGTCGAAATAGCATATGCAAAGGTCAAACGGCTTCAAATGCTCCTCGAGCAGCAAATTTTTATTTTCGCTGCATTGAACCGAAATGACATCGTTCAAAATATGGCTGATCTGCGCGTCTACCCCCTGCAAAGGGTGAAATTTCGGATGTGTGTAATCACCGAGTAAAATGCTTTTTTTCTTGTTCATTATGTTCCTCCTTGCTCGCTCTCGTTCCCTATAGCATTCCACACTTTCTGGAAAAAACCTTTAATTCCTTTCGTTTTGGTGAAGGAAAAAGGGATGCAGCCAGCCGCATCCCCCGTCTGTATGGACATGTCCCTTTCCGTCAGTTTCGAACAAAATACCTTCCCAGTTCCACCATCATGCTGCCCATCCGCTCATCTTCCTCCGGCGAGCAGACGCGTTCGATGCCTTCTTCCCGCAGCGCCTGGGCCGTAATTTTGCCGACAGCCGCCGCGACCACCGGTCCGGAGAAAGCCAATACCAGCTTCGAGAGCTCGCCCTTCGCCCGGGCGTACTCGATCAGGTTGCGCACCTGCGGCCCGCTGGTGAACGCCACGGCGTCCAGCTCCGCCGCCGTAATTTCGGCGAGCAGCCGCGCAAGCTCCGCTTCCTCCGGAGCAATATGCTGATACGGCAGCACTTCCCGCACCCGGGCCCCCTGTTCCTGCAACCAGGCCGTCAGCTTCGGGGCCGGATCGCCGTGCAGCTGAAGAATGACGTCCGCCCCTTGAAACGGATAAGACGCCAGCCCACGGATCAGACCGGCCGTGCTTCCGTCGTCATCCCGAACGATCGGGATAAGCCCTCTCTTCTTCAGCGCATTCACCGTCTTGTACCCGCGGGCGGCAATGGACGAGCCCTGCAGCGCTTCGAGCAGTACAGCGCCACGCC
>NZ_PCZT01000023.1:349234-370970 GCF_002968895.1 Paenibacillus sp. AR247 | reverse complement strand
GGTAGACCATGTCCGAGCAGTCATCGAAGATATCCTTCAGCATCTCCGTATTGACTTTCAGATCCTTCTGGATCGGCACCTTATCCAACGAAGGAGACGGCAGACCCAGTGCCCTGCCTGTTGAAGGGCCAAGCGCGGCTTATCCGGTGTTGCACCGCCTTTTTTCATCTCCACTAGTCACCTCGATTTCCGCTCCTTGCCAGCAAGAAGGAATTTAACCGTAGGTTGTGCCAGAAATGGATAAATTATGTGGATGGCTCGGGGATTATAAAAAAGGCGCCACCCGCTTGCAGCTTCGGGTGGCGCCTGCCTATTCATCGCCGTTAGATTTTAAATTGTGCGACCTGCTCGAGCAGCTGCTCAGCCAGCTTGTTCAGACTGGCCGCCGAAGAGGCAATCTCCTCAATGGAGGCAAGCTGTTCCTGGGCGGAAGCCGATACGGCCTGTGTGTTGCCTGCGGCAGCTTCCGAATACCCCTGAATGAGCCGAATCGACTGTTCGACGCTTTCGCCGCTCTGCGCAAGCGAGCGCGACGCCTCGGCTGCCGAGGCGATGTCCGCGCTGGCTCCTTTGACGGCCTTGCGGATCCGCGTGAACGACCGTCCTGTCAAATCCACCGCTTCGATGCCCTCGGACACCCTCGTCTTCGCGTCGTTCATGGCGGACAGAATCCGTGTCATCTCGCTCTTCATGCCGCTGACGAGCGCCTCGATCCGCTGGGCCGATTGCTCCGACTGCTCTGACAGTTTCCGCACCTCGATCGCAACGACCGCGAAGCCCCGTCCATGCTCTCCGGCCCTGGCCGCTTCGATCGACGCGTTCAGCGCCAAGAGATGGGTCTGCTGGGCAATGCCTGTGATCAAATTGACGATTTCGCCGATTTGGGAAGTACGCTCGTTCATCGTATCCACGATGCCGTCGAGATCGCTGACCGTCTCGTGGATGCTCTGGATTTTGTCCGTGACGCTGATCACGGCCGCGTTGCCTTCTTCCGCCGACTGGGTCGTCCGCTGCATCGTCTGCATGACATCGTCCATGTTGGCCCGAATCCGCTCGGACTCCTTGGACATGACCTCCATGCTCACCATGCTCTGCTCCACACTGCGAAGCTGCTGCTCACTTCCGGCGGCGACCTCCTGGATGGCTTCGGTCACATGCTCGATCGCTTTGGTCGTCTGATCAGCGCCTGCAGCCAGCCCCTTGGCAGACGCGTTCACGTGATCCGTGATTTCCTGGACACTGACGATCATTGTGCGGAGATTGTCCACCATCGTCTGGAAGTGACGGCTGAGATTGCCGATCTCATCCCTCTTCGCCGTGTCCAGATCCTCCCGCAAATCCCCCTTGCTGATGCGCTCGGTCGCCAAGGTGAGCGCAGAAATCGGCTTAATGATCGAGCGGATATTGAACAGGATGATCGCCAGGGCGACCAGAATGGATATCGAAATGACCAGGATCACCGTGTTGCGGATGCCGCTGACGGCACCGGCCACCTCTTTGTCGTACATCGTTCCGGCTATTTTCCACCCGGTGAGCTCGTTCGTCGTGAAGGACGCCCGCTTCTTCTCATTGTCGTATGTATAGCTGAATGTTCCTTCTTGGCCGGCAAATAAATGCTTGGTCACTACTTCTTCCGCGGGTTCCCCCGTCTTGTCCGGATGCACCACATAGTTTTTTGCCGTATCGACGATCACGATGTATCCGTCCTTGCCCAGCTTCATTTGGGTCAGGCTGCGAATCGTATCCAGATTGAGCTCGATCGACATGACGCCTTTGCCTGAAGGGAGCATCTGGGCGATGGAAGCGGACATTTGGCCGTTGGCCGCTTTAAACACAGGCGAGATGGTCGCGCCCTTCCCCTGCTTGATCGCCCGGATATACCAGTCCTGCTTGCGGACGTCGTACCGTTCCGGCAGCGGGTCC
Source organism: Paenibacillus sp. AR247 (assembly GCF_002968895.1). Lineage (NCBI taxonomy): Bacteria > Bacillati > Bacillota > Bacilli > Caryophanales > Paenibacillaceae > Paenibacillus > Paenibacillus sp. AR247. Next base: position 369,047 of record NZ_PCZT01000023.1, on the reverse strand, counting down.
TCGGAGGCCCGGACGAAATCGCCGCTATCCGTGCCCAGCAATATATCCTTGACCTCCTTATGCAGGGTGAGATACTGCCTCAGCTGAGCCTTGAGCTCGCCTCCCTTGCCGGTGGGATCGCTTTCAGCACTGGCTACATAAGGCTGCTGAATCAGGTAAGCGAGATCATCCACCTTGGCCTGGATGTTCTGCGTGATGATCCGGTCAGCGGATTGGCTGCTCTCCAGAGCGCTGGTCATCAGCGTTCCCTCAATTTTCCCTTTGGCCGACTGGTAAGACAGCATTCCGATCATGACGCTGGGAATGATCAGTACGACGAGATACGATACCAGCAACTTTCGTTTAATGGACAGCGACATTCGTTTCACTAGCAGTTTCCTTTCTACTGGGTAATCTGTATCTCCCACCCTCAAACTTGTTACTTGAGTCACGGTTTATATGAGCACATTATCATAGATTGTTCTTGCTCATCCCCATAACATTTCTACATATATCCATTTTCTTTAAAATTTTTGAACTTATCAATAGGTAATAAGAACTAGTAAAAGCATCTCTCAGGTGTCATTCATCCGATAGAGTTCAAGGCATTTTCTCCGAGGGATACGGCGTTTTGCACAAAAAAACAGCCTGGTGCTATGCACCCAGACTGCTTGCCGACTTGCTGCTGATTATTGACTCCCGGTAAATAAAATCATCGCTGTTTGCCTCTGAAGGCAGACTATCGTTTTAACGCGTTCGTAATCCGTTCCTGCAGCGCCACCAGCTCTTCCCGAACGCGGGCGATCTCCTCAATTTTGACGTCCAGCAGGCCGATCTGCTTGGTAACCGCTTCCCCCATCTGCTCCAGCTCAGCCGTGCGCTGGTCATCGTCAGACGAGGACGAAAACTTGCTGCGGTGGAGCTCCACCTGCTCATGAATCTGCAAATACTCTTGAATCTCCTGCAGAGAAAAGCCGAGCACCTTGCGGGCCAACACGATATTTTTCAAATGCTGCACGTCATCTTCTGTATATAAACGCATGCCTCCGTCCGAGCGCTCGGGTGATTTGATCAGGCCGATTTCCTCATAGTAGCGGATCGTGCGCTTGGTCAGGCCGGTTTCCTTCGCCACATCGTCAATTTTGAGCCAGTCCATTCCGTTCCTCCCATTCAAGGTTCTCCCCCAAGTATATCGTTCTCCCCGGCGGAATGCCAATGCGCGGAGAGCGGCAGGCGGGAGACTCAAGGCAAATGAGAAAACAATTGAAATGCCGTCAGGCGCTCATGAATAGGGGACAGAAAAGCACTACACGCTGTCCTTCGGTTTTTCTCCGATCAAACCAAGCAAAAACATTTGGGAATAAGCAAACCCGCCATGAAGCTTCTGCGGGGGGATTGGCGATCCAGGCTTCAATATCCTTGCGCAGCTTCACATCGTCGAGGAATACCGTTCCCTGTGCGGGACGAATCAGCGGAATGCCTCCCATGTTCTCCACAAGTTTGGCCATTTCGGCCGCTTTGCGGGGACCGGTTAACGCAATTTTTTTACCTGCCAAATTCCGAGCCATGCATCCTTCTCCTCATCAGGGTTCATGGAACCCGCCACTGTTTTACTAAACAGTATACTTGAAATTCCGCCTAAGGAGATGAAAAGATTCACAGACTTTTGACGGCAGCGGCGTTCTGGCGCTTCAACAGGCGGTGCCTTTTACGCTGGTTATACAAGAATCGAACGACAAAAAAGGAAATGACGCCAAGCACCAGGCCGAACACCGACATGCCGATCAGCACGTGAAGACCGCCCTGCAGCAGATGCTTAAATATGGTGAAATCGCCGGACAGCAGGTTTCTCCAAGCATGCTCCTGGACCGGAATATCCACCATTTTTTTCGGGAAAAACCATTCTCCGATTTTCTTGGCAAAAGGGAGGAGGACGATAGGAAGGAAAGTGAGCTTGCCGATGACATTGCCTATAATAGCTGCCGGAAGCGAGCCGCCGGCCAACCTTACCGTAGGGTAAAAAATCAAATACACCAGCGATCCGGTGGAAATGACGATCATCTCGAGCCCGAACCCGAGGGCAAATCCGAGCGACACTTTGCGTGCTCCACCCGGGGAGCGGAACAGTTTGATCATGTTCAGCTTGATTTTCCGGTAAAACTTATGAAAAATGTTGTACTTTTTCGATTTGGTTGTCATGTAATCACCCTTCAGGTTTGCCTAGCAGGCAGGACATCCCCTTCAGCCGCAGGCTTCAGGGCCGCCCGTTCCTTCTATTGTATCACTTTTATCCCCTCTAATCTAACCGAAAGAGCCTGTTTTATTTTTGCTGGCAGAAGGATCAGGTAGCGTCCTCCCGGGGTTCCTGCATCCGGGGTTTTCGATGGGGCCGATGGAACAAAAAGATGAAGATCGGCAGCACGATGACAAACACCAAGGCCACGACCGTCCACTCCCTGTCGAACCGGAACACTTCGACCGAATTGGGATAGATCCAGAATGCTGTGACCACGGCGAATAACCCGATGGGGGAGGTCATCATTTTTCCGGAAATCTGCGGGATCATCGTTTTTAATCCGTAACAAATGATGAACAAGCTGGTGGCGATATTCAGAAGAACCGCCGGAAACCAGAGGCCAACGAGCGGCATGTCGAACCGGTCGAGGAAATCCGTTATTTTAATCTGCCGGGACATTTCGTAAGACGGGTACATCAGGCTTTCGGCAATGGGGATGCCTACCAGCAGCGAAATCATAATGACGATCAGCAGCAGCAGCCCTGTCGACAGGAGCAAAGCGTACATCCCGTCACGGATCCGGTAATCTTTGCTTGAGAAGATGAACGGGAGCGCCAAGATCTGGCCCAGGTAAGAAAAGACGACCCAGCTCCCTTTGCCGACGCCCGCCCAATCGACATAAAAGTAAGGCTTGATATAGCTGAAATCAAAATCCTTGGCAACGATAAACGGTATGACGAGGACCACCGTTGTCATCATCGGCCCATACAGGTCGGCAATGCCCATCACCGTCTGCACGCCTCCTCTGGCAATAAAAATCACCGTCGCCGTAATTGCAATAGAAATGATGAAGATCGGCGTGAGCGGCAGCAGGACGACATTGGTAAAGTCGGCAACCATACGGATATCTCTGGCCAGGATGATAAAGAAAAATATCAGGTACAGGAAGGTAATCACTCTTCCGAGTACTTTATGCCGGCCGTTCAGCGATTGGAACAGGTCCTTCCCGGGGAACCGCTTGGCGCTTTTGGACAGCAGCAGAAACATCAGCGCAACGACGAGTCCCGCCGGAAAAAAGGACAGGTAGGCGTGCTGCTTGGCATAGTTGGCCAGCTCACTCGGTACGTGGATTAATGTGGTGTTCAAGATATAGGTGATTCCGAGCATCCTAAACTGCCGGTTCGTCACTTTATTCACAGCCCTGCCTCCTTTATTGCGATGTCACATTCAAAAAGGACGAATTTGTCAAGATAATGTCCCGCCAGTACCGATCCGTACACGACGTGGCCAAACTGCAGGCAGTAGGCCCATATACCGAATCCGCCTGCGAGCAGAATATAGGCCAACCAGCGGTTAATCCCCGGAATGTCGCGAATGACCTTCCGATCGACCAGGATCACCAATATAGCGGCCAAGATATACAGCCCCAGAAGCTTAATCATTCCTGATTTCCTTTCTGCCGAAGGGCTTGCCGACGGCTCCGATATTCTCGATATGAAGCTCAGGTTTTACGATAACCCTGACCTCGGGATATACTTTCTTCCAATTGCCCTTAAATCTCTGCCAAGCCTTAGGGTCATTCTCGTAGATCGACCTGCCGAATCCCAGAATATCCGAATTGTATTTATGCTGCAGAGACCGCATGGCGAGCTGCACTTTATCGACAATCTCCTCGCTGGCCCGGCGCTCCAGGTCCCGGAGGCTATGCTCATCGCTGATAATGCTGTTTGAATCATTTTCGTACACGGCGCCCTTGGCGTAAATTTCGATGGTCATGGTGATATCGTTGCCGCGGACAACCGGTTTCAGCTTGGCCTCATTTTCACTGAAACGGATGGAAATGTGGCCCTTGCCTCCGGGCCCGTCGACGATAATATCCGGGGAGGGGGCCTGGTTCATGGCCAGATTGATGATTTTGCCTTCCTGCCCTTCCAGGGCTCCCACGAACTTGTCTTCATCAAATAGGGCCAGGCCCGTAACCTGGATATTATTTTTGGATGTTCCCACGCCCGGAGGTACCGCTTCTTGAATAGACAGGTACGGAAGGGCCACGTCCACGCCATCTGTCATGAGCGTGTTGACCAGCTGTTTCAGCGAGTCGGGCCTTTTCGTGAATTCGTTGATCAGCTCCCGGATCATCTCGCTGGAGAATTGCTCCATCGGCGCTGCGGCGTCCAAAATTTTGTACGCCGATCCGCTTGTCACTGCCACCAGCGATGACAGGCGATTCTGAGGAATTCGAGCAAATTGGTCCAGCATCGGTGCAATGCCGTCCCTGGCGAAATCCTCGCCGATAAGCAGTACGCGCCGGTGGGAGAAGGAAAGGTTCCGGGAGTTGCCGGCCTGGATTTCCATATTGGCGCTGCGGAGCGTAATGCCCGTTTTCGATTCCAGGTAATAGGACTTTCCGCCGCTGGTGCCTCCGCCGCCGCCTTTGCTGCCTGCCCCGCCTAAATTCCCCGGCAGGGCGATCTGGAGGGCACTTCGGTACATCCCGTTTTCCTTGTCGACGGAAGATCCGATGACGAAGGCAACGTCGTTGATTTCTTTACGGTCCCAGCAGCCGGCCAGCGCAAGCGGGCTCAGGAGCAATAGACCGGCTACCGCCCATTTCTTGATCATGTCCATATCACCACACCTTGTTTGATTGCGGGGTACCGTTGATCTCCTTCTTCTCGCGCACCCGGTCTTTCTTCGATGCCCAGGATGGGCGCCGCTTCATCTTCCACCATGGGGCGCGAACGAACACGTCCTTGTTATCCTGAACATGGAAAGGGCTGATGCCGGACATATACGGTACGCCAAAGGAGGTCAATTGGGTCACGTGGACCAGAATCCAGACCGTGCCCAGCACGATGCCGAACAATCCGAACACCCCGGCCAGAATCATCAGCGGAAACCGCAGCAGGCGGACTGTGATGGCCAGGTTGAAGCGCGGAATCGTAAAGGAGGCGATCCCCGTCATCGACACGATAATGACCATCGGGGCCGATACGATGCCGGCTTCGACCGCAGCCTGACCGATAACGAGTGCCCCCAGGATACTGACTGCCTGGCCGACGGTTTTCGGGAGCCTTACGCCTGCCTCGCGCAAGGCCTCAAAGGAAATCTCCATAATGAGCGCCTCGACGAGCGCAGGAAACGGAATTGCCTCCCGGGCTGCCGCGATGCTGAGCACCAGGGTCGAAGGCAGCATGTCCTGATGATAGGTCGTCGTAGCAATATACAATGCAGGTAGGAAGAGGGCGATAAACACGAATAAATACCGGATCCACCGGATGAAGTTCGTGATGAAGAACCGCTCGTAATAATCCTCGCTCGCCTGCATCAGTTGGAAAAAGGTCACCGGACCGATGAGAACGAACGGCGTACCGTCCGTGAATATGGCAAAACGTCCCTCCAGCAGCTGGGCTGCTGCGGTGTCGGGGCGCTCGGTGTACTGGAGCTGGGGAAAAGGCGAATACGGATGGTCCTCGATCATCTCCTCGATATACCCGGATTCCAGTATTCCGTCGATTTCAATGTCCTTGAGCCGCTTCTCTACGTCCCGGATCATCTTGGGATTCGCCAGTCCCTCGATGTACGAAATGACCACATCCGTTTTGGTCTCTGTCCCGAGAACGATGCTCTTCATCTTCAGCCTCGGGGACTTAATTTTGAAACGCAGCAGCGCTGTATTGACGCGAAGCATCTCCGTAAATCCTTCGCGCGGCCCGCGGATGACCGCTTCGGTCTCCGGCTCGGATACGGTTCGGCGCAATCCGCCCTTCACATTGAACAGGTGGGCTTCCGAATACCCGTCCACCAGGATGACCGCGCTGGAATTCATCAGCCCCTCGATGACGTCCCCCCACATGGTTGCGCTGTTGACCTGGGACAGGGATACACGCGTATTTTCCAACGGTTCCAGATCAGGGTCTTGCTCCTTGCTCTCGTCCCCCTCATTCTTCAGGCGCACCAATCCCTGGATAATGGGCTGAATCATATGGATCTGAAGTTCTTCGGAGAACACGATCCCTTCCACGTATACGAGCAGGCCCTCAACGCCCGGGGCAACCTCCATGCTCCGGTAGACCATGTCCGAGCAGTCATCGAAGATATTCTGCACAATCGCGAGAACGGTCAGATCATGTTCCAGATACATCGAGAGGATGCGGTGCGTGAATTGTTTTTGATCCGTTAGAGAGAACTCCTGAAGCTGCTTTACAAAGTCCTTATCGATCTGCTCCCTCCCTCCTAGCTCCTGCTGCAGCCGGTAACCCGCCACATACAAATCAGCCGCCGTTTCTTCGTCGGTTTTGCGGTGCTCGGCGACATAATCGGCAATCCAGTCCCTGACCAGGGTGGAAGTATCCTTATGATTATCCTTTGCCGCCTGCTGGAAGCTTTCTTTCAGCTCTTTCGAGAGACGGATATGCAAACTTGAATCCATTGGTCGTTCCTCCTATTTTAGCATCAATATACGTACGATATTACACACAATGTGTACACAATGTCAACACACATATCAAAAACAAGGCAGCCAACCCTTAGATTGACTGCCTTGTCCAGCTGCATTGTAATTTAAGCCTGCTGCGCTTTGCGCCGTTCCAGCTCCTGAATGATTTCGGCGTATTTGCGATCCGTCAAATTATAGAAGAAGATCAGGACCATCGCGCCCAGCGTCAGAATGGCCGGAGCCAGCGTGAGCGAAAAAGCGATGCCGTGCAGCGCGGTAACCGTCTGTGCCTGGTTAGCCACATACCCGGTAAGCGTAAGCAGAATACCAGAGAGCGAGCCGGCAAGCGCCGTCGCGACCTTCTGGGCGAAACTGAAGGAAGCGTAGCTGATACCTTCGGCCCGAACCCCGGTTTTCCATTCGCCGTAGTCGACCGAGTCCGCCGCCATCGTCCAGCCGACGACCCACGGTACGGTGAGGGTCAAGCCGATCAAAGCCGAGAAGATAAAAATCAGCGTAATACTGCTGTAGCTCGTAAAGTACAGACACACGCTGCCGACGATCGTAATCAAAAAGGCGAGCTGAAGCGTGTTTTTCTTACCGATTCTCTTTTCCACAAAAGGAACGCAGGCCATGCCGATCATGCCCATCAGGAGGACCACCGGGATGTAATACGCCGCCAGGTCCTCCCGGCCTACATTATATTTGAAATAATACGCCGGAATGGCGAAGAAAATCGTGTTTGCCCCGCCGCTCAGCATCATGGCAAAAGACGAGAGCAGGAGCGGTCTGTTTTTCGCTAACGTTTTCAATCCGCCCGTGGTGCTGACTTCCTTCTGGATCGGAATCCGCTCCTGCGTGCTCTTGAAGCAGCCCAGCAGCAGCACGATCGCTACGATGGCGTACAGCCCCACCGTGTATTGATAGCCTTTGGCGGTGTTGTCGCCGCCGAACCAGCTGGCCAGCGGGCTGGTGGCATACGATACGATGAGCGTCGCCACGTTGGCGAAGATCATGCGGTATGTCATCAGCTTCGTGCGGTCTCTCTGATCCTGTGTAATGACAGGCGACATGGCCGAATAAGGAATGTTGACCAGAGAATACAGAAATCCGAGCAAAATATAAGTCACGTACGCATAAACCAGTTTACCGGTGTTCCCCATATCCGGCGTCGAGAAGCATAATACGAACATAACCGACAGCGGAATGCTGCCGAACAATAAATAAGGTCTGAAGCGTCCCCATCTTGAATTCGTTTTATCGACGATCATCCCGATGATCGGGTCAAAAATGGCATCCAAGAACCGGGCGACCAGAAACAGCGATGCGACAGCCGCCGGGCTGATGCCGTAGACGTCCGTGTAGAAGAACATCAGGTATACCGACGTCATGCCCCACACGAAGTTGTTGGCCGCGTCGCCCAGCCCGTATCCCATCATTCTGAATGAGCTGAGCTTGCCGTACACTGATGCCGCTGATGATTGCCCCACTTTCAAAAATTCTTCATTCAGGATGTTTAGGTGAGTTCCTGATATATTCAATTATAGGAAACGCTTGATATCGCTTTCATCGCGTTTTTTGCTCAGAACCTTCACGTTTTTTGTTGAACCGGTCCGGACGCATCCGGGTTCCGGCGGCAGTTAGGGGAATCATGATGCCCGAAAAGCGCAAAAAAGGTACAGCCGTTCCAATGAACAGCTGTACCTTATAGAGTGAACGTTATGGGCTGTGCTTAAACCTTCGTCTGGTGAACCGAAGCAAGCAGCTCGTCGACCATCGATTCAGGCGAGCGCTCAATCAGCATCTCCTGCCCATACAGCTGGATCAGCTTGATGAGCGGAAAGTCACCAAGAAACTCAAGCGACTGTTCGCTTAGCGAAATCGGATCGGAAATTTGCCCGTTCATACGCTCCATGAACCGCTCCAGCACTTCCCGGGACCGGGACTCCGCCATCCAGTCGCAAAGGAGGCTGTACCGGTGCAGACTTGGACTCTGCTGCGCCTCAAAAGCCATGTCTACCCGTATCGTCGCACGGATATCCGCAGAGGAGCTGCCGGCCATGAGCGTGAACCACCCGCTTTCCGCCACCCATTGCCCCTGCTTGGGATCATAGTAAGAGAAGTCCCGCGGGATCAGCGTAAAGACGGCTGTCTTCGTTTCCCCGGGCTCCAGCTGCAATTTGCAGAAGCCTTTCAGCTCCTTGACCGGCCGGATCAGGCGGCTCTCTTCGTCCTGAACATAGAGCTGGACGACCTCCTGACCCACGCGTTCCCCCGCGTTACGGATATCCACTTCGACCGTCGTCACCCCGCTGGCAGTGCGGGCGCGCAGGCTGCCGTACTCAAACGACGTGTAGGATAAGCCGTGGCCGAACGGGAACAGCGGCTCAAGCTCCTTTTTGCGTAATAGCGGTAACCGGTAAAAATCCCTTCGCTGTACACCGCCTGCTGGTTGCCGTCGCCGAATGTAAGGTAGGACGGCGTGTCTGACAGCTTCACCGGGAACGTCTCGGACAGCTTGCCGGAAGGGTTCACCCGCCCAAACAGGATGTCCGCCACTGCCCGGCCGCTGCCCTGTCCGGACAGCCACATCTCCAGCACGGCCGGCACGCCACCGATCCATTCCTGCATCGCCACCGCCGTACCGTTGCACAGGATGACGATGCAGTTCGGCTGAGCCGCTGCAACTTCCTGGATCAGCTTCACCTGGGCCGGCGGCAGGTCGATCGTCTTGCTGTCGTATCCTTCGGATTCCGTGCCTTCAGGCTGGCCGACGAAAAGGACAGCCGCTTCTGCCTGGCTGGCCAGCCGCACGCTCTCTTTGATCAGAGCGTCGTCCGGCTCGTTGTCGTTGCGGTACCCTTCCGCGTACGCCAGATGGTCCTCCCCGCCAGCCATCGCCGCGATTTCATCGTACGGGATGTCCAGGCGGGTCGGCGTTACCCGTGCGCTGCCGCCGCCCTGGTAGCGCGGCTTCTTGGCCTTCTGGCCGATAACGGCCAGAAGGCGGAGCTTCCCGGCCGCAAGCGGCAAGATGCCGTTCTCGTTCTTCAGCAGAACGATGCTCTCCGCTGCGGCCCGGCGCGCCAGCTCATGGTGCGCGTCCACGTCCCAAGGCTGCCGCGCCTCCTTGCTGCCGGCTGCGGCGGTGACCTTGGCGACCAGCTCCAGCATGCGCCGCACAGACGCATCCAGCACGCTCTCGTCCAGCTCGCCGCTCCGCACGGCGGAAACCAGCTTCACGGCGTTGTATTTCGCCGGTCCCGGCATTTCCAGGTCAAGCCCGGCCCGCAGGCTCTTCAGTCGGTCGTGGACGGCCGTCCAGTCCGACATGACGACCCCGTCATAGCCCCATTCTTCGCGCAGCACCTGGCGCAGCAGAAAATCATGCTCGCTGGTATAAGTTCCATTCAGCAGGTTGTACGAGGTCATCACCGTCCAAGGATTCGCCTTCTTGACGATGATTTCAAACGCGGTCAAGTAGATTTCCCGCAGAGTGCGTTCATCCACAACGGAATTCGAAACCATCTTCTCGGTCTCCTGATTGTTGCCGGCAAAATGCTTGACCGATGCGCCGACGCCCATGCGCTGCAGCCCGTTCACCATGGCCGCGCCCAGCTCCCCGGTCAGCACCGGGTCCTCGGAATAATACTCGAAGTTCCGTCCGCCAAGCGGAGAGCGCTTCATATTGACGCCGGGTCCCAGCAGAATCTGCGTATCCAGCGCCAGACTTTCCCGGCCGAGGGCTTCGCCCACTTCCTCAATGAGCTCCGTGTTCCAGGTGGACCCCAGCGCCACGCCGGTCGGATAGCAGGTCGCCGGCATATTTTCCGAAAACAATCCCATTTCCTGCGTGCTTCCGGGCTTGCGGACGCCGTTGGTACCGTCAAACATCGTAATGGACGGAACGCCCGCCCGTTCAATCTCTTGGGTCTTCCACATGTCGGCTCCCGCGACGAGCGCGGCTTTCTCTTCCAGGGTCAGCGATTTCAGCAGCTTATCTATGGATGTATTCATGATGACTCATTCCTTTAATCATGGATTGTTCATAGTTTGAACTAAAGTTTTGCTTGAAACTTCCTGTTATATAACGGTCCAATTGGGCCTATAACATCCATATCTTTAGTTCATTCCATGTAGACGTTTGCAGAATCAACAAATGACTGCTTGTTCTCATTCTAACCCTGAAGGAAAAGCCCGTTCTTGTTCTCTTTTGCCTAAAAGCACCCCTTTTTTTGCGGTCATCTCCGGCTGCTGCAGGCATATCGCAAACAGCCCCGAATTTCCGTCCGGCACAGGAACGGGAAATTTCGGAGCTATGTTCAATACTGTTTATGGAGCGTGATCAGCTGCACGCCGTGCGGCGGTACGGTGACGTGAACGGTATAGGAAGAAGCGTCCCGGATTTGGGAGACCTTCAAGTCGGGCCCGCTTTGGCGGCGCAGATAGGCGACCTCATCCTTAGTGGGAAAGTCCGGCGCTCCCATCGCCTGCCATGCGTCAAACACCGATCCGTGCTCCCGGTCCAAGGTGTAGTGCGACACCTTGTAATCCCCCTGCAAACCGCGAATGTCAAGGCTGACGTCAAGCGCCTCCTTGCTTTCAAACACGTCGTACCGGTTTTGCTCGCTGATGCCCGACCATTCGCCTTTGGCGTACAAGCTGTCCACATGTGTATAGTTGTACAGCAGCACCTGGATGTCTCCGTTCTCCTCGGTCGCGATATAATACGGTCCTCTGGCCAATATCCGGCGGCCGAGCTTGTTCAGCAGCGCAAAAGCGTAATAGGAGGGCTTCTTGAGCCCGTGCATGCTGATCAGCCCGAATCCGCCGTGAAACGGGCTGTCGCCCGCCCGCATCTCCTCAAAAATGTCGGTGAACGTCCAAAACCCGAGCGACTGCAGCAGGCCGATGGAATCGACCGCGTTTTTGATAATAAACGGCGCCATGAACATAGTGTCATGCAGCAGATTGTGCGGATACAAGGAAAAGTTCCATTCCGTCAGATGCAGCTCCAATGCCTCCGCCGGAGAATCGGCGATCCGTTCGCGGACTTTGTGGATCGTATCCACAAAAAATTCCGGCGGCTGTGTATGGGATAGACCACCGGAGTGCTCGTCCCCGGGCCAATATTCCGAATAGCTGTGGAAGGAAAAGAAATCGATATCCACCCGGTGCTCGTGGCAGTACTGCAGGAAGGTCTGAATCCAGTCCGTCTCCCACACGGTAATATAATTCAGCGCCGGCCCGCCGACCCGGAGATCCGGGGAGACCGACTTGATCGCCAGCGCGGTGGCGGCGTAAAATTCGAAATATTCCTCCTTCGTCCCCGACCAGCAGATCTCGATGGCATCCGGCTCGTTCCACACTTCAAAGTACCACTGCCGCACCTCTTCCATGCCGTAGCGGTTGACCAGATGCCGGACAAACTGGCGGATGAGCTCCGACCACTTGGCCATATCCTTCGGCGGCGATATGTTCCCTTTCCACCAAAAGAGGGTCTCGTCCGAACGCTTCAGCTTGCCGGGCATAAACCCGAGCTCAACGAAGGGACGTATCCCTTGACCCAGCAAAAAATCGTACAGTTCATCGGCATAACTCCAATTGTACCGCGGAGTCCCGTCCTCGGATTCGTCGTAAATCATCATCTCGTCATTGAAAATACCGTGGAACCGGATATGTTGAAACGGCTGCTCCGCCTGGATTTCCGCCAGCTGCTTCCGCCAGTCTTCGCGCAGCCCTTCGGCGGCCCTTCCCGCTGTCAGCAGCCGGTTCCAGTGAGGCTCGTACGAATCTCCGGGAGCGGCCGCATCCAGAACGAGGCTTTCCTCAACGCTCCGGGCAGGGGCGGGCGGCACGGACGGTGCCGCGGCTTCAACCTGCGGCAGATGCCGGTACAAGCCCTCCAGCACTTTTACCGTATCGACCTTGATGTAGGAGCCGCTCTCCGATGTATCTCTCGTAAAAGGAAGATGCTTGTCATCCGCTCCCCCGCTCTGCCGCTCATGCTTCTGCCGGTACTCGGAAGGCGTCACGCCCATTTTTTCCTTAAAGCTTTTGTTAAACAGCTTCACATTGGCGAACCCGCAGTCCGCGGCGATGTCGATAATGTTGCTCGTCGTCTCCCTCAGCATCATCTCCGCTTTTTCCAAACGGATGAGGGTCAAATATTTCTGAAAGGAGATGCCGATCTTGCTTTTGAAAAAATGGGAAAAATAATAGAAGCTCAGATGCTCCTGTTCAGCCATCTGGTTCAGGTTGATTTTGTACATATAATTCTCGTCCACGTATTGAATGATCCGGCGAAGGCGCTCGAGATCCACGTCGCTCGCATTCGCGCTGTCGTCCAGCCGCTCCGCCGTCGCGAAATATCGGACCAGCTGGCCCAGCAAAAGGTGCAGATGCCCCATCACTTTGTCGCTGTAGCCGTCCTCCCGCTTGTTCAGCTCCCCACATCATTTGGGCAAGACCGGAGCGGATGGGCGCAAAGCGGGCTTCGTCCGCACCCCGGGCGTTCAAGGAGCTGCAGTCGATCCGGTTTTTGGACTGCTGCGGCTGGGCCTGGACCGTCCCTGGATCGACCTGCAGGGTAAGCAGGACGTTGGCCTCGCCGGTCTTATCGATTTTGTGCACGTCCATGCTGTTGATGACCAGCAGGTCCTCTTCCCGCAGAATCAGCCGCTCCTGGGCGACATGGATTTCCACCGAGCCTTTGAGGACGTAGATCAGCTCCAGCTCTTTATGCCAATGAAACGGAATATGGTCAATGCTGTTGATGAACAGCGTAAAAGGCATATGCTCATGGTGTTCGATAAACTCGTATCTGTGTTTCAATCCGATTTCCTCCACTTGGCTTTCTTGCCGCAACAGATTCAACGTAGAACTACTTTACAAGCTGCTCCGCCCGATGTAAAGCTGCGGCCCGGCGGGGGCCCTTGGCGTATCTAGAGCATTCCCGTTATCCGGTTGGCATAGACGAGCGATATATTCTCGGTCTGTAGAAAAAAAAGACCGCCCCCAGCGCGGTATCGGGATACCCGCTGCAGGACGGCCTTCGCCATGCCTTATTCGATTATTATGAGTTCAAAATTTGTTCGATCCGTTCAAGCACGTCCGCCGAAAGCTCAATGCCCGAAGCCTTCACGTTCTCGGTGACCTGCTCCGGACGGCTCGCACCCACCAGCGCGCTTGCCACATTCGGCTGCCGCAGAATCCAGGCAAGGGCCAACTGGCCTACCTTGATGTCCAACTCGGCGGCGACCTTCTCCAACTGGCGCACCTTGGCGATCTTCTCTTCGCTGATGCGGTCTTCTTTCCAGCCGAGCTTGGCGGCGCGGCTGCCTTCCGGAGCCTGGCCGGGCGCTGTGTATTTGCCTGTCAGCAAGCCTTGCGCCAGCGGCGAGTAGACGACCTGGCCGATGCCCTTCGCTTCGCCGAGCGGAATAACCTCGTGCTCGATCTCCCGCTGAAACATATTGTATACCGGCTGGTTTACGACGATGCAGTCCAGCAGGTAGCGGTCAGCCGTGCCAAGCGCGGCCTCCATCTGCGCCGCGGTCCACATGCTGACGCCGACGTACAGCACCTTGCCCTGGCGAACCAGGTCATCCAGCGCCCGCAGCGTTTCGTCGATCGGCGTATCGGCATGATACCGGTGACAGTAGTACAGGTCCACATAGTCGTGGCCCAGCCGCTTCAGGCTGGCATCGCACTGCTCCATAATGTGCTTCCGCGACAGTCCCTGGTCGTTGGGCCCGTCCCCCATTTTTCCGAACACCTTGGTTGCCAGCACGTAAGACTCCCGCGGGTACGCCTTCAGCGTCTGCCCCAACAGTTCCTCGGCCGCACCCCGCTCGTACACATTGGCCGTGTCAAAGAAATTTACGCCCTCGTCATAGGCCGTCCGGATCGCCTGAACCGCATTTTCGCGCTCCACGTATCCGCCGTAAGTCAGCCAGCTGCCCAGGCTGATTTCACTCACTTTCAGTCCGCTTCTTCCCAGTCTCCGGTATTTCATCGTTGCATCAGCGCCTCCTTGTTCATATCGGGATTCCCCATTGGCCGCCCTAAGGCAGGTTTTCTGCCCGCCCGCAGGACGATTTAGGCTTTCTCTACTATTGTAAACAACCCCCGCAGGGAAGAAAAGCAGCCTCCCGGGCAGGCTCCGTTTCTTTTTGGCGAAAAGTGGTAATAAATGAAATGAAAATACTTAGGAGGCTACGATGCTATGCAACCATCTGAACCGATATCCAATGAACTGCCGCAGTACCCTGAATCTTTATGGAGAGCGACAACGGACCTCCCTTCCTTTCCGCGTCTGGCGGAAGACATCAAGGTGGACGTTGCTATCGTAGGAGCGGGAATTGCGGGAATTACGACCGGGTACCTGCTTGCCCGGGAAGGGCTGAAGGTGGCCCTGGTCGAAGCGGGGAAAGTACTGAACGGCACCACCGCACATACGACCGCCAAAATTACAGCCCAGCACGGCATGCTGTACGATGAACTGCTGAGCCATTTTGGGCAGGAACGGGCATCCATGTATTATCACGCTAACCGGGATGCGCTGCAATTCATCCGGGATACGGCGTCCAAGCTGAATATCGACTGCGGTCTCCATGAGGAAGACGCCTATGTATACATGGAGAAGGATAAGGATCTCAATAAGCTGGAGAAGGAATTCGAAGCTTATGAGAAGCTGGGCATCCCCGGCGAATGGGTAAACAAGCTGCCGATTCCTCAGTTCGCATCGGGTGCCATCAAGCTGCCGGGACAAGCCCGGTTCCATCCGCTGCATTATTTGCGGCGTTTGCTGGAGGAATTCGTGAAGGCTGGCGGACAAGTATATGAGAATACGACGGTCCATAAGGTGGACAAGGAGGGGCCGTTAACGGTCGTCACCTATCGCGGAAGCCACAAGATTCAATGCAGCCATGTCGTCGCTGCTACCCACTTCCCGTTCCTCGATGAAGGCGGCTTTTATTTCGCGCGGCTGCATGCCGACCGCTCGTATGCGCTGGCTATGAAGCCGGAAACGGCGTTTGCCGGCGGCATGTATATCAGTGCGGACAAGCCGACGCGCTCGCTGCGGGCCGCCTCCTGGAACGGCGAAGAGGTGGTCATCGTCGGCGGCGAAGGGCATAAAACCGGGCAGCATATGTGCACCTTCTCCTACTATGAGGCGCTCGAAGCCTATGGCGGCAAACTGCTGGGCAGCAAAGGCATACCTTTCCGCTGGTCCACCCAGGATCTGGTCACCATCGACAAAGTGCCGTACATCGGACAAATTACGTCCAAGGACGAAGGGATCTACGTGGCAACCGGCTTCAACAAATGGGGCATGACCAGCGGTACCCTCGCCGGGCGGATGTTATCGGATCAAATCATCGGCAGAAACAATCCGTACAGCGAGCTGTACACGCCGTCCCGTTTCCTCGCCGACCCGTCGATCATGAACCTGGTGAAGGAAAATGCCGATGTGGCCGGAGAGCTGATTTCAGGCAAAGTCGGCCTCGTCCACACCCGGATCGAAGACCTGAATCCTGACGAAGGCGCCGTGGTCCGCCATAACGGTAAAAAAGCCGGCGCCTATAAAGACCCGGAGGGCAATCTTCATCTGGTGGATAACACGTGTACGCATATGGGCTGCGAAACCGAGTGGAACGCGGCGGAGCGGACCTGGGACTGCCCTTGCCACGGCTCCCGGTTTTCCTATGACGGGGTCGTGTTTGAAGGACCGGCTATCAAGCCGCTTGAGAAACTGGATGCACACGAGTAGACTGAATTAAGGAACGATACCACAATCGGAGGCGATTCCTTATGATAGTCATCACCAATACGATTTTGATCAAGGAAGGGCACGGACAAGCCGTGGCCGAGCGTTTTGCGAATGCCAAGGGCGTGCAGGACATGCCAGGCTTTGTCCGGATGGAGGTATGGCTGGGCAAGAGCAAGGAGGCGGACGCCGAGGAGCTGAAGGTGTCCACCGTCTGGGAGGACGAGGCGTCGTTTAAAAACTGGACGCAGAGCGAGTCCTTCCGCGCTTCTCACCGCGGGGCCGGAGGCAGCAAGGACGTCCTTCTCGGCTCTACGCTGAACCAGTATGAGCTCGTCGTCAGCCCCTTGAACGCAGCGGAATAAGCAGTCGATGCTGTAGGGCAGGCGGATTTTGCCCGACAACCAAAAAAGGATAGGTTCGAGAGATCCAAAGGGTCTGCCGAGCCTATCCTTTATTATTTTATAAGATGCAGCTGATCCGCCTCTGACCGCGCGGCAGCCGGTTTCGACTGACATCAGGCGATGCCCGCCTCGGCTCCCGCTTCCTCCACCTGAAGCCGGTATGCATACAGCGACTCGTCGATAATGGCGCTCATCATGGGCAGATCCGCTTCGGGAATCAGCTCCAGCGCATAGTTCCATGCGTTCTCTTCAATCTGCAGCGCCACGCGCATCCGCTGTTCCTCAGTAAGATTCATGTCTTCCAGCGATTCGGAGAGCGCAGGCAGCTCCGGATCTGCGGCATGCCCCAGCTCATGGGCCAGAACAATCGTAAAATACTCCTCCACCCGGTCCAATGATCCGAACATCTGCATGCATTGTCCTCGATCACACCGGTATACATCGTGATCCGCTTGGAAACCATCCCGTACTTGCCGCCGATCAGGCGTCCATCCCGGGACCGTGTTCTCAGACGGACCTGAACGCCCAGTCCCGACCGTCCGACCAGCTCACGGATGATTTCGTTCAAATGTATGGTGTTCAACGCTCTATCTTTATCCCCTTTAATGTCAAATAACCTAATAAATCATTATACGACGCAGCAGGCGAAAAGCAACAAGCAATCAAGCACTTTTTTCGGATCTTGAGGGAGTCGGAGTCGATCAGCTAATGGTGAAAAGGGCATCCCGCTTGTTCCGGCGTAGCGTTTGACGTCTCTCTCTTAAAGAAGTTTTGGCGTCTTGACCGTGTTGTCATACGAATGGTGAAAAATTGAGTCGTCGCCGGCGATAACGGCGGGATCAACCACGTCCAGTTCCCGGTGACCTCTCTGCCGCTCCCGGCTTCCCGCTCTTCAAACAGCCGGAACTGGGAAGCCGCCGTATGATGATCCACCATGCTGACCCCCGCTGCTTGTAGGAATGCAGCACGGCGACGTTCATCTCGACGAGTGCGCGGTCCCGCCAGAGCGAAGTTTCGCTCGCTGTGGACAAGCCCATCAGCTCCGCCACCCGCGGCAGCATGTTATACCGCTGTTCATCGGCGAAATTTCGCGCACCGACCTCGGTCACCATGTACCAACCGTTAAACGGAGCCGCCGTATAGCGGATGCCGCCGATCACGAGTTCCATATCGGAAATGATCGGCACGGCGTACCAGCGCAGGCCCAGCTCGGCGAAGGCGGGGATATCCGGATGCGTGATCGGCACTTCCATGACCAGCTCCGGCGGAATGGGAAACAGCTCAGGCCCGCCTTCCCCGCCTTGAATGACAAGAGGAAGGACGTCGAAGGGCGTCCCTTCTCCCGTCCAGCCCAGCTTCATGCACAGCCTCGTAAACAGGGCGGAAGCCGGATCACCGGTGATCGTCCCGCCGTTCCCGTACCCCGCATAGCGGATCAACTGGTGGTTCAGGATGCGGATATCGCTCATGCCGGGTACCGACGGCCTAAATACCGTGATCGTCGGCACGATTTTGCCGCCGCCCGTGCCGCGTTCGATATGACGGAGCAGCGCCTCGGCAATGTCGCCGGGCCGCTCAAGGCCCCGCTCATCGATGACCTGCATCGAGTCCCAGAACAGGCGGCCGATGCAGCGGTTGCTGTTGCGCCAGGCCATTTTTGCCCCGTGAACCAGTTCCTCGTACGTATGCTCATACGTTCCGGTCTCTTCAATGCTGGCCCTGATTTCCGCCAGCCTCCGGACGGTCTCGGCCTCCGTCTTGCCAAGCTCCTGATAACACAATAATATATATTCTTCCGCATCACTCTGCAGAACGTCATACACCTTCATGCCGCGTTCACCTCGTCGTTCGTAAAAAGGGTCTGTCTCTCCCTATTATAAGCCAGACGCCGAAGCCACAGCCGTGTAAGGCTTGAGCAAATGGTGAATCTTGCGGCGGGCTGGATGAGTCGGGTTGGGCGGCGGACGAGAGATGTTCGGTGGAAGTTACAAAAAAGGAGCCCCTGAAAAACAGGGACTCCTCCTTATGATGGATCAGGACGGCATGCCGGCCTTGGTGTTCTCGGCCTCCGTATGAGAAGACGGCCAGAAAGCAAAGCGGCCCAGCAGCGCCGTAATGGCCGGCACGAGAAACGGCCGGACGATGAAGGTGTCCAGCAGGACACCCGCGGCGGTAATGATGCCGAACTGGACCAGCACCTGGATCGGCAGCGAGGCGAGCACCGCGAAGGTCCCGGCCAGAATGAGGCCGGCGGAGGTGATGACCGAGCCCGTCTCGGACACGCCCTCCTGGATCGCCTGCTTTAACGGCATATGCTTCCGTTTTTTCCAGATGCTCGAGATCATGAAGATGTTATAGTCCTCGCCCAGCGCCACCAGGAACACGAATGAATAGAGCGGAATCGCTCCTTGGATCGCGTCCGCTCCAAGCCCGTAATGGATGATGAGCCAGCCCAGGCCAAGCGCCGAGAAATAAGACAAAATAACAGTCAAAATCAAATACACCGTTGCGGTGATCGACCGTAAATACACGAGCAGCAGCAGCGTAATCATCCCGATGACGACAGGAATAATGACCATCGTGTCGCGGTCGCCGGTCTCGCGGGTATCGTATTGCTCGGCGGTCTGGCCGCTGATCCACACTTTATCCGCCGGGGAACCCACCCCCGCCGCCTGAAGCGCCTGCTCTGCCGTGCTCCGCAGGTGAGGAATCTGGTCCATCGCTTCGCTGGAATAAGGATTCATGTCGAGCGTGACGTCATACGCGATAATATTCGCGTTTTGACTGCCCGGCTGCCCTTTTGACACCTCATCCACATATGGCAGCTCCTTCAGCTTCTGATCCAGGCCATCCGGTTTGCCTTCCGTATCGACCATGATTTTCACCGGAGCCAGCTCCCCGGGGCTGAACTGCTTCCCGATCGTATCGAAGCCTTCACGCGAGGCCATATCTTTCGGAAAAGATGACATAATATCGTAGGTGAA
>NZ_PCZT01000023.1:344866-349134 GCF_002968895.1 Paenibacillus sp. AR247 | reverse complement strand
CAGGCTCCGTGATACAATATGGGACAGTACGGACCGCCGTACTTTTCAGCCTTATCAGGCGGCATACAATCGCATAATTTCAATGAAAGGCACATCCGCTGTTGCCATGCCACATTAATTATATATACCGGAAGGTTAATTATCAATCAGGATTTAGAACAGGATTGTGGAATTACTGGAGGACAACGATCAACTACTTAGATTATGGAGGACAACGATATGGAACAATCCCAGGGAAAACATCCGGCTAAACGCTCCCCGGGCCGGCCCAAACGCCGGCAGGAGGACACTCCCATGAACGAATTCATCCTGAAAACAGCTTCCGCTCTCTTCATGGAGTACGGCTATGAGCCGGTCTCGCTGCAGCAAATTGCCCAGGTATGCGGCGTAACCAAGGCTTCCATTTACTATCACTTTGAGAATAAAGCCCAGCTCTTCACGGCAGCCGTCACCGCCATGATGCAGAAGGCGCGCAATGCTTCCCTCCGGATTATGCAACAGGACAAGCCGCTCTACGACCGGCTCGTGGAGCTGGCCGAGAACAAGCTTCGGTTCCCGCATGGGGACTTTGAAACGATCATGCGCGATGCCAGCGCCTCGCTGGCGCCCGAACAGCTGGAAGAAATCCGCGTCAGCGAGGACCAGATTCACGATGTGCTGACCGTCAGCTTCACCGAGGCGATCAAAAACGGGGAGGTGCGCTCCGCACACCCGCTCCTTATGGCGCACACGCTGGCATCCATGCTGATGATCGGCAACCGGGAGATTGCCAAAGAATTCGCCCCGTCCGCGGGCGAACTGGCCCAGGAGATCGTCAACATGTTCTGGAACGGGGTCGGCGTGCAGGAAGCGTAGCGGTTAGGACTGGCTGAAGGCAGCCCCGATGGGTTGGCGGCATGCGGCTCGATTATGGCGTAGCTCAGCCGCCACTATGCTTCCGAGGCTTTTCGAGCCGACTTGCCGCGGACAGGCTTCTTCTGTTCCTTCTCCTGCTTCTGCCGCAGCTTCCAATCGTCGAGCCAAGCCCATAAGTAGTAAGCGGCGTAGCTCCGCCATGGCGACCAGCTGCGGCTGATCTCCAGCATGAGCGGAGAAGCCGGCTGGCTGTCAAAGCCCCACAGCACTTTCATTGCATTTTTCAGTCCGATGTCATCAGCCGGGAAGAAA
Source organism: Paenibacillus sp. AR247 (assembly GCF_002968895.1). Classification (NCBI taxonomy): domain Bacteria; kingdom Bacillati; phylum Bacillota; class Bacilli; order Caryophanales; family Paenibacillaceae; genus Paenibacillus; species Paenibacillus sp. AR247. Next base: position 347,967 of record NZ_PCZT01000023.1, on the reverse strand, counting down.
TCCGTTCGGCCTACACTGAAGAGCAGGAAGCACTCGACCGTCCATTTGCCGACGCCGCGGATCGGGAGCAGCCGGTTGAAAATTTCTTCGTCCGCAAGGTCCGGCATGGCGTTAAGATCGAGGGAGCCGTCCGCTACTTGTCGCGCCAAGCCGGTGATGTACTCGGCTTTGCGGCGACTGAACTGCAGCGGCAGCAGCTCGTCCGGTTCGAGCGCGGCCAGCGCTTCCGGCTTTGGGAAGCTGTAGAGCGTATGGTCCCCGATTGTCACGGGGGTGCCGTACTGCTCGGTGATTCGCGAGACGAGCGAAGCGGCAAAGCTCAGGTTCATCTGCTGGCCGATAATCGTCCGCACCAGATTTTGAAACAAATTTGGCTCCAGCAGTATTTTCAGCCCGTGCAGCCCCGGAAGAATGGAGCCAATAACAGGTTCATCCTGAAGCTGCGCATAGAACGGCCTGAGGTCCACATGGTTGGACAGCATTTTGCCTACATATACCCGGATGGCTTCGGTTTCCTTCGAATTACAGGCCTGCAGCAGCTCCACCTCCGCCGCCGGTCCCTGGCTGGTCTCCACCAAGGACACGGTGACCGGAATGTCGCGCCCTTCCGCCGGAATCACCTTCGTGAATACCGGGTATTCCGGATGAGCCAGCACGAGCCGGGGATTTTGCCCCCTGACCGCGTCCATGGTTCGTTCGATGCTAAAGGGCGTAAGCAGCGAGATTGTTTCTTTCATGTTCCGTACCTCCTGACTCCTGTAAAGTGATCAAGCATTCGCCGCAGGTTCGGTCTGCGTTTTTTATTCCTGAATGAACTTCTAAGATCAATATTGACAAACACACGTTCGATATTCAAGCATAAACTGCCAATATTCTAAAAAAAAGAGCAGCCGTCATGGCTGCTCTTTTGAAATGCGGATGATAAGTGTCGCGGGTGGGGTCGCCTTCACCCTCAGACAACCTCTTGAATGCTTCCGCCGGAAAACTGGCTGTTATACAGATCGGCGTAGAAGCCGCCTTTGGCCAGAAGCTCCTCGTGGTTGCCCTTCTCGATCACGCTGCCCTGGTTCATGACCAGGATCAGATCGGCGTCACGGATCGTGGACAGCCGGTGGGCGATGACGAAGCTCGTTCTGCCCTTCATCAGGTCGTTCATCGCCTTCTGAATAAAGACCTCCGTCCGGGTGTCGACGCTGCTGGTCGCTTCATCCAGGATGAGGATAGACGGGTCGGCCAGAATGGCACGCGCAATCGTCAGCAGCTGCTTCTGCCCTTGGGAAATGTTCGACGCTTCTTCGTTGAGCACGGTGTCGTAGCCGTCCGGAAGCGTACGGATGAAGTGATCGGCATGAGCCGCCTTGGCCGCCTCGATCACTTCCTCGTTCGTGGCGCCGGCCCGGCCGTAAGCGATATTCTCCATAATCGTCCCGTTGAAGAGCCAGGTATCCTGGAGCACCATGCCGAAAATGCTGCGCAAATTGCCGCGCTTCAAGTGGGTAATGTTCACGCCGTCGATGGTGATCGCCCCGCCGTTCAGCTCATAGAAACGCATGAGCAGGTTGATGAGCGTCGTCTTGCCGGCACCGGTCGGCCCGACGATGGCGATCGTCTGTCCCGGCTTCACGTCGATGTTCATGTCTTCAATGAGCATTGCGTCTTCCTTATAGCCGAAACGCACATGCTCAAACTCCACGGCCCCCTTCGGATTGTGCAGGACAGCCGCATCCGCCGCTTCCGGCACTTCCTCTTCCTCATCCAGCAGCTCGAACACGCGCTCCGCCGAAGCGATGGTGGACTGGATGATGTTCGCGATGTTGGCCGTCTGCATAATCGGCTGGGTGAACTGTCTGGCGTACTGGATAAACGCCTGCACATCCCCGATCGTAATCCGGCCGTGGGTGACGAAGATCCCACCGACCACGCAGACCAGCACATAACCGATATTGCCGATAAACATCATCATCGGCATGATGATGCCGGAGATGAATTGGGCTTTCCAGCCGGAGCTGTACAGCTTTTCGTTGATTTTGTTGAAATCTTCGACGGACTCCCGCTCGCGGCCGAAGGCCTTCACGATTTTATGTCCTGTGTACATTTCTTCCACATGGCCGTTGAGCTGTCCCAGGTTCTCTTCTCCTTCAGCAAATGGCGGAAGTGCGAGATCAGGAACAGACAGTAGTCCGTCCCGGCCCCGAACAGCAGCACCGTCATGATCGAAACGGCTTGGGAATCGACGGTGATCCAGCCCTTCTGGGCCATTAGTCCGAGCAGGGGGCTGACTGCGCCATACGCAAAGCCGACCGCGATCAGCGGAATCAGCGCCAGAATCGGCGAGCGGTAAATGAGCAGCAGGATGACCAGCACCAAAATGACGGTGGACATGAGCAGCTTGAAATCCGCATTCTTGAAGAGGCCGGTCGCGTCGATCGAAATGCCGACCGGACCGGTGACGCGGACGCTGAGGTCCGAACCGGAGTTATGGCTTGCGGCGAAGGGATCCTGCCCGGTTTCATGCGTGATCCCGGACTTCAGCTGCTCCACCCCTTCTTTCAGCTGGTCGCTGTCTGCGCTTTTCTCGAACAGCACGGGGGTGACCAGCGTGCTCTGGTCCTCGGACAGCATCGCTTTCAGCGCAGCCGCCGGCATTTGGTGAAATGGCGGAACCGAATCCTGATAAGGAACCGGATTCGCGCTCCATTCGGCATACACCTTCTGTACATGCTGTAAATCATCTTCTTTCAGCCCGCCTTCACGGTGCCAGACCAGCAGGGCGGGAACCCCTGCATCGCTGCTGAACTGCTCCTCCGCGATGCGTTCAGCCTGAACCGAAGGCTTGGCGTCGTCCAGATTGGCCGCATTGTTCTGGACCTCGCTGTTGACCATCGGCCAGATGGCACTCAGCACGCCCACGATGATGACCCAAACGGCCAGCGTGATCCATTTACTTCTTTTTCCGGCGACCCAGCGCCCGTATCCGGAATCCCCCATATTCTGCTCCTCCCCACCTGTTACAGGTGTCAAAAATGGTATAGTATAAGTACATGTTCATGCCGATAAAGTGCGGCTTCCGCAGGCTCCGTGATACAATATGGGACAGTACG
>NZ_PCZT01000023.1:337374-344766 GCF_002968895.1 Paenibacillus sp. AR247 | reverse complement strand
ACATGGCCGTTGAGCTGTCCCAGNGAAGCCTGCTGGGCCATAAAATGCTTCTGGGACCGGGAAGCTACCGCTTTAATGACGATGAAGCTGAGCGGAAGCGTCACGATCAGAATCAGCGTCATCCATGGGCTGATCGACAGCATCATCACGATGACGCCGACCAGCGTCACGATCGACGTGATCAGCTGCGTCAAGCTCTGCTGAAGCGTGGTGCTGATGTTGTCGACGTCGTTGGTCGCGCGGCTCAAGATTTCCCCATGCGTCCGGGAATCAAAATATTTCAGCGGCAGGCGCGACAGCTTCGCGTTGATCTGCTCCCGCATATCGTACACGACCTTCTGCGCCACGCCGGCCATCAGATACTGCTGAATATAGCTGAACGCTGCGCTGAACAGGTACAGACCAATCAGAATCAGCAGGATTTGGGTGATGTAGGTAAAATCAATACCGGCGCCCGGCGTCCCCTTCGCCATCGCGATGACGCCTTCCAGCAGCTTGGTGATCGCCTTGCCGAGAATTTTCGGGCTCGCGATGCTGAACACCGTACTAAGAATCGCCGTCAGAAAAATAACGATCAGCGTCCCCCGCCGCGGCCGCAGGTAGCCGACCAGCCGCTTCAGGGAGCCCTTGAAGTCCTTGGCCTTCTGCGCAGGCATCATCTGGCCGGGATGGCCGCCTGGATGCCGGGGTCCTCCCATCCGGGGTCCGGGTCTTCTTGTTTGCTCACTCATGCGATCTCCTCCTCTGACAGCTGTGAGGATACAATTTCGCGGTAAACGTCACTGGTCTCCATCAGCTCGCGGTGGGTGCCGATGCCGGCAATCCGCCCTTCGTCGAGGACGATGATCCGGTCGGCGTCCATGACCGTGCTGACCCGCTGCGCCACGAGCAGAACGGTCGCGTCCCGCGTCACCGGCTTCAACGCGCTGCGCAGCTTCGCATCCGTCTTGAAATCAAGCGCCGAGAAGCTGTCGTCGAACGCATAGATTTCCGGTCTGCGTACCAGCGCCCGCGCGATGGACAGGCGCTGCTTCTGCCCGCCGGACACATTGTTTCCGCCCTGGGCAATTTCCGACTCAAAGCCGTCTTTCATATTCATAATAAATTCGGTCGCCTGGGCGATATCCGCCGCTTCGCGGATCTCTTCATCGGTGGCGTCCCTTTTGCCGTAGCGGATATTGTCTGCAATCGTTCCGGTGAACAGCAGCGCCTTCTGCGGCACGAAGCCGATCTTGGCGCGCAGCTCCTCCTGCGTCATCTCGCGGACGTCGACCCCGTCGACCAGCACGCTGCCTTCCGCCACATCATAGAAGCGCGGAATCAAGCTGAGCAGTGTCGACTTGCCGGAACCGGTGCCGCCGATAATCGCTGTTGTCTCCCCCGGCTTGGCGGTGAATGAAATCCCCGACAGCGCCGGCTGCTCCGCGCCCGGATAACTGAACGTCACGTCCCGGAATTCCAGATAGCCGCGTCCTTCTTCAGAGGATTGTGCAACGAGCGGATCGTCGATATCCGGCGTAATGCTGAGCACCTCGTTAATACGCGCAGCGGATGCGGAAGCGCGCGGTACCATGACGAAGACCATGGAAACCATGATCAGGGAGAACATGATCTGCATGGCGTACTGGATAAAAGCCATCAGGTCCCCAACCTGCATATGTCCGTCCCTGATGCGCAGGCCGCCAAACCAGACGATGGCGATGGTCGATAAGTTCATGACGATCATCATGATCGGCATCATGGCCGCCATGATTTTGTTGACCCGGACCGCTGTGCTGGTCAGATCGTAGTTGGCTTCCTTGAAACGCTCTTGCTCATGCTGAATCCGGTTAAACGAACGAATGACCCGGATCCCGGTCAGGTTTTCGCGGAGCACCCGGTTTAATTTGTCCAGCTTGACCTGCATCGCCTTGAACAGCGGCATTCCCATACCGGCTATGATGGCAATAGAGCCAGCCAGCACCGGAACGATCACTACGATGATCAGAGACAGCTTGGCGTCCTTGGACACCGCCATAATAATCCCGCCGATACACATCATCGGCGCGCTGATCATCATCCGCAGCATCATGGTCAGCACCTGCTGGGTCTGGGCGATGTCATTGGTGGTGCGGGTAATGAGCGAAGCCGTGCCCAGCTTGTCGAATTCCTGCAGGGAGAAATTCTGGACATGCTGGAATACCCGGCTGCGCATCGATCTGCCGAATCCGCCCGCCACTTTGGCGGACAGGTAGCTCGCGGCGATGGAGCAAATGGCTCCCCCCAGAGCTACGGCCAGCATAAAGCCGCCGATTTTCCAAATGTAAGGAATGTCTCCTCGATGATGCCCTTATCCACGATGTCCGACATCAGCGTCGGGAGATACAGGTCCGACATGGACTGCAGAAACACAAGCACAAATGTGAACAGGATCAGAAGCCAGAACGGCTTCAATGAACGAAAAAGCTTCAGCATGTTGACACTTCACCTCCATCCGATGAATCATTCTGCGTTTTGCTTTCATAATACTTATAAGCCTTGGTCAGCAGCTCGGACAGCTTCTCGCTCTCCTCGATGCCCAGGTGATCGACAAGCCCCTTGAAGGAATGGATCGTCGCCTTACGGGCTTGGATAATCGCTTCCCGCCCCTCTTCGCTGAGCTTGATCCGGACCACCCTTCGGTCCGCCTCATCCGGCGTCCGTATGATCCATTTCTTCTTCTCCAGCGCTTTGACAAACTGGGTGACGGTCGGAGAAGTGACCCCCAGCATCCCACTGATCTCGGACACCTTCAGTCCCGGGCTATCCGGCTCGACATGGCGCATGAGCAGGACCATCAGCCCCATCTCGCTCATCTTTAAGCCTTCGATTACCCGGTGGCGAAACTCACCCCTGTTAAATCGCATGACCGCCTGAAGCAGCTGGACAACGGTTTCGTGGTGCTGATCATGCTCCTGCGATTCGGTACCCTGGCAGAAGGCTTTCTGACGGTTGTTGCCATCGTCGTTCATGACGCCAACAATCCTCCTTTCCCAAACGTGCTATGAAGGATGATATCCCGCACAAAAAATAATTAGGTTACCAATTAAATAGGCAACCTAATTATATGACCTTTCCGTTTTATATGTCAATTAAAACATATCTAATAAAGTCCAACAATATTTTGTTCATGGATCGGCTGTGCTTGCAAGATCAGGATTCCGCAGCAGACGTTTGACCGTCGCCGCAAACAAGATGCAGCAGGTGACCGCCGCGCAGGCATCTGCAATTGGCTCGGCCATAATGACGGCATCGGCTTTGGGCGATATGAACTCCGGCAGCACAAAAACCAAAGGAATCAGCAAAATAATTTTACGCAGGACGGCAATAAAGATGGACACCTTAGCCTGCCCAAGCGCAAGAAACATCTGCTGCAGCGCCAGCTGAATGCCGTAAATGCACGTCCCCAGAAAAAAGACCGGCATCAGCCTTTCCGTCAGCGCAATCAATTCAGCCTGATCCGTGAAAATCATGACGGGGAACCGCGGCAAAAAACACCGCCACTGCCCACATGAGGATGCCGAGGACACCGCAAACGGCCGTACAAAACCGGATCGCCGCCTTCACCCTTGCATAGTCTCCCGATCCATAATTGTAGCCGATGACCGGCTGCGCTCCCTGCGCAAAGCTGGATAAAGGCAGGGAAAACAGCTGCATGAGGCTGGTCAGAATGCTGATTGCGCCCACATACAAATCGCCTCCATACCGTGCAAGGGAAACATTAAACACGATCTGGATCAGGCTTTCCGTCGACTGCATGATAAAAGGGGACAGCCCCAGCGCAAGGATGCGGCACGCCATGCGGGGGTTCAGCCGCAGGTTCCGGAGCCGAAGGCGGAGGTGGCTGCGCCTGGATGTAAGAAACGACAGCACCCATATAGCGGACGCAGTCTGGGAAATGACGGTTGCCAAGGCGGCCCCGCGGACTCCCATATGCATCGGAAATATAAAAAGGGGTGCCAGGATGGCGTTCAGCACAGCTCCGGCACAGACCGTGGCCATTGCCGTTTTGGCAAAACCCTGAATGGAAATAAAAGAATTCAGCCCAAGGGACATCAGCACGCTGACCGTCCCTAGCAAATAGATGCCCATATAATCGCTGGCATAGGGCAGTGTTTTACCGCTCGCCCCGAAGGCGATCAATAGGGGACGGTGAAAACACAGCAGTACCGCCGTCAGCACTCCCGAGACGAGCAGGAGCATCAGGCAGCAGCTGCCGAGCAGCTTCTCCGCTTCCTTGGTTCCTTCCCCCAGTTTCATGGAGGCCAGCGGAGCGCCGCCAAGGCCGATGAGAGCCGCAAACGCCGAGATGGTCATGATCAGCGGGAAGGCGATGCCCAGTCCGGTTAATGCAAAGGTGCCGCCTCCCGGCATCCTGCCGATCAGCATCCGGTCGACGACATTATACAGCGCGTTGACGATTTGAGCCGCAATCGCCGGAAGTGCAAGAGACAACAGCAGCTTAGGGATGCTCCCCGCGGCAAACCGGCTGCTCATTTCATCGTGGTTGATGGTAAATCAGTCCTTTTCGCTCGTAGTTTCCGTAGAAATGCGCATTTCCATCTTTTATTATATCAGACTGAAATCGCATGAAAACACGAGTTTTAAGGCACCTATAGAGCCGTATAAGGGTTGTGAAATATAAAAATAATGAGGAGATACATGTCTGAATTCAAAACGCTTCAAAAGCAAAAATAGGAGGTCTGAGGAGGTGTGGGTAAATGCGGTTTTTTCTTGCAACCACATTAAAGATAATGCGTTCCAGTCTGCCCGGTTACCCCCTGTCCTCCATCAATTTCCCCTGCGTAAACGCGATCCATTCCCTCGCGGCATAGGACAGGTAACGGTCCCTGCGCCAGATCATCCCCAGCTGCCACGGAATGACCGGTTCCACCAGCGGCATAATCCGGATCCGCTCCCGGTTGATTTCCCGGCAGATCGTTTCCGGCAGCAGGGCGATGCCCAAATTGGCGGCGACCATGCCGCTGATCAAGTCCCATTGGGAGCTTTCGTAAACGATATGCGGCTGGAAGCCGACCTTGACGCATTCCGTAATGATCCGGTCGTGCAGCGCAAAGTCCTCCCGGAACAGCACGAAGTTCTCTTCCGCCAAATCGGCAAGACCGGCGCACTCGCGGTGCGCAAGACGGTGAGACGGGTGCACCAGCAGCATCAGGTTTTCTCGGACGAACGAAAACGAGTGGAACAGCGAGTCGTCGGTCGGCAGCACCACGACGCCAATGTCGAGCAAACCGCTCTCCACGTCGACCTCAACCTTTTTGGCGCCGTCCTCAAAGATCTGCATCGTCACCTGCGGGTACTTCTGATGAAACTGCCCGATCACCTCAGGAAAAAAGCTCGATCCGACCATCGGCGGCAGGCCGAGGCGGATATGTCCCTTCTTCAGGTTTTTCAAATCGCCGAGCTCGGAGGACAAGCTCTGAAACGACTTCACGATCGGCTGCGCCTGCTCGTAAATAATGCGGCCCGCATCGGTCAGCACCACCTTTTTGCCCGAACGGTCAAACAGAGTAACGCCAAGCTCCTCTTCAATGTTGCGGATCGTTTTGCTGATCGACGGCTGCGTGATATAGAGCGATTCCGCCGCCTTCGTAAAACTCTGCAGCCGGGCGACCTCCATAAAATACTGCAATTGGCGGATGTCCATACGTCGTTCTCCTTTTCCTTGAGTAAGTCAATCGGGGACATTTTACGTACTTGCCCTACCATCCATTTCAATTATTCAACTTATACGTCATCCTTATGCCATAGCCATATGGAATGATATCCATTCGATATATGCATTTTACCTATGAAAATGAATGCTGTAAAATTTTCATTATAAATGAAAGGAAGGCGAAAACAATTGATGAAGCATGCCGTCAAAGGGATCTTTCAGGTCGCCGTTTTAATGCTGTTTTCATATGCGATGAACCAGCTGGCCGGTCTGCTGCATCTGCCGGTGCCGGGCAGCATTCTCGGAATCATCGTGTTGTTTCTTTTGCTCGAATCCGGCGTCGTCAAGCTCGAATGGATCGAAGTCGGAGCGAACTGGCTGCTCGCCGAGCTCCTGCTCTTCTTTATCCCGGCTGCCGTCGGGGTAATGAAATATTTTGCGATGCTGGAGAGCGACGGGGTGCGAATCCTGCTCGTCGTTATTTTCAGCACGATTGTGGTCATGGCCAGCTCCGGCTTGACCGCCGCGCGCATTGCCAAACATAAAGAACGGAAGGTGTCATGATGATCGGTCTTATCTGTCTGCTGCTAACCCTCGTGATCTACATGGCAGCCAAACGATTGTATAAGCGGTATCCCAAAGTGTATCTGTCGCCGCTGCTGGTGACGCCCTGCATCATTATTATTTTCCTGCTGTGCACGCATATTCCCTATGAACATTACAACGCCGGCGGGAAATGGCTGAGCGATATGCTCCAGCCTGCGACGGTCGCCTTTGCGGTGCCGCTCTATAAAAATTTTAAAGTACTCAAAAAGCACGCCGTCGAAATCGTCGTCAGCGTGCTTACCGGTTCCTTCATGGCTATGATCTCTTCGGCGGTGCTCGCCAAAGGGCTGAAGCTGGACACTTCATTGGTGACGATCCCCCGCCTCGATCACGACGCCGATCGCCATGAACGTATCGCAGGTCGATCGGCGGGGTGCCGAATATTACGGCGGTCTTCGTCATTATGACCGGCCTGCTCGGCTCCGTGCTCGGGCCGATGATTCTGCGCCTCCTGCGGATCGAGAACGAAATCGCCCGCGGCGTGCTGCTCGGCACGAGCGCCCACGGGACGGGGACGTCCGTGGCCTTCGGCTTCAGCTCGATGAGCGGAGCGATCTCCAGCGTCTCGATGATTCTGGCCGCCCTGTTCACGCTCGGCGCGGCGCCGCTGCTCATGCTGATGTGGTAAGGAGTTAGAGGCGGACCGGCTTGCCGGTAGATGCCGAGGCCAACGCGGCACAAGTCACGGCCTGCGTCCGGCAGGCATCCTCATAGCTTGAAAGAATACGGGAGCGGTCTCCGGTGCGCAGCGCATGGAGAAACGCTTCCGTTTCGCGTACATAGGGGCTCCCCTGCTCCGTATATTCTGTCGTGACGCCGGGCGCCGCCAACTGCAGCCGCTGGGGGTTCCAATCGACGATCCCCCGGTCCGTATAGTACGTCAGTCCCGTCTGGCTCAGCCCGCCGCCTTCCGGCAGGACGCATGTGTTGGAGATGTTCGCTACTACGCCGCTCGCTAGGCGGAGCGTAACCGTTCCTACGTCGGCGACCTCTACGCCGTCCACCTGGCTCCGCTTGACCCGGTCCCCGTAAAGCGCATACACTTCTTCAACTTCACCGGCCGTATACCGGAGCATGTCGACCATATGCGT
>NZ_PCZT01000023.1:327185-337274 GCF_002968895.1 Paenibacillus sp. AR247 | reverse complement strand
GGAGCATGTCGACCATATGCGTCGTCTGCTCGATGAACTGCCCGCCGGAGCCGCTTTGCCGTCTCCACCAGGACACGCCTGGCATGCTGTCCATCCACCGTCCCAGCACCATACCGGTCGTATGGTTCGATAGCTCCTCCTTCAGCCGCGCTGCATTGTGCTGGTAGCGGAAATGGTACCCCACCGACGTCAACAGCCCCGTCTCGCGGACCCGGGCCAGAATTTGTTCCGGCAAGCTGGTGTCGAGCCCAAGCGGTTTTTCCACCAAAAACGGAATACCGCGCTCAATCAGCTTCATTTCGATTTCGCCGTGTGCCATCGGCGGCACGCAGATATATACCGCGTCAAGCGGCCCCGCGTCCAGCATGGCATCCAGATCCGCATACCCCTCGGCGCCGTAACGCAGCGCCATCCGTTCTGCTTTCTCCAGGCTTGTACCACAAACCGCCGTCAGCTTTACTCCATCCATCCCCGCCAAGTTGTCGGCATGTACGCCGCTGAACCATCCGGTTCCGATCAATCCGATACGAAGTGTCATCCTGCGCGATCCCACCTTTATCCTGTTTTCTCCACTATACCGGGGTCCGTCCCGTTTGGCTACGATTTGTTGGGAACGCATCGCACGCCCTCGTATCCATCCCGTTCGCCGCATCAAATCCCGACGAGACCAAGCTGCCCGGCTCACCACTTGCTGTGCCGCGTCTCGCCCGTCTAAGGCTTCCCGACGGTGAACCCCTTCCACTCATCCGGGAGCAGCCCCTGATAGTGCCGCTGGAGAAAACGGTCGTCGACCAGCACCAGCACGCCCGTATCCTGCTCGGAGCGGATCAGCCGCCCTCCGGCCTGCAGCACCTTGTTCATCCCCGGGAACACGTAGGCGTAATCATACCCGCTTTTCCCGTTTTCATTGAAGTAATCCCGAATCAGGTTCCGTTCAAAACCAAGCTGTGGCAAGCCCACGCCGACCACGACGACGCCTCCCAGCCGATCCCCCTGCAGGTCGATGCCTTCGGAGAAAATGCCCCCAAGCACGGCGAAGCCAACGAGCGTATCCGCATTGTCCGCCTGGAACGCCGCGAGGAACCGCTCCCGCTCCTCCTCGGCCATTCCGGTATCCTGCACGATGATGCCAACCTCCGGGTGCAGCTCTGCAAAAGGCTCGACCACCATACGCATATATTGGTACGACGGGAAAAAGACCATGTAATTCGCTTTGCGCTCCGATATGAGGCCATGCAGCAGCTTCACCAGCGCGTCCCCGGGTGTCGTCCCGGTCCCGGTACCTGGTGGACAGCGGCTCGATGCGCACATCCAGCTGCTCCCGGCTGAACGGCGACGGCACGGACAAGCTGTAGTCCTCCTCGCCGGCGCCCAGCATGTCCCTATAGTAGGACAGTGGAGACAGAGTGGCCGAGAAGAACACGGTTGAGCGGAAGCCTTTTCCCGCCTGCGCGAGCAGGTAGGACGGATCCATGCAGAACAGCTTCAGCACGCAGTCGCCGCCGCGAATCTCGGCATACGTCAGAAAGCGTTCGTCATACAGCTTGGCGATCCGGATATAATGCTGCGACGCAAAATAGGCATCCAGCAGCTGCTCCTGCAGCCCGGGATCACCTTTGGGAGCCAGCAGCTCCCGCTCGGCTTCGGCGATGAACAGCGTAAGCCACTCCCCCATCTCCCGGGGCTGTTCCTGCCACTGCTTCTGGCGGGCTTCACCCATTTCCTTTTTCAGTTCGATAAAAAATTTATTGACCGCATCCGCCGCCTTCTGAACCCCGGCATCCACGCCCTTGTATCCGCGCTTCAACTCGAGAAATGCCGCCTTGCCGATCTCAGCCGAGAACATGTCCCGGCCCCGATCAACGAGGTTATGGGCTTCGTCCACGAGCAGCACCGTCTGCCTCTTCTGTTCCTCGGGCAGCCGTTTGAACGAAACCCGCGGATCGAAGATGTAATTATAGTCGCAAATGACCGCATCCGCTGCGTAGGCTGCGTCCAGAGAAAACTCAAAGGGACATACCTGGTGCTTGCGCGCGTAACGCTCAATGACGGCGCGGTCCATTACCGTTTCCTGGGACAGCATGTCCAGAATCGCCCCATTAACCCGATCATAGTAGCCGTCCGCAAACGGGCAGGCATCCTTCCGGCAGACCGTCTCCTCCTGAAAGCAGACTTTGTCCTTGGCCGTAATCGTCACCGTCTGCATCCGCAGCCCTTTGGCCTGCATCAGCGCAAAGGCCTGCTCGGCGGCCGTTCGGGTGATCGTCTTGGCCGTCAAATAAAAGATCTGCCCAAGCAGCCCCTCCCCGATGGCCTTTACGGACGGGAATAGCGTGGACATCGTCTTGCCGATCCCCGTCGGGGCCTTGGCAAACAGCTTCCGCTTCTCCTTCACCGCCTGATAGACCGCTCCCGCCAGCTTGCGCTGTCCTTCCCGGTAAGTGTCGAACGGGAACGGCAGCGCGCGGATGCTCTCGTCCCGGAGATGCGCATTTTTCAGCCGGAGCGCGGCATACGGGGTGTAGACCTCGAGCACCCCCATCACAAATGCCTCGAGCTCCGCCAGCGTCAGCATCCGCCGGAAACGGCGCTCCGTGCCGGTATGCGTCTCGACGTAGGTAAGCTGCACCGTCATCCGATCCAGGCCGTGGTCCATGGCATAAATATAGGCGTAAACTTGTGCCTGTGCCCAGTGAACGGGCTTTCCGTCCCCCTCCATCGCATCCAGGCTCGCAGCGGTCGATTTGATCTCATCGATCATCATGCCGTCATCCGTTTGGATCAGGCCATCGCATCTTCCTTCGATGACATAAGTCAGATCCCCGAACGGGATTTCCCGCTTCAGGAACACCTCCTTCTGGTCGCCTTCCCCGTAAGTTTTCTGCACGTGCTGGTGAATTCGTGTACCTTCAACCATGGCGGTGGCCGACCGGAATCCGGAATCGATATCCCCGCTTGAGAAAGCATATTCCACCAGCGGCCGGACCGATATCCGAACCTCCGCCCGCTCCCGGTTTTCTTCAGACATAGGATCACCCGTTCCCCTTGTTTTTCCTATCATACCATAACTGGAGCAGGCAGTCCCAATTCGCTATCCACTAAAAAAAGCCCGTGCCGCCCTGATAAAGGGGCACGAGCTTTGTCTAATGAACTCATCAGGCAGCGTCAGGTCACACGGCGCCACCGTCTTCCTGCTATCTTCTCCGCGTCTCGGTCAGGCGGAACTGGTTGACAAGCTGAAGCAGCGATCCGGTGATGGACTCCACATTTTCCGATGTGCCGCGAACATGCTGCATGTCCTCCTGCAGCTCCTGCAGGGTGCCTTCCACCTCTGCTGATATGCTGCGGTTTTCGATGCTGACGGCGGCTACCTTTTCCATGATGCCCACCACTTCACCGACCATCTTGTTCTTGAGGCTGTCCTGGCTGCCAGCCTGTCCCAGCATTTCAGAGGCCGAAGCGACGATTTTCGTGCCCTCCTCCACCGCCCGGCTGCCTTCGTCCATGGAGGCAAAGGCCAGTTCCACCTGCCCGCCGATCTGCCGCAGCGTCCGCTGGATCTGCTCGGTGGAATGCCGGGTAAGCTCGGCCAGCTTGCGGATTTCCCCCGCCACTACCGAGAAGCCTTGACCGTGCTCGCCCGCCCTCGCCGCTTCGATCGACGCGTTCAGCGATAACAGATTGGTCTGCTTGGAAATGTTCTCGATTGCCGTCAGCAGGCCGGCAATATCCCGCGTCGTTTCCATAAACGTCCGAATGGTCCGGTTGCTCTCCTCCACCTTGTCCTGAATTTGCTTCATCTTGTCGCCGATATGCTGCACTTCGCTTTGCGCCACCGCAATTTGCTGAGCGGCCGCCTCTTCGATTTCCCGCAGGGTAACGCTCATCTCCACCGACACGTCCTTGGCCACGTCAATATCCTTCAACTGACCCCGGATGCCGCGGATCATGCTGTGAACCTTCCCGCTCACCCGCTCCGTGGAGCTGGCGGTCGACTGGGCTGTCGCATGCTGCACATGCTGGCTGTCCTGAACGTCCTGCGCCGCCTGCTTAACCTGCAGCATGATGCCTTCCAGGGCATCGATCATGCTGTTTACCCATTTGCCGAGCTCCTTGGCCTCGTCATCCGCAAATTCGCGCAGGTCCAGCCGCTGCGTCAAATCCCCTTTTCCTTCGGCATTGATTCGGATGAACCGGCTCAGGCTGCGAAAATGCTCCGCCGTCCGCCGCGTCCCCCTGCGTTCAAGAACGGAGACCGCGATCCAGCCGAACAGCAGGTTTGCCGCCAGAACCGCGATCAGCCCCGTTACCGGAGGCAGACTCCAGGCCAGCAGGCCGAATAGAAGACCGTTCAGCATCACGCCCGCCAGGCCTGTCATCAGATGCATTTTCTTCATCTTCCAACCGAAACTCCTAAAGCGGTACACCTCCTCCAAATCCCCTTCGCACATCACCCCCCATACGTCCGGGCAATGCGGAAGCTGAAAAGTAACCCCTTTACCGATCACCGGAATGTGCCGGTAGTCCGAATATCCCGGAAACTCCACAAACAGATTGCTTCCGTTCTGTATCGTGTTCGCCACCCCTGGATGCAGCTCTCCTGTGGCCGGGTCCTTGAACACCAATTCCAGCTCGGTATGGTTCTTTACCTGAACCGTCCCGTAGTCGGTCCGCACCCCTTCTTTCAGGTTATCGCCGTGCGTAAAGGTAAAGTCCTCGAAGCGGCTCCGCGACAGCGCCGTTCCGGGCGAAATGTTCTTGTTCAGTCCCGGCTTGGCCATGAAAATGTAGTTATCGCCTGAATCGGGATATACATGCCCCTGCTCCCGTTGGATCAAGTCGCCCAGGACATCGTTTGGAACCCGGCCGCACAGCGCCCCTTTCCACTCACCGTCATTCATGACCGGCAAAATAAACAACAGCGTCATCGCGTCGTGAAACGCCGAAGTACTCGGGCCGACCTCTAATGTGGCCGGGTCGGAATAGGGGCCGAACAGGCAAGGACTCCCCTGCAGCGTATACTTCAGCCCCGGCTCGATCAGATCCTCCCGGCTGCAGCTTGCCCCAATGCGGGACGGATGGGTGGAGCACACCACCTTCATGTCGTCACGAATCAGGAAAATCTCCGAGAAATCGGCACCTCTCTTCATATAGGAAGCGAACAGCGGCTCCAAGGCAGCGGCCCCGGCAGGATCCTGGACGATATGGCCGAAGTTTGGGCCAAGCTGTATGCTCAAACGCTCTAAATGGGACCAATACTCCGTAACCCAGCTCTCTAATATTTGTATACGATTCTGGGCGATTCCCTCAAAAATGTTTTCGATATCCTCCTTCAAATGACGGTTTAACCGGTACGACCACCAGAGCGGTAGACCTGTTTTAAAGCCAAGCCAGTCAAACATCCCCCTCAACCCCTTCAGTAAACATGACATTGTGCGTTAACTTATTTAACACAATATGGTTTCGCACATTTTACCTAAAATGCAGGCCCGGTTCAACACAATATTTTACAGTTTTTAGGGGGTTATTGACCGGTGGGAAATAAGCAGTGCACCGCATTGGTTAACGGGGTGTCGTGGCGTTACGGCTCAGCCCGCCGTCATCCTGTGGATCGGAAATCCGGACGTTTTCAAAGAATGCGGTTCATTTACTTCCCAATATGGTAAATGATAACTAGAAATGACAAGGATTCGCCTTTTGACATCTTTCTGAGCCGAAGGCATAATAAACCTATTGCCCTCGATTCCATGCGACAAAAGGGCTCAAGCAACCGCAGGATATTCAATTTTATGCGCAATCATCCAGCTTTTCGCGCGATATACTCAGCTGCCCGGCATAGATCAGCCAGGTCAGCCCGTCATTAAAAGGAAGGAAGTTGGTAACGTGTCTTCACTTCGTGGATTTCTGCGAAAACCGTTTGTCTTATTCACCATTCTTTTACTTTTAAAGGGGTATTTGGCATGGGCCGTTACGTTTAATGACCTGATGCCCTGGAAGCCCATCATTACCGAAATTCCGTTTATTTGGCTCGTGTTCTGTCTGATTGAGTGGTTTGCCGGCAAGCGGAAATTCGGGGCTTATGTCATCGCCAACCTGCTGCTGACCACGATCTTTTTCGCCGTCATTATGTACTTCAAATACTATGGCGTCATCGCGACTTATCATGCCCTGGAGCAGGTCAACCAGGTTACGGCCGTCCGCAACAGTGTCTTTTCGCTGATGGACCCTTACTATTTGCTGATCTACGTCGACATCGTCGTGATCTTTGTCATCATGATGCGCGGCCGTAACGCGCGGCAATGGAAAGATCAGAACAGCCGCCGGGCCCGCCGGAGCGTCGTTACCGTGCTGTTCATCCTGTCCCTCGTAATCTGCCTGTTTAATATCGTTCCGAACCGGGCCAGCATGAACGAGATCAAAAAAGCCCAGCAAATGGGCATTTTGAATTATGAGGCGTATACGATTTTCTCCAAGAAGAAAGAGGACATCGTTCCGCTGAACAGCATTACCCAGGCTTCGATCGATGAGCTCAAAGGCATCAAGAAGACCGATCAGCCGCAGCATTTCGGGGATGCCAAAGGCAAGAACGTGATCATTATCCAGCTGGAATCGTTTCAGAATTTCCTGATCAACCTGAAGATCGACGGCCAGGAAATTACGCCTAATATGAACAAGCTGGCCAAAGAGCAGTACTACTTCCCGAACTTCAACCAAATGGTCGGCCAAGGCAATACATCGGATGCCGAATTCGTCGTGAACACCTCGTTCTATGTTCCGCCGAGCGGGGCGGCCACACAGAACTATGTCGACAAGAAGCTGCCGAGCCTGCCGAGGCTGATGGAGAGCAACGGTTACGCGACCGCGACCTTCCATACGAACGACGTAGAGTTCTGGAACCGCGGGGAGCTGTATTCGTCCCTTGGCTTCCAGCATTATTACGACAAGTCCTTCTTCGGTGACGAAGACTCCTTCTTCTTCGGCCCATCGGATGAAGTGCTGTATAAGAAGACTGCCGCGAAAATGAAGGAAATGGACCAGGAAGACAAACCGTTCTATGCCCAGGTCATCTCGATGTCGGCGCATCATCCGTTTACGATTCCGGAGAGAAAATACCACATGCAGCTCCCTGAGCGGTATGACGGTACGTTCGTCGGGGATTATATCCGCGCCCAGAATTATGCGGATTATGCGCTGGGACAGTTTATCGATGAACTGAAGAATAACGGCCTCTGGGACGACAGCCTCATCGTCATCTACGGGGATCACATGGGACTTCCGCTGTACTCCCTGGATCGTGATGATAAAGAATTGATGAAGGAAATTTACGGACATGAATATTCCTATTCAGATATGATTAACATTCCGCTGATTCTGGCGGGCGGCTCGATCAAACATCCGGAAGTGAACAACACGGTGGGCGGACAGGTCGACATCCTGCCGACGGTCGCCAATCTGACGGGCGTTTCCGTCAAAGACCATATTCATTTCGGGCAGGATCTCTTAAATCAGAGCTCCAATCTGATTCCAGAGCGGTATTATTTGCCGACCGGTTCCTTCCTGACCGGTAATGCGCTCTTCGTGTCGGGAGCCGGATACGAGGATGGAGCGCAGTACCCGCTGAGCGGCCGGACCTCGGTGGACGGCGGGACCACCGAAGATGAATATAACCGGGCGCTTAAGCTCCTGAACCTGTCCGACAGCTACGTGAATCAGCAGCCGCTTAAATAGAGAATGGCCTCATGCATATCAAGCCTTGCCTAATTACGGGCAGGCTTTTATTTTTTTGCCGTTGTTATCAATGTGTTATCCACTTTTCACACAACCTATCTCCACACCAATACGAGCAGACTACCTATAATCATCATATTTCCTCAGCCGCACACTTGATCTTCAGACGTATTTTGTTTATAACAAGTATATAAAGTTATCATAACTAAATAACGAATTATACTAACAAAATAACACAAGAAGAGGTGCACACGGTGAATTTGATGCGCAATAACTTGCTGGAAGGATATATCGGCGGCATGACCTGGGGATGGACCGGCATCCGGGGAACATGGAACACCCCTGAGGCCGGACATTCGATGGAGGAAATGGTAACCCGCCTCGGCGTGAACTGGACGGCCGTCACCTTTGCGGCCCTGCAGGATACGGCTCATTCGACGGAAATCCATTTTGCGGAAGAGCCGACCGTAACGGATGAAGAGGTTCGCCATGCAATTGCCTCCTCCAAGCGTCTCGGCTTGCGCGTCTGCCTGAAACCGGTCGTCAACTGCGCCGACGGAACTTGGCGGGCTCATATTAACTTTTTCGATATTGACGTGCCTTGTGAACCGAAATGGTCCGAGTGGTTTGACTCTTATACCCGGTTTATGCTGCACTATGCGGCTATGGCCGAGGAAACCGGCTGCGAAATGCTGTGCATCGGGTGCGAGATGGTGCAGACCGACCGCAGGGAACTGGAATGGCGCGAGCTCATCCGCAAGGTTCGGCAAGTATACTCCGGCATCATTACCTATAACTGCGACAAATATCAGGAAGATCAGGTGGCTTGGTGGGATGCAGTGGATGTCATTTCATCCAGCGGCTATTACCCGATCGACAGCTGGGAAGAGCAGCTGGACCGCATTGAGCCGGTCGTCCGCCGGTACGGCAAGCCCTTCTTCTTTATGGAGGCGGGATGTCCTAGCCGGACCGGATCGAGCCGGATTCCAAACGACTGGGGACTGCCCGGAGATCCAAACGAGGACGAACAGGCCGCTTATTATGAGCGGATGTTTGAAGCCTGCGCCAGCCGTTCATGGGTGGGAGGATTTATGCTGTGGGACTGGCCGGCAGCACTGTATTGGCCGGCAGCACTGTATGCACCAGAGGACGCCGCCGGGAATGATGATTACTGCCCTTATGCAAAAAAGGCGGAGAGCCTCATCCGCGATCATTACACGGCGCAAATCCGCGAACTCGGTGGACTGCCTGCTCAGCCGTAAGCGATCTAAAGGGCGCACAGGAAGACAGAACCTCGCGATTTCAGCTCTTTCAGCCCGCACATACGGGCAACCTTGTGCACTCTCCGGAAACTTCGGAACTTCCTTTATCAATAAAAAGCATCCTGCCTGTTGGGCGGGATGCTTTTTGTTATGATCGGCTGAGATTGTATCGTACCTGCCGTGAGGTCAGCTCCCGGAGCCATCCGGCGCCGGCGCCGTGGAATCGCGGTAGACGATATCGCCGGCGAGCAGGATTTTTTCCAGAGGCGTATCCGCCTTGTCCATTCGTTCGAGCAGCTTCTCGACAGCCCGGCGGCCCATCGCCTCCTTCGGAACATGGACGGTCGTCAGGGACGGACTGCCCTTGGCCGCATCGGCGATATTGTCGAATCCGGAGACCGACACCTCCTCCGGAACCCGCACGCCAAGCTCGATCAGGATATCCCGGGCCGTCAGCGCAATCGCATCGTTGGCACAGACCAGTGCGGTCGGCAGCGATTGGGATTTGATTTTCCGCGAGATCCACGACCGGATCTCGGGCTCGAAGCTGCCATTCTCCAGATCGGGAAGCGGAATGACCAGCCCTTCCTGGCTCGGCAGCCCCTGCTCATCCAGCGCCGTCCTGTAGCCGATGGAACGGTCCCGGAAGCTGCGCGAATACCGGTCGTTTCCGATGAACTGCAGCCGCTGATGGCCGATGCCGATCAGGTGGGTCGTCAGCCGGGCCATCACATCCATATTGTTCGCAAAGACCGTGTCGGACGGAATGAGCGGATCCTCCATGTCGACCAGCACGATCGGCAGCCCCATCCGGTGCACCTCCAGCAGCAGCGGCGTGGAAATTTCCCCGACCCCAATGAGTCCGAGAATCCCTTCCGGATTCAGGAGGCTGACAAAGTTGTCCACGTTCTGCTCAGAGATGATCACCATGCCCAGTCCCCGCTCCTCGAGGCTGATCGAAATCCCCTCCATAATCTTGCCCCAGTACAGCGATTCCCTGTTCTGAAAACGGATATTGGGCATCAGGACGATCACGGAATGCTTGGCGCCGCTGCGCTTAAGCGTGTTGGGTTCCGTGCGGGGGCTTCTCATATAGGTC
>NZ_PCZT01000023.1:312434-327085 GCF_002968895.1 Paenibacillus sp. AR247 | reverse complement strand
GGATCACCCGCTCCCGGGTCATTTCATTGACTCCGCCCTTGCCGGACAGCGCCTTGGATACAACGAACTTCGATACGCCCAGGTGGTCGGCGATTTGCTGCATCGTAATCTTTTTGGCCATCGTCTCAATTTCACCTCAAATAAACTGTCATTCATGTTACGAATATCGTAAAGGGCTGCATCAGGCGTGCCGCTTTCAAGGCGGTTACGACACCGGTTGTGCTCCGGGTCCGGATACAGCCGTTTCTGGAACCATGTTTGTTAGTCTGGAGAATCAACAACATTATAACAAAATGGGCGCCGGCATTATATAGAGACGATAACGAAGAACAGAGAAAGCCTCAATTTTCCAGATTTAGGGTAAAAAGAATTGACTCCCATTACACAATCGTATACATTTGTATACAAACGGTAGTACACGTATACACATCCACTAATTCTAAGGAGTGACGTCAATGAAAGAAGATATGAACAACGAGGCAGGCCGGCAGCCGGAATTAGCTGCTGATCCCCGGATACTGGAGGGTGGCGGCCGCTGGGAGCGAGGCGACCGGCGCGGCGGGGGCCGCGGACACGGGCACCACGACCACGGCCGGCGCGGCAAAAGGGAGCATCACAGCGACGACGAGAGCGGCCGGAGCTTTCAGAGCGCCCAGACGTTTCGGCGCGGCCGCGTTCTGATGTTTCTGGAGCGTATGCAGGTCATGCGCAGCACGCTGATGCAGCAGCTGAGCCAGCCCGAGTTCCAGCCGATCCAGCAGGTCATTACCGGTGAGCTGAAAGCCGTTGACCAGATGATCCAGGAGTACATCCATACGTTCGAGCTGCGCGAAACGGGGGATGGCGGAGCCCCCGTTTCTTCGCCGGGAGGCCAGGCGCAGGCAGCCGATTCTGATACCAAGTGAGGTCCCGCCCATGTGGAAACTGATGATATCCTACCTTCGCCCATATAAAGTGTCGGCCCTGCTGGCTCCGCTGCTGATGCTGCTTGAGGTATCCATGGACCTGCTGCAGCCAGCGCTGATGGCGAACATCGTTAATAAAGGAATTGTCCCCGGCGACCTTGCGTACATCGAGCGAACAGGTCTTCTGATGATCGGGGTTGCCGTAGTCGGCCTGCTTGGCGGCGTAGGGTGCACCATCTTTTCAACTTATGCCTCTCAGCATTTCGGCACCGATCTCCGGGACCATCTGTTCCGGAAAATACAAACCTTTTCCTTCCGCAATCTGGACGAGCTGAAGACCGGATCGCTCATCACCCGGCTGACGAATGACGTCGTTCAGCTGCAGACAGTGGTCCAGATGATCCTGCGGAGCATCCGCTCCCCGCTGCTGTTCCTCGGCAGCCTCATTCTGGCCCTCTGGATCAGCCCCCGGCTGACGCTGGTCCTGGCGGTATCGATCCCTGTCCTGGTCGTATTTCTGGTGCTTCTGATCCGGAAGTCTTTTCCGCTGTTCGGCCGGGTTCAGTCGATGCTTGACCAGGTGAACGGCGTCCTGCAGGAGAACCTCGCCGGCATTCGGGTAGTCAAGGCCTTCGTCCGCGCAGGCTATGAACGCAAGCGCTTTGCCGGCGCTAACGGCGAATACACGAAGGAGGCCATCTCGGTCAACCGGCTCTTGGGGCTGAACATGCCGGTCATGACGCTGATCCTGAATTTGAGCATCGTGGCGGTGCTCTGGTACGGAGGCGCCCTTACCCGCGGCGGATCCCTTCCCGCCGGCGATTTGATCGCTTATATCAATTACGTGACCCAGCTCCTGTTCGCCATGCTGATGGTAAGCAACATGCTGACCTTCATCTCCCGGGCCAGAGTCTCCGCGGCCCGGGTGCAGGAAGTGTTTAACGCGCAGCCGGACATTGTCGATCCCACCGGCGCCCAGGCCAAGGAACCGGCGGCCGCGGACGTGGTCTTCGAGAATGTATCCTTCGGTTACGGGGAGCATCCGCATGCCGATCCGGTGCTCAGCGGGATCAGCTTTACAGCCAAGCCGGGGCAGACGACCGCCATTCTAGGCGTTACCGGATCCGGCAAATCCTCGCTCGTGCACCTGATCCCGCGGCTCTATGACGCCACCGGCGGCCGCGTGCTCATCGGCGGCACGGATGTCCGCGCCATCCCGCTGGACATCCTGCGCGGGATGGTGGGCATGACGCTGCAGCAGTCCGTGCTGTTCAGGGGCACAGTGCTGGATAACATCCGTTATGGTCAGCCCGGCGCTCCGCTGGAGGAAGTGACCGCGGCGGCCAAGGCCGCCCAGGCCCACGATTTTATCATGCAGATGCCGGACGGCTATGAGACCGTGATCGGGCAAAAAGGCGTCAACTTGTCCGGCGGGCAGAAGCAGCGCCTGTCGATCGCCCGCGCGCTGCTCGTTAAGCCGCGGATCCTCATCCTGGACGACAGCACGAGCGCGGTCGACGTCGGTACCGAATCGCGCATCCAAGCGGCGCTGAAGGAGCTGATGAACCGCAGCACCAACATCATCATCGCGCAGCGGATCAGCTCGGTCATGGAGGCCGACCAGATTCTGGTGCTGGAGAACGGCTCCATTGCCGCCCGGGGGACCCACGAAGAACTGCTGCGGACCAGCGCGATTTATCAGGATATTTACCGTTCGCAGCGGAAGGAGGAAGATACGCATGCCGCAGCCAACTAAACCCGCCGGCACAGAACCGCGCCACGGGGGCCCTCCCATGATGGGTCATGGACCCGGCCGAAACATGGTCATGCAGAAAGCCATACCCAAGCAGGCTGGCGCTACCCTCAGAAGACTGTGGGCCTATCTGAGCCGCCAGCGGTTCGGGTTGATTATCGTATACGTTACGACCATTCTCAGCGCGGTCATCTCCCTGATCGGCCCTTTCCTGCTCGGCAAAGCGATCGACCGCTTCATTATGCCGAAAGAGCATGACGGCTTCTGGTCGCTCTGCCTGCTGATGATCGGCATCTATGCACTGGGCAGCGTTGTTTCCTGGATTCAGGTGTACGTCATGACGGCGGTTTCCCAGCGCACCGTCTTGGCCCTCCGCCAGGATCTGTTCGATAAATACCAGCAGCTGCCGCTGCGCTTTTTCGATACCCATCCGACCGGAGAACTGATGAGCCGCACGACCAATGACATCGAGAACGTGTCGAACACGCTGAACCAGAGCGTAACGCAGCTCTTGAACAGCATCATTACGCTGGCCGGATCGCTGGTCATCATGCTGAGGCTCAACCTGCCCCTTACGCTCGTCAGCCTCATCAGCATTCCGCTTGTGCTCGTGGCAACCCGCCAAATCACGCGCTGACCCGAAAGCTGTTCAAAGCCCAGCAGCAGCACCACGGGGTGAGCATCCGCGATATGGATAAAGACAGCCTGCGGAGCAAGGTGGGGATCGTCCTCCAGGACGCCTACGTTTTTTCCGGCAGCATCCGCGAAAACATCCGGTTCGGACGGTTAGATGCGACCGATGCCGAAGTGGAGCATGCCGCCAGGCTGGCGAATGCCGACCGCTTTATATCCCGTCTGCCGGACGGGTATGATACGATCCTGGCCGCTGAGGGCAGCAATCTGAGCCACGGCCAGCGCCAGCTGCTGACCATCGCCCGGGCGATCCTCGCCGATCCGGCCATCCTTATACTGGATGAAGCCACCAGCAGCGTCGATACCCGGACCGAAATGCATGTCCAGGAAGCGATGCAGACGCTGATGAAGGGACGGACCAGCTTTGTCATCGCCCACCGGCTGAGCACGATTCAGGATGCGGACCGGATTCTGTTCATCCACGGCGGACGCATTGCCGAGCAGGGGGACCACCGTCAGCTGCTGGAAGCCAAAGGTTTTTATTATGACTTGTACACCAGCCAGTTTCAGCGGGCGATATAATTGGGGAATCATAACAAAACTCCGGATGCCTTCATGGGCGCTTCCGGAGTTTTTTGGATGAACGATGTTGTCAGGTCAGGATTTAACCCTCCATAGGGGTCAGAACAGCCTGCGGCTCCGATTCGGGAATCATCTCCTTTTCCGTCCCCTCCCCTAACCGGATATAACGCCCAATAAATTGGCGTATCCTGCGTTCGTATTCTTTTTTGTCCACAAAATAAGCGTTCGCATGCGAAGCCCCCTGAACCACATAGACTTCCTTATCTCCTACCGCGGCATCCACAAGACGGTGCAGCATCGCGTATGGGACAAAGGTATCGCGGTCCCCGTGAATAAACAGAATCGGGAGCTTCGTCCGGGCGACCTGCTTCAACGCTGAGGCTTCTCCGAAGGAGTATCCTGCCCGCAGCTTGCACATCAGGCTGGTTGCCGGCAGCAGCGGAAATGGCGGGAGCTTATACATCTGCTTGAGCTGATGGGTCAAAATGTCACGCACTGACGTGTAGGCACAGTCCGATACGATGCACTTCACCTGCCCGGGGAGCTCCTCCCCGCTTACCATCAGCACTGTCGCTCCACCCATGGATACGCCGTGCAGTATGATTTCCGCCTCGGGTCCGCTGCGGTCAATGACCGTGCCGATCCACCTTCATAATATCTCTGCGGTCCGGCCAGCCAAACCCGATGTAATTCCCTCCGCTTTGGCCGTGCCCCCGGTTATCCGGCATCAGCACGTTCATGCCCATCTCATGGTACAGCTTAGCAAAAGCCCCCATTTCCCGGCCCTGGCTGGAATAGCCGTGCACGACGATGGCGGTTTGGCGGGCAGGCGTGGCTGCGGGGATGAAATATCCTTTGAGGGCAATTCCGTCCGAGGACGTCAGCTCCAACGTTTCAACAGGCTGGCTGTGGAGCCACCCCTCCTCAAGCTCCCAGGGGTGCTCTTCTTTGACCAGCGCCGGATCGGCTTCCAAAAACTCCTTCGTGCTGCGCTTGATGCCCACATTATAAAAATAAGCACTTGCCGCGGCCAGCAGCAAAACGATCACGGCCAGGCAAATGATGGCGACCCATACGGCGGTGAACATGATGGTGATCTTTCCCTCCCGGTCTTAGGCGATTATTGGATATGTATAAAATAACATTCCGCAGCACGGCATACAATGGCGGTTCTGCGTCCGTTCCTTTCGGTCACCAAAAAACAGCCCCTTCGGTCCATCACCGAAAGCGGCTGTTCGCAGTGCTGCAGGATCGTGCTACTTTTTGTTCTTCGCCATCGACCGCAGCGCTTCCCGGTAGGCGTTGTCCGTACTGTAGTCCGGCTTCGGCGCGGGCGGCTCCTCCTCCTTGGCCGGCGTGCCTCCCGCGAACTGCCGGAGAGCATCGCGGTAAGCCCGGTCGCCCTGCTGCTCCGCAGCCTGCGGCCTCCGGGTTGTCACCGGCACCGGCTCGGGTCTTCTTACCGGTTCAGAGACCACCGGTCCGGTGGTTGCCGGCGGCGGTTCCGCCGCCTTCACAGGTTCAAGATGAGCAGTTGGCTCCGCCGTTTCTTGGAAAGGTTCCTTTGCCTGCTTTTTCGCTGCTTTCTTGGACATCCGGGCATTGTAAATAAAAAGAAAAACCAGGGCGAGGACAGCCAGAACGATAAAGGCGATAATCATAGCCTGTACCTTACCTTGCTGCCGAGGAGAATCGTCCGGCCAATTCGGCTACGCGCTTGCCTAATGCTCGGCCCAGGGCGAGGTCGTTTTCGCCGGGCAGGTTTTTGGGATCGTCATCCGAAAGCTCCACGGGACACGTCACACCCACACCGTAATACGATCCGTACAAGGCGTTCTCCGGTATGTTTCCGGGAAGACCGACGACGATCATGCCGTTGTGAAGCATCGGCGTCAGCAGGTTGATCATGGTGGATTCCACCCCGCCGTGCACGGTCGCCGTCGTGCAGAATACGGCCCCGACTTTGTTGACCAGCTTGCCCTGCGCCCACAGGTAGCCAAGCTTGTCGATCCAATTTTTGAGTCCTGAACTGATGGTTCCAAAATGTCCAGGACATCCCCATACGATGGCATCCATATCTTCAAGTTTATAAATGTCCGCTTCATTAACGTGAGCGATTTCCGCCTCAGCTCCGTCTACGCTCGATGCCCCTTCCCATACGGAACGCGCCAAGGCTTCCGTGTGGCCGTTTTCGCTGTCGTAAACCACGTACACTTTCATGTTTAACTCCCCTTTCATCAACTGGATTTCTTATTTATCTCCAGGGCGGCGTTCCTTTATCCGAGCGGCGATCCGGGAAATTCCTCTGCTGAATATGAATGGGGCAATTAGGAGATGCTCTTGGATATCTGTTTTCAATCGATAACTAGGAAGCACCTTTAGGAGGGATCATGCTTTTATGAATTCGCGTGCACTGCTGGTCAACGTTGTAGTCGTCATCATTGTGCTCGTCCTGGGCGGCGCGGCCATTTATTACTACAACCAGACGTCCAACTACATTAAAACCGACAATGCCCAAGTCACCGGACAAGGGGTATCCATCACCGCACCAGCGGCCGGCAAGCTTACGACCTGGAACGGATCCGTCGGTAAATATTACAATTCCGGCGATGTCGTAGGAAGCGTAACTTCCGGAGGTACCCGGCTTGATATAACGTTCCCTGTGAACTCCACCATCGTTCAGCAAACGGCAGTTCCCAATTCTTTTGTATCCCCAGGGACTTCGCTGGCAAGAGCCTACAACCTGAACAACCTGTGGATTTCGGCCAATATTGAAGAAACCAAGCTGGATAAAATCAAGGTCGGCCAAACCGTCGACGTCTATGTTGATGCTTTTCCAGATACGACGCTAACCGGCAAGATCGATCAAATCGGACTGGCTACCGCGTCTACGTTCTCGCTGTTTCCAACGACCAATTCCAACGCCAACTACACCAAAGTGACGCAAGTCATCCCTATCGTCGTTACCATTGAAGGGTATAAAGGCCTCGGGCTCGTTCCGGGCATGAATGCGACCGTTCGAATCCATATTTAGGGGGCTTGTCTAATGGAAAATATACATATGGGGCGGACGTTGACGGTGCTCATGCTCGGGGCGTTCGTCTCCATCCTGAACCAGACGCTGCTGAACGTGGCTATCCCCCACCTGATGAACGATTTCAACGTGTCCGCAACGACGGTGCAGTGGCTGTCCACCGCCTACATGCTGGTGAACGGCGTGCTCGTTCCGGTCACCGCTTTTCTGATTGAGTCCTACGGGACCCGGGTGCTCTTTATTACGGCCATGAGCCTATTCACCATCGGTGCGGTGCTCTGCGCCGTCAGCACCAACTTTCCGCTGATGCTGTTTGGCCGCGTTGTACAGGCCAGCGGGGCGGGGATCATTATGCCCGTCGTGATGAACGTGTTCCTGACGGTTTTCCCGCCCGAAAAACGCGGGACCGCGATGGGCATGATGGGGATTGCCCTGATGTTCGCACCGGCGATCGGACCGACGTTATCGGGATGGATCGTGGAGCACTATACGTGGCGGATCCTGTTTTTCATGGTCATTCCGCTGGCCGTTCTGGATATTCTGTTCGCCATGAAGTGGCTTAAAAATATCAACCGCCTGACCAAACCGAAATTTGATTCCTGGGGCGTCATCTTCTCCACCCTTGGTTTCGGAATTCTGCTCTATGGCTTCAGTTCCGCCGGAGACAAAGGTTGGACCAGCTTCACGGTGCTCGGCTCGCTTATTGTGGGTGCTGTCTTTATCATCCTGTTTGTCGTGCGCGAGCTGAACATGGACTCGCCGATGCTCGATTTCCGCGTGTTTAAATACGACATCTTCTCGGTTTCGACGGTCGTCGGCGGCCTCGTCAACATGACGATGTTCGGGGCGATGCTGCTGCTCCCGATTTACCTCCAGAATATCCGCGGGTTCACCCCGCTTCAGTCCGGTCTGCTCCTTCTGCCAGGGGCGATTCTGATGGGGATCATGTCCCCGATCTCGGGAGCGATTTTCGATAAAATCGGCGCTACGACCCCTGGCCATTATCGGGCTGCTCATCACCGCGGTCATGACCTTTGAATTCAGCCGGTTGACTGACACCACATCGTATTCGCATCTGATGATGCTCTACACAATTCGCAGCTTCGGCATGTCGCTGATCATGATGTCGGTGCAGACCGAGGGGCTCAACCAGCTTCCCTACTACCTCGGAAGCCACGGAACGGCAATGTCCAATACGATGCGGCAGGTGGCCGGGTCGATCGGGACCGCGCTGCTGGTGACGGTGATGTCGACGCGGACCACTTTTCACATCGCGGAATCGTCCACGCTGTACAACGAGGATAATCCGTTCATCATGCAGGATATCGCTGCACTTGGGCAGGAGGTTGCCGCCACCGCAGGGGTTCCCGCCGAGACCGGCGTATCGCTGGCACTGCAGTCGGTACTCGGGCTGGTGTCGTCGAACGCAAGCGTCAACGGCATCAACGACGCCTTTATCGTTGCGACCTGGTTCGCCATCGCCGCCTTGTTCTTTTCCCTCTTCCTGCGCCGGGCGCGCAAAGGCAAACGGTCCGGGAGTCCGGCCAAGCAGCCCTAAGCTTCTAGACCCAAAGCGCAGCACCAACGATATTGGACCTCATGATTGGGGTACATATACAAAGCCGCTATCCCGCATGGGATAACGGCTCTTTTATTTTTCGGACAAGATTTGCTTTTTTAGTCGTACAAGCAGGGCCCTTCACATAGGATGTAACAATGCGACAGACCGATGAAGGGGGTTCTCTTTGAATGAGTGTATGGATCAGCCATTTCCTGCTTGGCCTTTCCCTGGCCGCTCCGATCGGTCCCATCAATGCGGCACAGATGGACCGCGGGCTGCGCGGAGGCTTTTTACACGCGTGGCTGGTGGGCCTCGGAGCCATGGTGGCCGACGGAATTTTCATGCTGCTTGTGTATTTCGGGGTCATTCATTTTCTTAACATCCCTTTTATGAAAACGTTTCTGCTGCTGTTCGGCTTCTTTATCCTGACTTATATCGGCGTAGAAAGCCTCCTGACCGCAGGAAAAGCGGGTATGGAAACCCGCAGCAGTAATGAATCGCATGTGAAATCCTTCAGCGCCGGCTTTATCATGTCCATCTCTAACCCGCTGTCTATCCTGTTCTGGATGGGGATTTACGGGTCGGTTCTCGCCGACATGATAGCTAAGTACGAAGCCAAAGAGGTGTTCCTGTACAGCTGTGCGATCATGGCCGGCCTCATGCTGTGGGATGTGTTGATGGCTATCGTAGCCAGCATGTTCCGGCGGGTGCTCACGCAGCGCCTGGTCAGCGCGATTTCAGTCATTTCCGGCATTTCGCTTATCGGATTCGGCCTCTACTTCGGATACGAGGCATACCGAATTTTGTTCGGGTCCTGATCGTTCTTGGGCCAGACTCTGCGTGCTCTTCGGTATCGTACGAGCCCTTCTTCGGCCCATCGGTTTTGTTCCAGAAATGGCGCATGACCAGCGTAACGCAGCCGATCACGACGATAAATCCGAGACTGATGAAAAAACCGGGACGGCTGATTTTATGAAACAGCGTTCCGATCAGCGTCAAGGCGATCAGCACCATGCCGATATACCGCTTGACTTTGCCCCATCCGGTCAGCTCCAGCAGCTTGCCGGACGTGACGAGAATAAACATCCAGTTATACAGCAGCATCATGCCCGCGGCCGTCGTAATGTACTCATATACGCTTTTCGGCATCAGCAGAGCGGATACCACGGAAGCGAGGAGCCCCACAGCCGTCAGACCGATAGCCGGCAGGGGCTTTTTGCCTTCCTTCTTCTTGCCCTTGATGAAAAAGGGCGGTGCATCCCCGTCGCTGGCCAGCGTAACGATCATCGTCGTCACCGCAAACAGCGAGGCCGTCATCGTCGAGAAACCGGCAATAATGAGAACCGCATTAAACAAATGCGGCACAAACGGCAGCTTATAATCGACAAGGGCCACCACAAACGGGCTCTCCTCGGCAGCATAGGATTTCCATGGCTCGAGAATAAGCGCCAGTCCAATGGAAATGACATAGATGGACACTAACAGCAGCAGCATCACCTTGCCAGCCTTCGGCGCGTCTTTGGGCTCCCTCAGCCTCATGGTCATCAGACCTAACGCTTCCAGTCCCCCGTATCCGTAAAAAGCAAAAATGAGCGCTGCCCAAAATCCTGTGAGCCCGCCCGGTACCCAATCCCGCGGAAAAGCGGGACCGTGAGCTTTGGTCGGGAGTACGCCGGATACCGCCAGAATGGCGATGACCATAAACATGAAGATCGCCGCAATTTTTAGCACAGCAAAAATGTTCTCCATTCGCTCGAATCCCTTGGTTCCAATCCAAATGATAAGGAGCCCGAGAACACCGTACCCCGCCGCAAAGCACCACATCGGAACCTGCGGAAACCAAAAGCGTGAAAACAAGGCAAGCGCCGTTAATTGGCTCCCCATAATAAGCAGCTCCGACGACCAGTACACCCAGCCGCTGCTGAACCCTGCCCACCGGCCGAAAGCCTTCTTGGCGTAAGAGCGGAACGAGCCCTCCATCGGATCCTCCGCTGTCATTTGAGACAGCTTATCGTAGACCAAATAGGCCCCGAACGCCGCCAGGGCGTACGCAACGACCGCGGAAGGACCGCCGATCTCAATCGCAATATGAGAGCCCAGGAAAAAACCCGTACCGACCGTGCAGGCCACCCCAAGGAGCGACAGCTGCCACCATTTCAGTTTCTTTTCTTTCGTCTGGGAGCCTTGATTCTGTGCCATAAATGATTCCCTCCACCGTATTGGTCGAACTCTGTTATCATCCCCGGGAGGTGACATCTTATGTACTTTATGGCGGGCCCCGAAATCCAAAAAACCGCAGCTGCAGGGACTTTCGCCATCCTGCAAACTGCGGCTTTAAAACAATAGTTTTATGATTCCTTTTACGATTCGTTACTTTTTGATTCCCCAAGCTTTCAAAATGGCATCATGCACATACGTGTTTTCGTAGACGCCTGCAAACAGCTCGGCTCCGCTGCCCATGGCCGTCAGCGGCACGTCCACGCCGGAATGGCCGGAAGTCGTCCAGTCCACATAGAACTGATCCTTGGAGTTCGCGATAGCGAACGGACCGTCTTCCTTAGAAATGCCGTCTCCAGACTCGTCCTTGTCATCCGGCTCTTCGATCGTCAAGCCGCCTGTCTCATGGTCGGCCAGCACAAGTACCAGTGTATCAGGATGCTTCTTCGCGAATTCCTTAGCTGCGCCAACGGCTTTGTCCAGCTCCTGGCCGGCTTTGATCGTCAGCTTGGCATTGTCATTGTGGGCGAATTCATCCGTGCCTTCTTCTTCAACCATCAAGAAAAAGCCCTTTTTATTGGTAGAGAGGGTATCCAGCGCTTTTTTCGTCATGTCCACGAGCGGTACCGTTGGATTGTACAGGTCACCCTGCCCTTCCTCTCTTTGCTGGAACATTTCTTCATTCGCAAACAGGCCGAGAATTCTGCCATTCTTCGCTTTGCTCAACTCTTCTTTGTTCGTTACATATTGATATCCGAGCTGCTTGGCTTTCTCCACCAGGTTGCCCTGAGTGCCCTTGCTGCCTTCTGTCGGATCTTCAGCCGGCTGGTCCGGGTGCGGACCTGGCGTACCTTGCGGGTACCAGAAATCCTCACCGCCGCCGAGCAGAACGTCTACTTTTTTCTCCAGATACTGCTTGGCGATATCACTTTGCTTGGAGCGGTCTTCCACATGGGATGCGAATGCCGCAGGCGTTGCATCGGTAATTTGGCTTGTCGTCACGAGACCCGTGGATTTGCCTTTCTCCTTGGCGATTTCAAGCAGCGTTTTGACCGGTTTTTTGTTGGCGTCCACACCGACGGCTCCATTATAAGTCTTCACGCCGCTGGCAATGGCCGTTCCCGCTGCGGCGGAATCCGTAACCGTAGTCGTGGAATGGGTGCGAAGAAGTCCAACATATGGCATATCGTCCATTTGCAGCTTGCCGTTGACGCCAACGGTGCTCAGACGGATGGCGTCGCGCGCTGCGGTGCCCATGCCGTCACCGACGAACAGAATCACGTTTTTGGCTTTGCCCGCATTGGGTGAAGGGGCTTTCGAGTTTCCTTGGGCGCTGACCGAGCCCGTAAAAATTAAACTTGCCGCCGCGCTCAGGCAGAAAGCGGTTTGAACCAGACGTTTACTGCGTTTCATTCATCATTCACTCCTTTAAAGGATTCTAGCATGTCCCCATTATAGGAGCCGATTGTTAAGCGGGATGGCGGAGTTTGTAAAATGTATTTCATCTTTGAGAAGAGGCAAGCGGATCGGGGCCGGACAGGCCCAAACTGGCTTCGGGTGAAATCTGTTTTCTCCTGGTCCCCGGATTATGATATATTTCATATCAGGAAGACCTATTTTTCATAGAAGTGGAGAAGGAGGAAACACAATTGGAATTCAGAATTGAGAAAGACACCATCGGCGAGATCAAGGTTCCCGCGGACAAGCTTTGGGCGGCGCAAACCCAGCGCAGCTTTGAAAATTTTGAAATCGGCACGGAGAAAATGCCCCTTGAGCTGATTCGTGAATTCGCCATCCTCAAGAAAAGCGCAGCTCTCGCCAATAAAGAGCTCGGCAAGCTGAATGCAGAGAAAGCGGACGCTATCGTCGCAGCGGCCGACGAAGTGATTGCCGGCAAACTGGACGATCATTTTCCGCTCGCCGTATGGCAGACCGGAAGCGGCACCCAGTCCAACATGAACGTAAACGAGGTCATCGCCAACCGGGGGAACCAGCTGCTTCAGGAACAAGGCAGCGACCAGCGTATCCACCCGAACGACGACGTCAACAAGTCGCAAAGCTCCAATGACACCTTCCCGACTGCTATGCATATTGCCGCCCTGATCGCCGTTGAGGATCAAGTTCTGCCTTCCCTGGTGAAGCTGAAGGAGACTTTCCGCGCGAAGAGCGAGCAGTTTATGGATATTATCAAGATCGGCCGGACCCACCTTCAGGACGCGACTCCGCTGACCCTGGGCCAGGAAATCAGCGGATGGCACCGGATGCTGGAGAAAAGCGAAGGCATGATCCGCAGCAGCCTGGAATCCCTGCGTGAGCTGGCGATCGGCGGGACCGCGGTAGGAACCGGGATTAACGCCCATCCGAAGTTCGGCGAGATGACGGCAGCCAATATCAGCAAGCTGACCGGCAAAACGTTCACATCGGCGGAAAACAAATTCCACGCGCTCACGAGCCATGACGAGATCGTCTATGTTCACGGCGCGCTGAAAGCGCTTGCCGCTGATCTCATGAAAATCGCCAACGACGTGACGCTGGCTGGCCAGCGGTCCGCGCTGCGGCATCGGCGAGCTGACGATCCCGGCCAATGAACCGGGCAGCTCCATCATGCCGGGCAAGGTCAACCCGACGCAGAGCGAAGCGCTGACGATGGTCGTCTGCCAGGTTATGGGCAACGATGCGGCGATCGGCTTCGCGGCGAGTCAAGGCAATTTCGAGCTGAACGTGTTCAAGCCGGTCATCATCTATAACTTCCTGCAGTCCGCCCGCCTGCTGGGCGACGCCATGCGCTCATTCAACGATCATTGCGCCGTGGGCATCGAGCCAAACCGCGCGGTCATCGAGCGCAACCTGAATCAGTCGCTCATGCTCGTGACGGCGCTCAATCCGCACATCGGCTACGAAAACGCCGCCGCGGTCGCCAAGCTGGCACACAAGGAAGGCTTGACGCTGAAAGAAGCGGCCCTGAAGAGCAACCTGCTCACCGAAGAGCAGTTCGACGCGGTCGTGCGTCCGGAGGAAATGATTCATCCGAAGGAATAGTTAGAGATAGAAGCAAAAAAGTCGAGTTAAGGTCAGGAGTTCTCTGAACCTTACTCGACTTTTTTTATTTCTCTCACCATACTCCCCTCAGCTTGTCATTGCCCCTTGGTCTGCCCCGGCAGCGGCAACTTTAGAGCGCGCTACCTGGATTTCCTCCTGCTTTCTCGCGGCGTAATAACGCCGGAAGCGGACGGAATAACCGAGCATATACAGCACCAGCAGCGAGGCCAGCGTGTTCAGCACCACGAGCGACACATGCAGATCGAAAAAGTACGTCAACACGCCGGTGCCGATAACCGGTACGATAAACCCGGCATAGCCGGCAAGGTAAAAGGTCGTGATGACCTTTGACCGAGCCTCAGCGTGCGGCAGCTCACCAGCCAGACGCAAGCTGATTTGGAACGTCCAGCCGCTGCCAAGGGCTTGAACCAGCACCCCGATCCACAGCAGAACGATGCTTCCGGTGGATCCCGAGAAGACGACCAGCCATGCCCCGATCGACAGCAGCGCGATGCCCAGCCGCAGACGGGTAACCGGTTCGCTCGCCAGCGGCAACAATTGCAGCAGGGCCCCTCCTCCAAGCAGCAGCAGGATCAGCAGGCCGGAGACGGATAGGTTGGATGAATGGAGCACGCTTTTCACAAAGGAAGGAATCAGGGACAAAATAATACCATTCAGCGTAAACAACGTAAAGATCGGCAGGGCGCTGAACGACCAGAAATGCGGGCTGATCTCAGACGGCACTCCCAGCGATATCGGTGCAGGTGCCGCTTTCGGCTTGCCTTTTTGCGCCAGAAAATCGGCATCCTTCAACGTTTCCAGAGCCATCCACGCGGTCACCAATAATGCCGTCAACAGCCAGAAAGGAACACGCAGCGGCATCAAGTGCAGATACTGAATGACGAGTCCCGTCAAAGCCGGACCGAG
>NZ_PCZT01000023.1:302280-312334 GCF_002968895.1 Paenibacillus sp. AR247 | reverse complement strand
CCCGTCAAAGCCGGACCGAGACCGAATCCGACCGAGACCGTTATACCCGATAAGGTGATGGCCAGCGGGATTTTGTCACCCGGCGTCTGCTTCAGCAGAAACGCCACCGCGGTACCGGTAAACGTCCCGTAAGCGATCCCCTCCAGAATCCTTGCGGCATACACGAGCCATGCCTGCTGACTGCCCATAAATACCAGAGTGGCAAATATGGAGATCCATATGCTGATCCGTAGCACCCGCTTGAGCCCCCAAC
The DNA here is from genome assembly GCF_002968895.1 of Paenibacillus sp. AR247. Lineage (NCBI taxonomy): Bacteria > Bacillati > Bacillota > Bacilli > Caryophanales > Paenibacillaceae > Paenibacillus > Paenibacillus sp. AR247. The sequence goes on along the minus strand of NZ_PCZT01000023.1, from coordinate 312,081 downwards.
CGCTTCCCCGGGATCCGGAGATCAGCAGTGACGGCAGGAGGAACAAGGCGTATACCGCAAACAAAATCGTGATCTGCAGGCTGCTTAAATGGTAACGCTCCTGATAGAGCGGAAATAACGGGGACGTAAACGTCGCCCCGATCGACATCATCAAAATGATCCAAAGCATGCGTTTCATATGATCACCATCACTTTTATTGGAATGTTCGTTCAAGAAAAAGGTATAAAAATCGGCCTCCTACCTACAAAACGGAGAAGCAGCCGATGCTGTAACTACATTTATCTGAACGCTCGTTCAAGAAAATCTCAAAAAATAGAATCCAGGCTCGCTGAGAATTTACCCATCTCTAATTTACTTTAAAAAACCGTAGATACCGCGACGGCACAAATATCCTCCAGTACACCGCGATCGGCCGTCGTCCGGGCCATGACATGGACGCCCTGCTTGACGCCGTTCAAAAAACAGGCCAGCTGGCGCGGACTTTGCTTGCTTCGCACCAGACCTTTGTTTTGCGCCCGCATCAAGAAGCTGAACAGCAGCGCTTCCGTATGCATATAGTGCGCATCGATCCGGCTGGCGACGTTCGGGACATAAGCTACCGCTCCCAGGGTCGTGTTCGTCATGAGGCAGCCGCGCCCACGGGCCGCGTTACTCAGTGAAACGTCCATCACTCTGGAAAAATAACGCTCCAGCTGCTCCTTGGGCGAGTCGCTGTCCTCTTTTAAAATATAGTTGTAATTCTCGTCCGTCCTTGCGCTGAAACGGTCCAGGCAGGCCAAAAACAGCTCATGCTTGTCGCCGAACGTATCGTACAGGCTGCCCCGGTGAATCCCGAGATGATCGCACAAATCCTGGATTGAGGTGCTCTCATAGCCCTTCTCCCAGAACAGGTCCAGCGCCTGGTCGACGGCTTTCTCCTGGTCGAATTCCTTGTGTCTGCCCATACCGTAAACGCCCCTTTCTTGATCCTGATGTGAGGATAACATTTTCTTGAACGTTCAGTCAAGTATTTTGCACAAAAACAGGCGGGACGCCCCCGATCTTCACGATCTCCTTAAGGGCGCCCCGACGTCGTATCGCTGCTATGAATGGAAAATGGTCATTTGGCCAAAGCCCGAGGGCCGATTATTCGTTATCCTGGGTTGGCTGTTGGCTGAACGCTTCTTTGGCGTCCTTCACCATTTCTTTGGCGAACTCTTCTCTTTGTTTGTCCGGTACCGGCATTTTGTTCAGCTCGGTTCTTTGGACCTCGTGTTTACTAAGCTCTTGATCATTGTGATTCGTCATGTCCGGGTGCACCTCCTTTAATTGCAAAAAACTGCCCAAGTGGTAGGATGCACCAGTCCAGTTTTTTTATGCATACCGCGCCTTCTAGAGCCGCTTAATTGGCCTTTATCAGCAGCGCCTCCGGCCGGTCCAGCTGGTACAAGCTGCGGTAGCGGGGCTCGTTCTCCATCAGCTCGGCATGACTGCCGCGCATCACGATCCTGCCTTCCTCCATAAACACGATTTCGTCCATGTGCTCCGCTCCGGCCAAATGATGCGTCACCCAAATCAGCGACTTCCCCTGCAGCGAATCGAGCATGATCCGGATCAGCTCATTCTCCGTCCGGGGGTCCAGGCCAACCGTCGGTTCGTCCAAAAGGACCACCGGGTTGTTACGCAGCCAAATCCGGGCCAAAGCGATCCGCTGGCGCTCGCCTCCGGAGAACCGCTGCCCGGTCTCGTGCATCCGGGTATGGTAGCGGTCCGGCAGCGATTCGATCAGCCGGTCAAGCTTCACCTGCCGGGCAGCCCGCACGATATCCTCCTCGCCGGCGTCCTGGCTGCCGAGCCGGATATTGTTGGCCACGCTCGTATCGAACAGATGCGGATTCTGGTTCAGCACGGAAACGATATGGGGCATATGCTCCCCGATCGCCGCGGCCGGAACGCCGTTCAGCGTGACCTCGCCTTCGCTAGGGGTAAGCGCCCCTTCAAGCAGCTTTAGCAAGGTCGATTTGCCCGCACCGCTGCGGCCGATGATGGCGACCTTTTTGCCCTGCGGAATATCGAGGGATATATCCCGCAGTGTCCAGGACGAATCGCCTTCATAGCGAAAGCCGGCGCGTTCCACCCGAATATGAACGGGGCCGCCGGCCATCGCTGCGGCTTGATCTCTGCTCATCTGTCCTTTTCCGTAGACTCCTCCCCTTCCAAATCCGAGAGCCGCCGCAAGGAATCCCGGTAGCGGGGAAGATGCTCCAGGGCTTCCGAGACCGGGAGCAGGGCATCCGTCACCGGGAACACGACAAGCACAAAGGCCGCGATCAGCACGGCAGGCAGCTTCCCGTCCGCATGCATCCCTGCCGCCCAGACCAGCACCGTCAGCAGGATCAAGCCGACAACGCACTGGGCAGCCAGCTGTCTGAAGCGTACCCAGGCGCGGAGCTTCGCATCCGTTCGGGCGGCTTCCCCAGCCTTCACCTCGTATGCCGCCAGAAACTGGGCCTCCCGGCCGCTGATCACCCAGTCGCCCATGCCCAGCACGGCATCGGTCAGCTGCCGGTACATGCCGGCCTTCTGCGTTTTGGCCAGCTTCGTTTGGGCCTTGGTCATCAGCAGGGATAGCCATGGCAGAATGCCGACCAGGATAAACATATACAGCGCCAGGACCAGGGCAAAGCGAAGATCCCAGCGGCCCACCGCCGCTGCGGCTGCCGCGTACATGACCAGCGCCGACGCTGCGGGAAACACGGTCCGCAAATACACATCCTGCAGATGCTCGATGTCGGTGGACAGCACGCCTAGAACGTCTCCGGCGCGAAAACGCGACTGGATCCAGAGCGCCTGCGGCTCCAGGATCCGGTACAGCCGCTCGCGCATGGAGGATACGATCCGAAGGACTGTATCATGGCCCGCCAGCCGCTCGGCATAGAACAGGACGGCCCGACCGATGCCGAACGTGCGGACGAGCACGATCGGCACGTACACCATCAGAATGTTCTCCGGGCGCAGCGCCGATTTGGAGATCAGCAGTCCGGAGGTGAACATCAGACCTGCCGCGAACAGCAGCGCGAGACTGCCAAGCCCGATAATCAGCAGGCAGCGTCCCCAGTGGGCCCGGATGTATGGTACAATCCATCCTTCTTTTCTCACCTTACTCCCTCCATTTGCGATCGAATCAAAGCGTCATACGCCCCGCCCTTGCCGAGCAGCCCCGAATGGGTGCCCTCCTCGACGATCCTGCCCTGATCCATCACCAATACACGGTCCATATCGGGCATCCAGTGCAGGCGGTGGGTGGCCAGAAAAACAAGCTTGCCCCGGAACAGACGCAGCATCGTTTGCTTCAGTTCATACTCGGTTTCAATATCGAGATGGGCCGTCGGCTCATCCAGCAAAATAATCGGCCTGTCGCTCAGAAAAGCTCTGGCGAGCGCCACGCGCTGCGCCTGCCCGCCGCTCAGCTGGCGCCCGCCCTCGCCGATCGGCTCATCCAGGCCACCCGGCAAACTGCGGACCAGCCCAGCAAGGCCGGCTGCTTCCACAGCCTGCAGCGCTTCCTCCCGGGACGCCTCCGGCGAGTAGAACCGGATGTTGTCCAGCAGGGAGCAGCTGAACAGATACGGATGCTGCGGGATATAGGTGATCTGGCTGCGCCACGCTTCACCGGCCAGCGAACCGACCGGCGTCCCGTTCAGGCAAATCTCGCCTGCATCGGGTGCGAGGAACCCGCCCAGCACGTCGATCAGGGTGGATTTGCCCGCGCCGCTGGCGCCGATGATGCCGATGGTCGGCATGCCCTGAACCTCAAAGGACGCGTCATCCAAGGAACGAGGGCTCTGGAGGTTCTGAAAGCTCTGCCCCTGCCCTTGCTCCTGCCCGGCTCCATCCGTGAAGCCCTCTGCAGGGCGGTCAGCCCCAGCCTCCCGTCCGCGTTCAGCACCATCCGTCTCCGGTGCTGAACCGTACGCCTCAGCCTGGTGCTGCACGGTCACCCCCGACAGCGTCAGCCGGCTGAATGGCGACCAATGCCAATCGGCGCCCGGACCCGGCGCTCCGTCGGAATCAGCCGGCTCTCGCTCCGGCCGATCCAGGATGGACTGCATCACGGCGCCCGCCTCTTTGCCGTCCTGCGTCGCATGGAAATCCGTGCCGACCTGCCGGACGGGCAGGAAATATTCCGGCGCCAGGATCAGCACCGTCAGCGCGGTGACCAGCTCAAGCTGGCCGTTCACAAGCCGCAGGCCAAGGCCGACGGCGACGACGGCCACCGATAGCATCGTGAAGAAGTCGAGCGCAAACGAGGACAGGAAGGCGACGCGCAGCGTGCGCATCGTCGCCGTCCGGTAGCGGTCGCTCACCTTGGCTACCGATGCGCCGTGCTCCCGGCTCTGCCCCAGCAGCTTCAGCGTCTCCAGGCCGCGCAGCGAATCGACGAAGTGGTTGGACAGCACCCGGAAGGTGTCCATCTGCTTCTCGGCCTGCTTGCGGGCCGCCAGCCCGATGAGGATCATGAAGGCGATCAGGATCGGCATGGAGACCAGCAGAATGACGCCGGACGTGATGTCACGGAAAAAGACGTAGGCCAGAATCAGCCAGGGAATGATGGACATGCCTGCCATCCGGGGCAGGATCAGCTCCAGGTATTTGCGGAACTTCTCCGTCCCTTCGAGCCCCAGCGTGACCAGATGGCCCGTGCCTTCGGTTCGCGCAAACCGCGGGCCGAGCCGGAACAGCTTGCGCAGCACCCGCCTCCGGACATCTGCCGCGGTGCGGTCCGCAAACGCGCTGCCGATTTTCTGCTGCAGCAGTCCGAGCCCGTGCCGGAGCAGGAAGGCACCGAGGAACAGCGCTATCCTGCCGGTCTGCCCGGATAGCAGCGCCCCGGCGAAACAGGGCCGATACGGCCTCGGCCAGCCCCTTGGCCATCATCAGGATGGAGACGCCTTGCAGAACCGTCAGGAGCAGCATGACGGCGAAAACGGGCTTTATCCCTTTGTAACCCAGCAGCTGCTTATCCATGGTTCTCAGTACTCCAGATGGCTCTGCTCGTGAACCCGTTTATGAAAGACGAAATAGCTCCAGATCTGATAGCCAAGCACGAACGGCAGCAGGGATAAAGCCACGATCGTCATGACCTTCAGGGAATACGGACCCGATGCGGCGTTGGTCAGCGTCAGGTTGAACGCCTGATCGATCGAGCTGATCATGACGTTCGGGAACAATCCGGCAAAGAAGAAGGCAATCGTCAGCGCAATGACGGCGCCCGTCATGCCGAATGCCCAGCCGTCACGGCGCTTGGCGATGAAGATGGCGGCCAGCACGTAAGCGGCGACGATCACCACGCCCATGACGGTCAGCAGGAAGGCACGGCCCTCAAAAATGTCCGTTTCGAAATAGGTCATGGCTCCGAACGCCGCGATCAGTACCGCCAGCGGTGCAAGCAGCACCTCCGCCAAGCGGCGGGCCCGCACCTGCAGGTCGCCGGTGACCCGAAGCGTCGTAAACATCAGTCCGTGCACGAGGCAGAGCACTACCATGGTGAGCCCGCCGACCACGGAATACAGGTTGACGATGTCGCCGAAAAATCCGGCTTTCATTTCCATCGCCTGATCGATCGGCAGCCCCCGGATCAGGTCGGCGAAGACGACGCCGAGCAGCAGCGGCGGCAGCAGACTGCCGATGAAGATGACGACATCCCACGTTTTTTTCCAAGCAGTGGTCTGCACCTTGCCGCGGAATTCAAAAGCCACCCCGCGCCCGATCAGGGCGAGCAGCAGGAGCACCAGCGGTGTGTAAAAACCGCTGAACAGCGTCGCGTACCAGTTCGGGAATGCGGCGAACATCGCGCCGCCGGCCGTCAGCAGCCACACCTCGTTGGCATCCCAGAAGGGGCCGATCGAATTGATCAGCACCCGGCGCTCCGTATCGTTTTTGGCCAGAATGCCCGTGGACATCCCGACCCCGAAGTCAAAACCCTCCAGAAAGAAAAACCCGATAAACAGCACAGCTACAAGGACAAACCACAGCTCATTGAGAGACAGCATGCGGAACTCCCTCCTTATCAAATGGATCGGCCGACTCATTCGAATGAGCAGCGTTGTCGGCGTACGGTCCTTTCTTGATGACGCGGACGAACAGATACACCATGACCACCGCCAGAATGGCGTAAATGGCCGTAAAAGCAATGATGGAGAACAATACCTGGCCGGCCGTGACGCTCGGCGACACCCCGTCGGCTGTCGTCATCAGCCCGAATACGGTCCAAGGCTGGCGTCCAATCTCCGTCATGATCCAGCCCGACGTATTGGCGATAAACGGCAGCGAAATGGCAAACAGCATCAGGCGCATAAACCAGGTGTTTCGGTTGTCGAGCTTTTTGCGTGCCGCAAGATAGGCGCCATACAAGCTGAGCACAATGAGCAGCGAGCCGCTGGCCACCATGATGCGGAAGCTCCAGAAGGTCGTGCGCACGGGAGGAATGTAATCCCCTGGGCCGTACTGCTGTTCATATTGGGACTGCAGCTCCTTCATCCCCGTCACTTCGCCGGAAAACTTGCTGTAAGACAAGAAGCTGAGCAGGTAGGGAATTTGGAATTCCCCGGTATTGGTCTGATTTTTCGTATCGATAAATGCGGTGACCGTCCACGGCGCGGGATCGCTGCTCGTTTCCCAGAGCGCTTCGGTCGCAGCCATTTTCATCGGCTGGGTCTTCACCAAATATTGCGCCTGCTGGTGGCCCACCAGTGCCACGCCGATCGAGGACACAAGCCCGATGATCACCGCGATGGCAAAAGATTTTTTGAAAAAGGCGGTATCCTGCTTCTTCAGCAGCTTGTAGGCGCTGACCCCGGTGACCAGAAAGGCCCCGGTCATAAAAGCCGCCAGAATCGTGTGCGGGAACTCCAGCAGCAGCTGGCCGTTCGTAATCAAAGCTAGAAAGTCATTCATCTCCGCGCGGCCGTTATGGATCGTAAAACCGACCGGACGCTGCATAAAGGAGTTGGCCGCCAAAATCCAGAACGCCGACATCACCGTGCCGAACGTGACCAGCCAGATGCAGATCATGTGGACCTTTTTGGACAGGCGCTCCCATCCGAAAATCCACAGGCCGATAAACGTCGATTCGAGGAAAAACGCAAGCAGCGCTTCGATCGCCAGCGGCGCCCCGAAGACGTCACCCACAAAGCGGGAGTAAGCCGACCAGTTCATGCCGAACTGGAACTCCTGCAAGATCCCCGTCACCACGCCGACAGCGAAGTTGATCAGGAACAGCTTCCCCCAAAATTTAGCCATTCGTTTGTACTCTTCTTTGCCTTTGACGACATACATCGTTTCCATGATCGCGATCGTGAACACCAGTCCAATGGATAGCGGCACGAAGAAAAAGTGAAAAATCGTCGTCGCGGCAAACTGGATACGTGACAGCATAACTACATCCATCGTCTCTTCCCTCTTTCCTGTCGTTATTCTTAAAACCCGCCTAACAGGTTCCGATAACTTGGCTTCATCGTTTCTTCCTGTATCATGGCAGACTTTGAATCCGAATATTGTGATTTATGTCACAATACCAAGCCCAAATCGTTAATTTTGTGAAATTAGTCACAAAATATTAAAAAATGAGGCCCTTCAAGCACAAAAAAGACGCCCGCACCTTTCGGCGCAGCCGTCCAATTCTTCAGTTCCTCTATATATGTTGCCTGCTTCAGGCTCGTTCGTGAAATCATGCTAGTCCCGTGCCACATAGTATTTATTGGTCATGTACCAGGCATCGCCCTTATCGGTCGGCACTCTGCCCTTCTTCTTGTCCAAAAATACGATTTCCTTGCACTTGGAACAATACCATTTGGTCGTGTAGTATTGGGAAAAGGTCGTGTAAGTCGTACCGCATTTGCAATCGACTTTGAAGTACACCCGATTTTCTTCGTACGCCTTCGAGAGCTGATCCGTGTTGTCGGGCTCCGAAGAAGGTACTACGGGCTTGATCAGTTCAGCGTAATTGGAGAACCGATTATGCACTTTAAAATCGGCGACCAGCTCCGGATTCAGGCCGAAAAACTCCTTACCGATCGCTGTGATGAATTTCGCATCTGTGCGATAGCACTCGATCCATTCCTGAATCTGCTTATTGGATAAAGGTACAGTTCCTTTAATGCCGCTATTCAAGGTGTAGGTCATGATGCTCAAATTCTCATTGTCTTCATAGAACATTAATTCGGAAACCTCCTTATGATTTCAATTAATAATGTACTACTTCTGAGGGACAGAATCAAAGTGAGAAATAGTGCCAAGTGCCGGAAATATAAAAAAGCCCCCTTTCGGGGGCCTTCCAAAGCGGGAAACCCGCAGCTGCCGGATGTAGAGCGCTTTAATGCGGCATGCGTGCGGCTTCATTTTTTGTATGAAATTACGACAAAAGGATAACATTTACCAGCCATTTTGTCGAAATCCGCCTCGTGTAAACGGTTGTTAGCCGCAGAAACAAGTCCGATTATAGACGACGGTATGGGCCGGGATACGGACCGTGTGGATAGTGTGGATGCGGAACATGATGGTGACGGCCGTCCGCCAGCACAATCACCAGCAGATCAAACAGTACGAGCGGCAGAATGAAAGGAAAAAACGAGATATGCGCCTTTCCGGGACTGCTCGAGACCGAGGAAACCTTCAGGTATACCTTGGAACTGCTGACCTTGACGATCTTACCGTAGAACGTGCTTCCGTATTTCGTCTTGATCTTTACCCGGCGGTTCATATACTTCTTGGCTGCCGAATAATGCTTGGATGTCGTCATGCGTCTCACCCCCTTCACCCCAGCTTATTCCAGCTGAGGCGAAGGGAGCCGGGGCGGAAGGCTATTTCCTGAGCCGGTTGGAGCGGAACATCAGAAAGAGCAGATAAGGCGTTCCGATGACCGCTGCCACAAGACCGACCGGAATTTCCTTGGGGGCGATCAGCAGCCGGCCGACGATATCGGATATGACCATCAGCAGGCCCCCGAGCAGCGCCGACAGCACGACCGCGCGCCGGGTATGATGCCCGGTCAGCAGGCGGACGGCGTGCGGTGCCAGCAGGCCGACGAAACCGACCGTGCCAACGGCCTGAACGACGGCGGCCGCGATGAGCACGCCGATCAGCGCTGTGAGCAGCCGGGCCCGCGTCAGCGCCAGGCCAAGCCCCTGGGATACGGCATCGCCGAATCCCAGCAGGTCCGCCCGGCGGCCGATCAGCCAGGCCGCCGGAAGCAGGACGATCAGCAGCGCAGCCAGCCTGATCAAATCGCTCCAGCCGCGGGCATAGACGGTGCCGGCCAGCCAGGCCAGCGCCGGAGCAGCCCCCATGCCGGAGCGGATGACCAGGAACTGGATCGCCGCGGCGCAGGCCGCCGACACGGCGATGCCGACCAGCGTCAGCGTGCTGGTCTCCAGCCCCTTCCGCCAGGATAGCACGCCCACCACGGCTGCTGCGCCCACAGCGCCCACGATGGCCGCAGCCGGCAGCCATCCGCTAGAGGCGGCCGGGAAGAGCACGATCAGCAGCAGCGCCCCAACGCCCGCGCCGGAGGTGACGCCCACCACCGAGGCATCCGCCAGCGGATTGCGGACGGTGCTCTGCAGCATGACGCCGGCCACGGCGAGACCGGCTCCGGCCAGCAGCGATACCAGCAGGCGGGGCAGACGCATATCAAGGATGATATTGCGGTACATCGCCTCCCCGCCGCCGCTCAGGACCGCGAGCGTATCGCCCAGCGGGATGCGCAGGCTGCCTGCCGATATGCCGATGACCAATGCCAGCAGGATCAGCACAATCATGGC
>NZ_PCZT01000023.1:301531-302180 GCF_002968895.1 Paenibacillus sp. AR247 | reverse complement strand
CCGATGACCAATGCCAGCAGGATCAGCACAATCATGGCGGCAAGCAGCAGCGGGTACGGCGGGCGTTTATGCAGCACGTCGGCGCTCATCCCGCCTCCGCCTTCCGCCGCAGCCGTGCGGCTGGCCCGTAGCGCCAGCCAGATCAGCCACGGCGCGCCGAACAGCGCCGTGACGGCTCCCGCCGGCAGCTCCCCGAGCGTGCCGCGGAACAACCGGGCAATGGCGTCGGCACCCAGCAGGATGACCGCGCCCCATAACGCGCTGCCTGGAATGAGCAGCGCATGCCGCCGCATCCCGAGCAAGCGGATGAGATGCGGGGCGATCAACCCCACAAAACCGATCGGGCCCACCACGCTGACGGTGACCCCTGCGAGCAGGACCGCCGCGGAGAGTGCGGCGGTGCGGGCCAGCCCGACCCGCTGGCCCAGCGCCTGAGCGGTCTCGTCCCCCATCTCCAGCAGGTCCAGCTGGCGCCGGAACAGCCAGGCCAGAACGAGGACGCCGGTCACCCACGGCCAGCTGTAGGCCGCTCCGTGCCAATCGTTCTGGTTCAGCGAGCCCGAACCCCAGACGAACAGCCCGTTCGTCTCGTTCTCAAACAGAAGCTGGAACGCGCCGGTGAACGAGGCGAGCACCAGCGACACGATCA
>NZ_PCZT01000023.1:279685-301431 GCF_002968895.1 Paenibacillus sp. AR247 | reverse complement strand
TTGCCCCCGCCAGCAGGTAAGACAGCCCTGCGCCCAGGCAGCCGCCGAGCAAAGCCGTGATAAGCGGTGACGAATGAATCAGGGACGGTATAAAGATCGTGCACAGCACCACGGCAAAATAGGCGCCGGCATTGATGCCGAAGGTTCCCGCTTCCGCCAGGGCGTTCCGCGTCACCGTCTGCAGCAGGGCGCCTGCCGCAGCCAGGGCGGCACCAGCCAAAATGCCCATGACGGCTCTGGGCAGCCGCAGGCCGCGAATGGTCTGGTGTTCCGCGATGTTCTGCGGGTGAACGATCGCCTCATACACCGTACGAAGCGGAATATGAAGCTCCCCTTGCGTCAGGCTCAGCGCCAGCAGGATCACCAGAAGAACTCCTCCCCCGGCAAACACCAGCAGATTCAAGCTGATTCGGCGGTTTTCCGGCCTTACGGCTGCCTCGTGCCCCGTTATCGGCTCCATCACCGGATTCATTGCGTCAGCAGACCGACCGCTTTATCGACCAGAATTTTCGCCGACAGCGGGCCGCCGTATACCCACATATCGCCGCCCAGAGGATACGTTTGTTGTTCCTTGACGAAATGCAGGCCGTTCCAGACCGCATTGTTTTTCATCTGTTTCTCGATGATGTTATCATCGTCCTGAACCACGTACAGCAGATTCGCATCCTGTACAGGAACCAGCGATTCCACTGTCGTCTGGGCATAGCCGTCCTCCGGAAGGGGATTAGGCTGATAGGCATTCTCGAAGCCCGCACGCTTCAGCGCGCCCGCAGCAATCGAGTTGTCCGAGTACAGCAGCATGACCGCCGCATCCTGATTCGAAAAGCCTTGAATCAAAGCATATTTCACATGTTCTTTGCCCGCGGCCTTCAGCTTCGCTTTGGCATTGTCAAAGGTTGCCTGCACGTCAGCGAGCACCTTCTCGCCTTCCTCTTTCTTGCCGACGATATCGGCAATCGTCCGGAAGGAATTCTCCATCGTGGCGTATTGATCCTGGGAAGCTTCTTTGGAGTAGTTATCAAAAACTACGGTCGGCGCAATCGCCGAGGCTTGTAATCAGCTCCAGACTGGGCTCCTGCCGCGTACCTACATCGATGACGTCCGCCGACAGCCCCGGCTGAGCGTTCACGTATTCTTATACCTTCCACGTCGGCGACACCTTTGGGTTGAATGCCCAGTGCAATCAAATCCTCCGCGTACGTCCATTCCAGAACGACGATGTTTTTCGGCGTCCCTTTCATCTCGGCGGTTCCCATCGAGTGCTGGATCGTGCGAACCTCTTCCTGTTGGGCCGGTGTGCTTGAATCTCCGCTGCCAGCTTGTGCCGCGGCTCCTTCCTTGGCTTCTCCCCCGTACTGCAGCCTGCAGTGAATAAAGCGATAAGGCAGCACACGATGAACGGAGCGAACAGCCCCCGTTTTAACCGGAATGTCTTCATGAACACAATCTTCCTTTCTGCTATGTACTTATTATTGATATTGAGAATCAGTATCAATTAAATATCTAAATGATATTGGTTCTCAATTGGGATGTCAATAGCGATTTTGGGCATTAAAAAGCGGCCTTCCGCCGCATTGGCGGAGCCGCTTATGTACAGCTTGATAGAAGACCGCTTGCAGAATATATTCCGGCCCTTAGCTTAAAGGTTACGGAAGGCCAGTTTCCATGCGGCAATATTGGCGATTAAGGCCACAGCCATCAGCACATATACTCCGTAAGTCGAGAAACGGAGTGCAAAATGAAGCCCTGCCATGGCCCCCAATATCAAAAATAGTAGGAGCATCAGGCCGGCCCTTCCGGATTGCGTTCCTGCCTGAGCAGGTTCGGTAAACGGCATCTCCAAACCCATGAGCCGGAAGCTGATCACGGTATACAGCAAGGTCATGACGAGTATGACCAGCAGATCCGGCAGAATTCTGACGCCGAAAATCACCGTAAAGATCATGCTCTCCACAACGAAAATCGGCAAAATAAGCTGAGCAATGCATGCTTTAAGCGTGCCTTTATAGACAGGCTCATGATTACGCAGCGGTACCGTACTGAAAATCCACGCCCCTTTCGGCGTGCTGGTGTACTGCAGCATCATGACGGCGCTGGGTATCATCACGGCACAGAAATACATAAACAAATAAGAGTTGCCTGAACGAATCTCCTCCCAGCTGCTGCCCGAATTAAACGTATTAAACATGAAAATAAACGGAAAGATGAGCGAGAGTCCCAGCGAAGGGTACACCTTTAGTTTATAATCCCGCTCCTTCCGGATCATGCCGAGCGCAAAGCGGAAAAACACCTGCTCCTCCCGGCTTCTGCAGATCCAGCGCCCCAGAACATCCGGCCACCGTCCGCCTCTTCCCTTCTTGCGGGCAGTCTGGGTGGACAGTTTCCGCAAATTGGCTTCAAACGAAGGGATCATCCGAACATAAATCCATACGGCCAGGAGCGGCAGGAGGACCGACAAAAGGCTGAAAACGATGATCGCCTCTCCCCTTTGTCCACCGAACAACCATTCAAACGGAGCCGCAAACCAGACCGGGAACAGAAATACATGCCACCAATGGGCCTCATACCCGATCTGCAAATCCACCAAATTGAACACTCTGGCGATGAGCTGATAACCAACCGCCATTACCATCGTGAGGCCGATTTGCACATAATTGATGATGTCCTTCAGCTTTTCTCCGTCGAAGAAGCGGAGGACGAGCCAGTACAACAATGCCGTTATCGCGACGATCAGCAGATCCATCAAGCCGATCTCCAGCACAAAGATTAAGAAAAATACAATGCCGTGTCGGAACAGGGCGGCGGCAAGCGGTGCGGCCGTAATCGAGCCTGTAATAAAAAACAAATAAATCATGATATGAATGGCCTTGGCCATATTGATCGTCTTAGCGTTCACCGGTTTGGAACCCAAAATGGTATGGTCCCGAACATCCAGCAATACGGAGGAGAAGTCGGAAATCAGCGACGTCGTGATCATAAACATCAAGATACCGAATACGATGCTCATCTGAAAAATAAGGTTGTGACCCATGACCACGAATGGGGTCATGACCACCCCCATCAGGGCATAAATCCACAGCGACTTAAGAAACTGGTTCGACAGCTCATCAGGATCAGAAGATCGGGAAGTTTTACCGATGAGTGTCGGCGCCCGGCGGCCATCCATCGTGAGTTTAACCTGTAGGATACGGCGCATCTGCACATAATCCATCCCTGTCTTTTCGAACAGAGCCTTGCAGCGGTCCAGCACAATCAGCGTTTTGAAATCATTCATCGCTGTACCTCTTTTACAATGGACACGATTCGAGCTGCCGTATCTTTATGCTCATGATACCCGGTCAGCTCTGTAAAAATTTCTTCCAGTGTTCCTTCATGCAGATGTTCCTGCAGCTGCTCGAAGCTGCCATCGGCGACAACATTCCCTTCATTCAGCAAAACGATCCGGCTGCTGATCTTCTCCACAACCTCCATAATATGAGACGAATAAAAGATCGTTTTGCCTTCGGCTGCAAGGCTCGCCAGCATCTCCTTCACCACCATAACGCTGTTTGCATCCAGCCCGCTGAGCGGCTCATCCAAAAAAAGATGTCAGGATTATGCAGGAGGCTTGAGATCAACAGCACCTTCTGGCGCATACCTTTACTTAAAGAGGAGATCCGGTTATAGTAGACCTCTTCCAAGCCAAACTGCTTCATCAACCGCTGGGCCTTGTGATCGGCAAGCCGCCGCTCAAGACCGTACAGCTCACCAACGAACGTCAAGTATTCCTGGGCGGTCAAGCTATCGTACATCTCGGCGATCTCCGGAACATAGCCGATCCTAGCCTTATACTCTACCTCTCCGTCCGAAATATCCTTACCGAAGATGCGAACCCGGCCGCTGTAGCCTTTGACAAGCCCCAGCATGATTTTGACTGTCGTACTTTTTCCCGCGCCGTTCGGGCCGATATATCCGATGATTTGCCCTTCATACACATCCAGGTTGATGCCCTTCAGAACCTGCTTTCCCCCATAGTTCATTTCGAGTCCTTGGATGGAGATGATCGGCTCACGGTTTGATTCTGGCATAGCAGCTCCCCCTATCATCTTTATTTTCCAAATACTAGCATAGCAGATATAGGGATGGAAGCGGACCATGAATCATACAATCGCCGTATTTTTTGCCGATATGCGACAACTTTCCTTCATTTTACGCGTTCTACACAATGTCCGGTTAAATGCACACCGAACCGGCATCATGAAAGGAGAATAACGTTATGGTGACTCCCGGGCCACCGCCCTTTGGCGGAGGAGGCTTTGACTTCTTCGATTTTATGTTTAGAATTTTCCCCTTTATTTTCGGCATTGTGTTCATCATCATCGTTGCCAGCTTCATTATGAATGGTGCCCGTTATGTAAAAAATGCCCGTACGCCCCGGTCATCCGTGTACGCTCGCGTCATTTCCAAACGGATGGACATCCGCCATCACAGCGCCAGCCATCATGATAACGGCAGCGGCTTTGCCCATTCCAGCGGCTCCTCCAGAACGTACTATTACATCACCCTGGAATTTGATAACGGGGAGCGGAAGGAATACCTGGACGTGAAGCATCTGTACGGCTTGGTTGCCGAAGGAGACGAAGGATATGCGGCGGTCCAAGGCGATTGGATCGTCGGTTTTGAGCGGGAGGTTGGGCAAACGCCCTAATACGAAAAAGCAGCCTTGACCGCGGGTTCACCCGCAGGACAAAGGCTGCATTTTTAACATTCGGGGAAGCCGTCGATGATGAGCGCCTTATCATACAAAAAAGAAGGCCGGCGCTTCAGCCAAGCCCTTCCCCGCATATACTGCTTATGAACGGCATCCGGCAGATGCCTGCTTATTTCCA
Organism: Paenibacillus sp. AR247; assembly: GCF_002968895.1. Lineage (NCBI taxonomy): Bacteria > Bacillati > Bacillota > Bacilli > Caryophanales > Paenibacillaceae > Paenibacillus > Paenibacillus sp. AR247. Next base: position 296,563 of record NZ_PCZT01000023.1, on the reverse strand, counting down.
AGCCTGTCTGAACATCATCACTTTACGATACATGGATTTATCCTTCAGCTGGTTAAAAATGTACGGATCGGGCTTCGTATTCACTTCAATGATCCACGGCGTCCATGTCCGGTCAAAGCCGATGTCCAGGCCGATGTGCCGGAAACCGGGGTACTTTTTGTGCAGATGCTTTGCGGTAGTCACCCCGAGCTTGTTCAGGGATTGGATGACTTTAGCCGTCTCTTTCTCATTTAAATGGGCACCGAGCAGCGTTTTGACATCCATCGGCGTGCCCCCGCTGTGATAATTAGTCACGATTTTGCCTTCATGGGCCACTCTTCCGATCAAACCGGTCGCCTCCCAATCTCCTCCAGGACGCCGCTGCACCATCACTCGGATATCGAAACGGCGCTTACGGTACTTTACGAGATGAATCCCTTTTTGAATCAGGTAGCTTCGCTTCCCGGTCAGCTTCTGCAGGGATTGATATAATGGATCATAGCTGTTGAAGGTCTTTTTTACCGTCTCCACCTGATACGTATAATCTCCGTTATCCAGCTGTTCCACCCGAATCACCCCTTTGCCGTGGGTGCCGTTTTCCGGTTTGACATAGACCATACGGTACGACTTCAGCATCTCCTTCAGGTCAGTTTTGCTGATTTTACGGGTATCGAGCATAAACGGCCGGACTTCCTTGCTGCCAAGCAGCACTTTCGTTTTAATCCACTTGCTGACGACTGCCGTGCGGTTCTTCTCCCCCATCCACCGATCTCTCCTGTCCTGTCTTCAAAATTGATTGTAACGCGCTTGCAAAACCTGTTTATTGTATGCAAGGCACGGCGGACTGGACAGGACATTCATCCCGCAAGCAGAACAATAGATTCCGTTTCTGGGCTGGCATCCCGTACTCCCTTATGGGGGCACGCATAAATAATAGAAGGATCAATTGAAGCAGCAGGTGCGGGGATCAGCATCTTTGCTGTAAGGGAGGAAAGCGGCTTGAACATACTGATCGTAGCCCCCGAACGGCTCCCTGTTCCCGGCAGCGGCTCGGTGGAAATCTGCATTTTATCCATCGCCAGGCAGCTTGCCAAGAAGCATGCGGTAACCGTCTTAAGCAGAGCCTCCGCGGGATTGCCTCTGGAGAGCACGGATGAGGGGGTTCGTATTGTCAGGGTCCGTTCCGGCAGCTCCAAAGTCTACCTCGCTTCGGTGCTTCGATTCATTCATGGGAAAACTTACGACGTCATCCAGGTGGATAACCGTCCCCACTATATGGCCGCTATTCAGCGGGCTGTTCCCCAGTCCAAAGTAACCCTGTTTCTGCATTCGCTCACTTTCGTGCCTTCGACACGGCTCGTTGCCGCGAGCCTGAAGCATGCATGGTGGATTGTCGCCAACAGCGCCTCGCTAAAGCAAAAGCTGTCCGTACGGTTTCCCTCACAAGCGCACAAAATACGTACGGTCGAGCTTGGCGTCGACACCGACCGGTTTCGTCCGCCAACTGATTTTGAGCGGGCGCAGGCCCGCAGCCGGTATGGAATCGGGGATGTCTTCACCGTGCTGTTCACTGGACGGATCATCCCGAGAAAAGGCGTGCCCGTTCTGCTGAAAGCCGCGCAAATCGCAAGCAAACAGGTCCCACTGCATCTTGTGATTGCAGGCCGGAGCAAGGAGGGATATATCCGGAAGCTGAAAGCCGAGGCCGCCAAGCTGAGGGTAGCGGTCACCTGGACCGGCAACAAAAACCACAGCGAAATTCACAGCATCTACCGGATGGCCGACTGCTTTGTCTGTCCCTCCCAGCGGCACGAAGCCTTCGGCCTCGTGAACGTCGAGGCCATGGCATCCGGGCTTCCGGTCATCGCTTCGCAGATCGGCGGCATTCCCGAAATTATTAAGCACGGGGTAAATGGTTACCTGGTGGATGACTACTGGCGTCCGGAAGGTTTTGCGGAATATCTGGTCACACTGGCCCAAAGCAAAGAGCTGCGGCGCAGCCTGGGCGGCAGCGGACGCAGCATGGTACTTCAGTCTTTCACATGGGGCCGAACCGCCGAAAAGCTCGCGGCGCTGTACTCCTGATCGGTTCTCCCCTGGCTGCTGAATACAAATGACTCATTGCATTTTTCTCAGTAATCCGTCCGCGTTGCGCAGCATCAAAGCACCGGCAGCCAAGGAGAGCAGGAAGCAGAAACCGGCAGCAACAGTGAGCGTTGACCATTCAAGAACCGTATGGCCCAACAAAGTCTACCATCCGATGAAGACCAATCCAAGCACGTAGCAAATGCCCGTCAGGTGGATCATGCGGAGACGTACCCAAACGGAGAGCGAAGTCCGAGTACTCAGCCAGGCGACGAGCGGGATGGCCTGAAGTGCGTGGAAGCCCAGGCCGTGCAGCCAAATAATGTTACCATGCAGCCCCACGGTCCGGCCTTGGTTAACCGAAATCCAGATCCCCGCTGCAAAAGACAGCATCACGGCTACCATGGCATAACGGATGCCCGTCACCAGCTCGGGATGAGCCGCGTATACTTTGCGACGGAAATACTGCGCGGCCAGGAACAGATAAAAGACGACGAGCAACAGGGCGATGAACGCAAAAACGTTGCCCACTGCCTTGTCAAAGGCGGACCCGTCTTTGACAAACCGGGGATTGACTCCCCGGAAATTTTGTACCGTTTCGGCAAAATAGGAATACAGTGCGAGCACGATATAGGGGTAGCGGTAAAAGGCTCTGCCTCTTCGTCCGAGACCCGAATACGGGATAATGAGAGCCGTCGACAGCAAAAATATCCCGATCGCAGCGTTAAAAGAAAATGCGTTTTGAACATTGCCCCCGGGGGCTACTTCCGCCCCGTTCACAAGGGTCCAGATTCCGCAGAAGGCGGACAGCAGAAATCCCAAGACAGCGGTCAGGACCAGCCACTTCTCCCCTTCAAACCAGCGGAACGCCGGCCGGGCGCCCACGCTCCTTACATTTACCATTTCCATGAATAATCTCCTCCATCCGAACGTTTTGGCATTGATTACGTCTTATTGTACAGAGAAGGAGGTTCCGGCAATTCTATCCGGGGTCCAGACTTTTCCCTGGACTTTGGTCGATGCCGCCCCCGACCAAAGTGCGGGATACAAGCCTCTTCATTGTTTAGTTCGCTTACAGAATAAGCAGGGGGAGTTTCAGCCAGAACAAACAGCCCTGAGCCGGTCGATTGGCTCAGGGCTGTATTGGTTAAGGCTTTGTTTGTCTGGCTGCCAAGCGCTTCTGGTGGAGTTCGCAGAAGGCGTGCTCATGTCCGGGAGCTATCCGGCCTGCACAGGATCAAGGCAGCACCGTCTACCCGGATACCTGCCGCAGGGGTTCTTCATGGGCGCGTTTCTTGGCGTCCGTCGGCCAGAGCATCCGCTGAAGCAGAAGGCAGATGATACCAAAAACAAGTACGAGCAGGCCAAGGACGCAGAACACCTCTCCCACGCCAAATCCTTTGATCAGCAAACCACCGGCCAATGGAGCTGCGATCATAATCGTACTGGACATCATGTTCTGAATGCCGAATATCCGTCCGGTCATGCCTTCCGGCGTTTCCTTTTGCAGCGCGTAATTGTTCGTCACCATAAACAGCCCGTTGCCGATCCCGATGACAAGGCCCAGCACGATGCTCCAGATCTCCGGAGAACCGGGTCTCAGCAGCCCCATCGCCCCGATCGCAGCACCTACCAGGACGATGCCGCCTCCGATCCCTGTGCCGTAACCGATCCGGTTCCGGCGGTTCAAGATCATGATCGTGGCTACGGCACCTACGCCGGTTGAGGAGACCATCCAGCCCAGAAGAGATTCGTTATCCGGCGCAATCTCTCTGTAGAGCGTAGGAAACTGGAAATCGATCATAAGAATAATCAGTATGACCGTCATATTCACGATCAGCGTGGTGAGCAGAATCCGGCGCTGCAGCAGCACCGCCCAGCCTTGCTTCCATTGCTCGATGAAGCCCGGTCTGTGCTCCGGACCAGCATTTTCACCCGGATTCATGTCCGCCTGGGGAGCCGTATGATTTGCCTCGATACGGCGCAGCGTAAACAGCAGCAGGCAGGAGATCAACCGGGTTACGGCATTCACCAGAATACACAGCTGGGGGGATAGCACCGTCAGGACGACCGCGCCCAGCAGCGGACCGGCGATTTTGGAGAACTGGTTGACCAGACCGTTATAGGAAGTCGCCTTCAGCAGCTGATCCTCGTGGACCACCTGGCGTGTCAGCGCCTGATGGGACGGGACGCGGAATACGCCCATAGCGGCACGCAGCGCCAGCAGCGGCAGCAGCCAGTACATGCCGGGAGCAAACAGCAGCAGGACCGTTAAAACGGTCTCGGCCGCATCGGCCATCAGCATCAGGTTGACCTTTTTCCAACGGTCGGCGACCACCCCCGCGAGCGACCCGAGAAGGATGCCCGGCAGGGCCATCATGACTGGGATCAGCGCAATCATTAAGGGATCGGCCTGCCAGCGGTAAGCGACCAGGACCTGGATCGCGAAGGCGTCGAACCATTCACCGAACGACGAGATGGCATAAGCCGTAAACATTTTGGCATAGATGCGGTTGGTCCACACCGATTTTGTGGACGGCCGCGGCTCAGTAACAAGGGTAGACATGAAAAATTCCTCCGTTCAGTCAGAATATGGCGTACTCTCACTGTAACGAAGGAATATCAGAGGAACATCAGACAGCATTTAGAATGCTTTCGATTTTTTCTTCGATCGGCACTTTATTGGCTTCAAGTTGATATATCCGGTTATATTCGGCGTGTTTCGCGGCGAACTGGCGATGAAGCTGTGGATCCTGCACGTTGTGCTCCAGAAAAACCAGCGTTTCCCGGATCGATCCGACGATCAGCGGCACGTTGTGCGTCATCTCTCCAACCTCTATGCCGTAGTTCAGGGCAGCCGTGGCCTCGGCGCGTTTCCCCTGCCGGAGCAGCATCCGGCCTTTAAGCCCGTGATAAAAGCAAATTTCCCGCAAATACGGGGTTTCCTCCAGCATCCGTTCGACTTCGCCCGCACAGCGTTCGGCTTCGGGCAGGTTGTCTGCACCCAGATGGACGTACATCTCCGCCATTTTGATATGGACGTTGAAAATATCCAGATCTCCCCCCGCTTCACGAACGGCCTCGTATGCCGCCTTAACCTTGGACAGATCCTCTTCGGGCCGGCCGTTGTTGGTATACAGCCCGATGATATTTAAAATCCTCAGCTCCCGCTGATGATCCTCCGGCCCAATGTTGGCGGCCATGGTTCGCTCGAAATAATCCAGGCATTTTCCCGGTTCATGGTAAAAGTACAAGTAAAAATGCAGCAAATAATACAGCTTGCTCGACAGCGGGAATTCATTATCCGTCAAAAACCAGTGGATATCCGCCTGCGCATACCGGATAAAAATCAGGTGGGACGGGGGCAGCTCAAACCCGAGCAAATCCTGCTGGCTCGCCAGCGTAATCATCGATTTGCATTGACCGTACATGAGGTACTTGTTCATCAGCTGCCGCATTTGGGCCTGCAGCTCGGTATCCTGCATCGACGGATTGCGGAGATCCGGCTCTTTGACCGTCAGGCTGTAGCCATAGCCGCGCACCGTGTTCAGAAAGACCCGGTTACTCCAAGGACGCAGCTTCTTACGCAGACGGTAAATATGGTCGTCCACCGTCCGCTCCACCGGATATTCCATCGGCCATACCCGGTCCAGCAGCTGTTCCCGGCTGAAAGCCTGACCGCGATGGCTGTATAAAAACTGCAGCAACGCATACTCTTTGGCAAGCAGCAAAATGCTCTCCTCCTGGTAGCTGACCGTATATCCGCTTGGATCAAAATCCAGCTGGGCCACCGTCCTCCCTCCTTTCTTCAACCGCACATGTTGGCGACCGTTTATCTTCCTTTCTGCTATTTAAGCATATTCCCGATTTGCCGCACAATAGGATTGAGGCATATGATGAAATGATGCCATTAGGCCAACTTTTATCACAGCTTAACGTTTAAGAGTAAAAGACGTTGGGATTTGAGGTATGAGAAGGAGGTACAGCCGTGATCAAAATTCAAACCAGACTGGTCATGGTACCGGTTGTGTTATATGTCATCTGCCTGTTGATAGGCTGCAGCCGTGCAACGTCGGCGTCGCCCGGCTCTCCATGGTTTCATAGTGCTGAACAGGCCGTAGAATATGGCCTTCATGAAGAGCAGGTTGAACTGTCCAACGTACTCACGACCATTACGGTCGACGGGGAAGAGCTCGTCTTTTACGAAAAATACGGTGCTTTCGGAGTGGGTGGGGTGAACGAGGGATCCCGCGGGTATCAGTGGTGCCGGTCGTCCCCCTATCGGAACTTTCAAGGAGAGGATACTCCTTATATGACTGGGGGCTTTACCGTTCAAACCGCTAAGGGGCGTAATGTGAATATTCTTGCCGGAAAAGTGTTTGACCCGAAGATTACCAGCATGACCGTAAAAGGGAATAACGAGGCTCAAGTGCTGTCCGTTACGGGGCATTCCCGTTTCTTCTTTATGGCTCACCAGTCGCCTTTTTCTGAATTGGAGGTCACTCCGGTTCTGGGCGGCGGGGGCAGCCAGGATGGGGGAACGAAAGGAACCAATAGATAGCACCCCGATTTATTCAAGTGACGAAAGAGGTGTTTTATCGATGATACGTCAACTCAGACGCCCGGCGGCTCTGCTAGCCACGACTGCCGGTACAGCCACCATCCTGCTTTGGATGATGCTGGGCTTTTTCAATCCGTATTCATCCAGCCTCGAAACCCGCCCCCTTCAAATCACCTTCTTTACGCAATGCGTGCCGGCCGTCCTTGCGATCGTGTCTGCTTGGTTTCGCCTTAAAGCGCTTGTGCTGATCGCTTTTCTTTGGTCCCTGCCCATAAGTTTGTACCTCGCGATGACCCCGGGCATATTTGCATGGTTTGGAGCAACCTCTTGCGCTTATCTGGTCACCTACTTCCTGATGCTGGCGGAACGGCCGCGATAAGGGGGCAGAGAAGAAACGCAAAAAAACCGCCGCGGCGTCCTTACGGACCTCCGCGACAGCTCCTGGTGGCACGCGCCTGAACGGCCGCGTACTCTTTGCCTAACTACTGAATGCTTGCCCCGACTTCCTTGACCATCTCCTGAACGGACAGCAGTCCGCCGCCGGATAGGTACCAGTAGTTCGGATCGAGATATACGATGTGCCCGTCTTTGAAGGCTTTCGTATTTTTGATCAGATCGTTCTCCACCGTCTGCTTGGCGGATACGGATTCCCCGCCTTCTCCGGCCACAGCCGCGCCGCGGTCCACGACGAACAGGTAGTCCGGATTCTTCTCGGCTACGTATTCCGATGTGACGCTTTGACCGTGCGTTGAAGCTTCAATGTTTGCATCCACCGGCGTAAAGCCCAGCAAGTCGTGGATCAGACCGAAGCGCGAGCCCGCGCCGTAAGCGCTCAGCTTGCCTTCGTTCGCCAGCACGATCAGGGCGTTTTTGCCCGAAGCGGCGGCTTTATCGTGAATTTCCGCGATCGTCTTGTCGACATGGTTCAGCTCCGTTTGGATCTCGTCCTCTTTGCCGAAGATCTGGCCGACGGTGTTCATATTCTCCTTAAACGATTCCATGTACCGCGCCGTATCCAGGCCCAGGTAGACCGTCGGCGCGATCTTGCTGAGCTCCTCGTAAGCTTCGGATTGGCGGCCAGAGATAATAATCAGGTCCGGGCTCAGCGCGTTGATTTTTTCAAAGTCCGGCTCTTTCAGACTCCCCACGTTGCTGTATGCATCCTTGTCGGCGTACTTGGACAGGTACGGAGGAATGTTCGCCTGCGGAACCCCGGTGACCTGAACGCCCAATTTATCCAATGTATCCAGAATGCCAAAGTCGAACACGACGACCTTCTGCGGATTTTTTTTGACCTTGGTCTCGCCCAGCTTATGTTTGATCCTCAGCTCCTCGGAACCGGAAGCCGCCGAAGTGTTGGTTGGTTCAGCAGACGCCTCTTTGGCGGGTTCTGCCGTATTTTTATTACCGCATGCCGCCAGCACGACGACCAACACGGCCGTGATGATGAACAGCATCATCTTTCTTGTTTTCAACTTCATCCACCCCATGTTCTGATTTGGTTTTCGGCTTGAATCAAGCCGTAAATGTATAAAATTATGTGATGAACTACCCGCCGGCGCCTGGCTGAGATGAGTCCACGCATATAATTTCCCTTGGTTAGCATTGCACCTGATTCTTCACCTGGCCCGTTCAACTCAGGGAGAATTTTATTTTCGAACAAGCTGCCTCTTACCTCTCCCGGGCCTCAGGCTTCAGGCAAAATAAACGCAAATTTTGTTGTTGTTAATGTTCTCAATGGGGATATCCATCCCGTAGACCTGCTTCAGCACCGGCGTATCGATGATCTCGTCCGCCGTTCCTTCCTTCACGACCCTGCCGTTCTTCAGCGCGACGATGTCGTCCGAATAGACGGAGGCAAAATTGATGTCATGAATGACGATAATGACCGTCTTGCCCAGCTCATCTACCATCCGCCGCAGCACCTTCATGATCTGCACCGAGTGCTTCATGTCCAGGTTGTTCAGCGGTTCATCCAGCAGCACATAGTCGGTGTTCTGGGCAATGACCATCGCAATAAAGGCCCGCTGCTGCTGCCCTCCGCTCAGCCGGTCCAGGTACTGGTCCTGCAGATCGCCGAGCTCCATATAATCGATGGCTTCCTGGACGTATTTCCAGTCCTCCGGCTTCAGCCGGCCCTGCGAGTAAGGGAACCGGCCGAAGCTTACCAGTTCCTTGACCGTCAGGCGGACGTTAATATGATTGGACTGCTTCAGAATCGAGATCTTCTTGGCGAGTTCGCTGCTCTTGCAGCGGTCCACCCGCTCCCCTTCGATCAGGATTTCACCGCCGTCACAGGAAATGAGGCGGCTGATCATGGAGAGAAGCGTGCTTTTGCCCGCCCCGTTGGCACCGATAAAGGAGGTGATTTTCCCTTTGGCGATGTTCACCGAGACGTTGTCGACCACTGTTTTGCCGCCATATTGTTTGGAAACCCCTTTAACCTCGATCACGATGATTTACTCCCCTTTAGCAAAAGATAGATAAAGTACACGCCGCCGACCAGATTGATGATGACGCTCAGCGTCGTGGAGAAGGTAAACACCCGCTCCACCAGCAGCTGCCCGCCTACAAGGGCGACGATGCTGATCAGCACCGCAGCCGGAATCAGCAGCGTGTGCCGGTAGGTCCGCATCAGCTGATAGGCCACATTGGCCACGAGCAGCCCCAGGAAGGTGATTGGCCCGACGAGCGCCGTCGCGATGGAAATGAGCACTGCCACAACAATGAGCAGCCTCTTTACCACCCGGTCGTAATCGACGCCCAGATTGACGGCGTGGTCCCTTCCCATAGCAATAACATCGAGATACTTGGTATAACGCGTAAAATAGGCGGTCACCAGCACGATCCCTGCCGCCGACACCAGCAGCAGATCCGTATTGACATTGTTAAAGCTTGCGAACATTTTGTCCTGGACGATTTGGAACTCGTTCGGATCGATGAGCACCTCCATAAAAGAGGACAGGCTCTGAAACAATGTGCCGAAGATCAGACCAAGCAGAAGCAGAAAGTAAATGTTTTGCCCTTCCCTTTTGAACAGGAGCTTGTAGAACACCACCGAGAACACGGCCATCATGCCGACGGAAATGAGAAAGTTCACGTTTTTGCCCATCGCCGTCAGGCTGATCGAGCCGAAAACATAGACCATAAAGGTCTGAAACAGCATATACAGGGAATCAAGCCCCATAATGCTCGGTGTCAAAATGCGGTTGTTGGTAATCGTCTGGAACACGACCGTCGAGAAGGCGATCGCTCCGCCGGTCAGGACCATGGCCAGCACTTTTTTGCCCCTGCGCGGAAGGATATAATCCCAGTTGCCCCCAGACTGGATCACCATAAAGACAGCAATCAGGACAAGTGCGATGACGGTTAGAACGATCAGCTTGGTCAGGTTGGATTTGCTCATGTATAAGCCCTTCTTCTCAGCAGTAAAAAGATAAAGATCGCGCTGCCAATCACCCCGACGGTGACGCCGATGGAGATTTCATACGGAAAGATGATGACCCGGCCCAGAATGTCGCAGAACAGCACGAACACGGCTCCCAGCAGTGCGGTATGTAGCAGGCTTTTCTTCAGATGGTCCCCCAGATACATCGTGACGATGTTCGGAACGACCAGGCCCAGAAAAGGAATCATGCCCACGGTTAAAATCACGACCGATGAAATAGCTGACCAGTCCGATGTTGACGACGGCCTTATAGTTAAGCCCCACGGTTCACCGCGAACTCTCCCCCCACTGCCCGCAATCGTAAAGCGGTTCGCGAACAGATAGGCGATGATCAGGAGCGGAATGCTGATGTACAGCATCTCGTAGCGGCCCTTGAGGATCATGGAAAAGTCGCCCTGCAGCCAGGAGGACATGTTCTGGATCAGATCGTTTTTATAGGCAAAAAACGTCGTGACCGAGCTGACAATGTTGCCGAACATGAGTCCGACAAGCGGAATGAAAATTGCGTCCTTGTATTTGACCTTATCCAGGATCCGCATGAAGATCATCGTTCCCAGCAGGGCAAAAACGAAGGCCACCAGCATTTTCACCAGCGGCGCCGCGTTACCAAACACCATGAGGGCTACCAAAATGCCGAACCTTGCCGAGTCCATCGTTCCGGCTGTCGTCGGCGACACGAACTTGTTTCTCGTCAGCTGCTGCATGATCAGGCCGATAATGCTCATGCTCGTGCCGGCGATGATAATGCTAATCAGGCGCGGCAGGCGGCTGATCCAGAGCACCTGCTTCTGTTCGGCTGTGAGATGAAACAGATCCAGCGGGGAGATATCCTTCACCCCGATAAACAAAGAAGCGGCTGAGAATACGATAAGCAGGATCCACAGCGTCCACAGGTAAGTGTTTTTCATGGCTATCCAACGCTTTCTATAGTCTGGCCAGTCATTGAAAATAATGAAAATATTCCGAAAAAGCATATGTCACTTTCGATCTAATTAATAATGATATTCATTCTCAATTAACTGACTTAGTTATTATTCTAACAGCTGACCAGTTTTTGTCAAACGTTTCTGGGTATTTTTATTCTTCTGCCTTCTTCCCGCAAGATGAATGCAGGCCGCCCGGAGTGGTCATAGTAACAGGGAATGCCGACTGCAAATACAAGGAGGTTGTACAGCCATGGACAGCACGCATGAGTATGTGGAGAAGCTCCACGATACCCAGGAAAAAGCCCGCAAACACAAGGATGGCATCAGCAAAGGAGCCAGCGCAAAGCTTCCGACCAAGCAGCATGGCACGAAGAAATAACCGCAAACCTTAAAAATGGGCATTTCCCTTTCGACCGAAGGGGAAGTGTCCTTTTTATTTGAAGATATAAGTTAGTATAAGCTCCAGAGAGTGCTCCTCCTTATATCGCAAGAAAAACAACTGCTAACCGCGGTATGTCTACTTTGAAGGTGCGTCGATAGGCGTTTTTCTTAAGAGAGCAGAAAGTATAGGATTCGGAGCCTCCGCTTCCGGATCTCGCAAGAAAAACTTCAGCTAAACGCGGTCTGTCTACTTTGAAGGTGCGTCGATAGGCGTTTTTCTTAAGAGAGCAGAAAGTATAGGATTCGGAGCCTCTGCTTCCTGATCTCGCAAGAAAAACTTCAGCTAACCGCGGTCTGTCTACTTTGAAGGTACGTCGATAGGTGTTTTTCTTATTATTCAAGGATTTTCGCAAAGTTTCTGCAATCTCCAAGACCAAAGTCCAGTTTGATCCTGGTCCAGAGACAGTTTCTGGATGACCCGCCGCTCCGTTAGAATGGACGAAAGCATGAGACGGCATCGGCCTCAGGTTGGATTTGACTGCAGGCGGCGAGGGCCGGTAAGGAGAGAAACTATGGAGTGGATCATCCATCTGTTTGAACAATACGGGTATATGGTGCTGTTTGGCGGCCTCTTCGCTGAATCTTTGGCGATTCCCTTCCCGGGAGAGCTGGCGATGGCCATCTCCGGCCATATGTCGACGCTGGGGAGCTTTCACCTGCTGCAAATTATTTTGTATTCGTATATCGGCGCCATTGTCGGCACGACGGTGACGTATATTATCGGGTATCGTATGGGAACGCCCTTCTTTGAAAAATACGGCAAGTACGTCCTCCTGAACCCGGCCCGGATCGCCAAAATTACCGGATGGTTCGACCGGTACGGCACTAAGCTTATTCTGATCTGTTACTTCGTGCCTGGGCTTCGGCATTTTACCGGATACGTGTCCGGCGTGCTCCGGATCAATGTACGGACCTTCTTTATCTATAACTACATTGGCGGACTCGCCTGGGTTATCGTCTATGTCATGATCGGCAGGCTGGTCGGCTCGAAGATCGAGCAGTTCCTGCACTTGATTTCCCAGTATTCGCTAGCCGCTATCCTGGTGGCTGCTGCGGTCCTGGCTCTCGTCGTGTACCTGAAACGGAGAAAAAAATCCGCAGCCCCTCGGGTCAAAGCCGAAGTTCGGCAGGAGGACTAAGGCCAAGCGCACACGAACGAGCAGCTAACAGCCGTGGGACAGCCGGCGGCTGCGATGGCAGCACGCTTACAGCACTGCTTTCTTCAAGAAAATCAAAAGCCGCCCTCCGTTGCTTGCCCGGGGAGCGGCTTGTATACTTACGCTTTATTTGACGGCGCCCTGTGTCACGCCGTTGATGATCCATTTTTGCGCGAACAGGTAGATAATGATCATCGGCAGCATCGCCATCAGATACGAGGCAAAGGCCAGGTTGTAGTCCGTGTTGAACTGTCCCTGGAAAATGTACTGCACGAGCGGCAGCGTATAGCTCGACTGGTCGCTGATGATGATCAGCGGGAGCAGGAAGTCGTTGTAGGTCGACAGGCAGATCAGGATGCCGACGGTGGCGTTGATCGGCGCCATCAGCGGGAAAATGATCCGCCAGAACGTGCCCCACGTCGTCGCGCCGTCCACCGTGGCGGCCTCTTCCAGCGCCGTCGGGATCGAGCGGATATAGCCGACGTAGACGAAGACGTTAAAGGCCAGCGCATAGACCGTATGCAGGATCGTCAGGCCGACCAGATTGGTCATATGCAGCGCCGACGCCAGCTTGACGATCGGCAGCATGATGATCGGGAACGGAATGAACATAGCGCTGATGAAGTAGAAGTACAGCCCTTTGAAGAACTTCCGGTGCATATTCCGGGCGATGGCGTACGCCACGAGCGAGTTGGTGAGCAGCGTCAGCACCACCGTCGAGATCGTCACGAGCGCGCTGTTGCGGAATGCGCGGAAGAAGTTGGTCATTTTCACCGCGTTCGAGAAGTTTTCCCAGTGAAACGTCGTCGGAATCGCGAAGACCGACCGCGTCATCTCCTCGGGATTTTTCAGCGCAATGGTCAAGGTCATGTACAGCGGGAACAAAATCAGCAGCGTCCCCAGGGCAATCAGGATCATGACGGCCCAGTTCGTTTTCGTTCTCATTACATATCGCTCTCCCTTCCTTGAAGAAATTTAAGCTGCAGGATGGAGATGATCGCAATGACGATAAAATAAATGACCGAGTTGGCGGACTGGTAAGCGAACTCGCCTCCCTGGAACCCGCCGATGTAGATCAGGTGCGAAATGGACTGTGTCGCCCGGCCGGGCCCGCCATTGGTCAAGGCAACGATCTGATCGAAGACCATCAGCGAGTTTTTCATCGCCAGCACCATATTGATCGTGAAAAACGGGGAAATGAGCGGAAAGGTAATTCTCCAGAATTCCTGCCAGCGGCTGGCCCCGTCCAAATTTGAAGCTTCGTACAGCGAAGCCGGGATGGTCTGGAGTCCCGCCAGATACAGGATCGTATTAAACGCAATCCCCTGCCATACCGCCACGATGACGACCCCGATCCAGGCCAGATTTTCGTTGCCCAGAATGTTCGTTGAGAACGCATGGATGCCCAGGTTCTGACCCCAGATCGTGAAGACGTTGGAGAACAGGTAGTTGAAAATGTAACCGACGATCAGCACGCTCAAAATGTTCGGCAGAAAGTAAATGCCGCGGAGGAAATTGCGCGCCTTGATCCGCGCGTTCAGGCCTAGAGCGATCAGCAGACTGAGCACATTGATCAGAATGGTGACGACAATGGCGAACTTGAAGGTGAACAGATAGGCGTTCCCCACGTTGCTGTCCGTAAAGAGGTTTGCGTAGTTGCGGAACCCAATAAAGTCATAATGTTTCCCGAACCCGTTCCAGTTCGTGAACGAATAGTAAATGCCCTGCAGGGCGGGCAGTGTCATAAATACGAAGAACAGTACGACCGCCGGCACGGTCATCCAATAAAACGCCGTAAGTCGCTTGGACATCCCTTCATCCTCCTCTTTTGGTCATGATGTTATTTCCGGCTCTGGACTTTGTCCCACTCGGTATCGAGCGTTTTCAGGTAGGCGTCGATATTCCGGTTTTGCAGGAACCCCTGAACGATCGAGTTCAGCTGCACGGCAGCCGGGATATAGTGGTCGGCAAAATCGACGACTCGGCCCGCCTTGAAATAAGGCTGCAGCTCGGCAACCGCAGGGTCGTCCTGCGTCACACCTTTAACGGCCGAGAACGCGGTCTGTTCTTTGATGTACTGGCCGATATTGTCCGGCTCGAGGAGAAAAGCGATGAATTCCTCCGCTTCTTTTTTATGCTTGGTGCTCTCGGAGATGGTCAGCAGCGTGTCCACCCCGGAGATCAGCTTGTTCTTGTCCGGGTCGTTTCCGGTCGGGAACGGGAAGAAGCCGATATTCGCGTTCGGGTTCGATTTCCGGATTTCCGGAATGGCCCAGCTTCCCTGGATATACATGGCCGATTCCCCGCGCGCAAAAGCACGGTTGCCGTCCGCGTACGTTTTCCCGAAGTTGTCCCCATGTCCGTAATCGAGCAGCTTCAGCTGCTTCTCCGCCACCTCGCGGAACTTCTCTTGGAAGGTCACCTGATTCTCACGGCGCTGCTTGAAGAAATCGATGCCGACCAAGTTGGGTGCGAGCGCATTAAACGGCAGATTCGTCTGCCAGTCGTCCTTGTATGTAAAATAAAACGGAATGATGCCGCTGTCCTTCACCTTTTGGGCAGTCGCAATCAGCTCATCCCACGTTTTCGGAACGCTCAGCCCCAGCTTCTTGAAGATGTCCTTGTTGTACATAATGCCGTTGGCGTTGGTTGCGTAAGGGATGCCGGTAATTTTACTCAGCCCCGTTACGTCCTTGAGCATTTTTATGTAGTTCGGATCAATGGATTCGACCAGCTTGCTCTGGGTCAGATCGGCGAAAATATCGCTCTGCGCCAGGATCGAATACGTGTCGGTCGCGCCCATGCCGATGACGTCGGGAATGTCGTTCTTGACGACCCTTGTCTTGAGGACCGTTTCGGCATCCGGCGGATTCACCTGGGTGACCTGGATCCCGGGGTGCGAAGCGTTGAACTTGGCCACCAGCTTATCAAAGGAGCCTTTGGCCTCCGGCTTGTTTTGAAAAAACTCCAGCTTGACCTTCCCGGCGTTCTCCCCGTTATTCCCGCAGGCCGTCAGCATCGACGCGAGCAGCAGGCAGGCCAGAAGGATTCTTCCCATTTTCATGCGAAACCCCCCATATCGAAATTCTTGATGTTGAATTTTCTTTAAAATTACCCGATTTTGTCGAAAAATAAACAAGCCGCCAAGCATGAAGCCTGCGGCGAACATGCGAATGCAGCGCCGTCTTCCCGGTGAAGTAAAAAAGCAGCCCCCTGACAGAAAGGCTGCTTTTTGCATGGCTGGGCCGAAGCGCGCTTATTTTTGGCGGCCAACCACTGGGCTACGCCTTGAATGTCAGCATCGGACAGTTGGCCTTTGAAAGCCGGCATGCCGCCGCGGCCGTTCGATACGATCCCGGCGATTTCGTCCGCGGAGTATTTAGCTCCGACCTTTTGCAGGTTCGGTCCTACGGCGCCTTCGAGATTGTTGCCGTGGCAGCTGACACAGTTGGCTTTAAAGGTCGCTTCCCCGTTGCCGGCTGCTGCGTTGCCGCCGGTTTGCCCGGTCGTTGTACCTGTATTACCGGTAGTGCCGGCGTTGTTATTGGCTGCGCCTTGGTTGTTGTTGTTGTCGCTGCTTTTACCGCAGGCGGACAGGGAAAGAACGAGCAGCAGGCTCAGGAAAATGATCGATTTTTTCATTTGGAGGTGTCTCCCTTCAACTTTTTCAAATTTGCCTCAATACAGCTACGATGCCCCAGCAATAAGCTTTTCATGTACGCGGATTATCGTGATTTTTCGTATTTGCGGTTTTTTCGGCTTGGCATGGCAAGTGCATAATATACCCAGCAAAGGGGAACATATCCCACAAGGAGGAATGAAACCATGGCAGAACAACAAAAGGAACAACCACCAAGCGGGTCCAGGCGCCAGTTCCTGAAATATTCAGGGACGGCGATCGGCGGTCTGGTCGTCGGTGGCGTTATTGGCGGGGCCATTACCGGCGGCTTCAACAAGAAAAAGCCGGCTGCAAATGCGCCGACATCGCCGCAAACCGGAACGCAGCCTGCTGCAGATTATAACCATGCGACCATGTACTTCAACCAGCGCCAGCTGCAAATTACACAGGCAGCGACAGAGCGCATTTTTCCAAGGACGATAACGGTCCTGGAGCCAACGACTTGGGCGTTGCTTACTACATCGACCATCAGTTAGCCGGTCACTGGGGCTTTAACGCTCGCGAATACCGCATGGGGCCTTTTGTAAAGGGGAGCCACACAGGGCGACTATCAGAGCATTAACCGTAACGAGGTCTTCCTGCTCGGGCTTACCGCCATTGAC
>NZ_PCZT01000023.1:269750-279585 GCF_002968895.1 Paenibacillus sp. AR247 | reverse complement strand
ACTGACCTTGCCGACGAAGAAAAAGACGCCATTCTGACTTCGCTCGAAAAAGGTGACATTGAAGTGATTAACGGCATCACCGGCAAAAGCTTCTTCGACCTGCTTCGCAATATGACGCTCGAAGGCGTATATGCGGACCCGCTCTATGGCGGCAACGTCAACATGGAGGGCTGGAAGATGCGGAACTATCCGGGCAACCAGATGTCCTATGCCAAAATTGTCGGTGAGGACGCTTTTGCAAAAACAGATCCGCTCAGCCTGCATGACCATTTGGCCACACATTAATTTTTACATGCTGACAGAGAAGGAGAGTTATCCATGGCTACGAAATTGCCAAGAGTCCCGGTCCTGATCGTCGGGATGGGATGGATCGGCGGCATTATCGCCGCCGAATTAAGCAAGCAGGGAATCAAGGTCGTCGGCTTGGAACGCGGTAAACCCCGTTCTACTGAGGACTATTACATGGTCCATGACGAGCTCCGTTACGCCCAGCGCTATGAGCTGATGCAGGACTTGTCCAAGGAAACGATCACCTTTCGGAACACGTCGAAAATGACGGCCCTGCCGATGCGCCAATACGGCGCCTTCCTGCTCGGGGAAGGCCTCGGAGGCGCAGGCATCCACTGGAACGGACAAACGTACCGGTTCCTGCCGTACGATTTCGAAATCCGGAGCAAAACGATCGAGCGATATGGGAAGAAAAAAATTCCGGATGGCATGACCATTCAGGACTGGGGCATTACATACGACGAGCTGGAGCCCTATTTCTACAAGTTCGAAGAGGTCGCGGGCATTTCCGGGGATCAGGAACAGGCGGCGATGGTTGGCAAACGCTCCAAGCCGTTCCCGACCAAGCCGATGACCAAGACGCCGATGATCAAAATGTTCGAGGAAGCGACCAAAAAGCTTGGCTACCATCCGTATATGATGCCGTCGGCCAACCTGTCCGAGCAGTATACGAACCCGGACGGCATTACCCGCGCCCCTTGCCAGTACTGCGGCTATTGCGAGCGCTTTGGCTGCGAATACGGCGCCAAGGCCGATCCGGTCGTGACCGTGCTTCCGGTCGCACAGAAATCCGGGCATTTCGAGCTCCGTGAGTATGCCAACGTGACGGATATTCTGCATGACGGGAAGAAGGCCACAGGCGTGAAATATGTTAACCCGTTGACCGGCCAGGAATACGAACAGCCGGCAGACGTCGTCATTCTGGCGAGCTACGTGTTCAACAACGTCCGGCTGCTGCTGACGTCCAAGCTCGGCAAGCCGTACGATCCGAATTCGGGAACGGGCGTTGTGGGCAAAAACTACGCTTACCAAACAAATGGCGGTTCAGCGACCGGTTTTTATGACGACAAGCAGTTCAACCTGTTTGCCGGAGCCGGCGCGCTCGGCATGGAAATCCCGGACTTCAACGGCGACAACTTTGATCACAGCGATCTGAATTTCATCCACGGCGCAGGCATCCGGATTTCGCAAACCGGGCTCCGCCCGATCGCGAACAATTCGGTTCCGAAAGGGACGCCAACGTGGGGCAAGGACTTCAAAGCGACTTCGCTGAAATACGCGAACAATTATTTGACCGTGGCGGCGCAGGGATCGAGCATGCCTTGGAGGCACCACTATCTCGATCTGGATCCGACCTACAAGGACGCTTACGGCAAACCGCTGGTCCGGATCACGTTCGACTTTGAGGAGCAGGACCGGCAGATGATCTCCTTCATGGCAGGTAAAACCGAAGCCATCATGAAGGAAATGAAACCCTCGTCTATCGGCTCATCCAAGGAGCTGGGGCCGTTCAATATCGTGCCGTATCAATCCACGCACAACACCGGCGGCGCGATTATGGGATCGGACCCTTCGACTTCGGTCGTCAACAACTATCTCCAAATGTGGGATGCCGAAAACGTGTTTGTCGTCGGCGCATCCGCCTTCCCGCATAACAGCGGTTATAACCCGACTGGTACCGTTGGCGCCCTCGCTTACCGGGCTGCGGAAGGCATTGCGAAATATTTGAAATCAGGCGGATCTCTCGTTTAAGCGAAAACACCGCCTGTGGGCAAGGAAAATGCGGAGGGAATCAAATGGATCAAGACAACTGGATTGTTCATGTCGCCGAGGCGCGAAAGCGGCTGATCATCGTCGGCATCTGCTTCATCGTGACGTTTGCCGCCGGATTGTACGCCGCCCCCGGCATCCTGCTCTACCTCAAGTCTCAGCCTTTGGCGGAGCCGATCGCCTGGAACGTGTTTTCCTTTACGGACGGCATTCTGATCTACATGAAATGCGCGCTGATCTTCGCGCTCATGTTCACGGTTCCCGTCCTCCTGTACCAGCTGTGGGCTTTTGTGAAGCCGGGGCTCACGGAGCATGAGGCGAAGAGCGCGTTCCCCTTCATTCCGGTCGCATTCGTGCTTTTTCTGGCCGGGCTGTCGTTCAGCTATTACGTTGTGTTTCCGATGATGCTGAAGTTTATGAAGCGCATGAACCAAACAATCGGGGCGATCGAAACGTACGGGATTGACCGGTACTTCGGGTTCCTGTTCGATCTGGTCATCCCGATGGCCATCGCCTTCGAGCTTCCAGTGGTCATTCTGTTCCTGACCCGAATCGGAATCCTGACGCCCGATACGCTGAAAAAGACGCGCAAATACGCTTACCTGGGGCTGGCGATCCTCGGCTCCTGCATTTCGCCGCCGGACTTCGTCTCGCACCTGTCCGTCACCATTCCGCTCATCCTGCTGTTCGAGATCAGCGTTTACGTATCCGGCCGCCAGTGGCGGAAAATGCAATCCAGCCCATCCGGCAGCTAAGTCGTTGCATTCCCGCCATCCAGTTGCTAGACTACTGCAGTTCCTGCTCATTAGCAGCTGCACAGCCCGTCCGGCAGCTAAATCGTTGCAGTCCTGACCATCCGGTTGCTATGTCGAGCACTCCCGCCCTGCGGCAGCTAGGAAACTGCAGTTCCTGCTCATCAGCAGCTGCACAATCCCAAAGTCTGGCAACTGCAGCAGTTCAATCCGTCTGGCAGCCAGGAAATTGCACTCTCCGTCTATCCGAGACCGCATCAGTTCCGTAGTCCGGCAACTCGGGGGTCGCAGTCCTGACCAGACGATAGCCGCCATCCGTCCAGCGTTCAGTCATCTGGGGCTAGGACGTTAATCCAGAAAAGAGGTGTACATGCTATGCTGAACAACATTGGTGTATCCGGCCTGGTCATTATTTTGGCCATCGCCCTCGTCCTATTCGGGCCATCGAAGCTCCCGCAGCTCGGAAGAGCGTTCGGGGACACGCTCCGCGAGTTCCGAAGCTCCACGCGCGGAATCGTCGAGGAAGAAGAGACTTCCTCCGAGTCTTCGGTGAAGCAGCTTGTCGAGAAGCGCTAATATGCCCAACGCAACGCCTATTAAACAGAGAAAAAGCAGCCTCCCCTATGGGGAATGGCTGCTTTTTCATTGAGGGTCCCTTCGATGGGGCCCCTTTTTGCCTCATCAATGGGGCCCTCAAAAGGGACTGGTTGCTTGTTCGTTATTTTCATCCTGGGCCTTCCAACCTGAGTGGCTGGTGTATTCTTGCACGCCCCAATTCTATTGGGACCTTCACGTTACCCAATAAGAATAACAGAGAGGATATACCAAAAACGTACTTATCCAATGGACACTTTTCCATTTTGTCCTACAAAAGAAAGACACGGCACTAATATTCTTCAGCTCGCCACTTCAAGAGTTCACCCCTATATTTAGCGTTAAAACCCAGCCTTTAACTATATATAGAAGTTTTATGCTGGACCAAAGAATGGTACTAGTGTCCGCCTTTTAAAAGACAAAATCGCAATATGTTCGTTGTCAGTAGACAAAACTGGTCTAATCGGGAATCAGCATGAGGTGCAAGGGTGCAAACCATTCGACTTTCCCCCGTTGTTCTTCTGGTTTCAAACAAACTGCTTCCCTGGCACTCCACAAATCTAAGTCAATCAGCCTTTTCTCCGGCACTGTTCAGATCTCAAAACCACCAACACTTTTCCTAATCTCAAACCAATCAACTGTCTTCTCGGCACTCTCTTGATCACAAACCCACTAACTGCTCCCCGACACTCCACAAATCTCAAACCCACCAGCTGCTCCCCGAGACTTTCCATTTTGTAATAGCTCTCGTACATCCTCTGTCCTCATATAATGGACATATCCTTGTTTTGTTTTACAAAAGGAGGACACGACAATATATTCTTCTACGGATGGTTTAGTAGTAAATTTTCCTACATCTTGTGTTAACACCTATATTTAAATCAATATATGGACTGGCGACTGAGGGCAAAGATATAGTGTTAGTGTCCACCATTTGAAAGACAAAATCGAAATTTGTTCGTTACGAGTGAACAAACACTGTGGAAATACAAATTTAGATTTTGTTCATTGTCAGTAAACAAACACCTTGAAAGATACAATCTGAATGTGTTCGTTATCACTGAATAAACACCTTGAAAGATACAATTTGAAACAAATTCAATATAATCGTGAACAAGCTCCGGGAGCGCAAGCAACCAATTATTCTCCTGAGTTCTCCAGGTTTTTGAATTGGCTCTCGAACATCCGGGCGTAGAAGCCTTGGCGCCTGATCAATTCGTCGTGGCTGCCCTGCTCCACGATCTCGCCATGATCGATGACCATGATGTTGTCGGCGTCCCGGATCGTATTGAGCCGATGCGCGATAATGAAGGTCGTACGATCCTTCATGATTTGGAGCAGCGCATCCTGAATATGCAGCTCGGTCCGCGTGTCGATGCTGCTCGTCGCCTCGTCGAGGATGAGGATCGATGGCTTCGCCAGAATGACGCGGGTGATGGCCAGCAGCTGGCGCTGGCCCTGGCTGAGATTGCCGCCGTTCTCCGACAGCTCCGTCTCATAGCCGTCCGGCAGGCGGCGGATGAACACGTCGGCGTTCGCCATCACGGCGGCTTCGCGGATTTCCTCATCCGTCGCGTCAGGCTTGCCGTATTTGATGTTTTCCTTGATCGTGCCGGAGAACAGGTACGTGTCCTGCAGCACGATCCCGAACGTGCGGCGGAGGCTGTCGCGGGTGTAATGGCGGATATCGACGCCGTCGATCCGGATGGAACCCCCGGTCACGTCGTAGAACCGTGTCAGCAGATTGACGATCGTCGTCTTGCCCGCCCCTGTCGGCCCCACCAAGGCCGTACTGGTCCCCGGCTTCGATTCGAAGCTGACCCTTTTCAGGATCGGCACCTCTGGCCGGTACCCGAAGCTTACGTCCTCGAATACGACGTGGCCTTTGGTGCGATCGAGCCGTACCGCATCCGGCAAATCGTCCGGCTCCTCCCTCTCGTCCAGCACCTCGAACACCCGCTCTGCACCCGCCACGCCGGACTGGAGCAGATTATAGATGTTGGCCAGGTCGTTCAGCGGGCGAACAAACTGGCGGGAGTAGCTCAGGAAGCTCGCGATCACGCCGACGGTAATGAGGCTTTTGACGGCGAGAATCCCGCCGACGAGCGCGACCGCGGCAAAGCCGATGTTGTTGATGACGTTCATGAGCGGCATCATGAAGCCGGAGCGGATCTGCGCTTTGAGCCCGACTTCAAACAAGCGGCCGTTGACCGCCTCGAACTCGTTAATCGCTTGGTGCTCGTGATTGAACGCCTTGACGACTTCCATACCGGAAATCGTCTCTTCGATATGTCCGTTCAGCATGCCGAGCTGAACTTGCTGTTCCTTGAACAGCACTGACGTTTTGCGTGTGACCGTGCGCGTCAGTAAATACAAAATCGGTACGGTAATTAGGCTCGCCAAGGTCAGGATCGGGCTGAGCACGATCATCATCACTAACGAGCCGATAATGGCGATGCCGCCGGCCATTAGCTGCGTGGTCGATTGGGAAACGGTCTGGCTCACATTGTCGATATCGTTGGTCAGTCGGCTCATCACTTCCCCGTGCGACCGGGCGTCAAAATAAGATACCGGAAGCTTCTGCAGCTTCTGAAACAACGAACGCCGCAGTCCCGCAACGATTCGCTGCGACACGCCGGCCATCAGCCAGCCCTGCAGAAAGACGAGTACGACGTCCGTGATATAGGCAGTTGCCAGCACGATAATAAACGACTGAAGCAGCCCGAAAGCGACGCGTCCATGGTTCGCGGACATAGCGTCGATCGATTTGCCGATCAGAAACGGCCCGATCAAGGTTACGCCCGCATCGATGATGATAAACACCATGATCAGGCTGAGCAGCTTGCGCTCGCGTCCGAAATAACGCCACAGGCGCCCCATCGTTCTCCGGAAGTTTTTGGGCTTGACCGGCTTGCCCCGGTTCACTGCCCCCGCTTCCGGGTCCCCTCATCATCCCGCCAGGGCGTCCCGCAGGACCCGGTGCTCCCGGAGGCGGCGTCTGCTGTGCCTGTGCGGCTTCATTCTGCGGCATGCGGATGCATCTCCTTCCCCATCTGGGATTGGTAAATCTCCTGGTAGACCCGGCACGTCTCCATCAGCTCTTCATGCGTGCCCGTGCCGACCATCTCCCCGCGGTCCATCACCACGATCCGGTCGGCATCCATGACCGACGTGATCCGCTGGGCGATCAGGATGCAGGTCAGCTCGCTGGCATACGTCCGCAGCGCTTCCTTGATTCTAGCCTCTGTCGCGACGTCCACCGCGCTCGTGCAGTCGTCGAGAATCAAAATTTCAGGCTTCTTCACCAGCGCCCTGGCAATGGACAGGCGCTGCTTTTGTCCGCCTGAGAAGTTGACGCCGCCTTGCCCGATCCGGCTGGCATATCCTTCAGGCGAAGCCATGATGAAGTCATGCGCTTCGGCGATCCGGCACGCCTCTTCCATTTCATCTTGGCTCGCGTCTTCCTTGCCCCATTTCAAATTGTCCTCCACCGTGCCGGTGAAGAGCATGATCTTCTGCGGAACGACGGCGATCATCTCGCGAAGCGCATGCGGGTCCATGTCCCGCACGTCGGTGCCGGCCACTTTGACCCGCCCTTCGCCGGCATCGTAAAAGCGCGGAATCAGGCTGACCAGCGTGCTTTTCCCCGAACCGGTCGAGCCAATAATCCCCACGGTCTCCCCGGGAAGGCAGGTCAGCGTAAAGTCGCGAATGACCGGGTCGCCCTGGGTTCCCGCATAGGAGAAGCTCACATGCTCGAAGTCGATGCGTCCGCGCTGAGAATCGCGTTTCGTCGCCGACTTGCCTCCATGGTCCAGCCTGCTTCCTTCGGCAAACACTTCGCCAATTCGGCCGGCGGACGCCTTGGCCCGCACGAACATGTTGAAGACGTTGCTGATCATCATCAGCGAGAACAGCATTTGCGTCATGTAGTTGATGAACGCGATGATGCTGCCCACCTGCATCTGCCCGTTGTCGACCCGAATCCCGCCGATCCAGAGGACGGCGATGATGCCGAAATTGAGGAAGAGCGAAATCCCCGGTCCGAAAACGGACATGACCCTCATCGACAGGACCGAACGGCTGGACAGCTCCGTGTTGGCGCTTTCAAATTTTTCCACTTCGTAATCAAAGCGGTTGAACGCCTTAACCACCCTTACGCCCGACAAGTACTCGCGCATGACGCTGTTCACTTTATCCAGCGCCCGCTGTACCCGGATAAAGAATGGGAAACCGATCTTCATGTTCAGCACGATGAGAACGGCCACAATCGGCACGACCACCGCCAGTACGAGCGACAAATGCACATCCAAACGGATGGCCATAATGAGGCTGCCCACGCACAGCAGCGGCGCCTTTACGAAGAACCGCATCATCCCGTTCACAAAGTTCTGCACCTGGGTGACGTCATTTGTTAGCCGCGTGATGAGCGAGGCCCGGTCGAACTTATCCATGTCCTCGAACGACAGGGACTGGATTTTCCGGAATAAATCCGACCGCATTTCCGCCCCGAACCGCTGTGACACATGGCTTGAAATGATGTTCCGGGTGGAGGCCGACACCGCTCCAACGGCGGTGATCAGGAGCATGAGCCCTCCGTAATGGAAGACTTGATCCATCCGGCTCTGGGCCACCCCGACATCGATGACCTTGGACATCATAGTCGGCTGCAGCAGGTCGCACAGCGACTCTACCGCCAGAAACAATACCGCTACGCAAAACAGTTTCCAGTATTTCTTGACATACTTGTTGAAAAAGGACATGGCTGCATCACCTTTTTACGCTTATTTGAGGTAAAGCTACATGTTCACCGATATGTAATTTAAGACATATACACTAGTGAAGATTACTCCTTTTTCGGTCATCTGTCACGACCAATATCCGGCAAAAACCTTTTATTCCCTAAGCCACTTGTCAAAAAACTCTCGGTAACCTTCCTTCATGATGCGGCTGGAAAAGCTCTCGAACGCGTAGCTCCGGTTGTCCCAGGAATAAGAAGACGGCGATGCCGCAGCCATGTTGACCAGCTCAAACCAATTTTTTTCGTTCCCTGAAAAGGAATGCCGGGCGCTGATATGGCCGTAACAAGGGTGCTCGGGCTTTACGACGATTTTGCCCATGGCGAGCGCTTCGGTCAGCGGCATAGCGAACGTATCGAATTTCGAACAGTTCCAGTACACCTTCGCCGTGTTCATCAGCTTAAATATATCATCCTGGCTCAGCGCAAACTGCAGCCGGACATTGAGCGGGATGTCGTATTTCTTCATGCTTTCCCGATATCGTTCGCCCCCGAAGACCATGTACACCTCTTTGTCCGGATTCTGCCGGGCATACTCCAGCACGAGATCCGGCCGGCGGTTCTCCTCGTCCCGTCCGATCCACAGAATGCGGTTGTTCACGATCTGCGACGGGTCAAAATGCCGCTCCGCCAGATCCTCGCTGAATCCGATCGGGATCACATCCACGTCGGTTACCCCGAAATTGCGGGCAAGCTCGCCTTTCAAAAACTCGGTTTGCACGATCGCCTTGTCCACCATTTGATAAAAAGGCTTCATCATGTCATACCCCGTCAGGGCCGGATCGGGAAAGCTGTGCGGAAAGAGCACGCTGTTTTTAAGAAACATTTTCAGATAGGTAAATCCGGATACGGTATAGATCACGTGCTCGATGCCGTTCGCGTAGATCTGGTCCAGCACGATGTCATAGTTCACCAGGTCACCCTTCTCATGCTCATATCCCGGCACCCAGTCATACCCGCTCACATGGCGCTCCGGGGATATGAAGATGATATCCACCCCCAGCTCGCGGCCGATGGCCTGCAGGCGGTCCGCAAAGACGCGCGGCCCCTGCCTCTCGGTAAATTGGATCTTTCTCATGACCAGTCCGACTTTGTTCATAACTTCATCATCCTTTATCTGCACTGCCTTTCTGAGTTGCAAAATCAACAGGTTTACGGGTCAGGACAAGAGCGGGCAGGCTAGCAGCGCCATTTCCAGGCATATACGGCGTTCCGGCTCCAAAAAGTCCTCCCCGAGAATTTCATTTAGTTTGTCCAGACGGTTGTACAGGGTCTGCCGGTGGATAAACAGCGCCTTGGCCGTATCGTTCTTCGATCCCATGTACTGCAAATAGACGTCGAGCGTCTGCACCAAATGCAGGTGATGCTCCTTGTCGTAAGCCATCAGCGCCCCAAGCTGCTCCTCGACGAACGATTGGAGGAACGCCTTGTCCGGGATGGCCTTCAGCAGCTGGTAGACGCCGATCCGCTCGTAGAACAGGCTGCTGCGCATCAGCTCCACCGAGCGGGACACCTCCATCACTTGCTCCGCTTCCTTGAAGCTCTTGTGCATGTCGGTCATCCGCGGGCGGATGCTGCCAAAGCCTGCGTGCAGGCTGAACGGCTGGGTAAGACCCACGCCCGTCAGGCGCAG
>NZ_PCZT01000023.1:254497-269650 GCF_002968895.1 Paenibacillus sp. AR247 | reverse complement strand
GCTTGGCCGGACGTACGCCCATCCGGGACCGCGCCGCCTCTTCGTCCTCCAGCTGGTGGGACAGGATATCCTGGATCAGCTGGTTCTGATCCCGCAGATGCTTCTCCTCCAGGAACAGCATCCGCAGCAGCAGCGTGGCCAGCGATTTGGCCGTGTAGTCCAGCAGCAGGACGATCCGGTCCAGCGGCTGCTCGCCCGGGAGGATCATCCCCACATACGCCAAGGTCTCGCCGAGGCAGATGACGGGCTGCGAGAGCAGCAGCCGGTCTCCTGGCATCGGGAAGCGGCTGGGCTCCTGGGCGGCCGCTTCATTTCCCTCCACCTGCTTGCGGTAGAAGAAAGTCAGCTCATCGGCTTCCTCCGAGGTTGCCGGCTTCGGACAAAATTTATTCGCCTCCACGGACGAATGATACACAATTTGATAACCCGTGTATTCATATAATACATGGAGAACGGCATGAACATCCGTACTCTGCAGGGTAATTTGCTGCAGCCGGCGAGAAAAGGCCTCCAGATCTTTCAGCAGCTGATGCTGCTGGTTGATCAGCAGCCCGTGAATATCCTGGGTGATTTCAACGAAGCGGACAGGCTGCTCGAACACGAGCAGCGGAAAATCGCACTGGTCCGCCAGCTCGATTATTTCCTCCGGAATGTTCTCGATGCTCGTGCCCAGCTCCACGCACAGCCCCGCCGCCTGCTGGCGGATGAGCTGCTGCATGTAGGACAGGCGCTCCTGCTCGTAATGATGGAGCCAAAGGCCGGTGGTGAGGATCAGGTCGTTCTTCGTCACGAACGGGGCCACGTTCGTGATTTCGAGAATATGCACCCAGCCTACCTCACGGTCCAGGCCGTTCGCTCCGGCAATCAGCCGGGCCCGCTTGAACACCGGGCGATCCAGCACTTCCCGGATATGCAGGTTGAAGCCGCTGCTCATCGGCATTCACATCCCTTATGTTAATTATGGTAACACCAGCCGAACATTATGTCCTGCCGCTGCGGCAAACGGATTGACAAGACGTATGATGAATACGCGCCGATTCGATTGTACACTTTTAATATATTATGAGGTGAGGTGATCTGTCATGAAAATCGGAGTACCCAAGGAAATTAAAAACAACGAAAATCGCGTCGCCGTCACGCCGGCAGGTGCCCTCGAACTGATTCAGCACGGACATGCGGTATATATCGAGCATCAGGCCGGTGCGGAAAGCGGATTTCCCGATGAAGAATACAAGCAGGCCGGAGCCACCATTCTGACGGAAGCATCGGAGGTGTGGTCCCAGGCCGATATGATTATGAAGGTGAAGGAGCCGCTTCCCAGCGAATACGGATATTTCCGTAAAGGGCTCATCCTGTTCACGTACCTTCACCTGGCCGCCGAGCCGAAGCTGGCCGAGGCGCTGGTGCAGTCCGGCGTTACCGCCATCGCCTACGAAACCGTAAACGTGAACGGCACCCTGCCGCTGCTCACGCCGATGAGCGAGGTGGCCGGACGCATGGCGGCGCAGATCGGCGCCCAGCTGCTGGAGCGCCCGCATGGCGGCAAGGGCATCCTGCTCTCCGGCGTTCCGGGCGTATCGCGCGGCAAGGTGACGATCATCGGCGGCGGCACGGTCGGCATGAACGCGGCGAAAATCGCGGTGGGTCTCGGCGCCGACGTCACCCTGCTCGATCTCAGCATTCCGCGGCTGCGTCAGCTGGACGATATTTTCGGCAGCCAGATCAAGACGCTGGTGTCCAGCCCGTCGAACATCGCGAAGTCGGTACAGGAGGCGGACCTCCTGATCTGCGCCGTCCTGATTCCGGGCGCCAAAGCGCCGCGCCTCGTCACCGAGGAGATGGTCAAATCGATGAAGCCGGGCTCGGTCATCGTGGACGTGGCGATCGACCAGGGCGGCATCGTCGAGACGATCGACCATATCACGACGCACGATAACCCGACGTACGTGAAGCACGGCGTCGTGCACTACGCGGTGGCGAACATGCCGGGCGCGGTGCCGCAGACGTCCACCTTGGCGCTGACGAACGCCACCATGCCGTTCGCCCTGAAGCTGGCCGGCGAAGACCTGCAGCATCTGCTGGCAACGAACAGCGCCATCCGCAGCGGGGCGAACGTGGTCAACGGCAGCATCACCTACGAGGCGGTGGCCCGCGACCTCGGCTACGACTACGTGCCGGCGGAAAAGGCGCTCGGACGCATTAAAGTATAGTTGTGCACTTATTCCTGCGGGATCGATACCCATGTCAAAAACCGGCTTCCTGATGTATAGGAGCCGGTTTTTTGGGGTCCGCTTCGGTTACTTTACTTGACAGTAATTTGAATCTCGGCCGATTCCTCGAAACGTTCGCCCGTGGACTTCAGGCTGAAATCAGGACGCGCGGTGATCGTGTACTTCCCAGGAGGAAGGGTGCTCCACCTGGTGTCCTTCAGCATCTGGGCGGGCAATTCCTCATTCGGGTGGGCCTTCTGATAGATCGTAAAGTTATAGCTTGGAATATCGATGAATGAGTCCAGCTGATCCAGAAACACATCGCCGGGCGAATAGGCAGTGGGGATCAGGATCGCGGGGATAAGGGCGCCCCCTCCCTCCCCCGCCTCATTGCGAATCTCAAAGTAGAACGGCTTAAAGCCCTGATTAACAACCTCGTCCTTGTCCCCCAGGTACTCCAGCTGCGCCCAGACCGGAATCGGTTTGCCGTAGGGAACCTCCGTTTCGGCTGCATAGATGGACAGCTTGAAATCCCCCAACGTCTTCGTGGCATTGGCCTTCGACTTTCCGTTCACCGGAACAGGCGTATCCACATGCACCGTATTGAACTCCTTGTCGTAAGAAACTTTGGCTCCCATCGCCGTGGAAACATCACGCAGCGGGACGTACGTCGAGTCCCGGTAGGAGAACATTGGACCGGTTCCGCCTTTCGCCTCTTCCCCGTTATAAACCAGCCGCGGCTGAACCGGCTTGACCTGAAGCGAGTCGGAGGAATAAGCGGCGATGGATAAGCTCCATGCTGCGGCCGCCAGACCGGTTACCGCAGCCGCCCGCATCCATAATTTGCTCATGCTGCTGCACCCTCTTTTCCATGAATCTGTATGCCTCAGAACTCATTGGACATTTTAATCACTTAGCCCAATCATACATGGTTATGGAAATTATTTGAAGTACCAGGGGGTGCAGCAACACAGCATGATCACCCTCTTAGGCTGCATCCGGGAGGTAATCAGGACTCGGAGGTTCTCACGAGGTCCTTAAGAGGTTCTTAGCAGCGTCTTCGCGCCATTGTCTGCCGCTGCGGTTCTGTAGCGCCGAACAAGCACCCAGTCATAAAGAAGCGGGATAAGCAGCAGACTGATCAGGGTGGAGCTGATCATGCCGCAAACGACGACGATGCCTAGCATTTTTGAGATGACCGTGTCGCTGCCGCTTGAAAAACACAAAGGCAGCAGCGTCAATACGGTGGTCACCGCCGTCATCAAGACGGGGCGTACCCTGGAGGAAGCGCCGAGAAGAATCGCTTCCCTCGGGGCCATCCCCGCGGATAGATGGCGCTCGACCCGGTCCACCAGCACGATGCCATTCGTTGCGGCAATACCGGTAATCATCAGCAGGCCGACAAGCGTAGCCAGATCCCACTCTCCCCCGGTCAGGACCAATCCGGCAATGGAGCCGATAAAGGCGAAGGGAATACCGGCCAGCACGCAGAGAGGAGCCCTCCACCCGCGGAAAACCATGCTGAGAATCAAGAGGATCAGCACAACGGAAACCGATAATGCGATCGCCATTTCTCCGATCATTTGTCCGACTTGAGCGGTGATGCCATTCATCGAATAATGCACGCCGGCGGGAAGCGTAAGCTCGCTCAGACGTTTCTTGACTTGTCCGGCGACCTGCTCGATATTCCTGGATGTAATATTCGCGGTCACCACGGCGAATGGCTCGCCGTCCCGCTCCCGAACGACCTGCGTCCCGGCAGCCCTTGTCAAGGTTGCCAGCTGTTCCAGCGGCACAGGCTTGCCGTCTTTGCCCTGGAACGTTTCGCGTCCAAGCATGGCCAGTACCTCCGTTTCCGGCAGCTCCATGCCGGAAGCGTCATCGCGGGCGGCCGGGAGCTCGGTACGGATTTCAAGGGGAACCGCATCCTGCCTTCCAGCGTTCATCTCGAGCAGCGTCCCTCCGGCCAAATAATTCCGGACTCTTTCCATCACCTGCTCCGGCTTCACACCGGCGCTTTCCAGCTTGGCCCGGTCCAGCTCGACCCGGTAACCCGCCAGGCCATCCTCATCGTCGGCGGCTCCCAGAACGCTCAAGTCCGCCATCCCTTCCAGGCTGCTGCGGATCGTTCCCGCGGCCTGCTCCAGAGTGGCGCCGTCGGCCCCGGTTAAATCAATTTTTACTTGGGAATCATCCCCGGAAATATTCTGGTTCGTGACGGTCACCACAGCGCTCCCCGACAAAGCGGTCAGCCGCTCCTTCAGCCTCGCTGTTACTGCGTCAACGTCCTCGCCCTTCTGAATCCACGCCTTCTCGATTTCCTTGGCTTCCGTCGTCACCTCTGCCGTATTGGCCAGTGCCGCGGCATTGGACCCGGGCTGGCCGTTTAACGTATCGAGCGGAATCTGGTTCGGCACGAACTCATACGGCGTGAAGTCCGGCTTGTCGGTAAAGAGCTCGCTCATCGGAACGGCTGCCGCATCGTTCTGATTCATCGGCGGCAGGCCCAAAATTTGCTCGATGCTCCGGACCATGTTAATCACCGTCCAATAATGGCTATCGGTCACGCCTTTCTTGACCCAAGGGCTGATGACGTAAGCAGGTGCACGGTGACCATCCACATGATCCACCCCGTTCTGTGCGTCATCCTCGGTCACCAGAATCAAGGAGTCTTTCCAATACGGGCTGTGGGAGATCAAATCGACGATCTTGCCGACGGCCAGATCATTATCGGCCACCTGGGCCTGCGGAGTCGGGAAGCCTGTGGATGTTCCTGCCGTATGATCGTTCATGACCCACATTTGCACGAGTTGCGGCAGGTCGCCGTTTTTCACATAATCCTCGAACTTTTGCTTGAAGATTTCGTACCGGTACTGATCCGGAATGCCCGAATCGAACGTCGGGAACGGCTTATAGGTGATCGGGTCAAGCGACGGAATATCGGTCTTGGCCGTGTAATCCCCGATCGGCACATGAAGCTCTCCCTGCTTTTGCCCCGACAGGATCAAGTAGTCGTTATACCAGTCCGTCCATGTACCGAATGCCTGAGGGCCGCTGAATGCCGTGGTGTCTTCCCCGAAGTTGACGACGGATAACCCGTGCTTCAAGGCGTTGTCCCACAAGTGTCCGGTCGATGCGTAAGCCAAGGAATCTCCCGCGCCCCCCGGATAGCTCCGTACGTTGCCTACGTCCGTTTCCTTGTCTTCATAATCGGTATTGGTTGCCTGCATGACCCACTGGTGTCCGCTTGCCGACTGAATACCGGATACGTAGAAGTTATCGAGAAGCGGGTAAGTATTAGCGATTTTGTGGAAGTTGGGGGTTACGTCTTTTCCGAATTGGGTTAGAGCGGGGTCCGAGTTGCCTTTGCCCATATCCCCGTGGACCTGGTCATAGGTTCGGTTCTCTTTGACGATGTAGAAAATATGCTTGATCGGCGAAGGCTCGCCAATCCGCTCGGGTATGGCCACCGGCTTCTTGTTGTTGCGGGGCTTGGCATTACGGCCGGCAATTTCGAACCAATTGTTGTTGGCATAGACATCATCCGTCCATTGGACAAGCTCTTTGTTTCCAAAGGATGCCGGAATGATGGAAAGAGACCCTTGCTGGGCATAAGAGGAATGTCCCGTTACGCTGATCCCCTGTATCTTCAAGTTGCGCTCCGGTCCGAGGGAACCGACCCCGTCGGCATTCGCCACGAGCAGCCGATTATGGGCCTCGTCGGTTGCGATATCCACCGGGAACCATGCAGTCGGTACCAGTCCGCGAAGTCTTGGTTCCTTGGACGGCCCGTTCCAGTCATAGACAGCCAGCGCGTTGTTGCGTCCGAGACTGACCGCAAGCTGGTTCCCGTTAATCATCTTTACCGCATTGGGCGCCGATCCTTTAGGGGCATTAGGGTAAGGTTCGACGTCGATCGTCTGCACAACGCGGTTCGTTTTGGTATCGATGACCGACACCGTGTCGCTGTTCGTGTTGGCGACAAATACATACGAACCGGAGACGTCCATACGTGCAGGCTGCAGTCCCACTTCGACCGTTGTGCTGACCGTTTTCCCGGACAGATCCACGACGGACACGGTTCCGCTGGCCGAACTTCCCGTTTGCTCCGCTACGATAGGCGTCCCGGATGAGTCCACCGTGAGGTCGCCGGGCTCGGCGGCTCTACCGCCTGTGTTCGTCACATAAGCCGCATTGCCGCTGACCACGACGCTGGTCGGTGCGTTGCCTACGGGGATTCGGTCCGTGAGTTGGCCCGACTCCAAGTCAATGACACCGAGGCTGTTATCACGGCTAAGTGCTACGAGAAGCGTCTTCCCGTCCGGCCCCAGTGCAATATCCTGAGGGTTAATGTTGCCGCCTACAGCTGCCAAAGGAAGGCTCACGGTTTGCAGAATCGACGGGGTACCGTCATCGGCGACCGACATGATGACGACTTTACCCGTCGTCCCGGACGAACCTGTTGCATACAGCCGGGTGCCGTCGGCAGAATAAGCCAGGCCCCACATATGCGAAAGGCTTAACGGGATGTTATTTTTGACCAGTGCTCCCGTTTCCAAATCCACAATGTTGATGCCGTTGCCGCCATAATCGCTTCTTCCGATAATGGCCGCTGCCGTTTTTCCGTCCGGACGCACCTTCACCGAAATCGGATTACCCCCGAATTCAACTTGCTGGCCTGCCGGCGTGACGTATTGATTGACCGGTGTTAATACTGAACCGTTCGCCTGCCGTCCGACCATGTCTTTGTCAAAGGGGTTTCCTACCGCCGCGTATACGCTTCCTGCGCCGAGCAGTAAAGATGCCAGTGAAATCAAAGCCACGCCCCTTTTCTTCCCTAACTTCTTCCGTCCCATTCATTCCCTCTCCTCTGCTATCGATTTCAATCGTCCTGCAGGATAGATATTAAGAAGGGAATGTAACGCCAATGTAAAAAGAAACAACGTATCTGATTAAACGGATGAAAATAATTCCAAACACCTATATGTATCATTCTTCATAGGGGGCATATTCGACTACGGCCGCATCCATAGACCCGTATGCAGAACATCCGCCTGAAAACGAAAAAGAGGCCCCCGCAGGACCTCTTCATACTGTGTTTTTAACTGACCGAACGAGGCGCCCTTAGATGAGCGTCCCCTTCTTCAGCATTTTCGTCGGATGGTCGTTGACGACCAGCGGCAGCATCTTCATGCTGCTCACCATTGGAGAGTTGCACTGGACGCAAACCGGCTCCGTTTCAAAAGCAAAGTTGTCTCTCATCCAGCCGTTGCATCCATCGTTTACGCATGACCAGATTAAAGTATCGGCCTCGGGAATTTCCTCGACCACTTTTTTTCCGAAATACATCGCGAACCCTCCCGTTATTTACCTCAGTTCATCGGTGTCCGCTTAGTATGCCCCAGAAATATATATTTATGATAAAAATCGCCTGATGATCCGTAAAACAGCTACCGCTGGATTTCGTAGTACGTTTCGTCCGCGTGCTTACGGTCGGTTCCTTTCAGATACGCCCATATAATTTTCGGGTTCTTGACGACGCCCCAATCGCCGTACTGATCGAACTTCCGGCAGGAGGTCGTCATGCTGGCCTTCGTGACGGTGCCGTATTTCTTCCCCTGCTGCTTGCCCCATTGCTTGAGCCGCTTGGCAAACTCGGCGTCTTCCGCCATCAGCATGTTTTCGTTAAAGCCGCCGATCGCTTCAAAGTCCTTCTTGTGCCCCCAGAACAGTCCGACGGTGACCAGTCCGTATTTGAACAGAAGGGGCACGATCAGCAGCATCCCGGAGACGATGATACCGAGTGACACCCGCTCAAACTGGCTCCTCACCCCGCCGCCGATCCATTGTCCGGTTGCCAGCAGCCTGTCGATCTCCGTCAGCATGTTGTCCGTCACCCAGCTGTCGGCGTCAATCGTCACGATGATGTCACCCCTTGCCGCCTGAATCCCGGCGTTGCGGATCTGCGACAGATTTTTGCTGTCGTTCTTCACAATGACGACCCCGTACGACGAAGCAACCTCTTCAGTCCGGTCGGTGCACCGGTTTAAGACGGTGATGATCTCCACCTGTCCCGGATAAGGCTTCGCCGCGGCAGCCAGAGAATCAAGGCAGCGCCCGATATAGTTCTCTTCGTTTCTGGCCGGAATAATCACCGAAAATTTAATGTTCCCCGTGTGGTCGGTACCTGCGAACCGCTTTGTTTCCATCAGCCATCTCTCCCTAGGATTGATTACTTGCGAATCCCATCAAGCAGTAACGTGGTGGCTTTGCGGAACAGCTCTTTCATCGCTGCCTTGTCCATCAGGTGGTAGCTGTCGCTGAGACCGGAGTAATAGCTGAGAATAATAAAGGAAAGCTCCTGCACGCTCTCCCCTTTCCATTCCCCGCTGTCCAGTCCGGCCTGGACCAGATCCTCAAATCCCTTCATGTAGTTCTGGATGATCTCCATGAACCGCCGCCCGGCTTCCGAATCGGCACCCACCCGGATCATAAATTCCTCGCCGGCCTTGTTGAGCGGCTTCTGAAGCGTGTCGACAAAATAGTCGGCGTAAGCGTAGAGCTGCTCCGTCGCGGAACGATCTTCCCCGGACTGCTCATGCCAGGTCTGCCAGGAGTTCGTAAACGCCTGCTCCGCCAAGTAGAGAAACAAATCCTCTTTGCTCTGAAAATGGTGGTAGATGCTTCCCTTGCTGCAGCCTGTGGCCTCGCAAATATCCATCATGGACGTTGCGGCATACCCTTTGGCGGCAAACAGCGCCTTAGCTCCCTCGACAATGGTCTGTTTGGTCTGTTCGGCTTCGTATTTACGCTTTTTCATGATCGGAAGGCTCCTTGTTGTTTTAAAACCGACCGTCCGGTTTGTATCCATTATATGGTATTTACAGGCCTGGTGTATACTGCTTCTTTGTCTGTTTTTTGACATTTTCGGGCAGCCTGCTCCGTTGGGAAGCCCATGCTCATGCAGTAGCCACGCCGGATCGGTTATGTCATAATCAGGATCAGGGAGATTGTAAAAGGTACGGAATAAACGTTTGGTAACCGGTGGTCCCGGTATCACCTGAGGAAAAGGAAGCGTTGCGCATGTTTGAAGATATTACGGAAATAGCGGGGCAGATGCTCATTTTGGACCGGACGGCACACCTGGAGGATGTGGATGCTCTGTATCCATTCGCGATGGACGAGCTGCTGTGCCGGCGCACAGGAGAAGGCGGTCCGCCATTATGCCATATTTGGCGCCATCCCCGCTCTTTTATTATCGGTCTGAGGGACAGCCGGCTTCCCGGAGCGGAGCAGGCCCGGGCTTGGCTGGAATCGCTCGGGTACCGAACGGCCATCCGCAATTCGGGCGGCGCCGCCGTTCCGCTCGATCCGGACGTGGTCAACGTGTCGCTCATCCTGCCGAAGCGGGGCGCGGGCGATCTCCACTTCCACCGGGACTTCGAGCGGATGTACGCGCTCATCCGGCAGGCGCTGGCCGCCACCGGCAAAACGGTGGACAAAGGGGAAGTCGCCGGGGCTTACTGCCCGGGTGACTATGATCTGAGCATCGGCGGACGCAAGTTCTGCGGCATTGCGCAGCGCCGCCAGGCCCATGCCTACGTGATCCAGGCTTTTGTCATCGCAGGCGGATCCGGGCGGGAGCGCGGTCAGCTGGTCAAGTCGTTCTACGACCTGACTGCAGCCGGGGCCAAAGACGGAGATTACCCGTCCGTTGAGCCCGGTACCATGGCTTCGCTGGACGAGCTGACCGGCATGGGCCCGGGGGCGGCCGATACGTTTGCCGCTTCCGTCAAAGAAGTGGTCCGGAGCCTGCAGACGGCCGCGGGAGTATCCGAGGCGGCGAGCCGCCTGCATCTGCCGGCCGAGGAGGAAATCCGGGAGATGACGGTCAAGCTGATGCACCGTTACACGCCCCGTACGCCGTAAGCCCGCCACTGTAAAATTAAAATCCGCCCGCGAAATTTATCGGGGCGGATTCATGATCAGCAGAAGAATGCTCTTATCCAGCGTATCATTCCAGTCTATAAAGCAATCGGATACCGGCTGATGCAGCAGGCCGTTCAGGTGCTTGCTGCGCATAATATACTCTTTTTCCAGTCCGCTCTTCACCGACTTCAGCAAGCGGCCATGGCCCATCCGGATCAGTGCCTTCTCCAGCTCCAGATACACGCCGCTTCGCACCACCAGCAGCGTTCTGGGATTGAGCTCATAAGAGTCGATTTGCTCGGGTGATTTTTGAATCTGCCGGCAAATGTGGAGTATTTCCGCTTCCACTTCGGATTTCGCAGGGTACTCCCTGTTCACCGCGGTGCCCTGTTTGACCGCCTCTGCCGATACGACTGCGATCATCCCCGATCTTTTACGGAGATTCCAGTCATAATACACCTCTTCCGGCTTCGATCCGTTCATGATTTCAAGATAACTGATAATTTCGGGAATCACCGCCCGCATCAGATTGGCTCTGGTCTGCACAATCATGTCCTCCTGCTCCTGTTCCAGCAGGATGCGTTCAGACGGCGTCAGGAAGTTGCGCAAATATATCGTAATAAAGGTGTGACCGACAGAAACCACCACGGATTCAGGTCCTTTGCCAAAGTGGTCTCTTAATAGCTTGCTGGTATAGCTGGCAAAGAGCTGATGAAATGGTTGTTGGTTATGTAATTGATCCATTGAATTAGACGCGTCGTTGCGGTACGCTGCTAAACATAATCGCGGCAGGCCGCTATATCACGTGTCCGCAAAAGCGTGTCTTTATATCCCTCCTGATTACGAAATAAGCGGGTGTTTCCCTGTCCCCGGCACAACCCCCGGGTCCTCAGCAAAACAAAAAGGCCTAACTTTCCCTTTAACAGCAAGAAAAAGTTAGGCCATAAATGACTTTTATCCAAGGATATATTCATTCATTTACCCGACAATATGAAATTGACGTTTACCAGTCTTGATTATAGCATAGGTATCGTTCTAAGAACAACCGCGTTTCATAAAGTGCGAATATGTTTATTTACATTCCAAATTAAAGCAGATGAGCGGAGGGTTGACGGCATGAATGGTGCGGAGATCAAAACGATATTTTTTAAGGATGACGGTGTTATTCCGGGCAACCCCAACCTGCCGGTCATCCTATACTTGGGTTCGCTTAAGGATGAACCGGAGGAAACGGAAGCTATCTTTAACCGCAACGGCTGGCTGAACAGCTGGACGAACGGCGTCTTTGATTACCATCATTATCACAGCAATGCACATGAGGTGCTGGGGGTTATTCGCGGCTCCGCCGTGCTTCAGCTCGGCGGTGAACATGGCCAGAAGTTCGAGCTGACCGCCGGTGACGTGGCCGTCCTTCCGGCCGGAACGGGGCACAAGCGATGCTCTGCAAGCAAAGATTTCAGGGTCGTCGGAGCCTATCCGGACGGCATGGATTACAATCTGTGCACCGGCAAGCCCGGGGAGCGCCCAAACGTGCTGGAAGACATCGCCCGGGTGCCCCTTCCGAATACCGATCCGCTGTACGGTGCGGCGGGCCCGCTCATGAGTGCCTGGAAACCTCAGCAGCAGACGGGAAATCACGCTTAATCCTTCCTTGGACGACCGCTGGTTGAACGAGCCTCGTGCAGCGGAATGCATTACGGCTCTGAACAAGTTAAGCCGCAAGCAGCTCCCCATTTGACATTCCTGACAAAATAGGTTTCGATTAGGATCAAACGTCAATTGAGGTGAACATGCCATGCGGCTTCTTGTCATTGAGGACGACAAGCATTTATCCGATACGGTATGCGAGACGACCCGGGACCTGTTTGAGGCCGATCAAGCCTTTGACGGCGAAGAGGGACTGTATCTCGCCCAGCAAAATATATACGATGTCATCATTCTGGATATTATGATGCCGGGTATGAACGGGTACGAAGTGCTGACCCATCTTCGGGAGTACGGCATCTCCACGCCGGTGCTGATACTGACCGCCAAGGACAGCATCGACGACAAGATTCAGGGCTTCAAGAAGGGGGCCGACGACTATCTCGTCAAGCCGTTCCATCGCGAGGAGCTCCTACTTCGCCTGGAGGCCATCGTCCGGCGCTCTGTCGGAGGGTTCAGGGAGCACACCCTCTCCTTCAAGGAACTGAGGCTCAATCTGAAGAGCCGAACGGTCAGCATTGGCGAGGAAGCGATCCTGCTGAACGGCAAGCAGATTGACCTGCTGGAATACCTGATGAACAACAAAAACATCATCGTGACCAAAGAACAAATTTTCGACCGGGTCTGGGGCATGGATTCCAGCACCACCAACACGGTGATCGAGGTCTATATCAGCAACCTGCGCAAAAAGTTCAAAGCGGCCGGTTACGACAAATACATCAAGACAATCCGCGGCATGGGGTACATGCTGTCGGAGAACGGTGAAGATCATGAATAAAAACAAAGTGATCCGTCACCAGCAGCTCCGGCTGATTCTGTACAATCTGATCGCATTCACCCTGCTCTTCGGCTTCTTCGGAGCGATCGTATTCGGCCAAATGCGAACAACGCTGTTCGCCAAACCCGACCGGGATCTGACCATGTACAAAAGCATCATCGAAGCCAGGTTCGGCGGCAGTCCGCTCAAGGATGGGGCGTCGGAGCGGTTCCGGTTTGGCAGGGTCATGCCCCCTCCAAGCCCCCGGATCATTCCCGTTCAATGGGACGCCAACGGAGAAATTGCCAACATCCAGCAGATCGGCATGCTGAACTACGAAAATTACGGTTTGGAAAATCTTAAATTCGACCCGTCCACGATCGGCGTCATTTCCAACCTGACCCTGAACGGCACATACCACTTCCGCACACTGACCGTTCCAGACCCCCTTTTCAAGGACAGCTACATCCAGCTGCTGGTCGATGTCGATACCGAGCATAATCTGCTGGGCAACTTCAAGCGCATCATCATCATTTGCGCGGCCGTGTTTATCCTGCTGTCGATCACCGCCAGCATCATTTTATCCCGGAAAACGATGAAACCCGTCATCCGCTCTTGGGAGAAGCAGGTGGAGTTTGTGGAGAACGCGTCGCATGAGCTGCGGACTCCGCTCACCATCATCCAGAACAAACTGGAACTGCTGCAGACCATGCCGGAATAAAAAAATCGTGGACACGTTTGAGAACATCGCCTTGTCCCTCTCAGAAACGCGCCGGCTGTCCCGGCTGACGACCGATCTGCTTACGCTCGCCAGGGCCGATTCCACCGAAACCCAGCTGGAGAAGCAGCCGGTCGACATTGACGAATTGATCCACGAAATGTGCAGCCCGTATATCGAGATCGCCGAGCTTTCGGACAAGCACATCTGGCTCCGGCTGACGAGCATGGCCCGGATCCAAGCGGATCCCGCCCGGCTTCATCAGCTGATGGTCATTTTATTGGACAATGCCCTCAAATACACGGGAGAGCATGACAGCATCGGGATCAGCACCTATATCAAGGAAAATCGGGTGTTTATCGAAGTCAGCGACACCGGCATCGGTATCAGCGAGGAAGGACTTCAGCGCGTCTTCGACCGGTTCTACCGGGAAGACCGGGCACGCACCAGGGAGAGCGGCGGCTCCGGACTCGGGCTCTCGATCGCCCAGTGGATCGTGCACAGCCATCACGGCACTATTCAGGCGCTTCATAACCATCCGAAGGGCGTCATTATCCGCATCCGTCTGCCTAAATAGCTGCCTCCCTCTACTCGCATTTTCCAGTCGAAATGTCATCCATCCCTCACGTCTTGAACACGAAGATGTAGAACGCCCAGACCAAAGCGGTCGGAGCCGCACACCAACGAACAAGATATCGCGAGCTGACCGCATCATGCTTCGATAGCAAAGCAAGCTTCGCTTTAACAACAAAAGAGGCAGTCTGTACCGGCGACCCTATTAGGGGCCTGGTACGGTCCGCCTCTTTTTATATGAACAATAAAATTAAAATGTGACGATGATCATTTGCCTTTTGGCCATCCACAGCATAAAAAACGGGATCTGTCCTTATACAATGGACACATCCCTATTTTGTCCTACAAAAGAAGGACAAGACATATATATCCTCCTGCATGCGGTCGGACTCAAAAATAACTATATTTAGTGCCAATATCCGACCCATGTCCTATATATGGAGGCGGATGTTTGAGCAAGGATATGTTACCTCTGTCCACCATTTAAAAGACAAAAACTGAATTTGTCCATTATAC
Source organism: Paenibacillus sp. AR247 (assembly GCF_002968895.1). NCBI lineage: Bacteria > Bacillati > Bacillota > Bacilli > Caryophanales > Paenibacillaceae > Paenibacillus > Paenibacillus sp. AR247. The sequence goes on along the minus strand of NZ_PCZT01000023.1, from coordinate 255,243 downwards.
GTAGACGAGATCAATTAGCCATGAACTAGCTCTACACCGTCTAAATCGCAAACCATTCAGCTATCCTCTTCTCCGGCATTCTTCAGGTTTTCGGACTGAATTTCCAAAATTACGGCCAGCCTGGCGGTAAGGATTTTCTACGCTGGCCCGCCGATCTCCAAACTTCACAATATAAAATACTGGATCTTTGCCGCCATCCTGAGCAACGCCACGCCTGGCATCCTTACACCCTGCGCGATACGAGCCGCACCAGGTCGACGGTCAGCACTGGCAGGGACACGGAAGCGGGATATGCCAGAAACCGCGGTTCCCATTCGGGCGAAAACTTGCTCTTGTACTTCCGGAGGCCCTTAAATCCGTACCAATGCCCTCCGTACTGGAACACCAGCGCGGCCAGCTTCTCCTCGCGCAGCGCGCTCCGGGTCTCGCCCACGCTTGCCAGCGGCGCGTTCCCGAGATTAAAGAGCTCGTATCCCTGCTCCTTGGACCACTCCAAGAGCTGGACAAACAAATAATCCATCGTCCCGTTCGGAACCTGGCTGCGGTGGCGCATCAGATCGATGGATATCGTCCGTCCGCCGTCATAAGCCGGGGCAAGGGACGCAAAGGCAAAGATGCTTCCTCCGGTCTCCCGCAGCACGGCAATCGGCGCCTCCTGCAAATAGCGCTCGTCAAACCAGCCCAGGGAAACCCCTTTTCCCGCCTGCCGTGCATCCAGTCGTCCGACACCGCCCGCAGCTCGCGGA
>NZ_PCZT01000023.1:247125-254397 GCF_002968895.1 Paenibacillus sp. AR247 | reverse complement strand
CATTTGCAGAAACTCGCCCAACGCATCCGGTACCAGCTTCTCCGGACCGAGCGGATCGCCGAGCACGACCAGCTTGTCCCGCGAGCGGGCGTAAGGGATCAGCACTTCGCCGTCCACGGACCAGTAGAAGCTTTTATCCCCCGTAAACAGCATATGGGTCAGCAAATTCCCTTGATGACTCTGCAGATACTGCCGCAGCCTGTCCAGATCGGCCGGTGTCGCCGGGGCCGCCACCTTGCGGCTGGGGCGCAGCACGATCAGCATGGTCAGCAGGATCCATGCCCCGGCGAGACCGATTACGGCGGATGCGGCATACGGATTGGAGCCGACCATCCAATGCATCCGCTCCGTGGTCGGCAGGTGGCGCAGCCATCCGTGGTGGACATGGGCGCCGACCCAATAGTAAGCCAAGGCGATGACCGCAGAGAGCACGTACCATACGGCTGCGCTTCTCCACTCGATCAAGGCGCCCGAGCGATAAAAGCGGGCCCGCGAGATCCACAGCATCAGTGCAACGATCAGCAGAAAGATCGCCTCTTCGAAATCAAACGCCTTCGTAAAGGTGAAGACCGCCCCGGCGAACAGCAGCCCGCTCGTCCACAAATACGCCCCGCGGATACGGAGCGAAATGCCCCGGGAGAGGATAATCAGCATAAAGCCGATCATGACCGACAGCAGGTGGGAGATGCGCATGATCGGCATGGACAGCAGTTCCTCCGACAACCGCAGCCGATACAGCAGTCCCGGCGTAGCCGCCGACAGCAGCAGAAGAAGACCGCTGACCAGCACGAGCTTGCCAAGCGCCCACACGCCCAGATCGCTGAGAAAGCGCATCTGCCCCGGCCAGCGCCACAGCCGCTGCCAGGCGTTCAGCGGAATCTCGACGGCGGTCTCGACCTTCTCCAAGGTGCGTTTTGCTGGACTGCCGAATTCGAAGGCCGACATAATCAGCCCGATCAGCCAAGGTATAACGTAGTAGAACAGCCTGAAGAGCACCAGGACGGCCATCGCCCTTTCGGCCGGAAATCCCATACGCTCAATGCCAAGAAGGACGGTCAGGTCAAACGCGCCGATCCCTCCCGGCGCCATGCTGAGAATGCCGGCAATGGCGGACACGGTATACATGCCCATGACGCCCTGGAAGGTCACGTCATGCAGGACGCTGGCGGCAATCAGCCAAAACGTCACGCCGGCGCAGGCCCACTCCAGCAGCGATGCGCACAGAGAGACGGCCACCGTGCTCCACGGCGTTCGGCCTTCCCCTTTGTTGAACCACCGCGCGAATAGCGATGAGCGCTGCATCAGAATAAATAAAGGCAGGTAAAGGGCCATCCCCCATACGGCGAAAATCAGCCAGCGGTGCTCCCGAATCATCGTGGTTGCCGGGAACAGCCCGGTTAGAACGGCCCAAGACATGATGGATAACCCCGTGATGATGACCGGCGACAGAAATACGACCGCAGACGCCATCAGCGAGGGCGCAATGCCGCTCCTTTTATACAGCAGGGTACGGAGACCGGCGCCGGTCAGTCCGGCAAAACCGATAATATTGTTAAACGTGTTGGCGATCCAGGCGTAGCGGAACGTGTTCCACCAGCCAACTTTCAGCTTGAAATGCATGCGGATCATGTAATCGTACAAGCTCATCACCCCGACGGAGAACAGGGAAAACAGACAGATCCCAACAACGGTGCCCACCGGCAACAGACGCAGCTCATGGAACGTACGCCCCAGGTGAATCTGCCGCAGCTCCCGCTGCCCCTCCCAATAGACGAGCGCGATCACCGCAAGCGGAATGAGCAGACGAATCGCTTTGATCTCATATATCGAAGCCAGGATACGGAAAAATTTGTACCGCTCCAGCTTTTCCTTCATGCTATGCACCCTTTCAGCAGCGAAAACCCATTGATGTTAGTCCTGACATTCTTCCTTATCCTACCATAAAGCACTCTTCCCATCCAAACACGTCTAATGAACCGGGTTTTTATGGGGAGATCGCGATGAGAGACCGGCAAACGGGGCGGAGAGAAACGAAGGCACGAAGGCCAGATTCGGCTACCAAGTATCGGAATAATGCTGTCGGAATAACGCTGAATGTTAAAAAATCCGGCCCCGCAACAAGCGGAGCCGGACCATTCCATTTTTATTCTCAATCGATCACTTCATTGGAGAAATCATCTGCATTTCCCGGCCCCAATGGCGGTGCATGGCGATGGACTCGACCAGCTGCCGGGCAAAGACGCTGCCGTCTTCCGTCTCCTTGCGGATTACCAGTCCGGTATCCTCGCCCGGAGACGTCAGATGGCCGGAAGATGCCGAGGCGTCGGCAAAATGAATGCCTGAGCCGGACAGCAGTCCGGTCGCCAGCTCGGAGGCGCCTACGGTTTTGAAGTGGTTGTAGGCTTCCGTCACGAAATTGACCGCCTCTTTGATACCCTGCAGCTTGGCGATGCTCTGCTCCCCGCCAGCTACATAGACGGCGTCAAACAGCACGGAGTCAGCCGTCAGGAAGGTATGCATGGCCTCCAGCTGGCTGCCGTCGGTTCCGGCGATCATCCCCAGGTTGGCACGACGCCTGCTTCAGCGAAGGCCGTGAGGACGGCCTTCATTTCACCCGCGTCGAATCCGTCAGCGGCCAGCACCGCCACCTTACGGGTAGCCGGAGACATCGCGGTGTGAAGCTGGCTCAGCGCCGGGGAGGCCTGGGTTTCGGCACCTCCTGCCACAGTCGCTCCGGAGGCTTCCTCTCCAGCCTTCGGCGGGTTGACACCAACGCCGAGGGCGATTTGCTCAGCCAGCATGAGATCAACGTTGCCGAACATATCGACAACCTGCTGCTGCACGCTTTTGCTTTTCACCTTGCCCACTTCAAAGCGGAAAGCTTTAATGATATGCTGCTTCTCCACGTCGGACATGCTGTTCCAGAACAGCTTGGCCTGGGTATAGTGGTCTTTGAAGCTGTCGCTGCGCGCCCGGACCTTGCGCCCCTCCACCTTTTCCTGATAGTGGGTGTATCCGCCCTCCTGCTCCGAAACCGGACGGGGATCGTTGTTTCCAAGGGAGTTTTTATGATAGCTCGTTTGGCCCCGGTTGATCGTCATGCGATGGTATCCGTCGCGCTGGTTGTTATGGATCTCCGCCACCGGCCGATTGATCGGAATCTCATGGAAATTTGGTCCGCCCAGACGGATCAGCTGCGTATCGGTATAAGAGAACAAGCGTCCCTGCAGCAGCGGGTCGTTGGAAAAATCTATCCCCGGCACGACGTTGCCAACGTGGAAGGCCGCCTGCTCCGTTTCGGCGAACACGTTGTCCACATTGCGGTTCAGCGTCATTTTCCCGATGCGCTGAACGGGAATGAGCTCCTCCGGCCATATTTTGGTCGGGTCGAGAATATCGAAATCGAAGTTGAACTCCTCATCCTCCCGGATCATTTGCACGCCAAACTCATATTCGGGATAGTCGCCCATTTCAATCGCTTCCCACAGGTCGCGGCGGTGAAAGTCGGGATCCTTGCCGGCGATTTTCTGCGCTTCGTCCCAGACCAGGGAATGCACGCCCAGCAGCGGCTTCCAGTGGAATTTTACGAAATGTGCTTCGCCCTTGTCATTGACGAGCCGGAAGGTATGTACGCCGAACCCCTCCATCATCCGGTAGCTGCGCGGAATCGCCCGGTCCGACATCGTCCACATGACCATGTGGGCCGATTCCGTGTTATTGGCGACAAAATCCCAATGCGTATCATGGGCCGTCGACGCCTGCGGAATTTCGTTATGGGGTTCGGGCTTGAACGCATGCACCAAATCAGGAAATTTCAGCGCATCCTGAATGAAAAAAACCGGAATGTTGTTGCCCACCAGGTCGAAGTTGCCGTCTTCCGTGTAGAACTTGGTGGCAAAGCCCCGGGCATCCCGCACCGTATCAGCCGAACCCCGCGAACCAGCCACGGTTGAGAAACGCACGAACACCGGCGTTTTCATCGACGGGTCCTGCAGAAACTTCGCCTTCGTATATTGCGTCATCGGCTTGTACACCTGAAAATACCCGTGTGCGCCAAAGCCCCCGGGCATGAACCACACGCTCAGGAATACGCTCATGGTCAAAGTGGGTCATTTTCTCCCGAAAATGAAAATCCTCCATTAACGTCGGCCCGCGTTCGCCTGCTTTGAGCGAATGTTCGTCCTCAGAAACCCGAACGCCTTGGTTCGTAGTCATGGGTTTCCCCGCATCACTGACGCGGAATTCCTCCAGCTGGCTGTCCTTAACATCCTTCTGCGGCTGCTGTTCATTCTTACGGTCCATCAATGCATCCCCTCCTGGTCGGTTACGGACGGTGTCCGAGTATTTACACCCGTTATTACCCGAATGAAAATCCACCCAAACGGGAATGTTAACCTGGACATCTGCGGTGCATTCGTTAAAAGCCAGGCTGAAGAGGCGTTTTTCGGATTCCAAACTTTTTTGCCAAATCATATTTACATTTCTATAAAAATAGATATAATAAGATCCATGGATACCTTATTAACCATTAAAGCACTATCAAACGAGACCCGGTTTAAAATTCTCGAATGGCTGAAGCATCCGGAGGAGCACTTTGACCCTCAGGAGCATATGCCGGCATCCTGTAATTTCAAAGGCGGCATTTGCGTCGGCAGCATTTCGCAGAAGACAGGGCTTGCACAGTCGGTTGTTTCAGGCTACCTGGTGAAATTGCAAAAGGCTGGTTTGCTGGAATCCCACCGGGCCGGCCAGTGGACCTACTACAGACGGAATGAGGAGGGTATCAACCGTTTTATCGAACAACTCAAGAAAGAGCTTTAGGCTAAAATGACATATGGTGCACATCTGAACCTTTTGGCTTAAACGCTCTTTCTTTTCATCATATATATCTATTTTTATGTAAATGTATAAAGATATAAATCTCACATATTGGAGGAAACCGATACATGAACAGCAATCCACAGCATACCCGTTCCACCGCAGCTTTATTCGAACCGTTTACCATTGGCAACTTGACGCTGCCCACCCGCATCGTCATGGCGCCCATGACCCGCGGATTCTCCCCGAACGGAGTACCGGGCCCGGACGTAGCAGCCTATTACCGCCGCCGTGCCGAGAACAACGTCGGCCTCATCATTTCCGAGATTTTTCGGTGAAGACGCCCTGAACGGATGGGCCGAAGTGGTCAAGCAGGTTCATGAAGCCGGAGGCAAGATCATGCCGCAAATCTGGCATATCGGCATGACCCGTCCGGTCGGCGCCGAGCCGAATCCGGAAGCAATGCCGATCGGTCCTTCGGGCCTTGATCTGAACGGCAATCAGGTTTCCGAACCGATGACCGAAGAGAAATCGCCTACGTGATCCAGGCTTATGCCGATGCGGCTGCCAATGCCAAACGGATCGGGTTTGACGGTGTGGAAATTCATGGTGCCCACGGTTATTTGATCGACCAGTTCCTGTGGGAACAGACGAACCGCCGCACGGACCGCTACGGCGGCGACATGATGAAACGCGCACGCTTTGCGATTGAAGTCGTGGAAGCCGTCCGCCGTGCCGTAGGACCGGATTTCCCTGTCGTGCTGCGCCTCTCCCAATGGAAGACGAACCAATACGACGCAAGGCTCGCCCCAACACCGGAAGACCTTGGGAAGCTGCTTGGCGCCTTGTCTGACGCGGGCGTCGACGTGTTCCACTGTTCGACCCGCCGTTTCTGGGAGCCGGAGTATGAAGGATCTGACCTGAACTTCGCCGGCTGGGCCAAGAAGCTGACGGGCAAACCGGCCATTACCGTCGGTTCCGTCGGGCTCGACGAAGCATTCACGAGCCTGTTTGCCGAAGGCAAAGGTGCAGGCAGCAAGGATATCGACGATCTCCTGGAACGCCTGGAGAACGGCGAATTTGACCTAGTTGCCGTAGGCCGTGCATTGCTTGGAGACCCGGCTTGGGCCACCAAAGTGCGTGAAGGCCGCTTCGACGAGCTTGCTCCGTTCACGCCTGAAGCGCTGAAAACACTGGCTTAATGCGGTCCCGCCCCACCCCCGGGACAACGCGCCGCGTGAAGCCTTGATATAAATAAAGACCGGAAGAGGGCTGCAGCCTCTTCCGGTCTTTTTGCTGTGTACAGAATATTGTTCTTTTTTGACTTGTGCACAATGCGTTCATACGTTAACAAGTTATTAGGAATCCAGCGTGGAGTCCTTCCCGCTGACATGGGCCATCTGCTGCTTGCGGGACCGCCCGCGCGACAGGGTTTCCGGCAGCACGATCAAGGCCGGTACCAGCATCGGCAGCAGGATGAAGCAGAGCACGACGAGACCGACGATCACGGCCGCAGCCAGCTCGATCAAGAGCACGAGCCCCGAAGGCATCAGCGTTGCGAACGTTCCGCCGAGAATGACCATGGCGGAAATAATGACGCCGCCCACGCTTCGGGCTGCCTTGACGATCGCTTCTCCCGGAGACAGCTCCCCGTATTCCTTGTAGCGCTCCATCAGGAAGATGCTGTAATCCACGCCGACCGCGACGATGACGATGAAGGAGAAGAACGGTACAAAGGACGATACCCCTTCCGCCCCGATGATATAGGTCGTCACAAACTTCGAGGCACTCATCGCTACGTAGTAGGAAGCGACAAGCGACAATACGATAAATACCGACGGCCAGAAGGAACGGATCACGAACAGCAGAACGACGAACACGCTGACGATGACGATAATCGCCGTACTGTTGAAGGATTTGATCTGGGCCTCATTCGTATCGTACGTCGTTGAGCTTGGTCCCGCAGCTCCGAACTTGGCGTCGCCCAGCATGGTTCCCTTCAGCGTGCCGGAGACCTCGCTGTTGATTTTCTCAATCGTGTCCATGGCCGCAGGGGAATACGGATCGTCGTTGAGGATGACGATCAGCTTCGTAATCTTGCGGTCCTTGGACATAAAGGCATCCACTGCCTGCTGGAAGTCCTTGTTCTCCAGCGCTTCCCGTGGAATAAAGAAGGTCTTCGAGCTGTTCAGCTGGGTCAGGAAGTCATTGGTCTTGCCGAGACCTTCAGAGATGTCGCCCAGTCCGTTGCCGCTCTGGTCGATGCCTTCCTTCAGCTGGGACATGCCGCCCGAGAGGCTGGATAGTCCGCTCAGCAGCTGCTGCTGCCCGCTTTGGACGCTGCCCAGCGCAGCATTCAGCTTCTTCATGTTTGCGGCGATTTCCTGGCTGCCGCTGCTGCCTTGGCGCAATCCCTTGGCCAACTGGTCAGCCCCTTGCTCCAGCGCTGCCAGG
>NZ_PCZT01000023.1:230630-247025 GCF_002968895.1 Paenibacillus sp. AR247 | reverse complement strand
GATGCGTTCAGCTTGGCATAATTCGCATTCAGTTCCTTGAGACCGCCGTCAAGCTGCGCCAAACCGGTAACGAGTCCTTCGCCAGTCTGCTTCAGCTGGATATAGTTTGGATCTTCGGCCAGCTCGCTGTGGCTGTCACCCAGATTGCCGATCAGCGTATTCATGCCGGCAAGCCCCTGCTGAATTTGCGGAATCTGTCCGGATACCTGTTCATAACCGCCTGCGAGCGAAGTGTATCCTTTGGACAGCTCGGTGAGTCCTTGGTTGATTTTGGACGTATTGGTGCTGACGGTGTTCATGCCGGCTTCAAGCTTCGCGATGCCCTTGCTGAGCTCCGATGCACCGCTTGCTCCCTGCTGTATGCCGCCGGACACCTGCGAGATCGCATCCGTAATTTGATCGTAGCCCTGCTTGACCTGTCCCGTACCCGACACCAGCTGATTGGCGCTGGAGAAGTCAGGCGTCGTCAGCTTATCGCCGATCTGGTCCAGGCCGTCCTTGATCTGGTCCACGCCTTTTTTGGACGCCGAAATGCCGTCCGTCACCGTTTCCGTCTGGCTGCTTATATAGAAGTCCTCCACAGGCTCCGACTGCGGCTGGGTTACGCTTGATACCGACTTGACCCCGTCGATGCCTTTTAACTTCTCGGTGAGCTTATCGATGACCCCAAGTGTGTCGTTATTGTCCATCGTCTTGTCGTCTTCGATGACGACAGTCGTCGGCAGCGCCTGGCCGCGGCTGAAATGATCAGCGACGATGCTGAAGCCTTTGGTCGACGGATAGCCGTCCCCCAGCTCCTTCAGCTGGTCGAAGGACAGCTTCTGGCCGCTGGTCAGCAGCACCGGAATCATCAGAATGACGATGATGACCGTCACGATGACCGGATGCTTAACGGAAACTGCCGTCAGCTTCGCCAGGAAGGTGCTTTCCTTGTGGCCCGCCACCTTTTCGACGGCCAGAACAGCTTCGGTCCGAGCGTCTTCATCAGGAACGGTGTCAGCGTTAGAATTTCAAGCACCAAGATCACTGTGCCGATCGCAACCACATTGGCCGATTTATAGATGCCGAAATCCGAGAAGCTGAGTCCCGCAAAGGCAATAAAGACGGTAAGAATGCTGTATACGATCGTTTTGCCCGCCGTTCTGTAGGAAGCGACGATGGCTTCATCGACGGATTTGCCATGCGACAACTCCTCTTTAAAACGGTTGAACAGCAGAATGTTATAATCCGTCCCGATTCCGAACAGGATGAGTACCAGCAGCATCTGGGTCACGCTGGTGACCGGGAAGTTCATTTTATCGATAATCTGCGCCGCAATCCCCATCGAGCAGAGATAGGATATCCCTACGGCAAGGAGAGACACAAACGGGATCACGATCGACCGAAACATGACGATGAGCACGACGAGAATAAAAATAACGGTCAGCGCCGCGCTTTTCTCCACTCCTGCCGTGGACGCCTTGATATAGTCGTTTTGGATAAAATCCTCGCCGCTCAGGTAGTATGTCGCTTTGACATACTTCAGCGCCTGATTGAACTGATCCGTGATTTCTTCCATATCCCGCCCGTTCTTGTCCAGGCTGAAGCTGACCATCACGGTCGTGCCGTCCTCCGAAATCAGCTGAGATTTGGCTTCAGGCATCGAGAACGGGTCCAGGACTTCAGTGATGCCAAGCTCAGACTGCTTCGCCTTCATGTTCATCACGCCGCTCTCGATGCTCTTCATATCCTCATCGGTCAGCTTGTTTTCTTCGTGGAACACCACGATGTCGCTGGTCCCGCTCTGGCCGGTCATTTTATTGAGCAGCGCCCCCGCAACCTTGGAAGGGCTGTCTTCGGCGAGGGGATCCTGGCCTCTCTGCTGGAGAATGGCGTTCACGTTGGGCTGGAACACGGTCAGCAGGACCGTCGCCACCAGCCATAACACCAGAATCGCCCAGCGCCACTTGATGATTTGCCGCATGTTGTTGATATTCCTCCTTCAACTTCCTTAGTAAACAAGCGTTCATTTTTGAGCGAAAAAAAGGGAATCCCTTGGATTCATCCCTTTTTCTTATTCCAATGATCGGTGCCAAAGTAGTACAGATATACCAGCTGGTTCACCAGCCGTTTGACCGTTTCCCCGTCTTCATGATCGCGCAGAATCAGACATACGCCTTCCACCACGGTTCCGCCCAGCATCTGGGCCGTCTGTTTCTCTTCCAGCGTCAGCTCGCTGGTCTCATCCTTACCGAAGCGGAACATGCTCTCCAGAATCGATACGACCAAAGCGCATATACTTGCCTTCACGCCGGCGTATTTGGAACCAGTGCTGCGGTTGAGCAAAATCATCAGCTCGGCGCTGGATTCCTCGAACAGATCGAGAATAATACTCTCGACCATCTGAAGGCAGTCGCTCGCCTCCGTCCCTTTGGCGAAGTTCTGGTCCACTTCCTCCTTAATGACCAGGATGTTGGCGATGCATCGCTCATAGACCGGCCCGACCAGCGCTTCGAACAGCTCCTCTTTATTTTTAAAATAACGGTAGATATTCCCGGTGGTCATGCCGGCGGAGGCGGAAATACGGCGCATGGAGGCATCGGCGTAGTCGTGCTGCTTGAATTCGGCCAGTGCGGCGTTCAAAATACTTTGGCGGACGTCATCTTTGAGAATTTGCATAAATAAACACCCGTTTACTGATAGATTAATGAGTTTATTATAGCGGCTCCATCGCCTGCTGGCAAACGGTTGTGGTCGGTCTACTTATGTATCGAAGTGACTTTCGGTCGGGCTGCCCTTCCACCCTTAGTGATGTGCCACCTCGATCAGATAAGTAGCAGCACCTGCCCGTATTCCTGCCCTTCGGCTCCGCATCCTCGGCTAGACCGCCCGCTCCTCGATCTCAAAGCCGAGATCCTCGATCATCGCATGGTCCGCAAGCACGTCCTGCCCTTCGGTCGTCAAGTAGTCGCCCACGAACACCGAGTTGGCTGCGTAGAGCGCGAGCGGCTGCAGAGAACGGAGGTTCAGCTCCCGGCCGCCAGCCACTCGGATCTCCTTGGAAGGGCACACGAGGCGGAACAAAGCCAGCACCTTCAGCGCCTTCAGCGCGGGCGTACGTCCGGCCTGCTCTAAAGGCGTCCCCGGAATCGCGTTCAAAAAGTTAATCGGGATCGAATCGGCGTCCAGTTCCCGCAAGGCGTAGGCCATGCCGACGATATCCTCGTCGCTTTCGCCCATGCCGATAATGACCCCGGAGCAGGGGGACAAACCGGAGGCTTTGGCCTTCTGCACTGTGTCCACCCGGTCGTCATAGGTGTGCGTTGTGGTAATGCGGCTATAATTCGCTTGGCTCGTGTTGAGGTTGTGGTTATACCGATGCACCCCTGCCTCAGCCAGTTTCTCGGCCTGCCCGTCCTTTAGCAGCCCAAGGCAGGCACAAATTTTAAGCGGCATCGTCTCCCGGATTTCCTGAACCGCCTCCACTACTTGATCCAGCTCCCTCGGCGTCGGGCCCCGGCCGGAGGCCACGATGCAGTATGTACCCGCTTTACGCGCAAGAGCCTCCCGGGCTCCGGCAAGCACCGTCTCTTTATCCAGTAGGCTGTACTTCTCGATCGGCGCCGTAGATACGATGGATTGGGAGCAGTAGCCGCAGTCCTCGGGACACAGCCCGCTCTTGGCGTTTAAGATCATGTTAAGCTTCACCTTCAGGCCGTAGTAATGCTTTCTTACCGTAAAAGCAGCCTGCATCAGTCCCAGAATCTCATCGTTCGGTGCGTTTAATACGGCCAGTCCCTCTTCCATGGTAAGCCGCTGCCCATTCAGCGCCTTGTCGGCCAACGCCTGCCAGTCCTGCCGTACCGGGCTTCTCAGAACCATGTCCTTCTGCATAGGTTATCATCCCTTCGAGCTGTTATATTTTCGGTATTCGTTAAGTCGTTACATCGGTCTATTTGCTACTCGTTAATTGTCAACCAAAATATCGGTATGTTGGTTGACAATTAATTTACCGCTATTCTAGCAGATCCATCATCCGCTGTAAATGCGCGAAAAAGGTAATCCACTGTCTCTGATTTTGCATCTCCCCTGCAGGTGACTCTACCGCACCTACCAAAGGCAGCCGCGAGACGCTGTTGTTCTCCAAGCGGCACCGGTTCCCGAAGGGATACCTTTCACGAATGGCGCAAAAAGGCAGAGAGCCTTAGCTCCCTGCCTTTTTTGACACACAGATGATCCAGATTACCGCAGATGGTACCGGTTGGATGGTAAAGAACACCGGGGACGAGGGGCAGCGCCCGAATATCCTAACGCGTTCCTTATCCGTCTACTTTAATATGATATTCCTTTTTCAAGTACTGATGAATCCGTTTGAAGTCTTCCTGGTTCAGGTCGTGCAGGTGCTTGCCCTGCTTCAGCTCCCTGCCCAAAATAATGCCGATTGTCTGCGCCGCCAGGGCGGTGTTCGGCATGATGCGTGCACTGCCGTAGGCCTCGATGGCTGCCCCGATATTTTTGCCGATCACCAGGACGTTGTTATAGCCCTTCAGCTCAAAAGAGCGCAGCGGAATGCCGTAGCGGTCCGGCTGCCCGAGATGGATGCCCTTCGGCACCGTCCGGGTTCCCTGCAAATCCAGCGCATAACCGCCGATGCTGACGTTGTCCCAGAACATCCGGCTGTTCATGACGTCCGAGAAGGTCAAAATATAATCCGTTTCGAACCGGTTATAGTCACGGATATACAAATAATCCGGAAAGCCGTTCAGCTCGGCCCGGTCGAATCCCGGGATGTTCTTCCTCAAAAATTGCAGGATGAACGGAGCCTCTGCCTGTGCTTTATCCAGGGCGGTCTGCACCGACTTCGGATCGGAAGGATTGACGTCGAAGATCAGAAGGGAGTTCATAATGGCTTCGCCGCCCTTCTGATAAGAGGTGTTCATTCCTCTCAGCAGCAGCTGCGGATCGCGCGGCTTGTATTTGAGCGTGATGTTGCTGAACCCGGTGGCAAAATCCCAATCGACATACGTATTTCCGCCGTACTTATCCCGGACGTTGGTCAACGGGTAGTCGTCCAGCACGGCCTGGTGGAGCTTGCTCCAGTTCACATGCTTGAACTTCAGCATCATCGTGGCCGCCATGTAGTCGGGATGGCCGACCTTTGAAATGCGCTCCATCCCGGTAATCCGCTTCGCATTGAGCTTGCCGGTCAGGGCATTAAAGTCCGTATTTTCCACCCAATAGCCCGCCTCTACCGTAACGACGCTGCCTTGAGGATCCCGGTACGTCAAGGATTTCAGCAGCTTTTTGCTGCCGCCGGAAGCCGCAGCCGTGACGGACTTGACCGTGATTCCGCTTTGGACCGGAATTCCCTTGATCAGTCGGTTATAGTACCGGTTAAAATCGGCCGTCTTCCGGATCTTCCCGCTGTTGTAGCCGTCAAACAAGGTTTTGATCTCGCCCTGGACCAGGCTCCGCTTCTTGGCGTCATGCGGCTCGTCCAGAAACATCATCTGCCCCTGAATCAGCTCGCCGCCCGGCTTGCTCCGCGGATCGAGAATCAGAACGCTGAGCCCCTGCTTTTGCGCTTCCCGGGCCAGCAGCACCCCCTGTATTTCACTGCCGATGACGACGACGTCGTAATACTTGCTCTGTGTGTGCGTGCCCTGCGCTTGCTTGCCCTGCGTTCCCGCTGTGCCCCCCGTCCTTACGGGAGCATCCACCTGAGCCGTCGCGGCCTCATGGAACAGGGATGTCGGCGTCAATGAAATAACCAGCCCTATAAGCAGGAGTGGAACAAGGACGAAATATACGAATTTCCTCTTATTGATCATGAAAAAGCATGCGCCCCTTATCCCTTTGTAATCGTGTCTGGAAAACATCTAATCATGCGGGTGCCACAGCGTCTTGGTTATCAATACCCGTGACGGATATTAGAAGGCAACGTCAGAGCAGGCGAACCTTTCCATAAAAGATGCCCCAAAAACGCTCCCCGTATGTTTGCGGTCATTCCCTCAGTCACCCTCCGCCGGCTTTAGGAAATGCGGCTTAAGTTTACCGGAGCAGCGCCTCCCAGTCCGAACCCGACAAGTCAACCGGAATGTCCTGAAAGCTTTCCTTCAGCACATCGGTATCCTTCAGAAGGTTTCCCGTCAAAATGCAGACCGCCGTCTCATCCTTGGTAATCGTCTTCTCTGCGATCAGCTTCTGCAATCCGGCGAGTGTCGCCGCCGATGCCGGCTCGCATCCGATTCCGCTCCGGTCGATCTGCGCCTTGGCGGCGAGAATTTCCGCATCGGTGACGGAGCAGGTTACGCCGCCGCTCATCTTCAGCACGCTGCGCGCTTTTTTCCAGCTCGGCGGGTTGCCGATGTTCAGTGCCGAGGCCAGCGTATCCGGCCGGGGTTCCGGCGTCAGCACCGGGCTTCCCGAAGCCATCATGCGGTGGAAGGGACTGGCCCCTTCCGCCTGGATCAGTGCGATCCGCGGCACCGACGGGATGAACCCGAGGCTTTTCAAATCAGCCAGCCCTTTGCCAAGTGCAGACACGTTGCTGAGCGCGCCACCGGGAATGATGATCCAGTCCGGCAGACTCCAGCCGAGCGTCTGGGCGATTTCATAAATGATGCTCTTCTGACCCTCAATCCGCAGCGGGTTCACCGAGTTGCAGACGTACAACCCCAACTCCTCGCCCCGCTTCTCCAGGAAGCGGATTCCGTCATCATACGTGCCGTCAAAGCTGAGGACCCGGGCGCCATAAGCCTGAGTCTGCAGCACCTTGTTTGCGGATACCTTCCGATTGGGGACGAATACATACGCCCGGCTCCTTCCCATGGCTGCATACATGGCGAGCGATGAGGAGGTATTGCCCGTCGAGGTGCACGCAAATGCGGAGTACCCGAGAGAACGACCATGCGACACGGCCACGGTCATCCCGTTATCCTTGAATGAGCCGCTCGGATTCTCGCTCTGCGCTTTGAAGTACAGCCCGCGGATTCCCAGCGTTTCGCGAATCGGCTCCGGAGCGTACATTCCGGTGTTGCCTTCATATTTAGTAACAATATATTCGTCCGGAAGTTCCGGAAAAATTAATTCTTTATACCGCCATACGCCGCTGGCATAGACCCCCATCCGTTCGGACAGGCGCTCCTGAAACTGCCGCTTCAGAAGCTCGGCATCGACCAGCGCCAGGTTCTGCTCCACTTCCAGCAGCCCGCCGCACCCGCATCGAACCTGAATCGGCTCCAGGGGATAACTGCTGCCGCAATCCACGCATTTCAGCCTCATTGACAAATTCCTCCTATTTTGACGTTGTGCTTCCTCAAATGGTTGCACCCGCCTGTAATTTAAGCTTAGAATATGCTCTGTTATGGTATAAATCTAATATATTGTTTTTCATAAAACATAAATTTCAATTATGAATAGACCTGGATCTCTAATCCCTATGTAAAGTGCGAGTCCAAAAAGGCCGGTTTTCAGCACCGAGGTTTATGCTTCCGATGTGTGTTTTTTCAAAACACTTGAATTGGATGAAGCAAGGGACTGAGGAGCAGAGCGTACGTAGTGGGTACGTGAGCACCGGAAGGCCCGGCTGAATTCAAGATTCGATGCCGAATCAGCTTCCCGATTTACTTCGTGATCAAAAGCGGACCTTTTGAACAACCTCGTAAAGGAGAATTTCCATGAACCTGCATGCGCTTCGCCTCTTCTACCAAGCCGCTTCCCTCGGAAGCGTAACTCTCGCAGCCGAGGCTCTGCATCTCAGCCAGCCCGCCGTGACGGCCCAAATTAAAAAGCTGGAACGCGAAATCGGCCTCCGCCTGCTGATTCCCCAAGGGCGGGGCGTCATGCTGACAGAGGCCGGCAGACATCTGGCCGCCGAAGCCCGGCGGCTGTTCGAGCTGGAAGGCCATATCGAGGAGACCCTGGAGCAGCTGAAGGCGGGCAGCGCCGGCAAGCTTCACTTGGCGGCCACCTATCTTCCGGCCAACTTCCTGCTCCCCAAGTGGATTGCCCGCTACAAACGCGCTTATCCCGGCGTCGGCGTCGAGCTCAGCACCGCCAATTCCAGCCAGGCCGCCGATCTGCTGCTGCATTACCGCGCGGAGATCGCCTTTATCGGCGGCATCCGGCTGGACCATCCGCTTCTGCTGCGCACCCCTTGGTATGAGGACGAAATGTGCTTTATCGTTCATAAGGGGCATCCTCTGGCCGGCGCCCGGGTCACCCTGGAAGAGATGCTGCAGGAGCCGTTCATCTACCGCGAGGAGGGCAGTTTCGGCAGAGAGCAGCTGATCGCACTATGCTCTGCCCGCCATCTGCCCGCCCCGCCGGTCGGGCTGCAGATGAACGGTCTGAACGAAACGCTGCGGGTCGTGATGGAGGGTTACGGCGCGGCCTTTCTGTCGCTGCTGGAGACCCGCGAACATATCGCGGCAGGCGTCATTTCCCGGGTGGAAGTCGACGGCGTGCATATGACGAATCCGGTCTCCATCTACACCCGGAAGGAGGAGGCCTCTCCCCCCTGCACAGCGGTTCATCGATATGATTTTGGCCAAGTCATAACTTGTCGAAAAGCGTAGTCTTTTTTAGTACAACTATAGGAAGCTTTGTCGAAGAACGGCTGGTGGTGGCGGTAAAGGCTGGAGGTTAGAGTTAAAGGTAGATGAGATGAGATGAGATGAGATGTGATGAGATGTGATGAGATGAGATGTGATGAGATAGAGATAGATAAGATAAGGAAAGGCAAACCGCGGGACATAAAGTCCATACGGCTTGCCGAAGAGGGGACATTATGATGATTTGATGGCAGGGGACTGCGCCGTGCGGTCTCGGATCTGCAGCGCTTCATGAAGCCCGGCCAGTTCATGCTGCAGCACGGGGATGGAGCTGAGCGCTGGGATGTTTGCCGGCTTAGGCGTGAGCTGCCGCTCGGCAGCCTGAGCCATCTGTTCAAAGAACAGGCTGCAGTCCGATGACGCTTCATCCGGTGCGGCATGGCTGTGGGCGTTCCCGGCTGCTGTGATCAGCGCGTAACCGATGTGCTGCACCGCATCCAGCGCAGGCCACCAGGAGCTGGCCTGATTCCGCCGGCCCACCGACTCGGCCAGCGCACCGTCATAAAGCAGGCGCAGCCGGATAAGAGAAGTTTCCAGCTCGTTCGTCCATGTGGTAACCCTACTTGAGGGGGAGGAGGACAGGATGCTCTCCAGCAATTTTCCTTCCATCCGGATGACGCCTGCGAGCGCCCGCGGCAGCTTGCTGGAAGAGGCGCGTCTCCAGAGGAGAAGCATGCCGATGATGCCGATGGCGCTCCCGATCAGAATATCGGTCAACCGGGCCGAGATGAAGAAGCTTACCGCCATATCCGGATGGCTGCTCTCTGCGATCAGCAGCGAGCTCGGCGTGATGAAGATGACGGCCAGGGCGTAATTGCGCAAGTAAATCAGTTCGATAATAAATTGAAGAACAGCCATGATCAATGCGATAAAAATGCCCTCGGGCCGCAGCGACAGAATAAAGGCGCCGAGAAACAGCCCGACGACGGTGCCCGCCGTCCGCTGGATGGCCCGGTGAGCCGTGCCGAGCACCGTCGTACCGAGCATCACCGCCGTGCAAGAAAGCGGCACCCAGTAGGACCGGTTCAAATCCAGCGAGTAGGCGACCGCAGCAGCGACGGCAATCATGATGCCGTACCGAAGCGAGGTATGGAGCAGCGCCGAGTGCGGATTCAGAGCGCCGGATAAGAGACGGCGCAAGGAAAAAGAGGGAGGAAGGGTCACTTCCTCCGCCGTTCCGCGGCCTGCATCTTCCCCCAGGCAGATGGCGGCCGCCTCGTTCAGCAGCCCGGACATGCGCCGGACATGCCCGTTCGGGATGTCCGCAGCCGCCTTGGGCTGCAGCATCTCCTGCTGCGGATGCTGCAAGCGATCCGCAATCGAGAGAAGGGACGCCGCCGTCCCTTCCGGCACCTTCGCCGCCTGGCGGTCCAGCGAGATTTCGACGGCCGCCATAAACATCTCATTGGCCTTCCGGGTCAATGCCATCAGGCGCAGCGTCGGCCCGTAATTCCGGCGCCAGCGCAGCTCCCCGCCGGACACGGCAGCGTCGGCTGCTCGAAGCTGAACGGCCGCCTGGTATCTTTTCTCCGGGTACAAATCGGTTCCGATCGCATCCACAAAGGCGGCCAGGCTCCGGTAAGCCCCGGCGACCGCTTTGGTCTCCGGCCCATGAGGACGAAGCAGCCAACCGCTCATTCCCACCATCCAGGCAAAGGCTCCGCCGGTCAGCACGAGCAAGGTTCGCAGCGGCAGGGCGTGCAGATCGTACGGCAGACTCGTTCCGACCGAGAAGGTCAGAATGAAGAACATGGCTGACGGTCCGGCCATTTGAAATGCGCCGAAGCCGAATACGGCAAGGGCACCGATCAAGCCAAACAGCAGCACCATCAGCCACGGGGTTGCCGCCGAGAGCGACCCAAGACCAAAGGTAAGCGACAGGCCCAGGGCCACACAGGCCAGCTTGATCGCCCGCTGCCGGTACGTTTCGCTGCCCACGTACAGAAAAGCAAAGCCCCCGATTGAGGCGCACAGCCCGTAATCAAGATGTCCGGTCAGCGCGCCAACCAGCGTAGGCACACCTGCCGCAACGGCCGAGCCGATCCCCCGGAACCACTGCAGCGGCATCCGCCGGATGCGGAACGCGTCCCGGACGGTTCCGGGAGCCGGGCCCTTGTGAACCGCTCGTACCCCCGGATAAGTATGCATCGTATTCAATTCGCATCATCTCTTTCTCTTAGATTCCATATTTATTCGCACCCATTCAATGCGGTACGTTCTACCTTTTCATCTGTACCGTTTCATCACTGCTCAGCCTCATATTCATCAACGAACGGACCGCTCGCTCCGATATTCCGGTTGATTCGCTTCAGCATCTCGCTGAACAGGGCCAGCTCCGCCTCGGGAATGCCGGCGAGCACCTCCCGTGATATAGATCAAGAACGACCGCCGGTCCTCTTCATTTCGGCTGCGGCGCACGAGATGTTTACGTTCCAGGATGTCCAGAATCTTCGTCAGGTTCGCCTGGTCTTTATCGGCAATCCATGCAAGATCCTTCTGCGTAATGCCGTCCTGCTCACTGAGCCGCTTAATGACCGTCCATTGTTCCGGGGTAATATCGTCATCCTTTAAATGTAACGCCATGTACCGGTTCAGCGCGCGGCTGGTTCTGGAAACAAATTGTCCGTACAGATCCTCGTAGTCTCCCTTGTTCACGGCCGGATCGTCCCTTCTCTTGAGCATGTTCTTCTTTTCACTTTACAGCCAAAAATGTTTTTTGTAAATAATATTTGTAAACACATAATTAACATACAAACTATTTATCCAATCCCATCCCTTCCCCTACATCATGCGCAGTACAGGTGTAAGGGGATACATCCGGTTTTCAAAAAAATGTACGCCATACGCCAAAAAGCAGCCACTCTACCCGAATGACTGCCATGCTATGTAGTTCTATTCTCTTTCCAGTTGGTTCAAAATTAGCCTGGCCGCCCCGATCGCTCCTGCCTGGTTGCCGAGCTGTGCCGGGCGGACATCGATCCCCGGACTTAAGCTGGAGAGACATTCATCAAGCAGCGGCCACCAGATTTCCCGTGAATCGGTCAAGCCTCCGCCAATGACGATCACACCGGGGTTGAGGCCGATATGAATATTGTGCAGCAGCACACCTAAATTTCGGACGTATTCGTTGACAACCTTCACAACAGCCGGAAGCCCTCGCTTAAAGTCCCCCAGCACCTCAACCCCTGACGGATAGGATACGCCTGCAGCCTCAGCCGCAAGGGAAACCAGCGCCGTCCCAGACAGATATTGCTCCACGCAGCCCCGCTGGCCACAGTTGCATGGCCGGCCCCCGGGTATGAGAATGGTATGTCCCCATTCTCCGCCGTTCCAGCCAGCCCCCCTGAACAGTTCAGTGCCCACCATGTTCGCCCCGCCTACGCCAGTGCCCAGGGTAAGCATGGTGATGTCGGGAATCCCCTTGCCCGCTCCCAACCAGGCCTCTCCGACGAGGGCCGTGTTGGCGTCGTTATCGACAAAGACCGGCCGCCCGTATGCCTGCTCAAGGATCGCCTTCAGCTCCGTTCCCTGCCAGCCCGGCAAATTGTCGGTCGCATACACAATCCTTCCGGTGTGAACGTCGACCCGGCCGGCGGTGCCGATACCGATACCGGTCACATCCCCGTTTCTTTCCAGCAGCTCACGCAGAAGCGAATGCATGTTGGCCATAATCCGGTCTTTCCCCTGCTTCGCATCGGTCGCGATTTTACCGAGGTCGAGCACCTGTCCGCTCCTATCGAGCACCATGCCCTTGATGGAAGTTCCGCCAATATCCAGGCCAATTGCTTTCATGTATCGCACATCCCTTCGATCCTGCTCAGATGCTTCCATTATAGCAATGACTAGATATTTTCTCCATAAATAAATTCATAAAAGGAGAAATACTTCACTTACTACAATCGTACCTGCACCCCCTCAACAGTACCGCTTGAAATGGATGTTCTCATATTTCATTCTCAGCCGGTCCCGGAGCGCAATCAGCTCGTCTTCAGGCATGGGTTCCAGCTTCTCCCTCGTATAATCCAGCCCATGCTCCTCCGCTATATCCAATATCCCCCGAATATATAGTTCCCGGTAATCTTTCATCCCCGGCCCGCCTCCTTTGAAGTTTATCCCCTACTTCATACACTACCCCTCTGTTCTGTGATCAAACAGCAACCTCTGCAGCCTGTACCTGGTCGCGTATAACTGTACCGCGATTGGATAGAATACCCACGAGGTGTGATTTATGGACATATTTGCAAAAATTAAGCATTTTTTTGTGGCTGGAGAACAAGAGCAAACCACTGTCAAAGAGCCGGAAAAAAATGAGCATCCTTCGCTTGAGCACACGATCCGTCAGTTCGAAAACTCGATGGATTTTATCCACCGAACCTACCCGCATTGCAAAGTGGATGTCATCTATTTGGCTTTTCTCGTCGGCAATGACCAACTGCTGCAGGAAATCATCCAGCCCTTTACCGATGCGGACGAAGAACAAGTCAAAACCGTCCTTAGCCGTTCCCAATATGTCGTCGTCGTAGACAGCAAAGAGTGCATCAACGGCATTCTAAACGGCAAGGCAGCTGTTTTCTTCCGAGGCAGCACTTATTTGGTCGATATCGCCAAACCGGCCGGCCGCAGCATTGAACAATCCGAGACCGAAACGGTCATCTCCGGTCCCCATGACGGCTTCGTGGAGAATATTGGACAGAACCTCGGTGTCCTGCGCCAAAGGCTGAAGAGCTCCCATTTAAAGTTCATTAAGCTGGAGGTCGGGGAAGTCGCCAAAAACGTCGTCGTCATCGCTTATATAGAAGGGCTCGCCAATCAGGAAATTGTCGACGAGCTGATCAGGCGGATCCAAAGGATTGAATATAACGCCGTTACCGATTCCAATATGCTGATACAGTTCATCGATGAGAATCCCAACTCCATCTTTCCGCAATTTATGACGACCGAGCGTCCGGATGCAATCGTGTCCAAGCTGGTCGCCGGGCGGGTCGCCGGATTTGTGGATGGCAGTCCATCGGGCTTTACCTGCCCGACCGCCTTCTTCGATTTCTTCTCATCGCCGGACGACTACTACCAGCGATGGCTGATCGGCACCGCCCTGCGCTTTTTGCGGTTGATCGGCTTCCTGATTACGATTTCCTTTACCGCCTTCTACGTATCTGTCACAACCTACCATTATGAAATGATCCCGCACACGATGCTGCTCAACTTGACGGAGTCCCGGGCCAAGGTCCCGTTTCCCCCGCTGCTCGAAGCGCTGC
Organism: Paenibacillus sp. AR247; assembly: GCF_002968895.1. Taxonomy (NCBI): domain Bacteria; kingdom Bacillati; phylum Bacillota; class Bacilli; order Caryophanales; family Paenibacillaceae; genus Paenibacillus; species Paenibacillus sp. AR247. The sequence goes on along the minus strand of NZ_PCZT01000023.1, from coordinate 233,176 downwards.
TCATGGAAACGACAATCGAGCTGCTGCGGGAAGCCGGCGCCCGGCTGCCGACGAAGGTCGGACAGACCATCGGCATCGTCGGCGGTATTGTCATCGGTCAGGCTGCAGTTCAGGCCGGGTTTACGAGCAACATCCTGATCATTGCCGTCGCGACATCAGCGATCGCTTCCTTCGTCATCCCGAGTTACATCATGAGTGCATCGATCCGTCTCATCCGGTTCGGACTGATCATCATGGCCGGTATTCTGGGGAACCTTGGTCTGCTAATGGCCATCGGCATGGTTGTGATCCATTTGGCGGGAGTCACGAACATGGGGACCTCTTATCTCACACCCCTGGCCCCAATCAACTTTAAGGACATGCTGGACACTTATATCCGGGGGCCGTTTTGGGCTTTGCGCAGCCGGCCGACGATAGTGAGAACCCCCAACAAGAAAATCAACAAAATGCGGAAATAGCGGCGGTGATGGACTGTGAACGAGAAATTAAGCGCTTTTCATATTGCGACCTTGATCTATATGATCGAGAACAACATCGTCCTGTTCGCCCTGCCGCGGCTGGTAGCGGAGAACATGGGAACCAACGGCTGGGTGGGATATATCTTTCTTGCCTTGGTATCCACCGGCAATATTTTGCTGTATTTGGTCGTCTATCGCATGGGGAAGGGACGGTCCATGTTCGACATTCTGGAGAAATCCCTGTCCAAATGGATTCTCTACCCGGTATATGCAGGATTGGCCGTCTTTTATATCATGATCGCTTCCTTTGTCGGAAAAAACTTCTTTCTGATCTTCCAGATGATTTCGTTCCAGACATCCAATGTAACGTTTATCTTTTTGCTGTTCTGTATTATGGTGTATTTCCTGCTCATCAAGCCTGTTTACAGCATCGGCAAAGCAGCCACGGTGTTTGCATTTATGACTTGGTGGACCTTATTGCTGACGTCCTACCAGGCGCGCGAGTGGAAGCTTGTCCGCCTCACGTCTTATTTTTTTGAGGATCCTGCCGGGGGGCAGGTTCTTCACAATTGGGCCGAGGTGTATACCTCCTTTATTGGCTATGAGCTGTGCATCTTTCTATTCCCTTATGTCAACAAAAAGAGCAAATTGTTCAAGGGGGTTCTGTACGGTCATCTGCTGACTGCACTGGCTCAGGTGATCGTCCTGCTGACGGCGTTTGGCTTCTTCAGCTTTCAGCAGCTTCAATCCCTGCTGTACCCGATCATCGATATGCTGGATTTTATTGAGATGCCGTTTATTAACCGGGTGGAAAACCTGGTGTTTGTCATTTTTGTATTCGGCAATCTGATATCGACCACGATGTTTTCGTTTGCGTCCCTGTCCATGGTCAAGCGGATCTTTCCCAAGACCCGCCCCAAGCGCCTCGAGTTTTTGATCGTGCTCGGGGTATTTATCGTCGGGTTTTATTCCAAGTACTTGTCCCAGTCGGAATATCAGCTCCGGCGTGTGCTTTTCACGGAGATCGGCATTGCCTTCATCTTGCCTGCACTGCTGATCATGGTGCTCCTAATTCAGAAGCTTCGGGAAAGGATGAACGGTCATGAACATTAACAAGCGCCTGCTGATGACGCTGGCTGCCGTGATCCTGCTGCTCACGGGATGCACCGACCAGCATATTATCGAGAGGGCGGGTTTCGTCCGGACGATTGCTTATGATTTATCCGGGGAAGGAGAAAACACCAAATTAAGGGTAACCGTCAGCATCCCGAAGTCCAATCACGAGGATGCGATTGTCTATTCTACCATGGCAGAATCAGGGAAAAAGGCCAAAATGATCTTTGACCGGCAGAACAACCGCCGCTTGGCCAACGGGCAGCTGCGGCAGGTCGTTTTCGGCGAGAGGCTCGCGAGAAGAGGCGTTTGGAGCAACATGGACACGCTGACCCGGGACCCGTCCATCGGCTCGCGCCTGCATATTATCGTGGCGGAATCCGACCCGCATCACATCCTGATCCGCAACGATTATCCCCAGGGCCCCACTGCAGGGGAATATATCGACACGCTGATCCGGACCGAGGCCAAAGCCGGTGAAATTCCCGACACCTCCTTGTATACATTCACCAGAGACTACTATGACGATGGCATTGACCCGGTCGCCACGATCTTAAAGGAAGAGAAAGATTCTCTGTCCATTGACGGCATCGCCCTGTTCAAAAACGATCAGTATGTCGGGAAAATCGACGCGGATGACCGGATGTTCTTCGCCCTGCTCCATCACGGGGTCCGTGCCGGCGATTTAAACGTCGGCATTCAAACGGATCGGAACGCGGAAGAGCAGGCGACGCTGGAGTACCTGTCCAGCAAGCGGAGGATCAAGGTTCTCTCGACCCGGGACATCCGCGAGGGCAGGCCGATTCAGGTCGCCCTCCGTATCAGGCTGTCGGGCTCGCTGCTGGAGTATATCGGAGCACTCGACATGAAGAAGCGGACCGATCAGCGAAAGCTGGAGGCAGAGCTGGAAAAAACCATTAACCGGAAGTGCCAGAAGCTGATCGACCACATGCAGGAGAAAAAATCCGACCCGAT
>NZ_PCZT01000023.1:229360-230530 GCF_002968895.1 Paenibacillus sp. AR247 | reverse complement strand
AGTGCTTGTGTCGAATTCGTGAGAACGCACCAAAAAACCGCCCGAACGAAACTGCACCTCCAGTGTAGAAACAATCTACCACAGAGGATGCAGTTTAAACGCTCGGTGCGGTTTTTCCGTCTGTCTGCATGGTCCGGCTGCCTAGTCTTCGTAACTGGCCAATCCCTGGTCCATCAAGAAATCCATTTCCGCCTCCAGAATAGCTTCAATAGTCATCTCGTCCAGCTTGATATCGCGGCGGCTCAACACATAATCGACCAAATCGTCCATGTCGATCTCCACCTCGCCTTTCACATCGGCCTTGGCGTTGTTAATATAGGCTTCCTCATGCTTCAGGACGAGCGTAATGCTGTCCCGGTCGGCTTGGGTCTCCTCGGCAATATATGAAATCAGCTCTTGTTGTTTGAGCGGCTTGTTCATGGGCGAAATCATCTCCAATCTTTGTTTGACTAGAGCCATTGTACCACAACTTCCTCCGATCTCCATGGGCAACGCCCGGCGTGAAAAACCCTCTTCTCATTTCGGCCCGTTGTTGTAGAATAGAATGGCATCCCTATGGAATCAAGGAAACCATTGGGGAAGTCAAACGATGAATTCAACAGTTCCCTAAATCGGGACTGTTCGGAAAGGAAATGTTGGACGAGAATGAAGCAGGTGTACGACAAAGTGTTTAACCGCTACTGGAGCCCTTATTTGGCCATGGCGCTGGCCGGTATTTTAAGCGCCGTGTATTTTGGTATCACCGGCACAGTCTGGGCTGTCACCGGGGAGTTTACCCGTCTGGGCGGACATCTTCTGGAATGGTGCGGCGTGGATATTTCGGACTGGGCTTACTTTCAGCTGATCCATATGAACGGAACCACGTTCACCCGGACCGACGGATGGATCGTCTGGGGCATGTTCATCGGCGCGCTGATCATGATTCTGCTCAGCAACAGCTTCAAAATCAGGGTGCCGCGGCAGAAACGCCGGCTGCTTCAGGGGCTGGCCGGAGGTTTTGTCGCCGGCTTCGGAGCGCGGCTTGCCCTCGGCTGCAATCTGGCGGCATTTTTCACGGGTGTGCCGCAGTTTTCCCTCCACTCCTGGATTTTTATTGCCGCTACCGCAATCGGTACATACCTCGGGACCAAGCTGGTAAATACCTCCTGGTGGAAGGGGAAGCCCACCCTT
>NZ_PCZT01000023.1:221756-229260 GCF_002968895.1 Paenibacillus sp. AR247 | reverse complement strand
TCTGATCGTCTATTTCTATGCGGCAGGCAAACGATGCTGGGCACGGCTGCTTTGTTTGGGGCTGCCTTCGGCATACTGATTGAACGGGGACAGATTTGCTTTACGTCCGCATTCCGCGATCTCTGGATCAGCGGACGGGCAGCCATGACGAAGGCGATCTTCGTCGGAATGGCCGTCAGCTCCGTTGCCACGCTGATCATTATTCTGGTAAACGGAATGGACCCGATTACGAAGATCGCCGCGCCGAGCACGCTGATCGGCGGCATCCTGTTCGGCATCGGCATCGTCATGGCCGGCGGCTGCGAAACCGGCATGATGTACCGTCTGATGGAAGGCCAGGTGGTATTCCTGCCTGTATTCATCGGCAACATTGCGGGAGCCACCGCTTTGGCATACGCCTGGGACCACCTCGGCATTTTCAATGCCATCGTGAAGCCCGGCAAACCGATCAACCTCATTACGGCGATGGGACCGGCCGGTGCGATCATTCTGACGCTGGCTCTGCTGGCGGTCGGTTTTGGCATTGCCGTGTACTGGCAAAAAAACTACCGGTTTGGCATCGGCTTTAAGAAAGGGGAAACGAAACATGTCCATTGATTTTACGCTCGATCTCCGCGGGGAATCCTGCCCGTATCCGGTCATTTACACGCTGGAAACGCTGCGTGATCTGAAGAAAGGCCAGCTGCTGCAGGTCATTACCGACTGCCCTTCTTCCTTCCGTAACGTTCCGGAGGAAGTCGTGAAGCACGGATATGTGCTGGAAAAGGATCCCGTCCGGAACGGCCAGGAGTTTTTGTTCTATATCCGCGCGTAATCCGCGGCATACGTTGAAGACCAAAAAAGGNTTAGAGCGATAACCGCTCTAATCCTTTTTTACATAACAGACAAGGAACAGCGCCAAGAGAGTCCCCGTCACGCCCGCGATGACAGCAGTAACGCCGGCGGCCTCCGGCCGTTCCCTGACTTGATCATAACGTATGAAATGCATACCATATCAAGATGTTTTTTTCGTCGCGCCCATTTTTAGGCTTGCGGATCGCTGACTTTCACTAACATTTTACCGAGATTCGTACCCTGGAACAGCTGCAGGAACGCGTCGATCACATGGTCAAAGCCCTCGACGATCGTTTCTTCGTATTTCAGCTTGCCTTCGGCCAGCCACTGTCCCAGCTGCTGCATGCCCTCAGCTTGGCGGGAGGCATAATCGCTCAGCACAAAACCTTTGATCATCGAGCGGGTCTTGATCAGCTTGGACAGAATTCTCGGGCCGACATCCTCCGTGCTGTTGTAGGACGAAATCGCGCCGCACAGCGGAATCCGCGCATAGTCGTTCAGCAAGTTCATGACCGCATCGGATACGCTGCCGCCGACATTGTCAAAATACACGTCGACCCCGTTCGGACATGCCGCTGCCAGCTCTTCTTGGAAATTGTCAGCTTTATAGTTCACCGCCGCATCAAAGCCGAGCTCGCGGGTCAGGTACTCGCATTTCTCATCCGTACCGGCGATGCCGACGACGCGGGTGCCCTGGATCTTGGCGATCTGGCCCACGAACATGCCGACGGAGCCGGCGGCACCCGAGACGACGACGGTTTCCCCTGCCTTCGGCTTGCCGATATCCAGCAGACCGAAATAGGCCGTCAATCCGGTCAGACCCAGCACGCTCAAGTAAGCGGACAACGGCGCGATCGACGGATCGAGCTTGCGGACGCTGCCGGCATCGACCGTGTTATACAGCCGCCAGCCCAGCATGCCGATTACCTTGTCCCCTGGCTGCAGGACATCGGACTTCGATTCCACCACTTCGCCGACGATCCCGCCGGAAATGGCCTCATTCAGCTTGAACGGCTCCACATACGACTTCGCGTCGCTCATTCTTCCCCGCATATACGGGTCAACCGACAGATACAGTGTGCGGATGACGGCTTGACCTTCCTGCGGCTCTTGAACGCTCCCTTCGCGGAACTCAAAGTTTTCGGGTCCCGGCATGCCCACCGGGCGCGATTGTAACAGAATCGAACGGTTCATCAATGGTTGTACCATACAATATTCACATCTCCATCATTTAGAATTGGGATCAAAAGGCGATGACTACACGGCCTCAAAACCATCCAGTATTAATAGGATAGTTTTAAAACTTTCAAATTACAAAGAATAAAGAGGGGTCTCCCGCCCAATCATAGACTGTCCAGGAAACCCGGCAAAAATGCGTTAAACGTATCCTCTCTAAGCTGCCCGTATTTATTCTGGCCCCTCCGGTAAATGTGGATCAAATCGGCCTCATACAAAATCTTGAGATGATAAGACACGTTGGATTTGTCCATCCCAAGCGATTCGCCGACCTCACCGCATGTTTTGTGTTCCGGATGCCGAACCAGATACCGGATCATTTCGATCCGCTTCACTTCCGACAGCGCCTTGAAAATTTTGGCCCGCTTCTCATCGTCTTTTGACGTTAGTTTGATAGTCATGCAACTATCCTACTCCTTTGCCTTCGGCAGAGTCAAGCAGCCAAATTGTTACATCCCCTATTCTGCTGCCTGCTCTTTCTCGGTCGTAACAATGACCCCATCGATATTATCCCCGGAAATCTCATAGTTTGCAGAAGCCGGCTTATCAATTTTTCCCATATCGGCCGACGGGTAATAAGCGATCTCGTAGGTCTTGCCCTCCACCGTCTCCGTGATCTTCCCCTGCTGCTTTAGATAGTCCAGATATTCTTCCAGCGCCATATTCTTCTCATACATCACGGCGCTGTGCGGCAGGCCGACATACCGGAAGTGCCACGGTTCATATTGGATGCCGGTAATGCTGATTTTGTCTTCGGGATAACGCAAAATAAAGCCGTACTTCCAGGCGTTCTCCTTCAGCCATTTGCCTTCCGGCGCCTTATCCATCTCCTTCAGACTGGAACCGATATCCATGGAGAGCCCCAAATTATGCTCGCTGGCACCGGCCGGAAGGGCGTACTCGGAGCCTTTTTCCTTATACAGCTCCTCCTGCTTGTCAAAATCGCGGTAGCCGCTGCTGATGAGAAAATGATCCACGCCGTCCTTCCTGGCCGCGTCCACCATAGTCATAAAATGGCGTGCCAAATCCTCGGACAGCATAATTTGCGCGTCCAGCAGGCTGTATCCTTCCATCAGGTCTTTATGATCAAACAGATTGACAACATCTTTCTTTACCGCATCCCCGGAAACGGGATGATCCTTGTTGACCAGCAGCAGGTTGCCCAGATGCACCTGATTCGAGTTGACGTCCAAATACGGACTTTCTTCCTTGGAAGGGGATCCATCTTCCGGCTTCGCCGAAGCTCCGCCCTGCTTGGCGGCTTCCTGTTCCGTTTCTGTCTTCACATGCTTTGTGCCCGAGCCGCCGATCTGATGCTGTACGCTTCTAAAGCCCACCAGCACCAGGATGACGATGACTGCGAGCATGAAAAACCACTTTCTCATTTCATCGTGTCCTCCTTCAATGCCTGTGTAATATAATAGAGGATCGCTTGGGAAATGAATAGGGGAAATTATGACTATTTCGCGGATTCTCCAACAATGTAAGGTGCCAGGGGCGTCCGGGAGACCGCCTTGACGATCGCCCAGGACAGCAGGATAGACAGCGCTCCACCGGCCCATACAAGCAAATGATAAGAGAACGGTCCGGTCTGCTGCACATATTCCCGCCACAGGAGCAGGAAGAATGGATGCAGCAGGTAAATGCCGTAGGAATACGTCCCGAGCGAAAACAGCGTCTTGTACAGCGGGCTTCCTTGACGGAATTTCCGCGCCAGCTGCAGCAGGAATAAGCAGGCCAGTGAGAAATACAAGCCTTCGGACAGCTTGTTCATGTACGATAGATAAGGCTGCGGAACCCAGTGCGGAGCGGCGGTCTGCAGCCATTTCTGCCCAATATACACGGCTGCAGCCGCTATAAACGCTGCCGACATCCAGCCCGCGCCTGAGCCAAACGCTTGTCGGACGCCCTTCTCCCTCATCTTTTTGGCAGCATAAGCCCCCAAGTATAAATACAGTATATACGATCCGATAAACGTACCGATTTCGTCCATATGCCATACATAATAGTTCAGCAAATAGATAGCCAGCTGGACGGCGATCCCGAAAACGAGCGGATGGCGTTTCAGCATAGAAATTTTCTGCAGCAGCATAAACAGCGGAAACAGCAGGTAGAACTGCGCGATAATGATCATGAAGTACAAATGCTCGTAATTGTTCCCCAGCGGCAGGTTGCTCCAGAATCGATGCCAGCCCTGCTCCAGCGGGAGCCCGTGAGCGTACGTGTAATAGGCCGCATAAAAAAAGGACCAGAACAGATAGGGAACCACGACTTTCTTGATCCGCTTTTTATAAAAAGAAAGCCAGTTCAGCTGCCTCCCGTCGTAATGATAGAACAGCAGGAGCGCGCTCAGGAACAGAAATCCCGGAACGGCGAAATTACAGCCGACGTTTACGATATAGTACAGCGGGTATAACGTTGAACCGGTCGGCAGCTTCGTGACCGAAAACGAAGTCGTATGAATGGCGACCACCGCGATGATCAGTATGCCTCTCAGCAGCTCCAGATAGGTTATCCTCTCTCTTTTTCCCACAATGTCCACCCCAGATGTCAGGATTCAGCCTTATAGAGGTCATTACCCATATGGTGGGGGCGGTTACCAAGGTATTTTCTAGGGGGCGAAAAGCAAAAGGCCCGCGGGATGACTCCCGGGGCCTTAAACTGCTGCGTTAACCCACTGTTCTACAGATGCTGAAGCTTATCGGGGTTTCTGACGATAAACAGATCACGAATCCGGTCACCTTCCACATGGAGAAGCATGGCGCCTTCGACCCCCTCCTGAGACCGGAACACAATCCCAGACTGGCCGTTCAGTGAGACATGCTCAATTTGGATGTCTCCGTCAGCGGCCGAAAATTTGCGATACACGCCCAGCGCAAAGCGGGCGACGAAGATCGGCGACACGATCGGTTGAACCGCCGCGGACGCCTTGCCGCCCCCGTCGGACGTGATGACGACGTCCTTCGAGAGCAGAGACAGCACGGAATCCATGCTGCCCTGCTCCAGGGCCGACAGAAACCGGTGGACCCATTCTTCGTCCGCAGCTTCCGGCTGAATCGGCATCTCGGGATCAAACCCCATTTTGGCACGGGCCCGGCTTAACAGCTTGCGGCAGTATACCTCCGTTTTCTCGATGAGTTCCGCAATGTCCGGATATTCAAAGCCCAGCGCCTCCCGAAGGATAAAGACGGCGCGCTCCAGCGGGGACAGCCGCTCCAGCAGCACCAGCATCGCATAGGACAGCAGCTCCCCTCGAACCACGGTTTCGGCGGTATCCTCCGCCGACGTCTCGATCGGCTCGGGCAGCCATGGCCCGAAGTACTGCTCCCGCTGCCTCTGGGTGGATTTCAGCATATCCAGGCAGCGGTTCGAAACCATTTTGCACAGGTAGGATTTCGGTTCTTTCAGCTGTGCCAGGTCCCGGTCCGCCAGCTTCACGAAAACGTCCTGCACCGCATCCTCCGCATCGGACACGGAGCCCATCATTTGATAAGCGATCGAAAACAGCAGCGGACGGTAATTCTCATACAGTTCCCTCATGGATTGCTCACCTTTCCTACTGGCATGGCGTTGCTCACTTGAGCAGACTCGCATGATCCCAGGTGAATTTCCGAATATTCCAGCCGAGTCTCCCTTGTATGATCATATCGAGTCCCCACTGCCGGGTCCAGACCATTCCTTTGGCCGGACCAAGGCCGAAGCAGAAAACATCCATATACCCTTTATGAACAGGTGCAGGACGGCCCTCGACATCCGCCGCCACGACTTGGCCGAGCCTGGCCGCCTGAGCGCCGGCTTCCTTGCAGGTCATAGCATCTGCCCGGCCCGTCTCCGGATCGACGATCTGCGCGCAATCTCCAATGCTGTAGACGCCGGGTTTGCCCTCCACCCGATAGCTCGCATCGACAACTACTTTTCCTTCCGCAGTAACCGGGAAGCCCATGCTGGAAAGCCTTGGATTCGGCACGATGCCAAGCGTCCATACGCACAGCCCTGCGGAAATTTCGCTTCCGTCCGAAAGGGCGATCACCCCGCCGCGTTCCCGGATGACCTTGCGTCCGTGCAGTGTAGTGACCCCCTCATCGGCTAGCAGCCGCTCCAGCTTGCGGGACACCTTCGCCGGACCCTGCGCAAACAGCCGCTCCTCGGCATTGACCAGATACACCCGGATGTCCGCGGGATTGAGGCCCAGACCCTCAGCATCTGCCCGGATGGCATGAGCCAGCTCGGCCGAGGTTTCAATGCCGCTGATGCCTCCTCCGGCCACGGTAAACGTCAGCAGCTTGGCGCGTTCCTCCGTACCGGCGCCGGCCGCTTCACGGAGATTCTGCTTCCACATCCGGCGGATCTGTTCAGCCGCTTCCGGCGAGGTCAGTGCGATACCGCCCTGATCCGGCTGTGGGCGGCGGACCATGCTCCCCGCCGCCATCACCAGGATGTCATATCCAAGGCGTGCGTCCCCGCCCTCACTGCGGCTGTAGATCAGCTGCCTAGCATCAAAATCCACGCGCATGACCTCCCCCTGAACGAGTTCTACGCCTTCCCCTTCCGGGAACAATCGTCTCAAAGGGACCGCAATATCCTCCTGTAGAGCTGCCGGCTTGAATAGCAGCACCTTGCGAAGGTGATAAGGATCTTTGTTGATCAGGATGAGCCTGAGTTCCCGGCTCACACCTTTAAGCGATTTTTGCAAAGCCTTGACCGCATTGATTCCGGCGTAGCCGCCGCCGACCACGACGCATGTTAACTTTTCCATAACGTCCACTCCCCGCTTTGGTTTTGCATATATCACGAGGAAGGGGAAGCATTTGTGACACGGAAAGCAGAAAAAAATGAAAAAAGCGGCACAGGCCAAAAACCCCCCCCGCCTTCGGGAGGTCTCATCGGCTTCTATGATCCGGCTTCCTGTAATCTATGACTGGGCGCCGGTATTCATTCCGCAAGACGCCTCGCCTGCAGCATTCACGCATTCCGCCTGTCCCGCTTCCCTTGCGCTTCCTGGCTTCGAGCGCTCCAGCATCACGCTGCCCGCGGCTAAGGCGATGCCAATGGCCACAATCACGGCCGAAGCCAGCGGCAGTCCGGACAGCCCCAGCCTGCTCTCAGCCACATACCCGCCGATAAAGGCGCCAAGCGCATTGCCGAGATTAAAGGCAGAGATGTTCAGGGTGGAGGCCAAATCCTGCGCCGAGCCGGACCGCCGCAGCACCTGGACGTTCAGCGGAGTGACCATCGCATACGCGGCCGCTCCCCACACAAACACCGTAATGAGTGCGGGAACGACCGAAGTGCTCGTGAAATAAAAGGCGATCATCACTGCCAACAGCAGCCCCATACTGCCCAAGAGAGCTGCATGGAGATGCCGGTCGGCCAGCTTGCCTCCAGCGGCATTCCCGATCACCGACGCCAGCCCAAACAGCAGCAGCACGATTGA
>NZ_PCZT01000023.1:217776-221656 GCF_002968895.1 Paenibacillus sp. AR247 | reverse complement strand
GATCAGCCCCGGAACCTCCGATTTGGAGGTGACTTCCCGAATGGAGGCGATCCATTCAGGGCCGGTCTTCCTCACGACGACATCCAGGGGCGACTCACCATCCTCACTCCGTTCCAGCTCACCCAGTCTGGCCCCGAGCCGGTTCAGGCGGGCCTGCTCCTCCCTCAGCATCTCGGTAATTTCGGCCGATTTATGAAGAAGCATCGCCCGCATCTGTTCCGTGCCCAAGGCTCCGTCCAGCAGCGGAATCATCTGCTCCAAGGTGAACCCCAGGTCCTTAAACACCAGAATCCGGTGAACCCGCTTCAGCTGGTCTGCCGTATAGAATCGGTATCCCGTATCCGGATCGGTATAAGACGGCTTCAACAGCCCGATCTGGTCGTAATAGCGAAGCGCTTTGGCCGATACCTGGCTAATTTTCGAAAATTCCGTAATTTTGAACATTTCCCAGCCCCCTCTCCGCTCCAGTATAAAGCTTTCCCTTAAGTGGAAAGTCAACCCCTGTGACAGCGGCCATCGTTCATGAATCTATATGCTTTTACGAAATCCAAGGCGAATGTCCATACCTTTCATGACAGAAAGAATACGATAAAAAATCAACGGTCACCACACCATGCGCTGCTGTCTAAGTTACTTTCAAACGGAGGGAGACCCACCCATGTCACATCTACTGAGTCAAAGGGAAATCCGCAGCATTTCCCGGCGTTTCCGTCTGCAAACCCTTCGCTCCACGCCTATCTCATCGTTTTACCGGAAAAACGCTGTGATCCAGATCCAGACGAACCTGGGCACGTTTGCATTAAAGCCGTATAACCGGAATCCCCACCTTCGCTCAGGTCTGGCTGCCCAAATCAAATCAGCCGCAAAGTATGTTCGTCTGTTAATGAACAACGACTATGGCTTTATGCCGGACTGGCTTCCTGCCGACTCGGGAAAGCTGTGGGTCATGCGCCAGGGGCAGCCATATTATATGACGGAGTGGATTCATGGACGGCCGATGGGGACGGAGCAGGATTGTGAGCAGCTGGGCCATGCCTTGGCAAAGCTTCACACCCTCCGCTGCGGGCTGCCGTCCACACCGAAATCGGCTACGTTAGAGCAAGTTCGGCTGTGGAAAGTCAAGGATCGTTATCTGCGGAAAAACTTGGTTCACGCAGCTTCCGCGAATCCGGCGCTCCGAAGAGCCGTCGGGAAATACGGCGCGGCTTGGAAACGCTTCTCTGATGAGGCATGGTCCGAAATCCGCCATCCGGATATTTCGCGGCTTTGCGCCCAGGAAAAGGCTAATCCGGCCTTAATTCACGGCGATATCACGCCGCCGAATGTCATTATCGCAAATGACGAGCATCTTCATATTATAGACTGGGATTTTATCAGAGTCGGCTCCACCTATGCGGATACGGCCAAGACGATCATGAATACGACCGGGTTTAATAACGCATTCATAGAGGCTTTTCTTAGGGGATACGAAGGGATCCGGCCCTTAAGCCCACCGGAGCGAAAATTGGTCACGGCATTATACGGCTTGCCGCGGGAAGCCTGGTATGCCGTCCGGTTCCCACGGAACAACAGAAGTGCCGAGATGCTGAAGACAATGGACCAGACCTGGGTGCTCAGGCGTCAGGCGATGGAATACATGAGCAGGTGGGCAAATCTATAACCAAGGGGTGATGTTTGTGACGGACTTCAGGACCGGCATTGAAGAAACCTACGGCATGAGAATCCGTGAAATCAGACGGGTGAAGGACGTATTCCGAATTCGGACTCCTCTGGGTACTTACTGCTTGAAGGGCTACGATGTTCAAGTGGAAGAAGTCTTCTATATAGCCCGGGTCTTTGCCTGCCTGGACGAACGGGGATTTACCCGCAGTCCAAAAGTATACCCTACAACCACGCTTTCGCCGGTCATGATCCATCAGGGCTCGGTGTACATGCTGACGAATTGGGTGCACGGAAGGCAGCCGGATTTTGGGTCAGCAGCGGACTTGAGGAAAGGTCTGCGTGCGCTGGCCAGGTTTCACGCTGCCGCCGAAGGCTTTCCAGCAGGGGAGGCCCCCGCCTCTAGGATACGTTATTTCGACTTGGAGAAAGATGTCTCGGATTATAAGGACCTGCTTGGATACTACGAAAAAAAGATTGCGCTGGACAACCTCATTGAGAGGGCTTCGAGCTGCTGATCCAAGGACAAAAGCCAGGCTAAAATTTTGACCAAAATCCAGCCGTAACGGCAGGCCGGAAATCAACGATTGCTTTTCACTAGCACAACAATCAACAAGGCCACCTCTAAAGAGGCGGCCTTGTTTGGGCTGGAGCGATTATACAAATCGTTACTTCACCGGAATCCAAATTTCCGAATACAGGTCTGGACTGGAAGGATCCTCGTCTGTATAAACCTCCAGCTCGGCGGTGCCGGTATACTCGTACCCGCTGGACGGAAACCATTCGGAGAAAATCCGCTTCCAGGCGCTCTGCATCGCGTCCGGCATCGGGCCGCGCACTTCGAACACGGCCCATTTGGATGCCGGGATGTCCAGCTTCTCCAAGCCTTCCGGCACTTCCTGGTCGCATTCGGTCGCAATCCAGTAGTCCATCTCCTTCGATCTCACCGGGCCTTGATCGACGCATACGCCGAGCACACCCTTGATCTGACCGCTGTTCACGCGGAACAACAGGTCGTTGACCCCGTTCTGGTGAACCCCCTGCCACATCTTCGGGATCCCCTCGAGGTTCTGGCCATTTTCATAGGAAAAGGCCCGCTTGACTCCAACGACCTGGAACGCTTCTCTCTCCACAATATGATATTTCACCGGTTCGGCTCCTTTCAGACTCACCTGGATGACCAGGCGGTTATAAAATTGCAGCTTCCCGATCCCTTTCCGCGCTTCCGTCGGGGTAACGCCGTGCTGCTTGCGAAAAGCTTTCGAGAACGCCTCGGGAGTGTCGTACCCGTATTTGCAGGCAAGGTCGATAATTTTGGTATCCGTCCCCGTCAGCTCCTTCGCTGCGAGAGACAGCCGCCTGCGCCGAAGATAATCGCCGATCGTAAAGTCGGTCAGCAGCGTAAAGGTCCGCTGAAAGTGAAACGGCGACGAATGCGCCTGCTTCGCGATCTCCTCAATGGTAATGTCCTCGGAGAGGTGGTCCTCCATATAATCGATTGCCCGCTGCAGCGATTCTACCCATGCCATATATCCGATCACTCCTCGTAAGTCATCATAACCCCGTCATTCGCCAAAATCCTGTCATTCCGTGCTATTGCCGAACAGGTTGTCCGTTACATTCTTCCGTTAAACTTAAGTATACAACAGGAACACGGGGGTACAGCACTCCGTTTGGCGAAGGCAGCACAAATCAGGAGGCCCGGCTGTTTGAGAACTCCGCATAGAACGTCAAATAAGCCCGAAACGCGAAGGTTCCGGGCTGCCAGTGGAAATGGAATGATCCTTACATATGCCGTTCAGTGGGTTTATTTTCCCCATTTCAGGAACATGGCCAGTTTGCAGCAAGGGTCGGTCTCAACTAACGGGTCGACGGTAATCCCGATTCCGCTCGGAGAAAACTCGGACGAAATCTTCGACCGGCTGCTGATCGACTTCATCAGCCGGTCCACCTCCTGCTTGTTGCCGGCCTGGGCGGCTGTCATCACCTGAACGGCAAAGGCATGGTCCGACAGCCTGTTGAGAATTTTGTAGCCCTCCTCCATCAGCGAATAATATCCCTGAATGGACTGGTTGAGGGTATCGGTCTTGATCTGGGGGTATTCACGAATCCATGAATAGTAATAGGGCCGCGGGTAATAATGGGGACACCATCCACCGTACGAGGGATAACTCATGGCGTGATCTCCTTTCTGTAGGCTCCGGTCGGTCCATTATATGCC
>NZ_PCZT01000023.1:215006-217676 GCF_002968895.1 Paenibacillus sp. AR247 | reverse complement strand
TTCACCTGGAACGCGGGCGGAATGCTGCGCGCCGTCGAATACTACCAGCGGCACCGGCAGCTTAGCGCTCCGGATCTCTCCCTACTGCATGCACTGCTGTCTGCACCGTATCCCGTCGTCCGAAGTATCAAAATCGGCGGGATCCAGTCTGCCGCACGGGTCATCCCTTCTACAGACCGATTCTTGCAATATCAAAAAGAGCTGGGCGCATTGCTCGCTTCCTCCTGAATGTCCCGGCCGTATTTACCCTTCATCCATCGGGAAAGCGCCCCCCGCTACACTTATTGGAAGGGAGGGAGTCTGTGGCAATGCCTCAGTCCGCCCCAGCCTCCGGATGATAGCGGTATGCCTCCAAGTCAATCCGTCCCTCGGCATCGACCTCTACCCCCTCGCCCTTCAAATACAGAATCTGCAGCATGCGCGACTCCTCCTCCACGAGGGCGATCTCGCCTTTCGCGTTGACGACCCGGTGCCATGGAAGACGGTGCTTCCTGCCCAAGGAATGAAGAATGCGCACGACCTGCCTTGCCGCTCTCCGGCTCCCCGCCAGCTCGGCGATTTGCCCGTAGGTCATCACGCGGCCCTCCGGTATATTTTGAATAATGTGGATGACGTTCATCGTAAAAGGCGTCATTGGCTTCTCCAACCTCCAAAACGGGATTCATGCTTAAAGCGGTCGATAATATACTGATACGCCGGCCGCTTCCGGCTTTCCGACCAAATCCAGCCAAAGTGGACCGGCTCCTGGACGAAGCCTTCAACATCCAGCATGACGAGGTTGTCGCGGAGCGGTCCGCCCAAGCTGTAAAAGGAATAATCATGCCCCACCGTCACGGCGAGACCCTCCTGCAATGCGCTCTGCACGGCTCCGCCGTTATTGGTCTTGAACAGGACCTGCACCGGTCCGAACTGGCGGGTAAATTCCTTGATGTATGCTTCGACATAATCGTCCTTATACAGCGCAAACCACTGCCCGCGGACTTCCTCAGACGTCAGCGATTTGCGGGCGGCGAGCGGAGAGATGCGCGGTACAGCAATCATCAATTTGCCCGTATACACCGCTTCGAACGCAAGACCCTCCTGATGCAGCATGCTTTCCGGCAGACCTACAAAGCCAAGGTCCACCAGATCATGCCGGATATCGCTGATGATCTCCTTGGAACCCTTCTCCGATATTTCAAATTGAAGCCCGGGATGCTCACTTCGCAGCAGGGAAATAACCTTGACCAGCGCGGCCATTTCAGCGGGCATCGTGGCCAGCCGCAGCTCGCCGTTCAGCATTTGCGTCCGGTGCTCTGCTTCCAGCCGAATCTCCTGGATCATTCTGGCCGCTTCCGTCATCTTCTTGATGAGGCTCTGGCCCTCGGCCGTCGGAAACGTGCCCAGCCGGGAGCGCTTGAACAGCTTCAGACCCAGCTCATGCTCCAGGCTTGTGATCGCCTGGCTGACCGCCGATTGGGTAATATGCAGATTTCCCGCTGCCTCGGCAAGCGAGTTCACGCGGGCAACCTCCACCACATAAGACAGCTGATCGATATTCAACGAGCATATCTCCTTCTTTATATAAGTCTAGCTTAAGTTAAGGTAACCACAATTAAATTTATTTAAACATAATCCGAGAGTACAATAAAGGGGTTAGGTCCCCTTGCCCGGCTTATGGCAAGGGAGAATTCCATCATCCACTTCTTGGACAAGGAGAGATATAGATATGAAAGCAGCCGTTTGGCATGGAACGAAAGACGTAAGAATCGAAAACGTCGAGGAACCCGTCGTGAATCCCGGACAAGTGAAGGTCAAGGTGGAATGGACAGGCATCTGCGGCAGCGACCTGCATGCGTACCATCACGGTATCGGCGTACAGACCGGAGTGCCGCATCCGATTTCCGGAGAAATGGCACCGCTTACGCTGGGGCATGAATTCGCGGGTACGGTTGCCGAGGTCGGCGATGGCGTGACGAACGTCAGCGTGGGCGACCGGGTCACGATTGAGCCGCTGATCTACTGCGGTGAATGCGAATACTGCCGCCAGGGCCGGTATAACCAGTGCGAACGCTTCGGGTTCGTCGGCCTGAACGCTAACGGCGGCTTTGCCGAATACGCCATCGTGCAGCCGTATATGGTGCATAAGCTGCCCGATCACGTGTCGCTGGAGGAAGGCGCGCTGGTGGAGCCTACCGCCGTTGCCTTCCACGCCGTGCGCAGCAGCCGCATGAAGGTCGGCGACAAGGTGGCCGTGTTCGGTGTCGGGCCGATCGGGCTCCTTACCATTCTGTCCGCCAAGGCCGCCGGCGCAGCCCAAATCATCGCGGTGGACGTCTCGGATGAGCGGCTGGCAAAGGCTCAGGAGATCGGTGCGACGGCGATCATTAACGGGGCCCGCCAGAACACCGAGGAGGAAATCCTCGCCTTGACCGGCACCGGCGTGGACGTGGCCTTTGAAGCGGCAGGCGCCCAGCCGACGTTCACCAATGCCGTGAACACGGTCAAGAAGGGCGGCGAGGTTGTCGTGATCGCGGCGTTCGCCAAACCGGCCAGCATTGATCTGATGCAGCTGATGGTGAAGGAAGCGAGCGTTACCGCCATCCTGGCCTACCGCCACATTTTCCCTGAGATTATTTCATTGATCGCAAACGGTCACTGGACTCAAGCAAGTGATCAACGAAAAAGNTT
>NZ_PCZT01000023.1:201966-214906 GCF_002968895.1 Paenibacillus sp. AR247 | reverse complement strand
GCTGGTGGATATTGTCCACGACCACCTTGTAATTGCCTTTGGCCCAGCGCTGGCGCTGCTTCATGTAGACGTCGAGCCTTTCCGGCTCCTGCTGATAGGCTTCGGCCTGCGGTGCGAGTGCGATCAGCTGGCCGCGCCCCAAAATTTCGAAGGACACCGCCGTGTCTTCCGTGATGGCGTGCTCATCCCATCCCCCGATATCCTCCATAAGCGAGCGTTTGACGATAAAATTGGTCCCGGGGATCGTTCCCAGACCGAACAGCTCCCACAGACCGGTATGATGCACCCGTTGAATCGTGATCAGCTCCAGGTTGATGAATTGCGACAGCAGGTTCTGCCCGCGGTTGCGCGCTTTGTTGCGTCCGAACACCGCACCGTAGCGCTCAGGCTGCTCCATGGCTTTCTGAATCAGAAAGTAGAGGGCGTTGTGCTCGGGTGCGGCATCGGCGTCATAGACGCAAATCCAATCGCCGGTGGCTTCCTTCAGCGCATCATTTAGAGCTCCGGATTTCCCGCCGGTGCCGGTTCTTTCCAAAATGAGCAGGTCCCTGTCTTTATAGCTGGTTCTGGCCTTCAGTGCCTTCAGCTTGTCCGCGGTGCGGTCGGTGCAGTTATCGGCGATCACGATGATCTGGACCTTGTCCGGGGGATAGTACAGCTGCAGAATATGCTCCACCGTCGCGGTAATGACCAACTCTTCATTATGGGCGGGGACCATGACCGTCACGGTCGGAAAATCGTCCAATTGCCCGCTGCGCACCAGAGCCCCCCGGTTCTGCCTGTACACAAACCGGATCGCCCCGGACATGATGACAATCGACTCCAGTACGGCGATCCAGATCGATACGATCGACAGGAGCAGGATGACGTCAGCCACTGAAATTCCCCCGATCGTATTTTTTCTTGACTTTGGCCCGGAACATCAGCGTGGTGATTGTCAGCACCAGCACCGCTGCGGCAAAAAGGACGCTGACGCCGATACATACAGGTATAAACCACTGGGCATACGACATGCGGGCGCCCCTCCTTTCTCCTTATACATACTCACCGATCAGATCGGTCTCCGTATTGCGCTCCAATGCGGCAATGACCGCGTCGATATGTTCATATTTGCTGAACTGCTCCGGCTGGAACACGAGCGCCCCCGTGCGGACGACGAGCTTCAGCGGGCTCCCGCTCCGGTCGACGGCTTCAACATTCATCATAGCCTGCTTAATCCGGGCGGTGAGCTGCTGCAAATGCTCCTGATTCGTCATCGGATACAAGACCACAAAGCGCCCTTGGTCGATGAAAAATTTATAATCTTCGTAGCGGATCTGCTTCTGGATCGTGTGCGATAACTCGAGCAGCAGCCGGGCGTACCGCCTGGAACCGAGCGACTCTTTGACGAGCGGCAAAAATTCGATTTTAAACATCGCCATACAGAAGTCGTAACGCTGCGGATAACGCTTGGCGAGATTGGAGTGTTTGATGACGGCGTCCTCCAGGGACAGCTTGTTCCCGAGAGACGTATCAAGGTCCAGCTGCGGGCTCATGTCCTTCAAATCCTCCCGGGAACGAGCAGCAGCCATGAGAAAGATAAGATATCCACATGTGCATAAGTGTTCAGCCACACAAAATAACTCACAAGATAAAAGAAGACGGCCACCGCCGTGACGCCGACCGGCATAAAGAAGCCGATCAGCAGCGCAGCCAATGTCCCCAGACTGAACAGCAGCTCCTGAGTGGTATAGGCTTGATCTGCATATACCTTGATAAAAATGAGCAGCTCCTGAATCATGATGACCAACACAAGGATGAGATAGCCTGATTCAATGCGTCGTGTCGGCGTTTGGTCTTTCATCAGCATCCTTCCTTTACAGCAGCTACAGCAGCCAAAATTGGAATCAATTTCTAATTATTACCCCATTTACAGGCAATGTCACAAAAAAACACCCCCGCAAAGCGGCGGCTTTTTACTCAGCTGCCTTCGGACTCTGCGAGGGATTGAACTTCATATTTTTTTAAGTACGTGAAAAAATCATTCCGATGAAGAGAATGCAGGCCTGTTAATGATCGTCCTTCCAAATGACCCGGTCCCCATAATGACTGCCCCAGTCGTACATCATCTTCAGCACCGGCATCAACGAGCGGCCGTATTCGGTCAGCGAATACTCCACCCGGGGAGGGACCTCCGGATATACCTTCCGCGAAATCAGCTGATCGTCTTCCAGCTCCCGAAGCTGGTTGGTCAGCATTTTTTGGGTCACATTGGGGATCAGCTTCTTCAGCTCGCCAAACCGCTTCGTCCCCTCAAGCCCCAGATGCCACAATATAATCAACTTCCATTTGCCGCTGATCACGGCAAGGGTCAGTTCCTTCGCGCAATTGATTTCTTTTAAATTGATACGGTCTTTAATTTCCGTTGCCACGCTGCCACCTCCTTCTTATAGGATACTACACGATTCGCTTTTTCGCTTGATGCAAAAAAGAACCATCCCTCGGTCTGCGACCTCCGGGATGGCTCCTGTTTGGATTGGTATCTTTTTCAGGTGAAGCTTTACTCCAGGTTGGCGTGTCTGCCGAACATCTGGGAGGAATCTTGACCCCGCTGCTCCATCAAGCGGAGAACGACGGCATCGTACAAAATGATCAAGGTTTGCTCAAACAGCGATCCCATCGGCTGTATGGTCACCTTTTCTCCGCTGCCCGCTGCCTGCTGTTCCTTCGGCGTACCCGGAAGACAGACCGGGAAATCGGACAACCGGCCCAGCGTGGAATCCGGGTAAATGGTTGCGGTGACAACCGCTGCTCCGATCTCCTTGGCTTTCCTCGCCATCGTGACCAAGCTTTGCGTCTCGCCTGACCCGGACCCGATGACAAGCAGGTCCTCCGGGCCGATTCCCGGTGTCACCGTTTCGCCGACCACATATGCGGGAATTCCGAGATGCATTAACCGCATGGCCAGCGCCCGGCCCATCAGGCCCGACCTGCCGGCTCCCGCCACAAACACATTTCCGGCTTCAAGAATCATGGCAGCCAACTAAACACATTTCCGGCTTCAAGAATCATGGCAGCCAACTGATCCGCTTCTCCATTCGAGATGCGGGCAATCGATCGCTGCAGCTCCTTCGTAATTTCGAGAGCATAATCGGCCGTGTTCATCTTAGACCTGACTGACCAGCTGCTTCATCTGCGATGCCGCAGCCCGCTTGTCATCCTGACCGGTGATTCCCCCGCCCACAATAACCAGATCCGGGCCGGCCGCAATCACCTGAGGAAGCGTACTCAGCTTGATCCCGCCGGCAATGGCCGTTTTGGCGCGGTTCACCACCCGTTTGATCGTCAGCAGATCTTCAAAGGAGCTGATGCCTGCAGCCTGATGATCGTACCCTGAATGCACGCAGATATAATCCACGCCCATTTGGTCAATTTCCTTGGCGCGCTGTTCAATATCCTTCACATTGATCATATCGACCATGACTTTTGTGTTTTGCTTTCTAGCTTCTTCCACAGCTCCGCGGATGGTGGAATCGTCTGAGACGCCGAGAACGGTAATAATGCTCGCCCCGGCTTCGGATGCCTTCATGACTTCGTATCCGCCGGCGTCCATGATTTTCAGATCGGCCAGCACGCGCAGGGAAGGGAAGGCTTCTTTCAGTTCTTTCACCGCCCGAAGCCCCTCATTGATGACGATCGGCGTTCCGATTTCCACGATGTCTATATATTCAGCAACCTCGTTTACGATTTCCTTGGCTCCGGGAATATCGACAAGATCAAGTGCCAGTTGAAGTTCCATAGTACGTTTGTCTCCTTTATGATCGATTTGGTTCGTGGACCACAACCCCATTGTAGTGGCTCTATTTCGCTTGCGTAAGTAGGCACTTTATCGTAATGAAGTTACCTCGGCGTAACTATTGGAAGTCCAAGAGCACAAAAAAGGCCCCCTTTAGGGGACCTTCACGACCAAAAGTATACGGCATCATGCTGGCCGGAGCAGGGCTTCTACTGCTCCTTTTTCCCGCCGTACCGCACGGCATTATACCGCTCGATGAGCGTATGGACCGCTTCCGGCGCCATGCCGGTAAAGCTCTCTCCCGCTGCAAGCTCGGCGCCGTTCTCCGCAGGCGTCCGGCTCGCCCGGAACGCGAATCCTTTCTTGACCGCACGGCGGATCAGGCTCTCGTAAGCCTGACGCGGGTCGCTGCCGCTGATATCCGGTTCCTTGCGGAAGCGGCGGAACCGGCGGGGCTTGGCGGCAACGCGGTCGATTCGCTCGACCTCATCCACGAAGTCCGCCGTCTCCTCGGAAATGTGCCGGATCTGGCGCAGCAGCCCGAGCCGGTAAGCGAGGCGCCGGACCCAGCTTCGGATACGCTCCGGAAGCCAGCGCCGGAACAGCTTATACAGCAGCATCCCCAGCAAAACAAGAACAGCCAGGCAAAGAATGCCCAGGACGACATAGCCTATGACTTTCAGCCACATCGGGTGCTGCACCGGACCCTGATCCATTCCGGACAGATCGGGCATCATCGGATCGGCCGGTGCTTGGGGAGGCTGTTCCACAGACTGTCCGTCTCCTCCCAAGCCCTGGAGGAGAGACCGGAGACCGTCCCGCAGGAAGAGGAAGATCGCACCAAGGCCCTTCCATCCGCTGAGCAGGGCGATAACGGCAATGACGATCCACGTCATCGAGCGGTTTGCTGTCAGGATCCGGCCGAACAGCTGACGGTCGGCCTGCTCTGCGTGCGAGGCGTCCCGGACCCGCTCGCCGTTCATGCGCAGCAGGAGGGCGAACAGCGTAATCATCGCCATCACGTACAGCGACGTGCGGTGCGGATGAAGGGCGCTGACCTGGCCGGCCGTGATGTAGAGCACAAGCGAGGCGCCAAGGCCGATCAGCGGCAGCCGCTGCACCGCTGTCTTCCACCACTGCTTGCGCCCGGCGATCAGCCCGCGGATGGCAGCCGCCAGCAGAGCCACAGCGGCCAGCGCCGCGGCGAGCCGCAGCCCGAACACGGCCAGGGGCAGCAGGACCGCCGCCGCCAGCGCTCTCGCTCCGCTTCCAGACGCAGCATTTCGTGGAATGCATCCGCGTCTTCATGTCCACACCGGCCATGGCCTCCAGGCAGGTTCTCCAAATGGGCCATGCCGTAATCCGGATCGAGCCGGAGCATGGCCTGGCTCTCCGGATTAACCGACGCATTATGGGTGAAACCGGCGGCCATGCCCTGGTGGATCAGCGAAGCAGCACAGGTGGCCGCATAGGACAGCGCATCCTCGACCATCTCCGGCCGGGTCACCACGTTCCACATCTGCTCGGACACCTCGATGTTCAGGCAGATCATGACCCGCGGATCGGCGGTATAGCCGTGCTTGTGCACCTGAAGCTCGCCCGTTCTGGCGGTGGCTTTCCAGTGGATCCGGTTCATCGGATCTCCCGCGGCGTATTCCCGGATTCCGGTAATAAGGAATGGATCCTCAACGACCCAGCGCCGCACCGCGAGCTCCCCCTGCCATGTCTTCCAGGAGGAAGGCAGCCGGTCATCGCCCAGCAGCTCCGGGTAAACGACAAGCCGTTTGCTGAGCGTAATTTGCCGTGACGGGGTGTAGACCGCAAACAGGTCCCCGCCGGTCATCGTGGCCGAGTCCATCCGATAGATCCCCCGGCGGGTACACTGGATTTGATGCGTCCGGGTAATCCGGGTCCGGGGACGGAGCATAAATAAACTCGTATGATTCTGATAAATATTCCCCTCGCTGATCGAGGTTTCCCGGCTGCGCTTAAACATCAGGGACGAGGGAAGCATCGCTTCCAGGCGCAGCCAGGGCACCGGAAACATTTTGCCGTTTTCGATCACCTCGACCATTTCGATCCGGTCTCCCACGTAACAGGTTTCCGTGCTGAAATGGCGCTCGTACGTCAGTTTCCGCAGCGATCCCCTGCCCAGGACCAGGCCCTGCAGCACCAACACGCCGCCGCAGGCCAGAAGCAGCCACAGCATCGCCATTATCTCACGCCGCTTTCCAGTCCCGCTTCGCTGGGAACTGCGATCTGATCCAGCACCTCAAGCAGAATGCGCCGGGCGGCCTCATGCTGCCCGCCGTAGCGCTTCTTGAGCACCAGTCTGTGAGCGCAGACCGGCTCCAGCAGATGCTTGATGTCATCGGGAAGTACGTACTCCCGTCCATTCAGCGCAGCATAAGCCTGCGCCGCGCGCAGCAGCGCCTGGGTTCCGCGGGGGCTGATGCCAAGAGCCACTTCAGCATGGACACGGGTCGCTTCGGCCAGGGATACGATGTATCCCATCAAGTCCTCGCTCACGCTCACCTGCGTGCACAGCTGCTGGGCTTCCAGCACCTCGTCGGCTGTTGCTGTGCGCTCGGCCCGCTCTGCGGTTAAGCCGGCTGGTCCCTGCGTCCGCTTCAAGATCTCCTTCCCTTCCGCTGCGGATGGATACCCCAGCTTCATGCGGATCATAAAGCGGTCCATCTGGGCTTCGGGCAGCGGAAACGTGCCCTGGTTGTCGACCGGGTTCTGGGTGGCCAGCACCATAAACGGCCGCTCCAGCGCCATCGTCTGCCCATCAATGCTGACCTGCCGCTCCTCCATACACTCCAGCAGGCTGGACTGGGTTCTGGGCGTGGCCCGGTTAATTTCATCCGCAAGCACGATCCGCGAGAACAGCGGACCCGGGCGAAACTGAAACTCGCCGTCCTTCTGGTTGTAGAAATGGATGCCCGTCAAATCCGACGGCAGCAGATCGGGGGTAAACTGAATCCGTTGGAAGCTGAGCGACAGGGACGCCGCCAAACTTTTGGCAAGCAGCGTTTTACCGGTCCCCGGCACATCCTCCAGCAGCACATGTCCTGACGCAAGCAAGGCCGTTAGCAGCAGCTCCACTTCTCCCTCTTTGCCGACAATGACTCTCCCGATATTCTCTTTCAGTTTCACAGCCAACTCGCGAACTTGATTCACCTGCATTGCATTCCCATCCTCTCCTGTATGACTGCCCGCGCTTTAGGCAAAGCAATCTACGGTTTATGATTAAAGCGTTTACAAGTGTCTTTGATACCCCCGGCAGACTGGACCTTTACGCCGGGAACGGTTCAGCTACAGATCTTCCGGCAGGCCGTTCTCTATGACCGGACGGTTTTGCTATATTTTATCACCGACAGAAGCATTAATCACCTATCAGGGGTAAAATCCGGCAAAATCGATTGAACTAACGTTTTGCTTGATCTTCCTGTTATAACAGCCCAATAGAGTCCTATAACATTCATTTCTTTAGTTCATTCTATATAAAACGCCCTATTTTTTGCCCCTACGAGACAGTTGTCCCTCACAAAATCCGGCAAACATCACTAGGATGAACCATACCAGAGACAAAGGATGGTTGATATGAGGAGGTATCTTAAAAGCCACGGTTGCGGTTATGCCCGCCGGCATATGGCAAGACGACTGAAGAGGCACTCTCGTTCACGGTCACAGGGCAAGCTCATCGTCAGCATCGTCCGAGGCGAAAAACGGCTGACGACCAAGGTTCCGCTCCGCAGGTTCGATAAGTTCGTGTTCGTCATTAACGAACAATTCACCAACGCCCCGAATACGACGCAGATCGCCAGCGGTGCAGGCCACAGCAGCGCGTCGGGAAGCAACGCGGCCATCGGTTCCCCGAATACGGACCAGCAGGTCAGCGTCGGAGCCGGGGGCACCGCCGATAACATCAGCATCCTCCGCGAGCCCGCCCACGCCTGCCGCGGTAAGCGGAAACGCTCGCACCGCCGGAAGAAGGAAGCCATCTTCGTTCTGAATCACCAGCGGGTTCAAATGCCGGAGGGAAGCGAGGAAGCTGCCGCCACCCAAATTGCCAGCGGCTCCGGCACACACAGCACGAGCGGCACCAATTCCACCATCGACAGCCCCTGCACCAGACAGCAGGACTCGGTCGGCGGCGGACCCGGCGCTAGCGGCATGAACAAGTTCGTGAAGAAGAAAAAACGGAATCACCATATCCGCCGGCATTATTAAGAAAACAGATCAAATCCAACTCGTTGACGGCCGCCGCGCCAGAACGTATGATGACGCTTAGAGGTGATTGATGTGAACACGCTGCTCATTCTGGGCGGAATCATGATGTTTTTGGCCGTGGCCATCGGCGCATTCGGGGCGCACGCCCTGAAGGAAAGACTCGACGATAACCGGCAGAAAACCTATCAGACCGGAGTCCAATATCATTTGGCTCACGGACTTGGCCTGCTGTTGATGGGCCTCTATGCCCCATCCGCCGCACATGCGGGCACCATCCAGCTCGCAGGATGGCTGCTGTTTGCGGGAATTCTGTTATTCTCGGGAAGCCTGTATGCGCTGAGCGTGACCGGCATCCGCAAGCTGGGGGCGATTACGCCGATCGGCGGGGTGGCCTTTTTGGCGGGATGGGTCGTATTCATCGTGGCTGTGGCTGGCTAACCGATTGAGAATAGGGCTGTTTCGTATAAATGCCCCTAGGCATAAGAAATACGTCAATCGACGTACCTTCAAAGAAGACAGACCGCGTTTAAAGGTAATTTTTCTTGCAATACCAGGAAGCCATGGCTCTGGAGTTTATACTTTCTGGTATTATGACAAAAGCCTGCAGATTTGCAGGCTTTTTCGTGTTATGCATGTTTAAAAAAATGGGGGAATCCCCTGAAAAACAGGATGCCGGCCTCAACCGTTTACCGCGCTGGCCTGGCCCGCACCTCTGCCATTTTCCTTGCGGATTTGCTTGCTCCGCAGCTGTCCGCAGGCCGCGTCGATATCGGTTCCATGCTCCAGCCGGACACTGACACTGACCCGGTTCTTTTTGAGCGTGTCATAGAAAGCCAGGATCGACTCCTGCGCGCTTCTCTGATATTGGCTGTGCTCATCGACCGGATTGTACGGGATCAGGTTGACGTTGACCAGCTGTCTGCGGTCACCGATCAGCTCCGCCAATTCAGCCGCGTGTTCCCTGCCGTCATTGACGTCCTTGAGCAAAATATACTCGAGCGTCACTCTGCGCTTCGTTTTGGCCAGATAGTAATCCATGGCCCTCAAGACTTCCTCAATCGGATAAGCCTTGTTAATCTTCATAATCCGGGTTCTCAGCTCATTGTTCGGAGCATGCAGCGAAATGGCCAGGTTCACCTTCAAATCGCGGTCGGCAAATTCCATGATCTTCGGAGCCAGCCCGCTGGTCGATACGGTAATATGGCGCCCGGCAATCGCCAGCCCTTTGCGGTCCTTGACCACATTGATGAAGTCGACCATGTTCTCGAAATTATCAAACGGCTCCCCGATGCCCATCACGACAATATGGCTGACGAGGTCGCCCGGCTTGTTCTGGTCCAGGAACAGCTGCACCTTCATGAGCTGCTCCACAACTTCCCCGGCGGACAGGTCCCGGCTTTTCTTCAGCAGTCCGCTCGCGCAGAAGCTGCAGCCGATATTGCAGCCGACCTGGGTCGTCACGCAGACGGAAAGGCCGAACTTATGGCGCATCAGCACCGTTTCGATCAGATTGCCGTCCTGCAATCGGAACAGAAACTTGACCGTCCCGTCGGCCGACTCCTGCTTCACATGCTCTTCGAGTGTCTGGATAACGTAATGCTCCGCAAGCAGCTTCACGCAGTCCGGATTGGCATCCGTCATATCGGCAAAATCGGTGACCCGTTGTACATATAGATAGTCCCACACCTGAGAGGCGCGGAATGGTTTATGTCCATATTCAAGCAGCCATGCAGACAGCTGATCGAACGTTAATCCATAGATGGATGGTTTGTTCATCGTTTTTCCTCTTTTCAAAAGCTTTAAAATGCATACTCTCTCTACTTTACCAGATCCGGCAGGCAATCTGTCTATTATTGTCCCAAATTTTTTTGTTAAAACAAGGGATGCAGCGGGAATTTAGCCACGGAAGGGGGCTGCTGGCTCCGCCATTAAGGCGTCCTGTTGAAAAAGAACGATTATTTAAAAATCAGTGCCCGATTTTCGGCGGCGGAGATCTGCAGGGCTGGTCTATAATAAGAGTAAAGGATGATGAAAAAAAGGAGGCCGGTCATGATTACGGCTGAACATAAAATGGAGTATTATCAGGCGCTGCTCGATAAAAAGTCGGAATACGAGGGGATTTTCTATGTCGGGGTCAAAACGACGGGAGTGTTCTGCCGCCCGACGTGCCCGGCCAGAAAGCCCAAATATGAAAACTGTGAGTTTTACGAGACCGCGCAGGAGGCGCTGCTCGCTTCTTTCCGGCCCTGCCAGCGCTGCCGTCCGCTGTCCCATCCGAATCACGTTTCGCCGGTCGTCCAGAAACTGGTCGAAGCCGTCGAGACCCATCCGGAAAAACGGTGGAAGGAACAGGACTTTGATGAGCTCGACATCGATGCCTCGACGGCGCGGAGGCAGTTCAAAAACGGTTTGGCATGACCTTTGTGGAGTATGCCCGCGCCCGCCGCATGGGGCTGGCATTCAAGCAGATCCGGTCCGGCCAGGCGGTGATCGACGCCCAGCTGTCGAGCGGGTATGAATCCGGAAGCGGATTCCGGGACGCCTTCTCCCGCATCATGGGGGCGGCTCCGGCGAAATCCGCAGCCAGCCGCATCCTGCGCGCGGCATGGATCGATACGCGCCTCGGCCCGATGGTCGCAATCGCCGACGAGGAGGCGCTGTATCTGCTAGAGTTTGTGGACCGGCGGGGCCTCGAGCGCGAAGTGGAGCGGCTGCGCCAGCGGACGAAATCGGCGATCATCCCGGGCGTCACCGCTCCTATACGCTCCATCGAGCAGGAGCTGACGGCTTATTTTGACGGGAGGCTGTCCGTATTCACCACGCCGCTGCATCTGATCGGCTCTCCGTTCCAGAAGTCGGTCTGGGCGCAGCTGGTGCAAATTCCGCCGGGCGAGACCCGTTCCTACTCCGGGCTGGCCGGGGCTCTCGGCAAACCGAAGGCCTTCCGGGCCGTGGCCCAGGCTAACGGCGCCAACCAGCTCGCCCTTGTCATCCCCTGTCACCGCGTCATCAACGCGAGCGGCGACTTGGGCGGTTACGGCGGTGGACTGACGCGTAAAAGCTGGCTGCTTCAGCATGAGAAGCAGTTTCTTTCAAACCAGCGGCAGTACTGATTCGGAGTGTCCCCTGCTAGATTAAAGTACGCCGATAACGAAAAACAGGAGTCCCCTTGCTGGTTCAAAGACCGCTCGGGTACTCCTGTTTGCTTTTTCTTCGCATGCTTCGCCTATGCCTGCTGCTCCCCGCCTCTGCCCGTAAGCATGAGGCTGGCGGAGGCCGCCTCCCGGCCGTTGACCAGTAGCACGATCCGGTGCTCGCCCGGATAATGGCGGCGCGTCGTCAGATCGGCCCAGGAATGGGTTCGCGTCCCCGACAGGCGGGAGCCTCCGGGTACGGTCTTATCCGACAGCAAAAACGCTTTGCGGGATATTTTGCCGCGGGCTTTGACAAAGTCGATCCCGTATTCCACCCGGATATGGGCCGGCTGCCCGTCCCGCACGCGGATTTCGTAGTGAAGCTCTGTGCTTCCCCCGACCGCGACTTCGGACGGCTCTACCGTCAGCGAAGCGGCGGACGCCAGCGGTTCCTCCGCGGATGACTCCGCATAACCGAACAGAGCCATCGCTTCCGGATGGGACTTCTTGATCAAGGTCCGGCAGCCGTGGCGGATAATCCAATCGGTATGCGGATGAGTACCTTTCCAGCGCCGCGCCGTCTCCAGCACCACGTCAGAATGGTCCTTTGCGATGTCATTCAGGTTGTTGGCGACGCTCTTGCGGACATAGAGCGACGGGTCCTGCTTCAGCAGCTCCAGCACGGGCAGCACCGGCGCCGGGTCCTTCTTGAACATCGGCAGGGCCTGTCCCCACGGCAGCCGCGGCCGGCTGCCTTCGCTGGCCAGACGCCGGACATGCTCGTCCGGATGCTGCGCCCAAGCCGTCATCTGGCGCATCATCCGTTCCGGGTCCCGCAGCAGAAAAGGCCTGACGGCAAACTCCGCCGACGATTTGGACGTGAAGCGCTCGAGGGCCTTCATTGAAAGGTCCCATTGCTCCGGCGCCTGCCCGAACACTTCCACGAAATCGGGAAAGAACAGGTACGGAAACCCCGCACAGTGCTCGTCGATCGCGAAGAGCACCTCCAGCGCCTCTTCATATCGGGCGGGCAAGTGATCGCCCAACTTTGAGCTGATCCGCCGCATACGGGCTTTCAGCTCAAGTTCCTCCCATGTGTCGTCCATGACGTCTTTGACAAACTTATCTGTATCAAACGCGGCGTGGGCCGTATGAACCTTCGCCCCGAATCCGCGCAAAAATTCCTCATTGTATACTGCCTTCAGTTCAGCCATCGGCAGACCTCCTCCTGAAGTTATTATAGTAAGCCGCAGAGGAGGAGGAAATCAACTCTTCAAGTCGTCTTACCGGCCTTACGGCTCCTTCGATTCAATCAAGCGATTCAAGTGGCGGAGTTTTACTCAATGATCCATTCGTTGAGGCCATGCTTTCGATCAGTCTGCAGCCAGCTGCTGCCGGATGTGGTCCGCTGCCTCCTCCCAATATGCCTTCATCTGCTCACGCTGCTGGATATCCGTCAGCTTTTCCTGATGGAAGCTGATCGTCGTTCCGGTCTTGGCCTCCAGCAAGCGGATCTGGACCGTGGAAGGATGGGGCCAGCCGGGCCGCTGCCAGGTCAAGCGGATTTGCTCCCCGGGTTTGACGACCCGAATCTCGCCGTGGTTTCCTTCCTTGGACGTATACGTAGTTCCCGGTTTGAATTCAAGGGCCGGAAGTTTCCCAAGCCATACCATCATACCCTCGGGGAATCAGCAGCGACCACGCCGCCTCCCGTGACTACCCGGAAACGTTCTCCGGACGCCGACCTGAAACCCGGCAGCGGCGGTCAATCCCACGGGCTTCGCTGCATCATCCG
>NZ_PCZT01000023.1:182165-201866 GCF_002968895.1 Paenibacillus sp. AR247 | reverse complement strand
GCTCCTCGCAATGTAAAAATTGGCTAATTCGCCTGTCCCGGCCGATCGAGCATCCATTGCTGCGAATCAGCCAGGTAGATGTTAACCCGCTAACATGTTGTTGCACTCATTGTAGAGCCTTCACCCGGCCTTGTAAATAACTGGTATAACCCGCTGCAAGCCTCAGCTAGGAGCATCCCATTGTGATAATCCGCCCTGCAGCGTCAAGCCAAAGGCGCGCATTTGCCAGACCTCAGAAAAATACGAAAGTATGCATTGACTTTGACACTGTGTCAACCTTTTAAGATAAAGGAGAAAGGAGATGAGATATCCAAATGAACAAAATGGGATAAGTGAGATTAGATAGGACATAAATGAAACACAGCCGGATGATGGGGTCCGCACTTGCCCAACCGTTCTTGAAGAAAAGGTCAACAGACAACCGTCTGGAAGCGAACTGACAGCAAAGCAGTTCCGCTTATGGAACAGGGGACGGAGGCCGCGAACACAGTGACCGAAGCGATTGCGGCGAGTCCGGTGGTAGTGATCTGTGTGCTGGATTATGTGGCCGTACAGAAGATCCCCGGGCCAGGGCGTCCGCCACGTACAAGGAGGTTCTTTTCATGCAGAAATTTAAGGTCGTCCTCATTGCTGGCGGCTCACGCGGCCATGGCACCGCTACCGCAGAAGCGTTTGCCGATCACGGAGCGGTAATAAGTTTCCAAATTCAATAAAAAGCAGGGTGATTAGCACATGTTTACTAGTTTGCATCAATTTATCGATGAGTGGAAAATGGAAGCGGCCCTCACACAGAAGGTCCTCCAAGTCCTGACGAACGAGTCTCTTCAGCAACAAGTGGCTCCAGATCATTTCACTTTGGGGAAACTGGCGTGGCATATAACACTATCGGTTCATTACTTTTTGTCCGCAGCGGGGCTGGAATTCCATGCGGAAGGAAATTGGCTGGAATTCCAAGATCAAGGAAATGATAGCGATCAACCAACATCGGCGGCTTCCATCACAGAGGCCTATGATCGGACGAGCCGTGCGATGCTGGATGCGCTGCAGACGCAATGGAACGATGTGACGTTAAGCGAAACCCGGAATATGTGGGGCACGATTGTGCTACCAATTTCTGCAGTGTTACGTTTGCTGATTCAGCACCAGGCCCATCATCGTGGACAAATGTTCGTGCTCATGCGTCAAGCCGGATTGGTGGTACCTGGCGTTTACGGCCCCAGTCGCGAAGAGCGGCAGCAGAGAGATCGGAATGCAGGTGCCTAAAGCTTAAGCTCGAGCATTTACGACGGCTCATTAAAGAAATATCCAAATGTTGATGAAATCCAACTTTGTAATCAATGCTGACAATACCGTACAATACGTTGGATATTGGGGCGAAATGACAGAGCATCCTAACTGCGAAAATGCAGTTGCTGCTGTTAAAAGGCCCGTTTACAAAGTTCCTTTTAAAAAAAGCTTACAACTAATCTTAGCCAAATTCCCATTATATCCATTAAAAAAATAAGGAGGGCCGTGTACAATGGCACAAGAGCGTACCGGTGTAGCAACAGCTCAAGGCAACCCGCTTACTTTATTAGGACCTGAACTGAAGGTCGGCGACAAAGCCCCTGACTTCAAAGTTAGCAAAAATTTGTTAGAGCAAGCATCTCTGGCTGATTATGCCGGGAAAGTCAAACTAATCAGTGTCGTTCCTTCCCTGGACCATACAGGTGTATGCGACGCTCAAACCCGGCGTTTTGACGAGGAAGCCGCAAAGCTTGGCGATAACGTGGTTGTCCTGACCGTCAGCGTGGATCTTCCTTTTGCACAATCCCGTTGGAGCAGTGCTGAAGGCATTGACAATGTAATCATCTTATCCGATTATAAAGACCGCAACTTTGGCCAATCATACGGCGTTCTCATTAAGGAAATTCAATTGCTGATGAGATCCGTTTTTGTAATCGATGCTGACAATACCGTTCAATACGTTGAGTATGTAGGCGAAATGACAGAGCACCCTAACTACGAAAATGCAGTTGCTGCCGTTAAAGCGCTCGTTTAATTACAACTTCCATAAGAAAAACGTCAATCGACGTACCTTCAAAGAAGACAGACCACGTTAAAAGGTAATTTTTCTTGCAATATCAGGAAGCCATGGCTCTGGAGTTTATACTTTGATATTATAAAAAGAACAGCGGAGAAGCTCGGCTTCCCCGCTGTTCTTTTTGCTAAATAAATCAAAGCCTGAACACGAATGCAGCCGGTACATTTTTGTGTGCTTAATATCTATCGTTCACTCATCCATCTTGTACACGCCAGCCGTTTATCCATATTGTAAATCGGCACTTCCTTAAACCTTTTTGTTCATGAAGATTCGTTTGATTGCTCGGCTGAGTTGCTCACTGTTCCTTTCAACGTTCTCTGGCGTCTCATTTGTTCAATACGCTGTTCCAATTTTTGTTGTGCTACAGTCAGCGTTTGAATTTGCTGTAAGATTTCTGCATGTTTTTCCTCATAGGCACCGAGCAATTCCTCACAGAAATCATCGCTGTCGTAAGCATCATAATTCTCAGGACAGTTCAATATTCCATTAATTTCCCTCGTCGACAGACCGATGTCTAAATAAATCTGTATCGTTTTGATCCGTTTAACATCAGATTCGTCGAATTCACGATAATCATTATCCATACGTTTTGCTGTCAACAGATTTTTCTTTTCGTAATATCTGATCGATCGAGTGCTGGCACCGGTCGCTTTGGATAGCTGGCCTATTTTCAAGGTATCGCCCCTTTCATTCAAGCAGATTCCCAATGTCCGTACCCATCATCTGAATGTTGGGTCGCCGTAGTTTTTGATTAGTGACAGCTCCCGGTCAATGGAATCCCATTTTCCACTATTTTCCAATTATACCGCATCGTTCTCTACGCAGACAGCGCCTCACCCACTGCACTGCGATATACTGCAAGTCCTTTTGTTCATTGCGTGATTTCAGGTTTATCGGCAATATACCAGCTTTAAAGGAACGCTGGAATTGAACTCCACTGCCTTTTGCATCACTCCCCAATAGCGTGTTAATGTGGAGACATCTGCCCCAAAAGTACCAATAATTGGACAGTTCAGATCATTCTCTGCCCCATTTCCTAAATCGGGAGGGATTTATATTTTTAGGGTTTGTTATGTTCTGTGGACAAGCCTTTCTGTCGTCTGGTGCGCTTTCAGCCTGCTTGCCTTCTGGCCATGGTACGGTCCGGGGCAAGAGTTTCCCTTGTTCCAGGATATCGTCACAGTCATGCTGTTTCTCCCTACCGTTTCGATGTTGTGCTACTCGCTGCTTCTGCAAGCCGTTTCCAGGTTAGTTGCAGCTTATTGGAAGCCGCGGCCTGGAGTACTGCCGCTTGTATGGTATGTTCTGGTGTCCTGCCTATTGCTATTCTATCTGAATCATAAAAGCATATCGGCCCGGCCGCCGCTGATTCTGCTCTTCTCAGTTCCCGGCCTGCTGCACTATTGGATTTCCACCATGCTCCGTATTTTGGCTTCCGTCCCGAAAACCCACAGCGATCCCCGGGACGAGGATCACAAATTCCTTTGACCGTACTCTCCAAACCCTGACATATTGTTGTCAACGTTGATGGCTATACTGAAGTTATAAGATCGTATAGACCATGAACCTTAAGGAGGCGCTGCCGTCGTGACCGAGCCGATGCCCAAGTCAACCGATACATCCCCTTTTACGAAAAATGTTCCCACGGTGCTCAGCCGCCGAGCCTTGAACCGGGCACTGCTCGAACGGCAGCTCCTGCTGCGCCGGGCAGAGATGCCGGTGCTTGACGCGCTGCGGCATCTGGCCGGCATGCAGGCCCAGGCTCCGACCCCGCCGTATTACGGCCTGTTGGCCCGGCTGGCCGGCTTCCGGCACGAGGAGCTGTCCCGGCTGATCGAGACGCGCCAGGCCGTGCGCATCGCGATCATGCGGTCGACGATCCACCTCGTGACGGCCGAGGACGCCCTGGCGCTGCGCCCGGTCATTCAGCCCGCGTTGGACCGCGGCCTGAAGGGAGGCTACGGCAAGGAGCTGGCCGGCCTGGATACCGGCGCGGTCGCCGCAGCAGGCCGGGCCCTCGTGGAGGAGGCCCCGCTGGCCTATGGCGAGCTCGGCGCCCGCTTGCAGGAGCGCTGGCCGGACCGCAGCCCGGCCGCGCTCGCCAACACGGTGCGCACGCTCGTGCCGCTCGTGCAGGTGCCCCCAAGGGGCCTGTGGGGCGCCAGCGGCCAGGCCCTGCACACCACCGCGGAGGCGTGGCTGGGCTGCCCGCCCGCGGCAGCTTCCAGCTCCGGACTCGAGGAGCTGGTACTGCGTTACCTGGCCGCCTTCGGTCCGGCCTCGGTCAAGGACATCCAGGTCTGGTCCGGACTGACACGGCTGAGCGACGTCATCCGCCGGCTCGAGCCGTGTCTGCGGACCTTCCTGGATGAAAAGGGCGTCCTGCTGTACGACCTGGCGGACGCCCCCCTGCCGGCGGAGGATACACCCGCACCTCCGCGCCTTCTCGGCGAATTCGACAACATGCTTCTCTCCTTCGCCGACCGCTCCCGGATTATGGATGAGAGCTACCGCCGCCGAATATTTACGATAAACGGCATCATCCGGGCAGCGGTGCTCGTCGACGGCTTCGTTTGCGGCATGTGGAGCCTGGAGCGGAACAAGCAGTCCGCCGAGCTCGTGATCAAGCTGTTTGAGCCTATCTCGGGCGCCGATCAGGAGGCATTGGCCAACGAGGGCCGCCGCCTGCTGGATTTCGCCGCAGCGGATTGCCCAAACCGGGAAGTCCACTTCAACCTTTCCGAGCTCTAACACCGAAGCCTAGCTAGTGGTTGCTGTGGTGTGTCTTCTTTGAACAAAGGGGAGCGCGACGGCCCTTAATGACCGAATTTATTCACCACGTGGAAACCGCCCCGCAACTTTCCCGTTCGCACCCGACGATTCCGCCCATGCCTCCCATATTCCAGCCCGAATGGCCTGCCCATCCCGGGCTTTTTCGCATGTTAGCAAGAACGGTCAAAACGCACCCTCTCCCATCTGCTATGCTGATATCAAAGGAGGGGCACGCTGGTGTATTCAAATCGGATTCAACACAGCATCCGGTTCATGGAGGAACAGCTTCACGAACCGCTGACACTTGAGCAGATTGCGGCGGAGGCCGGATTCTCGCCGTTCCATTTTCACCGTTTGTTTCGCAGGGAGACCGGGCTGAGCATCGCCGAATATTTGCGAAGCCGCCGGCTGTGTCTCGCCTCGCGGATGCTCCTGTACTCGGAGGAGCCGATCATCGGCATTTCGCTGCAATGCCATTTTGAGAGCCAGGAGGCGTTTACCCGCGCCTTTAAAAAAATGTACGGCATGCCGCCAGGGCGATACCGGAAGATGTTCAGTCTTCATACCCAGACCCATGCCGCTCAAGGAGGAGAAATGAACATGATTGAGGAATCGCTGGTAAAAGGCTGGATGCTGAGCGGCAGCCACCCGCATCAGTATGAAATCGGCCTGGACCGTCACAACGTCCATCAAGGGAACGCCTCGGGTTATTTGAAAGCCGTCACCCCGGAAGGCCCGAACGTGTTCGCCACGATGATGCAGCAATTTAAAGCTGATCGGTACCTGAAACGCAGAATGCGCTTCTCCGGCTTCGTCCGGACGGAAGGGGTTACCGAGTTCTGCGGATTGTGGATGCGGGTCGATAATCAAGCCGAGGACGTGCTTCGGTTTGACAATATGAACAACCGCCGAATTGTGGGCGACACGCATTGGAACCACTACGCCATCGTGCTTGATGTACCGGACAATGCCGCGACGATTTCGCTCGGCGTGCTGCTGATGGGACCGGGGCAGGTATGGGTGGACAGCTTCCGGTTTGAAGAGGTTGACGAGAGCGTACCCACCACGAATTTGGAGATCGTCTACGAGCTCCGGGACGAGCCGTCTAACCTGACATTTGAAGAGTGACGTCCAATATACAGTAAGGGAGGGCCCTCAGGCCCTCCCTTACATATTTCCGCCCGCTTCGGAGGCGGTATCCTCCTTGGCGGCATTCGCCTTGAATTCCATATGCTCAAAACCCCAGCTGCACATATCGTGGAGCACGGATCTCAGCGACTCCCCATGTTCCGTCAAGGAGTATTCTACCTTGGGAGGAACCTCCTGATATACCTTCCGGTGGATCAATCCATCCTGCTCAAGCTCACGCAATTGGTTGGTCAGCATGCCCTGTGTAATATGGGGAAGTTGTCTGCGCAGCTCCCCGAACCGTCTCGTCCCCTGGTGCAGCAGTATAAACAAAATGAGCGGCTTCCACTTGCCTCCGATCGCCTGCAGCGTCGTGATGATTCCTCCCGTGTTTCCCGTCCCGTGGTCCTTACTCATCTCGCTAGCCCTCCCCTTTCCCACCGAAGCGGCAGTGCTGTCTTTGCTGCCATTGTACCAGAGTACACGGAATGGTGACAGTACTCTTTTGAATCGTACATAGTATGATTTTTCGTACTACTCGGCAATACGCTCTCCTGATCCAGAGTACGGTTTGCAAGACTTAGTCTGTTAAAACTGCGTACTTTTCAAGAGTATCGGCCCTGAACCATACTGGAGGTGCAACACTCATAACGCATACCGCCCGAAAGGATGATTTGAAATGAAAACCATGGTCATTGTATCCCACCCGGATCTGTCCAAGTCCAGAGCGAACCATGCGCTTCTCGAAGCGCTGCCGAAGCATACCGATATCCACGTCCGCGATCTGTATCAGGAATATCCGGATTGGCAGATCGATGCGGACCGGGAGAAGCAGCTGCTGCTTGCTTACGACCGGATTATTCTCCAGTTCCCTTTTTATTGGTACAGCTCACCGCCCCTTCTCAAAAAATGGTTTGACGATGTGCTGACATCCGGCTGGGCTTACGGCCCCGGAGGCGAGCATTTAAAGGGCAAAGAATTCATCGTCGTCACTACCGCGGGCGGCACAGATAAGTCATTTCAGGCCGGAGGAGACAACTGGTTTACGATCAGCGAGCTGTTAAAACCGATCCACCTTACGATTGCCCACTGCCACGGTACCTTCCTTCCCCCGTTCGTGGTGTACGATGACATCTTTTCCAGCTTTGGCATGTAAGCGGGTAGGGTGTGTTCACCTTACCCGCTTTCTGTATATTAAAGCGGGGCTGTAGGATACCTAATCACCAGGTACAGACCCCTAGGGACGGAGTATCTTGCAGTATTTACAACCGGATCGTCACGTCATTTCGCTGTCCTCCTGATGGCTTCATTTGTTCGTAATCAATGAAACCTAAGGAGAGAGAACCATGAGCATATTAAATGTCACAAATCTTACGCATATGTACGGAGATCAAGTTACTTTTCGGCATATTGAGTTCCGCCTGCTGCCGGGCGAGCATGCCGGACTGGTGGGCATGAACGGCGCCGGCAAGTCGACACTGTTCCGCCTGCTGACCGGAAGCCTGCTGCCGGAGGAAGGACGGATCGAGTGGTCGCCGCGCGCCAAGGTCGGCTTCCTGGAGCAGCACATCTCGCTGCAAGAAGGAATGACGGTCCTGCGGTATTTGGAGCGGGCCTTTCAGCACTTGTTTGATATGGAACGCGAAATGAATGAAATCGCGGCCCGATTCGGTGAGGCGGGAGACGGGCTTGACGCGATGCTCAGGCGCTACGGCGAGCTGCAGGATGGGCTGGAGCAGGCCGGGTTCTACGCCATTTCCGCCAAAATTGAGGACGTGGCCCGTGGGCTGGGTCTTGCCGAGATCGGCCTGGACACCGACGTAAGCCGCTTAAGCGGCGGCCAGAAGACGAAGCTGCTGCTTGCCAAGCTGCTGCTGGAGGAGCCCGATGTGCTGCTGCTCGACGAACCGACCAACTACCTGGACGCAGTGCATATCGAGTGGCTGACCGGCTACTTGAAAAAGTACCCGCACGCCTTTATCGTTGTGTCGCATGACGAGCATTTCCTGAACGAAATCACGAACGTGATTTTTCATCTGGCCCATCAGACCTTGAAACGCTATACAGGCAGCTATGCCGCGTTCCAGAAGCAGTATGCGCTCGCCCAGAAGCAGCAGGAGGCCGCCTATGAGCGGCAGACCCGGGAGATCGAACGGCTGGAATCCTTTATTAATATCAACCGGGTCCGCAAGGCGAAGCAGGCCAAGAGCCGCGAGAAAATGCTGAGCCGGATCGAGCGGGTCGAGAAACCGGGAGCCAACCGGGCCAGCCAGGAGCAATTGAAGGCGGAAGGTATCCGGTTCGCCGAGTATATCCAGACGCCTTCGCCTGTGCTGATTCACTAAACCGTCTCCTGATAGCTCAAAGGGAAAATAAAAACGGGCAAGGCCACCTCGGCCTGCCCGCTGTATTTCTCCCGGAATCAACCCGGGTTCTTCTGAATTTTATGCATGGTCAGCATGTTAGTTCAAGACATCCTTCATAAACCGTTCCAGTTGAAACACATCGGTAATATTCTGGTTGCACTTGGCGCTGTCGATACACATATAATTTCCGACCCGCCCGAAATGATCCAGTGCCGAACCTTTGGCTTTCGTCTGCGCGGTCACGAAGGCCACCTCTTCATGCTTGTTGCAGAGGCAGCAAACCCCCTTCTTGTTCGTAGGGGTGAACCGGCCCTCAATGCCTGTCATTTTCCCGTCCAGGTTGTAGACGATGAACAGTTTATTCGTTGAAATGTCGGTCCAGCCGATATAGGTCAGGAAGCGGAAATCGAGCTCGGCCAACAGTGGAAGCTTCAGCTTTTTAACTTTGGGATAAAGCTTCTTCAGCTGCTGTTCCGTTACCTGCGGAAAGGCCGTAACGTATTGCTCCAGCTCGCTCAAAAAAGCATGGAATTCTTCGGCACGGTTTAGCGTCGGAATCCGGTCGAAGAACCGCTTCTGCTCCTCCGTCGCAGCAGGGAACATCTCTATGACCCGGGTCCAAGTCGTGTGCCGGATCGCGGATATGACTTTCTGGTCGGCTGTGGTCTTGATGTTATATTCGAGGCGCCCCACCAGGCGCTTGATCAAATTATATTCGTGGTTTTCCATAAATGGCGTTAGCATGTGTTTTCCTCCTCATTTCACCAAAAAACGGAGTACCTCAAATAAGGCACTCCGTCGGTATCGAAAAAAATACGATGCGAGAAGTTCCTTGTATTAGGTCAAAAGGGCATACGTATCCCGTGAACGAACTCACGAAATTTTTGCACTTTTGCCGGCTACAAGCAAACAACTGCCACTTATGGATTCCCCTTTCGAACTTCTGCACATACATCGACATTATAAATTCTCATATCAGCCTTGTAAAGATATCTCCGGGCAAAGGATTCTTAACCGCCTGCGGCGGGTGGAAGAGCTAAGCTATCCCGGGCAGGTGTCCGATTGACAACTGCAGGAAGCCTCGCTTATACTGTGTGGCGTAACGATAAACTTGAATGAGGTGGAAAGGTAATGGAAATTTTGTCTACTGTTCTTAGAAGAGATTTGGCTTGATACGGGAGAAGTCTGCCCTTTTTTTAGCCATCTCGAGAACAGTCGATATGATTTCCACATCGAAGGCCCGGCGCCCCGCTTTGAGTTCCGGGCGGAAGGAAACCTCAGCGGCTCGGTGCTGATCGAGGCCAGACGGCTTCAGGCGGGATACGCGGTGCCGCTGTTCCGGCCACTTGACCTTACTGTCAAGGGCGGTGACAAAATCGCCATCATCGGGGAGAACGGCGCCGGCAAGTCCACGCTGCTGAAGACTCTGCTCGGCGGTATCAACGCACTGGGCGGCGCCGTAACCGTTCAGAACACGGTCCGGACCGCTTATTACCAGCAGGAAGACACCCCGTCTTCGGACACGCCGCTGCGGTATATCTGGTCCTTGCGTCCGGATTTGACGGAGAAGGAGATCCGCCGCACGCTGGCCATGGCCAGCCTGAGCGCCGATCATATCCGCAAGCCCATGCGGACGCTGAGCGGAGGAGAGCAGGCCAAGGCCCGGCTCGCCGAGCTAATGCTTACCCGGAGCAATCTGCTCGTTCTGGATGAACCGACGAACCATTTAGACGTCCGCGCGAAGGAGTCTCTGCAGAAGGCACTGGCCGCCTACCCCGGCACTGTGCTGCTGGTGTCCCACGAACCCGCCTTCTACGAAGACTGGGTCACAGACATCTGGCGGGTGCAGGATTGGAAGTAAGCCCAATAGGCAAGGCGATCAAGGCTCAAATCACGAATGCAGTATCGTTTCGCATCTACTGATCTTCGAGGAAGAAGCTGCCGCACCGGAAGAACCCGGTCGGCAGCTTCTTTTGTGTAACGGGTGAACCGGCTACTTTTTCAAATGGTACGGCACCGTGGTGACGATGATATTTTTCCGGTAAAGCAAAAAGGCACGGATCAGCAGACTCGACTGGTTATGCAAAATGTTGTGCCAGCTCTTCTTGGGAATAAACTGCGGGATAAGCACCGTCACCCGGTAGTGCGACTCTGAAGCTTTGTACTCCACGGTATCCACGAATTTCGTCAGCGGCTGGATAATGCTGCGGTATGGCGACAACAGCGTCACCAGCCGAATGTCGGGCTGCCACTGCTTCCACTTCTCCTCCATCTTCCGCTCCGATTCCCGGTCATAGGCAACATAAACAGCGATGATCTGGTCGGGCGACAGCGACTTGGCGTAATTGATCGAGTTCTCCACCACATGGGTGATCCCGGCGACGGGTACGATCATCACATTACCCTCGACGGGAACGGCCGGCTCGCAGGTCGTAATCCGCAGCTGGTCGCCGACGGCCTCGTAGTGCCTTTTGACCGCATGAAATATATAAACGATCAGCGGCAGAAAAATCAGCACAGGCCACACCTGGCCAAACTTGGTAATAAAGAAAATCATCATGACCGTGAAGCTGATCAGCGCCCCCACAAAGTTGATGATCAGCTTGCCCAGCCAGCCTTTCGGCTTTTCACGAATCCATTTGACCAGCATCCCCGTCTGGGCCAGCGTAAACGGAATGAATACCCCCACCGCATATAGCGGGATTAAATGCTCCGTGCGCCCCTTGAAGGCGATGATCAGAATGATCGATGCCGTGGCCAGAAACATAATGCCGTTGGAATACCCGAGGCGGTCTCCGCGAACGGTAAACATCCGGGCGATGTATTTATCCTTGGCCAGGTTGACGGCAAGCAGCGGAAAGGCGGAATAGCCGGTATTAGCCGCAAGAACGAGAATAAGGGCAGTTGTCGCCTGGATAAAATAATACAGGAAGCTCCTCCCAAAGGTGGTGGAGGCGATTTGGGATACGACCGTTTCTTTATCATTCGGTACGATCCCGTAATAGTAAGCGAGAAAGACGATGCCGGCGAACAGGATTGCCAGCAGCGTACCCATCGCCATCAAGGTTTTGGAGGCATTATTCGGCGCCGGGTCGCGAAAGTTCGGAATGGCATTGGAGATGGCCTCCACCCCGGTGAGCGCCGAGCTCCCTGAAGCAAAAGCCCGCAGCAGCAGAAACAGGGAGATCCCTGCTACCGGCGTGC
Organism: Paenibacillus sp. AR247; assembly: GCF_002968895.1. Taxonomy (NCBI): domain Bacteria; kingdom Bacillati; phylum Bacillota; class Bacilli; order Caryophanales; family Paenibacillaceae; genus Paenibacillus; species Paenibacillus sp. AR247. Next base: position 190,313 of record NZ_PCZT01000023.1, on the reverse strand, counting down.
CTATTGGCGCGTGCAGGGTTGGCGGCACCTGTCCGGTTGCGATTTTGTACAAGCCTACCCCGATAAGAATGAATAGCGCGAGTACGAACAGGTAAACCGGATACGCCAGAATTGAAGCCGATTCGGTAATCCCGCGCAGGTTCAGAATGGTAATCAGAATGACCAGCGCACAGGCGATGACCACGTTGTACGGGTGAAGGCCGGGAAACGCCGACGTAATGGCATCCGTCCCGGACGACACGCTGACCGCCACCGTCAAAATATAATCGACCAGCAGCGAGCCGCCGGCAATCAGTCCTGGATTGATCCCCAGGTTCTTTTTGGAAACGACATACGCTCCACCGCCGTGGGGATAAGCAAAGATAATCTGCCTGTACGATAAAATGAGGGCCAGCAGCAAAATCAGAATGCCGATACCGATCGGGATCGTGTACCAGAAGGCTACTGCGCTGACCGTTACCAGCACGAGCAAAATTTGCTCGGGACCGTAGGCAACGGAGGACAGCGCATCGGAGGACAGGATGGCCAGCGCTTTGGTTTTATTCAGTTTTTGTTCACCCAATTGGCCGGACTTCAGCGGGCGGCCGATCAGAAATCTTTTGACGGCTGACAACATGAATAACACCTCGATCTCTGTCGATAGTATGGTTTCCTTAGGGTATCCCGTTCCCAGCCAAACGACTCCGGGTATATCTAGGAATCCCCTCACCAAACATTTAAACCGCCGCAGGGCATGAAACAACAAAAAAGCCTTCCGCTTTCGGAAGGCTTTGTGTGAATGGATAGAGAGGACAGGAATCATCGAAGCCCGGCTATACCAAAAAGATCGCCACGGCCGTGGTCACCGCCAGCCCGATCAGCACGGGCCTCAAGTTCCGTCTCGCCAGCTCGAACGGGCTGACGCCGCAAATGGCCGCGGCGGGAATCAGCGCCCAGGGGATCAGCGTGCCGCCGCCGACCCAGATCGCCGCCACCTGGCCGAGGGCCGTCAGCGTGGCTGCATTGGCATGCGTGGCGGCTGCGAACAGCTGGGCGATCGAGCCGGCGAGCGAAATGCCGGAGAAACCGGAGCCGTCGAGTCCGGTGATGGCCCCGGTGATCGTCAGCGTGACGGCGCCCACCGCTCCGTTCAGCGGCACCACATGCGCCAGCGCGGCGCCCAGATCGTTGACGATGCCGTTCGAGGATTCCGGCAGCACCTTGCCAAAGAGGTCGGTAAACGCTGCATCGCCAAGGTAGAAAAAGGCGGCGATCGGAATGACCGGACCGAATACTTTAAACCCGAAGGTGAAACCGTCGATCAGGTAAGAGGTCACCTTTTCAAGCCCTTGGTTCCGGTGCGCAAGCAGCGTTACCGCGATCAGGATCAGTACGGCCGTGCCCCCTACGAGCGCCGTGGCGTCTCCGCCCTGCAGCTTCAGCACAAACATGGCGGCTACGTCGATCAGGAACAACACCGGGATGATAACCGCCAGCCACACCCTCACGCGTGGAGTAAGCGGCGCTGCCGATTCTTCCGCTCCCCCGCCTTCGCCTGTAAGGGCACCCGCCCCGTTGGACCCGGTGACGAGACCGTCGCGCCACGTGCCATTCTTCATGTCCCTTCGCATCATCCAGTAGGCCGTCACGGTTGTCACCAGGCCCATCACGATGACGAGCGGAACGCTCGCTTCCATGACCTGCGATACGTGAAGTCCCGCCGCGTCGGCGGTCAGCTTGGGCGCGCCCTGAATAATATAGTCCCCGGAGAGCGCGATGCCGTGCCCGAACAGGTTCATCGCGATGGCCGCGCCCAGGGCGGGCAGCCCAACGCGGGCCGCGACCGGAAGCAGCACCGCCCCGATCAGCGCGACCGCCGGCGACGGCCAGAAAAACAAGGACGTGACCAGCATGATCAGTCCGATTCCCCAGAAGGCGACCGCCGGTGTCCGGATGAACCGCGTCAGCGGAGCAACCATCGTCTCGTTAATGCCGGTGCGGATCAACACCCGGCTCATCGCCACGATGATCGAAATGATCATGATGGTGCCCATCAGCTCTTTGGTCGCATAAATAAAAGAATTAAAGACGCCCGACACCGAGCCGCTCAGCGTCTCGGTCGCCAGCCATCCGAGCACGAAGATGCCTGCCACGCAGATCATCGTCGTGTCCCGCCGCTTGATCAGCAGCGCCATAATGAACACGATAAACGCCAAGTACACATAGTGTAAGGCCGTTAAATGAATGACCATACCGGTCACACCCTTCCCCTGCTGCAATTGTGCTATATGCTATGCGGGGGCCTGGGCATGTGTTCATGTCTATGGCTCAGGACAAACGGTAAGTGGCGAACGGCTCACCATTTCGGAACGGCTCGCTGATGCGGTCCAGTTCTTGGATCGTCTCCTCGCTCAGGGTCATTTCTACGCTGCGCAGGTTGTCTTCCAGCTGGCTTGTGCGCGTCGCCCCGACGATGACGGTCGAAACCGCCGGACGTCCCATCAGCCAGGCCAGTGACAGGCTGCTTGGCGCTAATTCCAGACCGGCAGCCAGCCGTCCAACCTCTTGGCCAAGCCGGATGTTGCGGTCAATGACAAACCGGCTGAAGTTCGGATCGGTATCGGCCCGAGATTGCTCCGGCGCCCGATTGTCCAGCGAATACTTTCCGGTGAGGATGCCTCCGGCCAGCGGAAAATAAGGGATAATGCCAACGCCTTGATCCAGGCACATCGGGACCAGCTCCCGCTCCGGCGTCCGGTCTGCAAGTGAGTAGCTGACCTGTGTGGACACGAACCGGTTCAGACCTTTGGCTTCGCTGATGCCGATCGCCTTCATCAGCTCCCAGGCGGCATAATTGGACGCGCCGATGTAGCGGACTTTGCCGGAACGGACCATATCGTCCAGCGTCCGAAGCGTTTCTTCCAGCGGGGTATGCGGGTCAAACGTATGAATCTGGTACAGGTCGATGTAATCCGTCCGCAGCCGTCTCAGGCTGTTCTCCAGCTCCTGCATCAGATGGTACCGGGAAGAACCGCGGCCGTTAGGGCCCTGCCCCATGACCAGCCCAGCCTTGGTGGCAAGCACCGCCTCCTGCCGTCTGCCTTCTAGCGCCAGGCCGATGATGCGCTCCGACTCGGTCCCGGCATAAATATTGGCGGTGTCGATAAAGTTCACCCCGCGATCCAGCGCGTGGTGGATGATCCGGATGGAGGTATCCTGATCCGCCCGCTTTCCGAAGGCGTTCGTGCCTAGTCCCAGGACGGATACTTCCAGTCCGGTATGGCCGAGGTAACGGTATTTCATCAGTTCATTTCCCCTTTACGATAAAGTGAGTGTTCAGCGGCACGTCTTGAGTCTTAAGTCATTGTGCAGCTCAGGTTCATATTCCTTGCTCCCCGGGCCTTAGCTTTCCGCCGATGCTTCCGCCTTCGGCTTCCCGCCCCCGTTGACGAGCCAGATCCCCAGCAGCACAAGCACAATGCCAACCGCCACGACGGGGTTCAGGCTTTCCTTCAGGAACAGGCATCCGCAGACGACCCCGACGACAGGCACCAACAGCAGCGAAATCGAGGCTTTGCTGGCCTCCACCTTGGACAAAATGTACGACCACATCACAAACGCCAGCGCCGAGCCGACGACGCCCGAGAACACGACATACACGACCGGCATGACGCCCCAGTGGCTCGTCCCGTGCTCGAAGATCGCCGAGTACAGCAGCAGTCCCGCTGCACCGGCTACCATCTGCCAGGTCGTAAACTGGAGCATGTCGCTGCCCGCAAGCTTGCGTTTGATGAGAAGGTTGGACAACGCCCAGGACAGACCTGAGGACACTGCGAGCAGCAGCGCTCCGGTGCTGCCTCCCCAGTGGGCATCCATGGCGATGAAGAGCCCGATGATGCCAATGATAATGCCGGCGAGTTTGCGCAAACGCAGCTTTTCTCCCGGAAGCCAAAAGTGGGCCATCAGCGTCAGCCAGAGGGGCATGCTGTACGTGAGGACCGATGTCAGACCGGCGCTTAGATCCTCCAGCGAAATCTGGATCGCCAGGTTAAAATACATCGTCTGCAAAATGCCGCATACGATATACCACTTCAAATCCTTCCAGCGGGGCAGCGGCACCTTGCGGAAATAACAAACCGCCAGAAGTACGAGCGCCCCAAGCGCAAAGCGGTAGCCGGCAAAAAGCACCGGCGGAAACACGCCGTTGGCCAGCTTCATAAAAACCCAATTGAAGCCCCATATTAAACAGAGAAGACCGATCAAACCATTCATGTTCACACCCCGGATGTCTGAGATTGAAACCCCCGCCCGCAGGGTGCAGACCGGTGAACCCTGCCTGCGGCGGTTTCAGCTATCTTTCATGTTAGTCCAATTTCGGACCCCTGTGAAGAAAGAAAAATCGCACCTCCATGCGGTTGGCACGGCGGTACGATTGGATTCCTTGCAGATTTTGGCCCGGCACTGACACGGCTATCCGCTTCTGCAAGGCTAGTATTTGATAATGTTGGCAATTACGATCAGAATCGCCCCAATAGCGATCCACATGCACATCAGCGGCCAGAAAAATTTCACCCACTTCTGATACGCGATGCCGGATACGGCCAGGCTTCCCATCAGCGCCGAGGACGTCGGCAGTATCATGTTCGTAATTCCGTCCCCAAGCTGGAAGGCGAGCACCGTCGTTTGGCGGGTTACGCCCAGAATATCCGACAGCGGCACCATGATCGGCATGGTCGTTACCGCCATCCCGGTTCCGGACGTAATAAAGACGTTCATTACGTTCTGGAACACGTACATGCCGAGCACTTGAACGGATCCCGGCAGCTCGCCGACCACAACGGCCAACCCGTTCACGATGGAATCGATCACGTTGCCTTGGTCCAGCACGACCATAATTCCCCGGGCAAAACCGATGATCAGTGCGCCGTACGTAATCGACCTGGCGCCTTTGACGAATTCCGAGGCGATCCGGCTCGGTCCGTACCCGGCGCAGAAGCCGGACACGATGCCCATGGTGAGGAACAGCGCGGCGAGCTCCTCCATCCACCAGTCCTTTTTCGATACGCCCCAAATCAGGAAAGCAAACCCGATCACGACGGTGGCGATGGTCAAGTAATGCTTGAGCTGCATGGGAGGCAGCTTGGAGAAGTCGAGCTCCTGCTTGTCCGCATTCTTCTCCAAATCCTGGACAAGGCTGCGCTCCGGATTTTTTCTCACTTTACCGGCGTACCGGACAATATACAGACTGGTAACCGTAATCAGACACACGAGCAGGATGATCCGCAGCCAAGCGCCTGAAAACATCGGCACCTGGGCGATAGCCTGCGCCAAGCCCACATTGAACGGGTTCAGAATCCCTGCGGTGAACCCGCACGATGCGCCGAGGGAGATCATCGCGGTGCCCGTCAGGGCGTCAAACCCGAGCGCTCGGGCAATGGCGATGCCAATCGGCACGAAAACCATGACCTCGGTCGACATCCCCATCGTGAAGCCGGCGACCGAGAAGAGCGTAATAAAGATAGGTATGACCCAGCGGCCCTTGTTTGAAAACCTTTTGGCGACCCGGCCGGTAATGGATTCGATCGTCCCCGTGGAGGAAATAATTTCAAAGGTGCCGCCGATAATCAGGATAAAGAAAACGACGTCCGCCGAGTCAATCAGCCCGTGCACAATCGCCTTCGGTATGCTGACGATGCTAACCGGACTGGCTTCTACCTGGTGGTAGGAACCGGGAACGACCAGGGATTTGCCTGTCGCCTTGTCCTCGGCCCGGTCGAACTCGCCGGCCGGAATGACGTAGGTGAGCGCCGTGGCCACCAGCACCAGGAAAATCAAAATGACATACGTATGAGGCATTTTAAACCATTTGCGGGATGCAGTATTAGCGGTGTTCATCGGTTTACCCCTCGTTTCTCTGCGCTTTCCATTGGTCAAATTCGCTGCGGACCTCGCGCAGCGCTTCCTTGTCGGTACACAAATCGTAAGCCGTCAGCGCCAGCGCCTTGGCCGCACGGTTCAATTCGATCATGCCTTCCTCCGAACCGGCCAGCGCGGCGAATTCCGGCGTATGCGTCGTAGCGTCGCCAAGCCGGATATATGGGTGGATTGCGGCGGTCATCTGGCTGACGTTGCCGATGTCCGACGATCCGACCCCGCCTTTCTCCGGCGGATCGTTCACTTCAATGCCGAGGTCCTCCAGATTCCGGGCAAACAACCCGGCTAGTGCCTTGTTATTGTTGCGCTCCGCATAAATCAATCCCTCGGTGATATCCACGGTTGCGCCGACGCCTTCGGCCGCGCTTCGGACAGCACGGTATACTTTTTCCCTTGACCGTCTCCAGCTCCTGAACGGTGGATGCCCTAAGGATGAACACCGCCTCGGTCAGTTCCGGCACGACGTTGGGCGCGTCCCCGCCTTTTGTAATGATGCCGTGTATCCGCACGTCCTCTTTCATAAACTGCCGCAGCGAGTTGATCGCCACATACGCGTTGACCAGCGCATCCAGCGCGCTGATGCCCTTTTCCGGCGAGGAGGAGGCATGCGCCTGCTTCCCGTGGAAGGTAAAGGTCGCATCTACGCAGGCGAGCGCTCCGCGCAGCACCATCGTTTTGTTCTGCGGATGAACCATCATGGCCGCGTCGACATCATCGAAGACGCCGTCCTGGCACATGATGATCTTGCCGCCGCCCTCCTCTTCGGCCGGGGTGCCCAGCACCACGATCTTGCCCGGCAGCTCCGGGCATGCATCCTTCAGCGCCAGGGCCGCTCCGACGGCAGCCGTTCCGATCAGATTGTGCCCGCAGGCGTGGCCAATGCCCGGCAGCGCGTCATATTCGGCGAGCAGCGCGATCGTCGGTCCGCCCGGTGTTCCTTCCCAGGTTGCGCGAAAGGAAGTCTCCAGGCCGGAGATGCCCTTTTCTACGGTAAATCCCGCTTCGGCCAGCGGCTCGGTCAGCCACTGCTGCGCCTGATGCTCATGGAAGCTGAGCTCCGGATTGGCATGGATTTTCAGCGAAATCTCCCGCAGCATGGCGTCACGCGCGTCAACTGCCTGAATCAGCTGCTGTTTTGATTCTGTTCCTTGCTGTGCACTCATTGCTATCCCACCCTGTCGATATAAATGTTTTATGAAGCCGTCATTAGTTCCGGCATTGGTTCGTTTCGTATATTTATGCATTAATATGTATTAAATAATAAGGGCAGCCGCAGGAAGATGTACAATCAATATTTTTTCGCGCTGGACCTAAAGAATTTTTATGTAGGCGCTTCGTTTCATTCAGATTGGATAAAAAGAAGCCCCGCCCGATACCCAGGCAGGACTTCGTTAAAACGGATGTTCCGTTTTCATAAAATCGACGAACCGGTCCACGATGGCCAGCTCGAGCGATGGCTCCCGGTACAGCATCCAGGTGTTGCGCCGGATCGGCTCCCCGTTCTTTAGCTTAAGCTCCAGCGTGTACAAGCCGTCCTCCGGCGAGACGAACACGCCCGGCACGATGGAATAGCCCAGCCCGTGCTTGACCATTTCCTTGCATGTCTCATACGCATCCACCTGCATGGCGATGGTAGGCGGCGTGTCATAATGCTCGTGCCACCAGGCCCGGATCGTCTGCCCAAAATGGGAGGACACCTGGCGGGCGGCCTTGGCCTTCGGCTCGCTGTAGTGGATATGCGGCAGCTCCGGCAGGATGGCCAGATCGATCGGCTCCTTGGAGATCAGGCAAATCGGCTCATCATGCAGCAGGAAACGGGATTCTACCCATGGGTAATCGCCGCGGACGATGCCCACATGAATCTCCTGCTCCATCAGCGAGTCGAGAATCTCGGGGCTGAGCGCACAGGTGACACTGAACTGCACCTCGGGATACAGGTCCCTGAACTTCTTGAGCAGCGGCGGGAGCTTGTAGAGGCCGTAATAACTGGCGACCCCGAGCCGGAGCGTCCCCTTCACCCGGCTGCGCATATTGAGGAGATAATCCTTCATATGGTTCAGCTCGTCCTGCGTCTTCTTCGCGTACGCAGCCAACGCTTCTCCTTCCGGCGTTAAGTATGTGCCCTTGGCGTGTTTAACGATCAGAGGCACGCCGAATTCCCGCTCCAGCAGCTGAATCCGGTAGGTCAGCGCCGGCTGCGTCATGTACAGGCGTTCCGCCGCTTTGGTCAAGCTC
>NZ_PCZT01000023.1:179915-182065 GCF_002968895.1 Paenibacillus sp. AR247 | reverse complement strand
ATGGGTGGCCTCCTTTCCACGGGGCAGTTGTTATTTTGTTTATCATACCATACCGGCTGCGGCGGACCGGCCCCATGTCACCTTGGAAAAAATGGAGTAGTTGTTTTAAACATTGGATACCTTGTTGACCGTTAAACTGTCTTGTCCCAAATGTTGCGAAGGTGATAACAAAAGGATAACAGGAAAGCCCTAATCTCCTTGTAAAAGTGATTAGGGCTTCTTTCTGCTCAGTGTACTGATTACCTGCTTTACCTTCCTTGGAAAATTGCCTTCTCCGTGTTAAACCTTCCTCGATGAACCATCATTGAAATGACAACGCTGTTCCATCCTCGGCGAATGTTAGGCTGACGCCTCGATTTCCGGCTTCTGTTCGGACTTTCGGCCCGTCCTCCACGCCTTGTTCGCCACCAGCGTCACCAGCATAGCCAGAATCAGCGCCACGAGCATAGCCGCGGCAAAGCCGACCACGTTGTTGGACAGAAACGGCCCCATAAAGGACGGAACATACGCCGTTCCGCGCACATTAAACAGTCCCACCAGTCCCCCGCCGACGCCGGCTGCCCCGATGGCGCCCGCGAAGACGACCTTGTTCGAGAACATAAACGGATACGCCGCCTCGACAAAGGTGCCGAAGCCCATGTTGATCAGAAACCCTGGCGCGGCCACTGCCGCCTCTCCCCGGTCCCGCGGAGCGATGATGTTGGCCAGGGTGATTCCCGCGGAGACCATCACCAGTCCGACCATGTCGATGGCCCCCAGGAAGCTGTTGCCGGTCTTCTCCATTTCCAGCAGGACGATCGGCAGAATCGCCGCGTGATACACGCCGCCGATAATCGCCGGCCAGATCAGAAGGCCTGCGACCACGCCTGCGATGATCGGATTAAACGAAATCGCCTGATTGATGATGTATTTAATGAACTCACCGAGCTGAAGGGCAAACGGGGCGATCAAATAATACATGATCAATCCGGATATGAGGCCCGCCAATCCCCCGGCCACGATGTTGACCGTCGTCATCGGAAACTTCCACTGCACGCATTTGACAAATAAATACTGCACCAGCAGGCCGGCGCCGATCCCGCCGATGATGCCCCCGATAATGCCGCCGTTCACCGACAGCACCCCGGCGATGACGCCTGCAACAATCGACACTTCGTCCATGTCGGAAATCTGCTTGGCCGCCACGACCGCCAGCACGACCGGCAGCGCCTTGAGCATCAGGTCGAACACCTCGCTGAGTCCCTTCAGCGCCGGGATCTGGCTGATCGCCAGCACGATCGCCATGGCGATGAAGCCCGGCAGCGAGGACTGCATGATGCCCTTCAAGTTGATCCGCCGCAACGGGTTCCCCACAGGTGCGGCGGACTTGTCCCCGGCGCTTCCGAGCACCGGGATGTATTTGATCCCCCAGTATTTGCACAGGGACGTCATAAACGAAACAGCCCGCGTCCGGTTCGTCGTCCCGGTCGTGCCCGACGTGGCGATGACGTTCGCCCCCTTGGAGCTGATCATCGCCATGGATGTTCCGCCGGTCCCCACGACGGGAATGCCCGCCTCGGCCGCGGCCTGCACCGCCTGCCGGTTGGACCCTTGCGGATCGGCGCTCATCACGATCAGCCCGTCGATACCGCCGGACCGGATCCGGTCTGCCAGCTCCGCATCCGCTTCCGCCGCCGCCTCATTCGTATCTTTCAGCGTCCCTTCGTACCGCTTCGCCAGACGCTGCTCATCCTCATTCCATCCGTACAGCACGGCGGTGGTGTGGTCCTTGGCGACGTCCATCGATTCGGATGCGGCAATGAACTGCACGAGGCCGATGTCCACGCCTGCGCTCTGACACTGCGCCTTGATCTCCCCGATCAGTTTCTCGGGATCCTTGCCGCCGAGGTTAAACAGGTTGCCTCCGCTGCTGCCTGCAATCGCTATTCGCTTCATCTCGTTCTCCTTGTTGTGTGGCTTTCATTCTTTATCTGATTACCGTATTACCATATTATAAGAGTAAAAGGTTAGGCCGACAACCGTTTTACCTTCAGAAAATAGGCCTCTGTGCGTTACTGCTGGCACCCGGTAGTTAAGCCGTATCTAGGGTTCCTCATTTCGGTTCGACGTTCGGCGGCATTTCCAACCGCCATCCACCTTCTCCTTCACCC
>NZ_PCZT01000023.1:167306-179815 GCF_002968895.1 Paenibacillus sp. AR247 | reverse complement strand
TACGGCAGCTCGTCAATGAACCGGTAGAAGCGCGGCTTCTTGTAATTGGCCAGCATCGGATGATCGCTGCNGTACTTGTTCAGTTCTTTGGCTGTCAGCTCCGGATCCTCCTTGATCACGTAAGCGACGATCGATTCGCCGCGCAGCTCGTCCGGCGCGCCGACGACGACTGACTCCTTCACTTTTGGATGCTGGTTCAGAATTTCCTCGATCTGCACCGGGTGGATATTTTCGCCCGAGGAGACGATCATGTCATTTTTACGGCCGACCACGGTCACGAACTCATTCTCATCCCAGGTCCCCATGTCCCCGATGTACACCCAGCCTTTATAAAAGACCCGCTCGCTCTCATTCGGGTTGTTCACATAGGCATACGTGGATTTGCCCGGCGACTTGACGATGATCTCGCCGACTTCGCTGCCATCGCGCGCCACGACATCATCCGGTTCCGCCCGTCTGTCCGGGTAGACCTTAACGACCACGACATCGTCGTCGGTGCAGGAACGTCCGGCCGATCCCGCCATTTCCGGCAGATCGTAAGGACGGAGGAACGTGTTCCAGAATGCTTCCGACGTGCCGTAGCCATTGAAAATATTCGGTGTCAGCGTCTCCTGGAATTTGATGCAGTCCTCCCGCTCCAGCGGCGCACCCATCGTCACGATGCCTTTTAATTTGGACAGATCCACAGGGTTTTTCTTTTGGGCGTCATAGAGCATCTTGAGCATAGGCGGCGCCCCGATCAGGAAGGTCAAGTTGTATTTCTCGGCGAGTTCCAGGCATGTTTTCGGATGGAAGTATCGAAGAATGACGATTTCGGCCCCTACATACAGGGATGGAGTCGGTCCTCCGGAATGGATGCCTCCGCGGTGGAACCAAGGGCTCATATTCATCGTTTTGTCGGTAGGGTTGAGAGGGAAATGCATCGCCACGTCGTGGGCGGACAGGATGTCGTTGATGTTGTTGATTGGAACCCCTTTCGGCTGGCCGGTGGTTCCCGAGGTATACAGGCGTGTAATTTCATCGTAGATGTGGGATGGCCGCTCGATGTCCGGGTTATGCTCCGGCTTGTCCTGCACATAATCGCTGTAGGTGATGTGATCCGCAGGTGCCTCTTGATTGCCGTTCATATCGACCATCACGATTCGGCGGGGGCGGTGTTTGGCCATGGCCAGCGCCTGCTCGGCCGTTTCCTTGATTTCCGCATCGTAGATGTAGACGGCAGGCTTGCTGTCATCGAGGATGAACGCGGTTTCTCCGGGGGAGAGCTTGAAGTTGATCGGGCAGTTGATCGCGCCGATTTTCTGCGGAGCCAGGTAGCTGAACACAAATTCGGCCGAGTTGAGCAGCTGGTACACAATGACCTCATTTTTGCCGACTCCGTCTCCGAGCAGGGCATGCGAGAGGCGGTTTACTTCCCCGTTCAGCTCAGCATAAGTCCAGGTGCGCTCCCGCACCGGATCGGTCAAGGCCGGACGCCCCGCAAACCGGTGCACGTTCCGCATAAATCCGTTGATATACGTAAAATCATTTTCAAATGTATCTTTAAACATCCGAACATCATAGGTGAATTGTTGTTCCATGGTACCCATCTAACTTCCTTCCTTCATATTTAAAATTAAACCTTTGCGAGACTTCGAAAAGCGGAACAGGGCTTCTTGCCCGTCCGCTTCGTTAATTGGTTCCTTCGTATTTCCCAACGATCAGGGACGTATTTTGTCCGCCAAAGCCAAAAGAATTGGACATCGCGATACGGACCTTCGCCGCTCTCGCCTCATTCGGTACATAATCCAGATCGCATTCCGGATCCGGCTGCTCGTGATTGAGCGTGGGCGGAACGATCCCTTCGCGGATCGCCTGAATGCAGGCAATCAGCTCCGTGACGCCGCCCGCCCCCATCAAGTGGCCGGTTGCCCCTTTGGTCGAACTGACCGGGATTCGGCCTGCCCCTTCGCCGAATACGGCTTTCAGGGATTTGGTTTCGATCCGGTCGCCAAGCGGTGTGGACGTTCCGTGCGCGTTAATATAATCCACGTCGGACGGAGTCAGCCCGGCTTGTTCCAGGGCCTGTTCCATACACCGCACTTCCCCGGCTCCTTCAGGCTCCGGTGATGTCACGTGGTAGGCGTCAGAGCAGTTAGCGTGGGCGAGCAGCTCGGCCTTAATGTCGGCTCCCCGGCTCTCGGCCGATTCGAGCCTTTCCAGAATGACGGCGCCGGCTCCCTCGCCCATCACGAACCCGTCGCGATTGAGGTCAAACGGCCGGCTCGCTTTGGCCGGATCGTCATTCCGGGTCGACAGCGCCCGGGCCGACGCCAGTCCGGCGTCCATCAGTCCGCACAGGATGGATTCCGCGCCGACGGCCACGACCGCATCCGCTTGTCCGGACTGCAGGAGCATGGATGCCATGCCGATGGCGTCCGCACCGGAAGAGCAGGCGGTGTTGACCGTATAGCTTGGGCCTTTGAAGCCATATGCGATCGAAATTTGGGCGGCAGCAATGTTGCCGAGGATTTTGGGAACCAAATACGGGCTCACGCGGGCGCTTCCCGTTCCGGTCATCTGCTCCTGCGCCGCCGCTGCCGTCGTGATGCCTCCCAGCGCCGTTCCCAGCACGATGGCCACCCGCTCAGGCTTCTCGTCGAGTTTACTGTCAGCCAGCGCCTCTTGGGCTGCCACCAGGGCAAACTGCATGAAAATATCGGTCTGTCCGGCTAACTTTTTCGGTATGTAGTCCGTGGGGTTAAATGCTTTGACTTCGGCTGCAATCTTGACCGGCAGCTCCGAGGCATCAAACCGCGTAATGCTTCCGATCCCGCTGTTTCCTTTCAAGAGATTGTCCCAGTAGGCCGGCACGCCGATGCCGATCGGGGTTACGGCCCCCATACCTGTAATCACTACGCGCTCCTTCACTCAGAAAGCACCTCCTCTCTCTTTTTGCCGCAAAATATATCGTCCTTGCTTGTAGATTATGCTTAGGCCGATGGCTTGCCTGCCAACGCGCCGCTCCATGTGCTGCTGATCTGCTTCCACAACTCCGGGAAACGCTTCTCCACGTTAAAAGGAAGACCCTGGTCATCCACATACGTATGGGACGTCGTCCCCTCGCACGCCAGCTTTCCGTCCTGCTTCAGCACCTGATAGGTGAACGTCATCCGGCTCCGTGACAAGGCTGTCAGCGACGTGCGGACCGTGACGGGCTCCTCTGGGCGGAGCATTTTTTTATAATCACAATCCGCCTTCAGGCAAACCAGCGAAATGCCGTTACCATGAAAGGTTTCCATGTAAGGAAATCCGTATACGTGCATGAATCTCATGCGCCCGTTCGTGAACCAATCAAAAGCCTTGGCGTAATAGGAGATTCCCGCCGCATCGCAGTCCCCCCAGGTCACAACCATCTCCATGTCATTGCTGGGAAAAGAATCTGCCAATCTCGCTCCCTCCTTTCGCTCGTGCTATTTTTCACACTGAACATTATACTCCGATTATCAAAAATAAAAAGTAATTTGCTAACTTTTATAAGGTGGTCGACTCTTTACCTGTGATTCCAATCCACAATTGAATCCGTTGTCCATTCAAAGATTGCCCTGCCGGCATGTTTTCAAACCGCGAAAATTTTGATTGAAATACGCCTGAGAATCACTACAATTCAGATTAGGCTTGTTGGTTATTATTTCATGTCCAATTGGGGGAAATATGTTGAGAAATACGTTGATGAAAGTCCTCTCGTCCGCGGCGCTGCTCAGCGCCATCGCCGTACCCGCCGTTAGTGCGGAAACCGCCACCACCCAGTTCTCGGATATCGCCGGATCCTACGCCAAGGATGCCATTAACGAGTTAGTCGAAAAGGGCATCGTTAATGGAAGGGGCGACGGCAAGTTCGACCCTTCCGGAAAAATTGAAAGACAGGATTTTGCAATCATCCTTGCCAAGGCATTAGGTCTGGACGTTTCCAGTACACCAACGTCGCCGACTTTCTCGGACGTACCTTCAGACAGCTATGCCTATGCTTCTGTCGAGGCCGCCGTCAAGGCGGGGCTGATCAAGGGGCAGGGGGACGGAACCTTCGGCACCGGCTCCAATTTGTCGCGCCAGGATATGGCGGTCCTGTTCGTTCGCGCTCTGGGCGTCGATTCTCAGGGGAAAGGCTCCATTTTAAAATTTTCCGACGCGAGCTCCATTTCCGACTATGCCAAGGATGCTGTCGGCGCCGCGGTTGAGCTCGGATTGATTAATGGAGGCACCGACGGCAAATTTGATCCAAAAGGCGGTGCGGCGAGAGAAGCAGTGGCGCTGGTGGCCAGCCGTTTTTTGACGCCAAGGAGATCATAGACAGCCAAACGCCGCCTTCGCAGCCGGATCCAGCTCCAACCACGCCAGCGGAACCGGCCAAGCCGACCACTCCAACCCCTCCGGCAACCTCTGTGCCATCCTCATCGGGCGGAAGCAGCAATAGCGGGGGCAGCTCTAATGGGAATAATGGCGGCAGCACGCCTAGCCAGCCGGAAACGTCAGCACCGGCGGTTGAATTGGTCTCTTCGTCTCCACTAAATATTGGAGATCCGATCAAATTAATCAGCAGCAAAGTAGGCAAAGTGTATCTGGTGCCGTATGCAGCTACTCCAACGAGCAAAACGGACCTAGAATCACTGCCTGATTTGTTAGTGAGTTCAGTTCTTTACGCGAATCTGGTGACGGAAATGCAAACATCTTCGTTGACAGCCGGAGAATACAAAGTATATTTCGTAGATTCCGAAGGGCGTATGTCGGCGCCGTCTGCTAAAATCGTGCTTCAGGTTAAGGACGAAAAAGGTCTTTCGATAGCCCGTGTGAATCAGGGTAGTTCGATCCTTGTGGGAGAAAGCGGGTTTGTTTTAAGAGATATCATTAGTCAAGAGCTTGGACAAGAGATTGATCAAGAGCCTAATCAAGAATTAGACTTGCTTGAAAGCCGGGACATTAACGATCTAATCCAGGTAAAGCAGGACGGCGATACACTTCACATCAGCTATAACACCGACAGCCGCCGCTTTGAAGTCATTGCGAATGGTATTCCGCTCGCCGAAATTGGGATTCAGCCGGTACCAGATTCATCTATATCGGTTGAACCAACTGAGGATGGCGTACGCATCTGGCCGGGCATGGAAGCTACCGAAAGTACAGAAGCGTCCCTGCGATTTACGCTGTATTCATATACTGAAGAGGAAGAGCGTGGGGCGGAGCTTGGCCAGGTGGATCTGCCAATCCGTTTTGACTTTACAGCCCCGACGGTTACTGGCGTGACTTACCAAGACGGCGTTATCACGGTGACAACAGATCAACAAATGGGTGCTCTCCCACTCGTAAACAGCATCACCTATTCTCCTAGCGGGGCGTTCAATGGCGACGAACATTTTCTTTTAGACAATGTACCCGTAATTGCGTTAAGTGAAGATTTCAAGCAATTGACTATAGATATAACTGAGTTACTACTTAACGAACTGCCCTTGAACGAAAATGGAAAATTCCGCTTGGTGATCTCAGATCTTAGAGACGCGGCGGGCAACCTGTCCGACAAGGAAACCACCCTTGATGTGAGGATATCGAACGTTGACCCAGACGCCATTTCCGAAGGCGAATAACGCACACAAAAAAACGGCCAACATCCTTGGCCGTTTTTCCATTTACCCCTCCTGCCCCACAACCTTCATCCTCAGCAGCCGGGTCCGGGTCACCATCCCTGCGCTTTCCAGCGTCCTCTTGGAAGCCTCGTTGTAATACCAGCAGCCGCTGAGCGGCCGGATTCCCTGTCCAGCAGCCGCTGAGCGGCCGGATTCCCTGTGCATGGCACCATGCTTTCAGCCACAAATAATCTTTCGCCCTATTCCCTGATGGCGGTACGACTCGTTCGTAAACATGCCGATACTGGCGGTGCCTTCGATCAAGGCTGAGCGCTCCACAATGCCGACTCCCAGCAGCTCACTGCCCCGATAACAGGTAAAGAGCTCTCCCTTTTGGATGCGTAATGCGACAGAACCCAGAAAGTCTCCGCATACCCGCTGGATGTCCTCCAAATCGGCAAGCTCTGCGGAACGTAATACGCCCAGGTCTGAACCTGGATCACTCGTCAAGTCCATCCCGCTGTCCTGAAAGAAATAGGCCTGCTTGGCGATAGCCATGTCAAGGTCCAGGGCCAAGCTGAGCAGCAGCTCATCTCCCGTCGACACGAACACCTCATTCACCTGATGCTCTTCAAGCACCCGCCGCAGTAGAACCTGCGCATGCCTCTGGTGAGGCCGGCGCAAGTAAAACTGCGTCAGCAGACTGTGATCATGAATGGCGTAATATCCTATCGACGCGTTTTCAGACAGGATGATATAAAATTGCGAGGCCAGAATATACTGCTCATGAAAGGTATCAAACGGCGAAGACAGACCTTTTATGTACTCTTGCAGAAGTTCTCGTATTTCTTCGATCCCACACGCTCTGGTGTCCATGCTCGAAACATCCCTTCCAACCATCTTTTTCCTTCATTTTACATCGGCTTCCCGCTGGCCGAAACTACAAAAAAGGGCCATTCTCACACGGAATGGCCTTGTGTTTCACAGAACTTCTGGAGCATCTCTTGCAGCTCGCCCCAGTCAGATTTTAAATGCCCCCATCAAGGGCATAATCATCTGCAGCATATTCATGCCCACCCGAATATTCGGAATGATCTGGCCGAACATGCCCATGATTCCTCCGGGTTGACCATCTGTCTGGCGCTGCGCATTTCCCTGACGACCGCCGCCAAACAAAGCGCTCAAGATGCCGGATACCTGCACTTCTTTATCCCGTGTCGGCGGGCCTGTCATCTTCGACCGTCCTCTGGCTGCGGACAGTACAACCTGCCCGTTCTCAATACCCGTTACGTAGCCTACATACTGCGTACCATCCTTGAGCACCACCCAAACCGGCTGCCCCAACAACTGGGCGGCTTGTTTAGGATCGACAACATACTCCTGCTTCATGAATCTCACCTCGCTTTTCAGCAATCTGATCCGCCCGCCAATCCCTTGCCTCCGATCCATACCGCATAAGACAATACATCGCCGAACTCTTCGTAGAACTGATGATTCCTTTGCAGCAGCTGCAGCGCTGCCGGATCGTCCAGCCACTCTATATCGAACATTTGGTATGGATCAAAAGATATGCTCACTCCCTGCTCCTGCAGCGAAGCCAAACGGTCCGAAGGAAGCCGCGCGTCCAGACTGCGGAAACCCGCCTGCTTCAATAGCTGCTCCCATTCTTCCAAGGAAGGAATGTCCCGGGCGCCGTATAGCTCCTGCGACGCTTCCTTCAGCCCCGGATGGTCCTGCTTCCGGACCATTTCCCGGTCGTATAACAATCCGCCGTCCTTGAGCACGCGGTGATATTCCTTCAAGGCAGCCGGAATGTCCACAAATAAGGTAACCGATTCGACAAAAACGACATCGAACCCGCCGGCTTCAAACGGAAGTGAGGCGGCATCCGCAATCCGGAAGTCGACCTCCACCTCCATGGCCTCGGAACGCCGGCGGGCTTTTCCGATCATGCCGTGATGCACATCGACGGCGGTTACCCGGTAGCCCATTTTCGCCAAATGACAGGCCGTTCTCCCGGTTCCGCAGCCTACCTCCAGAATATTCGCCCCGGCCGGTATGGCGTCGCGCTCAAGGAGTGCCAAGGTGCTGTCAAAGCCGCCTGGATGAGCAGCCCCTTCACCCAACGCAGCCAACATATCAAAGTACTTCAACGTTTTTCGCCTCCATCAGGCACTCCGTCCGGTCTTCGGCCCGCCATGGCGGACGGACAGGTCTCCCGTTTTCCTTTTAAAAAAAGACCCCTGCATTCCCTATCGTCTGCAGAGATCAGTTCACATCCGGCAAAGCGCCAGTATATATATCGTCTATTCTATTTAGATGAAGAGGAACGGTATCAGGAATAATAAAGCAATGGAAGTCCAGGCCAAAGCCCCGTATCCCGGCGGGTAACCGTAACCGTAGCGGCCGCCATAGCCGCCGTAAGGACCGTATCCCGGGTAGCTGGATGTCTTGGCTTTTTGCTGCAGCTCGCTTAGCTGCTTGCTGGCTTTTCCGGGGTTCGTGGACAGAATGGTCGCACGGGGAGCAGCGTCGCCGAGCTCCAGTCCATGATCCGAAACTCCCTTAATCGTGCCATACACTTGCGTACCATCCTTAAGAACCGCACAGACGTGCTTGCCGACATACGATCTGCACGTATCAGCCGATGGTGATTGGATCAGCATCATGCCTATTCCTCCTTCCCACTTCATTCCTTTATCCTATTCACCTGCATCCGAAGTCGAAAGGGGAATATGACCATTTATAGGGAGCCCTCGCCAGAAAGGCCTTGATGCCCATATTCTCAAAAAATATGGTTCCCATTTTAATCAAGTCATCCATGTACCGGTTATAAAAAAGAAACCCGCGTCTCCTAAAGACGGGGTTTCAATCACATCCGGCTTCACTAATCCGGCATACCGGGTCAGCAATATATCGCAGACGCATGAAGCCAGATGCTCATAGGCGACTGTTATCAAGTTTTGCTCCCACAGCGAACCGACATATCGCATGGCCGGCGCCAGCCACTGCTCGTAGATATACAGGCTGTTCCTGCCGGACTCAACTTGCTCCATAAGGCTGGCCCAGCATTCTTCTGTCCTTCCGCCAATCATTTGTTCAGCGAGCTGTTCAATGCCCATATTTATGCAGCGGCAGCCTCCTTTTCCGTCGGTTATGGATATATCACAACTCATATATTAGTTATATATACTATCATCCATACGGATAGAAAGGAATGTAGATTCAACACAGGTTTTGTCGAATTTGACGACCTAGGGCATGTTCCTCTACGATGAACACAAATAAAAAATGATAGACTTGAAAACTTTGGGAGATTATACCCATGATCTTTATTATAATAAAATTAGCCCTTATCCGAGGGGCAAGGAGGAACATGCTTGTATATCGTTTACTCAACTGTCGTTGTACCCGCCGATAAGGCCGACGAAGTTATCCATATTTCGCCCAATGAAACAAGCCGGCACTTACGAATGATTGATCGATCGGGTGACGCAGCTGATTTACGAAGCCGACCCTTCACTCATCGAACGGTACGGCGAGAAAAGAGTGCAGAAATGCAAGGATGATAATGCGCACCACATGCGTCATCTGGAAACGGCACTCGAACTTGACGATTCACGGGTATTTAGCGATTATGCCGTTTGGCTGAATGGTATTCTGAACACTTACGGCATGGAAACGCGTACTCTGACGGACAACTTCCGATACCTTCAGCAATCTCTTTCCACAGTGGATGAATTGGACGAGCCCACCAAACGGGCCTTCGGCCAGTACCTGACCGATGCGATAAATCGGCTTGAGGCAGATCAAGATTGATTGCTTTTCAAGAATGATAACGGAAGGGGTAGACGCGGATGAACGGGAATGGACGTAATGAACTGCAAGCTGCAGCACCGGTATCGACACAAGAACTGACGCTCGTGAATAAGGATACACAGGAATTGGACCCCAGCTTTGTGGTGGGTCTGGGTGCATCAGCCGGCGGACTGGAAGCATTGGAGACTTTCTTTGACCAAATGCCGACAGACACGGGGATGGCCTTCATTGTCGTTCAGCACCTTTCTCCGGATTACAAAAGCCTGATGGACGAGATACTGCGCAAATACACTTCCATGCCCATACGCGAAGCCAAGCACGGCATGAAAATCAACGCGAATCATATTTATTTGACCCCTCCACGTAAAATCCTCACCGTTATGGAAGGACGTCTGCAGCTGACCGATTCCATTCCGCCTGCAGCCCTGCACCTGCCGATCGATATGTTTTTCCGCTCACTTGCCATGGCCTACGGCACCAAAGCCGTAGCCGTAATTATGTCCGGGACCGGCACCGACGGTTCACGGGGAATACATGACATTAAGGAAGCCGGGGGACTCGTCATTGTACAGGACAGTCAATCGGTTAAATTTGACGGAATGCCCAGCGGCGCAAGGCTGTCCGATAACGCCGACGTCGTGCTGGCCCCGAAAGAAATGACCGAAAGGCTGATGGAGCACGTGCATGGCGCAGCGTACGAGAGCATGACAACGGTCCGGGAAGCCATTACGACCGAGCAATACATTCAGCTCATTTTTGAGAAAATCCGCCAGGAATGCGGCGTAGACTTTACCTATTACAAACGAAACAGCGTGCTGCGGCGGATCGAGCGGCGGATGGCCATTCATAACGCCCCATCTATGGCGGCTTACATGACCTATCTGGAGGAACACCGCGAGGAGCTGCAGGCGCTGCGGAAGGATCTTCTGATCGGCGTCACCAATTTTTTCAGGGATCCCGAAGCGTTCCAGACCATTTATGACAAGGTACTCCCGGAAATTTTTGAGCGCAAAAGCCTCTCCAAGGAAATCCGCGTGTGGGTAGCGGGGTGCTCGACGGGGGAGGAAGCCTACTCGATCGCGATGCTGATGCGCAAATATGCGGATACGCTGGATGAGCCCTATCTGATTAAAATATTCGCCACCGATCTGGACAAGGAATCGATCGAATACGCCAGCCAAGGCATCTATACGCAGAGCAACATCAGCCATCTTTCGGAAGAAGATCAGGAGCGCTTCTTTATTAAGGACGACGATATGTTCCAGGTGAGCAAAGACATCCGCAAGATGGTTGTGTTCGCTCCGCAGAACATCATCAAGGACCCCCCGTTCAGGAATCTCGACCTGATCACCTGCCGGAACATGCTGATTTACCTGCAGCCGGAAATGCAGCAAAAGGTGCTTTCCCTGTTTCATTTTGCGCTGAATCCGGAAGGCTTCCTGTTCCTTGGGCCCAGCGAAACGATCGGGCGCTTTGCAGGGCAGTTCGATTTTGTGGACCGGCGCTGGAACATTTTCTCGCACAAAAACGGAAAAACCGAAACGGAATCACGGCTGTTTTCACTCGAAGGGGGGATTTCGCAGACTCAGTCCTACCGTAAAACTGCCCCTCCACCGGCTGTTTTACGCGATCCGGCATCACCTAAGCGTCTGGAAGATCTGCAGGGAGCGCTGGTCGAGGAGCATATTCCGCCCGGCATGATCGTAGACCAAAACAACGATGTCATTCACCTGAATGGTGCGATCAACGATTATCTCATGCTTACCCAAGGCAAGCCCAGCTGGAATTTGTACAAAATGATCGACCCGAACGTATCCGTCGCGGTATCGGCCGCCGTCCAGAAAGTCCGGCAGGAGCGGCGCGGCGTCGTCTACCACTCCCTTGGCATCGCCACCAACGCCGGCGAAACGGTAGTGGACCTACACATTCGGCCGTTTTCGCTAAAGAATAAATCGTTCGATAAATACGTGCTCATCCTGTTCTTGGACCCCGAGGAGCCGGATGCCGCGGCGCAAATGGTTCTGGAGCCGTTCGAAATCGACCGCAACGTCAGCTCCCGGATCATTGAGCTGGAGCAGGCGCTCCTAATGGCGGAGGAATCCCTTCAAGCCACCGTTGAGGAGCTCGAGACGTCCAACGAGGAGCTGCAGGCGACGAACGAAGAGCTGGTGGCCGCGAACGAGGAGCTGCAGAGCGCCAACGAAGAGCTGCAGTCGGTGAACGAGGAGCTGGTGACTGTCAATACCGAATACCAGTTTAAAATCCAGGAGCTCACCGACGTGAACAACGACATGAACAATTTTCTGGTCAGCACGCGCATCGGTACCATTTTTCTGGACAAACGGATGTGCATCCGCCGCTTTACCCCGGCCATCACGAAGGAGATCAACCTGCTGGAGGTCGATTACGGCAGGCCGATCGAGCACATCTCCCACCATTTTAAATACGATACGCTGGTGGCCGATGCGAAGCAGGTGCTGCAAACGCTCGTTCCTTTTGAGAAAGAGATCCAGAGCCAGGACGGCACCTGGTACAGCATGCGCATCCTGCCGTACCGTACGGAGCAAAACTTCATCAGCGGGGTCGTGCTGACGTTCGTGAACATCACGGATCTCAAGGCGGTAAATGAAGAGCTGACCAAGCTCAGCTACGCCGTCGAGCAAAGCCCGAGCATAACCGTCATTACCGACGTCGGCGGGTCGATTGAGTACGTGAATCCGAAGTTCACCGAGATTACCGGATTTAGCCTTTCCGAGTCGCGGGGAAACAGCCTGAAGGCCTTTTGCAAGACGTCCGCGGGAAGTCCTACGGTCGATCTGATCATGGAGACGGCCAAAAACTGCGGTATCTGGAAAGGCGAGCTGAACAGCACCAAGAAGAACGGGGAATTGTACTGGGAATCGGTGAAGCTCATTCCGATTAAGGACAAGAAGGGCGAGATCATCCACTTCGTCAAACTGTCCGAGGATATCAGCGAGCGCAAGCAGGCGGAAGAGATGCTCCGCAAGACCGAAATGCTGTCGGCCGTCGGCCAGTTGGCTGCAGGCATCGCCCACGAAATCCGCAACCCGCTGACCGCGCTGAAGGGCTTAC
>NZ_PCZT01000023.1:157944-167206 GCF_002968895.1 Paenibacillus sp. AR247 | reverse complement strand
CGTGCAGCATAAAGCGCGTAACGCCCACGTTTTTGCGGAGATGGATGATCTTCCGGGCGACCGTCTCCGGATCGCCGACGTACAGGGCGCCTTCGAAACTGCGGGCGTTGTCGAAGCTGTTGCGGTCATAATGGCCCCAGCCCCGCTCTCGTCCCAGCACATTCATGCTGTACTGGGTGAAGGGAGAACAGGTCGGCGGCCTTCTCCGTATTCTCGGCGATAAAGCCGTGCGAATGGGAGCCCACCGCCAGCTTCGACACGTCGTGGCCTGCGTGGGCAGCCGCCCGCTTGTACAGCTCCACCAGCGGCGCAAACTGCGTCGGTCTGCCTCCGATAATGGCCAGCACCAGCGGCAGGCCCAGGAGGCCGGCACGGATGACCGACTCCTGATTGCCTCCGCTGCCGATCCAGACGGGCAGCGGATCCTGAACCGGGCGCGGATACACGCCCAGGTTGTGAATCGCCGGGCGGTGGCGGCCCTCCCAGGTCACCTTTTCCGAAGACCGAATTTTGAGCAGCAGCTCCAGCTTCTCGTCAAACAGCTCGTCGTAATCGTTCAGATCGTATCCGAACAGCGGGAACGATTCGATAAAGGACCCCCGGCCCGCCATAATTTCGGCGCGTCCGTTTGAAATCCCGTCGACCGTGGCAAAATCCTGAAAGACCCGCACCGGGTCGGCCGATGACAGCACCGTGACCGCGCTGCTGAGCCGGATTCGCCGGGTCTGCGGTGCAGCCGCCGCCAGCACGAGCGCCGGCGAGGACGCGGCATAGTCCTTCCGGTGATGCTCGCCTACTCCGAATACGTCCAGCCCCACCTGATCGGCAAGCACAATTTCCTCAACTACTTCGCGCAAACGCTGCGCGTGGCTGATGACCTCACCCGTCTCTACGTCCGGTGTCGTTTCCACAAAGGTACTGATGCCTATTTCCATGGGATCCCCCTAGTTCAATAGATTGGTATACTCTAACCGACCGCCGCAGCGGCCTACTTTTTCTTAATTGCGTATATCTTTATATTGAACTATTTTCGGGTCCATTTCAAGCCTTCCCGCAAAAATCCCCATTCGCCTTCCTGCTCCATCCCCGGTCAACGTGCGACGGTTCTAAAATACCGGTACACCCGGTCCAGCTTCGCCTCATGCTTGCCCTTAGGACTTTCCATATTTCCGAACTCAAAAAATTTGACCCGCTTGATGCCTACGAACCGGAACAACGCCTTCCGCATCAGCACTTTGTGTGCGTTATTCAGCCACAACAGGGGATATAGCGCCGGCCCCTTCATGGAGGAGATGCATACGACCGATCTGCCCTTCAGCAGCCCTTCCGGCAGCAACCCGCCCTTGTCCCTCGTAAGCGAAGCCCGAAGCAAACATCTGGTCGATGAATCCGAGCAGCATGGCCGGCGGCCGGCCCCACCAAATCGGGTAGACCAGGACGATTTTATCCGCCCACAGCAGCATCTCCCGATACTTCTCCAATGCGGGGTCCTTGTGCATATCCCGTCTCCGTTTGGTCTCATTGAAGATCAGAACCGGATTAAAGCCCTCTTCATAGAGGTCGAGCGTCCGGATTTGCGAAACCGCCGGATTCTCACGGCTGCCTTCCAATACTTTCTGCAGAAACGAATAACTTAAGCTTTGATGATTCGGATGCGTGTAAATGACCAGTACCTTCATCGTGCCACCCCATTTACTTATCATTTGATAACCAAATCCTACCACGCCGGCAATTTAGTTGTCAAATGATAATTGTTTATTGATAATAATTTTGATATGTTCGTGAGGAAGAGGTGGTGACATCATGGATGAAAATAAGCTTTTTGACAAGTTGATTGCCTTTACGGCCGCCGTACATCAGGTCAAGCACGAAATGACTCAAGGCATCAAACCCGAGGGTATTACACCGGTCCAGTACAGCATGCTCGAATACATCGCCGTAAGCCAGCCGGTGACCTTGAGCCAAATCAGTGACTGCCAGCAGATGTCCATGCCGAATACGAGCCGGGAAATCAAGAAGCTGTGCGACAAGCAGTTATGCGAAAAATACGATGACCCCAGTGACCGGCGCAAACAGTATGTCCGCCTGACCGGCGAAGGAGAGCGTGTGATGAAAGAGGCCTTCGGCCACATCGGCGCACGGTTCCTCACCCGGCTGCAGGACGCTTCCGAGCAGGATCTGCAGCAGATCGTTCATGCGATGGACGTGCTGCACTCCCGGGTATTTTATACGGATAAATGATGATGTGAAATGGCCTGTATGATCTCAGGATTATGAAAACATGGTTCTTTCCATACACGCAAAAAAGGCGCCTGTCTCCAGGCACCTTTTTATAAACGAAGTATATATACTCGGCAAGTCTGCTGCTTCCTGCCTTACCCTTTAATCCGCTCAGCCGCTTCCTGCAGGGCTTGAACTACCTTATCGCACCAGCTGTCGAACTCAGGATCCTCGGACTGGTGCTCCGGATGGGCCAGAATATACTGCACCGTCTCCTTAATGCCCTGATCCACCCGTGTGGTCGCCACAAAATCGGGAACGAGCCGCTTCAATTTGGCATTGTTAAAGACAACCGTATTGGCCTTGTCTCCCAGCAGGCTGCCCCTGAAATCCTCCTTGCTGCAGGCATCGAGGAACTCGGATGCGACATGAACCGCATTCAGCTTCACGCCCAGAGCGTCGGCGATAATCTCGTAAATCTGGTTCCAGGTGACCGATTCATCCGATGTAATGTGCACGGACTCGCCGATCGCATGGATGTTGCCCATCAGGCCGATAAAGCCTTTGGCAAAATCCCGGTTATGTGTCATCGTCCACAGCGACGTACCGTCTCCGTGAATAATGACGGGCTTGTTCTCCAGCATCCGTTTCGCCACCTGCCAGCTGCCCTTGCTTCCGTGCACGCCAAGCGGTATCGAGCGCTCGTCGTACGTATGGCTTGGCCTTACGATGGTGACCGGAAAGCCCTGCTCGCGGTACTGCTTCATCAGGTAATCCTCGCAGGCGATCTTGTTCCGGGAATACTCCCAGTATGGATTGGATAGCGGAGTTCCTTCGGTGATGAGGTAATCGGATAAAGGCGACTGGTAAGCCGAAGCCGAGCTGATGAACATAAACTGCTTCGTACGGTCCTTGAACAGGCGGTAATCCCGCTCCAAATGCTCCGGCACAAAGGCGATAAAGTCGGCCACCACGTCAAACTGGAGATCGGCGATCAGACCGGCCACCTGCTCCTCGTCGTGAATATCCGCCTGGATGATATGAGCCCCTTCCGGCAGGGCATCATTCCGGTGTCCGCGGTTCAGCAGGTACAGCTCGCAGCCCTGCGCCAGCAGCTGCTTCGTAATGGCGGTACTGATCGTTCCTGTTCCTCCAATAAATAGCGCTTTCATAAAAAGACACCTCCATCAAGATGGTCTAGAAACTTTTGGATTCCTTAAGCCCATCCTAACGATAACACGGGAATGCCTGCCAGACAATCAAGAGAAGTAACGATGCAGACTCTTTTTCATTTCCGCTTTCTGTGCGGCAAACTGTGTGTGCCGATGGCCGTTGGCCCCCGAAGGGTGGGGAAGGCCCCATAGGCACTGCCCGGCGTCCAGCACTCCCTCCTCGGCCAGAAGCCGGAGGACGCCTTCCACGGCTATTCCAAGCGGAATGATGAAGGGGCGATCCGGAAAAACGCTCAGCTCTTCGGTGATGCTGGCTAGCGCCGTGCCCCTTAGACTTGGAGTCCCCATCAGGCTCGGGCGGCTGCCGTTGTAATTGGCCCGGTTGACGAAGACGGGATAGCGGAGCACCGAACTGGTATGCAGCAGCTCCCGCTCTGTGCCAAATAAAGCCTCACTCGTGCGGATCCCCAAATACTCCGGCATCCCCAGCTCGTCCAGCATGGAGATCAGGTTCGCGCGCAGACTGCCGGCAAAGCTGGCCGCCTCCTTCGCCTTCCGGCACACCGCCTCATCGACCAATCCTTGATCCATGGCATGCCGCGCCGCTTCATAAGCGATTCTCATCTGTGTAAAGCCCGGGGTCAAGCCCACGATAAATAGGCTCGCGGATGAATGAACATAATCATTATGCGGAGCGTAAAATGTCTCTACAAGGCCGTCTGCCGATAGACGCAGTTCCGGAATCAGAAGATCCTCCCGGGTGAGCCGCCCGTCTGCCGGCAGTGACCGAATGGCACGTCGGAACGTGCTCAAAGCACTTGATAACAGCAATATCATCCCTCCAGTTATGCCGGTACGCGGGGATATGTTCGCCTGCTGTGCATACCTGATCCCGAACGTTTTCGGAAGCGGCTCCCCCGCTTGTTATCCTTTTCCTTGCCCCGCCGGTTAGGACCCATCCCCTGCGATCACCTCCAGCGAGTTCCCCAGGGACTGTAGCAGGTTGCCGGCGACCATCATGTCGTTCACTTCCTTGCTCGATGCAGAACTTCTCAATCTGGCGGTTAGTTCCGCCTGCGCGGCATTGGCAATCGCCTGCATCGCATTACCGATAAGCTGCAGCTTCTCTCCTTCCTGCTGCTGCTTTTTGCGGGATGAGAGCACTTTCGTCTGGCCAATGGCCGCAACGTTGGTCCCCCATGCCTGGAGCCAAGCAAACGCCGCAAGCTGCTCCTGAATCTTCCTTTGCTGTGACCGAATCTTTGATCGCATCGTATCCCTTCTTTCAATCTACAATCTACGAGAGGTCTCTACTGCTATAACATACGCTTCTCTAGCACGGCCCGCCGATGGCGTATGTCCTTCCCGGTGCGGCGCCTGTCCGATTGCTAAGGAAAAAGAGGCTTGTCACATGGACAAGCCTCCTGCAATTTCTAATATTGTTTACCGATTCTTACCCATCTCCGCCTGCTCATAGCGCCGGGCGAACCAGGTGGCAAGGAGCGAGCCGGAAATGTTGTGCCACACGCTGAATATCGCGCTCGGCACGGCGGCGACGGGGTTGAAATGAGCCGCGGCGAGCGTCGCCCCCAGGCCCGAATTCTGCATACCGGTCTCAAACAAGATCGCTTTGCGTTTGCTCAGGTTCATGCGGAAGAGCTTGGCAAACAAATAGCCAAGAGCATACCCGAGCAGGTTGTGAAGAATGACGACCGCAAAAATCAGCAAACCGCTTTCGATGATTTTGGTGCGGCTGCCGGCCACGACGATCGCCACAATCAGCACAATGGCCAGGGTGGAGACGAGCGGGAGTGCCTGAGCGCTGGCTTCGGCCTGCTTTTTAAACAAGGACTTCACGATAACCCCGAGCACGATCGGCAGAATGACTACCATCAGAATGTCCTTGATGAGTGCACCGGCATCGACCGGCATCCAGCGGCCGGCCAGCAGGCTGATGAGCGCAGGTGTAGCCAGCGGTGCGATAATGGTAGACACGGAAGCGATGGATACCCCGGATACCCCCACGCGCAACATCCCCTTTCGCGAGCAGCGTCATCACATTGGACGAAGTGCCGCTCGGGCAGCATCCGACGAGGATAACGCCTACGGCGATATCCGGCGGCAGGTTTAGCACCAGCGCCAAAACATAGGCCAGCAGCGGCATAATGATGAAATGGCCAACCACGCCGATCAGCACTTCGAGCGGCCGGCGGAAAACTTCGCGAAAGTCGGCGGAGGATAAGGTCAGCCCCATGCCGAACATGACGATTCCCAAAAAGATCGAAATGTAGCCCTTTAACGGGATAAAGACATCAGGTAAAAAAAGCCCAGACAAGCAAACAGAATGACCCAAACCGAAAACGTGCCACCGACAACCTTGCTCACTTTTGCAACAGCATTCATCTCTCCGAACCTCACTTCTTGTGTAATAAAAATCATTCTACGACAAAACCCGTAAATCGTCTACGAATTCCGGAGAATTGGAGAGGGTTGCTGTTGCAGGAATGTACTGGGCAAAGGCGCCTTCGTTTTTTGTATAGCGTGTAACGAATCCTGTTGATCGGGGTCTTATAACTGACAAGGAGGTGAATCGCCTGGAGGATCTTCAGCAAATCTACGATCAATATTTTCAAGAGGTATACCGTTTTGTACTCTCGCTCTGTCGGGATGAACACATTGCCGAAGAGATTACCCAAGAGACGTTCTATAAAGCGCTCAAGCGGATCGACACCTTTCAGGGGACATGCAAGATCAGCGTATGGCTATGCCAAATCGCGAAGAATACATATTTCTCGTACTGGGAAGGGCAAAAGCGTTATCCGCGTGCTGAACCGGAGACAGATCCCGTGAGCCAGCTGAATGTGGAACACAAGGTTATCCTGGATTCGGAAGCGCTGCGGATTCACCGCATTTTGCACGAACTCGGGGAGCCCTACAAAGAAGTATTTACGCTGAGAGTATTTGGCGAATTACCCTTTGCGGACATATGCAGCATATTCGGCAAGACGGAGAGTTGGGCACGAGTGACTTTTCACCGGGCTAAACAGAAAATTCAGAATCGCTATCAGGAGGAGGAACAATGAACAAACCTTTTATATCATGCCAAGTCATTCAAGACTTGCTGCCGTTGTATCACGACGATGTGTGCAGTCCGGATACCCGTAAGCTGGTCGAAGGCCATATCGAGCTTTGCCCGGATTGCCGGTCCGTATTAGAAAAAATGAAGGATAATCTGATGCTGGGTCCGGAGACCACCCGTGAACATCAAACCCAGGCCAGCAGCCTTCGCCGGATCGCCGCGTACTGGAACCGCTCCAAGGCCGCCGCTTTTATCAAAGGACTAACCATTGCTACCGTCGTTTGCGGGCTGCTGTTCGGAGGCTACCTGTTATTAACCGGTTGGAATATCCGGAGTGTACCCACCAAAGTAATCGAGGTTACAGACGTTGGCCTGATGAAAAACGGAACCATCGCGTATCACGTCAAAATGACCGATGGCTATAACGTGAAGCAAGTCAGCTATCATCTCGATGAGAACGGAAATTTTTATATGACTCCCCTTCGCCCGGTCATCAAATCGAAGGCCTTTGCCGATATTGGCCTGGCGAACACGTATTACTGGATCAATCTCGACGAGCAAAAAGCGAATCATGACCCTGACGGCACCGGAGCTGAGATCCAAGTGGTTTATTTGGGGACCCCGGAGGATCATATCCTCATTTGGAAAAGGGGCATGATGCTGCCACCCGCCAGCGAGGCTGCAGAGGATCAGCTCGCTACGAACGAATGATTTCGTTTCATTAATTTACCAATGCTGAAGAACAAAACCAATTGCCCTCCCTCTCGTCCAACTATACAGGGACTTCTTGGTAAAGATACCCGCCGGTAGTCCCTGTTCCTATACGGTTCATCATCCACGAACCGTTAATCCAGTTGAAGCAAGGTGATGATAACATGATGAGAAAAAAAGGGGCGGTTCTTGCCGGCCTGGCCGCCGCCATGATCGCAGGCACGTCGGTCTATGCGGATGCCGCTCCGGCGTCCTCCAAGCCGATCGCCGTCTATCTGGACGGCCGGCAGCTGCAGACCGAAGTGCAGCCGCTGAATGTCGGCGGCACGGTACTCGTGCCGATGCGCGGCCTGTTTGAGCGCCAAGGGGCCAAGCTGGCCTGGGATAACGCCACGAAGACGCTGAAGGCCACCAAGGGAGGCACCACGCTGACCTACCGGATCGGCGAGCATACGGCGAATTTGAACGGACAAGCCCTCGAATTGACAGTGCCCGGCCAAATCTCCGGCGGATATTCCCTCGTGCCGCTGCGCTTTGTGAGCGAAGCGCTGGGCAGCGAGGTCGCTTGGCAGCCGGATGCGCACACGGTGCGGATTACTTCCAAAGTTTCGCTTGAGACTTCTATCCGCTGGGGTGTGAACCTGCGGAGCAAGCCGGATTCAGCGAGCGATGCAACGTCACTCGGCATGCTTGCCGCCGGACAGAAGGTGCATGTCATCCGCGAGGTGAACGCCCTCTGGCTGGAGGTGGAGACGGAAAACCATCAAACAGGATACATATCGGCCAAGCCGAAATATACCGACTATGCCAGCGCCTCGCTTGCCGACATGCAGGCGGACGAGCTGATCGCTTACGGTAAGAAGTTCCTCGGGACCCCTTACGAGTTCGGAGCTTCTCCGGACCAGACCAAGACATTCGACTGCTCTTCCTTCGTCAAGCGGGTTTACGAGGATGTGCTGTCGGTCGAGCTGCCACGCGTGTCCTACGACCAGGCGAAGGCCGGCAAGGAAGTGTCCTTAAGCGATCTGCGCAAAGGGGACCTGCTGTTCTTCAGCGCCCGCGGGCTGGATATCGGCCACGTTGGCATCTATATGGGTAATAATCAAATTCTGCACACATACTCCAAAGAGCTCGGCGTTCACGTCGAAGCCTTTGACGGCCAGTGGAAAAAACGGTTCGTCACGGCGCGTCGCATTCTGTAACCCGGATCATCAATGGAAGCCAGGTTACATCACTTCACACCGGCTGTAACCACACAAAAAAGGGGATGTTTCCAGGTTTATCAACCCGGGAACATCCCCTTCCTGCATAATATTTATTTATTTGCCCACATGGCTTCCATTTCCTCCAGGGACTTTCCTTTGGTTTCCGGTACCGCGCGCCAAGTAAACACGAAGCAAATCAGCGACATGACGCCGAAAATCCAGAAGGTAGCCGCCGGGCCTGCCGAAGACAGCATCGGCGGAAAGGCTTGGGATACGACGTAGTCGGCGATCCACAAAGCCATCGACGCAATGGCCGTCGCAATGCCGCGGACCCGGTTCGGGAAGATCTCCGAAATGAGGACCCATACCACCGGTCCGAGCGAGATTGCAAAGGCAGCAACGTAAATCAGAATAAAGATCAGGACCAGCGGGCCGGAGGTATGTCCGGTCTGGAACGCCGTTCCGATGACGGCCAGACAGATCAGCATCGCGGCCGACCCAACCAGCAGCAGCGCTTTCCGTCCTACTTTATCGATTAACCAAATGGCCAAAATCGTGAAGAGGACGTTGATCACGCCGACAAAGATCGTCTGGATCAGCGCCGCGTTCGTGCCGGCACCGGTCTCTTTAAAGATTTCAGGTGCATAATACAGCACTGCGTTGATGCCGGTTACCTGCTGCAGAATGGCCAGGCCGATGCCCACGATCATTGCCATGCGGAGGCCCCGTCCGAACAGCTGGCGGATCGATCCTTTTCCTGATTAAAGGATTCCTTGATATCGCGCACTTCCTGTTTTGCCAGCTCTTCACCGTGAATTTTGAGCAGGACCGGCAGCGCTTCGGCTGCGCGTCCTTGCTTGATCAGCCATCTTGGG
>NZ_PCZT01000023.1:144267-157844 GCF_002968895.1 Paenibacillus sp. AR247 | reverse complement strand
CCAGCGCCAGGCACTCGATACGTCCCAGGCGTCGTCGCCGAGTCCGGCGATCCACAGGTTGACGAAGTACACAAGCGAGATGCCTGTAACCGTTGCCAGCTGGTTTAATGCGACGAGGCGGCCCCGATATTTGGCCGGCGCTATCTCCGCATTATACAGCGGACACAAGGTGGAGGTAATGCCGATGCCAAGACCCCCGATCATCCGGGCAATAATAAACCCGCTGAACGTATTCGGTATGGCCGAGCCGATGGATCCGATAATAAAAAGAAGCGCTGCCGCAATGATGACCTTTTTCCGGCCGAACTTGTCGCTTAACATTCCGGAAAACAGCGCCCCGGGAATACAGCCGATGATCAAGCTGGAAACTGCCCACCCCGTCTGGAAATCGTTTAGATTAAAGCGCTTTTCCATGAAACCGATCGCGCCCGAAACCACGGCCGTATCAAAACCAAACAACAGCCCGCCCAATGCGGCTACGATGGACACCAGCGTCACGAACTTCATGCTGATCTTCTGGTTATCCTGATCGCTGCTATGTTCCAATGTAATTGAGCTCATATGTTATCCCTTCCATGTCATTTATTTGGATAGAATGAACAAAAGTTCAATGCAAAACTTCTTTAGTTCAATCTATTTGAATGGATGAAGTCCAAGAAATCATCACTAAAAACCTACATCCATTGTAACATGGGGGACCTTTGCATCCGCTTTCGATTCCCTTCACTTATTTGCGGTAGATCAGCATAAAATCGCTCCGACGACATCCTTAAAAGTCCGGACTAGCACAAATTCGACCTTCATCACAAATAAGTCCATGCCTGTATACAAGCATGGACTATTCTCTCATTGGTGCTGCACTCTATACTCGGACGGCGTGACGCCCGTCACTTTTTTGAATACCCGGCTGAAATAATTCGGATCCTTATACCCCACCTGGTAACAGACCTCCTTCATGCTGTACCGGCCGTCCTTCATCAGTTCCTTGGCTTTGTCAATCCGCAGCCGGGTCACATAGTCGATAAAGGTTTCCCCGGTCTGCTGTTTGAATACCTTGCTGAAATAGTACGGATTCAAATGGACATGCTCCGCCACATCCTCGAGCGACAGCTCCTCCTGAAATTTGCCCCGGATATATAGCAACGCCCGGTCCAGCATGTTGGTGGTCCGCTACTCCCGTTCTTCTCGGATTTGGCGGATCGCCAGCTCAACGTAGGCGCTCTCTCCGGCATCGCGGGATCCGTTGATCAGCTTCTCTGCATGCGTTCCGCCGGCGCCCGAAGCCTGCATCAGGTCTTCAAAGCGGCAGATGCCGCCCCCTTCCTGATCATACCTGGAGGCGAAAACCGCCTCGTAATAAGACCGCTTGATTCCTTCCGCCCGATTCTGGACGGTTCCGATGCCGACCGGAACGGCCATCCCGCACTGCTCCCTCAGCACGTCAGCCAACCGTGTGCCGAGCTCACTGGCGCCATCAGCCAACGCCGAGTCGCCAGTCTGCCTCGTTCCCAGCAGAAACAGGGCCATATGGCTGTGAATGAGCGAGCTGACGACCGTGCCGTAGCTGTCCTTCGGGGCTGCGTGCGCCGCCGTTTTTACGGCGTCGTACACCTTTTTCTTGGCTTCCCCTACTTCGGACAGTCCCAGCACCAAAGAACAGCCTTTGTCGACCGGGAGCTGCAAAATATCAGCCAAATGGCCCGTCTCCGTCTCGTTGACATGGCCCGACATCAGATGCAGCGCGATTTCCGTCTCGGCCAGTGGCAGCAGCTGGAAGAATTGCTCCCGCACCGCGAGCTCCTCATCGCGCTTGTGCTGCTCTTCCTCTAGCTCCTGCACCAGCCGGCTTAGCACGGACACGATCTGCTCCCTTTTGGCCGGCTTGACCAAATATTCGTGTACACCGAGGGAGATCGCCTGCTTGGCGTATTCAAAATTTTCATAAGCGGTGATGAGTACCATTTTGGCCTGCGGATGCTGGGTTTTAATTTCCTTCAGCGCTTCCAGCCCCTGAATACCCGGCATTCTCACGTCCATCATGACGATGTGCGGGCGGTGCTCTTCCGCCTTCTGTATGGCCATCCGGCCGTTCTCCGCATGGATCGTTTCAAACGTATCCGGCATCATCCGGTTCACAATCCATTCGATACCTTCCCGCTCCAGCGCTTCATCATCGGCGATCAGCAGACGATACATGGCCGTCCTCCTTTCGTGCGGCAGGGATGTTCAAAAGGACCGTCGTCCCCTTCCCGGGCTCGCTGACAATGTCAATCAAATCCTTCCTGTCATAAAACAGCTCCAGGCGCTTAAACACGTTGCGGGTTCCGAGGCCCGTCGAGTGCCCTGCGGGGTGCCGGGCTTCTCCGCCTCCCTGATCTCGCAGCCGCGGTGCGTCAGTATTCAGCAGCGACCGACGGACTTCCTCGCTCATCCCGATCCCGTTATCGGAAATGGCAATCCGTGTCCCACCCGGCATGGCAGAGACCGCAAGCCGAACCTCGGCCCCCTCTTCCATGCCTTCGATGCCGTGCACGAACACGTTCTCCAGCAGCGGCTGCAGCGTGAGCACCGGCACGAGTACATCCAGAGCCTTCTCGTCGATATCCGTGACGAACCGGATGCGGTCGCGAAAGCGGGCCTGCTGAATCGTAAAATACTCCTTCGCGTGCTCCACCTCATCGCGGAGCGGCACCGGCCGGTCCAGCTGGCGCAAATTGTAACGCAGCAGATTGGACATCGTGACCGTGAGATCGCTCGTCTTCTCGGCCCCTTCGATCAGCGCCAGCTTGGACAGCACGTTCAGGGAATTGAACAGGAAGTGAGGATTGATCTGATTTTGCAGCACCTCAAGCTCCAGCTCCTTGACGAGCCGGTCCTTTTCTAGCCCTTCTTTTTCCTTGCGGATCAGTGATTTCAAATTGTCCTGCATTTGCACGAAAGCCTCGGACAGAATCCAAAACTCGTCGCGGCTCTTCATCACCGGCGGTTTCACCTGCAGGTTGCCATCCGAAATTTGCCGGGCTGTCCGGGCCAGCTGCCGGATCGGTCTGGTGATGCGGAGGGAAATCCAGTAAGCCAGCAGGACGCTGATCAGCGTGCTGAATATAAACAAGGCGACGCCCCATTGGTTCATCCGGTCGGTCTGCGCCAGAATGCTCCGGTAGAGGGGCTGATAATAGCTCAGCTCCTGGTCGATCAGCCGGTACGCCTCTTCCTGGATGAAACCGGCCGTCTTCTCCGCCGCCGCATAGGAATTCGCATACGCCAGCGGCGTCTTGCCGTTTAATGCCTGCAAGATACCGGATTCCTGCGAAATAAACGTCTCCAGCAGGTTCCGGTAGCTTCGCACGCTCAATTCCGTGGACGGAATGGCGTCCTGGGCGTTCAATTCCGCCTGCAGCTTCTTGAGCTGGCTCTGATGCTCCTGATAGATTTGCCGGCTTCGCTCGCTCCGGTCCGTCAAATACACATTGACAGCGCTTAAATTGCTGCGGGTCTCCGCATCGATTTGTTTGTATAGTAATACCCGGTCCAGCATCATATTATAGCTCTGCTGAACGGTTCGTCCGCTTTGAAAAATAAAAAACGATACCGCGTTCGTCAGGACAAACAAGGCGGGGATGACAATCAGCAGCATTCGGCGCATGTTCATCGGCCGTCCACCTCCGCGTTCAGCACAGCCTTGTCCATGACGCTCGTTGGGATAAAATGCTCGGCGGCAAAGGATTGGCCGTGAAAATAATCGTTCAGGAGGCCGATCGACTGGGCCCCCATTTCTTTCGGAGACTGCACAATGGACGCCGAGATGTCGCCCTGCTCAATCCCCTGTCGGGTAATGGGCAGGTCATCAAAGCCGTATACGCGGATTCCCGTCCGGCCCGCTGCTTGAATACCCTCCACGATTCCGGCCGCGTCAAGGGAGCTGAAGCCAACGATCGTCTGGATGTCCGGGTGCTGCTTCAGCATCGCCTCGGCCTGCTTGGCTGCCCCGATCCGCGAGATGTTGGACGAGCGGACATCCACGATGGCGAAGCCGGGAGCAGCGGAAATCACTTGGCGGAACCCCGCCAGGCGCAGCTGCATATTTTCGGCCTGTTCGCTTCCGATCATGACGCCGATCTTCCCTTTGCCGGCCGCTTCCTTCAGCACCAATTCGCCCATTCGTTTTCCCGCCCCCAGGTTGTCGGTTCCCACGTAGGCCAGGCGGGAGCTGCCCGGTTCGTCTGCATCCACAGTGATCACCGGGATTCCTTGCCCTGTGGCTCTTTGAATCAGCGCATCGTAGTCCGGATCCACGATTCCCTGCACGAGGATGCCGTCGGGTCTGGATGAGATCGCCCTTTCCAGCAGCCTCATCTGCTCGGCGGGATTGATCCGGATCGGCCCGGTATAATCAATCCGCATCCCCAGCTTGTCCGCTGCTTCCTCCGCCCCCTGCTCCATTTCCCGCCAGAACGGGTTGTCGAGCTCCTGGGCGATCAGCACGACATGCTTAACGGACGGATCGTCGGCCCGCTGTAGCCGGATCTGTCCAACCAAATCACCGATGGTCATGGACGCGAGGAAGAACCGGACCAGAATATACGCAAAAATGAGAACAAGAACAATCAGCCCGAAGGGCCAGATTCGTTTGAGCATGAGCATCCCTCCTTAGCCCAAATGAGATATATCCGTAGAGATCGGCATTTTAACGTAAATGCTGCCTATGATATAGATTGAACTAAAGTTTTGCATTGAACTTCCTGTTATTTCGGCCCAATATGGTCCTATAACATTTCTAAATAGTATGCGGAAAACCAGCCGTCCCTATCATTGCCAAGACGTATGTCCCATTACAACAGTA
This sequence comes from Paenibacillus sp. AR247, assembly GCF_002968895.1. Lineage (NCBI taxonomy): Bacteria > Bacillati > Bacillota > Bacilli > Caryophanales > Paenibacillaceae > Paenibacillus > Paenibacillus sp. AR247. The sequence continues at coordinate 153,001 of NZ_PCZT01000023.1, read as the reverse complement.
TAGCATTTGAATGAAAAGCCGCTGAATGGTTTCCGAATATTTTCTGAACGATAATGGAGAGTACCTGGGAAATAAAAAAGATGGCCCCATCTAGGGAGCCATCTACTTCTCAACTTGATTTATTGTTTCTTCGGTGCCAGCTCAACCGCCTGGCGGATCGCTTCCATCATGCTCTTCTCTTCTACGATCCCTTTACCCGCAATGTCAAAGGCGGTGCCGTGGTCTACGCTTGTGCGGATAATCGGCAGGCCGACGGTGATGTTCACGCCTGCGTCGAGGCCGAGCACCTTGACCGGTCCGTGGCCTTGGTCATGATACATGGCAACGACAATGTCGAAGTCGCCGCGGACGGTGCGGAAGAACAGCGTGTCCGCAGGCAGCGGTCCGACCACGTTGATGCCCTCGTCCTGGGCGCGCTGCACGGCGGGCACGACCTTCTCCTCTTCCTCGCCGTAACCGAACAGGCCGTTCTCGCCCGCATGCGGATTGATGCCGCAGACGGCGATACGCGGCTGAGCGATGCCGGACTTCGTCAGCGTCTCATGCGCCAATTGGATAACGCGGTATACGCGCTCCGGATTGATCATCTTCACCGCATCAATCAAGCCGACGTGAGTGGTGACGTGAATGACCTTGAGGTTCGGCGCCGAAAGCATCATGGAAAACTCGCTTGTTCCCGTCAGATCGGCCAAAATTTCCGTATGCCCCGGGTATTTGTGGCCGCCTTTATGCAGGGCTTCCTTGTTCAACGGAGCGGTGCAGATGGCGTCGATCTGCTGCTTCTTCGCCAAATCGATCGCTTTGGCTAAATACTCGAACGCCGCGTGGCCGGCTTCAGCCGATACCTGTCCAAGCGGAAGGTCCTCGCTAAGCAGATTCAGGTCAAGGCAGTAAACGGTGCCGTGCTCATAGTTCAGACCGCCGAGCTGGTCTTCAGTCACCGCTTCTACGTTCAGGCTGCTGTTGACATAAGCCTTGGCCCGGTTCAGAATTTTGGCATCCCCGATCACCAGCGGATGGCACAGGTCGTAAATCTCCTGGTTCTGCAGGCTCTTAAGAATAATTTCGGGGCCAACTCCGGCTCCGTCCCCCATCGTAATGCCAATGACAGCTTTGGTTTCGCTCATTTTCATTCATCCTCTCCACTCATATAGATCAACGCATTCATCAAAGAACGCTCGTTACCAAATCCTCCGGCCTTCGTTACAGCCCAGTACTCTCTTGTATCCGCTCCGCCGCGCAGCTTCCCGAGCGGAAGCCCAGCCTCCACTTCGGTGCAGAGCTGCATCTGGTTCATGTTCAACTGATTGCACACCGCCTTGGCGGTATCGCCGCCGGTCAGAATCAGGCCGTTAATGTCCTCGTATGTGCCTAAAACCTCCCGGGCGATCGCCCCGAGCTCTCTGGAAATCGTCTCGCCGATTTCGGTTTTTCCGAGGGAGAGCTCGGCTTCCAGCCGCTTCGTCGCTTCTCTATTGTTGACCGACGAATCGACAAACAATACAAAATGCTTCTTGTCTGCTTCCTTCGCCAAGGCCGCCATGACGTCCGGCAGAGCGTACGTGCGCTTGATCAGCTCCACCGGGTCCAGCTCTACAAAGCAGGTATCCGGCATCGACCGCACGTTCTCCAGCTGCTGCTTGGTCACCTGCGACAAGCTGGCGGACACGGTCAGCGTCTTGGCGACCCGGAGCCGGTCCTCCGGACGGTCAGCGCTTCGCTCCAGCTGAAGCGCCTCCGGCAGGTACTCGATCAGGCCGGCCGAACCGGCCCATACCGTCTTTTTACCCGCCCGGGCAAAAGCCTCGGCAATCTCTTGCAGATCTTCATCCGTCGCCGCGTCGCATATAAACCAGGTCCGTCCCGATGCGGTATGTTCCTCGATCGTCTGCATCAGCCGTTCCGCCGGTCCATGCAGCTGCGCAAGGTCGATCAGGACGATGCTCTGCTGACCCGCATACGGCCGGAACAGATTCGCGATGAAGCTGTCCTTGACCGGCGTTTTGGGATCGCGACCGAATTCGGTCTCCGAGACGCGCTGCCCGTGGACATGCTGATAACCGTCAAGGGTTTGACGGTTCATCTTCGGATACGCCGGGGCAATCACGACCACTTCCGGCTGATGAACGGAAACGACGGCTGCCAGCTCGGCAGCCACGTTCCCCCGTAAGGTCGAGTCCATTTTTTTATATACTTGATGATACCCTTGCTGATAAAACAAAGTGCTTGCTTTAGAAACGTTATCGTATGCTTCCTGCTCACCTGCCGCCCGGGTGTCCGTATCGATAATGGCAACATCCCCGTTCGGCTTGGCCGGAGCCGCTTGGGAATCGAGATACACGGTTGACGTGATCCCGATCTTGGACAGCTGCACGCCGGCATCGTTAGCTCCCGTCAAATCATCTGCGATAATGTACATATGCTGCATGTTGAACGACTCCCTTACTTGATTCCTTGTCCGTGCCACTTACGCCTGTGAACTCCGCCGCTGCGCCCGTCTTGCGAACCAGGTCGTCAGAAGCGGGGTCAGAATCGCCGTCACAATGACGCATGCCGTTACCTGGAGTGTTGCATCCGCAGCAATGCTGCTGTAGCCGGAGTACACCGCGGCAACCGCCATCGGAACTGCCGAAGCGTTACCCGCTGTAGACGATGCCGCAATCCCGGCCACGCCGTCGCCGCCGGTCAGACGGTCGATCAGGAACAGGACGATGCCCGTGATCACGACAACACCAATCCCGAGAATGACACCGGAGAATCCGGCTTTGACCACGTTGGTCAGGTTAATACCGGCGCCGATCGCAAGCGAGAAGAGCGGGATGATGACATCCTGTCCCTTGCTCAGAAACTCGCGCATCTTCTCGTCGAGGTTCCCGAGGATCATGCCGAGCAGAAGCGGCAGAAGGGCAAAGACAAACGCCATAATCGGGAAGCTGGCCAGGCCGGCGACACCGAGAATGAGCATCGTAAAGAACGGGCCGGATTCAAGCGACATGATCGAATACGCGGCGACGTCTTCCTTTTTCTTGCCGAGCTGTCCCATTAGCGCCATGTACAGGCCGCCGTTGGTGTCGGAGAATGCTGCGATGATGGCCAGAGCCGACAGCCCCAGGAACAGATTGTCTGATCCGGGAAAATCGCTTTGATCAACAGGGCGATCAGGAAGGTCAATCAGGGCGCCGATCAGCAATGGGATCAACATCATCCCGCCGGGGACTTTGTCAATGGCTGCCTTTATTTTCATGGCTGAGTCATCTCCTGTGTTGTAAATTTAAACAGTTCGTTTTGTAAAAGCGATTACATAAACGATTACATCGATTATGATAAACGTTTACAAAAAATAATGCAACACTTTTTAGCTAAATAAAATTCATTTAACCAAAAGTGTTGCATATTTAAACAACAATGAAGAATCCAATATCAGTCCTTAAGCTTTCTCCACAATGTCGACCGGTTGATGTTCAGGCGCTTCGCCGCTTTGGTCTGGTTAAAGCCCTCCTGCTCCAGCACTTTCTCAATGATCGCCTTCTCAATCTGTTCCAGCGTGCCGTTCAGCAGTTCTCCGCCAATCGCTCCGGCAGCCTCGCCTTTTCGCTGCAACAGCTGTTCGATCAAGGCGTGCTCGATGACGTACCCTTTCTCCAAAAGCACCGCCTCCTGAAGCAGCGCCCGCAGTTCCGATACGTTGCCCGGCCAGCTGTAGTCCATCAACAGGGCCAGCCCTTTGTCCGTCATTTTAATGGCCGAGGTGCCCTGCGTTTGGTTAAAGTACAGCAAAAACGAGGTGACCAGCTCCCGGATATCCTCTTTTCGCTCCGCCAGCGCAGGAACATGGATCCGGACGATTCCGTCCTCATAGGCTCCCCATAAATGCTGCTCTTCAACCATCGAGAAGATGAGGGTGATTCCCTTTCCCTGAAAAGCGTCCATCCTCCGCCACAGCTCGGCCCTCAGGCTGCTATCCATCATATCGAGCGCGTGGATATGCAGCGTCTTGATCTCTGCGTCGACTTCGTCGGGCTCCAGGGCCAGCATATCCGCAGCCTGGACGGAGGCGAGCAGACCCTCCCCGCTGAACTTGCGGTCATGAATATAACGCGCGATCAACTCCTTGCCGGCCCCCCTCGGCCCGATCAGGACGAACCGGGATGCAGAAAGGCACCGGTCGATCATCGACAAACAAGCGTCCATCGCTTCGCTCTGATGAATGATCAGCGGCGGCGTGCCCGTCTTCACCTGCAGAACCGCCTCGGCCGGCGAATCCATATGGACGCGCGAAAATTCGCACACCAAATAAGCCCCATTTTCCACCGTGACCCGGGTTTTGACGATCTTCAGCGGCCTGCCTTCCGCATCGCTCGCATGGCTGGTCTCCCGGACCGCCGCTGTCTCCCGGAAAGCGTGGTGATCCAAGCCGGCATGCGGAACGGGACGGGAATCGAAATGCTTCCACTGCTCGTACACGACCTGCCCGTTCTCCGATAGAACCATTACATCCCCTGCCGTGACCTGCAGCACAGCTTTGAGCCGTTCGATTTCCAGCCGGTTCTTCATCATCCACCGGGAGACGGTCTTCGCCTCCTGAAAGGCATCAAAGATCGCTTCGCGCCCGGACTGGATCAGAATACCCACAAGCCCCAGCCGGGACGCCGTTTCGAAGGTCACCACATCCCCCATAATCAGCTGGTAGCCTTCCTCCTTGAGCTTTCTGAGCAGGCTCTCCGTCTCGTCCTCGTCATGAATCGTGAAGATATCGATCGGAATTTCCAGCAAATCGATGATGGCCTTGGCGCCGAGGGTGATGGCGGGAAAGCCGACAATCGCCTTTTTCCGTGGAAAATCGTTCGCCAGCGTCAATACCCGCAGCATGTCATAGCCGGATACATGCACGTCGACGACGGGAATATCGACGGCCTCCCCGATCAGCTTGGCCGTTCCGCCGCGGCTGATGATGACGTCGACCCCTTCGGCCTCCGCCTGCTTGGCGATGGCAACCCCTTCTTGAAGATTTCCGACCCGGATCTGAAGGTCCAGATCCTTCTCTTCCGCACGGCACGTCTCGATCAAGTTTTCCATGGCTGCATATGGAGCTATAAACAGGGCTTTTATTCTCATCTGATCCCACACCTATATTCCTTTAAGATTGTAGTTCAGTCATAGCACATAATCGGGTGGTATGCAATTTTAGTCTTGTCTGCCGGTAGTTTGGTGAAGGCGACGCCAGGAAAAGGTCATTTTATGGAGGAGGGAATTCAGAGCCAGCAGCTGCAGCCGCGCTTGAAAAATACGGCGCAAGCCAATGGATCAGCCTGCGCCGCAAAGTACTTTCTTCCTTTTTTCTCTATACTCTCGTTATGATATCCCGAGTACCAGAATGTGCTGCGGACCCGCCCGGCCCGATCCGGGTGCGTCCCTCATCACGGAAACCTGCTTTGAGATAGACATGACGCGCGGCAGTGTTTCTCATATTAACGGCAAGGACCACTTCATCGGCCGCCGGGAAATGCTGTTTGACAAACTCCTTCAGGCCGAGCAGAGACTGCGTCGCGTACCCATGTCCCTGGTGCCTGTGATCGATGGAGAAAGCCCGCAGCAGCAGGGCATTGGGGTTGTCCGAGTACTGCCCCCGGTCTTCCCCTGCATCCAGAATGAAAAAGCCGATCGGCTCTTCATCCCCCAAAATGACGATCGGATGCCGCTCCTCCCGCTCCAGTGCGTTCTGTATGACTTCAAACGGCAGTGCGGTGAATTCATGCTGCTCCTCCGGCAGCGTAAAAGCTTCAAGTCCAGCCTCGTGATCCCGGTGATATAAAGCGAGCCGGACGTTATTCATGGTGTTTTTCATCGGAGTCTCCTTGGGCCATGTCTTCATAAAGGCCGATTTTCCGGTCCAGCATAGCCTCGTATTTCTTAAACCGGGCCATTTGCTCCTGGACGTTCTGACGTTGTTCCCGAAGCCGCTCCAGCCGCTCCTGAATGGTGGTCGCGTGGTTGACGAATTGTTTAATGTCAGCGATGCCCATCCCCGTTTCCCGCAGGCAGCAGATGAACTCCAGCGCTTCGATATCCTTCGCTTCGTACAGGCGGATGCCGCTTTCGTTGCGCTGAACGCCCGGCATGATGCCTTCTTTTTCATAATACCGCAGCGTATGGATCGACAAACCCGTTTGGGCCGACACTTCCCCGATCGAGTAACTCATGCCTCCAAATCCCTCCTAAGCGAAAAAGCCCACCTGACGACAGGTGAGCCATGGTTATTCGTATTATAATTCCTGCCTGGTGGGCCTTACAATGATTTCATTGACGGCCGTTTGCGGCGGCTGGGATATGGCGTAGGCAATAGCGTTAGCGATGGCCTCCGGGGTTAAGGCGATGTCCATGGAAGCTTCGATGTCCCGCTTCACTTCTTCGTTCGTAATCGTGTGCACCAGCTCGGTGTCGACGCCTCCCGGACAAATAATCGTCGTGCGGATGTTATTGTGTGCTTCTTCTTGGCGCAGTGCTTCGGTTATTGCCCGAACGGCGAATTTGGTGCCTGAGTAAACCGCCCACGTTTTGCGGACGATGTGCCCGGTCACCGACGAGACGTTGATGACGTGCCCCTGCCGGCGCTCCCGCATATGCGGCAGCACCGCCCCGATCCCATAGAGCACTCCCTTCACGTTTACATCGATCATCCGGTCCCACTCTTCGATCTTCTTCTCGTGCAGATAAGACAGCGGCATGATCCCTGCATTATTCACCAGCACGTCGATTTGTCCGTATGTGTCAAGGGCGAGCCGGGCCAGCTCCTCCATCTGCGCCTGCACGCTCACATCCGTCACTTGGTAGATCGCCGTACCTCCTTCCTGCTCAATCGCCGACTGCAGCTGCTTGAGCCGATCTCCGCGCCTTGCTGCGAGCACCATTTGGGCTCCGCTTCGGGCGAGGACCCTGGCCGTTGCTTCTCCGATACCGCTGGAGGCTCCTGTTAAAATAACCACTTTTCCTTGCACCGCGTTCATGATCATGAGTACCATCCTTTCTTTACGGGTAAGATGGTTCCCAGTATAGGACCTTGAGCGCGCTCTAGGTCAAGGCTTTCTGGTCATAGGAAAAAGACAGGTGTTTAACATATCGAATCCAGCGGTTTGGGTTTATCCCGCTTGAATTTGGCTCCACATCGTCACCATATCGATCCAGCCGCGATGTTCCGTGATTTTGCCATCCCTAAGGCGGTACTGGCGGTACAGCGTCACATTCATCGTGCGTCCGGTCGGTGCGGTGCCGAAGAACACGCCCTGATGGGTGCCCCGGACCGTCATTCGAACGAGAACCTTCTCGTCCTCGGCGATGATTTCCTCTACCGTATACTGCTTATCCGGAAAGGCCTCCAGGATTTTGGCGGCAAACTGCTTCAACCCTTCTTTCGATTGATAGCTGAGCTCCCGGTAATCTTCAGTCGTAAACGTATCCGCTGCACTCAGATCGTTGCTGTTCCAGAACGCCTGAATAAAAGCTTCAACCACCTCGGTATTTTTTTGCTCCATCGTTGTCATAAGATCCATCTCCTCTAATTTATATTTGCGTATCATACAGGTCATGTCAGGCACCAGCTTGCAGCTGGGGGAGCAGCGTACCGGTGTCATACCATCCGAAGCGATGAACGATCCGCCCATCGTTCACCGTGAATTCGTGGAACTGCGTGATCCTTACCGTTTTTCCCGTAGCGGGAATTCCTGCGAATATCCCGGTGTGCTTGCCGGTAATGACCACCCTTGCGATGACCTTCTCTCCCTGGACCATCACGTCATCCACTTCGTATTGCCGTTCCGTAAATGCCTCTTCCAGTTGACCGATAAATGCTTGCCCCGTTTGGCTCAGTGTCCCTGCCTTCCATGCCTCTTCGATCCATTTTACTGCCGCTTCCACCTGCTGCTGCCGCGTTGTGTTCATAACGATCCGTCTCCTTTTTGTTGGTCATATTCAAAATACTCCGGCGCACTCGTCTAATGGTTGCAATCATATCGTTACCGTTTGGTCACATATTGTGCAAAAAAATATGCTGTCTCTCCGGTCACCCCTGCCGTCTCAGCGGAAAGCAGCCGGGTCATCTTTATAAATGGTCCAAGAACTGTGGTGACCCGTTCTCTCACTCCTGCATCCAAAGGCGTGCCATCCGGGCCAAATTCGTTCGAACCGTACCCTACGGAAATCCATTCCGGGCAATTGACGCCATGCAGGTTGCGGACGATCGTCTGCAGATGCGTCAGCGAGCTGATGCCAAGCGGTCCGCCTGCCGAGCTTACGGAAAGAACCGGCTTGCCTTCCACATGTCCAGGCGTCAAATAATCCAGGGCGTTCTTCAGTACACCCGAGATGGAGCCGTGGTATTCCGGTGTGGCCAAAATCAGCGCATCCGCATTAATAATCTCATTTTGCAGACGCACAGCCCCCGGATTTTGCCCTGCTTCCGGCGAATACAGCGGCAGCTGGAGCTCCCTCATGTCCACAAACGAAACCGTAATTCCGCTGCTGACCAGTTGGCTTTCCAAATAACGAAGGAGCCTGGTGCTTACGGATCCCGCATCGTTGCTTCCGGCAATCAAAGTCATTTTCATTTCCTACATCCTCCTTTGGATTCCCCGGCGCTGCATCAGCACTCAAACATCTGCCGGCTGACAAACGATTTGGGGTATGATAATATGTGACTATATTGTCACTCTTGATGGGATTATAATACGTTACTATATGG
>NZ_PCZT01000023.1:136193-144167 GCF_002968895.1 Paenibacillus sp. AR247 | reverse complement strand
GGAGGTGTTACGATTGGAGGACAATCTAANTTTAAAGCCCCTCGCCGACCCCNCACGCCGCACCCTTCTGGACCTGCTGCAGGCGCATGACGGCGGACGCTGAACGACTTGTGCGCCCCGCTCGACATGTCCCGGTTCGGCGTGATGAAGCATTTGAACCTGCTGGAGGAAGCCGGACTCATTACGACCAGGAAGGTCGGCCGGGAGAAGCTGCACTACCTTAACGCCGTGCCCATCCGCCAGATATACGAACGATGGGTCAGCAAATACGCCGAACCTTGGGCGGCAGGATTAACATCACTTCAATTCGAATTGGAGCGTGAAACGCAAATGGAAACCAAACCGAAGCATGTCAACCGGATCGCCATTAAATCGAGTCCCGAACAGGTGTGGCAGGCGATTACCGACCCGGCCAAAACGTCAAAGTTTTGGTTCAATTGTGCCATTCAATCCTCCTGGGAAATCGGCTCTTCCTTTGAACTGCTGGGCCCGGAGGGGGAAAAGAAGGTCAAGGGGGTCATCCTTGAACTGGATCGCCCGCATAAGCTGGCCGTGAGCTGGCAGTTTGTGAATCTGCCCGGCACGGAGAACGACGCGCCTTCCCGCGTCACGTGGGAGATCGCACAGCATGAAGAATTACCCGGCGTCACGCTCGTTACGGCCGTCCATGACGATTTCGAACAGGCGCTCCCTACCGCGGGCGTGCTGGAGAACGGCCTGCCGCTCGTCCTTTCGGGAATGAAAACGTTCCTGGAAACGGGGTCTACGCTGGCGGATATGTAAGGAGCTTCAGCAAGCAGCGAAGCGGCGTACAGGTATCATGAAAGCAGATTCCGCCTCGTATTGCCGGAATTAAACATGAAGCATTTTCAAGGCCCAGTCGCGACTGTCTGCGAGTGGGTTTTTCGTGCCATCGGATCGACAAGCATGTTAACCCAAGCCCATAGCCGGCAAACTTCTCCATACTTCTCTAACTTTTGTGCTTCCAAGGCGTTGTTATAAATAGATGTCAACGAGCGTCCTTTATAGGCTGTGTGAACTCCACCCTGCTTATTTAGCAGATAACCGATAGCGAAGGAGAAGGGAGATGAAATGCTATGATGAGTGGTGCTAGTATGATAGGTATGGGCGGCGTGGTAGCGGTCCTGGTAATGTGGGGAGTTTTTGCGGCCATTTTCTTTTTGCTGGTCCGTCTGGCTGTGGACAAATCCAATATGCGTACCGAGCTGCGGCATTTGCGCCGGGAGGTTCGAGAGCTGAAATCCTTGGTTCAGAACCAGCGGAACGATTCTATCAACCCTGTTGAGAATTTCACCTATAACCATCCCGAAGATGATTAAGTTATTTAAATATTAAAATCTTCCAGGTCACCAAAAATACAATAGCCCGTAAAAAAAGGATGCCGGTTGTAGCTGGCATCCTTTTATTTATCAAACCACGGTTCTCCGATCGGCCTGCCCGCATTCTGCAGCAGCCACTCGTCCATCTGTTCGATATTCATCGGTTTGCCGTAAAAATATCCCTGCATCACGTTGCATCCGGATGCGCGGAGAAAATCGATCTGCTCCCTCGTTTCCACACCCTCAGCCACCAGCTCCAGATGAAGCTTGAGCGCCATATCGATGATGGCGCCCACGATCGCCCGTTTGGAGGGTGAATCGCTTTCCCGGACAAACAGCTGATCGATCTTGATCGTGTCGATCGGAATTTGATCCAGGGATCCGAGCGAGGAATACCCCGATCCGAAATCGTCCATCGATATCCGCACCCCAATCTCACGCAGCTCATTCAGCTGCCGGATCATATCGGGCACATCGTACAGCATCGTCGATTCGGTGATCTCCAGCTCCAGGTACCGGGCCGGAAGACCGGTCGTCCGAAGCGCATGTTCCACCATGTACAGAAGATGCTGGCTTTCAAACAAACGTACAGACACATTGACCGACACGATCATCGAAGGCATGCCCTTGTCGAGCCACACCTTGTTTTGGCGGCAGGCCTCTTCCAGGATCCACCGGGTCATCGGGATGATCAGTCCGGTTTCTTCGGCGATCGGGATAAATTCGTCCGGCGAGACGACGCCGAATTTGGGGTGCGGCCAGCGCATCAGCGCCTCGAGTCCGACGGGAGTATCCGTCTGGGCATCCCACTTCGGCTGATACACGACATAGAACTCCTGGCGTTCCGACGCTCCGCGCATATCCTTTTCCAGCTCCAGCCGGCGCAGCAGCCTTTTATCCATGTCGTCATCAAATACGCAGTACCGGTTCTTGCCGGCATTTTTGGCATTGTACATCGCCGTATCCGACGTTTTCAGCAGCGACGCCCGGTCCGTTCCATGCTTGGGCGCCAGACTAATGCCAATGCTGGCCGTAATGTACAGCTCATTGCCTTGCAGGACAAACGGTCGGGTGACGACCTCCAAAATGCCGGACGCAAGCTCCTCTGCCAAGGCCTGGCCGCAGTTTTCCGCAACCACGAGAAATTCATCACCACCTAGCCGAAACACCTTCTGGCCATCCTGCAGATACCCGCTTAGACGTCTTCCCACCTCCTGAACCAGCATGTCACCGATGTCATGGCCCAGCGTATCGTTAATCGTTTTAAAGCGATCCAGGTCGATAAACAAAACGGCGGTTTCCTTCGAGGTATCGACTCCCTCGCCAAGCAGCCGGTTCAGGTCATGCCGGTTAGGCAGCCCGGTTAACGGGTCGCTGTAGGCCATTTTCTCCAACACGTGACGGTCGAAAAACATCGCTCCCCACGAAACCATCAGGATAAAAAACGTCGTGAGCGTCACACCGGCCAGCAGCAAAAGGTTCATTTCCCCGGCATCGGTCGAAACAATCGCATTCGGGTTCCCGCACCAGAAATCGGCGGCCTTCATACCGGTAAAATGCATGCCGCAAATGGCCAGCCCCATGACCAGAGCCGAAGCCCACTTCCACCAGCTGACCTCGGTATGATCGCGAAAGCGGAGGAACAGCAGCAGCGCAACGTAAGAAGCCGCCAGTGCAATGGCTGCCGAGAGCAGCCAATAAGACCGGTCATAGGTAATCTCGGCCGGAAGACGCATCGCGGCCATCCCGGTATAGTGCATCGCCACGATGCCGCTGCCCATGCAGAACCCGCTCAAGGCGAACCTGCGCCAGTTCACGCCTTTGGACAAAAGCATTTGGAAGGCGATAAATGAGGCCACAATGCTGCACAGCATCGATAACAGCGTTATCGGAATATCGTAATTCACAGGCACGTTCAAATGAAAGGCAAGCATACCGACGAAATGCATGGACCATACCCCGCTGCCCATGACGCAGGAGCCGGCTACCAGCCACCATTTCTGCGTCCTGCCCCGCGACCTTGATATTTTTGAAGCCAGGTTGAGGGCCGAATAGGACGCAAATACGGCGATGATGAAAGAGAGCATAACGATCCATAAATTATATGATTCATGTAACAGGACGATGGGGCTCACTCCTTGTTGTCTGCACAATAAAGCTCATACAGCAAGTATAAAGGACCGCCCTTCCCAAACGAAAGAAGTATTTTAGCAGCATTCGCCAATTTTCATCAGCTTTTGCACGTGTCTGCAGCCTATCGACATGTTTGCATGACCACGGCAGCCTGCTGTCACTCCCCAGCCGGATAGGTTTCTTGCAAATGCTTTACCGACTGCCGGATCAGAGCCTTCAGCACGTCTGCATCGATATCCGCAACCTTGTTGATATAGACGCAGCCTTTGCCGGAGGTATGCTTGCCCAAATCCTTCAGGAGGGCTTCACGCTGTTCTTCACCAGGGGCGAAGTAGAGGCTGATCTTGGCTTTGCGGGGTGAGAAGCCGACGAGCGGCGCATCCCCTTCGTGACCTGACGCATACTTGTAATGGTACGAACCGAAGCCGATGATGCTCGCCCCCCACATTTTCGCAGGATACCCCGTCGTCTCTGTAAAAATGTCCAGCAGCCAATACGCATCCTGCTTCTTGCCGGGATGCTCCACCTGTTCGATGAAGTCGAGCACACTGTTATCGGTTTCTTTCGTTTTCAGCTCATACATGGTCACCACTCCTTTTTGCAGGAAAATAAAATGGCCTGCCCGTTTACCCGGGCAGACCAACGGAATCGGTTTATTTTACCGAATAAACCCCTTCCTTGTAGGTCAAGGTGTATACCAAACCTTCATCCGTAAGCTTTGCCGTTTGAATCCGCTCTGCTCCGTTCACATCGGTCTTGGCCAAATAACCGGTCGCACCGTCTACATAATAAATCTGGTTATCCACCATCCAGAACGGACCGGCGGCAGAAGTAAGCTTCACCTGCGTCTGGTCAGACGGGTTGACTTTGTACACCGAGCCCTCATCCTTTGGATCGCTGTCTTTGTAACCGAGCACGTACACAAAGCCCCCTTTGACGTAAATGGCGTCATTAGCGCTATAGCTGGTCCCGCCCCCGTCATGCTTCCGGTTGATGGCATAGACGAAATCGTCCTGGCCGATCGCCTTATTCTCCCCAGTCTTGAGATTAACCCGGCTTAAGTTATCGACGGTTTTGCCCATAATGTTAAAATCGGCAAGATAAAGGAAATCGCCCGATTTGACAGGGCCGATCAAGCTTTTGGCACCTGTTACCTCTTTCAGGGCACCATTGAGGACTCGGTATAATGTCTCCGATCCCATCGTAAGATCGCCGCTATGAAGGTTCACGTACAGCTCATTGTCAATCATCGAGACATTCTGCAGCCAGCCGTCCGACGGCTTCCAATCCGTGAGCGAGCTCACCTTCCGGACTTTATTGTTGGTCAGGTCCAAAGCATACAGAACCCCTTGGTTGCTCACCGTCGATACGAAATACAGATCGTGCCCGATGACCTTAGCACTGCTCAACACGGTTCCCCAGGAATGTCAACGAGGATTTCCTTTTTGCCATCAGTCTTACGGTATAGACGCTCCAATATGCCGCTGCTTTGATAGATCGGTTTCGTGTAGTAGATCGTGTCTCCAAATTTGGTGATCGGCGTCAGCCTTTTCTCATCCACTACCGGCTTCCGGGTATCCTTCAGTTGGGTCAGGATACGGTTTTTAACAGCCAGCGTTTCGGAACTCTTCTCGTCAACGACTTCGTCTCCCATCACGATCAGACCGTCCAGCCACTGGATATTTTTGCCCAGCGCCTCCGCGGCGCTTCTTAGGGGCAGAACGACCCGGCCACCGATTTTCTGCGGCGCCACGTCCATCTTTTTGGACTCGTTATTCACCAGCATCGTCGTGCTGTTCACTTTGAACTTGATCGTTTTTTTCAGCCCATAGTTCACAAAAGTAACGTCATCCGGTTTTTTCGCTTCCCAAATGGTTTGCCACTCCCCCTGGGAGCGGAACTGCGAAGCCAGCGTTCCCATCAGGCGGATCGGCACCAGGACCCTTCCGCTGCGCTGGACGATGTCATAATCACCGTAAAGGTCGGTCTTCTCCCCATTAATAAAGGCTTTTCCGTGATAATCATAAGGAATGATGACCATCTGGTCGAAGGTCTGGCTCAAAGGCTTGGGAGCCGCCTTCTCCGCGGCAAAAGCCGGTACCGCCCCGCATACCAAAGCCGCAGACAGCAGTAAACTCGTTAACTTGATTTTTGTCGACATCGAAACTTCTCCTTACCCTCAGAAATTTTATCTCATCTCAGACGAACCTAGCTCAATCGATCTGCCAGGGACCGCCTAGATTATAGACGTCCGGAGAAAGGAATATGTTTCTAGTCCTGTGCTAAACTCCAAAATTATGCGCCTTCGATGACCTGCTTCACCAACCGTTTGGGTGCCGCCAGCAGATACGCCTCCTTGATCAGCACGGCCAGCTCGTCCCAGTTCGGGACGGATGATTTATCCACGGAAACCCAGCCGTGGTGTCCGATATAAGGCGTTTTAACGTAGCTTTCCTGCTGCAGCGGCAGGAACTGCTCTTCCTTGGTCGATTTGAACGAAAGGCTAGGAACGCTCTCGTTTTCCCCCATCATGACAAACGTTTTGCCTCTGACTTTCATGACGTTGTGGCCAAAGCCGTCAACAATCTCCTCCACCTCCGGCAGCGGACGGCAGATGCCCCTCACCCGCTCCAGCATGTCCAAGCCCTGCTTCGACTTCATCCCAGGCCGCCTCCTTATCTTCTCCGATACAAGTCCATCGTTTTATAGCCCGCCGCCAGAGCTGTTTTCATATCCTCGCGCCGCTTCTCCCGGGTCTCCTCTTGTACCGCGCTGTAAATGTACCGGGCCCAATCCCGGCGGTATCCCGGTGTGAGGGACTGGTAGAAAGCAAGCACCTCCGGGGCATCCTGCAGATCCTTCTCCACCTCCGGAATCAAGGCTTCATAATCGCCAACGGATTGGCTCGGTTTGGAGGACGGCTGCTTTTTGCTTGGCTTCTCCGCTTTGAGGCCGACGACTGTAAACACGTCGTTCAATCCGACCATACGCGCAAATTTGATGCTGCAATGGGGGCACTTCGTTACCCGTGCATATCACTGCATATTCGCGGTACTTCGTGCCGGTCATTAGATCGAGGATGTGCCTGTGTCCGCATTATCCGAGCTGCCGGAGCCCGACGTTCCGGACTGTCCAGTACTGCTTGTTCCGCTGCCGGACGTGCTGCCGCTGGAGTTACCGGATGTGCTGCCACTGGTACCGGAAGCGCCGCTTTGACCGCTCGCGCCCGATCCGCTACCGTTCGCTCCTCCTCTGCCTCCCGGACCCCTGCCTCCGCCGAAGCCGCCTCCAAATCCACCGCCGCCAGTGGTTACGCCGGACTCGTTCACATACGTGACCGTGTCACCGAGCTTGAAGCTGACGACCTTCGTGCCGCCGGTCAGCTTGCCGCCCGTGTACAAGCCGTCCTTCAACGTGCCTGTCGAGGTGCCGCCCGTGTAGAAGGCGTAGGTCTCTCCGGACTTCAGATCCGGCGTCGAAATGACGATGGTCTGGATGTCTTTAGCCGGTGCAAAGCTCAGGACCGGTGTGCCGGCGCTGTCGGACAGCGTCACCAGCGTGCCCGCCTTCACCGTGCTCGGGAACGTCATGAGCACCGAGCGCTGCGACGACGATTCGGATGGCGCTTGGGCCATGCCGGCGCTGCCTGCAGCAACCAGCAGACCGCCAGTCTGCTCGAACGTACCGTCATAATCAAGGGCGCCGTTGCCGCCCGATGTCGGACCATTGACGATCACGGTGCCGCCGGTCATTGTGACGGAGCCGTTGGCATCCAGACCGTCGCCTTGCGCATTCACCGTCAGGTAGCCGCCGCTGATCGTCAGCTGTGCGGTGCCGGCACTTCCACCAGGGCCGCCAGGCATCCCTTGGCCATCCGGACGCTGCTGGGCGCTGTTTTGGTCAGCCGATCCGCTTTGCGCCGCCTGGCTGCCCGCATTCGCCTGTGCATCGGACTGCGCCGAGCCCGTGCCGGACGACGAGCTGCTGCCCGTTTGCGCAGACGTTCCGGACTGCGCCTGATCGCCCGTCTGTCCTTGGCTGCCGGCCGCTTGATCCGGCGCCTGTCCCGGCATGCCTGCCGGCGGTTGTCCGCCGAACATGCCGCCCGGCCCTTCCGAGCTGCCGCTGCCATCGGAAGCATTCACGCCGTCATCGCTCGCGACGACGTTCACTTCGCCGCCGGCGATGCTGATATCCGCGGCCTCAATACCTTCGTAGCTGTTCTTGATGTTCACTTTACCGCCGGAAATGACGATCGATACGTCGCCGTGAATGCCGTCATCGCCGGTCGCGAGATCCAGCTGGCCACCGGAAACAAGGATGCTGCCATTGCTGTGCACCGTATCGTCCGCCGAGTCGATCGTGAACGTGCCACCCGAAACGGCGATGCCTGCCTCTGCCTTGAGTCCTTTCGAGCTCGTAGACTCGTTTTCCTCATCCTCCGTCTGCGCCGCATCCGCGTCTGTTCCACTGCTGCTGTTTGTACTCGCAGCGGTGTCAT
>NZ_PCZT01000023.1:117367-136093 GCF_002968895.1 Paenibacillus sp. AR247 | reverse complement strand
GTTCCGCCGTCGATGAGGAGCGAAGTAGCCGCCTGGAAGCCGTCGCTGCCGGATTCAACATGGAACGTGCCGTCCTCGATAAGCAGATACCCTTTATCGGTCTTGTCCCCGTCATAAGTCGTCTTGAAGCCGTCCCCGCCGGCGTTGACGTTGATCGTGCCCGCTTTGACGGCGGCCAGATCGCGGCCGATGATGCCGTCGTCCGCTGCGTTGACGCTCAGCGTACCGCTGACGATTTTCAGATCGTCCTTGCTGGTGATGCCGTCCTTGTAATTCCCCTGCACGGTCAGCTGGCCGGTGCCGTTAATCGTCAGATCGTCCTGGCTGAACAGGGCAGCCGTCGGCGCCTCATCGGACGTATCCGCGTACTTCGTGCCGTCCGACAGTGTGTTCTGCGTCCCTTTCGGCAGTGTCAGCACCGTTTTGCCGGCTTGCTTAACCTGGATCGCCGGGCCGTCCGAGCTCGCGATTTGCGCTCCGTTCAGCACCAAACGCACGATGTCGTCTTTACCAGCATCGACCACAATACTGCCACCTTGCAGCTTGCCGCTGATCACATACGTTCCGGCCGAGGATATTGTTACATTGCCTCCGCTGGACTTTGCGCCTGCGCCCGTCACGGTCGCGTCCGTCCCGTTCAGCTTGATGACCGTGGAGTCGCCGGCTGACCAGTCCACCGTCGTATCATCGGCATCATACTCCACCAAGTCCTTGATTTTCAAGCTGGCCAGCTTCGCGTTCGCTTCGCTCGCATTCACCGTCGTCGTTGCCGTCGCCTCGGTCGCCGTGCCGTCCGCCGCTGTCGTCGTATTGCTCGCCGCATTAGTCGTGCACCCGGAGGCCAGCATGGCCGACAGGATCAGAATCGCGGCAAATTTCATTTTATAGGAATGTTTCATCGGATCATCCTCGTTTCGTTTAATATTCCTGCACCGCAGGGTTCATCGTCAGCGTAATGTCCAGATTGCCGTTGCGGGTCCGGATCGCGTCCAGAAATTCCTTCTGATTCGTCTGCGGCCCCATTTTCACCGAGTACACCACCTCATAGAGGCTGCCGAGCTCGGTGGTCTTGACCTTTTTCAGCTCATACTCGACGTTGTGCTTGCGGAAAATCTCCTCAAATGCCTCCTCGTAACCGAGGTTTTCCGGGATGGTCACCTTGAGCGTTTTGATCGCGTCTTTGCGGGTGCCGAATTTGATCAGCTTCAATACGTACATCAGCACGCAGAGGATCACGGTAAACAGCACAGCATACCCAAAGGCGCCAACCCCGGCGGATAACCCTGCCGCCATCGAGAACAGAACATAGGAGATGTCCTTCGAATCTCCCGGCGCACTCCGGAACCGGATGATCGAGAAGGCGCCGGCCAGGCTGAACGCCCGGGCGATGTTGCTGCCGATCAGCATAATAATGATGGCCACGATCGCCGGCAGCACCATCATCGTTAAGGTGAAGCTCGGCGAATAGGCAGGCTGTGTTTTCATGTAAGTGAAGCTGATAATGGCACCCAGTACGATGGCGATGGCCAGCGTCAGAAGCGCATGAGATAACGATAAGGTCGTGTCCGCAGCGGACGAATTTAAAATAGAATCGATCATAAAACAGCTCTCTCCCTTTCCACAACTGGTGCATTCGCATGGCGTATCGATTTCTTATACTCGTTCCCGTATTTGGAGAAGCTTGTACGGTACATCTGATGCTCGGAGAGCATTTTGGACAGCCAGACCGGAACGGTCTTCTCGGCCTTGACCTCCATCAGCCACTGTCCCCGCTCCATCAGCTGATCCCCGTAATCCCCGGCCTCTAGCGCAAGATCGTACCGCCGCGAGCGGATGTTGGTGTCGAAGGTGATCCGCAGATCCCGGTTCCCCTTGCAGAACAAGGCGATGCGGTCGTATGCCAGATACACCATCGGTTTCAGCTCGTACCGGCTCAGAAAATACTCGATTTCGCTGACCACCTGGCGGTTCATGCCCTTTCGGAACTCCGGCGGCACCCCCGTCCGGACGAATTCGTATGCCTCATGAAGCTTGAGTGAAGTTCTTCTTTTGTTCACCAGGCCGAACACCTTCTTCTTCAGCTCCAGATATACCTTGGCATCGCTCTCCGGCACGCCGTACGACCGGATCCGCAGTTTTTCCCGGTACTTGGGCTTGGCCAAACTCGTACGAATGAGCGTATGATGCTCCGTATCGTAGTACAAGTTGCTGATGGTGTAGAACTTGTTGTCTTTGTTGTTTTCATCCGGTTCCATATATGCCATCAGGTCGTTGTAAATGTTGTAAAAAGCCTTGGTGTCCATCAGATACTTGTTCTCATACCGATTAAACACTTCAATAGCCATCGTCATGTCGCTCCTTTCGTTTATGCAGATTCACCCGGGCTCATCGCCCTTCATGTTTGTAGCTTAATGGCTTAACCTTTAACGAATCTTAAACATTGCGATAACATCCCGTTTACATGCCGATTACAAAACAAGTGCACCATTGTACAATAAGGGACAAGCGAAGGAGCTGAGGTTCAGGTCCGTCCGACCGCAGCCCGAAAGGCCGCCGTTCAAGGCGTTAAAGGTTGATTAAAGGTTCGCTTCTTATAATTAAGGGACAATAACGCTGCACTAGAGGTATGAAGGAGATTACGATCATGCGGATATTAATTGTGGAAGACGAGGTTAACCTGGCCGAGGCACTGACCCAGATTTTGAAGAAAAACCATTACTCCGTCGATGCCGTCCACGACGGCCAGACGGGACTGGATAACGCCCTCAGCGGGATCTATGATCTGCTGCTGCTCGACATCATGCTGCCGGGGATGGACGGAATTACACTACTGAAGACGATCCGGGCCGAAGGCATCGCAACACCGGTCATCATGCTCACTGCCAAGGGCGAAATTACGGACACGATTACGGGGCTGGACTGCGGGGCCGACGATTATGTCGCCAAACCGTTCTCGACGGGCGAGCTGCTTGCCCGGATCCGGGCGGCGCTGCGCCGCAAAGGCGAGGTTGTCCCCGAGGATGGCCTGAAATTCGGCGATATCGAGCTGAACACGTCCACGCTCAAGCTGAGCTGCAACGGGAAGGAATTGAAGCTGATTTTGAAAGAGTGTGAGCTGCTCGAACTGCTGATGCTGCGAAAGTCGGCGGTGACGTCCAAGGAGCAGATGATCGAGAAGCTGTGGGGTTTTGACTCCGATGCGGAACACAATAATGTGGAAGTGTATATTTCGTTTCTGCGGAAAAAGCTGGCGTTCCTGAACGCCTCGGTTCGGATCAGCACGATCCGGGGCGTCGGCTATGTATTGGAGGCGACTTCTTAATGTTCAAGAAGCTGCGCAACCGGTTCCTGCTGATGAACATGGTCATCATCACCATCATCATGCTGGTCGCCTTTGCCACGATTTACGTCATTACTTATCAAAACGTGCGCCGCGATATCGGCATGGAACTGGAGCGTGTCTCGGAGTTTTACCACAAGGATGGCGGGCCCGGAAAGCAAAGCCCGGGGAAAGGCTCCGGGCAGGGCGGGGCTTCGCTGGCGCAGACCGGAAGCGGCGGTAAAACGGGCAGCCTGTCCGGCACGGGCGATAGCGCCGCACAGACCCAGGGTTCCCGAGGCATCGGCGGAGAGCTGCCTGCCACGGGAGATACCGATCTACGCCGCCCCCGGGAAGGGCAGATCCCCCCGCCGGAGCTGTCGGTATCCTTCGAGCTGAAGACCGACCGGGAGTGGAATCTCCTGTCCAAGAACACGAGGTTTGATATGGAGGATACGTTCTATGAGACGGCCAAGGAAGAGGCGGCTTCCAAGCCCGTCCGCGACGCCCAGTTCACCCTCGAAGGAACGCGCTGGGCTTACAGCGTTCAGCAGACTCCCAGCGGCTATTCCATTGTATTCCTGGACGTGACGGCACAGCTGAAAATCATCACCAACCTGATCTACACCTTTTCCATCGTGGCGCTGGTCATGCTGGCGGTCATCTATCTGACGAGCCGATATTTCGCCAACCGGTCTATCGAGCCGGTCCGCGAAGCCTTCGACAAGCAGAAGCAGTTTATCGCGGACGCCTCGCATGAGCTGAAGACGCCGCTTGCGGTCATCAACACGAACGCAGATGTGCTGCTGGCCAACAGCGACGAGACGATCCGGTCGCAGTCGAAATGGCTCCAGCATATCAAATCGGAGACCGAGCGCATGAAGACGCTCACGAACGATCTCCTGTACCTGACGCAGATGGACGATGCGCGGGGCCATATGATCTTCGTGCCGTTTGATCTCAGCGAAGCCGTCGAAAGCGTCATTCTTACGATGGAAGCGGTCATTTTCGAAAAGGAGCTGTCCTTCACTTACGATATCGAGCCGCGTCTGACTTTAACCGGCAGCAGTGAGCAGATCAAGCAGGTCGTCATGATCCTGCTGGACAACGCCATCAAATATACCAATCCACGGGGCTCGATCCATCTGAGCCTGAAGAAGCAGCATAACCATCTGCTGCTGCGGGTGACGAATACGGGCGAGGGCATCGCCCCAGAGCATTTAGACAACATCTTCGACCGGTTCTACCGCGTCGACGCCTCACGCTCCCGCAAGCACGGCGGATATGGCCTTGGCCTGGCGATCGCTAAATCGATCGTCGAGCAGCATAAAGGGAAAATGTCCGTGAAGAGCGTGCCGAACGAGAAAACGACGTTTGATGTGCAGCTGGGGTGAGCAGTACAGCCATTGAACAAGGGACCGGTAAGCGACCGACTGTAACGATAGCGAGATAGAATAAATAAAGGCACCCGTTGGGGTGCCTTTTTTACATATAAAAAAGTATAAGCTTCGGAGACTCCAGCGCAATCCTTGCTCACTAAGAGAAGCCGCCATGTCACAGCCTAATGCCGCTACTTCTGCCCGTCCTTCTCCGCCAGCTGCTGCTGGGCCAGCCGGATCATCTCGCGGACCATCGAGCCGCCGATTTTGCCTCCGACATGGCCGACCGATTCCGTCGTGAGCTCGCCGTTGCCGTCCGGACTGAGCGGCACGCCGAGGTCTTTGGCCACTTCGTACTTTACGTCATCCGGCCGGTTCGGGTCCACGTCATACCCTTCGCGCCGCATGACTTCTGCTTTAAACGTCTGCATGTCCCTGGCAACCCCTGGCACCGCGTATTTTCGGTTTCTTCTGGACATCCTAGCTTCATCTCCCCACTTGTTTTCCCTTAACATGCCCGGAGACAGCCAGGTCCATCCTCCCTAAGCGCTGCCTGTTCCTGCCTTCCTGTATGAAGGCTTTAGTATGGGATCAATCCAGAAGGTATCTTTAACGCTTAAACATTTGCATAGCCTGCCAAGTTAAACCGCTGTCCTGCCCTTTGTACACATGCGGCGAAAGCAAGGAACGCTTGGCTTTGGAACTGCTCCTTCCGGGACACCAATCGTGTGGTCACAAATTGGTATTGTTCGGGAACCGGATACATGCGAACACCATCTTCATCCGCAGTCGCAGTAACCGCCATCCGGGTCAGAAACGCACTGCCGATTCCCGCACGAACGCAATTTAGCATGGTCTCCAAAGTGCTGACCTCGATCATATTCACACATTGTTCCTCTTGGCTATGGAGCCAATCTTCGTTCGCAGCACGCAGTGGGCAGCCCTTCGGAAACACGACCCATGCAGGATTCCCCGTCTTAGCAAATGCTTCTGTTCCTTGACCTGCAGGCGTTAGGAGCACCACTTCTTCCTGTATTTCAAAGGCGACCTGCAGTGAGGACAGTTCAAACTCTCCGGTCAAGAAGGCGCCGTCCAAGCGCCGATCCAGAACTTTCTCGTAATTTTCCTTCGAAGTTGCAGTCACCAAAGACAGGCTCACCTCAGGGTATTGGGTCTGAAATTCGGACAGCGCCTGAATAAATGGGGCCGTTGAAGCTATCGTCTCCACCACGCCGATCGACAGTGGACCGCAAGGATAGTCAGGCTCCTTGACAGCCTTGGCTGCCTCCTCGGCCAGCATGAGAATGTCCGAGGCATATTGATACAAAACAAGTCCTTTCTCGGCGAGGACTACCCCCTTCGGTGTCCTAAGAAACAGCTGCGCCCCCAACTCCGATTCCAGCTTTCGCACCCTTGTAGTGAGGTTGGACTGTACATAGCCCAGCTTCTCAGCTGCGCGGGTAATGCTGCCTTCCTTCACAATAGCCATAAACACTTTCAAGTCGTTAGCTCCATCTCCCGGTATTGAACAGGCAGGATACAATCATCTCAGGTCAACAGCCAGGTGTAACGAAAGTCCGCTATCAAAAAAATAAAGGGAGGTTTTTTAAATATGAAGCAATATCCGAAACTTTTTAACGGTTATATGCTAGGTACCCTACCGCTTCCGAATCGGGCGGTTCTGGCGCCGATGACACGCACCAGTGCGGAGCCGAACGGAGTGGCTAACGATCGTATGGCACGTTATTATTCCCGTTTTGCAAAAGGGGGATTCGGCTTGATCATCACGGAGGGACTGTACCCGGATGAGGAATTCAGCCGGAGTTATCATCATCAGCCCGGTATCGCCAGCATAGCACAAGCCGATTCGTGGATACCGATCATTGAGGCCGTGCACCGGGAAGGTGGGAAAATCATTGCCCAGTTGATGCATGCAGGCGCGTTAGTCCAGCATCATGCTTTCACTCCGATCGCACCGTCTGCGGTGCAGCCTGTTGGAACGATGCTGGAGGATCACGGGGGCAGCGGTGAGTTCGCTGTTCCAAAGGCTATGACGCTGGCAGAGATTCAAAGAACGATCGAAGGGTTCAAGCAGGCCGCTCTCCGCGCTAAGTACGCCGGATTTGACGGTGTGGAGATTCATGCCGCCAACGGCTATCTTCTCGATCAGTTTATTACGGATTATACAAACCGGCGCACGGATGATTATGGCGGCCCAACAATCCGGCGCATCCGCTTCGCAGTAGAAGTCCTTAGAGCCATCCGCTCCGCCGTTGGCCCGGATTATTTGGTCGGCGTTCGCATTTCGCAAGGGAAGGTGAACGATTTTGACCACAAATGGGCTCATGGGGAAGAAGATGCAAAAATCATCTTCGGAGAATTGGCCGCAGCTTCCGCCAGTTACCTTCATACGACCGAGTATAAGGCATGGATGCCCGCCTTCTCGGATGGGGGGCCGACCCTTGCAGAGCTCGCCAAACGATACAGCGGCCTTCCCGTGATCGCCAATGGAAAACTGGGTGATCCTGAAAGGGCTGAACAAATGCTTATTGCAGGAGCAGCCGATCTGATCGCCGTCGGAACCAGCGCACTGGCCAATCCGGATTGGGTGAACAAGATACGGGAGGGGGGCACGCTGCGAGCGTTTGATCACCGTTTTCTCCAGCCGATGGCCACTTTAAAGGAAGAGGAAGTATTGGGCTAAGACGTGTTCCTACAAAAAAAGGGCCAGCTCCGCTGGTCCTTTCTCATGATCTTATATCAGGTTCCGCAATAGGTCCGATACCCGTACGTCGTCTCCGGTACGACGGCATACTCGGCCTGTTCCGGCGTATGCGCGTAAGGATCGGCCAGAACCTGCAGCAGCTGGTGCATCACTTCGTAATCACCGTCCTGCTCCGCCGCCTCCAGCGCTTCTTCCACCCGGTGGTTCCGCGGAATGACCGCCGGATTGCTGTCCCGCATCAATTGATGCGCAGCCTCTTTAGTTTCGGGCTGCCGGTCAAGCCTTGCCTGCCAGCGCGTATGCCAGGCATCGAACTCTTCGATGCCATGCAGCGGAGTTCCCTCAAACCGGTCAAACGTTAAGGCAAGAAACGTATTGGTGTAGTCGGCGCGATGCGTCTTCATGAGCCCCAAGAGTTCTTCGATGAGAGCCTCGTCCTCCGGTTCTTCATGGAAGATCCCAAGCTTCGCCCGCATCCCTGCAAGCCAGTATTCATTAAACAGACCAGCAAAAGTCTCGACCGCATTCTCCGCCAGTTTAACGGCCTGCTCCTCGTCCTCATGCAGCAGCGGCAGCAAGGCTTCCGCCAATCGGGCGAGATTCCAGGAGCCGATGTACGGCTGGTTGCCGTAGGCATACCGGCCTTGTGAGTCGATGGAGCTGAACACGGTGGCCGGATCGTAGGTATCCATAAAGGCGCACGGACCGTAGTCGATCGTTTCCCCGCTGAGGGTCATGTTGTCCGTATTCATGACGCCGTGGATGAATCCGACAGCTGCCACTTCGCGATCAGAGCGGCCTGGCGCGAAACGTGCCGACGCGGATATGGCTCGCCGCCACGCGGGTCAAAATCGCGCCCGGCAGCTCTTCCTCGCGGGTAATGGACTGACCTGTGGCCGTCACGACCAAGCTGCGGGTCGTCGGAATGCCAAGGCCATGCATGGCCTCGCTGATGATGTATTCACGCAGCATCGGCCCCAAGGCCGCTCGTCCGTCGCCACCACGGGAGTATGGCGTTCGGCCCGCTCCTTTGAGCTGAATATCCACTCGCTTGCCCTCGGTGTGACCTGCTCGCCCAGCAGGACCGCCCGCCCGTCGCCCAGCATCGTAAGATGGCCGAATTGATGCCCTGCGTATGCCTGAGCGAGTGGCTGCGCCCCTTCCGGAATGCGGTTTCCCGCCAGTTCCGCAGCTCCTTCATCGCTCATGAGCGCCTGAGCGTTTAAACCGAGCGACGCCGCCAGCGGCTCATTGAATGCCACGATCCGCGGCGAACGAACCGGCACCGGATCCTGCCGGGTATAAAACAGATCCGGCAGCCCGGCGTAGCTGTTGTCTAAATGCCATCCCGCCTCCAGTTTTCCTTGTGTATCCGTCATAAAGGTCTCCTTTTTCAATCCTAGTCAAATCATTCTTCGCATGATGACAGCCTGATTGTCTTATGGCCAAGGCCGGTTCCACTGCTTCATATCCTGTGCCGTATCAAATTTATTATGCGGCCCAGAACTGCAGCAGCCAAACTATGCCTGGTTCTTCCATTATAAAAGAACACAGCGGTGGAAACCATGATGCGCTTCGGCCGGTTCAACGCAAACAGCCCTGCCATTCGTGTTGAATGACGGGGCTGGCTACACAGGGTGGCCGTTGATCGGCGGATACGTTGGTCCTACCCTTTATCCTTTGATTTTAATGATACCGGACTCTCGCTCACGCTCTTTGTCTTCTTCTTTATCCTCACCGACAAGGTCCCTGGCGGACGACTTGAATTCGGAGAGCGTGCGTCCCACCGCACGGCCCAGCTCCGGCAGCTTGGAGGGACCGAACAAAATCAGCACGACGACCAGAATCATCATCAACCCGGCAAATCCTACGTTTTGAAACATAGCCAATCAGCTCCTTCTCATTTGTCATGGAGAACATTCCGCCTTAGCGAAATCCGTGCTCCTGCCTCACTTCTTCTTCGAATCCGGCTTCACGGCCACCGCTTCGATCTCAATCAGCCAGTCGGAACTCACCAGGCTCGCCACGCCTACCGTTGAGCGGGCCGGCTTTACCGGATTGGCTTCGGTATTAAAGAACTGCGCATAGGCATCGAACCAACCCGTATAGTCAAACGTGCCGCCCTTCTGGGCGTCAGGGGCGATGTATACCCGCAGGTAAACGACATCTTTCAGGCCAAGGCCCTGCTCCTTCAACTGCTTTTCGATTTCCTTCAAAATGCCGATGCCCTGCGTTTTCGTATCCCCGTAGCGTTCATAGACCGTCTTGCCGTCCTTGTTCAGTACCGGCGGGACGGTGCCGCTCGTGAACAAGTACGATGCGCCTTCGGGAACGACCACGCCGCTGGATATGGACGACGACGGGCTTCCGTAAAATGCCGGCGCCGGCGCCGTCTTGATCGGCTTGGCCGGTTTCGCCGGGGTATGGGCGGCGCTGTCGGCATATGCCGTGACGCTGACGGTGCCAAGCAGAGCCGTCATCAGCAGCGCCGTTTTCATTTTTTTCATCATAAAAGACCAGCCCCTTCTAGATATGGATCTATGATTTCATGACACGCTGATGGATATCGGTGACCACTTCGCGGGCGGACTCGATCGCTCCGGCCTGCCAAGCGGTAATGTAGCTGATATGCTCACCGGCCAGGTAAATCCGGTTGTCAGGCTTGCACAGTGTCGGATAGTACGTTTTGCGGTCGTTTGCTGAGTATGAAACCCAGCCGCCCTCTTGATACTTGATCGTTTTCCAGTTGATCGAATAGGAGGATTCGAACTCTTTTGGATACTGCGGATGGATCTTGGCCCCCTGTGCCAGCGCCAGCTTCTCACGCTCAGCGTACGACATGGCCCCGAGCTTGTCGGCAACCCCGCCGTAGGCATAGTAGCCGAGGAGGACTCCCTTTTTCCCGAAATAATCGGTCGGCGGGTAATAAATCTGCGTAATGTCCATATTCGTCAAGCTGCTGCCCCCGTACAGGTGCTCATCCTCTTCCCAGAAGCGCCGCTTGAACTGCAGCCCGATCTTTCCGGCAGAGGCGTAGTTGATGCTCTGAATCGCCTTGGACATTTCGGGGGAAAAATCAGCGGGGATCTTCTTCAGCACGGATAACGGAATGGTGCAGATGCAGTAATCCCCTTTGACCTCCTGCTCCCGGCCGGATGCCATGTCGGTGTACACGATTCTCACGCCCGACGAGGACTGGCGGATCTCCTTGACCTCGGCCCGGAATTTGATCCGATTGCCAACCCGCTTCTCGAACGCCTTCGCAATAGCGTCCATCCCGCCGATCGGGTGGAACATCATCATCTGCTGGTCGTATTCGTACTCATTGCTGAAATACTTGCCGAAGCCGGAGTTGATGATCGACTTTAGATCGAACGGATCGCGGAGAACCCCGGCATCAAGCCGGCTCCCCGGCTCATCCTTGTATCCGCCGCGCTGCGAGCCTTTGTAGAACAAATCGGGGTTCAGGTCCCCCTCCACCTTTAAGTAATCGACGAGCTTCATCTTCTCTTCAGCCGTGAGCGGAAGATCGAGCGCGTTCTGGTCAACCGCCTTGGCGAGCATTTCCGCGACGTAGCCGCGTACGTCCGCTTTGGCAGCCCGTTTCGGCACCTTTTGACCGGATAAAGGGCCGACGTTTTCGTTGTAGTAATAGCCGCTTTCGTTCACGTTGTTGAACGGTTCGATCGCAACGCCGAATTTCCGGCAGTACTCCAGGGTGACATGGAACTGCGGAATGCGCATTGGGCCGGCATTGAAATACAAGCCCTTATCGAAGCGGGACGTTTGGGTACCCGAACCGATTTCTGCCTCTGACGTGCCGCCGCGTATGGTCCAGCATCGGCCGCCAGCCCGGCTTTTTGCCTCGAGAATCGTGCAGTCGTACCCGGCCAATCCCAGTTCGTACGCTGCCGTCATGCCGGCGATCCCGGCGCCGAGAATGATGATTTTTTTACCGCCCCGTCCGCTTAAGTGCAGATCATTCGGGCCCGGCGGCTCATATTCGGCGGCCTTCATCGTCTCCGGCGACAGCAGTCCCATCGTTCCCATCAGGCTGAAGACGGCAACGGATCCCCCTACTTTGCCGACGGTCGACAGAAATTGTCTGCGGGTCATCTCTTTCGGTTGCTCCTTGATTGTCACCTCGATCACTCCTTCGCTAGTGGAATGGAACCTCTTGAGGCGATCTTAGCAAAGAAATTTAGTTTTCGGTGAATTTGTGTAAGGATTTCTTACAAGAATTTTTTATTTTTAAAAACGGATTGCATTTTTAATGGGTTTTCCTTAAAATCATGTCATAATTCCTTCCACAAACATCTGTTGGTGTGTCTCTTCTCTTTGTTTTATCTTCTTCTAGGTTTGAATCCTGGCTGTTTCTGTAATGGTCCGGGGTTAACTATACTTGCACAGGAGGTAAAAAGCATGGAGAGCAAGGTGATGAGCATTGGGGTCGTCTGCGAGCTGACCGGCTTGTCGGAACGCCAAATCCGGTATTACGAGGAACGGAAACTGATCTTCCCGGAGCGAACGAAAGGAGGTAACCGCCGATATTCTTTTGAAGACGTAAAGGCCATTCAGGACATTTATCAAAAAATGCAGGAGGGATTTAATACGCTGGAACTGAAGGAAATGAAAAAATCGAAAACGCCGCGCTGCACGCCGGCCTTCCGGTAACGGACATGACTTGGGAGGAGTGATTTTCGCCTATGGAAGCGAAAAATACGATGACCCTGCTCGGGCATATCGCCGAGCTTAGAAAACGGATCCTTTGGATCGCCGCCGTATTCATCGTCAGTATGGCAGCCGGCTTGTTTGCAGCCCCTCATATCCTGACGCTGCTGCGGAAGCATTCCCCACTCCACGTCGCATGGAACGTCTTCTCGCCATGGGACGGACTGCGGATTTATATGAGCATTGCCGTGGTACTGTCGCTGCTGCCGACCATACCCTTTGGCATGTACCAGATTTGGCGGTTTGTCAGCCAGGGACTCAAGCCTGGCGAGCAAAAGGCGGCGGTCCGCTACATTCCGTTCTCTGCATCATGCTTTCTGGTGGGCGTGGCCTTTGCGTATTTCGTCGTCTTTCCGATGAGCCTGCGCTTTACAGCCGGCATCAACCGTCAGATCGGCCTTGTGGAGACCTATGGGGTATCCCAGTACTTCGGGTTTATGTTCAATATCATGATCCCGCTCGCCATTGCCTTCGAACTGCCCGTGATCGTTATGTTTCTGGCCCGGATCGGGATCTTAAACCCGTCGATTCTAAAAGGAATGAGGCGTTATGCGTACGTCGTTCTGGTTGCCGTGGCTGCACTCATCTCGCCGCCTGACCTCGTCTCCCCATCTCATGGTGGCTGTTCCGCTCATCGCCTTGTCGAAATCAGCGCTTGGCTGACCGGTTGGGTGCATCGCAAGAAGCAGCGTGCGAAAGAAGCATTGGAGCATGCCGTCACGGATGGCTCCTATTCGGCAACCTAAAAGTACGGAAATGGAACTGCCCCCTATGACATAAAAGGAAGCTGGCTCCCTGCGAGGGAACAGCTTCCTCTTGATTTTTTGGCGCGATATGGCTGGGATTCCATCCCCGCTCACGCGTTCATGGCGAATTTGTTGTCACGGGCCCTAGGCGTTAACTAGTCCGCGGACAAAGGTTTCAAAATCGGGCGCGAGCCGGGTGATCTTACGCCCGTTTGCCTGTTCTACATGCACAACCTCAGGCTCTCCATCGTTGCCGGAGCCGCGGTAATCCAGCATGACCACGCCGGACTCCTGCGGGCAGTCGCAAATGACGACGCCGAACTCCGGATAACCACCGTTCTCGATGATAGACCGGCTGCCGGAGGCCCCGCAGAGCGACTTGGCTTTGTCCCGGCCGATGCCGAACATGCCGTGAATCCGGACCCCGCTTGGCGCCCCATCTGCGGCTTCACCCAGCGGGAAGTACCTGCTGCGGGGAATGCCCCCATTATGTATTCTCATCATCTGCACATAAAACACCGGCAGCTTGAACACCAGTTCCTCCTGCACGGAATCGATCAGATCATCCGTCGGCGGAGCCGAAACGTACAATTCCGCATCGGGATCGGCGTCGTTCCAGAAGTTGTTGATATCGAAACCCTCATTTGGCGAGCCATACTGCACATCTAAATTGGCTTCATCCGATGGGATGGCATTCACCGCAGCCACAGCCGCCGCGGCACCGTCCGTTTCATCGGTTTCCCCGGCTTCATCCGAGCCGCTGTTGTCTTCCGCCGAATCGTCTGAATCCAAATGATCATCCGTCTCTTCCTCGAATTCCCCGGCCTTCTTGGCACGGATCCATTCCAGAAACTCCAGGGTATCCTCATCCCCCGGCTCCAGCTCATCGGCACGAGTAAACTCCCGCTCGGCGTCATCGTACTGCTCCAGGTAATAATAGGCCAGTCCAATCCGGTAATGCCAGAGCGGATCTTCCGCCCCTTCCTCGGCAACAGTCAGAAACTGCTGCACCGCCTCCTCGTAGCGCTCCAGATTGTTCAGCGCCCGGCCTAAATGGCCGACCAGCTCATAATTCCGCTCCTCCGCAGGAATTTCCGTTACGGCCTCTACGATGCGTTCGTATTCATCCTCTTCATGCCATGTCTCCAGCTGTTCCAATAGATCCTCGCTCATCCTCATTCCCCCTGCGATATACTCTTGCTGTGATTATAGCATTTTCCGAAGGCGGTTCTCCAGGCCGCGGCAGCATCAAGGAGTTGCATAGTATTTATGAAAAAAGCGTCTATGATGTTAGACGCTCGTTTCGGCCAGGTTTTGCTGCTAAGGACTCTCATCCCATACAAAAAACCTACCGAAGGTATGTTGGATTTCACTCTACATACCTACCGTAGGTCCGTCAATACAATTTAATCATTCATAAGGGTAAAATGGCGCCCAATGATTTTACAGCGGCGGCTGCTGTACCCCCAGCTTCACCCATCCTTCCTTCGATGGCCCGTAGACGGCCGGTATGCCCAGTCCCGCTTGACGCATCAGAACCGTCGCTTGACCCCGATGATGCGCAATATGCTTGATCAGCCCCATCAGGATGGAGGCATTGGATTCCATTCGCCCAAAAGCATTCTGTTCCTTGCTAAGAGATTCATCGGTCCACTGCTCTTCCAGTGCCTTGGCGGCTGCCGAGCTGACCGTGCGGAAGGTATCCGCAATCTCTTTAGCGGAAGGGACTTCATCCGGATTTGCGACCTTATCCATCTTGATGCCGAATTCATTCAAATAGTCAGGGATATTCGAGACAAAATGCCAGGCGATCCTGCCCAAAGTACGTCCTTCCGAATAGACCTGCTGCCCCAGCGATTCATCCGTCAGCGCATCCAGAACCCCCTGCGTCAATTCGGCTTCCTTGTTCCATTCCTTAATAAAATCCTCTACCGTCACATACATCACATCTTCCTCCTTTTGATGGTTAAAGTTTCTTACGACCAGCCTCTGCTTCCTTTCGGCCTTTCATACGTCCATCTTAGCCCATATTGGTGACAGGGATTGTCATAGTTGCGAATTTTATTAAAAAAATCAGGAACGCAAAGAACCGACGCATGATCGCCATGAGTCGGTTATCGGTTAATCTCTTTACGTTTTTCGGTATATCCGAATCTACAACATATATTCCGCCATAATTTCCTCGATATCATAAGGAGTTACCCCTTGCTCCACAGAGAACACCGTATCGGCCTCCCCCGGAGTTTCGGTCAGCTCCCCGCGGGCCTTGGCATGGAGCGTGAACAGATCATATAGGTCCGGTTTCCGCAAAGTCGTCATCGCTTTGCCCATCAGGACCATCCCTTTTTGGTTCCCCTCGACGTTGTTGTAGTAGTACGGATGCCGGGTCAAAGACAGGTCCGTCCAGATCACCGTGCGTTCCACCAGATCCAAGATTACGGGGATAGCAATCTGCGTATCGGCGGTGACATCGATTTTGTTCGCAACCGTACCAAGCTCAAAAATTTCGCCGGACCCGGGCTTCTTCCGCATCATCCAGCCCGTAAAGCACTCCGGCAAATCGCAATACGGCTGGCTTGTGAACGAATGCAGCGTCGCTACAATATACCGTCCGCCATAATCGACGATGGAAGGAATGTGCAGATCGATAAACTCGCACGCGCCTTGAGGGGCCGTAACGATATCTCCGCTGTGCACAGCCCGGTACTTGGATGACCGCAAATTCGTATACGAAATATGCTCCACATACTGCCAGTCGCGGTCGTACATTACGGCGGACAGGTCGATGTCCACGCGCCCCGTCGGCTTGCCATCCACCAGGCCCTCTTTCCACCAGCTGAAGAACCGGATCGTATCTCCTTCCGCCATCGGCACCCGGCTGCCGCGCACGATCGTATGCAGCGCTTTGCTGGCAGAGCGCCCGGAGAACGGCACGAGGTAGCTTTGGAGCCGCTTATCGACATACACCTTCCCGAGCGGCGGCAGGGCAGAGAAGCGCCCGATCAGCGCCTGCTCGCATAGCTGCACGATGTCCCGGCATGCCTCCTCGTCAATCTCGGGAAGGTTGTTCCGAAGAGCAAACGCTTTGGCGACATTCCCTTTTGGAAAAAAGACGCGCAATTGCTGCCGTTCCCGGCGGCGGGCAAAATGGTTCTTTACCTGCAGCAGCACCGGCGTCGATACTTCCTTAACCACCTCGCCAAAAGCCAGCACGACATACTCCGTATGCTCGGTGGACCGGAGCAGATGATCGAGCCTTCTCGCCAGTTCGCCCGGGCGCTGCATCAGGAGATCGATCAGCGTCCAAACGTTCCGGAATTGGAAGGCCAGCTCCACACTTCCATTAAAGGTCGTGAACGGCTTGTCGTTGCGCAGGACGTCAAAGGCTTCCTCGCACCGCCGAAAGCGATGCTTATATTCGGAAGGATGCAGAATTTCGCCCAGCCGAATCCAGCGCTCCTTGTACCGCAGCATATCTTCCGTGATGGATTGGCACTTCTCGAGCAGTCCCAGCAGCAGCCGTCGCTCGCGCCGTTTGAATTTGCGGAAGCGCGTCGCCTCGGCCAGACTGACGTCGCCGTCCGACCATGCGGCTGCCAGCCGAAGGACATCGGTCGCTGTCCGAAAGTACCGTCCGATCTGCTCCAGATTGGCTTTGTCATGCTTCATTAAGGACGCAGCAATGAATGCCGCATTTTCCTTGAACGGGATGTCGTCCGGAAGAAGCACTTCCAAATCATCCGCGCCGGCAAACGCAATGACGTCATCAATATCCTGTTTGTCCCTATCGGAGATGGAGCCTTTGGCTTGAATCAACCGGGAGATCAGGCTCATGAACTCCGCCCGGCTCCCCAAATCAATCACTTTCAGGTTACCTTCATCCTCCAAGGGCAGCCGGTCCGCATGCCCATACGCCGGTACATCCAACGTCAGGTAATGATAAATCGCATTCAGATACAGCTCGGCATCGCTATGCTCCATGACCTGCATCGGAAAATCCGGGTACATCGGTTTAAACTTCACATGAGCCCCGACCATAACCTGTAAATCCGCAACCAGTTGTTGGTATAATGCTTCAAACTGCGCTTTGGACAGATCCTGCACCGCCCGCAGCAGGGCATACGAAAACGTATATCCCAGCGCTTCGATATTTTTCAGGGCGGATGCCAAATAGGCCTTCGGGAGCGGCTCGCCCCCCTGCCCTTGTTCCACGATCAGATGATTGGCTCTTCGTAAGTAGATGGTATTGATATTCATATTAAAGAGTCCAGGAAACCCATGCCCCTAATTTTTAATAAGGGTTATAGAAGGAAGGAGCATGATAGCCTGGACGCCTCCTCTCTGAATCGAAATCCTTCAGGGAAGCGGCGGCCCTATGTTCGCCAAATGAAGTTAGAAGGAAGGACCGCCATAGCCTGAAGGTCAAGGGCTTCGGGTTTTGCTGAACCCGAGCCTTTGATGTCCCTATCTTCCCATACTCCGAAGCGCGCCAACAGGGCGAAAGTATTACGATGTATGAAAAATCATCCAGATTTTTCCGATCACTCTCAGGCACCATTCCGGTTTCTACAGCTCTCCCTCCAAGAAAACGAACCAGATACGTACCGGGATGCTCGAGGAACTCTCCTAAAACGGCACAGGTCCGAATAGTTGTCATGCTCGACGTCATAGCAGCCGATCCATCCTTTTTTCTTCGGATTCCACATGAGCTGAAGATCCGAGTAGTTGTCTATGTCTGCCGATAGGCGCAGCAGCTTCTGCCGCCCGATCTTGATCGGGATCGTGTCGGTCAATGTGAAGAAATCGATATGCCGGATATCGTACTCATTGGGGGCTAACTCAAGGCGCAGACGGTCACCGGTTAACAGATCGACCAGCTCCTCCGGTAATTTATACGCTCTCAGCTCATGCTTCTTATTCGCCACGTCATGAAATTCCGGCGGTTCCAGCGATTTTAAATAATCGGCCAGGACTGCGTTCTTTTGGCTGACCGCGATCGTATACGGCCGTTCGCCGTCCTTTTCCGCTAACGTCACATCCGCGCCCCGCTCAATCAAATACTTGACCATATCGAAATTTCCGATGCGCGCGGCCACGGTTAACGGCGTTGCTTCGTATGGATAGACTTGATCCGGCTGGTTGTAGTTAATGTCCACCCCCTGATCGAGCAAATAATTGAGGGTTTTATAGTCATGATCGGACACCGCCTGGCGAAGTACAGCCCCGCCGTGCTGCTTGATATCGAGGCCCAGTTCCTGAATGAGCGGGATGTTGCTTTTGTTGCCATAGTAGGCCTGCGAATACGCGCCAGAGCCCACTCGATTAAGCATGTCCATTCTGGCACCCTGCGCGGCGATGTAGCGTACCATCCCCTCTTTTCCGTAACGGACAGCCCGCAAAAAAGCCGGACTCTGTGCGTCATTGAGATTGACGCCGTGCTCTACCAGCAGCTTAACTACATCCAGCCGTTCCGCGATCACGGCAAGGTCAAGCGGACTTAACGCGGTATACCGGCTAAGTACGATACCCTCCTCCATATCCCAACCCTCCGCGAGAGCATTCCGCAAAGCCGGAATATTCCCTTGATAGATATGCATTGCGATTTCTGGAACCTCCTCGAATTTCCCGATATCTTTCAACTGAATCATGGTTTCCTCTCCCCTGCCCGAATGATCAAACATGATTTATTTGTAAATTCGTAGACGGATCCCCTTGGCTGCATTAAGCTTAATATAATATCACTTGGGTCCATTTACCTGAATTATATTAAAAATGGAAGCGAGGTGCATGCCATTGACGACGATTGTTATGATCATCATTATCTTT
>NZ_PCZT01000023.1:115622-117267 GCF_002968895.1 Paenibacillus sp. AR247 | reverse complement strand
GCGGTCTGTCTTCTTTGAAGGTACGTCGATAGACGTTTTTCTTAAGATTATAGAATTTATAAATTTCAGCGAAGCTGAACCATTCTATAATCGCAAGAAAAACTTCAGCTAAATCGCGGTCTGTCTTCTTTGAAGGTACGTCGATAGACGTTTTTCTTATCTTATATCACTATATTTACATCACGTTGGCCGAATGCAATCCACGGTTGAGACCGAGCGTGCGTGCCGTCGACGTATGAATTTCGCGGATCAGCCCCGGATTTTTCATCAAAGGTGCGCCATAAGACGGAATCATTTCCCGAAGCTTCGGCTCCCATGCCTTCGCATGCTGAGGGAAGCATTTTTCGATGACTTCGAGCATGACGGAAACAGCGGTGGAGGCCCCCGGAGAAGCCCCCAGCAAGGCAGCAATGGATCCGTCCGCGGCGGTCACGACTTCCGTACCGAACTGGAGCGTGCCTTTGCCGCCAGCTTCCGTATCTTTGATGACCTGCACGCGCTGGCCGGCCACCAGCATATCCCAATCCTCGCTCTTGGCGTTCGGGATGAACTCACGCAGCTCTTCCATCCGTTTTTCCTTCGACAGCATCACCTGCTGGATCAGGTACTTGGTCAGCGACAGGTTCTGGCGCCTGCAGCCAGCATCGTGAGCACATTCCGCTAAAAAACCACTCCATTATCTGGAGTGGTTTCTGTCTTTAATATGCTGATGGAACGGTATCGTCCAAACCGCTGAGATACAGTTCATATCCTCGGGTGTTTTTTCACGCTTGAAAGATGATATTATGCCTTAGGCATTTCGTTATAGAAAGCGACATCCTCAATCGGTAATCTTAGCGTAGGGTGTCCAGGCTTTGCCGCTTTGCCGATGGCGATAAGCATAATAGGAGCGTATCTCTCCGGAATATCGAACGCTTCTACAAATTTAGCCTGATCAAAGCCGCCCATCGGAACCGTATCATATCCTTTGGCACGGGCGACAAGCATAAGCTGCATGGATACCAATCCACTGTCAATAGATACTTTTTGGAGAACAGTCTCCGGAGGCATGCTTGCGAACAACCCCTGGTAGCGTTCCACAAACGATTTAGCCGTCTCTGCCGGCATGTAACCCGCATCGACCGCCATTCCGTAAATCTTCTCGGCCAATTTATAGCCTTCCAAATCTCCGAGTACCGCAATGACAGCGGAAGCCTCAATCACCTGCTGCTGATCAAAAGCGATCGGAAACAGTTTTTGCTTCAGCTCCTGCGAGTCGATGACGAGAAACCGCCACGGCTGCAGATTAGCGCCTGAAGGAGCCAGTGCAGCTTGCTGCAGGATTTCGTTCATTTCTTCCCGCGAAATTTTCACATCGGGATCATAGCTGCGGACGGACCGCCGTTCCTGAATAACGTTAAAAAATGGCTGCTGCTCCACGGTTTGTGACAATTGTGAAACGGACATGCTTCTCTCCTCCTCGTAATTACTGTGCTCAGTACAGGCACAGTATATCTTAAAATAAAATGCAGTCGGGCCACCAACTGCAACTAACATGAACACAGTATATAACGTTTCGGCTCACATTGCAATCCAGTATTTATTATTGCATCAAATCGGCTAACGTATGCTGCTTGAGCAATTCAACCGTCTGATTCTGCACTTC
>NZ_PCZT01000023.1:105783-115522 GCF_002968895.1 Paenibacillus sp. AR247 | reverse complement strand
GCAGCCAGCATCGTGAGCACATTGTTCGGCTTGACCGAACCCAGCAAATCGAACATGGAACCGGTCTTCAGGAACTTTGGAGAAAAGCCTGCAAACGGTCCGAAGAGCAGCGACTTCTGATTGTCGATAAAACGGGTGTCCAAATGCGGAACCGACATCGGCGGCGCACCTACTTTGGCCTTGCCGTACACCTTGGCATGGTGCTGCGCTACCACTTCCGGATTGTTGCACACCATAAAGAGTCCGCTGATCGGGAATCCGCCGATATGCTTTCCTTCCGGGATGCCGGATTTCTGAAGGAGCGGAAGGCTTCCGCCGCCACCGCCGATAAAGACGAACTTCGCCGTATGGCGTTCGACGCTGCCGCTGCTCAAATTGCGTATTTTCAATTCCCACGCGCCATCGCTGGTGCGTTTGATATCGTCCACACTGTGCTTGTAATGAATACCAACGTTTTTGCTCTTCAAGTGCTCAAACAGCATACGCGTTAAAGCGCCAAAGTTGACGTCCGTTCCCGAGTCCATTTTGGTGGCCGCGATCGGTTCATCCGAGGTCCGGTCCTTCATAATGAGCGGAATCCATTCCATCAGTTTTTTCGGATCGTCGGAGAATTCCATCCCTTGAAACAGCGGGTTTTTGGACATCGTCTCAAAACGTCTCTTCAAAAATGCCACGTCTTCTTTCCCCTGAACCATACTCATATGGGGGGAGCGGCATAATAAAGTCCTGCGGATTGCGAATCAAGTTACTTTTGACAAGATAAGACCAGAACTGCATGGAAACCTGAAATTGCTCGTTGACGCTAATCGCTTTGCTGATATCTATGGAACCATCCGGTTTCTCGGATGTGTAGTTCAGCTCGCACAAGGCGGCATGCCCCGTTCCTGCGTTATTCCATTCGTTCGAGCTTTCCTCGCCCGGGCTTGCCAGCTTCTCAAACACTGTAATTTTCCAGTTCGGTACTAATTCTTTCAACAGTGTCCCCAAAGTCGCACTCATGATACCGGCACCAATTAAGATAACGTCTGTTTCGGTTTGTCTGTTGCTCATAATTACCGTCCTTACACGCTAGTATTTGAAGAAAAGATGTAGGCGCTCTCAAGAGGCAAGCCAGAGTGCGACCCGGTTATCCACCTTTTCTGATGAATGATTACCTAATTCATAGTATAGCACTATTCTGTGGACTGTTAAATGATTGTCGTGCGTATAACTCGGAAATAGACAAAAAACCAAAGGCCATCGCCCGGCAGCATACCGGAATCGTGCTTTGGTCAAGGGGTAGTCTCCTAATCTAATGAATTTGCCCACTCCTCTGCGGGGAGCACCCCGGCCTGCTTCGGAAGTACCTTCTCGGTCAAGACGCGATGAACCTCTGGGTTTAAATATAGGCCTGCTCATAAAGGGATTCAAATCAGGAGTGGAATCAGCCCAATTCTCTTGGTTTGGCAGAGTATAAATAAGTGTAATACTAATAAAAACACACACTAGGAAAAGGTGAACAAAATGACAAATCCAACTCCGGATAACCAAGAAGCGATCGAGAAAGTACGCGATTTGATTAAGGGCATCGACACGGCCATGCTGACAACCGTTTCGGAAGAAGGTCTGGTTTCACGTCCCATGAAGACTCAGGACATTGAATTTGACGGCGACCTGTGGTTCCTGACCAAGAAAGACACTGAGAAGTTCCATGAGCTGCTGCAAAACCGGCAGGTCAATGTAGCCTATGCCGGCAAGTCCTTCGTCTCCATTCGCGGTGAAGCCGAGCTGGTCAATAGCACCGAAAAGCTGAAGGAATTGTGGAACCCCGTTTACGAGCAGCTGCTGGAAACGAACTATGACGATCCGAACCTCGTTCTCATCAAGGTGCAGGCCGAAGCGGCCGAGTACTGGGATGCCGGCAACAAGTTCAAAATGGCCAGGTTCCTGTTCCGCAGACTGATGGGTAAAAGCAACGAAGGCACCAATATGAATCGAACTGTGGAATTGGATTAGGATAAAAAAACGGACGCCGGTTCTTAACCCGCGTCCGTTTTTATTTTCATATCACCGTGGACTTACATCGACATGACTCGACTCAGCTTGGCGGATCAGCAGCCGCCTCCTGTTTTTGCTGTGAAATATAGTGCTCTCCCACTTTCATGATATGCTCCAAAATGGGCTCCAAACGCTGGCCAAACTCCGTCAGCGAATATTCAACTTTTGGCGGCACGGTCAAAAATGCATTTCGCTGTACGATGCCGCCTTCTTCCAACTCCCGCAGCTGTGTCGTCAGCACATGCCTGGAAACGCCGGGAATTCGCCGGTGAAGCTCTCCGAAACGGCACGTTTGCTGAAGCAGCTCGTAGATAATCTTCGGTTTCCATTTCCCGTTGATCAGCTGCAGTCCCACATCTACCGGACAACCAAATGTTCCATCCTGATAAGGCATCTTTTCCTCCTGCTGGTCAGGTTTTTATGACTAAGTCATCTATTTCTGCGTACTTCAATACCGGTGAAGGTTCGTATAAGCTACCTGTATATCTCCATTATACGAAAAGAGGCGATCTTATGAAGCCACCAGCGCACTTCAATCCGGTCATGCGGCCGGAGGACATGAATGCTGCTTTTGCCGAGGCCTTCAACTCCGGCGATATCAACGCACTGCTAACGCTATACGAACCAAATAGCATTTTGATGAACCCGGCCGGCGGGCTTGACCAAGGAATCGAAACAATCCGTGGAACGCTCGAGGATCTATTGCAGCTGCAGGGCCGCATGACGTCCAGGAACATTTACTGCATCCCGTTCGAAAATATCGCTTTGCTGCGTGCCCAGTTCATCCTTCAGTACACGGGATGGGAACGGCAACCCGGCTCAGGTGGAGGGACATACGTCCGAAGTGATAAGACGCCAAACTGACGGAAGCTGGCGGTACATCGTAGACCACCCTTCGGGCTCCGAAATTTTGGAACGAATACGTTCTGGCTGAGGATTTTCGCAGAAGGTTATGCCCGCTTCACGTCGAACCTCTAAAGCAGCGTGTTAGCGGCCAGCAAGCGAATGCAAGCAGAATGATTATGGAACCGAGGAACAGACAAATGACACTTCAATCGCTATTTAACGAATATTTGAACATCAAATTCAATAGAGGATTCGAGCTTGAGCAAACGGAGGACTTTGAATACGGTCTTTTCGAGGATGACAGCGCCGAGTTATTTTTTGCCGGTCATGATGACAAACCGTTTGTAGAATGGGCAGACGCATTACAGCCGAAAGATCCCCGGTACACGGCCAACCCCGACTGGAAGCCGCTGCTCTCGGGTTACTTTCCGGACCTCGATATATATGATGAGCAGATCCTTTATTTTCTCCTGTATACGATCAATTCGACGACGTCCGTTGCCAGTCCCCATCCTTACCGTGCAATGAATGACTTTATGAAACATTACTGTTTTTTTCAATTGGGACAGTTGACGGATGCGGTCCGGTTAAACGATGTGCAGAAAGAGCAGCTGAGGGGCTTTTTCTTCTTTTTCTACCTTTATGCCCACCCGGTTAACGAGGAAACCCTGTACGGCTTTTCTTTCCGCGGCCGGGATTTAGTTCATACGAAAACGGGTATCCGCGTAGAGCGCTATTTTTCCTTATACCACGATTACTACTGCGACAAGCACGATGAGTATAAGGATCGATTGCTAATCACTCCTCACGAAATTCAGGCCGGTAAACATCTCACGCTCGAGCTGCTAAAATCGATTGAGGGTAAATCATCCAAGCTGCTTATGCCTTCAGAAGAAGGGTTTGAGAACGTACTCCGGCTGATCCATGATGTGGATGAGCTGCTCCGGATTCACTCGGAACATCAAACAAGATTTTTCGATTTGCTGAGAGACGCTCTCTTGGATGCCGGAACCAACCCGTATCGAGAGTACGGCTTCCGCATGCTGCTTCAGAATTATGTCTGTTATATCCTTTATTTTCAGTTTGATGACATTCATGATTTGGTCGATCATCTCAAGGACACCCCGTTAGCGTGCGAAAAAATCGTCAACATGCTCTTTGCGGACGCCATTTTTATTCAGAAAATCATGCGGCAGCACCGGATCGATATCGCCGAGTATCAGGACGTAACCGGATTTTTTGGTAAAGAAGCCCAGGAGATGTATTTGTAAGGGAGTGTCTGCAGCTTCAGCAGTGGTCAGACAACAATGCAACAGCCCAGCAATGGGTTGTCGATGATCTGGGGACTTACAACAACGTGTACAGGCTGCGAAGCGTCAGCTCGGCCGACCAAAAAGTCATGGATATCCGAAACGGAACGAAAAACAACGGCGAAGCGGTTTAACTCATGCAGGATCTGGGAAATACCGCACAACAGTTCAGATTGATCAAACTGAGCAACGGTTACTGGAGCATCCTCAATGTAAACAGCAACAAGGCCGTCGAGGTTGCCGGAGCCTCCTCAGCGGATGGAGCGAAGCTTCAGCAAAATCTCTACCGAGGCGATCTGAACCAGCAATGGCAACTGGTGAAAATCAATTAGTGGTTGATACCGAATATCCTGATGATGTTTCACTAAAAAACGAGCGCGAGCCTTCATAGGCCAACGCTCGTTTTTTTGATCCCCGGGACGCTGAGTCATCTGGGGCAATCTTCTCCTCATTCCGAACAGGAACGCCTCCAATCACGCAGATTCATATACTTCTCGCCCCACTCATCCAATTGATCCAATATCAATTTCAGCGACTTTCCCAGCTCGCTCAGTTCGTAGACTACTTTCGGCGGAACCTGATTGTAAGACGTTCTCGTTACGATACCGTCTTCCTCCAGTTCCTTGAGCTGCTGGATCAGCATTTTTTGCGTAATCTCGGGAATTGCCTTTTTTAATTCGCTCGTTCTTTGTGGTCCTTCCCCACAGTTCAAATGGCATAAAATCAACAGCTTCCATTTTCCCCCGATCACCTGAAGCGTCGCCTCTGCGGGGATGTTAAACGTCCGTGTGGTCTGCATTTCCATGGGATTACCACCCTCCTGTCGATTCCGATGAACGATTACTTTCCGGTGAGTATATCACTTTAAAGTGTCTATATCACAAAAAAGTAAGTACTTCCCATTTATCACAGCATACCTGATAATTTTACCGTACTCTTATGAAATTTGAGAGAGGGAAGGTGACATCGATGAAAATTTTGACGGTTGTATCGCATCCTCGGGCGAACTCCTTAACCTTTTCCGTGACAGAGAGATTTATCCAGGGACTTGCCGACGCCGGGCACGAAACCGAGGTGCTGGATCTGCATCGCAGCGGCTTTAATCCCGTGTTGTGGGAAGCCGACGAGCCGGATTGGTCTTCGGATCACAAAGTCTATTCGCCTGAGGTGGAAGCGGAGATCGCACGAATGAAACGGCATGACGCGCTCGCCTTTATTTTCCCGATATGGTGGTACGGCCTGCCGGCCATGCTGAAAGGATATATCGACCGGGTATGGAACAGCGGGTATGCTTACGGCGCAAGTCACCTGCATCATCAACAAGTGCTGTGGCTTGGTCTGGCGGGAGCCCCGAAAGAGCACTTTCAGAAGAGGCAGTACGATACATTGCTCTCCCAGCTTCTAAACGTCGGCATAGCCGATTACTGCGGAATCTCGAACAGCCGGGTTGAGATCCTATACGATACGCTGGATTCCAGGCCGGAAGTTTTCGATAACCTCCTGACGCGAGCTTATCATTTGGGACGGCATTACGACAACGTTTCAGAGGCCGTGAATTAATCGGGAAGCGCTGCGAAAATCCGGGTCCGGCTCGAAATGAAAATGTACTGCCTTTGCCTTGGCGGTATGGCCTGCAGTGCCGTGTCCAAGCTCATCCTCTATGAATATGTTGTAGGAATTTCGTTAGAGAGGTGAGAGCATGATTCAACTTAGCGGGATTGTAGGCGGAAAAACGCCGGTCAAAGTAGGGCCGCGGAAAACGCTGCTGCTGCAGCAAATCGTCATCCGGGTGAAAAAGGGAAGAAAATTGGTGTTAAACAACCTCAATTTTTTGTTCAATAATGAAGCCTTTGCGATTAAAATCGAGGCCCAGCCGTCTCCGGGGAAGTTTGTTGCCCGAGGCGGTGCCGGGGATTTAACGCCAAACAAGGTGTTATTTAACAACAACACCGGCGAAGATCAAACCATTTTCCTCTTGGTCAGCGCCGTGAATACCTCGAGAACCTCGACGGAGCTCAGCCGCTCGGACAGCTGGCGTATGACCCTCAAGCGGTGACTTTTCAGGTTATGGTGGAGAGACGAACGAAGTGTGAGAAAGCGGAATTCAGCCCTTTCCGGCCATTGGCCGGATGGGGCTTTTACTTGTTTCAAGAGGTTCCCCTCTTAGATACGCGTTTCAAGTTATTTTAACTTTAATTAAGTAAGCTGATCCATAATAGTTGACTATATCCAAGTGAGTTGACTTCTTACATTCGGTAAGTGACCTTGATACAATATCGTTGAGGCATCAATGGAAACCCAGGGGTGTTCTAATTAGACGATATCCGGAGGGACGGAGATGATCACAAGCATTTTGCGGTTTCAATTCAAGGATGGCGTCAATGAAGCGGAAATACAGGGGGTCCTTTCGATTATCGAGCGTACAGCCAAGGCGGAATCCGTCGCGTTTTATTCCCTTGGGCGCTATTTCGGTGATCCTCAGGAGGGATTCACGCATGCATATTGTGTCAGCATCCCTGACTTGGCGTCGCTCGATCGATATTTTCGTGAGCCTGCCCATCGCGAAGGGGATTTTCAGTTCATCCCTTTATTGTCCAAACTGTCCCAAATGACGGTGTTGAATGATCCGGACCCAGATATTTTGGCAAAAATCGCCGCTTGCCGGAACGCTGCGGTTGACCCTGAATGGATGGCGTTGTTTGACCGGATCGGCCTAACATGACCATTCCTTACAGCCTCCCGGCTTTCTTTAGTATCAGTTCTATACGCGCGGACTCGAGGCAACCGCCTCATTTCGTGAAGTACTTAGAGAGCATCCTTAGCCGTACGGATCATCATCCGTACGGCTATATTGGTGCTTATTCTATTCCTATATATGAGTTACTTCCAAATCTCCTCAGCGATTTCTTTAATAAAAGCAAGCTTGCGCCATTGCTGCTCCTCGGTCAGGTGGTTGCCTTCTTCCGTGGAGGCGAAGCCGCATTGCGGGCTCAGGCAGATCCGGTTCAGGTCAACGTACTGTGTCGCTTCCTCGATCCGTTTCAGAATGTCCGCTTTATTTTCCAGCTCACCAAATTTGGAAGAGAACAGGCCCAGCACGACCTGCTGATTGTCCTTCAGGAAACGAAGCGGCTTGAAATCACCTGCCCGCTCGGTATCGAACTCCAGATAGTAACCGGAGTAGTTATCGATACCCAGGAGCGTTTGCGCGATCGGCTCGTAGCCTCCTCCAACTCCGGCGTAAGTCGATACATAATTACCGCGGCATACATGCGTGGTGACGACGAGGTCCTCCGGCAGGCCGGATACCACTTCCTCGTTCAATTTTGCAAATTCGTTGGCATAATCAGCCACGTTCACGCCTGCCTGTTTCATGAAGGCCGTAAACTGTTCGTCGCAAAGCGCTCCCCACGTGCAATCGTCGATTTGGAGGCTGCGGCAGCCGGCTTCATAGAGTGCAAGGATCGCTGCTTTGTAGGCTTTGGCAATATCCGTAACAAGCTCTTCCCGATTCGGATAGATGGCTTGCGTGCTCTCCTGATTTTCTGCCCGGTCCAGCTCGAACAGGAACTGCGCAGCCGCAGGGATGGATTGACGCGCAACGACGTCTTCGCCTGCAATCTCTTTTAAAAACGCATAATGCGATACAAACGGATGGCTGCTGTAGCCCACTTT
Source organism: Paenibacillus sp. AR247 (assembly GCF_002968895.1). Taxonomy (NCBI): domain Bacteria; kingdom Bacillati; phylum Bacillota; class Bacilli; order Caryophanales; family Paenibacillaceae; genus Paenibacillus; species Paenibacillus sp. AR247. Next base: position 107,654 of record NZ_PCZT01000023.1, on the reverse strand, counting down.
ACCGGTCAGGCGGGCGGTTTCGGGTCTGGACTGGGCACCGTTAAATTGGTAGCCTTGATCAACAATGGTCCGCTCTACGCCATCCAAGCCCCAGAAGAAGTCCAGATGCCACCAGGAACGGCGAAATTCGCCGTCGGTGACCGCTTGAAGCCCTACTTCCTTTTGCTTCTGCACGAGCTTGATGATCTCGGCGCTCTCTACTTCTCTCAGCTGCTCAGCGGTGATTTCACCGTTCTGGAATTGGGCTCTGGCTTCTTTCAACGCTTGGGGGCGCAAAAAGCTGCCGACGATATCGTATCGAAACGGAGTAACGGTTCGTTTTGTAGGTTTGGTTTGTGTGCTCATCGGCTAATCTCCTCGGAAAATAATATTAAAATCACTATAGCATATCCCCTTGGGTATAACGTTCTACTAAAAGGTTATAGCCTGTTATAGCTATTAACTATAGCTAATTTTCTTTTTCCAGGAGGCCTCTGTGCTTGCCCTATTAGGTGTCTTTCCTTCATTGTAAAAAACTTCAAGTTCCCGTATCCTTAATCTTGTTACAAGCTTTTTGCATCATGCACGTAGGAATGGAGACTATGACCGCCATGAAATCATCCTTCTTAACCCGGCCTTTCTATTTCCTGTGGACCACCCAGACGGCGGCAAATGCCGCGGATGTGCTCTATATTATGGCGCTTACGGTGCTGGTGTTAAACCAGACCGAATCACTCATATCGGCGGCGTTTATGCCGTTGATGCGCAGCGGCGCCCAAATGCTGAGCGGCCTGATCGCGCCGCTGCTGTTGAACCGCTTCAAACTTCCAGCCCTGCTGTTGTTCTCGCAGACAGGCCAGTTTCTGCTGTTCGTAGGCTTGGCCGTTTACCTGCAGCTTACCGGAAAGGACGCTGTGTTTGTTCTGGTGTTTGCGCTGGTCTTCGCCATGTCCTTCCTGGACGGGTGGACGGTTCCCGCCCGCAACGCGCTTGTTCCGCGGCTCGTCGCACATGAGCAGGGCCTGCTCAAGGCCAACAGCTTGATCAGCGTCAGCGATCAGGTGGTACAGTTTGCCGGCTGGGGGCTCAGCGGCGTTATTGTCGCCTTGCTTGGACCCAGTCCAACACTGCTGGTGACGGCCGTCGTCTACGGGCTGGCAGCGGCTTTTACACTCGGCGTCAAGGAGCCGGCGGAAGCCCATCTTGAGCAGCCGACCGACGCAGCGCCTGACGACAGCATAGCAGCGGCTCCAGCTTCCAGATGGCACACCTTGACCGAGGGCTGGAAAATCATCTGGCAAATGCCGCGCCTGCGGCTGCTGACTTTCATGGACATCATCGACATGCTGGGCGGTTCGGTATGGGTCGGTGCTTTTACGCTGGCCTTCGTTCAGACTGCGCTTGGCCAAGGCGAAGAGTGGTGGGGCTTCATTAATGCGGCATATTTTGCGGGGACGGTTGGCGGCGGACTGCTGGTTCTGGCCATTTCACGCGCCATCGGCAGCAGCCTTCTGGCCGCCATGCTGATCGGCATGGCGGGGTATGGCATCCTCACCGCCATATACGCCCTCAACACCCAGCCCTTTATCGCGCTCATTCTCGTGCTGCTGATGGGACCATTCGCCGAGCTCTCGGTGATCAACCGCCGCACTTTGATTCAGCGCAGCGTTGACAAAGGGGTGCTGCCGAAAGTACTGTCCGCCCAAGCCTCCTTGCTGAATCTGGTGTTCTGTATTTCGCTGCTCGTTATGGCCGCCCTTGCCGAATGGCTCGGCATTGTGAACCTATACTTGTTAGCAACAGTCCTAACCTTGCTGGCGCTGGGAGTCGGCCTGATCGGCCGCCAGGCATTCCGTAACGATTCTGCTCCCGGCGCACGAATGTAAATTCCG
>NZ_PCZT01000023.1:95972-105683 GCF_002968895.1 Paenibacillus sp. AR247 | reverse complement strand
AGCAATTCAACCGTCTGATTCTGCACTTCTCCCATAATTGCTTCAAGCTTTTGTCGGCCCGAAGTGCAGTCCTCTTTAACCTCTGGTTCGCAGCAATCCGATTTTACAGCCAAATATATATCCGCCAGCGTAATTTCATCCGGACGGCGCTTCAGATAGTACCCCCCATTCCGTCCCTCTCTCGCTTCAACCATTCCGTTATGCGTGAGCTGCGCCAATACTCTGCGGAGGAATGTGGCATGTGTTTGGACATCGCAGGCAATGGCCGCACTGTTGAGCGTTCCTTCGCATTTGGCAAGCAAGATCAGAGCGTGTACGGCAGTGGCGAAACGCGGCGGACCAATCTGGGCGCTCCGGTTAGATATCATTTAAATCCCTCCTGTTTACAGTGTATCGCAATCTCACAACCTATGTCTGCATCAGCAATACTTTCTTTTATCATATCAGTTCTTTCCTCAAACATAAAACTAACGATTAACGGAGTGGATGTTTGCGGGATAAGGCAGGCGTCATGTTGATGTGTTTTGGCATCCCACCGAAAATGACGCCATTTTGCACTAATCCGGCAGATTCCCGGATCTTGTCCCTACTTCGTACGATGACCGGACATTGTCGGTGCTCCCCCCAACTTTTCGCTTGTGGAAAGCTTTCACGACCCCGCCTATAGCGGCAAGTTTAAAGGCCATCCTTTTTAGGGATGGCCTTTGTGATATCGCTTGTTTAACTTGCCTAGGCACCTACACCCAAATGGATGCTCGCGGCCAAGTGGACCGGGCTTCATATGACTGTCAGGCTGGCAAGCCCATCAGGCCCTTACTTCGACTCGATACGGCCCAGCGGGTTGGCGCCCTCTTCCAGAACCGCGCGGGCAGCCGCCCAGCTGGAATGATCGAGGCCGAGCGCGCTGCGAAGGTAAGCCCACGTGATCCGCTGGAGCAGGGCGACTCGTTCGGGGCTTTCGTCCGTCGTTTCCGTGGCGTTGTATCCAGTGATTCCACCGAGCGAGTGTTGTCCCCCAAAAAGGGTGAGCAGAACTCTTGCTACCCGGGCTCAGGAAGTACGGGTCGGTGAACCAGTCCGGCCCCCGGGTGGACAGCATGGACTGGTCCTCGTCCCCGGCTACCACGAGGGCCGGCGTGTTCATGTCCGCGAAGCTCGGATTCATGAAAGGGAAGTGCTCGGCCGCAAACGGACTCAAGTCAGCTCCGCCCTTGCCCGTCGTGGCAAGCAGCAGTCCTGCCTTGATCCGCGAGTCGGACATGTCTTCTCCCGGCTGCCCGTTGGCATCGAGGACCCGCGCGCCGAGCAGCATGCTCGCTGTCTGGCCTCCCCAGGAGTGTCCGGCTACAGCAATGCGGCTGCGATCGAGGCGCCCGCTGAGGCCGGGTACGGAAGCTTCAATGAGATCAAGCTGGTCGAGGACGCGTTTCAGATCATCGACCCGAACGCGCCATATCAGCGGTGTACGTGGATCCTCAGGAGGAAGATTCAGCGTTTTCGAGTCGAGGTGGGTAGGTTGAATGACCGCGAAGCCGTGAGCGGCCCAGAAGTCGACCAACGGGGTGTAGCCGTCCATCGACGAGCTATAACCGTGCGAGAAAACAATAATAGGCAGGTCGTGTCCCGTTGCGGGCGCAGACACCCGCACTTGCATATCGTCACCCCGGTCCGGGGCTGATAGCACTACCGGTTTTACCGAGATGACTGGAGTAGGGGCATTAACGTTGATATCCATAGTTAAAGTTCCTTTCGTAGAGCGAGATTGGGTTTGGATCAATCATCAGAAGCTGCATTACCATGGGAGCGGGCCGTCCTCGTTCGAAAACGTGCCTGTCGGACCATTTTCATCGAGGAGCGCCAGGCGCACGGGTTCGCGTGCCCCCTGTTCGACGGTGCGCGTTCCAGCGAAGTTGTTGAGGTCCGTCCCTGTAAAGCCCGGGCATGCTGCGTTGACCTTGATGCCCGTCGACTCGAGTTCAATGGCGAAGGCAAGCGTCACGGCGTTGAGGGCGGTCTTCGACGGGCTGTACACGGCACCGAACATCGGGCGATGCGGATTGGCCGGATCTGCGTTGAGCGTCAACGACCCCGCTTCGCTGGATACGTTGACGATGCGTGCCGCCGGCGCCTTACGCAGAAGCGGCTTGCCCGCATGCGAGATGCCGGCATTGTTCACGAGCACGTCAAGTCGGCCGAGCTCTCGGCGGATACGCTCTGCCGCGGCGTCGACGGAGACCTGATTCGTGACGTCGAGCTGGAGGGCGCGTGCGTCCGGTCCTACACTTTTTGCTGCCTCTTCCCCATTCTTAAGGCTGCGCGACCCGACGAGTACGGTGAAGCCGTGTGCCGCGAGATCTTTGGCAATTTGAAGGCCGATTCCTTTGTTGGCCCCGGTAACCAGGGCGACGGGTTTATCCTGCATCTAAAAAAATCTCCTTTCGTGCATTGAAGTGTGGTATTTGTAAATGATCCAGGCTGATGCGCCAACTGCGTATCCAGAATGGATTCTCGGGTTGATACGTCAACCTAATGGGTAAAAAAACTTGGTTGCTCCTCAACCCATCATGTGTGATCATATTTGGTTGATGCGTCAACCTGGTATCTACTGTAACATGTTGTGGTTGATGCGTCAACCATGATATGATGTTTCTATGGATAAGAACGAGCTGAATGAAGAAGAAATGCGAATATGGCATATGTGGAAAGGCTCCTTCCAGACCATCTTCGGCCGCGTCGTCAAAGAAATGTCCGAGCACACGGGACTATCCGAAGGGGATTACGGTGTATTGGACCGGTTAGACCTATTAGGAGACGGCAGCCTTCGCCAACAGGAATTAGCCGACTCGATGGACTGGGATAAGAGCCGATTGTCGCATCATTTAACGCGAATGGAGAATCGCGGACTCGTGAAGAGGAAACCGCTGGACACGGATCGCGGCGTTCAAGTCATCATCACTCCCGCTGGACAATCAGCGTTGAAAGATGCCCGTCCCATCGTCTCCATGACAATACGCAAGCATTTTCTTGACCAATTAACCGATCAAGACAAGGAGTCGATTACTAGGCTGTCGGAAAAAATAAAGTCTTCGTCTTGTAAAGCCCCGCCGCCTTGACCGCGTTTGTTGATGCTATTCGTGAAACAGATGAGTACATCGATCAGTAAATAACAGGCCCATCACCCAAACGGTGAAGTGGCCTTCTACTTTCTGTAAGCCCTACCCCCTCTCTAAGGTGTCTATGGGCGAATAAACAGAAAAGGAGCTGCCCGCGGCAGCTCCTTTTTTTATGTGTGAGAGTACTCTCATCCTCTTTAGGTGTATACGAAATGACCGAATTTCGTTCTTAGCCGGAACCGATCAGTTTTTCGCATTGCGGCTAAACTGATTCACAGCACTAAAGAGCGCTTTTACCGACGAAGTCATAATATCAACGTCAATGCCGCATCCCCAATATACACTGCCGTTGGAAGCCGTGATTCCGATATAGGACACCGCTTGTGATTTCGAGCCTATTTCCAGAGCATGCTCCGTATAGATCAAATCGGAGTAATCCAGCCCAAGCTCGGTTTGGAGGGCATTGCTGATCGCATCGAGTCGGCCGTTTCCGTTGCCGGCGATTTCCTTGACTTCGTTGCCGGTGCGAATCGTGACGATCGTTTGGAAATCTTCGTTGTCGGTCAAGCGGTATTTCACAAACTCGACAGGCGTTTGGATATTCACGTATTCCTTCAAGAAAATGGCGTAGATCTCCTCAGGCATCAGTTCTTTCTGCTGCTGATCCGATACGTTTTTAACGAAGTATCCGAAGTTTTCGCGCATTTTCGCCGGGAGGTCAAGTCCGTACTTCAGCTGCAGCACGTATCCGATTCCGCCTTTGCCGGACTGGCTGTTGATACGGATAATGTCGCCTTCGTATTCCCTGCCGATATCCATCGGATCAATCAGCAGATAAGGGACCGACCAATGCTGCGGATCCTTTTCCTCGCGCCATTTCATACCTTTGGCAATGGCATCCTGATGCGAACCGGAGAATGCGGTGAATACCAGCTCGCCTCCGTATGGATGTCTTTCGCCTACTCTCATTTTGGTCAGCCGTTCGTACACGGAGGCAATCGCCGGAATGTTCTCAAAATTCAGCTTCGGGTCCACCCCGTGAGAGTACATGTTGAGCGCCAGCGTCACAATGTCCACGTTCCCCGTCCGTTCCCCGTTTCCGAACAATGTGCCTTCGACGCGCTGAGCTCCGGCCAGCATGCCGAGCTCGGCGTCCGCCACGCCCGTGCCTCTGTCATTATGCGGATGAACCGACAGAATGACATGCTCCCGGAAATTCAGATGCTCGCTCATATACTCGATCTGGCTGGCGTAGACGTGAGGCATCGACATGGATACCGTTGCCGGAAGATTGATAATGACCGGATTTTCTGCCGTCGGCTGCCATACGTCAAGCACGCTGTTGCAGATGTCCAGCGCAAACTCGATCTCCGTGCCGGTGAAGCTCTCCGGCGAATATTGGAACTGGAAGTTCCCTTCCGTCTCCTGCGCGCATTCCTTCAGCAGCTTGGCGCCGCTCACGGCGATATCGATAATCTCTTCCTTGGATTTGCGGAATACCTGCTCCCGCTGCGCCACCGAGGTCGAGTTGTACAGATGGACGACGGCTTTTTTCGCGCCCTTCAGCGATTCGAACGTTTTGCGGATGATGTGCTCTCTCGACTGGGTCAGCACCTGGATCGTCACGTCGTCCGGGATCAAATCCTGCTCGATCAATGTGCGCAAAAAGGCAAATTCCGTCTCCGAAGCTGCAGGAAATCCGACCTCGATCTCCTTAAATCCGATATCCACAAGCAGCTTGAAGTATTCCAGCTTCTCCTCCAGATTCATCGGAACGATCAACGCCTGATTGCCGTCGCGAAGGTCAACGCTGCACCAAATCGGCGCCTCCGTAATATATTCCTTCCGGGTCCAGTTCAGGCTGGTCTCCGGCGGCATAAAATATCCTCTGTCGTATTTGTTTACATTTTTCATGGATACCCTTCCTTTCGTCGATTCCTATGCTAATCTGCCAAAGATCGGAGGCGCAAAAAAAGCCTTTCATCTCCACTACAGAGACGAAAGACTTTAACATCTTACGCGGTACCACTCCGAATTCATGCCAACGCCGGCATGCACTCTACGGATACGGTTTGCATAAACAGACAAACCTGGATCCTCCTGATGATAACGGTCAGGCTCCGGCTCCACCTACTTTACTGTTTCAGCGAGCAACTCCAAGGTGAGTTCCAATTTTCTCCACGGCTGTTTCACACCGGCCAACAGCTCTCTGTTCGCTTAGAAAACCGTACTATTCCTTTTCAACGTAGTTTAATTATTAGGATTAATGCTATATCACCGACACGATGGTGTCAAGTGTAAATCTACATCGTATTGTTCTTCCGTGAGGGCTTTTTTATTTGGGAAATAAGCGCACACAAAAAGACACCGCCGATATGATCCGGCGATGCCTCTCTATTAACCCCCCTCAAGCCTCAAAACCGGCTGTTCGAATTTTTCCGCTTTTCTGCCGGCAGGATGGCTTCGACCACGTCCCAATGCTCGGCGATCTTTCCGTTCTCCACGCGGAACAAATCGTAAAAAGCCGTAGGCTGGCCATCAAACAAACCTTCACTTACCGTAAGCACAAAATCGCCTTGGCCAAAGACCTGATGGAGCTGAGTATATTTAAATTCAATATTTCTCTCCGATAGCGCCTGGAGTGCCGCATGCAGTCCCGAAAGGCCATCCCCAATATGCGGACTATGCTGAATGTAGCGATCCCCGTCAAAATATGAGTTCAGCAGCTCCGGATTTTTCCCAAACAAAATGTTCTCCACATAGCTTTGGACAAGCCCTTTGTTCGCATCCGTCTTGTCGATATCCTGAACCGTGACCGGTCCGTCAATCATCGTATGGCCGCTTGGCGTCTTCTCCACCATCTCCTGCAAATTGTCCCAATGCTCGACGATGAGCCCATTTTCAAAACGGAAAATATCAATGCCGATCTTAGGACCGAAGAATTCATATACGGAATGGAGGACCACAAAATCCCCGTCGACCAAAGCACGTTTAATGCTGACCTTCGTACCGTTTTCCTTTAAATGAGCCAGCGCACCTAGCATGGCATCACGGCCATCAGGTAAGGCTTGGTTGTGCTGAATATATTTATCCGGATGAACGTAAGCCGTAATCGCTTCGGGGCTGCCGCTCTCCAAGCTTTCCAGCACAGCGGTTGCCTTAAGAACAAGCTCATTATGATCGTTGAATGTCATCGAAATATCCTCCCTTTGATATCGAAAGTTAAAATTAACGTTTGCGCTTGATGGACCGGTCCTGATCTCGCAACATGTATCGTCATCAGATAAATAATGAACACTATGTTGTTTATTTATCTTGTGCTCATTATAATAAGGAACCATAGCACCCTCAATATTCAATATTTTGAGTTTTGCAGGATAAGGGGCATTTCGCACGGATTTGTCGCTTAACGCCTTAAATTTCTTGTAGGAGAGCGAAATCCATATGAACAAAAAGAAGACCGATCTAAGAATTGTGCGCACGAAACAATCGATCCGAAAAGCGTTTTATGAGCTGATTCAGGAAAAAGGATACGAAGCGATCACGATCCAGGATATTGCCGACCGGGCGATGATCAATCGAAACACGTTTTATCTTCACTACCAGAACAAGCCGGATTTATTAGATACATGTATGGACGAGCTGTTGAGCGAATTGCAGCGGACCGTCGTGCTTTGCCCATTCCATATGAACCCTTTCCGTCTGTCCAGACTGGAGACCGTCATGCAAGCCGTTCTGGAACACATTTCGGGGAGTATTACTTTGTACTATGCCATGTTGGTGGAGGAGAGCAGAATCTATCCATTTCGAGCAAAAATGGAGGCGATCATAAAAGGTAAACTGGATGAGGGGTGGAATCCTGCGCAGGGGGATTCGCCGTTATCGGTATCTAAAGAATTGCTGCTTGAGTACCTCGTATCGGCTTTCATGGGGATCGTGATTTGGTGGATCAAAAACGATCGGCCCCTGTCCGCGGCTGAGGTATCTTCCCAGTTCAGTAACATCGTGACCTATGGCCATTTGAGAGCTGCTGGCATTGCCATCGAGGAGTAGGATCGCGAGAGCAGAGGATGCGTAGGCTGGCGTTCTTAAAAAAACAAAGGACAGGAGAGCATTGTCTGCCCCGCCTGTCCCGTTTATGTTTTCATTTGATTGCTTCGCGTCATATGCCGAGCTTAATATTCCCCTTTAATGACAAAAAACGAGCCCCGAATCGTTCCGGCCAGCTTGGACTTCTGCCTCGCAAACTTAAACTTCCCTTCCAGCTCTTGGGGTACCTCCATCCCTTCCGAGAGCTTGAAGCCGACGGCCCGTTTCTTCGGGTCATCCACGGTATACATGACATTGAGTGCGAGACCGTCCTCATAAAAAACGTAGGCAATTTGGATATTTTCCACTTGAAAACGCGATGTTTCCAAAGGTTTTGCCGCAAACTCAATATCCCGTTCTTCCTTCAAAATCCGGTTCACATAATCCAGGGTCTCCTGGCTTTCGCTGGCGGGCACAACCGTAAATTCATGCTTGTATTTGTTCATAAAGTAACGAGCTTCATTTGCGCGCAAACCAGCAAGCGCTTCGGCGACAGGTGAAGATTCCAAACCTACCGTAGATACATTTTGAAAATCAACGATATACGACATTTCCATCCCTCGTTTTCTCTTCATTTCCAGAAATCTATATTTCACAAGGTGACTGACGATTTGTTAGTCTTCTAAATATTGTTTACATAGACTGGTAGAAACAAACATCCCGTTTAAATATTCAGCACTTTGCGTCAAAATCCTTCAGATATCTTCTTAAAATCTATGTATTCTAGGAGAATCACTCCTAGGATAATCCGCTCTCTCGTTAATCACCACGGCCTAATATATACTGATTCCGTCATCATTATATTACAAGATTAGCGGAGGATTTCCTATGAATCAACTTCATGACAATCATGCGCATAGCGGGCAAAGAGAACCGTTAATCGATTGGAACAGAACAGCTCTGGTCGTCATCGATCTCCAAAAATGGATAGGTCCGCAGTATGCCCCTTATTCCGCCGAAATGGTCATTGCCAATGCAGCCAAGCTGACCCAGCTTTTCCGTAGCCATGGGGCTTTTGTGGCACTTGTGCATGTGTCCAGTATGGACTTCAAAGATATGCTCAGTCCTAAGCTGGATGCCGCACCTCCCAAACTAAATCTGATCGAGGGCTGGGACGAATTTGCTCCCGAACTCGGCGTAACTGAAACGGATCATATCATCTCTAAAAAGCAATGGGGGGCCTTCCATGGAACAGACCTTGATCTCCAGTTACGCCGCCGAAACATTGATACGATCGTCATCTGCGGCATAGCCTCAGGGATCGGTGTGGATACAACCGCCAGAGAGGCTTTTTCAGCACGGATATGATATCATTTTCGCGATTGACGCCATGACCGGGTTCACGAAGGCTGAGCATGAGCATGTACGGGACGTCATTTTCCCGAGGATGGGGCGGATTCGCACAACGGAAGAGATTTTAAAAGAGGTTATCTATCAGTGAGTACTCCATTTGCGGTCATTTTCGCCTACTTAGGGTATGGATCACCGGGCTGTCTGTAACCGCAAGCTTAAAGGCCATCCTGTAAAGGATGGCCCTTCCTATACCTATAGCTCACTCGATTCAACTATTGTGCCCCAAACAGCTTCCAGATCAAGCTTTAATGTCCCGCTTGTAGCTCATCTCGATCTATAGCTTCGGGAGGTTGCTCCAACCAGCCATGGTCAATCATAATATTGGCACCATCTTCTACGTATAACGATACTTCCAACTGGCATTTTGCAAATAAGGCGGCAACATCTTTTCTTGCACTAAGTGAGGCACCATTGGCGTATTCCCTGATCTTCATGGCAAACATATCGATTTTATGATAAACCATCAATTTGTCTGAGAAAGGTGACTCCGTTGATGGTCTGACCAAATGATCAATGAGCGAAGGAGATGGCAAACCGTCTTTGGACAATTTATTCGACATCAGATCAATATGTTTTTGGTTAAGATTCTTTCCGCGTTCTAAATATTGTCTGACTTTTTCACTTTTTGCCACCTGGACAAAGCCAGTAATAATGGCTTTACTTGTGATGTCGTTGTTCATGTTACCGTATAAATGGGCAATTTCCAAGCCTTGCAGCGGTCTCCCGTTTCCAAAAAATACATTTAAAAAACTCTGTTTGGTAATAAAATCAACTCCTTCGGGAGGAGGAATGACAGGTGGATTTATTGATGCATTTTTGGAAAGCAAAACATCATTGACCCGAACCATTAATTGGCTCGTATCATGAAGGGTCTTGACAAAAAAATCCCGGATATCTTTCCTTGTCACTAAAGGTATAGCCACACTATAAATACTCATTCCGGCTTTGCCCAGATACTGTAAGTAATGAAGATAAAAATCATCTTCATACAGTCGGGGTGCTTCCAGATTTACGTCGTCCTTCGTAAACCCGACCGGTATAGGAAAGGCCGCTTGTTTAAAAATGGCTTCGATATCCTTTATATAATCTTCACATAACCCCTGGGCAAACTGTAAAATTCCTTTAATTTCTTTATCGTTCACATGCTGGAGATAAT
>NZ_PCZT01000023.1:71956-95872 GCF_002968895.1 Paenibacillus sp. AR247 | reverse complement strand
ACATGCTGGAGATAATAACTAAGCACGCATTTCCCCATCGTATTTCCAACATACGTTGCCCAAAGTTTTCCCATCTCCGCTGCCGTTAATTGTGATTGATCTGTTTTCACAAAACTCATTCCTTTTATGGTCTATTGGGAACCCATGCCTAGGATATCCAGCGACCAGCTTCGAAATACACTAAAAGTGCACCTTTATTAAGCACATCTCTCTCCTTCAAGTCCTTCGGACTGATACGGAAGAGGAACAAGTTGTCCAAAGGCTAACAAATTCTATGTAAATCAAGCATTCTATAAAACATTTACCGTTACTTATGGTACGGTTCAGCTTAACGGGTCTATCGGCGGAAAATGAGAAAGGGGCTGGCACGCCAGCCCCTTTCTTCCTCGGGTAGTTTATTTTATCCCAGTGTGTAATTTATATCTCAGCATCTTGGCGATTTAGAAATTGCCGAATCGATATATCTGTGCTTAGCCCAATGGCACGGCTATAAGCCAAGCGAGCATCTTCCTTCCGCTGCATCCGTTTGTATAAATGACCGGCAAGTGCCCAATAGGGCTGGTAGCTTACCACTTCTGCAGATGGAATGGCTTCTAGAAGCGCAATGCCGCGTTCCGATCCATAAGCCTCCGCCACTGCAGCGGCTCGGCCGACTAATGCGCCCAGTGTGGGAGATATACGAGTGAGGCCCTCGTATAACTGAGCAATCGCCTCCCACTCTGTTTGCCCAGTCCATAAACGATGTGCATGCACGGATTGGATCGCGGCCATGAGTTGAAAGCGTCCGATTTCACCGGCTTGTGAGGCGATATGCAGATAACGCTCCGCCTCCAAGATCATGCCTTGCTCCCATCGAGCACAGTCCTGCTGCGAGAGGGGAATATAGTTCCCCTCTTCATCATGCCGAGCCCCAACTCTTGCTTCACAGTGCAGCATGAGCGCCAACAGGCCGTTAACCTCCGGTTCGCGGGGGTTGAATTGGAGAAGCAGCCTTCCTAGATAGATCGATTCCTCTGCCAATCTCCTGTGAGGCGAATCGGCACTGGCTGCTTCGTCCCACCCGCTCCCGTAAGCAGCGTAAATAGCCTCCAGGATGGAATCGAGACGATTCGGGATTTCTTCAGCATCGGGCAATTCAAATGTGATGCGTTCGGTACGAATTTTGGCCTTTACCCGCGTCAGGCGCTGGCTCATGGTGGAGGGCTTGACGATGAAAGCAGATGCAATTCGGGCTGCATCGATTCCAAGCACCGTCTGCAGCATAAGCGGTGTGCGCATCGCAGGGTCAATGGCCGGATGAGTACAAAGAAACATCATCCGCAGCCGTTCGTCCGGGAAACCAGTGTTTGACGATGCGAGCCGCTGTGTATCCTCTGACATGGCAATCAGTGTCGGCAGCGCACTTTCGGAAACGCGGGTACGGCGTGCACGGTCGATAAGCCGCCTACGGGCGGCGGTAACCAGCCATGCCTCAGGCTTATCCGGAATGCCGATCTTCGGCCAAGTTTCTAACGCAGCGAGAAAAGCGTCCCCGATCGCATCCTCAACCGCCTGCAGGTCCCGCCAATTTACAGCTAAATAGGAGAGTAATCGGCCGTAAGCGTTACGAGCTGTTTGTTCAATAACTTGATGAGCTTCCATAGAGATGATTACTTCAGCGCGGGAAGGTTTTGTCTGACCTCCACCGTATCGACAGGCCCTCGAGCAGCCCACTCTAATGCAGTGTCCAGATCTGGAACATCAATCACGAATATTCCACCGAGCTGCTCTTTCGTCTCGGGAAACGGTCCGTCCTGAACCGCCATTTCACCGCCGCGCCGTTTCATCGTTGCAGCTGTCTCAGGAGCATGAAGCCCCGAACCAAACACCACGATTCCAGACTGTCGTAAAGCATGCACGTAATGCGTCCAGCCTGCCAGGTATTCTTGTTGCCGGGCTGGATCCATTCTAGCCGCAAAATCCTCCTGGCTCTCGTAAAACATTAGGGTGTAACTCATACAAAAACTCCTCCCTGTAAAACCGTATTGGAATTGGGTTGCACTATAATGTCGTATGGGCTGCTTCAATTTCTACATTACAAGAAAAATATTTATATAAAAAGCTGGAGTCATTTGGGATGCGCTCACGGGAAACCAAACGAAACCCCAAAGCCCCACAAAAAGTGCGCAGTGAATACAAAAGCCCTTAAATGTAAGCCATTTGCACTGGCTAATTTTGACATACAAAGCGAGCGAATGTTAGATTCTAAATAGATTGAAATAAAGACGAATTCTTTAATTTAGGTGGGCTTATGAGAAAAAAACTACAAATTTACATATCGTCTACTTACTATGATCTGATTGAGGAAAGACATACCGCTGTGGAAGCCATACTTCAAGCCGGCCATATCCCTGCTGGAATCGAGCAATTTTTCAAGGAAAGCCAATGAACATTAGGAAGAGATGGATCGATGAGTCCGATGTATATATCCTGATTCTCGGAGGATTCTATGGTTTGACGCTTCCTGATGAATCCAAAAGCTATACGCATTGGGAGTATGAGTATGCCGGAGAAGCGGGCAAACCCAGATTTGCTTTTGTTGTTACAGATGAAGCATTAAGACAACAGCCATACGACTTTACAGCGATTGAATACTATCAGGAGTTTCAAGAGTTTAAGCAAACGGTCATGGAACAAGTCCCGATCTATTATGTTGAGGATGTACGGCACATTAAAATGGTACTTCGTGATCAATTGCCGGGGTATGCAGCAAGAGACGATTTGCATGGTTGGGTTTCCGGTAAGGATATCCCGGACGTTCAAAAGCTTTTGGAAGAGAATGCAAGATTAAAGGCGGAGTTGGAGAAGAAGAAATGAAAGAGGGGTTAGGCACAACCAGCCCCGAATCCTAAAAAAAATCGCATCCTCCAAAGGGAGAACGCGATATCATACAGCTTGATTCCGTATTTCAACATCGTCATTTAATCTTTCGGGCAACCACCGCTAGCCGGCCGTTTTCGGTTGAGTACTCGCAAGTGGACAGTACAACAAGCTTGTCGCCATAGCGGGCTGTTACGCCCGTATCATAAAGAGCGAGTTTCTTGATGTTCTGTACATACGAATCGAACTCGGCGGGCGTACTTACATTTTCAATCTGGTAGTATTTAAAAACGTCGTCCGATTTGAGATAAACTTGCGACAGAATGACGGCTACAATTTCGTACTTTTCCTTTTCATAAAGCGTGCTGAACTGGAACGTAGTGTGCTCTTTATAAAAGTTTTCGTTCTTGTACTTCATTAAATCTTTAAACATCCAGCCGCTTTTCATGTGATGTCCATGAATCAGCAAAATGCTCGAACCATTGGCCCGACTATGCGCATCCAAAAAGGGGAGGCCGCCTTTGTTTTCCTTCTTATCGAAATCATGATTGAGATAGTACTCCGCATCCTGGGGATTCTGCATGACCGGGTACTCAATTCGGGTGCCGTCAATCTTCAGCCAGCCGACGATATCCGGATTCCTCTCGTAAAGCTCTCGAAATTCGGGAAGCATGACCGGCTTACCTGCCTTATTGGACAAAAGGGAGGGGATTGCATCCCCTCCGACTTTACCAGACCCTTCCTCCCTAACTTTTGTCAGCTCTTTGATTTTCTGCTGTTCAGCGTAATCTCGAAGGAGAGTCCTCGCAATACTGAAGAGAGAAAATACCAATACAAGTAGGGAAACGGCGATAAGAATCTTTTTAGTTATGCTCATTTTCTTACCGCCTTTCCGGTCACTGAATGTGCTTTTTCTTCTTGTTACCGATTAGGCAGAGCCCGATCGTCATCAAGGACATCAGCGCTAAAGCCATATAAAGGATAGGCGATACGCTGTTGTCTCCGGTTTTCGGAGCATCGTCCAGTTCGTTGCCGACGTTGCCGGTTCCGTTGTCGGTTCCGCTGTTACCATTGTTGGTTCCGTTGTTACCGTTGTCGGTTCCATTGTTACCGTTATCGGTTCCGCCGTTGCCGGTTCCGTTGTTGCCGTTGTCGGTTCCGCCGTTGCCGGTTCCGTTGTTGCCGTTGTCGGTTCCACTGTTACCGTTGTCGGTTCCATTATTACCGTTGTTGGTTCCGCCGTTACCGTTGTTGGTTCCGTTGTTGCCGTTGTCGGTTCCGCCGTTGCCGTTACCGGTTCCGTTGTTGTCGTTGTCGGTTCCATTGTTACCGTTGTTGGTTCCGCCGTTGCCGTTGTCGGTTCCACTGTTGCCGTTACCGGTTCCGTTGTTGCCGTTGTCGGTTCCATTGTTACCGTTGTTAGTTCCGCCGTTACCGTTATCGGTTCCACCGTTGCCGTTGTCGCCCCCACTGTTACCGTTGTCGGAGCCGCCACCGGAACGGATCGGCTTCATTGGCACATCGTATTTGATAATGTCATAATCGACAGAAATCGTATCGCTCCGATGCGTCTCATATCCGTCCTTCGTTACGATCAGATAGTAATCCGCGTCAGGAAACACCATGTATGCATAGAAGCCATTTGCGTCGCTATCCTGCTCGGGGCTCTTGTTGTTGTGCGGCGGGAAATTCGGGACCGGAGGAAGCGTTACTTTCGTATCCGGAGTGTGCCCGTTATCTCTATTCCGCTGCGTATCCGCATAATACAGCGTAACTTTGGCTCCATCAATTTTCTTGCCGTTGATAGCGTCTCCTGTCGTTTCATCATAAACCGTACCGTAAGGATCGACCAATTCCTCGGAAATATTCAGCTCTCCGTTTGCTTTCACGTCCAGTTGCGTCACCTTGAAGAGCAATTCCTGACCGTCCTCAGCTTCATAGCGAACTTCCATGGTGTACTTCTGCTCGGTTAGCCCTTCCATGGAGAAAGTGCCGTTTGAAGCCATCGGAAACGCCTTGGGACGACCGTTCTCTTGAATATAATTGCCGTCCTTGTCCTTCAAATAGATATACATCTGGCTGGTAAAAGAATCGTTGAATAGCTCTTTTGTTCCATCCAGCTGCTTGAACAGCACGATCCCTACCGCCGTAATGTCGGCCGGAACGGTCTCGTCTCTCACACTGCCGTCCACGTTTGCTTTTTGCGTGAACTCGACAGAGACATCTTTTCCGCCTACATGATACAGCTTCGTATAAGTGATCGTATAGTCCGTATCCGCTGCGGCCGGAATCGAATATTCACCCTTCTCATTCGTCCGAATCTTTTGCTGTTCATCGGTCTTCTTGTTCGTCACGATGATTTCCGCGTTCGGAATGACTTCGCCTGTATTGTTGTCGCGCAGCACGCCTTCCAGATATGGGCGGGTATTGACGAAGCGTGCTTCGGCCGCTTTCTTCTCCGGAATGGTGCCTGTACGAATGAAACTTTCAGGATCCGTCACATAGCCGTCTTCCGAATAATCATTCTGGATCACCTTATACTCGAGGCCCGTCGGAAGTTCATGCACAACGAGCGTCTGACCATTCGTAAGCTCGAAGGTGTCTCCACTCTTAATCAAACCATTGGTTTCGTCCGACTTCTCAAAAGTGTAAAATCCGTTCTCTCCCTCACCCGTGAAGGTGATCGTGTACTTGAACAGCTTCTTCTTGTCGTCTTCTTTACCTTTAACCGTGTTGCTGATGAGCAGACCGCCCTTTATGACTCGCACGTTTGTGAACGGGGCATTTTCATCTTTGCCCTCCATGACTCCTGTATAGTTTCGTTCCTCAGGAGTAGTCACGTAATCATCCGTTGTGTAGTCCTTTTGGGTAACTGTATATTTCAGATCTTTAGGCAGGTCCAAAATGTCCAGTGTCTCTCCATCCTTGAGCTTAAAGGTATCGCCGGACTTGATCGTACCTGTGCCGCCATCCGACTTCTTGTAAGAGTAGCTTCCGTCCCTGCCTGCACCCTCAAAGCTAACGGTGTACTCGAACTCCTTCGTCTTGTCGCCGCCGTTGCCCATGACCGTATTGCTCACGGTCAGCTTGTTGACGGTGCGCTCATTGATGAAGTCCGCCTTGTGGTCGCCTTTATCCGCAATTTTGCCGGACGATTCTCTCTCCGGCTTAGTCGTGTAACCGTCAACGGTCGTATAATCCCCCTCGATAACGGTATAAACCAGACCTGCAGGCAATGCCGGCAGCGTCATAGTTTGCCCGTGCTTAAGGGTAATCTTGTCACCGCTTTTGATCGTGCCAGTCGTATTATCTGACTTTTTATAGGAGTACTCTCCGCCCTTACCCTCGCCTTCGAAGGTTACGGTATACTCGAACTCTTTATTCGGATCGCTTCCGTTGCCTTCCACCTTATTGGTGATGGTCAGCTTGCCTTGGGCTGGCGTAGGTACGACCAGCGGATTATCAGAGGTTACTTTCACGCCGTCTACCCAGATGGGCTTCCCGGGCGTATTCCCTACGTACACCTGATACACATGGGTGATCGGCAGCCAGGTATTCAGATCAATGTAGGTTTCCTTCAGCTCGTAATAACCTGGATCCGGGAACAGTAGATTGAGTTTTCCTCCGCTATCTGTTGTTCCCTTAGCGATTTGAGTTCCGCCGTCTTTCTTATAGAGCGTAAACTCTACGCCTTTTAGCGGATTGTTGTTAGGATCCACCTTTTTCAGGGGCAGAAGGGCATTGGAGCTTGAACTGCCCGCTACGTCCGAACTGTCCAGCGTGCTTTCACTTTTGGCACTAACAGATTTCAGCTTGTCATCGCCCATCAGCTTTACCTCATTGCCCATTTTGTCGCCAGCTTTCGCTTTAGAAGGGTCAACCTCGGTTTGGTACACAAACTGGTAAAGCTTATTAGGGTTGTTCATTTTGAATATGAGAACCGTGGTGCCTCCCTCGCCTGGTGCAGCTTCTACCTGAACTTCACAGTTCGGGTCGCTGAGGTCCAGTGCTGCGCCCTCTCTTTCCAGAGCACCGCTGGCAGTCAATTTAGCAGGATAAACTGCCATACTGGGCGCTGTAAGCACAAGCTTTCCGTTTTCTTCATAGCGCAGATTCATACCTGCACCTAGGGTATCCTGCAAATAAACACCCTGCTCCATGTTGAATGGCGGGGTATAGTTCACCGTCCATTCCAGCACACCTGGAACGGGCTTAGTTACCGTCTTGCCCAGGGTCTGAATAGGTACAATAACTTTGCGCTGTTCGGTGAGGACCTTCTCCACCCCGCCCCATGTCATATGAAGGTCGGCTTTGTTATAAAGCACCTGCTTGTTTGTGCCGTTGGTGGTGTATTCCTCCAAATATTTCTCTAGAGCTGCATTGGAAGGTCTTGCCTTTACTAAAATGATATAAGGACTTTCCAATTTAGAAAAGGTGAACGTTCCCTCGTTTCCATTATGAGAAAAACTTACTACATGAGCACTAGTGCCTGGTTCAATAAGTGTTTTGGCATCATTTTTAACACCATATTCTGTACCCGAACCATTGTCCGAATATCCCTTCCAAAGCTCAAAATCTTTACCTTCAGAAAACGGCACGAATTCCCAACCTTCGGGCAGTGTGTCCACTAGCTTGATATTGCTAATTACTCGGCTACCGCCGTTCTTAGCCATTTTTTCTGTGTTGTACCCCGGCATATTGACACCTAGACGGAAAGTGACCGTCTTGGTTGTCCGGTCATAGGCCGAAATCGTCCATGCCTCATTGCTATCGTTTCTAATATAGCTGCTAACGTTATTTGGGATAACATTTTCAGGTGTACCATCTGCCTTTAATGGCTTCGACGCAAAGAGCATATCCTTGTTCAACATGCGCAGATGAAGATTAACAGAGTTTTGCGCAGCTTTTACGCTTTCTCCATCAATCAGTAAGGACCGATTCCATATTGTTTTTCCGGTCTCAATATTCTGCCTGAAGAGGACGTCTGGGTTAGTCTCAAGTGCACGGAAGCTGAAGGATGCAGCTTTGTCGTTGTATCCGGTTGCCTTGATCAAATCCGCCACCACATTACCGTTCACCGTTAAAGGAATAGCCTTCAAGGATAAGCCGTTTGCGCTTTTTAGGGTACCTTCGTCATACTGCTTCCATAGCTGAGCAGTATTAACATTTGCCTTGATTTTCGCAATCGTTTCTGGGCTAACCTCGCCAGTTTCATCTACAGCCTTGTCCAAGACGTTCAAATCTCCGCCATGCACGAGTACATCGTATACTACTGCATCTGGCAGAGCATATTGTGGAGTCAGATTCACCGTCCACGTGATACCGCCTAGGTTGTAATCTTCCATTAAAACAGTTCCATTTTTTGTGAAATCATGCGCACCGATAGTAACGGTTGCCTCGTCGGTTACTGCGGCAGGTCGTATACCGGTTATCACATCATTGTTCTGAATACCGCCTGGTGTGTCCAAATTCCAGTTGGCACGTGGCTCTATTTTGAAGTTGGAACCGCTTGTTACCTTACTCTTAATCACTAGTTCCACTTTACCATTAATATCCCCAAAGGAATAAACGCTGTTATCATCTGGTGTAATTGGTTGTACCTCAGATGCAGTGCCATCCTCCCATGTCTGCCATGTGGCTGACTCAAACTTCAGCCCAGCAGGTAACACATTTGTGATGGTAAAGTTCTTTAAACCTTTTTTGTTATACTGGTTAACAGTGACTTTCCATGTAATGGTTTCATTCGGATGGTCATACGAGGCGCTGGCTTGAATCCAGTCTGGAGCAAAAGAAATCTCTTGACCTGCACTCACTAAAACAGTGTCATCGACCTCTTTTAATCTCACTAAACCGTTCATGTCCCGATAGCTGCGCCCAAGATTCCCCGGTGGATTCTTGTATTCGTAATAGTAAGCTTCCTTTGGGATCCAAGTCTTAAACTCAACCTTTGGATCTATACCGGTACCCTTCGGGAAAATGTAGCTCAGTTTACCGTCAGCGTCGATATCCGGCTCTACCGCTATGTCGTTGACTTTGAAGGAGCCAGTCACATAGATACCACGGGCATTACCATTGCCAGTATTATAAGATGCAGGGTCCGTAAAAAATTTCTTCCCATCCAGCGGCAATTTGATTGTTTTATCAAACTGATCGAATGCAGATACGGTTGACTGCCAGGTAACCGCACCCTCAACAAATTGTGCGGGTTGAATTCCGCGATATCCATACTGATCCCACCTGATCATTCCGGGCGAGCTTAAAGTAATGCTGTATGCTGCTGTAACATCTGGATTCTTTAACTCATACGCTCCCCCGAAAATCGAGATAGGCTTTATATCGCCGTATTCAATTCCATTCAAATCCGAATTGGCGGTTGTTTCAAATCCGAAGCTAACCGCCTTTCCAATACCATTAAAAAAGCTGTCGTCACCATTAAATACAATCCTGATGCTATCCGGAGTGAAGGAGGCAATACCAAGCTGTTTCACACCCAATTCAGTTGTTGCCATCAAGGTTTTGGTAGCTGTCGGCAGCACCACTTCCTTGAAGTGGTCTTCTCTTTTTAGCTCAATCCAGTCACCCTTTTGTATGTATTTCTCAGGATCTGCATTAGTTGGATTTGGGTCATCACCATTCACTGGCAATTTTAGACCTTCAGATTTCAGCGTAAACTGCTGCCGGCCCTGAATCGTACCGCCTGGGGCAATGTCAGTTCCTTGCGTCACCTTCAGCGGAAAGGTTGAATTAGCCTCCATGAACACCGCCGTTTTATCCGTCGGAACTGCCGCCATAACTACGGAATTGATCGGCGTCTCAGTTACTGACGGCGGTTCTTCCGCGCTTGGCGGTTCGTTCGCGCTCGGCGGTTGGTCCGTGTTCGACGGTTCGTCCACGCTCGGCGGTTGGTCCGTGTTTGACGGTTCCTCCACACTCGGCGGTTGGTCCGTGCCCGACGGTTCCTCCACACTCGGCGGTTGATCCGTGCCCGACGGCTCGTCCACACTCGGCGGTTGGTCCGTGCCCGACGGTTCCTCCACGCTCGAAGGCTCGTCCACGCTAGGCGAATCGGCTTCGCTAACGGCCACTGCTCCCGAATTGTCTGGCGCACTCTCCGCAAATGCGGCAGCGGAGAACGCCACCGTCTGCAAGACAAGCATAATTGCCAAGCAGAAAGCGAGTATTGCTTTACCTATACTGCGTTTTCGTTTCAAGACACTTTTGTCCTCCATTCCCGAAACTAATGAAATTTTTGCGACTGTAGGATCATCGGTTCAATATCCTCAAACCGAATAGACAGCTTCTATTAGCTCGATCCCAACAGCCCTTTGCATCATCTAAATCTTGCAGAGTTCCCTCCTTTCCCCTCCTCCACAGATGCTGATAGGCCTAGTTGGTAACATGTAGTTGTGCTCTCTTCTCTTCCCGTTATCTGAGTTTCGCTGTGATCTATCATCACGAAATCTCCTCAGGTGTAGTGCATCAACATATGACCAGCCCATTTAATTCTGTCTAATTTTGGAGAATAAAGTCGACATGCGATGATTATACTCATTCCTACTGAATAATTACTGAATATTAACAGACTACGGATAAGATCACACTTTAGATGAAGCCCAACGCCTAGTAACCACCTTTACGAGCTGCGGAAAATGCTTCATATAGAATTGAGAAATGAGCGGGCAAACTTTAATAGAACGTTATTGGCTGTCTCTATCCGAAGCCATTTTCCAAAAAACACAAAAAGACCCGTAGGAAGTCATAATTCCGAACGAGTCTTTTGATTCTCTCTGACTAGCAATACACAACGGGCCTGGGCATGCGTGCCAACCTTTATAATGCGGTCCCTCGTTCCGTGGCATAATTCAATCCTAAGTGATAAGCTTGATTAAGCAGCATCTCATAATGCTTGGAATCGGAGTCCAAGGTCTCGTATAAAAATTCAACTTTGGAACTGGATACACCGCAATAATCTGCAATTCCCACATTGAGCAGATGAGTAATCATTTCATCGTAATTTCGCTTCTCCATCTGTTCTTTGGAAACACCCGCCAGACCAATCCACAAGACATGCTGATGATGAAGATGGTTCGAACCGTACGCAAACCCATTGTTCCATACACGGTCAATATAACCTTTCAGCATGGCTGGAAAATTCCACCACCAAACTGGAAAAATAAACGCCATGGCGTCGTGCTCCTTCATTCGCCTTATTTCCCTTTCCACCTCAGGAGAAAAGGACTGTTCGGCAGCAGACCAATCCGGTTCGTCTGCTCCTTGTAAAACCGGGTCAAAGCCAATCCCGTGCAAATCCAATATCTCATAGTCATGGCCGGCCTCGGCAAGACCTTGTACGAAACGATCGGCGACCTGAAAGGTCAGGGAATCTTTTCGCGGGTGCGAAACAACGCATAATACACTCATGCTTGTATCCTCATTCCTTTCTCAACAGCTAACTTGTAGCCATGATTAACGGCTGATGCTATTATAAACAGTGCCAAAATAACCTGGAAGTACGCACTTTCACGTTCTATAGGATCATACGGGTACCCTAGGAACATGGAAGTGCCCTGGGTAGATGCCCTAGAAGTTATGTTCTTAGCGAAAACACATCCTTTTTGCGGAGGAATCCAAGATGACTGAACAAAAGGAAAATCGCATTCGAGAGAAGTATAAAGTTGGGGTGGAGGCTGCATTAGAAGTAATGGGAGGGAAATGGAAACCTTTAATCATCTATCATTTGATGACAGGACCGAAACGGACCTCGGAACTTCGCCGGCTAATCCCCGGCATTACGCAGAAGATGCTGACCACTCAACTAAGAGGACTGGAAAAGGATGAGATCGTCGCACGCAAGATTTATCAAGAGATCCCACCTAAAGTGGAGTATAAGTTAACTCCCTACGGCTGGGGATTAAAGCCCGCGCTAGATCTTTTATGCTATTGGGGAGAGGATCACCTGGAAAAGGTTTATGGCGACAAATCCAAGGTTTTGGAAGAGTTTGAAAGCCGTACAAAGTAAATTATTAAATGTCCACACTTAAAAGAATGGGTATTCTGGATTACCAATGAAAAAAACACATCCTAAATTGGGATATAGCATTCTTCTAGATAAATCTACCTCTCCATGAAATGAGAGACTAATTGAGGTTTATCAATAGAAGAAGACTTTTCACCAAAGGGATGTGTTTTTCTGTCTTAATACCAGCTATGAATTACTTCTACATTATGAAGCTTTTGCCGCGACAGCCTTTTGAATTAACGCTTTAGCATCGTTATTGGAAAGACCTTGTTTAGGTTGAAGCAATTTTTTATCCGCTGCACTTAGAATACCTTTATCAATCAGAGTGGCCATAGATTTAACTGCGTAGGCAGAAACGGTTTTGCCACCTTCAAAACCTGCAATGATCGTAGCAGCGTTTTTATCAGAAACTGGATTGTTCAACAATTTAGCAAGAATGGTAGCCGCTTCTTCACGAGTGATATCACGATCCGGATTGAAGTTACCACCGTAGCCTTGAATGAATCCGGCATGAGCAGCTTCAGCGATGGCATCTGCATGGGCAGCGTCAGCAGCAACATCCTTGAATGCAGGTGCTGTAGCTACTTCGTTTAGCTTCAACATGTCTACTAAAGCACTCACAAATTCAGCACGAGAAATGACATCTGTGGTTACAGGTGTTTCCGGTTGTTCTGTAGATGCACCCAGGTTGGTAATGCGTCCTTCTGTTTTAGCCTGAATAGCGCCACCTTTAAATTTATCTACAATGTACTGATAGAATACATCCAGATCGATCGGACCGGCTAAGGATGATTTAGCATCCACCAGCACTTTATAGTTATCTCCGCCTGCTGCCATAAAGTTGTTAACTACAGCCGTATATGTTTTTCCAGGATCAATCGGTGTACCATCTTCAAGAGTGAGACTAGTCACACGTTCTGCAACTGGCTTGCTGAAATCTGCCGTATACTTTAAGCCAGAGATTTGTAGTGTTTTTGTGTTCGGTGTACCGTCCGCGTTTGTACCCCATTGCTGCTGCAGCAGGGTTTGAATTTGTGCACCAGTCAGCTCCAGTTTCACCAAAGTATTGCCAAAAGGTTGGATTTTAGCAAGATCAGCAAAGGTTACATCGCCTTGCGGCAGATCCGCACGAATCCCACCTGGATTCATAAATGCAAAGTCAGCAGCGCTTGCTTTATCACCAAAATCTGCTTGACGCATTGCATCTGCAATGAGGTTTCCAAGAGGGGCTTCGTTATTATAAGCATCTGTACGGGTCACAGAACCATCTGTCGTACCTACTGGCTTCGTTAGCTCAGGATGCTTGTCTAAAGATTTTTTAATAATAGCTAAAGATTCAGGGTCTTCTTTGACACCGTCTTGAAAAGTCGTTGTAACTGCAGCTGATTTTTCGGTTACATCCCCAGTCGTAGGGTCAATCATTAGCTTAATATCTTCAAATGCCGTACCATAAGAATAAGCCTGAACGATCAATTTTCCATTCACTTCACCATTAGCTAGGGCATGATTGTCACCTGCAACGATAACGTCAACCGGGGAATTGGCAGGCAAAGCTTTGGCCAAATCAGCCGCTTCTCCAGTGGTTACACCGTCTTTGGTTGTTGCTGGATCATGTGCCAGGACAATGATCGTTTCTACACCTTGATCTTGCAATTCTTTTGCATATTTATTAACGGCTGCAACTTCTTCTTCTGCGCTTAAGAACCGCACGCCTGCTGTACCCGCTGGGGATACTTTAGAAGGTGTCGCTTTCGTCACTAATCCGATAAATCCGATTTTGACTCCGCCCACTTCTTTAACCACATATGGCTTAATCAATGGTTTGCCTGTGGAGGTTTCAATGACGTTTGCATTTACATAATCAAATTTTGCGCCAGCATGAGTTACCTTGCCTTCTTTTGGATCCAGACCACCAAAGATTTGTGCTTTTAATGCAGCGATACCTTGGTCGAATTCATGATTGCCCAAAGAACCTACATCAAAGCCCATCATATTCATCCATTCCATCGTAGGCTCATCCCGATCCAGAGATGACACGGGGGCGGATGCACCAACAGAGTCTCCATTATGGAAGAGCAGGGAGTTTTCATATTTGGCTTGAGCTTCTTTTAAATATGTTGCTAGAATTGGAGCTGTTCCGACCTTTTTGTCACTAACTATCGATGTGGTGTCCAACTGACCGTGCAGGTCATTGATTCCAATCAAGTGTACTTCAACATCGTTGCCTGCAGCAGAGACAGAACCTACTGCGCCAAACAATTGGGAAAGTAATAGAGCAGTAGTAGCCACACGAATGGTGCTTTTACCCAGGACTTTTTTCCATGACATGAGTTATAAAACCCCTCTCCAATTTCTGATCCGGAGATATTTTAACATAAATCAAATCATGGAAGTTGTAGAATATATCAAATCTGTGTAAAAAATTTTGGGAGATTGGTAGAGAAGGAAACATGCCTATATCTGGATTTTCACCAAATCGAGCACTTCATCCCAGAGTTGAAAAGGTCAGGACGGACATTCACGACTGGAAGCACTTCATTACATTGAGGATTTACCACTTGGAGCATCTGCATTGTGGGGAACTGTACCTTCAAAAAATCTTACATGAAATCTAAGGCAGGGTTCTATAAGGCGGAATTTCCCCTCGTTGCTGCTCCATAATCAAAAGTACCCACAGCCCTACACCTTTTTCAAAGTGTCTAGTCTATGGGTACCGGTTTACACAGCACCTGGATTTATTATATAACCAGTCTGCCGTATGGGAGCCTATCGTTTTTTTACTGATGCCACTTCATAAGTTGTGATCTCACTTCCGAGAATTGGAGATTCTTTATTTGATGCCTCTGAACCTGGTTCTGGACGTTTATGTGCAGATTTAAAGGTATCGCTATTTCTCCAAGCTGTAAAGGAATCCATATTTTCCCAATACATGTTTACATTTAACTCATCGTAATCAGTTAAGTTCTGTGTCAACAATACTTCTACTTTGACAAAGCCCTCGAAAGTGTCTAGCGGGCCTGGTGCTGTAAAACTCGGCGCCATTACTGCGCCCATTCCTTTTTTCACTTTAATTCTGTTCGTGACGACGATCATCCTTACCATCTCCCTAAATTTTCAAATTTTAAATCGCTCACAAAATTAAAAGGATCTTAATGACACCTTAATGGATGGACTCCAGTTCCGCTAGAGATAATTTGCCATCTTCCATCCGGTATACCTTGTCGCAGTAGGTAAGCAGCCGCTCATCGTGTGTGACCATAATCGCCGCTTTGTGGCGTGTTCTCACCTCATGGGCAATCAAGGAGACAACTTCATGGGCGCGCTTGGTATCCAGGCTTGCTGTAGGTTCATCCGCCAATATGACATTGGGATCGTTAATTAACGCGCGGGCAATGGCGGTACGCTGCTTCTCGCCCCCCGACAGCTCCTCCGGGTAGCTCTTCAGCTTAGTGCCTAGACCAAGTTCTTCAAGCAACTTTATAGCCATCACTTTGTCTGCTGGACGGACCCTTCCCGACATCCGCTTTACGACAAGCAACTGATCTAGAACGTTCAGGTATGGAACCAAATTCGAGGCCTGCATGATGAAACCAATCTCGCGCAATCGGATATCGGATAGTTGTTTGCCTGACAGCTTCGATATGTCCTTCCCATTTAGTGCGACCTCTCCCTCGGAAGCTTTGAGCAGTGCACCCGCGATGGATAGGAAGGTACTTTTTCCAGAACCGGACGGACCTACCACTGCGACGAACTCACCTGGCTCCACTTTTATGGACACTCGGTCTAATGCCGCAATACGATTCAATCCTTCGTTGTAATACTTGGAAGCTGCTATTATTTGCAAGCCTTCAGTCATTACTCAACCCTCCCAAGCGCCTTAAGCGGATCAATTTTCGAAATCGTGCGAACGGATACCAACGAACTAAGCAATGAGATCACCAACAATACAATGGAATACGTGAGCACCAGCTTCGTATCCAGCATAAACGGCATGCTTTTGGGCATGATTGCCGCTGTACCATAAGTCAATAAGATGCCAACGATAATGCTTGAGAGCGACAAGACGAACACCTGTGAGACGACGGCTTTACCTAGGAATCCATTCTTGGCCCCGATCGCTTTCATAATCCCGAACTGGTTGGACTTCTGCATCGTGAATACATAGAAGAACACGCCAATGATGAATGCAGAGATCGCAAGCAGGAACGCAAGCATCATCATGATTGTGCCATTCTCTTCTTTGTATCCAGGCATTCCCTGTACCGCTGCCGCACGAGTAACCGTATCGGTACCCGAAAGCTGTTCATTGATAGTGTTCCGATCAATATCTTTACCTTGAAGCATCATCGCATTGACAGGGTCCTTGACTCCTTTGTCCGAGCCTGGTGCCGCAAACGCAAGCTTACGCCACTCTTCAATAGGTGTAAATACAGCTGCTACGTGGTTATACGTCTGATTCTTGACGAAGCCGACAATCGTCAACGATTCCGTCGAACCATCTAATTGGAAGGTGTCCCCTAGCTTAAATCCTTCGTCTTTCATCGTCTCATTAACGATGACCTTCGTCATCTGATCGGATGTCAGCCCCGTTCCTTCAATAATCGCCGGCTCAAGAAAGCTCCCCGGGTCAATTCCAATAATCGCTATATCTACTTTATCCTCATTCAACTTGCTACTCCCTTTGATTGCCGATGCCATGA
This sequence comes from Paenibacillus sp. AR247, assembly GCF_002968895.1. Lineage (NCBI taxonomy): Bacteria > Bacillati > Bacillota > Bacilli > Caryophanales > Paenibacillaceae > Paenibacillus > Paenibacillus sp. AR247. The sequence continues at coordinate 79,294 of NZ_PCZT01000023.1, read as the reverse complement.
TGGTTCCCATAGGTGAAACGGCACTTACATTCGGCATCTCTGCTAATTTAGCTGACAAATCATTAGACAATAAAGACTTACTCATTGAAGCCATCGACCCTTGTTCGAAAACCACATAATCAGCCCTCATCGTTTTAAACGTCGAAGCCGCAAGCGTAGATAACCCATTCCCCAGACCTGACAATATAAACACCAACCAAGAAATAAGCACAAAAATGATAGCGATCATCAAAAACCTTGTCTTGCTGTGTCCCAGTTCCTTCAATGCCAAAAACATATGCTAATCCTCTCCTCAACACAAATAAATGACACACGTGTCAAATTAATCACATTCCGTCCGGTACGTAATCATTATAGGTTTTATATGACACACGTGTCAAATATATTTGTGCTCCTTATCGTCTTCCTACCCCTCCCAGCCACATTTGGTACAACAGCTTACTCCACTGAGGCGTAGGGATATTCATCATATTGGGAGTTTCAATCAGGTTAAAAAATACACCTATAATCGCAGGAAGTGGGATACTTGTATTCAAGTGTCCCTCTTCCTGAGCACGAGCAAACAATCGCTCCAGTTGATTTTTTAAAGTCACATGCGCTTGCTCAACAAATTCAAGATCATTGGCTGCAGCCGCAGAATTGGCTTTATTTATTTTATGAGCATATCCAAGCAATTGATGAAAACTAGCTTCCTCCAGATATACATCTAGCACATGTTGAAGGGCATTCATGCAATCCGTTTCATCAATAGCCGACGCCTTCTGTAGTACATTTTCCATTGATCGTTTCATACATGCAGCCACTATCTCTTCTTTGTTGGCATAATATTGGTAAATCGTGCTTCTTGCTCCAACTAGGCTCTTAGATAACAACTTAAGTTGAAACCCCTCATAACCGTATTCGAGAAGCACTCTCTTGGTTTGGTCAAGCAACTCTGATTTTGTAAAAGCCTGCTTTCTTCCCATGTTCATCACCGTCCCTAATTGCTAGCCGCAGTCTACATTGTAACAAAAATTTCTCCCTATTTGTGATACGGTTCTCCCCGATTGATCTTCACCGCGCGATAAATCTGCTCCACCAGCACCAGCCGCATCAGCTGGTGCGGCAGGGTCATGCGCCCGAAGCTCAAGCGCTGCTGAGCGCGGCGCAGCACCTGATCGGAGAGCCCGTGGCTCCCTCCGATCACGAACACGACATGGCTCGTCCCGTAGGTGCCGAGCCGGTCGATCTCGGCGGCCAGCTCCTCCGAGCTCCAGAGCTGGCCGCCAATGGCGAGCGCGATCACATGCGCGCTCTCTTTGATGTGCGCGAGGATGCGTTCGCCCTCGCGCTCCTTCACGATCGACACCTCGGCATCGCTCAAGGTGTCAGGGGCCTTCTCGTCCGCGACCTCCACCCTCGTCCGCGACCTCCACCATCTGAAATTTTGATGTAAGGCGTCAGCCGCTTGGCGTATTCCTGGATGCCCTGCACCAGATACTTCTCCTTCAGCTTGCCGACGCCGATAATTTGAATCAGCATGAATATCCCTCCACCTATCTTTTTACGTGCCTTGAATATATGAAGCACACCATAAGGGCTTATATTCTCCAAATCTGCTCGCCAAACCGTCGATATCACCGATGATCTTCGCCTTAAAAAGCTCCCTTAAAGAACAGCCCTTCATCGAACTATCAAATTGCATTTCACGAACCCTACCCACTCTTCCAAAAAGTAAAAAGAGCGTGTCTCCACGCTCTCCCCATCGCTATTCATCTCTTCATAGCATTTCCTGCTAACCCTGCGGCTACACGACCAGGAACTTGGCCGGCTGTTCGCAGTGCGCGCACTGTACGGGCGGGTCCCAATCGGAGAACTCCGTCTCCTTCAGGTCCACGATATCCGGCGCGTCCTCGTACTCGTCGACGAACATATCGATCGCGAGCTCCACATGGTCTTTACAAACGACAAACATAAAATGGCATCCCCTTACAATTGCACACAATGTACGTATTTCTGGCTGATCAATTCCGAAAACCTATGACTCTCATTATATCCGGTTTTGGGCCGGATCACACGTCCTATTTTAAGAGTCCGGCTTGTCGGCGAGCTTGACGTCCACGGTCTCCTGCTGGCCTGCACGGTAGAAGGTGACCTTGAGCATGTCGCCGATCTTCACTTTGTCATACAGGTACTTCTTCAGCTCCAGCGTAGTCTTGATCGGGTCCCCGTTGAACTCCGTAATGACGTCATTCAGCTTGAGCCCCGCATCCTTGGCAGGTCCGATAGCGTCCAGCACGACCACGCCGTCTTTCACGTCCGCCGGAAGCTTCAGCTCCTTGCGCTGATCTTCATCCAGCGGGGCGTACGGATTGTTCAGGTCCACGGTGTACACGCCCAGGTAAGGACGTGAGATTTTGCCGTATTTCATCAGCTCATCCACCGTCTTCATCACCTGATCGACCGGGATGGCAAAGCCCAGGCCTTCCACACCGGCATCGGAAATCTTCATCGTATTGATGCCGATCACTTTGCCGTTCAGATCCACCAGCGCGCCGCCGCTGTTCCCTTCATTGATGGCCGCGTCGGTCTGGATCACTTCCTGCTCCCAGTCGTACACGCCGTCCTGGTTCAGCGACACCGGCACGACCCGGTTGGTGTAGCTGATGATGCCGGACGTCAGCGTATCCCCGAGCCCGAGCGGATTGCCGATGGCGAACACCGTCTCACCTAGGCGCAGCTTCTTAGAGTCGCCCATTTCGGCCACATCGGCAATGTTCTTGTCGTCCACCGACAAGACGGCGATATCCGTTACTTTATCGGTACCGACGAGCGTTGCCTTTTTCATGTCCCCGCCGACCGTCATCACTTCCAGATCCTGTGAGCCTTCAATGACGTGGTTATTGGTGATGACATAAGCTTTGCCGTTCTCCTTCTTGAAAATGACCCCTGATCCGAGCGCCGAATCCTCCAGGTCGGCCGTCCCCTTGTCCGCGTCCTTCGCATCTTTATAGTTCACGATGCTGACGACGGTCGGGCGGACTTTGGCCGCTGCCTGAACGAGCCGGTCGAACGGATCTCCGCTGCCGTCCAGCGGGGTTGAAGTAACGGCACTGACCGCCGCCGTCTCCCTTGTATGGGAAGGAAGGCCGGTGATGAGGCTGAACAGGAGCACCGCCACCACTGCACTGATGACGGAGCTGACCGTCGCCACGAACAGCGTGGACGTCCCCCGGCTGCGCCTGCTTCTGCCCCACACCCGCTGTGCGGGATATACTTTGCGAAGGCTTCGCCGTTTGGAAATTTTGGTCGAATAAAAATCGTCACGAAACAGCCCCATGTGATCCTCTCCCCTTTGTTGTAACGCATCCCGAAAATCTTATGAGATTCATCCATACAGATGCCTTTGACGAGAAATGAAAAATATCCTTCGCCAATGGCCGATCTGTATAACTAATGACGTGGCGGCATGTTCTTATAAGCTTCTAATCGTTCAGACTGCCTATACTACTAATAACTGCTTCCAGCTCACCAAGGTTGCACGAGGCAGACCCTTTATTTTTTACATCACCACATTGGGCCGAATCTAAGCAGCAAATTTAAAGCGTTGAAGTCTCAGTCACTCACATTCGTATGTATGGAATTCACCCACGTTGACTTCGGATTCTCTTTCTATATAGATTGAACTAAAGTTGCATTGAACTTCCTGCTATAACAGCCCGATAGGCGGCCTATAACATTCATTCTTTAGCCTATTCTATACAGCATATGAGATTTATTTTCATAGAAACAGGAATGTTTCCGGCATATACAGACTAGAATAAAAGTAAAGCCTGATGAAACTATGAAAAAGGCGAAGCATGACCTGCTATGCTGCAGGCTGGACACCAGTCAAACCCGCTGTATGCAAGCCCTCGCGGACATTCATGCGGTATAGTTATTGTAACATAAGTGGGGCGGTTGCCCTAATCTTTTATCGCTTGCGTCATTGGTGGGTTATGGAATTGAAACGATGTTGAAAAACAAGGAGGAACGGACTCATGGAACGATTTCCGTCTTCGATGGACTATGTGAATATGATGGCCAAGCTGGGGGATTTAAAGGACGAGCACTACCGCAATACCCTTGCCTTAAGCACGATCATTGAACTGCTCATTGACAAGGGCATTCTCACCCGTGACGAGGTAGAGAGAAAAGCGGCGGAGCTCGACGCCTTTATGGCTCACTCACCTTATCCCACGGTGTAGGCCGGTCGTAGTACGTGTCGCACAGTTTAAACTCACTGTCTTTATAAAAGCATCCCCGGTCTTCCATCCCGGTACGCACGGTCATTTTGGCCAAATCCATCTGATTATGGTCGGCCAAATCCATCTGATTATGGTCCCGGCTTAAATGCGCCAGATAGGTGCGCTTCAGGTCTCCCGTCAGCAGCTCGCTCATCGCCTCGCCTGCGGCATCGTTGGACAAGTGCCCAAGGTCGCCCAGAATGCGGCGCTTGGTGTTCCACGGATAACGGCCCATCCGCAGCATCTCAATATCGTGATTCGCCTCCAGCACGAGCACGTTCGAGCCGCTGATGGCCTGCTTCACCTTATCGCTCATATAGCCCAGGTCCGTAGCCACGCTCAGCTTCTCGTCCCCGTCGTAGAAGCAGTAGCCTACCGGCTCTGCCGCGTCATGTGAGATTTGAAAAGACTCCACCCGCAGCGATCCGAAATCCCGCACTTCGCCGCTGTCCATCACGACACGGTTCTCCTCGGCAATTTTGCCGACAGACTTGTTGATCGCCTCCCATGTCTTCTCGTTGGCATAGATCGGCAGATCGTATTTGCGGGCCACGGCACCGAGCCCTTTAATATGGTCGGAATGCTCATGGGTGACAAGAATCCCGTCAAGTTCCTCTCCCGACAGCTCCCGCTGCTCCATCAGCTCGTCGATCCGCTTGGCGCTAAGCCCGGCATCGATCATCAGCGTCGTCTCTTCGTTTCTTACCACGGTTGCGTTCCCCGTCGATCCGCTCGACAGAACGGTAAAAGATATGCCCATCATCCCTGCTCCTTTCCCTCTTCATCCTTGGGGCTGTTCACGGTCACGTCGCCGCTGATCCCCTGTACATAATAAATTTCTCCGCTCTCCAGCGTGAACCGCCATGATGGCGCAGCCACCTGGCTCTCCGAGTTAAATACCTGGCCGTAATAGCCCAGCTGAATATCCTTTATGGACGAACCTTCCGGGATAAAAGCGTCCACCAACCGTTTTAGTGCCCCGGATGCCGGCAAAATCTTCTGCTCCTGCTCGTCCTCCATCGGGGCGATCTCCACCAGCGACTGGCGGTAGGACACGATTTTCTGCTCGCTGTAGTACAGCTCGAGCTGATCGTTGAACAGCGGCCATTTCCCGTCCACCAGCGTATGCATGACGAATCGGCCTGCAGCGCCCGCAACTTTCACCCGTTCCAGCTCCGCTTCCGTCATCTCCTGACTCGCCTGAGGATCATACCGGTAATTGCCGAACTCGGGAATCTGGTCGCCCAGGGCGTCCACAAGGTCGGTACCCATAAAGATCAGCTTGCTCTCGACCGGCTTCTTCAGCGTGACCGGCTTGCCGATGCTTTCCCCGCTCACGTAGTGGTAGGAGATTTTGGGCAGCGCGGGCGTCATACTCGGAATCGGGCACAGCAGCTGAATCGATTTTTCCTCCATCGCCTTCTGCGTGCTGTCCGCCAGGGAGGCAAAGTCCAGATTGGTGTCCGCCTGTTCGCGCACGTCGGCCCACAGCTGGTAACCCAGCACTAGGTTCAGCAGCAAAAAAGCGTAGATCAGCACATTTTTGGCCCGTCCCCAATCCATCCCTTGCCCTCCTTTACCCGAAATTTGATCCCGCATGGTTCCCCATAGCTTCGGCTAACCTCGACACGCGATCCATTCGATCGTTATGAAAATGGAGCTTTGCTCCTTCTAATCGACCTTTCATGCTAGATGCTGCATCCGTTATTGCCCCTAAATACAGCAGCAAGATATAGATTGGGAGGCAGAATTCCCTGCTACTCCCACCTTACGCCACTCTTTTCCATCGGTCAACCCGCATCATGCCAAGCCTGGCGTCCTTTTAGCGGATCACCGTCACGGCGCCGCTCTCCTGCTTCACCGCCCAGACCGGCGTCAGCTTCAGCCCTGTCCCGGTCTTGGTCAGCTCCGGCAAATACGCCGGATATAGATCCTCGATCGCCGAGTCCTTGTTGATCCGGCTCAGCTTCTCCTTGAGCTCGGCACCGCCCGGCAGCTTCACCATCGTCTTGTGCTGCTCTCCGGATTTCATATAGATCAGGGAGCGCTCATAGGCTGACACGGTGCCCTGCTGCAAGTTCAACCGGATCGTGCCGTAATGGAAATTAAGCGTGTCCAGGATCGGATAGGCGCCGTAATACTGCTGGAACACGATTTGGCTGCGTTCCTCTCCGGTACCCGACTGACCGAGCCGGTAGGTTCCGTTCCAGCCGCCATGCTCGTTGACGAAGTCAACGGCGGCCAGCGCATCCTTCCCGTCGCTGCTCTCGCCCGCCGGCGGCGCGGCCGGATCGGTGTAGCTGATCCACTTCTGCTCCTGCCGCACCTGGAGGCTCCGCTTGCTGTCCGTATAAATCTCCGATCCGTCCTTTTCCTGGATGTAACGGGTAATGCCGGGGTCGAAGAAGAGGCTCTGCTGCATCTGTTCCACCGTATATACGCCGATATTGATTTCAGCCTCCACCATCTGGATGGACGACTGCGGCACATAATACTTGCCTCCCGCCTCCGAGGAGTAGGCCGTCCATTCCTTGCCAAAATCGACATGCTGCTGCACGTCCTGCACGGTCAAGTCAACTTTGCCGGCTTCATAGACGACATCGCCTTCCGTACTGAAGAACATCGCATGCGTCTTGGAATCGTTTGGCGATGTGTAAATCCAGATCCGGTTGATCCGCTCGGCTTCAAACAGCGAGTCCGGCGCGATCTGCATGACGCGCTGGAGCAGCGATACCGGGATCCCTGATCCGAAGGTCAGCTCGATCCCGGGATCCTCATTGCGGATCTTGTTCCAGTCCGTGTTCTCCACCGGACGGCGCTGGAAGCTCTCGAAGCTGCGTCCCTTCAGACGCGAGTAGATCAAGTTGTAGAACGTGGAGTTCGGGTAGAAGACCGTATGCTTGCCTTCTCCCATATGAATCTGCATTTTATCTGGATAAATCAGGTTCTCGGCGCTCTCCTCCGGTACCCATGTTGTCCGTCTTGATATAATTGTTTTCCGTTTTGGCGATCGAATCCCCGCCTGGCAGCCGGTAAATCAGGTAATAGCTCTGCACCAGGCTGCCGGCAACGA
>NZ_PCZT01000023.1:55233-71856 GCF_002968895.1 Paenibacillus sp. AR247 | reverse complement strand
TAAAAGGTCACGCGCACCATGTAATGGCGCGATTTCTCCTTCTCCTCTTCCGGACTGATCTGCAGCAGCATCGTCACGTACGTTCCTTCCGTGAACGTGTCCGCCTGCTCCGGCGTCAGTCCCAGCACTTGCGCGATATCGCTTCCGGCCAGCTCATCCTCGTCCACGCCAAGGATCGCCCCGGCGCGGCGGTTCATCAGGATGACCTTGCCGGCCTCGTCCGTGGCGATCACGCCGTCGCTCATGTTCGTCAGGATCGAAGCGAGCTTCTCTTTCTCCTCTTCGTTCTGGATCAGCGCTTCGCGCAGCCGCGAAGTCATATAGTTGAACGCCTCGCTGAGCTGGCCGATTTCATCGTTGCCGAATACGGGCATTTTCTGGTCAAAGCTGCCCTCGGCCACCGCGGTGGCGTGGTTGGTCATTTCCTTGATCGGGTGAGTGATCGTATGAGCCAGAATGACGCCGAGCACGCAGGTCATCCCCAGCGCCAGCAGGATCCCGGAAATAAAAATGTTGTTCACCCGGCCCATCGTATCGTACAGCTCCTTCATCGAAGCGACGATGTAGATGGCGCCGACGATTTTCCCATTGTTCATGACCGGCTTCGCCACGACCTTCTTGCGCACGTTGTCTTCATCGATGACGTATTCCTCGTTGTCCTTGATGCCCTGCAGCGCCCGGCTCACGACCGTCTGCGTGTTCTTCTTCCCGACATAGTCGGCATGCGAAGGGTAAGACGTGATCAGCACCTTGCCGCTGGCGTCAAGCACCTGGATTTCCGCCCCGTTCAGGTTGAACAGGTTGTTGACGATTGCTCCCAGGCTCTCCACCGGATTATTCTCTCCCGTATCCCCGGTGCCGCCCAGCTTATCCGCCGCAAGCACCGACAGCAGCTCCGCCCGCTCCTGCAGGTCCTTCGTAAAGTTGCTGGTCAGGGAATTTTTCATCGCGCTGACAAAATCACCCCGATCAGCTGCATCGCGATCAGGATTAGCAGCACATAGATGATGATCAGCTTCGCCTGGATCGTGCGGAAAAAGGAGGGCCATTTCATTTATAGGCCCCCGTTTTTGGGACTCCGCATGACGTAGCCAAGCCCCCTCCGGGTAAGGATGTATTCCGGCTTGCTCGGATTCTCCTCGATTTTCTCGCGCAGACGCCGGATCGTCACATCGACGGTGCGGACATCGCCGAAGTATTCAAATCCCCATACCGCCTGCAGCAGATGCTCCCGTGTCATGACTTTGCCCGCATTTTTGGCCAAGTAATACAGCAGCTCGTACTCCCGGTGCGTCAGATCCAGCGCTTCGCCGTCCTTGTACACCAGATACATATCCGTATCGATAAACAGGCCGAACAGCTGCACGCCCTGCTTTGGCGTCTCCGCGGCAGGCGCGGCGGCCGCCTCCGTACCGCTCGGTTTGTTCTGGCGCCGCATCTGCGCCTTGACCCGGGCCAGCAGCTCGCGCGTGCTGAACGGCTTGGTGACATAGTCATCCGCCCCAAGCTCCAGTCCCAGCACCTTGTCGATCTCCTCGTCCTTGGCCGTCAGCATAATGATCGGCAGCTCCATCCCGGCGGCGCGCACCTCGCGGCACACGTCCATGCCGTCTTGCCGGCAGCATCAGATCCAGCAGCATCATCCTTCCTTTTCATGAAAATTTCTTGCAAACCTCCGCCATCCCACTAAAAAAAGCACGGCCTCCCTCAAGAGACCATGCTTTGAATATAAATATATGATAGCTGTATCCGGTTATGATCTTGTGCTAAACCTTACCGCAGCCCAACTCAGTTCAAATATTTCATCGGGTTCTGAATCGAACCGTTCTTGTGGATCTCAAAATGCAGGTGGGTGCCGGTCGAATGCCCGGTGCTGCCCATGATGCCGATTTTTTCGCCTTGGCTTACTTTTTGACCGCTGTGAACCGAGATGCTGTTCAAATGTCCGTACAGCGTTTCATAGCCGTTGCCGTGACTGATGATGATGGCGTTGCCGTAGCCGCTGATTTGACCCGTAAAGGTTACCGTGCCGTCGTCAGCCGCCATGATCGTCCGGTTGCCGGATACCATGTCGATGCCCTTATGCATCTTGCCCCAGCGGGTTCCGTAGGAGCTGGATATGATATGGCCGCTCACCGGCCAGGCGAACTGTCCGGAGCCCCTGCCCGGAACTTTCGTTCCCTGCAGGACGACCTCTTTGAGCGAAGACTTCACGACCGTTTGTCCGAGCCACTGCTCGCTGATGACCTTTCCGTTCTCCTTCGTCACCTGATAGGTCATCACCTTCAGGCCTTCCTGTCCGGGCCGAACGACCTTAGTCTTGCCGGCCGGCAGTTCCTTGCTCTTGCGGATTTCGATTTCCGGCGCAGTCGATACCTGTTCAGTCACCTTCTCGACCGTCTTCACCGTAATTGGCGGCTTCGGTACGGTCAGCTTCAGCTGATCGCCGATCTGCAGGTACTTTTCCTTCACACCCGGATTGTTGCTGTAGATCTCCTTCTGGCTGATCTTGAACTGGCTCGCGATCGTGCTGATCGTATCGCCTTCCTCCACCGTGTACACTAGCGGCGCTTCCTGCCCCGTCGTCAGCAGCTTGGCTGCCTCCGCAGCGGTCAGCACTTTGTTCGGGTCAGCCTTGACCGGCGCTACAGTTACTTTCTCCTTAATCGACACCTTTTGAGCCGAAGCTCCCGGTGTATTCGCGGCTTTCGCCGAGGAGGTGGTAGCTGCCATCTTCTTCAGCTTCGTTTCCGCCTTGTCCTTCCCGCTGGCCGCAGTGACCACAGCCTTCGGCGCGAACTTCATCTGCGCCTGTTCCAATGCGGCATCCACCGTGGCCTGGTCCTTCACGATCCCGACGACCTTGCCGTTTACTTTCAGCTCCACACCTTCGGCATATGCCTTAAGCATACCGTCCAGCTTCTTGAGCGTGTTATCCGTATCAGGCTTGGCCTGAAACGCCTTCTCGACCTTCGTCGTGATGCCGTCCGTCTGGAGCACCATCTCCACACCCGGATATTTATCTTGATATTCCTGCTGCTTCTGGCTGAACAGCTTATCGATTTGAGAGGGATCCTTGACCGTCCCGATTTCCTGATTATGTACAAGGACATGATAATACGGGACCACATTGGCATTGACGTACTGATTGCCTGCATACACAAGTCCAGCGATCACGATGACCGCACCGGCCGTACCCGCAATCCATTTCCGTGTAGCGCTCCATTTCCGCCCTTGGGATTCGGTTCCAGGCGTCGCAGCGCCCATATGCTGATGTTCATCCTGCTTTCCGGAGAGTTGCGCGGAATTTGTCGAAGCTTGATTATTCTCCGTCCAGCGGTTACCCTTAAAACCCTTCATAACTCTCTCCTTGTTTGCTTTGTATGCTTTTTCAAAAATGACGAAAAAGTTAAAATTTTGATACCTTTTAACACAATCTATACTTTAACACAACGTTTACAAACAATTCAACTCTCGGCGCACAGCAAAAAACCCGCGTCCGGCGCGGGTTTGTGTTATTTACCTATATGTGGATTGCGTTGCTTTAATTCGTTAAAAGGTTACAACTTCCTCCGTTGGGTTTGATCGCCCAGTGTTTCCAGCTGTCTATTGCTCCAGCAGTTTACTAAGCGCGGCATATTCTTCCTTCGTCAAATACTTGGAGATCGTGTCTTCTATTGTCGATAATTCTTGCTCGGTCAGGCCGTCCTCCATGGCGGCCGAAATTTTTTGCATTTCCGATTGCGGCAGCTTTTTCATCAAAATGTTAAAAATCTGCTCCTTCTCCGTTGCAGTCAGCTCTTCTTTCTTCTGGATCATTTCGTCCGGGCTGATGACGACCTGCTGATCGGCTGCGGACTGGCTGCCCATGGCTGATTCGCTTAGACCCTGCCCCATAACGGGCAGTGCGTCGTCCGATGCATCCGCGCCCTCGGCGTCCGCAGTTCCTCCCGTCTCCGTACCGGCCGTGCTCCCGCTCCCCGATCCCGCCTCACCAGCGTTGGTTCCAGTCTGGGACCCGGCTCCGGCCGTTTCTCCCGCTTCCTCCGTGCTGCCTGTTCCGGTTTCTGCCGTAGTCGTGCTTCCATCCGTCGACTTGCTGTCGTCCGCCGCATGAGCCGTGCTGGCCGCCTCTTTATCGGGCTCCTTCTCCTTGGTGGTGTTCAAACCCAGCATTCCCTTCATCATGCCACCAATGCCCGTCGGCTGGCCCTCCAACTGAATGTTAAAGCTGGCCAGCAGCGATTGGACATACATATTCACGACAGCTCCCGTCGTAAGTACCGTCAGGCCGCTGATCAGCACCACAGTCAGCACCGTTTTAAGCAGCCATTGCGCAATCTTCATGGCGCACCTCCTCCTTTGCCCTTCCCGTCTCATATCCGGGCTGTTTTCCGGCATTCCAGCCGTTATTCTTTGTGACGACCTATCCATGCCAATACGTATGATTGTCTGTTATTAGAGCGTAATCGCTACGGGCTAGGCCGCCCCCACTCTGCACCGTTCCGACTCTATCAAAGTCACGGCCGCCGAACTCTATGAAACGGCGCTGCTCAATAGAATGAACTGAAAACTTTCAGTAAAATTTCAATTCAATCTATATATCTAGCAGTATTGACGGGAAGCGGAGGATTCAATCCTGCGGTACGCAAAATAGCCCCAACAAAGTGGGGCTTATGCTTCGATGCTTATTCCAGATACTTTTACGCAGACTCCACAAAGTTTATATACTCTCGAACATCTCAAAAAAAGGCCACCCTGACGCACTTGGCGTTAAGGTGACCTCATCGATCAAAACGGATATCTATTCGCCTGCTTCCAGGCTATTGTACGCTGATTACTGATTAATAGATCGGCAATACCTGATTGGTCTGGTTCCGGTTGCGTCCTACCGAGAAGATGGCAATCGGAATGCCTGTAAGCTCAGATACGCGGTTAACGTAGTTGCGTGTCGTTTCCGGCAGATCGTCCAGCGTCTTCGCGCCGGAAATATCTTCGTGCCAGCCCGGCATTTCTTCGTACACCGCTTCGCATTCGCCCAGCATTTTCAGGCTCGACGGGTAGTGGGTGATAATTTCCCCACGGTATTTGTATCCGGTGCAGATTTTAACCGTATCGAGACCTGTAAGCACGTCCAAGGAGTTCAGCGACAGTCCTGTCAGGCCGCTGACACGGCGGGCGTGGCGAACCACGACGCTGTCAAACCAGCCGACACGGCGCGCACGACCGGTTACGGTGCCGTACTCATGGCCCTTTTCCCGGATATAATCGCCGATCTCGTTGTTCAGCTCGGTCGGGAATGGTCCGTCGCCTACACGGGTCGTATAGGACTTGGCCACGCCGATGACCTGCTGAATTTTGGACGGGCCGACACCGGAACCGATACATACGCCGCCCGCGGACGGGTTGGACGAAGTAACATATGGATATGTGCCTTGGTCAATGTCCAGCATGACCCCTTGCGCGCCTTCAAACAGCACCTTGCGGTCTTCGTCGATCGCGTCGTTCAGGACGACCGAGGTATCGGTAACGTACTTCCGGATCTGCTCCGCATAGTCCAGGTACTGCTTCAGCACCTCCTCGACGTCCAGCGGCTCCCCGCCGTACATTTCGATGACCTGGTTCTTCTCTTTCATCAAATGGCGGAGCTTGAGTTCGAACTCCTCGGGATCCATCAGATCGGAAATCCGGATGCCGTTACGAGCCGCCTTGTCCATGTAGCATGGGCCGATCCCTTTCCGGGTCGTGCCGATCTTGTTCGGCCCTTTGCGGTCTTCTTCCAGACCGTCCAGCACCATGTGATACGGCATAATGACATGCGCGCGATCGCTGATTCTCAGATTGTCCGTCTTAAATCCGTTGTCGTGAATGTATTGGATCTCTTCGAGCAGTGCCGCCGGGTTGATCACCATCCCGTTGCCGATGACGCAAATTTTATCGGAATAAAATACGCCGGATGGAATCAGGCTGAGCTTATATTTTTTACCGTCAATCAGAATGGTATGACCGGCATTGTTGCCGCCTTGATACCGGGCCACCACATCGGCGCTTTCCGCAAGATAATCCGTAATCTTGCCTTTGCCCTCGTCTCCCCATTGTGTTCCCACAACGACTACTGTTGACATGTTCATTCCCCCGCTTGGTGTGTACCACCGCATTTTAATTACAAGCTTATTTCATTATGTTTACCTGCAAGTATGATTATGCACCATTACAAAACTGCCATTGTCAAAGGGCATGTAAAACCCTCACACGTTCCAGTGTCCCCCTCCATGAGACGAGCGCTGGACTGTGCTAAAGCAGCATTACCAGTGTAACAGTCCCCATTTTTAAAGTCAAATAAAAAACGAACAATTGCACTAACTAAAGTACAATTGTTCGGAAATAAGACAAGCATTCTTAAAAATATGGATAACCATTTATAAGATCGATTGGATCTATCTATCTGTTCTCGCGAACATCATCGCCGGCTTCGCTACATCGCGAATGCGTCGGTGTGCGTCCGCTCGTAATTGACGAACTTATTGAAATTCTTCATGAAGACCAGTTCGACGGTGCCCACCGGACCGTTACGCTGCTTGGCGATAATGATCTCGATGATATTTTTCTTCTCCGTCTCCTGGTTATAGTAGTCGTCGCGGTACAGGAACGCAACGATATCGGCATCCTGCTCGATGGAACCCGACTCACGAAGGTCACTCATCATCGGACGCTTGTCCTGCCGCTGCTCTACGCCCCGGCTGAGCTGGGACAGAGCGATAACCGGTACGCTGAGCTCACGCGCGATCTGTTTCAGTGTACGGGAAATTTCGGATACTTCCTGCTGGCGGTTCTCGCCGGCTTTGCCACGTCCCTGGATCAGCTGCAGGTAGTCGATTACGATCATCCCGAGCCCTTTCTCCTTCTTCAGACGGCGGCACTTGGAGCGGATATCCGCAACGGTAATGCCTGGTGTATCATCGATGTAAATTTCGGCCTCCGCCAGGGAAGCGATCCCCATGGTCAGCTTGGCCCAATCCTCATCGGTCTTGAAATCACCGGTACGCATCAGGTTGGCATCCAGGTTGGCTTCGGCACAGATCATCCGGTTGACGAGCTGGGGCGCTGACATCTCCAGACTGAAGATCGCGACCGTTTCTTTCGCACGCACCGCCACGTTCTGGGCGATGTTCAGGGCAAATGCCGTCTTGCCGACGGAAGGACGGGCGGCCACGATAATCAAGTCGGAACGCTGGAAGCCATTCGTCATCCGGTCCAAATCGACAAAGCCTGTCGGTATGCCGGTGGTGCTTCCGCTCTGCTGGTGCAGCACCTCAACGCGCTCGAACACTTCCATCAGCACGTCGCGGATGGCGACAAAGCCGCTGCCGCTGCGCCGGTTGGAAATCTCCAGGATGCGCCGCTCGGCGTCGCTCAGCATGCCGGATACGTCTTCGCCGCCGGTGTAGCCTTCGCTGACGATCTGCGTCGCTGTGCGGATGAGCCGCCGCAGCATGGATTTCTCTTCGATGATCTGAGCGTAATACTCCACATTGGCCGCTGTCGGCACCGCATGTGCCAGCTTCGCCAGGTAGCTGACGCCCCCGATTTCTTCCAGCTGTCCCTTGTCCTGCAGACGCGAGGTTAAGGTAATGAGATCAATCGGCTGGTTCTCTTCTCCAAGCTGGATCATCGCCTCATAAATCAGCTGATGCGGCACATCGTAGAAATCCTCGGGTGAAACCCGCTCCATCGCGGTGATCATAGCCTCGCTCTGCAGCAGAATCGCACCTAGAACCGCCTGCTCCGCCTCCAGATTTTGCGGGGGAATCCGGTCGAAAAAGAGCTCTCCGCCCATCTTATTCCTCCGTGACCTGGACCTTCAGCGTAGCTTTGACATCCGGATGAAGCTTCACGGTCATCTGCGTCACGCCCAATGTCCGGATCGGCTCATCCAATTCGATCTTTCGTTTGTCGATCTTGATGCCTTGCTGCGAAAGTGCATCCGCGATTTGCTTGCTCGTGATGGCCCCGAACAGCCGTCCGCCTTCCCCGGCTTTCGCTTTAAGCTGTACGGTCATCTCTTCCAATTTTTTGCCGAGAACCTGTGCTTCCTCTTTCTCCTGCTCCTTGCGCTTCTGCTCGGCCGCGTTCTGGTTCTCCAGCGTCTTCATGTTACCCTCGGTTGCCACACGGGCGAGACCGCGCGGAATAAGGAAATTCGTTGCGTAGCCTTCCGATATATCTTTAATGTCCCCTTTTTTGCCTTGACCCTTAACATCCTTGATAAAAATGACTTTCATTCGAACAACCCCTCTTTCTCCTCAATTTGTGCAAGAACTTCGAGCAGCTGGGCCTCCGCTTCCTTGACGGTGCCCTTCAGCTGCACGGCAGCATTGGTCAGATGGCCTCCGCCGCCGAGGCGCTCCATCACGACCTGCACGTTCATCTTCCCGAAGGAACGGGCGCTGATCCCGATCAACCCGTCCGGACGTTCACTGATCACGAAGGAGGCCACCACATCCGTCATGTTCAGCAGCGTATCCGCCACCTGCGCAATGAGCAGCTGCGGGATGACCGTTCCCGGATCCGTTACGGCCAGAGCGATATGATCATATACCATTTTAGCACGCTTAATGATATCTGACTTTGCCAGATATTCCTGCAGGTCTTCCTTCAGCATCCGCTGGATCTGGATCGTATCCGCTCCGCTCCGGCGGAGGAAGCCTGCCGCCTCAAATGTCCGGGAACCGGTATGCAGCGCAAAATGCTTCGTATCCACCGTAATCCCGGCCAGCAGCATGGTCGCTTCCAGCGGCGTGAGCTGGATTTTCTCATGGATATACTGCAGCAGCTCCGTCACCAGCTCACAAGCGGATGAAGCGTACGGCTCCATGTACACGAGCACGGCGTCGTTAATGAATTCTTCGCCGCGGCGGTGATGGTCGACCACGACGACCCGGCTGGCGTGATGAACCAGCTTCGGTTCGATTGTCATGGACGCCTTGTGCGTGTCCACCACGACCAGCAGGCTGTGCGGTTCAGCACGCCGATGGAGGCTCCGATGACGTCCATATCTGGCATCTTGTGCCCCATAATGAACACCTTGTCGCTCTCCTGCATCAGGTCGCGCAGTGCATGCGCGATGACGCGCGCCCGGACCCGCGTGCGCTTCTCGACGGCGTTGGACTTGCCGCCGTAGAAAGACAGCCGCTGGCCGGCCTTGACGGCCGCCTGGTCGCCGCCGCGCCCGAGCGCCATGTCGAGCGACGACTGCGCCAGCTCGCCCAGCTCGCTGATGCTGTCGGGGCCAAAGCCCAGCCCGATGCTCAGCGTCATCGGTACTTTCAGCTCCGCGGTCATTTCGCGGACCTCGTCAAGAATGACAAAGCGGCTTTTCTCCAGCTCCTGTAGCGATCTATAGTTCAGCATCATTAAATACCGGTCGGACGACAAGCGCCGCAGATACACTTCGTAATGCTTCGCCCATTCCGTGATTTCGCTGGTCACCTTCGCAATGAGCGACGTGCGCTGCTGGTCATCCATGCCCTGGGCCGCTTCGTCCAGGTTATCCATCATAATAATGCCGATCGCCAGCTTCTCGGCCTCGTATTTCTCCCGGAGCACGACCATCTCCGTTACGTCGTACAGATAGATCAGCCGCTCATCGGTGTTCAGGATCAAATGATAGTGCAGCTCGCCCACCTGGATTTCCGTCTCGATCTCCTTGGGCCCGTCCTTATGCGCTTCCCGGCCGCCGTCCCTTTTCTCGGCAAGCAGCGGCATCAGATCAGGAAACAGCTCGGATAGGCTAGCGCCCACAAGCGATTTTTGACCGAACATGGTACAGACGAACCGGTTATTCCATTCAACCACGCGGTCCTCGCTGTACAGCACGATCCCAAAGGGCAGCGTATTGATGGCTTCCCCTTCGACCCGTTTCACCCGGAAGGAGAGGCCGTTGATGTATTCAAGCAGTTTTTTGCGGAAGTCCATTTCCTTCTTCAGCACCGCATAGCAGAGCGCGACGACAAGGCAGAGGCTGACGATTCCCAGCGCCCAGTTATACCGGGTCACAATAATGACCAGAACCAGCATCAGCGCAAACGCCCAGACGGTATAATAGCCGTGCCAGCGTTTCTGTAGAAATTTAGGCATGACACCCACCCTAACGTTTTGATTTGGTCATAAATTGACGAAGCGGAAATGCAAGATCCAGAATGCCGATAATCCGCATCGGCGGGAACAGCAGAATGGGAATCGCGAACAGCAGCGGGATGACGGGATGCCATTTTCGCTTGTGCCCCAAAAAGAAGAAGAAGCCAAACGCTTGAATCATAAAGCAAATATGCAGAAGCGGCAGCAAGTTCGCGGCAATCATGTCGAGAAAGCTGTTCTTTGATCCGCTTGCGAAAATTTCAATAATGACACCAATCAGATAATACCAGATCAGGGATCTCGGCAGCATCCACTCGCGGGCCGGCTTCAGCCTTGGAACAGAGAAGCCCATGCTGTCCATGATCGGACGAGCAAGCGCGTGCGTGATCACCGCCATCATAAAGGAACTGACTATCATGGCAAAAGGAATCATTTGCACCGTGGCGTCGCTTACCATCTGCATCTCCTCGGGAGACCAGGCCATATCCGAAATCAGCGGGTTGCTTCCGCCCACATCACGCAGCGGAGACATCGTCATTTTGACAATGTCATGGACATAGCTGGACAGATCAAAGTGGAAGAACGCCGTTCCGACCAACAGCAGGAGCAGCAGTTCCGCCAGAATGGTACCCGCACCCAGCATTAATGTGCGTATAGCCGGCACCCTTCTCTTGTAAGCCCGCCCCATAATCAGGGCAGGAATCATAAAATAAACGGCGAGCAGCAAATACACCGGATGTACAAGGTAGGCAATCAGCCAAACCGGGAGCACATGCAGTATGAACGATTTGACGTTAAGTGTTGTGAATAGGATTGCGGCCGGCAGGATGAGAAAAAAGACGGTCACAATCGAGAAGGGAGATAGTAAAGATAGCAGCAGGAGCAAATAGACGACACTCCAGACTACCGACGTCCAGCGCATTTTCAATGTGTTCACCTCTTACGCATATGTTCTTCCAGCGCGGAAATATCCTGGTACCAATCTTCAAGCTGGTGACCTTCCTGTTTATGCTTCTTCAATTTGTCGAGCAGCAGATCATCCATGTCCCGGTAGGACATGCCGAGCCTGCGGGCCAGTATGTAAGAGCTCATAATCAAGCTGGCGAGACTGTCACCCACCCGGGTGGTGCTGCCTTCCCACAAGGCTTTGAAAAGACGGGATACGTGGTCTACGACTTCGGTTTTCAGCCATTCAATAACTTTAGCACGTTTGGCTACATCCAAATCCTTTGGCATGCCTCTAGGTCACACTCCCTTAAATAACCCCACGATGTGGGGCTTTATCCTCCGATGCCTATTCGGTTTCTCTTCGGCGGCCCAATATCAGCAAATACGCCTTTTTTTGATGAAAAAGCTTTATTCTCCATTATAGCATAAATAATAGCCTCTCACGAAAAGCCCCCCTGGCCTAAAACGGCGGCAAACATCCAGCAAAGTGGCGTTATTAACCTCTGCCTATGTTCCTGCCTACGAACGGATAAATGAATAAATGATAAGGCAAAAAAGACCTGCCATCCCGTACATCTCAATCCAAGCAGGTCTTTTGCCATTGCTTATTCAAAATCTTTGCCCAGCTTCCTCAAACCAGCGGATTAGCGGGTCTCTATGGATGCCTTGGTCTCCTCCGAAGCTTTGGATTCTCTGGAGACGAACTTCTCGCAGTATTCGATAATCTGGCTTCTGCGCACGATGCCGATAAACCGGTTCATATCATCCACCACCGGCACGAAGTTCTGCACTTTCGCCAAATTAATCAGATCTTCCATATTGGCGTCGATGGACACCGGCTTATTATGCACTTTGAGCGGAACTTCCTTCAGCAGAAATTTGGACGTATTCTCGAACGTCACCTTTCCGCCGGAATTCTTCATATACCAGAGCAGATCGCCTTCCGTGACCGTTCCTGCATATTCCCCGTTCTTCCCGACGATCGGTACGGCCGTATACCTGTGATACTCCATCCGTTCCAGCGTTTGCCGCAGCGTGGAGTCCATGGTAACACTGACCACTTCCTGTTTAGGGAGCAGAAAAAAACGCTATATTCATGAAAATTGATCCTCCTCTTACCCTTTTTCAAGGTTCCCCTAACTCCATACGTTTCAAACCGCCCAATGTCTCAGTAGGGACACAAAATCAGCAGCCGAACCTGTGGCTGCCGATCATGCCCCGCATTTCTGATCCCGCAAAATGCGCACTGCTGCTTGTTGCGGTTTGGTTTTCTCTATATGCGAGCCAGCAGGCACGCTTTTTTGATATAAGAAAGCTTAATCTTCGAAGACTCAGCATCCTTATATCGCAAGAAAAACTTCCGCTAAACGCGGTCTGGCTTCTTAGAACATTCGTCGATAAACGTTTTGTTTTAGATATAAGAAAGCTTAATCTTCGGGGACTCAGCATCCTTATATCGCAAGAAAAACTTCCGCTAAACGCGGTCTGGCTTCTTAGAACATTCGTCGATAAACGTTTTTGTTACTTTACAGCAGTCGTTTCTTCCTTCTTATCCAACATATCCGGCGTCAACAACTGATCCGAAGGGGTGTCCGGATTCTCCCAGCTGTCGATCAGCTTCTTGGCGTTCTGCACATCCTTCTTGATCGGATCATCATAATAAACGCCGTCAATCTTCATGCCCTCACCCATGATGGTATAGGCAGTCATCTCAGCCTTATCACCGGCCAGCACTTGTTTCGCTAAATTGATAATGAAATTGGGCTGCATATCGGTTTTGAAATTGTCACCCATAATTTCGAGCAGCTCCGGAATTTTGGAAATTTGATTCAGGTTCAGCATCCGGTTGGCCACCGCATCCAAAAAGACCTGCTGGCGCTTCGTCCGGTTAAAATCGCTGTCCTCCCGGTAGCGCACATAGTTGAGCGCTTCTTCACCGCTGTAAATAGGCTTATTGGCTTTGACCGTAAATTTCTCATGATCCTTGCCTTTGTTGACAATATCTTTGCCGATCGGCAGCTCCACGCCGCCCAGCGCATCAACCGCGTCCTTCAGACCTTTGAAATTGATGGTGGCATAATAATTGATATCGTGGTCCAGGAACGCCTCGACGGTATCCTTGGACATCTGCTGACCTCCAAAGGCATACGCATGGGTAATTTTATCTTTTTTACCTTTGCCGACAATCTCTGTATACGTGTCCCGCGGAATCGAAATGAGCAGCACCTTGGAATCCTTTGGACGTACGACCGAATAAATGATCGTATCCGAACGCGACGGTTCGTTGTCACGCTGGTCGGATCCGAGCAGCAGCACCGAGAACGGCTTGCTTTGGTACGCAATCTTCTCCACCGGCTTGCTCGGCACGTTGTCCTGGGACGTCAACGGCTGATACGATTTCTGCAGCGAGCTTTCCACTTGCTTGGACAGGAACAGGTCAAAGGCCATGACTGCGAGCTGCTTGCGGAAGAGATAAGCCCCTCCGGCCAGAAGCAGCAAAATCACAGTTAACGTTATATATGTTTTTGTTCTCTTTTTCATTAAGGGATTCCTTCTTTAAATTTAGAATAAAAAATGAATTATAGCCAGGTCGCGCCTGTACTTCCATCCCTCCCTTCTATATTTACACGAGGGGCGAAGGCTTGACGCACAAGCTTGCCCGCTGCCATTTGGGTATAAAGTCACAGCCAAACGACATTTACATTGTAAACGCAAACGAAACAAAAGAAAACCTTAAAAAGGTAACAGTGTTACCGGAAAGAGGATATTTCCAAGCTGTTTTCTTCCCTCAAAAAAAGCCCCGCCTCGGCTGAACACCGCAGGCAGGGCTGTATATGGAACGCTCAGAAGGACCCCAATCCATCCTGTATACGCAGCATATGAGCTCTAATCATCGAATACAATATTACTTCAGGCTGTTCAGGTCCGAACCGCCTTCCACGCCGATCGGGAAGTGGCAGGCAACCTGGCGCCCAGGAAGCACTTCCGTCAGGGCCGGTTCCACTTGGCTGCATTTCTCCTGAGCAAACGGGCAGCGTGGATGGAAACGGCAGCCGGACGGTGGATTGGCCGGAGACGGCACATCGCCCTGAAGGACGATCCGGTTGCGTTTCTTCGTTGGCGTCGGCTTCGGAATCGCGGACAGAAGCGCAGCGGTGTAAGGATGCAGCGGGTTGGCGTACAGCGTTTCCGTTTCGCCGATCTCAACCATTTTACCGAGGTACATGACGCCGACGCGGTCAGAAATATGCCGGACGACGTTCAGGCCGTGGGCGATGAACAGAAACGTTAGGCCCATTTCGCGCTGCAGCTTCATCAGCAGGTTGATGACCTGCGACTGGACCGACACGTCAAGCGCCGATACTGCTTCGTCGGCCACGATGAATTTCGGATTCAGCGCGATGGCTCGGGCAATCCCGATCCGCTGGCGCTGACCGCCGGAAAATTCATGCGGATAACGGTTCCGACGCGAAGCGTCCAAACCGACCAGCTCCATCAGCTCAATGACGCGTTTTTCGATCTGCGACGCAGACATCTTCGTATGGACCTTCAGCGGTTCGCCGATAATATCCTTGACCAGGAAGCGCGGGTTCAGGGAACCGAACGGATCCTGGAAAATAATTTGCATTTCCTCGCGCATTTTGTTCAATTCCTTGGAGCCCATGGAATGAATATCGCGCCCGTTAAATTTAACAGCACCAGCAGTAGCGTTCTGCAGCCGTAAAATGACCCGGCCCAGCGTTGACTTGCCACAGCCGGACTCGCCTACGAGTCCAAAGGTTTCGCCTTCGCGGATCGTAATGGACACATCGTCGACCGCTTTGACGTTGCCCACAACGCGGTTCAGCAGTCCTTTATGGATAGGGAAATACTTCTTCACGTGCTCTACTTCGATCAAGTTCTTAGCCATTGGCATTTCCCCCTATTCCACCGCTTACCGAAACTCCATTACGATCCTTGTCTTCGTACAACCAGCACTTCGTGCTGTGTTCTGCACCAATCTGGATATCGCCCGGCTCTACCTGACGGCATTTATCCATCACATGCGGACAGCGCGGGTTGAACCGGCAACCTTTCGGCAGGTTGCCCAGACCAGGGATGGTGCCCTTGATCGTGTACAATTCGTTGCCGCGTTTACCTTCAAATCCCGGAATGGACTGCAGCAGACCAACCGTGTATGGGTGGGAAGGGTTCGAGAAAATCTCTTCAACCGTACCCTTCTCGACGATCGAGCCCGCATACATAACGGCTATATGGTCAGCCACCTCGGCAGCCACACCCATATCATGTGTGATCAGCAGAATCGCCATACCGAGTTCTTCTTTCAGTTTCATAAGCAGTTCCAGAATCTGTGCCTGTACCGTCACGTCCAATGCGGTCGTCGGTTCGTCCGCGATCAAGAGCTCCGGTTTGCAGGCCAGTGCCACCGCGATGACGACGCGCTGACACATACCGCCCGACAGTTCGTGCGGATACTGCTTGGCTCGCATTTCCGGAGCCGGAATACCTACCAGACGAAGCAGTTCGATCGCTTCTTTCCAGGCTTCGCTGTGGCTCTTGTTCTGATGCAGACGCAGGCTCTCCGCGATCTGCTCACCCACGGTAAAGACGGGGTTAAGCGCAGACATCGGGTCCTGAAAAATCATCGCGATCTTGTTGCCGCGGATCGATCTCATCTGGTCCTGCTCTTTAGTTGCAAGGTCGTCGCCATTAAACCGGATGTTACCTTCCAGTATACTGCCCCCTGCATAATCTATCAGACGCATGATGGATAAAGAGGTAACACTTTTTCCGCTGCCGGACTCGCCGACGAGGCAGAGCGTCTGTCCTTTTTCGATATTGAGTGAGATCCGGTCCGTCGCCTTGACGAAACCATTCTCGGACATAAATGCCGTGGTCAGATTCCGGATTTCGAGTAGTTTTTCCGCCATTTGTCCAGCCTCCTCCGGGAAATCTTCTTCTTCTGTCTAGGGTCCATCGCATCGCGGATACCGTCGCCGATGAAGTTGACGGCAAGCACGACCGCCAGGATACAAACCCCTGGATAAATGGCCTGCAACGGGTCAATCAGCATAAACTCTTGCGAGTTGCTCAGCATAAGTCCCCAGCTTGTGGCCGGTGCCTGGATACCCAGACCCAGGTAGGACAATCCGGACTCGGAAAGAATCGCGCCCCCTACCATCAGGGTGGCGTTTACGATAATCGGAAAGCTTGCGTTACGAAGCAAATGCCTGAAAATAATACCTGTCTTGGAAACGCCGATGGCGCGGGCAGCTTCCACGTACTGCATTTCACGAAGCTGCAGGTACGTACCGCGAACGAGTCGGGCCACGCCCATCCAGCTTGTAAAGGCCAATATCATGATCATATATTGGATTTTCGTTCCGAAAATCGCCATAACCAAAATGTTTAGGAACAGCGTCGGTATCGAGTTCATGACGTCAATCAGACGCATGAAGATCGTATCGATCCAGCCGCCGAAGAAGCCGGAAATCGCGCCGACCAATGTTCCGATGATGACGGAAATGGCCGCGACGG
>NZ_PCZT01000023.1:48114-55133 GCF_002968895.1 Paenibacillus sp. AR247 | reverse complement strand
ATCACGACAAAAAAGAGCAAAACAATAAGCCCGGTTACGGCATAAGGATTACGAAGGAATTTCTTCACGACCGTCATCCACGGGCCCGGAGGCTTCTTGGAAGGGGGAAGTGGCGCGCTGGCCGGTTCCGGATGCTCAGATGCCTGAACATTGGGAGCTGTCTCGATGTTCATGTCACTCATGCCGATTTTCCTCCTTTACTTCCAAGTTTCACGCGTGGGTCGACGATCTTATACAGAATATCAGCGATAAAGTTACCGGCAACGACGACCACAGCCGTAATGAGCGTAATCGCCATTAACACGGAATACTCACGCGAACGTGCCATTTCGACGAACAACCGTCCCATGCCCGGCCAGTTAAACACGCTTTCCGTCAGCGTCGCACCACCGACCAGAATCGGCAGATCCAGGCCAATGATCGTAATGATCGGAATCAAAGCATTACGCAGCGCATGCCGGAAAATGACCTTGCGCTCAGGCACGCCCTTCGCACGGGCCGTACGGATGTAGTCCTGCTCCAGCACTTCAAGCATACTGGAACGCGCGTATTTGGAGTATGAGGCCAAGAAACCAAGCACCAAGACGGAGCAAGGCAGAATCAAGTGATACAGCAGGTTGCCGAAGTTCCCTTGCTTATCCATGTCGTACATGTCGGACAGCGGGAGCCAGTCTAGCTTTAGGGAAAACAACTCCTGCAGGATGATCCCGAACCAGAACGCAGGCATTGCAAAGCCAATGTAACTGACAAAGTTAGCCGTCTGGTCGGAAATGCCGTACACTTTCGTACTGTTATAAATCCCCCATGGAATGGCGATGAGCAGTGAGATAAACCAAGCGAACGCCATCAGTTTGATCGTGTTGCCAACCGTTGGCCACAACACTTCGCCAACCGGCAGGTTGTTCTTGAACGTGTGACCCAAGTCGCCTTTCAGCATGTTCGTCAACCAAATAACATACTGGGTAGGAACCGGCTTATCCAGACCCAGGTTATGGGCTTGGATCTTTGCGGTTTCGGGTGATACTCCAGGGGCCATCATCATCTGTGTTGGACCGCCTGGCGCAGCGTGAATAAGGCCGAATGCAACCAAAGAGATCAGAAAGAGTACAAGAATGGATTGCAGTAAGCGGCGGATGAAGTATTCAGTCATTGTTGATCCTCCTAGAGATGATACGGACACGGACGCCTAACCATCATCCTTTTTTAAACACAAAAAAGGGTGGAGGGGAAGTTTCCTCCCCCTCTAGCACCGTTGTTACTTCCTATGTTGTCTATTATTTTGCGTCTACCCACCAGTTGATCAGGTGGAAGAAGTATCCGTAAGCCAGGGAGGATTCAGGAGCATCCTCTTCCGCAAATTTCACCTTGCTGCTGTTATACGCGGTTGGCGTACCGTATTGGTACATGAACACGTATGGAAGGTCCGTCGAAATCTCTTGACCGATTTGTTTGTAAATCTCTTTACGCTTCTCTTGGTCTACGACAGCCGTTCCCTCTTCCCACAGCTTGTCGAGTTTTTCGTTCTTATAGAAACCTTGGTTCTGACCAGCCGGCGGGAAGTACTTCGAGCTGAACGTTGTTTCTCCGTCCGGATCCGGGTTGTTCAGGGACCATCCCATCAGGATTGCCGGGTATTTACCTGGAGTCAGGTTTTGGTCAACCCATGCAGCGAAGTCGAGCGCTTTAGGAACAACTTCAATCCCTACATCCTTCAGGTTTTGCTGGATTACGCTCGCCACTTGCTCACGGCGGCTGTTACCCGAGTTGTATTGAAGTTCGAAGGAGAAACGGTGTCCGTCTTTCGTCAGGATGCCGTCGCTGCCTGCAGTCCATCCGTCTTCAGCCAGCAGCTGCTTCGCTTTTTCCGGATCAAAGGCATAGTTGACTGCCGCATCGCCCGGATCTGCCCAGGAACCTGGCAGGAACGGAGCGTTCATCAGCTTGCCTGTGCCTTTCAGAACGTTGTCGATCATGCCTTGACGGTTAAGCGCGTAAGCAATCGCTTGTCTTGTTTTTTGTCCAGCCCAAGGAACAAACTTGTCCTTGAAGTTGTCCGGGTTGAAGTTGAATCCGAGGTACTCGTACTGCGGACCTGGCTCCTGGATAACGGTCAAGCCGTCTCTGCTCTTCACGGCGTCGACTTGAGTTACCGGGATACCGCCCAGAAGGTCAACGTCGCCTTTGATAAGGGCTTGCACTTCTGTGTTTTGGTCAGCATAGATTTTATATACGATCTTGTCGATATGAGGTTTAGGACCCCAGTAGTTCGGGTTTCTCTCGAAGGAAAGGTACTGCTTCTGCTTCCATTCTTTCCATACCCAAGGACCGCTGGATACCGTTTTGGCCGGATCAGTTCCGTATACGTTCTTTTGCAGCTCTTCAGGTTTAACGTCCTTCAGGATGTGCTCCGGAACGATTTGGGTAGACAAAACATATTGGAATGGAGCGTAGACTTGTTTCAGCGTAATTTTAACGGTAAGGTCATCCACTTTCTCGACTTTCGTTACCTTGTCAAATCCGGACATCCCAGGGGATCCGACTTTAGGGTCCTTAATCGAATTGAATGTGAAGACAACGTCGTCGGCCGTAATCGCTTCGCCGTCGCTCCATTTCGCCGAATCTTTCAGCTTGATGGTATACGTCAGTCCGTCTTCGGAAATCGTCATTGGCTCAGCAGCAAGAGACCAAGGCTCGGCCACGACTTCACCTGTACGGTTAATGTCATACAGCTTGGCATACATGAACTCCGCAGCATCACCAGAAGCTGTATCTTGAACGAACAGTGGGTTTACGCTAACGATGTCGGAGAAGCTTCCGTAAGTCAGCGTTCCGCCGTCCACCGGACCGGTCGCCTCTTTCGTTCCCTCCGTGCCCGTATTCGTAGACGATTCTTTGTTCCCCTCGTCTTTAGGTGTGCTGCTTGCATCATCCTTGCTGCCGCATCCTACGAACAGCGTGCTGACTACCGATAATGAAACGAGTAATGAGAGCCATTTTTTCTTGCTTGTCATGTACCATTTTCCTCCCCTTTATGATTTGAAAAATAATGGCGTCCTCCATAGATCCGAGAACAACCCAAGACCTCTCCAATGGTCTTAAGCGATCTGGCCGCGAAAACCATTAGGGACTTTACACCTACTTCGGTTACCGTAACCGACCCCCGAATGACGTTGAAACAATTCCCCCTCTTGTAGACCTTTCATATTGCAACAAGACGACGGTAGCAAGGTAAAGCAATATATTAAAAAATAATATATCCAGAAGTAAGGCAGGACCGATGCGGGATCCTGCAGCAATAAAGGACGGTAGATTCCGCGACGTGGACGCGCAGTGCATTATAGCGCAATAAAGCATTAATGCTTTAAATGACCATCGGTCAATTTGAATCAGCAAAAAGGACTATATATGAAATGGTTAAAACTTCCTAATAAATTTAATGTAAATAATACGTGTAAATTAATATCACGTCAATATTTTTTTTGGGCGGTTTTAATATATTTTTTAAAATGGCTCAATATTAGCTGTATCAATGGGATTTTGATGAAAGAGGCGATCCGTTTTCACCAAATTTAAATGTTAAAAACAGGAAGGTTTGACGTCTGGAATATCCAAGTTCTCAAAATGTTCAAAGTATAAACCGCTTACATTGAGAATACATAAAAATGCATGTTAGGTTCTGTGACACAGTAGCGAGGTTTCTTGTAAATTATGGAAGCCACAGGCTAACAGCATAGGAATCTTCCGCGTCATCTCTTGCAAATCAACAATTGATTACGTTCAAATTTACTGGAACATAAATCATCTGTCAATTATAAAAATAGCGGGTAATTCTGGTAAGTAGATGGGAATTGGAATGTTTAAATTGTCAAGGAGCCGGGGTTGCCGGAGGGGGAAAAAAGCCCCCCTCACACCCCTATTATAAATCACTTTTTGAATAAATCTATGAATACTAAATTATTCCATCTAGTTAAACATACTAGCGCTCAATGCCTATCGTTACGATTTCGCAAGGTCCCGCTTCCAGCTCCAAAGACTCAGACAGCTGTTCTACCGAAGCGCCTTCCGTCTCTTCCAGAATGGTCGTTTTATATGCACGGCTCACCGATTGAGGCCATTCTAACCGAAGGCTGGCAGGCTGCTGTTTCATGTTGTACCAGCGAAGCATATGGTCTCCGGAATCCTCGTTAACGGTCCACGCCGAGAAGGCGACTCCCTCACCGCTCCAGGCAAAAGGAGCATGTACCGCAGACAGATCGCCGGTATGAATTCCGGTTTGCACGCTTGTCCACGGAATTTGGAATTGGTAAGCTTCCGCGTAAGCTCCGGACTCCTCCCCGCGGCCGTCATGCGGAATGATTTCAAGCTGAACGGCATGTTCGCCAAGGCATTGAGCCTCCGGCGTCGGGAACCAGCCCCAGTCACCCAATTCTCCGACCGAACGAAGCAGCGTGACCGCGATAGTATTCCGGCCGTCCCGCAGCACTTCATACTCGTTCAAGCCGAGGTTGGCTACCGCCAGGCCGCCTGTCTCCCCGCTCACATCGACAAAAGCCTGCTGGTGCTGGGCGTTGCTCGGATTCTGCCATTCGATCGCAGGCTGATTATCCCGTGACACGATTTCAAACATGGAGTCCACGCGGTGCCGGCTTGCTTCAATGTCAGTCGGGAACAATGCGCGGACGCGGTGATCCTTCGCCTGGTTGTTAAACGAGGCCTCCACTTTAACGCCCTTGCCGTCCTTCTCCAGACGTACCAGGGTACGGGTCTTCATCGGCACGGTTTCTTTCACCCGTTGAGCTTTGCGCTCCGGATAGTAGACCACTTCGATCTGCTCCTTCTGAAGAAGCTCATCCGCCGATGCCGGTACCTCCCAGTCATGAACGATTTCGAGCGTAGCGCGGTAAGGCGTATCTTCCACAACCCGGATCGATGCTTGCAGATCGCGCGTCGTCAGCGGAGCTTCACCTTCAGGCTGCTTGTACATGTATTCGTTGCCGATGTCCCCGGTATCCTCGTAAACGAGCAGGTCACGGTATTCGCGTCCGTTTCGCTTGTCGGTTACCGTAAGGCTTCCGTTCGGCTGAGCTGCTACCCGCAGGATGCTATTTTCCATCACGTTGTTCCCGGTGATCAGCGATGCTGAAGTATTGTCCGAGTGCTGCGCCGCTGCCTGGCCGGACACGAGTGCGTACGCCCGAAGTCCGTGCGCCGGAACGGCGTTAGCCTGCAGCGTAATTCGCACGGCACGCGCCATATATGGCTGACGGAACCGGTCATCCGGCAGATCGTAGCCGAAGCGCTGGCCCAGATCCTCGAGCGTAAAAGGCACCGGCTTTCCGCTCGGGTCCAGCACCACACGCTCACCGAGCTCGAGCGCCTGAATCCGGCGGCTGATTTCGTCCAGCGGGATGCCGTCGCGGAAGTAAATCCGCTGTACGTCCAGCTCGACGGATACGGTGCCGGTCCGCTCCCATCCGGTAGTGTTAAACACCACAAACGGCAGCGCATCTTCGCCATACTGCGCGAAGGATGACGTATCCACCGCATCGGCCACCGCCCGCTTGCTGTCTTCAATGATCGATTCCGCCACGTCGCGGCTCTTCGCAAAGCGGGTTACCATCTCGCGGTGAACCTCATCGACGCTGCAGCCGCAAATGCTGTCATGCGGATGGTTCTGCATCAGCGTTTTCCATGCATCGTAAACAGATGATGCGGGTAAGCCTGACCGGTCAGGTGGGCATACGCCGCCAGCGGCTCGGCTACCTTTTCCAGCAGCGCCTGGCCATGCTGATTCATCTGCTTGAGGTATACGCGGGCAGACGCCGTGTTCACAAGCGTCCCCCATCCGTCGGTCCGCTGGCTACGAAGTTCGCCGTGCACGACGGACAGCTCGTTCTCTTGATGGCCTTTGACCGATTCCAAATACTGCGGGAAATTCGAGTGAACGAACTCCGTGTCCGGATACAGCTTGCGCGCAGTCTCCAGCGCCTCAGCCAAATCGGTCTGGATCGGCTGGTGGTCGCAGCCGTTCATGAAGAGGAGCTCCGGCGTCGACGCGTACTTCTCCGCATCCGCCAGCTTCCGGTCCCAGAACGCCTTCGCCCCTTCGGGATCGGCCGGGATTTCGTTGCCGTTGCTGTACCAGTTGGCAAACAGAATGCCGAGCACCTTGGAGCCGTCCGGACCTTCCCAGATGAGCTCCGAGAAGGAAGATTCATACTCAGAGTCGGCAACCGTATTGTTAAAGCCGGTCGGCTTGACGCCGCGGCCGAACAAGGCGTTATCGATGCCGGATTGGCGCATCAGCTGCGGAGCCTGGCCGACGATGCCAAAGGTGTCGGGGAAATATCCCACCTTGGAAATTTGCCCATAACGGCGGGCGTCCTTATGGCCGATTTGCATGTTGCGGATGTTGGCCTCGCCGCTGGTCAGGAACGCATCCTGCAAAATATACCACGGGCCGATGAAAATGCGGCCTTCGCGGATGTATTTTTCAAGCCGTTCCTTCTGCTCGGGACGCACCTGAAGGTAATCCTCCAGAATGATCGTTTGCCCGTCCAAGTAAAAGCTCTTGTACTCCGTATCGTTCTCCAAAGTATCCATCAGCACATCCATCAGACGGATGAGACGGACATGATGTTTTTCATAGGGCAAATACCATTCCCGGTCCCAGTGAGTATGGGAGATGATATGCGCCGTTCGTTTTGGCTTGTTTGACATAGAAATCGGGTCTCCTTTCCTTGGGCGGCTTGTTCCCGATCGGAACTCTCATCCCCTGCTTGCAGATCAACATATTGGGCTAAGGTCCAGCTTATAGCCGAACCCTGCCCTGGATAAATTTGCACTGTCATGGATGGCCGGACGCTGGCATGGATGACTTACGGACATAATCATCTCCATCCGCAAGTGTCCATCCATCGCGTACAAATTAACATTCAAAGTAAGTCTTAAATATAACCTATATATAATAGAAGAAAAAAATTTGGCGATCCATACATCAGACGATTTCTACAGACCTG
>NZ_PCZT01000023.1:40075-48014 GCF_002968895.1 Paenibacillus sp. AR247 | reverse complement strand
ATTGCCCAGTTTTGGTGATCAATCCCAAAGAACTGCCCAAATAGGAGGACGCCAGGGGGTCCAACATTCAAAAGCCGGCTATTGCTGCCAAAAGCCCTTTAGCCCAATAAGGCCGCGGCCTTCCTGCCGGAATAACACCGGCTCCTAAAAACAAGTGTCCATTCACAGTGGACAAAGACCTTGCCTTCGATACGGCAGTGAAAAGGGGCAGTATCCCTGGATACCACACCAAAATTATCCTTTTCCCCTGCCCTGCAAGGATTGGTTTGATGCCCGTCCCGTTTGCCCCGATGGCTCCACCTCTGCAAAAGTTCCTGACGATCACCTACACCTTAATTGTACAAATCAACTCAACGTGCTTAGTCTACTTGGATGTCAACCTCGTCCGGCCGGTACACGGCCGTAATGCGGCCCTCCCGGTCGGCGGCAAACAACACGCTGCGGTCACTCTCGAGCGTAAAGCTGTATACGGCTCCGGTCTGCGGGTCCTTGACCTGTACCGGGGCATCCCAGCCGTACTCGGAGACGAACACGTACAGGCTGCCGTCCTTGAAGCTGAGCTTCCGGCCATACACGCCCGGCAGGTCTCCGCCGGCCAGCCACTCGAGCTCACGCTCAACGCCGGCTGCGGCAGCCGCGTACCGGTACAGCTCGAGGATCGGCTCGTCCCGGCCGTTCAGCTCGAGCGGCAGCGGGCTCCAGATGAGCCGGCCCTTGCCCAGCGGCACGTCCACAAGCGCGTCCATGCTTGCGCCGGTCCCTGCGGCCGGGATTTCCTTGGCCACCTCGGCGATTCGCCGGTGCCCGAAGGATACCGGCAGCAGCCGGCCATTCACGCCGAGCATTTCCTCCCGGCGCACGTTGGCAAGCCGGCGCTCGCCAAGGACGGCGTCGAGGCGTGTCGTCGGACGCCAGTAGGCGTCCAGGCCGAGCGGGCCGGTGGCGAGCAGCGTCGCGCCGGTGTCCTTGACGAGCTCCAGCAGCTCGTCCAGCGCGCGGCTGTCCATATTATGCGGGCTCGGCAGCAGGATCAGCTTCGGCGCCTTCTGCCGCAGCGCGTCCAGATGGTATTCCGACGCCGCACGGAATGGCAGCTTCAGGTCATAAGCCAGCAGCCGGGTCAGCCGTGTCGTCGACTGGAACGCAAATGCGCGGTTTGAGAAGTCGTTGGAGTACGGGAAGACGGCGACGATGTCTTCGAGCTCCCGGTCCGTAAACAAGTCCCGCGTGGCCGCGATGAAGCGTCCAAAGTCGTAGGATACGTCCGCTTCCGGCTTCTCCGTGCCATCGGCGCGGAGGGCTCCGATATGCGATTCATTGGCGTTGTCCATATAGAAGTTCGTATTCCAGATCCAGTGGATCGCACCGGCCCCCCCAGTAGAGAAGGCGTAGGCGTATTTCCGCTCCAAAATGCTGCGCAGCTCGGCTTCGGACCGCTTGGCGCGGCCGTCCGGCGTTTCTACGTACATAATGCCGGTTTCCTGAATCAGGTTCGGTTTATCCGGCGTTTTGGTGAAGATGCCGTCCCATACCAGATAGTCGTTTAACCACCAGGAGTGCACCGTCGTATAATCGACGGCCTGCTCATAGAAGAACGGAGATGGGCGCTGGGCGCCGAGCGCTTCGTCCTGCCCGACGGTGACCAAATGGTCCGGGCACAGCTCCTTGATCGTTCCGACGAGCTGCTCGGCCCACCGGTTGTGCATATCCATCGAGAACAGACAGTAATCGAGCCATCTCGTTCCCTTCTTGGCTTTGTGCATATCCTGCACGTCGAAGTTGATCTCTTCCGCTTCCGGAATGGATGCCGAAGCAAAGTCGGGCAGCTGATCCGGCGTCATGTTCCATGCTTCCTGGAGGCAGCGAATATCGCCGTGACGGCGCTTCAGCCACTCCACGAACGCCTGGTGCTCAAACGGATCGCGGGCGGAACGCGGTCCCTCCGAGAAAATACGCGGCGGATCGAACATCGACGGTTCGTTAATCAAATCCCAGTCCACATGCGTCGTGGCCGTGTGGCGGCTGACGATGCTGCGGATGAAGCGTTTCTGGGCCTCAACGCTCTGCGTGTCGAGATAAGGGTTCAGCCCTTCCCACGTCTCCGGTGTGAAGGAGAAGAACGTAAACGTCACCTGCAGGCCATGCCGCTTGGCCGTCAGGAAGAAAGCGTCGATCGCGCGCAGCACTTCCTCCGAGGCATGGCCGTCGACTTGCATAATATTCCGGTAAGCCGTCCAGACGCCGGTGCGGATCCAGTTGATGCCCGCCTTGGCCATCTGGGCCATGTCCCGCTCCCATACGTCCACGTTCGGCAGGAACAGGAACTTGCGCGCCACGTCGGAGGTCATGTACGTCATGCCCACAACGGGCAGCGGCCGCCCGTCTTTGATGAAATAGTCGCGGCTGCGGGTAATCGGCGAGCCCTCGGCCAGAAGGAGGTCGTCACGGCCCCAGAAGCCCTGGCGCAGCACGCGAATTTCGCTGTCCGGTCCCTCTGCGCGGCATACGATGCGGTACAGCCCGCTCTTCAAGGCCAGAGGCACCGGAATGCGCACGAAGTTCTGCTCCTTCGTCACCTGCGCCTGGAACCGGTGGCTCCAAGCCTCTCCGCTTCCGCCCTCATGGCTTACTTCCAGCTCGAAGCTCCACAGCTCAGGCGCCGCATTGCGCGATTCCCCTCGCTGCAAAATCTGCGTCTGCAGCGTCAGCACCGCGTGTTCCCCGGCTTCGTACGAAGCATAATTCGGCTTCAGCGACAGCTCGGTCACGCCCCGCGCGCAGAAACGCGCCCAGTCGACTAGGTGCGCAGCGCCATTGCCGTTCCAGAACGCTTCCGTTAGCGGCAGGAACACGAACATCCAGCGCGAGCCGGCGAACGTCACGCGGGAGTTCTCCCACAGCACGATCGGCGCGGCGATCTCGCGCCCTTCGGCGCTGAGGCCGGTAAGCAGCGGATAGATCTGCGTGCTCATCGGGCCGGCTGAGCCCATCTGCTGCGGCAAATCGGCGCTTTTGGTCGTATGCGGCACTAGGTTCCAGGCATCTGCCAGCTCAAACAGACCTTCTTGACCATTCAGCAGCGGGATGCGGTCCGAAACGGCGAGTTTCGTGACTTTGCCTGTGTCCACCCGCAGCGCTTCGTGAATATAGAGTTCCTGATGATAGGCGGTTTGCTCGGTCTCCGACACCCAAGACCCGTTATCCCGTGCCATAGGAATTTTAAAAGGCGCCCCGCCTGCACTGATCAGGCTGCCTCCCCGATGCAGGAAGGCGGAAATTTCCGTCCAGGCAGCCTTGGGAAAATAAGGCGCGTGCAAATTGACAAAACAACCTTGATCCACTCCGCGAAGCGCATCAGCCAGTTCTTCGGCGCGAACAACCGCCACTTCTGCGGCATGCTGGAAGTCTCCGGCCTGCGGGAGCTTGCCCGCAGCCGGGAAATCCGGATCGCATAGAATGATGATATGCCGGCTCATAGCAGACCGTCCTTCATGGCCTTATACACGAGCTGGGAGAACAGGCTGTTGGACCAGGCGAACCATTTTCGCGTAAAAACGGTCGGATCGTCCGCGTGGAACCCTTCATGCATAAAGCCTGTATCCGCATCGGTCGCTTCCAGCATGGCGATCATCTCCAGCTTCTCTTCGGCCGTCTGCGCGGTCAATCCCTGCATGGACAAGGCCATATGCCAGATATAGTCCTCCGGCGTGTGCGGGCTGCCGATGCCCTTGGCCGCTTTGCCTTCGAAGTAGAACGGATTTTCTTTGCTGAGCGCAAACCGTCTCGTATTTTGATAAATCGGATCGTCCGCCGTTGTATACCCCAAGTAAGGGATGGACATCAGGCCCGGCGTACCGGCGTCGTCCATCAGGCAGTAGTTGCCGTAGCCGTCGGTCTCGTAGGCGTAAATCGGCCCGAACTGCGGATGGCGGTAAATGCCGTACAGCTGAATACCGTAGTTGACTTCGATCTCCAGCTCTTTGAGCTCGGCGAGCATGTCCATGTCGCGGAAGACCCACTCGGCGAACTCCTGCATTTGGCGCAGCGCCACGACCGCAAACATATTGCCCGGAATGTTGTAATGGAAGTCGCAAGCGTCGTCGCTGGAGCGGAAGCCCGACCAGATCATACCTGTGTAGTTAACCGGCATGCCCATTCCGTTATTGCGCAGGGAGTCGGTTAGGATGCCGTTGTTGCG
Organism: Paenibacillus sp. AR247; assembly: GCF_002968895.1. Taxonomy (NCBI): domain Bacteria; kingdom Bacillati; phylum Bacillota; class Bacilli; order Caryophanales; family Paenibacillaceae; genus Paenibacillus; species Paenibacillus sp. AR247. The sequence continues at coordinate 43,816 of NZ_PCZT01000023.1, read as the reverse complement.
CGTAAAGCGGTACGGAGACTTCTCGAAGTGGTGCTGCTCCGTTTTGAACACGTCGATGATGGCGCGCATGGCCTTTTTGAAATTGGCATCGAAAATATCGGTCAGCTCGGTTTCCTTCCAGTACAGGTACGCCAGACGAATGACGAAGCACAGCGAATCGATCTCGAATTTGCGCTCCCACACCCATGGGGACATGTCCGTTTCGTCCGTCGTATTCCAGTGCCAGTCATTGGCCGATTCATTGAACGCATTGGCGTACGGGTCGATCAAGACGTAGTGAACATGGCGTTTGATCAATCCGCCGATAATGCGCTGCAGATCCTGGTCTTCCTTGGCAAAAGGTACGTAATGGACGACCTGCTCCACGGAATCGCGCAGCCAGGAGGCCGGGATGTCTCCTGTAATGACGAAGGTCGTTCCGTCATCCATCAGCTTAGTCGTCGTTTCCAGCGTATTTGGAAAGCAGTTTTTGAACAGCTGCAGCAGCTTCGGCCGGTGGGCCAGCTTCTGCTCGGCTTCTTTAATTACGTCCTGGATCGCCTTCGGCATCTCCAGCGCCGGCATCGGTATTTTAGGAAGTCTGAATTGTTCCAAAGCGATACGCCCCTTTACTTGGCTGAATTGTAGAGTGTAATGATGTCACATTAAATCATGTATTGTTATACGTTCTATACCAAACTTCTATATATGGTGTTAATCAACCTGCTTAAGCAGGACGGTTTTAATTTCATAAGGGGCAAAAGATAATTGCAGTTTCCCCTCCTGAAGCTGCAGCGGATGGGCCGGCTCCTCCAGCGCGTTGGACAGATAAGCCTCTGTGATGGCACCCGGCCATGTCAGCTCGATCTGTTCGCGTCCGCCGGTCGATTCATAGAACCGCAGGATGACGCCGCTTCCGTCCTCGGACGGTTTCACCGTGTCGAGCACGACGTGTCCACCGGATAGGGTAATCAGCGATCCCGTTGACGGACGAGAGCCTTGTGCACCGGACTCCGCCTGGCGAACCGGCATGTCCACGTTCAGCTCCGCCGCCTGACGGACGGTGTGTGACTCCCTCCAGCCGCCTTGATGCGGCAGCAAAGAGTAGGTGAAGTCATGCTCGCCAAGGTCTGCCGTCACGTCCGGCCACTTCGGCGCCCGCAGCAGGGACAGACGGATCGTGCTGCCCTGAACGTCATAGCCGTATTTGCAGTCGTTCAGCAGGCTGACGCCGTATCCATGCTCCGACACGTCCACGAAGCGGTGTCCGCATACCTCGTACTGCGCCTGCTCCCAGCTCGTGTTCCGGTGGGTGGCGCGCTCAAGCGAACCGAATGGAATTTCGTAGGTCGCCTTATCGGTGACCACATCGACCGGGAAGCCCACTTTCAGAAGCTTGTGTGCCTCGTTCCAGTGGACATGCGTTTTGAAATCGATCCGCCGGTCATGGTGATAGAAGATCATGTCCTGCGTGATTTCGGACTGGCCGATCTTCCAGCGGAAGCGGAGCACATCTTTGGTGCGTCCGGCCAGAACCAGCCGCTTCTCGAGCAGCTCCGCCTCACCGGCCGGCTGCTGTTCGTAGCGGGTGTCAATGTCCCAGGCATCCCACAGCGTCGGACGGTCGTGGAAGAAGTGGAACCGGTTGGCGCGTTCCCCTTGCTTCACGACTTCCCGGCCGGCAGCCTTATCCAGCAGGCTGGTGATTTCGCCCCGCTCGTTGAACCGCACGAGGTAAGCGGAAGTCTCCCACGTATCGCCGAACGATTGAACTCCGGCGGAGTCAGCATTCACAGCGGCCTCCGGCTTCACCCACACGGTTTTATAACCCAGTGCCGGTACGTCGGGAACCCGCACGGAGATTCCTCCTTCGACAGCGTCCGTCTCCAGGCGCGTGCCGTGCTCGTCATAAGCGGCCAAGGCGCCTTCGCCTTGTTCGGCTTCGATATGAACCACAGAGCTCTGGCTCCATCCGAGACTGTTGAAGACAACGTACGGAGTGCCCTCCTTGCCGGAAGTGTTGATATCCGACACCAGCGTGTTCAGCCCTTCGTTCAAGGCATGGTCTCCCTTGGCGAAAATTTCGCCGTATTCCTTGTCCGATGTTTCATACGTTTCGGTAATCGCCGAGCCCGGAATGATGTCGTGGAACTGGTTCAGCAGGATCAGCTTCCAGCCGTCATGCAGCTGCTGCGTCACCTCTGTACGGTTGGCCGTATCCATGTTCGGCCCAGCCAGCGTGTTCCACAGCTCGGCTTCCCGGTACAGCACCTCCGCCTTGCGGTTGCTGCGTTTGTTGCGGGCATGCGTCGTATACGTGCCGCGGTGCAGCTCCAGGTAAAGATCGCCGCGCCACGTCGGAAGCACCGGACCCGCATGCTCGATGCTCTCGAAGAACTTGGCCGCCGTACTGTAACGGCTTGCCGGCTGCCCGACCATCAGATCGGACCGGTCGATGTACTCCAGCATCTCGCGGGTGACACCACCGCCGCCGTCCCCGTGTCCGTACAGGAGCATCTGCTCGGGATGCAGCGCTTTTTCCCGATAGGACTGCCAGTGATCGTGAACATCCTTCGGCAGTGTGTGTTCGTTCACGCCATGGTTCAGATAAGACAAAATCGGTGTTCCATCGATGCCGACCCAATGGAACAAATCGTATGGGAACAGGTTGGTGTCGTTCCAACCGAGCTTGGTCGTCATGAAATAATCCACTTTGCCGTGCTTCAAAATTTGTGGCAGCGATGCGCAGTAGCCAAACGTGTCCGGCAGCCATTCGATATTCGACATCCGGCCGAATTCCTCCTGGTAGAACCGCTGGCCGTACAGCATCTGCCGGATCAGTGATTCGCCGCTCGGCAGATTCAGGTCGGGCTCGACCCACATGCCGCCGACCAGCTCCCAGCGTCCTTCCACGATCCGCGCCTTGACCCGTTCGAACAGCTCGGGGTCGTTTTCCTTCAGAAACGCGAAGAGCTGCGGCTGGCTTTGCGTGTACCGGTATTCCGGATATTCCTCCATCAGCCGGTCGACGGTCGAGAACGTGCGGCTCGCCTTGCGTACCGTTTCGCGGACAGGCCACAGCCAGGCGATATCGATGTGCGACTGGCCGACCATATGCTCCAGCCCCTCGGCATTGCCGCCCACTTCCTGGACGTCTGCTCTAAGCGCTGCCTCAATATCGGCAACGGCTCTGCCATCACGGATGGCCGCCGAATCCAGGTTCACGAACCGGTCCATCGCCCGGTACAGCACTTCCATCAGGCGTACGCGGCGGAAGTCTTCCTGCGGCAGCAGCACCAGCGAGTCACGCACGACGGTGACTGTATACATCAGGCTCAGCACCGCATGATTCGGCCGCACGAGCAGACTCGTGACCGACGTGATCGGCGGGTTAATAACGGCCTGCTGATTCAATGGATCGACCGGTTCCGGAACCGGGTCAAACAGCTCGATTTCGAGTTCCGGCGTCTCTCCGATCACTGCAGGATCGAGCGTTACATACGTATGATTGCGGTCGAGGCCTTGGTAGGAAACCCCGTTGACGCGCAGAAGCCCTTCTCCGCCCGAAGCGAAGACGAGCCCGAATGGCTCGGATGGCCAGCCTTCCGGCAGCTCAAGCCGGGTCCGGAAGAAATATGTCGTTCCTTGCTTGCTTGGAAAAGAGGCCAGCCCCTTCCCTTCCGGGTAAGGAGCCGTATTCTCATATTCGCCAGGCAATTTGTAGTAAGAGCGGGTGATGTCCCAGCTGCGGAGCTCAGTCTG
>NZ_PCZT01000023.1:30446-39975 GCF_002968895.1 Paenibacillus sp. AR247 | reverse complement strand
TGGCGTATAGCTCCGGCGCCCACTGGTCCGCTGCCTTCCGGATCCAGTAATTCGGAGCGGTGATGCCTTTATAATCCATCGCCATAACGTCCGGAATATAGGAGTGGGTCATATCGGTGGTCAGCTGCTTATACTGCTTGTTTGGCTTGAACACAGACAGAAACTGCTTCTCTGAACTGTACAGCATGATGTTGCGGATATCTCCGTTTTCGTCCATCACCTGCTGGAAATACAGCAGCGGGTCCGTCGAGTCATTGTTCGTTTCGTTGTAAAACTGATCCATCCGATGCTGGACATATTGCGAATAAGGATGCTCCATCAAAAAGGAAATGTTCGAGAACAGCATTTCGTTCCGGTACATATCCCTGGCAATATTCTCTACCGACTGGTAACGCTGATCCAAATACCGGCTGACATTTTCCATCGCAGCCTTCTGGTTGTTGAGTTCCTTCTCCACGATCGATTGGGATAGGGAAGAGAACATCAGATAGGACAGAATCACGATTGTCAGAATGGCAATGATCGTGAAAATCAGCAGAATCCTCATGAACATGTTATTTTTAAAATAATTCCTGTAGATTCTGCCCAGTCCCATGGTAATCCCCCTTTTCGCCGTTTTCCCATTATATCATACCCTCGTTGATCGTTAAGGAACACGTTGTTTACGAAGCCTGTTTGCGAATCAATCCAGCCGGAACTTCACTATCATGAAATTGCCCGGGAAATGGAAAGCTGTGCCCTGCCCTTTCTACGGGTACGCTTACAACCTTACCGCCACTGCTTGATGCAGCAATAACACTATGATAACTTTTTCGTTTCCCGTAAGACAAATGGAATAATTTTGAACTTGTTCATCACAGCAAAAAAGCCAGCACCTGGGATGTCCAAGGTACTGGCTTTCTCGCTCGCCATGATACAGATTACTCTGTAGTGTATGGCAGCAATGCGATTTGACGGGAGCGTTTGATCGCAATCGTCAACATGCGTTGGTATTTTGCGCTAGTGCCGGTTACACGGCGAGGCAAAATTTTACCGCGTTCGCTGATAAATTTCTTCAGCAGATCGGTATCTTTATAGTCAATGTGAGTAATTTTGTTCACAGTGAAGAAGCACACTTTACGACGTTTATTACGGCCGCCGCGGCGAGCCGGTCTTTTATCGTTGTCTCCGCCTTCTCTTTGTTTAAAAGCCATGCTGTTTCAGTCCTTTCCTTATTAAAATGGCAAATCATCATCCGAAATATCAATCGGTTTTCCGTCATCGGAAAAAGGATCCTGATTGGAATTGTTCCGCGAGTAGCTGTTACCGCCACGTCCGCCGCCTCCATCGTAGGAAGGCTCCTCACGCGGGGTGCTTCCGCCTCCACCGCCTTCACGGTTGGATTCCAGGAAACGTACGTTATCGGCAATGACTTCGGTGACGTATACACGTTTACCTTCGTTATTCTCGTAATTCCGTACCTGGATGCGCCCTTCTACAGCCGTCAGACGGCCTTTGCGCAGATAATTGGCGCAGGTCTCAGCAAGCTGTCTCCATGTGACCACCGGAATAAAGTCCGCCTCACGCTCTCCGCCTTGCGCCGTAAACGGGCGATCTACAGCGAGCGTAAACTGCGTTACGGCTACCCCTGAAGGTGTATAGCGCAGTTCCGGATCCCGGGTCAACCGGCCGATCAAAATAACACGGTTCAACAATCGAGTCCCCTCCTTTGAGCGAATTTCATGTGCCAGCTGCACATGCTCGCTTTGGCCAATGACCTGCCCAGCCCGCTCCGGATCCACATATGGCCGGTCGAACAGGCCCAGCTTGAACTTGAGTACCAGCACCCGCAGCACCGCCCGGTCCAGGACACCAATGCCAAGCTTGCCCTGGCTGACCGCCTCCAGCAGATACCGGCCGAACATTTCGCCGGACATCTCCATGTCGATGCCCGCTTTGATGGCCTGAACGGCGGCGTCCATGCCGTCTTCCGCCACATCATGACCCGCGGCCAGCATGTCGATGGCCCCACAGTCGGTGATGACCATGCCGTCGAACCCCCACTGCTTGCGGAGGACGTCCTCCAGCAGTTCCGTGTTGACCGTGCACGGCACCCCGTCAATTTCGTTATACGCCGGCATGATGGACACAGCGCCGGCTTCCACTGCTTTCTTGAACGGATACAGGTCCACCTCAAGCAGCTCGCGCCAGCCCATATGCACCGGGCCGGCGTTGCGTCCACCTTCGGAGCTGCCGTATCCGACAAAATGCTTCAGCGTCGCGGCAACGCTCGCGTCGCTGTCCAAAGCATCGCCCTGAAGCCCCTGGACCGATGCGGCGGCAAATTCGCCGATCAGGTAAGGGTCTTCGGCGAAGCACTCCTCCGTGCGCCCCCAGCGGGGATCGCGCACGACGTCCAGCACCGGCGAGTACGTCACCGCCCCGCCCTGCGCCCGCGTCTCCGCGGCGACGGCGCGGCACATCTCGCGGTACAGGTCGACGTTCCACGTGCTCCCGAGCAGCAGCGGCACCGGATACACCGTGCCGTCGATCGCCATATGCCCGTGCGAGCACTCCTCCCCGATCAGGATCGGAATGCCGAGCCGGGAATTCTCAATGGCATAACGCTGAATTTCGTTAACCGCCTCCGCACCTTCCTTGGCGGACAGGCCGTTCTCCAGCGTGACGCCGGTCCACGGATCGGCACGCAGCACCCCGTACAGGGAACCGACACCGCCATTTTGGACTTGCTGCTTAAAAGATTCCGTTAATTCAATTTTCCCATCTCTATGTTCATAGGTTTGCCAGCCGAACGGCTGCACGAGCTGGCCGACCTTTTCTTCCAAAGTCATCAGACCTAGCAAATGCCGGGCCCTCTCCACAGCTGGTTTCGTCTTGTCTTTGTAAATCAACATCTCGACTTCTCTCCTGTCTCCCTAAAGTGATGTTGTTTATTATTCTTTGACGGCACCCACGGTAAGTCCTTGTACAAAATAACGTTGGAAGAACGGATATGCAAAAATAATTGGTAGCGTAGCGAGCACGACCATCGCCATACGGGACGTATCCTGCGGAATGGACTGCAGGGCAGCCATGCTGAGCGAGCTGTTGGCCGAGTTTTGCTGAATGAACTGAATGCTGGATTCGATCCGCATCAGCATCGATTGCAGCGGCACCAGGTTCGGATTGTCGATATAGAGCAAGGCATTAAACCAGTCATTCCAATACCCTAGCGTACTGAACAGTCCGATCGTCGCCAGACCTGGCAAAGACAACGGCAGCACGATGCGGAGGAAAATGTAGAAATCGCCCGCGCCGTCGATCCGGCCCGATTCGATAATCGCCTCCGGTACGCTGGTGCTATAGAACGTACGCAGAATCATGATATAAAAAGCGTTCATCGCGAGCGGCAAAATCAGCGCCCACAGCGTATCTTTCAATCCGAGCAACTGCGACACAACCATATACGTCGGAATCATCCCGCCGTTAAACAGCATGGTAAGAATCGCGAATACGGAGAAAAATCTGCGGTAGCGGAAGCTTTTCCGTGAAATCGCGTATGCGTACAGCGAGATCAGGATCAAGCTGACGAGCGTACCCACGACGGTAACGAGGATCGTCACGCCATAGGAACGGAGCAGCGTGTCGCCGCTTTGAAATACGAATTTGTAAGCCTCGAAGCTCCATTTGGCCGGGATCAGACGGTAGCCGTCCGTTGCCAGCGTTTTTTCATCGGTTAACGAGATAATGACGACGAACAGAAAAGGAAATACGCACAAGAAGGAAAAGATCGCCGCAATCGTATGAAGAACAGCGTTCGCGCCGCGCGAAACATGATGAAAATCCCGTTTTTTTCTTTGTATGACCTCCGCCATAACCTGACACTCCCTTCAAAAAATGATTTAGAATAATGCGCTGTCCTTGTCGATTTTGCGGACGACAAAGTTTGACACGATAACGAGTACAAAGCCGACAACCGATTGATACAGGCCTGCAGCGGTACTCATACCGATTTCGCCAGTTGTTTTCAGACCGCGGTATACATACGTATCGATAACGTTGGTTACGGAGTACAGCGTACCCGAGTCTCTTGGAACCTGGTAGAACAGACCGAAGTCGGCGTAGAAGATCCGGCCCACTGCGAGCAGCGTCATGATAATGATGATCGGCGAGAGCATCGGAATCGTAATGTTCTTGATTTGCTGCCACTTGCTGGCCCCGTCGATCATGGCTGCTTCATACAGGGATTTGTCGATGCCCATGATGGAGGCGAGATACACGACGCTGTTGTAACCGACGGATTTCCAAAGACTGACAAAGACAAGGATATACGGCCAATATTTTGGATCGGAATACCACTGAACCGGCTCGGCGCCGAACCAGCCGAGGATTTGGTTGATCATCCCGCGGTCCATGCTCAGGAAGCTGAATGCAAAGTATCCGACGATGACCCAGGACAGGAAGTAAGGAAGGAACATCCCGGTCTGATAAATTTTCGCCATCGTTTTGCCGACCAGCTCGGAGAGCAGAACTGCCATGGCTACGGACAGGATCAATCCAAGGATAATAAAAGCCAGGTTGTACAATAACGTGTTACGCGTAATCGTGTAGGCATCATTGGTGCTGAACAGGAATTTGAAGTTGTCCCAGCCTACCCACTCACTCTTGCTGATACTGGCCCAGAAGCCTTCCCGGTTGAAACGGTATTGCTTGAATGCCACGATCGTACCCACCAGCGGCAGGTAGGAAAAGAAGAAAAACCAAATGGCACCGGGCAGCACCATAAACAGCATGACTTTGTTTCTAATGAGGTTTTTGAAAAATGCGGCCATTCTGTTTCCCTCCCATGATTGATTGGTTATACATTGAAAAAGGACCGGGCGCTAAGTCACCCGCCCGATCCTTTCTGAATTTTTTTCTACATTACTTGTTGTTTGCAGCTTTCCAGGCGTCAAGCTGAGTTTGAGCTTCAGCGATGACCTTGTCCAGGCCGGCTTGCTTGAAGGCCGCAATCGCTTTTGGCAGGTAGGTTTCCGGATCAACGGTACCAGTCATCAGGGATGCCCAGAACTGTTCCTTCACGTTTTGTACAGCTGCCATTTCGGTTGCTACTTTCGTGCTGTCGAAGTTGAAGCTCAGGATTGGAGAATCTTTACCTTCAGCGTTAAATTTCTTGAATTGCTCCCACTTGTCATCCGGGTCATTCGGGTTCAAGTAGAGCAGCATGTTGTTGCCGAGGGAGTACGACGGCATGTCGTAGTTTTTGCCCTCTGGAAGGTTTTCAATGTGCTTGTCGTCAACCTTCTTGTAGTGCGTTCCTTCGATACCGGAATCCACCATGTTGCGAAGAACCGGATCCGTATTCAGCAGGTTCAGGAATTCCATTGCTTTCTCCGGATGTTCGGAGTTCGCGGAAATCGCCATGATCGAACCTTGAACCGAAGTATTTGTGATAATGGCATCACTTGCCGGTGTCGATTTAACCGGATAGCCATAGCTTGCAGACCAAGTATTGTCAGCCAGTGGCTGGGTTTGCGCACGGTCCATGAACCAGTTGCCGGAAGTCATCAGATCGCTAGTGGAGCCTGTTGTTGCTGCTTCCGGAGCCACATAGCCGGCTTGATAATATTTGTGCATCGTTGTCAGCGCCTGCTTCATTTCTGGAGTTTCGAGGATGTCGACGATTTTGTAATCAGTCGTATCCAGCTTCACAGCCATTGGCAGATTCTGAATGATGTAGTCATAAGGAACATAAGGAACGTAGTTCTTGTCCATCGCGAACGGTGTTACGTTCGGTTCTTTTTCCTTAATCGCTTTCAACAGCGGCTCAATGCTATCCAGGGAACGTACATTGGAGGTATCCAGTTTGTACTTGTCCACCAGGTTTTGGTTGAAGCGCCATACTTCTTGCTGTGGAAGCTCTTTGTTGGCCGGAATGCCGTAGTTGTGTCCATCGACTTTGGAGCCTTCCAGGAAAGCAGGATCGATGGTATCTTTGATACCTTGTCCATATTTATCAAGCAGATCGTCGAGTTCCATGAACGCGCCTTTTCTTGCGTTCTGTACGTAATCGAATCCGCCTGCGGATGTGAACATGATGTCCATCGGTTCGCCGGAAGCTACGTTTACCTGCATTTTTTGCTGGTAGTCGCCCCAGTCGATCATTTTCATGGTGACGGTTGCATTAATTTTCTCCTGCGTATACTTGCTGACCTCGGTCATAACCTTGTCAACGTCTTTTTGCGGCGTGCCGATCGTGTACCAGATCAGGTTTACCGGTTTCTCGGAGCTTCCCGAAGATCCGGAACCACTGCTTTCCGCGTCTTTGTTGCCCCCACGCACGCGCTGAGTACAAGCGCGAAGGCCGTCAACATGGCCAGTGCGAACGAGAAGCTTTTCTACCCTTGCTCATGTGTGTTCCTCCCTTTTTGTGTTGCAGTCAATGTTGTCTAGCTGTCTGCCCACCAAGCGGCCAAACCGGCTTTTTCTTTTATTGTTTCCGGCTCGGTTTGTTTAACTAAGATAACCTTAACGGATGTAAGCCGTTACAAAAAGAAGATAAACTAAATAAAACCGTGTACAAATTAAAGAAAAGGTTTACTTTTTGTATAAATTTGTCATTTTTTCAGTGAAACGCTTACTTTTATTGTTTTTCTTTCATTTTCATTCGGTTTTTTCTGCATCAAACGTCACAAAAAAACCCTAAAACCGGATGAGATGGTAGGTGTTTAGTCTCATCTGATTCAGGGTGTCTCCAGCCGGTCAACCCAGCCCCTTGTAATCCGTCGGCGAGATCCCGACATATTTCCTGAACTGTTTATAAAAATATCCGGTCTCCCAGTAGCCTACGTTCCGTGCAATCTCCTGCACCTTGAGGTTCGTGTTCTTCAGCTGCTGCTTCGCCTTTTCGATCCTGAACTTGTTGATGTATTCGGCGAACGTTTCCCCGGTTTCCTTATGAAACAGCTGTCCCAGATACACCGGATGAATATGATACTGTGCCCCCAGTGTCTTCAGCGACAGTTCGTCCGCATAATGATTGTGAATATGGACCAGCACCTGATTCACGACGGGGTTCTTCATATCCTGAAGCAGCGACTGGACCGCAGCTCCAGCCACTTCCTGCAGTGCAGTAATGAGATCCTGCAGCGAGGAACTGTCCCGAACCCTGCCTAAGCCGTTCTTGAATATATCCGACTCATCCGTATGCTTGATCTGCTCAAGCTCCATTTTGAAGCGAATCACCAGTTCCAGGGCCGCGTTCAGCAGATCCTCCGGGCGGATATGTCCCGCCTTCTGCATCTGCTCAAAGTCGTCTTGGATTTTTCGACTCAGCCCGGCCTCGTCCCTCGCCAGAATCAGCTTGGCGTATTCGTCCCAAGCGATGGCGATATGCCGCTCCGGGCCGCCGCTATTCTCCTCCAGGCTGGTGTAGTCGATGATCCGCCGATCCGGAAATACCATAAAATACTCCAGCGACTGCTTGGCCTCCTTGTAGCTGACAGAAGCCTCTTCAGGCAGGCTCACCGCCGAGCCGACACCGATATGCACCGTGCAGCCCTGCCTCGCTAAATCAGCCTCCAGCTGCTCCAGTGCTGTCATCAGACGAGCCTTCCCCTCCTGTAGGTTCTCCAGACTTCCAATAAGGACAGTATCCCCATCCACATCTCGGAACAGCGTCAGCTCCGTGCTGTCTTCCAGCAAATCGTCAACCTGCCCGAACAACGCCTCATCGGCTGCGGTCCGAAGCACCGCCACGGCCATATAAGGCCGGTCCAAGTTCACGCCGAGCAGATCGGCTCTTTCTATAAATTCCGGAGGGGCGATCTGCCCGTTCATCCAGCGATAGAGCGTATTGTCCTTCAAAATTTGCACATCAAAAGCGCTGTACAATCCGCTCGCCCTCGTACTGTCCAGCTTGGACACGGTATTGCGGAGAGTCGATTCCAGCTCCTCCACATTGATCGGCTTCAGCAAGTAGTTTTCGATACCGAGCCTCATCCCCTGCTTCAAGTAATCGAACTCGTTGTATCCGCTTAGGATGATCACCTTGAGGTCGCTGCGGGTTTTGCGAGCCTCGCCGATCAGACTCAGGCCGTCCATCACCGGCATGGAAATATCCGTAATCAGTACATCCACGGGCGTAGACGCCATTACCTCGAGCGCCTGGCGGCCATTCTCTGCGTGCCCGACGATCTCCAGCCCCAGCGCTGCCCAATCCAAAATATCGTACAGCCCTTCGATAATGAACGGCTCATCGTCCACAATAAACACTTTATACATCTTCAGCATCCGTCCCTTCCCGGTTAGGATAACGTACGGTGACAACCGTACCGACTCCAGGCCGACTGTCAATTTCCACCCCGTAAGCCGGACCGTACAAAAACTGCAGCCGGCTGTGCACGCTGCGCAGCCCAAACATTTCGCCGGACTCCTCCGGCTTCCCGAGCTCTTCATGGATCTCAGCCAGGCGCTCAGGCGTGATACCTTTGCCATTATCCGTAATCACAGCCACCAGCATATCGCTTTCTTCCTTCACCCGAATGTCCAGATGATTATCGTCGCGATTGGTCTGGATGCCGTGAACGATATAGTTTTCGATCAGCGGCTGCAGCGACAGCCTCATGACCGATTTGCCCTGCAGCGCCGGGTCTGAATCGATCGTATAGCTGAACTTCTCCTTATAACGGATCCGGAACAGCTCCAGATACAAGCGGCATGCCTCCAGCTCATCCTTGAGCGTGTAGATCTTTTTCTGCTTCACCAGGCTTTTGAAAAGTACGGACAAGCTATAGATCATTTCCCCGACATCTTTAGCCCCTTGGGAAATGGCCCGCATCCGAATCACTTCAAGCGTATTGTACAGAAAATGTGGATTGATCCGCGCCTGCAGCGCCACCAGTTCCGTCTGCTTCTGTTTGATTTCGGCCTTGTACACCCGCTCGATATACAGGTTCAGCTCGTCCAGCATGTCGTTAAAGCTCCGGGAAATCTGGCCAAGCTCGTCTTCTCCCGGGTTATCGATCCGTGCGGACAAATCCCCGTTTTTCACCTTGCGCGTAATCCTAATAATCCGATTCGTCCGGTTGGCGAAATTAATCACAAAGAAGGCCGGGAAAAAGATCGCAAACAATATACAGATCCCACTGATCGTTATAATCGTTTTCCGGATACCCGAATAGCTGGCCTCCACGTCCTTTTTCGGAACCGCACCAATCACGACGTATCCGTTGTCAGCGGAAGTCAGCTTGTTGATATACATTCGGCTGCTGACCTCAGCCGGGCGGGTATTTCCACCGTCATACAGCGAGTCGGTCACATCCATATACGGATAGGTCTTCCCATAATATTTCCCTTCCGAATCATACAAAACCTTGCCGTCCGCCGAAAGCACCGCGATATCCCCTTTGAAGCTGTCCTTATAGCTGGTCAGCGCATCGGTGATACCGCCCGAATCTAAATAAACGAGAAACTGTCCCGCATTTTTGAGCTGACGGTTATTGATCGGTACCCGTATGGCGTATAGCTCCGGCGCCCACTGGTCCGCTGC
>NZ_PCZT01000023.1:23770-30346 GCF_002968895.1 Paenibacillus sp. AR247 | reverse complement strand
CACTAATTCCGTAAACGGATATTAAGCAACAACGTCAAGCGTAATGAGATAACGAATTACTTCGTCAGAAATTTTCATGAGGCGCTCAAGTTCGGCTACAACGTCAGGGTTGGCGCTGAAGTTAACCAGAACAAAAGTACCGTCACGGAATTTGTTGATCTCATACGCAAGGCGGCGTTTACCCATCACTTCATGCTTAGTGATTTCTCCACCGTTGGAGATGATGCCTTGGAATTTTTCGACTGCGGCTTGAACAGCATCTTGTTCAATGTCAGGACGAATAATGTACATCACTTCATATTTGCGCATATGTTTCACCTCCTTATGGACTTCGGCCCCTGATCATGTCAGGAGCAAGGAACGAGTCTAAACTCGCACCATATTAATATATCAAATTGGCCCAATGATTGCAAGTACAATGCCGTATTGATCCTGTTCCACACATGATTCTCCGCCAAGGGTACACACTACAGAGGCAGTCCATTTTAACGATTAAAGGAGGCCTTGTCCATGGGTGAAAGAACCGAATTCGAACCAGGCGACAAAGCGCCGAACCCCGGCGTATACATGGAGGTTGGTGAAAACAGCTTCCATACTGAAATCACGGATCCGCAGCGGGTCGAGCTGGCTAAGGGCGATACCTTTCCAGAGACCTCGAAGAAAGACCGCAAATGGAAACGGATGACGAAAGCGCGGGTCCACTAATTTTACAAATGGATGCATAAGCGCCCGAAAACTGCGCATATTACAATCAGGCGGTGCTTGAGAGAGGTGTGGTTCCGTTGGACATGATCAACGCAACAAAGCACAGGAAGTCAGAAACAGCACGTTCAAGAAGCGGAGGGAAGTGCTAAAAACACTTTATTGTCTAAAGCAAAGATTTGCTAAAGGCTGACCCGAGTTTCACTTACTGAAGTGTTGTGTGGATGAATTCCAAAAAATCATGGCATCGCCTGCCAAATCGGAGGACCTTATGGGTCCTCCTTTGGTTTGTATATAGCCGTAATGCCGCTTCCCCTCTTATTATGAAAGCAAAGGATCATAAAGGGAAACGCTCCAACAACTAAGAAAACCTCCAGTTTCTTCGACTGAAGGTTTTCGCCGTATGTATTCTATGCGCAGTCACTTAAATAAGGGAATGTGGCGGAAAGAGAGGGATTCGAACCCTCGCACGCCTTGCGACGCCTAACTGATTTCGAGTCAGCCCCCTTAGACCTCTTGGGTACCTTTCCGCAGCAAAATTGATTATAGCACATGTCCATCATTTGTGCAAGCCCTTTACCCCAAAGCTATTTATTTCTAAGCCTGCCCTTCCATTCCCTCTTCCGATTTCGAACGAAGCACCTTTTTCATGTTTTTCTCAAACTTCGCCCGCGGGATCAATACACTGTGCTGACAGCCGACACATTTGATCCGGATATCCATTCCCATGCGGATAATTTCCATTTCGTTGCTGCCGCATGGGTGGTTTTTCTTCATTTGGACGATATCTCCGAGCTGAAACACTTTACGTTCCACCATTATCCTTCCCCCATTTCGTTGTTCCCTTCTTTACCTGCCGCAAGCTCCGCCTGTGCCTGTTTCATCGTGTCCTCGTATTCCAACGCCTGCTTCACGTCGGCCTGAATCTGCCGTTCGACATCGCCTTTGGTGTTTGGCATACACTCGGCTACGATCCGGATGACATATTCACTTGTGTTCAAGGATTGCACCCCGAGTACATTCGGCACCGAAATGACATTAGAATCCCGCTGCTGAATGCCGGTAAGCGCCTGTTTAATCAGGGCTACGGTTTCTTCCAGGTTTCGCTCGTTTTTCATGGGAAGGTCAACAACCGCGAGCGCATTGGATAAGGAGTAGTTTGTTACGCTGGCGATGGAACCGTTAGGCAAAATATAAACTTCCCCGGTAGGGCTTACGATGCGTGTGGTCCGAAGGCCGATCATCTCTACGGTGCCTTTGAAGGTCCCTGTCTGGATAACGTCCCCTACCGCAAATTGGTCTTCTAATATAATGAAGAATCCGGTAATCACATCTTTAACCAAACTTTGCGCGCCAAAACCTATGGCCAAACCAAGCACTCCTGCTCCCGCAAGGAGCGGTCCCAAATGAAAGTTGAACTCCGACAGAATCAGGAGCACCATAATAAAATTACAGGTGACCGCCGTTACGTTTTTCAGCAGCTCGGCTACCGTGGCGAACCTCCGCGGATTAACGTTCATCCGGCTCTGTTCCTGTCTCGCCAGCGACTTGTCTATAATTTTGGATACAACCCGTATAATGACACGGGAAACAAAAAACAGAATTATGATCCGAATGCCTGAAAACAGCACGCTGGTCCACATATCTACATTGGTTACCCAGTCCCAAAATTTATCGCCGATACTTACTGCCTGCTTGACAGCCTGCTCTGGATTGGGAATGGTCTCCTCCAGCCAAAACTTACTCAATCAACTCTACCTCCTATCTTCGATGCTCTTATAGCCCTCTGTGCTGTCTTTGAAGTAGATTCCTCGAATCTCCACCTGCTCCTGCTGGATGATCGTCTGTACGCTATCCAGCTGGTCCGGCGGGAACTGGATCGATAGTGCGCAGCCCGCTGTAATTTCCTTTGGTGTAGGAAATAAATCAATTTCAATCTCCGCATATTCAAGCAGCATCTCGGCGCGCAGCGCCTGCTGTGTCGAATCAAAAGCAATCAGCATCCAGGTTTCCATCTCCGCCACCATCCGTTTATCCCCCACCTTGATTTGTGCTGCATTCATTCGCATTACTTTTTCTATGGAATTCCTGCATGAAGTATAAAAACCCTCTTCCTTCCATATACTAGTTACTACCAAATGCAAGGAGAGGAAGATTCTATGACTCAGTGGCCAAAAACGTCTCCCAAACAGGAGCCTACATGCTTAAAAATACCACATACCGACCCTGAAATCCATTCCGCTATTATTCATCGTCTTCTGTTTCATCTCTCTCAAGCCGGGGAAAATCAACAGGTTATCGTTGTATGTATCGGTACCGACCGGTCCACGGGCGACTGCCTCGGTCCTTTGGTAGGCACCGCATTGGCCCGGTATAAAAGTCCATGGTTTCACTTGTTTGGCACGCTGGACGAGCCTGTGCATGCCGTTAATCTCCAGGAGACGCTCTCCTCGATCTATTCGCTGTATGACAACCCATTTGTCATCGGCATCGATGCGTGCCTTGGACAATCCTCCAGTGTAGGCTGCATTCAAGTCGCCAACGGCCCGCTCAAACCCGGTGCAGGCGTACATAAAGAATTACCGCCGGTTGGCGATATCCATTTGACGGGTATCGTTAATGTCGGCGGCTTTATGGAATATTTTGTATTGCAAAACACCAGGCTGAGCTTGGTGATGCGTTTGTCCGAAATTATTGCCTCAAGCCTTCATTCCGCTATTAAGGAATGGAAGGCCCGTACTACGCTTTTTGCAAGGCTAGAGTAATCGCCTCTACCTCTTCCGGTGAAAGGGGATAAGTCGACTGCCCGGCTTCTACCGGCTTGGCATAAACATAGGAGCTGTCACGGCTGTACAGCGCAGTGATGACGACTCCACTTCTATCGGCATCAACGATCGCAATCGAAAAGCTTAGATCGCTCCCTCGTTCGCTGAATGCATTGTAACGTTTAATACCGATATTACCCTTGATCGTTTGAAGCTTGTTCAATGCCAGCGACAAGGATTCACGCTGCTGCTGCTGCTCATCCTCCACGCTGTCCACCTGTGTCTTTAGATCGATGAGCAGTGTTTCTAAATCCTCCACCCCGCTGCCGGCCATCATCGTTTCGTATTTGCGGCGAACTTTTCTAAGCTTTGCCCCTTGTGTCAGCACCAACACGAGCAAGATCAAAATGAGGAGTACGATCCCGCCAATGATTCCTGGTAATTGTTCGCTGATTAAATCATTCAAGTCCGACATGCTGTTCATTCCTTTTCCTCAATCTTGACCTACCCGTTCCCAAGACGTATCGTGATCCCACATATTCATGGCCCTTGATACTATACAGTTAAAAATTCCAAACATCTACTTCTGCCGGTTGTCCCTCAGCTTCAAGGGGAGAACCGGTTTTGTCTTGCCATCGAGGTTTGATTACAAATAGATTTCGAAGCTTGCGTCAGGCCATCTAGTTAACGAACCAGCTCGCGCATCGCTTCAACCATCCGTTGAACCTCCTGCTCCGTGCTGTTCGCACCCACACTCGCCCTCACTGCTCCGGTCTTATCCGTTCGCACCGCATAATGAGCCAACGGCGTACAGTGCATCCCCGCTCTGACTGCGATTCCATATTGCCGATCCAAGCGGAAGGCGATTTCCGTAGAATCCCGGCCCTCGATCGTAAAGGCTACGATTCCGGTCCTTTCCTTCCCTTGTGCCGGACCAAGCAAGTTCATACCTGGCAGACCCTTCAACCCATCGATCATCATTTGGGTCAACGCCCATTCATGCTCATAAATCCGCTGAGGGGTTTCCTTAAGCACATACTCTACCCCTGCTCTTAGCCCGGCAATTCCGACCGTATTCAAGGTCCCCGCTTCATACCGGTCCGGCCTTACGCTGGGCATTTCCTTTTCCTCCGATTGGCTGCCCGTTCCTCCGTGGATCAGCGGCTCCAGTTCGATCTCCGGCGATAAGTAAAGCCCTCCCGTCCCTTGCGGACCGAGCAGCCCTTTATGGCCCGGAAAAGCCAACATGTCGATACAGCAGGACTCCACATCAATGTCCAGCACCCCGGCGCTTTGTGCAGCATCTACCAAGAATACTGCCCCACTGCTGCGTGCCAGCTCACCAATTCGCTGGATTGGCAGAATACTCCCCAACAAATTCGAGCTATGGCTGCAAACCACCAGCCTCGGATTTTTGGATAAGCATGCCTCCAGCTGCTGCATGTCCAGTTCTCCTTGATCATTTACCCCAATGTAATCTACTTGAATATCCAGTGTCCGCATTAAATATTCCAACGGTCTCCGTACGGAGTTATGTTCGATCATCGTCGCAACGACATAGTCACCGGACTTCAAGATCCCTTTGATCGCCATATTCAATGCCTGGGTTGTGTTATGAGTGAAAATGATGTTATTCGGGTTCTTCACCCGAAACAACTGAGCTAGCACCCGGCGGGTTTCAAAGAGAACCCTGCTCGCTTGCACAGCCATTTGATGGCTCCCTCGTCCTGGATTCGCCGCCGCTTCCTCCATCGCCTTTTGCATGGCTGCCAGAACACCAGGCGGTTTCGGCCAGGAAGTCGCTGCATGATCCAGATATACAACTGCGTTCATATCCCGTTTCACTCCGATCCAAGGAACAAAGAATGACGCATCGTCGGTCCTTTTCAGGAATCACCTAGACGCGTCATCCCATCCACTGATCTTTATTGCAACAACTCCAGCAGCCGTTCCAGGTCCTGTTTGCTGTAATAGTTCAATTCGATTTTGCCTTTATCTTTGTTTTGCTTGATCTTCACTGTCGTTCTAAACCGCTCCCGCAGGGACTCTTCCAAGTTATCGATATAAGGATCTCGCTTTTTGACTTTCACCTTATTCTTATCCGCCGGTTTCCGGTCGAGCTGTTTCACAGCCTCCTCAAGATCCCGTACGCTCCACTCATTGTTGACGCATTGCTTCGCCAACTGCTTGATGAGGGATGAATCCTTGAGACCAACCAACGCTCTCGCATGGCCCATGGAAATTGTTCCACGTGAAACATAGTCTTTGACTTCATCCGGTAAAGCCAACAAACGAAGGAAGTTTGCTATATGGGATCTGGATTTCCCCACTTTCAACGACAGCTCTTCCTGCGTCAGTGAGTATTGATCCATCAAGCCCTGGTAAGCAACAGCCACTTCCATGGCATTTAAATTCTCGCGCTGCAGGTTTTCAATCAAGGCAATCTCCATCACCTGCTGATCGCTGAATGTGCGAACCACAGCCGGGATGGTGGCCTTGCCGCAGTATTGCGAAGCTCTGAAGCGCCGCTCCCCTGCAATAATTTCGTATCCTTTGAGCACGCTGCGTACAATAATCGGTTGAATGACCCCATGCTGACGAATCGATTCGGCCAATTCCTGAATTGATTCCTCGTTAAAGTCCTTGCGCGGCTGGTAAGGATTGGCACGAAGTTGGCTGAGTGGGATTTCTACGATTTTGTCATCTTCATTAATCGAAAGTGAAGGAATTAAAGCATCGAGCCCTTTACCCAATCGTTTACTCATACGAAATCACTTCCTTTGCCAACTCTAAATATACCTCAGCGCCTTTCGAACGCGGATCATACGTAATGATCGACTGACCATGAGACGGAGCTTCACTAAGTCGAATATTTCTCGGAATGATCGTTTGGTACACTTTTTCCTGAAAGTACTTCTTTACTTCCTCAATCACCTGAATCCCCAAATTCGTCCGAGCATCCAGCATGGTAAGCAGAACGCCTTCAATTCGGAGCGAAGTGTTCAAATGCTTCTGGACGAGACGAATCGAATTCAGCAGCTGGCTTAATCCTTCAAGGGCATAGTATTCGCACTGGATAGGAATAATGACCGAGTCAGCGGCAGTAAGT
>NZ_PCZT01000023.1:15549-23670 GCF_002968895.1 Paenibacillus sp. AR247 | reverse complement strand
CGATACCTTGAACATCGTTATAGTCGATCGATTCCGGAATCTTCTTCTTATCCATCTTTTGCAAACGTTCCACATGGATCAGCTGCTTTTCGATATACCCTGCATACTTGATTTGAATTTCCACCTGCTCCTTCATTTCTTCCGTTAGTTCATATGGCGAAGGTGAAATTTGTTCAATATGGCTGTGGGATACTTCTGGACGGCGCAGAATGGTAAGCAGGTTACTGCCATCCTGAATCGGGGCGGAACCGATCGATTCTAACAGTGCATTCACATGGGAAGGACCCACCTTCGTTGAACGTAGGCGTTCGATTTCCAGCTCCACCTTTTCCTTCTTATCCAAAAACTTCGCGAACCGTTCTTCCGAGATCAGACCGATCTCATGCCCTACCGGTGTCAACCGCAGATCGGCATTGTCATGGCGAAGCAGCAGTCTGTATTCCGCACGGGAAGTCAGCAGACGGTAAGGCTCATTGGTACCTTTCGTCACGAGGTCATCAATCAGAACCCCGATATAGCCTTGCGAACGGTCGAGAATGACCGGCTCCTTGCCCTGTACTTTGCGCGCAGCGTTAATGCCGGCCATGATGCCTTGACCTGCAGCTTCTTCATAACCGGAGGTTCCGTTAATTTGACCAGCGGTGAACAAGCCCGGCATCTTCTTCGTTTCCAGAGACGGCCACAGCTGCGTTGGCACCATAGCGTCATATTCAATGGCATAACCGTTGCGCATCATTTCAACCTTTTCCAAGCCAGGGATACTGCGCAGCATCGCCAGCTGAACGTCTTCAGGCATACTGGTGGACAGCCCTTGGACATAATATTCAGAGGTGTTCTTGCCTTCCGGCTCGAGGAAAATTTGATGCTTCGGCTTGTCGCTGAAACGCACGATCTTATCCTCAATCGACGGGCAGTAACGTGGTCCTGTTCCTTCAATAATACCGGAGAACATCGGCGCACGGTGCAGGTTCTCGTTAATAATGCGGTGGGTTTCCACCGAAGTATACGTCAACCAGCAAGGAAGCTGCTCATTATCGGAAGACTCTGTTTCATAAGAGAAAAATTTAGGTTTCTCATCTCCCGGCTGAATTTCGGTCTTGGAAAAGTCAATGGTGGACTTGTGTACACGCGGAGGCGTACCAGTCTTGAAGCGAACGAGATCGAAGCCCAGCTCGCGCAGATTTTCCGCCAGCTTCACCGAAGGCTGTTGGTTGTTCGGACCGCTTTCGTAGGTCAGCTCACCCATAATGACTTTACCGCGAAGATACGTGCCAGTAGTCAGCACCGTAGATTTAGCACGGTACGAGGTGCCGGTTTTCGTCACCACGCCGACGCAGACGCCGTCTTCAACAATCAGCTGTTCCACCATGCCTTGACGCATCGTCAGGTTCGGTTCTTTCTCCATCGTTTCCTTCATCGTTTGTTGATACAGGAACTTGTCGGCTTGCGCACGCAGCGCATGCACTGCCGGCCCCTTCCCTGTGTTCAGCATCCGCATTTGAATAAACGTTTTATCAATATTACGGCCCATTTCGCCGCCCAGCGCATCGATTTCACGGACGACATGCCCTTTGGCCGGTCCCCCGATCGAAGGGTTGCACGGCATAAATGCGACCATGTCCAGATTGATGGTAATCATCAGTGTGTTGCAGCCCATCCGCGCTGCGGCCAAAGCAGCTTCACAGCCGGCATGACCTGCGCCGATGACGATGACATCATAACTGCCTCCATCATAACTCATCGGACAAACCTCCTTTATTTTTCTGAAAATAAATACATGAATCTATATGAACGAACGACTTATTTACCTAAACAGAACTGGGAGAAAATTTGATCCAGCAGCGTTTCAGCCGCCGTATCACCTGTGATCTCACCAAGCTGTTCCCAAGCAAGACGGACATCGATCTGGATCATGTCGATCGGAATGAACTGATCCGCCGCTTCGTAGGCATCCTGAAGCGATTTGTACGCCTTTTTAAGGAGAGCGATATGCCGGACGTTGCTGACATAAGTCAAATCGCCCGACTCCAGCTTCCCGCTGAAAAAGAGCGATGAAATCGCCTTTTCCAAAAGATCGATCCCCTCTTCGGTCATCACCGACATCGGGACGATCAATTCATCCGGATAGTACCTGGACAGCAGATCTCTGTCCAATTGCGAAGGTAAGTCCATTTTATTCATAATGACGATGGATTGTCTACCACGGATTTGTTCCATTAATTCCAGTTCGTCCTCATGCAGCGGTTCGCTTGCATTCAGCACGAGCAGGATGAGATCGGCTTCTGTGACCGCATGCTTCGAGCGCTCCACACCGATTTTCTCCACGACGTCCATCGTTTCCCGAATTCCTGCCGTGTCCAGCAGCTTGAGCGGAATGTTGTTGATCGTGACGAACTCTTCGATGACATCCCGCGTCGTGCCTGGAATATCAGTCACAATGGCACGGTTCGTATGCGCCAGCGCATTCAGCAGTGAAGACTTGCCCACGTTTGGACGTCCGACAATCGCCGTGGTGATACCCTCGCGTAAAATCTTCCCTTCTTCGGCGGTCTTCAGCAGCTTCTGGATACCTTCCATAACTTCGCTGCTTTTCTGCTTAATGAACTCTGCCGTCAGCGATTCCACATCATGCTCCGGGTAATCGATATTGACTTCGATGTGAGCCATCGTTTCCACCAAGGTGTGGCGCAGCTCCCCGATTTTCTGGGACAAAGACCCCTCTACCTGCTTCAATGCGATCGAGAAGGCACGGTCCGACTTGGACCGGATCAGGTCGATTACTGCTTCGGCCTGGGAAAGGTCAATCCGGCCGTTCAAAAAGGCCCGCTTGGTGAACTCGCCCGGCTCGGCCAGACGGATCTCCAGCTGCAGAAGCAGATCCATCACCCGTTTGACCGAAATCACGCCGCCGTGCGTGCTGATCTCCACCACATCTTCCGTGGTAAAAGACCGCGGCGCCCGCATCACGGTGACAAGCACCTCCTCCACCCGCTCCTGGGTGTCCGGGTCGACGATATGCCCATAATGAACCGTATGCGACTCCGCCTTCGTTAACGCCGTTTTGCTGTGAAAAATCCGTTCGACCTCAGAAATCGAGTCCGGTCCGCTCACGCGGATAACGGCAATTCCCGCTTCCCCTACAGCTGTCGATATCGCTGCGATTGTATCTGTAAGCAAGGCTGTCACCTCTTTTTTCTATATTAAACGTTCATCCGTTTCTGTTAGCTCTATTGTTGCCATAACAAGACATATCAAGACCTGCGACGGCTGTACCTGGTGCCTCCCGGTGACCCCATTCAAGATTCAAAAAAACAATGACTTCATAAGCTAAAGGTAAGCTCAATAAAGTCATTGTACAGGTCTCTCTTTACTTTATCGTAATGACTACGCGCCGGTTGGGCTCTTCCCCTTTACTGTAGGTCTTCACCTGCGGATGATCCTGCAGCCTGGAATGGATCACCTTCCGCTCCTGCGGGGACATCGGTTCAAGAACGACTTCTTTATGGGTCCGAATCACCCGTCCCGCCAACCGGTCGGCCAAATCCTCCAGGGTCTTCTTCCGGCGCTCCCGGAAGTTCTCAGCATCGAGCACAAGCCGCACGTAACTGCTTGAAACCCGGTTCGCCACAATGTTGGCCAAATACTGCAAGGCGTCGAGGGTTTGTCCTCTTCTGCCGATGATCAGTCCCAAATCGGGACCGAAAATATGAAGTGTCGTAGCATCCCTCGCGTGCTGGATTTCAACGCTCACATCCAGTCCCATGCTCTTCCCGACGTCAATGATAAACTCGGCAGCCGTTTCGTAAGGGTCTTTCTCTTCTTCCTCTATGGAAGCTTCGGGTTCATGTAAATCTAGTGGCAAAGGTTTCGCCGTCTCCACTGGTTCCGGTGCGGGCTCAGGCAGCAGTGTAAGTTCCACCTTTGCTTCCTTGACACCGATCAGTCCCAGGAATCCTTTTGACGGCTGCGATACGATTTGGACCGTGACCCGGTCGCGGCTTACCCCAAGCTGGGCCAGCCCTTGGTTTACAGCATCTTCAACGGTTTTTCCTGAAGCGACGACTTTGCTCATTTAGATTTTTTTGCCCCCTTCTTCCCTTTGCTATTTCCTTTACCGCCTTTGTTGCTGCTGCCTTTGTTGCCAGACTTGGCATTTGCGCTTCCTCCAGCAGAAGAAACGGCGGCTACGTTCGCAGTCGTATTGTTGTTACGATACAGGAAGTAGTTCTGGATAATGGTGTACAGGTTACTGTAAATCCAGTACAGCGGCAGTGCGGATGGGAACTGGTAAGACATGAAGAAAATCAAAACCGGATACACCAGCATCATAAATTGCATGGCACCCTGCTGCGGGCTCGGGTTCATTTTCATCATCATGCGGGACTGCAGGAATGTCGTTGCAGCAGCCAGCAGCGGCAGGATGAACGTATGGTCCGGTTTACCCAATTGGAGCCACAGGAACGAGTGGTCACGAAGATGCGAGTTGTACACGATGGAATTATAGAGTGCGATAAAAACCGGCATTTGGATAACCAGCGGAAGACATCCCGCCATCGGATTAACCTTGTTCTCCTGAAACAGCTTCATCGTTTCCTGCTGCTGTTTCTCCGGCTGATCCTTATACTTCTCTTTTATCTTTGCAAGTTCAGGCTGAATCGCTTGCATCGCCTTGGAACTTCTAACCTGCTTAATGGATAACGGCAGAATAATCGTACGGACGATAATCACCATCACGAGGACGGCTAAGCCGTAAGCTCCGCCAAACCAACCGGCGAACGTATCTAATGCGAGCGAGAAATAATAAACGACGTTAGCCTGCCAAAAGCCGCCGTTCTTCATTTCTTCTGTAGTATGCGTCACAGTGTTGCCTGTTCCGCACCCAGCTAAAACAACCACTGCGAGCATCATCACAGCGATGAGGAGGATCCATTTCCTGCCTCGGCTAGTCTTAAGTAGCGACACTTCATAACCCCTCTCTTAACGCTTCCATTCACCGTAAATCATACCATAATTAATTGGACAAAGAAACCAGCATTCAGCGCCCCGGAGGCTTCAGCAGCGACGCTTTCCGCAGCACGTGCAGAACACTTTTTTCAAGGTCTTTATAGGACATTTCAACGGCGCCTTTTCTTACAATAAATACAAGATCGACATGCTCGATCAGCTTGTCTTCATGGTTGCGCATAATCTCCTTGACCAGTCTTCGCATCCGGTTGCGTACAACGGCGTTGCCGACTTTCTTGCTGACGGATATGCCGACGCGGAACTTCTCTACCTCTTTTTTGCGGAACCAATACACGACAAATTGGTAATTGGCAAATGACTTCCCATGCCTATATACGCGGCTGAAGTCAGCCCGGTTTCGTAAACGTAAACTTTTATGCACGAATATCCCCTGCTTGCTGCCCGCCATCCCGATGTACAGCGGCCTTTCCTTCAAAAATATCAGCATTCGAAATTTTGCTTCATATAATATATAGCGATATTCCACTTCCTAGTATGGTCATCATTTGTGAGATATAAACCACAATAAGAACCGTGAGCACTTCTCTGAGCACGGCCTGTCCTCTTTCATTTCTTCGGGATCGGGACGTATCTACATCTTCTACTCGGCGAAAAGGTCCGCTTCTCCCTCTTTTTCTTGAAAAAATCTGTAGAAATGAAAGGAAAAACTCATTTTTGTACGCCGATAGACGTTTTCTTATGAAAAAAAGACCACCTCGGTGGTCTTCATGTACGAAATTTACGCGCTCAGTACTTTTCTGCCCTTCTGACGACGAGCTGCCAGCACTTTGCGGCCGTTTTTCGTGCTCATTCTTTTCCGGAAACCATGCACCTTTTTGCGCTTGCTTACATTCGGTTTAAATGTCGGTCTCATGTATTGCACACCCCCTTACAGGATTTCATAACCTTTATGGTTAAATATTCATTTTCATTCAACACAGAAAATGCCTTTATACATTTAATCATGAACAGGCCCAAAAGTCAACTCAAACCTGCTCCCCCACTTTCCGGAATTTGAATCCCTGCGATCGCTCTTCTCCCTCTTTTTACTGCTTCCCTCTCCCACTTCTCGATCCGTCTGATCTGGAACGCCAGCTTCACCGCTTCATCCCCATCTTCGTCAGCAGCGTTAAACGCTCCATCCTTCTTATCGCCTTTGGATTTCTGTGGACACCTTCTCCTGGCATTCCCTTGTCATTCGATGGCATTTCGGTAAAACCACATCATCTCATTTTAAAATCCAGCCATCCGAGTTTTCCACAGCCCCCCGGCCAACAAACCTGAAAAATCCACAATTCGGATTTATCCACTTGTTCACATCGTTCGCAATAAAATTCTAAGATCCGGCATAACCTGTGCACAACTGATTTTTTATTTTGGGAGATGCTGTCGAAAATTAAACACGTTATAAACAATATATAGTGGTGTGAATAATAATTATACACAACTTATTGAATTTGTGGATAATTTCAGCCATTTCATTGATAAACGGGCGTTCTTTTGCTATGATTATATTGTTTTTGGATGTGAATATGTGATTTCACCCCATATATTATCAACAAGCTGTGGATAAACTTGTGAACAATTTCAATTTGTCCACTTTTTTTATTTTCCCCCGTTTTTGAAACTGGGGATATATTCTGCACCATTCATCTTTTTTCGACATTTCCACTCATGGCTCGATCCCAGCCACATTTGGAAGATTTAAAGGAGTGACAGTCTGTGGACAGCCATACTTCCGAATTATGGCAGCAAATCCTATCAATTATTCATACCAAGCTCAGCAAGCCGAGTTTTGACACCTGGTTTAAAGCAACCAAAGCGATACAAATGAGCGAGCATTCCATCGTAATTTCCGCTCCAACCACATTTGCTGTCGAATGGCTGGAAAGCCGCTACACAAAACTCGTTAGCTCCACCATCTATGAAGTGTTGGGGAAGCAGGTTGACGTGAAATTCGTATTGAGGAGAACAAGCCTGCCGAACTCACCCCACAGCAGCCCGCGCCCATGCCTCAGGCGACCCCTGACGAGGCTCTAACCCATATGCTTAACCCGAAATATACATTTGACACATTCGTCATCGGTTCGGGCAACCGGTTTGCGCACGCGGCCTCTTTGGCTGTCGCGGAAGCGCCGGCGAAGGCGTACAACCCTTTGTTTTTGTATGGAGGGGTAGGGCTTGGCAAAACCCACTTGATGCATGCGATCGGACACTACATTCTGGAGCACAATCCCGCCAGCCGGGTCGTATATATCTCTTCCGAGAAATTTACGAATGAATTCATCAACTCAATCCGTGACAACCGGGCCGAGAGTTTCCGCAACAAGTATCGGAACGTCGATATTTTGCTGATTGACGATATTCAGTTTCTGGCGGGCAAAGAGTCGACACAGGAGGAATTTTTCCATACGTTCAACGCCCTGCATGAGGAACAGAAGCAGATCATCATCTCAAGCGACCGTCCGCCCAAGGAAATTCCGACGCTGGAGGATCGGCTGCGTTCGCGCTTTGAATGGGGGCTGATTACGGATATCCAGCCGCCGGACCTGGAGACGCGGATCGCGATCCTGCGGAAGAAGGCCAAGGCGGAGAATCTCGATATTCCGAATGAAGCGATGATGTACATCGCCAATCAGATCGACACGAACATCAGGGAGCTAGAAGGGGCGCTGATTCGCGTCGTCGCCTATTCCTCGCTGACCAATCAGGACGTGACCACGCATCTGGCTGCCGAAGCGCTGAAGGATATCATCCCGTCCAGCAGACCGAAGATGATCACCATTCAGGACATTCAGCAGAAGGTCGGGGAGTACTACAACTTGAAGCTTGAGGATTTCAAAGCGCGGAAACGGACTAAGGCCGTCGCTTTTCCAAGACAGATCGCCATGTACTTGTCCAGGGAACTGACAGATTTCTCGCTGCCCAAAATCGGCGAGGCCTTCGGGGGAAGAGACCATACGACCGTCATCCATGCCCACGAGAAAATATCCCAGTCTCTGAAAGAGGACCAGGATCTGTTCAAAGTCATCAATAACATCACGGAAAAAATCAAAAACCCAACCTGAACAAGTTCAAAGCCTATGCACAATCTATACACATGTGAATAGGCTTGAT
>NZ_PCZT01000023.1:12269-15449 GCF_002968895.1 Paenibacillus sp. AR247 | reverse complement strand
CCCTTGAAATGGTCGGTACCAGTTCAATTTCCGCTCCAGCCAATTGAATCGTTGCCGGAATAATATGAAGTCCTTCGATTTGCGTTTGCAGGATCGCATCCTTGGGATGTACATCATTGATAATCACATCATAAATGCAGTTCGCTACATCCGCTTTATTGACACCCACCCCACTGGTTGTATTGCCTTGGGGATCGATATCGACGAGCAGCACCCTTTTTCCGAGCGAAGCCAATCCTGCACCGAGATTGACGGAGGTTGTCGTCTTGCCGACTCCGCCCTTCTGATTTGCTATGGCAATAATTTTGGACACTCAATTCACCTCTATGTGTATGAAGACTCTTCTTGTAGGTCGCGGGATTGTGATCATCAGCAAAACAAACGGCTGCAAATACCTGTATGCCCCCCGGCGGTACATCAGAAGTACCGGTGTTTCAAGGATACAGATACGCAGAAACGGCTTCGCCCTGCAGTAGTGCGCTTCCCCTTGCTGGAATAACAAGAAAAACCTTTACTCAATTATTCGGACACCATCAATGAACAACTTTGATTTCAGAACATTGACGAGAAAAATGGGAGATGCGAACTTTCCCTCTCCCCCTCTATTCTTCCATCTTATGAAATTCAGCTGCCTGGAACCTATGATTTCATGGTTTAGAGTATAAATTCATTATGACTTCCTAAAAAAAGCGGCCGCTCAGCCGCTAAGCTCCATCGTATTAGCGCTTAGGAATTTTGATCACGATCTCATAATGATCCTCATGGTCGTTTTCCTGCGTTTTAATGGCCATCCCGGATCCAGACACCATATCGATGGATTGGCGAATCGTGTTCAACGCCAACCGGACGTCCTTGGTGTAAGAGATGCGCTTTGCCTTTTTAATTTTTGCCGATTCCTTGTAAAAGGCAACTCTAGCCTCTGTTTGTTTCACGTTCAGCTCTTTGGATACAATCTCAGCCAGCACTTTCAGCTGCAGTTCCTCAGTATCGAGGGACAGTAACGCGCGGGCATGCCGCTCCGTAATTTTGCGCTCCATCAGTGCATTTTTTACTTCCTCCGGAAGATGAAGCAGCCGGATTTTATTGGCAATCGTTGATTGGCTTTTCCCAAGGCGCTGTGCCAAGCTCTCCTGCGTAAGCTGATGAAGGTCAATGAGCTTTTGATAGGCAACGGCTTCCTCGATGGAAGTCAGGCCCTCACGCTGGAGGTTCTCGATCAATGCAATGGAAGCAGCTTGGGAATCATTGAATTCACGGACAATGGCGGGAATGGTCTCCAAACCGAGTTTGGAAACGGCACGCCAGCGCCGTTCACCGGCAATAATCTCGTATTTGGCATTACGGATACGAACGACAATGGGCTGGATCACCCCATGCGTCTTGATCGTTTGACAGAGTTCGTCGATTTTATCGTCATCAAAAATGGTCCGGGGCTGGTAAGGACTGCTTACGATTTCCGCCACCGGAATTTGCTTTACTTCATCCCCATTGCTTCGTTCCGTCAAACCAAACAATTTAGAAAATTGTTCTTTCATTCCGTATATTACCACCTAAATTCGTAATAGCACCGCTAGAGCACCTAACAACAATCTACAGGTCATCGAAACATCCACGTTGGATATGGGTAACAACTAACCCTTGAGCTTTGACAGCTGCTATCCAGACATAGAGAGTCATTCAATGACTTCAAAATGGAAGATGAGAATCGTCAGATCCGAACGCAATTTATGTATAAGGTTCAAATGACTGAACGGTCTGACAGTCAGACCACTTACCAACGATCATCCCTCTCTATCATACCATTTGAAGCCAGTTCATAGAATACAGTTTATACTCTATTCTACCACTTTTCTTCATATAATCCTATTCTCCAAAGTTCCCGATTTTTCCTGCCATTTATCCATTTTTTCACATCGGGAAAAGCATTTATCGATGGAACGTCAAAGAAGACAAACCACTTCTAACAGAAGCATTTCTTGCGATTTCACAGTGATTCGGCACCGTTATATTTATCACAATATAATCTTAGTAAAGCGGCTATCGCTGTATCTTTATAAAGGACAGACCGCGTATTTCAAAAGTTTTCTTGAAATTATATAGAATCGAACAGCTCCGCTGATAATTTATATTTTTATAATCTAAAAAAAGAGGACTGTTCCACGTGAAACAATCCTCTTCATTTTATAAATATGACTTGGTTCCAGACAGTTCGTTGATAGGAAGTCAGTCGACTGCACATTCCATAGAGTCTGATACAGCTTGCTGAAACCAGTTTTTTTATTACTAAAGGCGATTTAACCGCAGTTCCGGCCTTTCTCGGATATTTGCCCGGGGTAGGCGCAGTCTTACGGATCTGGACAATATGGCGAGCCGATTCCTCTACAGGTAGCAAGAAGCGTTCCACTTCGATCACCTTACCCCGCAGTTCCTTCAAGCTTTTGGCTGCCTCCTGTACTTCCTCCGCCGGATCGCTTCCTTTCATCGCCGCAAACAGACCGTTCACTTTGACAAAAGGGAGACAGAACTCATTCAGGACGGCCTGCCTGGCCACTGCTCGGGCGGTAACGAGATCGAAGTGATCACGGTACCCCGCCTTCCTTCCCCAATCCTCGGCCCGGCCATGGAGAAGTTCTACATCCTTAAGTCCAGTCTCCTGCACAATGTGCTGCAGGAAAGAAATGCGCTTGTTTAACGAGTCGATAATCGTCAGCTTCAAGTGTGGAAAACAAATCTTCAGCGGGATTCCCGGGAATCCCGCCCCTGAGCCGATATCGGCTAGTGTTCCGATCTCCCCCATGTTCACATAAAACGCCAGGGAGATGGAATCATAGAAATGCTTGGTGTATACTTGCTCCCGCTCGGTAATCCCGGTAAGGTTCATTTTCTCATTCCATTCAACCAGTTCCTTGAAATAAATTTCAAATTGTTCCAACTGGGATGGTTCGAGCGTAATGCCATGTTCTTTTAAACGCTGTGCAAACTGCTCTTGTATCGGATCCATTCGTTAACCTCTTGCCGCTGTAACGCGATTATAGTGTTCCAGATATACCAGCAGAATCGAGATATCCGCCGGCGTCACGCCGGAAATGCGTGAAGCTTGACCGATCGAAATCGGACGGATGCTGCTGAGCTTTTGACGAGCCTCGATGGCGATACCTTGAACATCGTTATAGTCGATCG
>NZ_PCZT01000023.1:5063-12169 GCF_002968895.1 Paenibacillus sp. AR247 | reverse complement strand
TTCAGTGCGCCTACTGCTATTACTATATTATTTAAATAAAATAATATTCATAATAGGCTGCACGCAGCCGGCATACCGGAGTAGTCTTGCAATCCGAATTTCCTGCTAGGAGTGAAACTATGAAAATCAGCATCCTTAAAAACGTTCTTAACGAATCCATCCAGCACGTATCCAAGGCGATATCAAGCCGAACCACCATTCCGATCTTGTCCGGCATCAAGCTGGACGTGA
Source organism: Paenibacillus sp. AR247 (assembly GCF_002968895.1). Taxonomy (NCBI): domain Bacteria; kingdom Bacillati; phylum Bacillota; class Bacilli; order Caryophanales; family Paenibacillaceae; genus Paenibacillus; species Paenibacillus sp. AR247. Next base: position 11,938 of record NZ_PCZT01000023.1, on the reverse strand, counting down.
ATCATTCGGGAGTTACCCTCACAGCCAGCGACACCGATATTTCCATTCAATCCTTTATTCCGGTGGAAGATAGCGAACGCACTATCGTCACGGTCGAACAACCGGGCAGCGTCGTGCTGCCAGCCAAATTCTTCGTGGAAATTATCAAGAAGCTGCCTTCTCAGGAAATTCAAATGGAGGTCAAAGACCAGTTCCAAACCTTTATCTCCTCGGGAGCCACCGAAATTCAGATGGTCGGACTGGATCCGGAAGAATTCCCGGTGCTGCCTGATATCGAGGGAAACCAAACGGTTTCCCTGCCGGGAGCGCTGCTCAAAAACATGATCCGCCAAACCGGTTTTTCCATTTCCACGCATGAGACGACACCGATCCTGACGGGGGTTCTGTGGAACCTGGATCAAAACGAGCTGAAGTTTACCGCTACCGACCGACACCGCCTGGCCACCCGCTCCGCTCATTTGGAAGGGGCCGACGAAGTGAAGTTTCATAATGTTGTTATTGCCGGTAAGACGCTGAACGAACTCAGCAAAATCATTCCCGACCAGAATACGCTGGTCGATATCGTCGTGGCCGACAACCAGGTGCTGTTCAAGATCGACCGGGTCCTGTTCTATTCCCGCATCCTGGACGGCATTTATCCGGATACTTCTAGGATTATTCCGACAAACTACAAAACAGAACTGGTTTTGGACACAAAAAAATTAAGCGAGTCGATCGACCGCGCTTATTTGCTCTCCAGAGAGGAGAAGACGAATATCGTACGCCTGCAGACGATGGAGCATGGCGGTATCGAAATTTCTTCCAGCTCGTCGGAACTCGGTAAAGTGCGCGAAGAGCTGGACGTGATTGATTTTAAAGGGGAACCTCTGAAAATCTCGTTTAACTCGAAATATATGCTGGACGTGCTGAAAGTGGTGGAAAGCGAGCAGCTCAAAATTGCTTTTACCGGCATCATGAGCCCGATCATTCTGAAGCCGGTGGATGACAGCCAAAGCCTGTACGTTATTCTTCCGTACCGGACCACCAACTAAAGCAAAACTTGTCCACAGCGAAAGGATTCCTGATGAACAAAATAGTTATCCACAGTGAATATATTAAGCTTGATCAATTTCTGAAGCTCGCCAACTGCGTATCCACAGGGGGGATGGCCAAAGCCCTGCTGGCGGAGAACATGGTGACCGTGAACGGGGAGCCGGAAGACCGCCGGGGGCGGAAGCTGTATCCGGGCGATCAGGTCAAAGTGACGGACTGCGGCGAATTTGTGGTAGCACAAGAGGCATAAAGTGCCCCCAGGCCGCTGCTGTCGGCGGCGGCCGGCGAAGATGGGGAGGATAAGGCGTGTTTGTTAAAAATATCAGTCTGCAGCATTATCGCAACTACGAGAAGCTGCAGCTGGATTCTTTTGGAGACGTAAATCTGCTGATCGGACAAAATGCCCAAGGCAAAACCAATTTGCTGGAGGCTATTTTTGTGTTGGCATTAACTAAAAGTCACCGGACCTCCAAAGATCGGGAGCTGATTTCGTTTGAAGGAGGAAGCGCGCATCTGTCCGCGGTTGTGGATAAGAAGTACGGTCCGCTTACCCTCGATTTGACGATGTCCCCACAGGGGAAGAAGGCGAAGATTAACGGACTCGAGCAGCGGAAGCTGAGCGATTTTATCGGTGCGCTGAACGTGGTGATGTTTGCCCCGGAAGATTTGGAAATTGTGAAAGGCACACCGGGCATCCGCCGGCGGTTCCTTGATATGGAGATCGGCCAGGTCCAACCGGGATATCTCTATCATTTGCAGCAGTACCAGAAAGTTCTTAACCAGCGGAACAACCTGTTGAAACAGATGTGGGGGAAAGACAGCGTGAAGCCGGGCATGCTGGAAATCTGGGATCAGCAGCTCGTGGAGCACGGTGTTAAAATCATCAAAAAGAGGAAACAATTCATAATAAAGCTGCAGAAGTGGGCGGAAACGATCCACCAAGGCATCACAAGCGGCGGGGAATCGCTGAAGCTTGTCTATCAGCCGTCGTTTGGCGACGCCGAGGAGGAAGATGAAGCTTATCTTTTTGAACAATTTATGTTAAAGTTATCACAAGTGAAGGATCAAGAAGTGCGCCGCGGGATGACCCTTGCCGGGCCTCACCGCGACGACATGGCCTTTTTCATTAACGGCAAGGAAGTTCATACGTACGGTTCACAGGGACAGCAGAGAACGACCGCTCTGTCTCTTAAACTGGCTGAAATCGAACTGATCCAGGAGGAGATCGGAGAGTATCCGGTGCTCTTGCTGGATGATGTGCTGTCCGAGCTTGATCCTTACCGGCAAACGCAATTGATTGAGACTTTTACGGGAATTGAAAGTTTGAATGCCGATAAACTGAAGAACGCGAACATCTATCATGTTCATGCGGGACAGGTCAACTCTTAAGGAATGGGGAATGGTTATGTATATCCATCTGGGCGGTGAAAAAATCATCCGTTCTGCAGAGCTGGTTGCGATCTTTGACATTTCGATCGAGAAATCCTCCAAAATATCCAAGCAGTTTGTAAGCCATGCCCGGCAGGAAAAGAACGTGGAGTACATTGGCGAAGAGGAAGCCAAATCCATCGTCGTGACGAAGAGCACCGTCTATTACTCTCCAATTTCCTCATCCACGCTTAAGAAGCGGGCGAATGTCTTCTTCGCCAACGCTTAGGACACTGTGAACGCAGGTACACTCCAATCAGCAAACGTAGAATATATAGAAGTAGGTGACAGGCATGTCTATGAATCAACCGCAATATGATGAGAGTCAGATTCAGGTTCTGGAGGGTCTGGAAGCCGTCCGCAAACGGCCGGGCATGTATATCGGATCGACCAGCGTCAAAGGACTCCATCACCTGGTCTGGGAAGTGGTGGACAACAGTATCGACGAGGCGATGGCGGGCGTATGCGACCATATCGAAGTCATTGTCCACAAGGATAACAGCATCACGGTTGTCGACAACGGGCGCGGTATTCCGGTTGGTGAGAACGAGAAATTGAAAAAGTCGACCCTTGAGGTCGTCATGACCGTGCTTCATGCCGGAGGTAAGTTCGGCGGCGGGGGATATAAGGTATCCGGCGGTCTGCACGGCGTGGGCGTATCCGTTGTTAACGCACTGTCCTCCAAGGTCGTTGTCCAAGTTAGGTTGAATGGGCATATCTATCAGCAGGAATACCATCGCGGCGTGCCCCAGTATGACGTCAAAGTCATCGGGGATACCGACGAGCACGGTACGACCGTTACCTTCCTGCCGGATCCGGAAATTTTCACGGAGACAACAGAGTATGACTATAATACTCTCCTGACGCGGATTCGTGAGCTGGCCTTTTTGAACAAAGGCATTGCTTTGACGCTGACCGATGAGCGCACGGGGGCTTCCAACTACTTCAAGTACGAGGGCGGTATTATCGAATACGTCAAGTTCCTGAATGAGAAAAAGGAAGTGCTTCACGAACAGCCGATCTATGTAGAGGGCTCGCGGGACAACATTCAGGCGGAGATCGCGCTGCAGTACAATGAGAGCTACACCGAGAACATTTATTCTTTTGCGAACAATATCAATACGCATGAGGGCGGAACCCACGAATCCGGCTTCAAGAGCGCCTTGACCCGGATTATTAACGAATATTGCCGCAAGAGCGGCCTCGTCAAAGACGGCTCCAATCTGTCCGGCGACGATGTGCGCGAGGGCCTGACAGCCATTATTTCGGTCAAAATTCCGGAGCCGCAGTTCGAAGGCCAGACGAAAACCAAACTCGGCAACAGTGAAGTCCGCGGCATCGTGGAATCGCTCTTCTCCGAGAAGCTGTCCGAGTTCCTGGAAGAGAATCCTGCCGTATCCCGGCGGATCTTGGAAAAGGCGCTGCAGGCATCCCGTGCGCGCGAAGCTGCACGTAAAGCCCGTGAGTTGACGCGCCGCAAGAGTGCGCTTGAAGTCAGCGCCCTTCCCGGCAAGCTGGCGGACTGCTCCTCGAAGGATGCGTCCATTTGCGAGCTGTACATCGTCGAAGGGGACTCTGCCGGCGGATCCGCCAAGCAGGGACGCGACCGGCATTTCCAAGCGATTTTGCCAATCCGCGGTAAAATCCTGAACGTTGAGAAGGCGCGTCTTGACCGCATTTTGTCTAATTTGGAGATCCGGGCGATCGTAACGGCGATGGGTACGGGCATTGGCGACGAAGACTTCGACATCAGCAAAGCTCGGTATCACAAGCTCATTATCATGACCGACGCCGATGTCGACGGCGCGCACATTCGCACGCTGCTGCTGACCTTCTTCTACCGGTACATGCGCCAGCTGCTGGAAGCGGGATACGTATACATCGCGCAGCCGCCGCTCTTCAAAATTGAGCGCAACAAGACGGTCCGTTATGCCGGTTCCGAGAAGGAGCGCGATGAAATCATCGCTGAGTTCGGAGAGGGATCCAAAATTAATATCCAGCGGTATAAAGGTCTGGGAGAGATGAATCCGGAGCAGCTGTGGGAGACAACCATGGATCCGGAGAGCCGCACCATGCTGCAGGTGACGATTGAAGACGCCATGCAGGCAGACCTTATTTTCGACACCCTAATGGGTGACAGCGTTGAACCGCGGCGTGATTTTATTCACGAACACGCAAAAACAGTTAAAAATCTGGACATTTAAGCTTGAAGCCCACCTTAACTTGTTGGTGAGTCCAGCCCAAGATTGATATAGACAGACAAAACAAGAGAAGTTTCCGGAACCGGAGCTTCTCTTGTTTTGTTAATAGCTGCCTCTCCGTTTACTTCTGCCGGGGAGCCTCCCATAGTTGATCGCATACCGTTCTATGCGGCGGTAAATGCTTTTATCCTTGAAGAACTTTTTAAACGGAAAGATGGCCGGGAGCGTATTCACTTCAAGGATCCGGTCTGCAGCTGCTGTGCAGTGGCTACACCCAGCTCATACAGCTTTCGTTCCAAGTGAGGGGCTTCTTCAGGGCTTACGTTCCCCTCGAGCAGTTCGTTCAGCAGTCGTACGGAACCTCCACCGTGGTAGTTCGTGATGATCATGTCCTTAGCGGCCACCCGGCCGATGATCCCTGTCGTTTCCCAATTGCGGTATGGTGTTCTCTGGGTCAGGATTCTCAGATCAAACTGGCGCTCCTCATACTTCAAAGTCACGATTCCCTGCTGAATAATATAAAACTTTCCTCTTGTGTGCCTGTGTATGGCCTGATGCAGCGCATCAAGGTTCGCGTACGTCTCGGAGCGTATGCCGTAGCGCAAGGTATATTCCACTCCAGTGTGGGGAGAGCCCTCGGCGGGCTGCTCGCCAGCTGGAGCGTCAGGTTCACCGTGCCGCTGTACGTTCATGACCCCGTTGCCGTATGTGCCGCGGTCCGGCTTAATGTATACAAGAGGTGTGTTTTCAAGCATATTACCCAGCGTAGCGCGTGTATATTTTTGCGTTAAGGGAATGTAAGGAGATACCTGTTGATTCTGTAAAAGGACCTGGGTTTTCGCCCATTTGCTTGCAACACGTTGAATCGCCAAGAAATATCATCCTTTCTACGTGATTGGCCTTGTTATGTGCTTGTCGGCCGGAGCTTCTTCTCCGCGGTTCACAGGCGTAAAACATAGGACAAGCAAGCAAAACAATGGTATAATATAAAGATGTGGTGTTTTGTTTGCTCAAAACAGCACTAGGCGTCCCTATTGCCCTACCAGTATATGTGGAAAAGGCACAGAAGGCCGGGCGAATCCCTAGAGAAACGGAACTTGGGCAGCTGCGGAGCTGGTGGCGCTCAAACGTTTAATTGTGCTCTTTTTGTGAAAGTAATATAATAAAGGTTGGTGGGTTTGCGGATTCTCGTCCGTTGATTTCACCTTTTCTGCCCTGCGGTTATGCGCTTTTCGTTTCGCTCGGGCAAGAAGGAATTGAACTTTAACAGGCTTTGCATAAGCCTGAAAGTTATGGGAGCTTTTGCGGAAGTACGGGCGCTAGGCCCAGCCTGCAAAGACTGTACGTCGATAGACGTTTTTCCTCATATATTGATTTTTTATTTGCTGTACTAAATGAATCGTCTGAAAAGACATGTTAGTGGTTTGATAGAAATTGGAGGAGGTCCACCATGGCGGAAGAAAGAGGCTCGCAAATCAAAGATCGGGACATACGCGACGAAATGCGCGAATCCTTTATGGATTATGCGATGAGCGTCATTGTTTCCCGGGCTTTGCCGGATGTGCGGGACGGGATGAAGCCGGTTCACCGGCGTATCCTGTACGCGATGTCGGAGCTCGGTATGTATCCAGATAAACCATTTAAGAAATCGGCGAGAATCGTGGGTGAGGTCATCGGTAAGTATCACCCGCATGGTGACTCGGCTGTATACGAGACCATGGTTCGTATGGCACAGGATTTTTCGATGCGTTATATGCTTGTTGAAGGCCATGGAAACTTTGGTTCCGTTGACGGTGACTTTGCAGCCGCCATGCGTTACACCGAGGCTCGTCTTTCCAAGATCGCCATCGAGATGCTGCGCGATATCAACAAAGAGACAATTGATTTTACCGAAAACTATGATGGCGAGGAACTGGAGCCGGTTGTGCTTCCGGCACGTTATCCGAACCTGCTGGTCAATGGGGTATCGGGAATCGCGGTCGGCATGGCCACCAATATTCCACCGCATAACTTGGGTGAAGTGATTGATGGCGTGCAGGCGCTCATCAAGAACCCCGACATTACGTCACTGGAATTGATGGAATATATCAAGGGTCCTGACTTCCCAACCCGGGGCTTCATTTTAGGTCGGCAGGGAATCCGTCAGGCATATGAGACTGGCCGTGGATCCGTCACGATGCGGGCCAAAGCCGAGATTGAAGAAGTCAACAATAA
>NZ_PCZT01000023.1:1603-4963 GCF_002968895.1 Paenibacillus sp. AR247 | reverse complement strand
GGCGCGTATCATTGTGACCGAGCTTCCTTACCAGGTCAATAAAGCTCGTTTGGTCGAGAAAATCGCCGAGCTCGTTCGTGAGAAGAGAATCGAGGGTATTACCGATCTGCGTGACGAATCCGACCGGACCGGTATGCGAATCGTCATCGAGCTGCGCCGTGACGTCAATCCGAGCGTTATGCTGAATAATTTGTACAAACACACGGCGCTGCAATCCACGTTCGGCATCAACATGCTCGCGATCGTGAACAAGGAGCCGAAGGTTCTGACGTTGCGCGATGCGCTGTACCATTATTTGCAGCACCAGATTGAAGTTATCCGCCGCCGGACCGAATATGATCTGAAAAAGGCGGAAGCCCGCGCTCATATTTTGGAAGGCTTGCGAATCGCACTCGACCATCTGGACGAAGTCATCTCGATTATTCGTTCTTCTCAGACGACGGAAATTGCCCGTGACCGTTTGATAGAGCGTTTCAGCCTAAGCCTTGAGCAGACCCAGGCCATTCTGGAAATGAGACTCCAGCGCCTGACCGGTTTGGAACGCGAGAAGATCGAGGCCGAATACCAGGAGCTTATGGTGAAGATTGCCGAGTACCGCGAAATTCTCGCGAATGAGCAGCTTGTTCTGGACATTATTACGAATGAGCTTCAAGAAATCAAAGAGCGCTTCGGCGACGAGCGCCGTACCGAAATTACCGTTGGTGAAGAGAGCATTTTGGATGAAGATCTGATTCCAGCATTTTGGATGAAGATCTGATTCCGCGTGAAGAAGTGGTTATCACGATCACGCATACCGGATACATCAAACGCTTGCCTGCTAACACCTATCGCAGCCAGAAACGCGGCGGACGTGGGGTAACAGGGCTTGATATGAAGGATGAGGACTTTGTCGAGCATCTCTTCGTCACCAACTCGCATAATTACCTGATGTTCTTCACGGATCGGGGTAAGGTGTACCGCCTGAAGGCGTACGAAATTCCTGAACTGGGCCGTACCGCCCGGGGAACGGCGATTATTAACCTCATTCAGATCGAACAGGGAGAGACGATCAATGCCGTGATTCCGGTCTCCGAGTTTGAGGATGACAAATACCTGTTCTTCGTTACCCGCAGCGGGGTTGTGAAGAAGACGCCTCTTGAGGATTACGTGAATATCCGCAAAGGCGGCCTAATCGCGATCAACTTGCGCGAAGACGACTGCTTGATTGAAGTCAAGCTGACGGATGGTAAGCAGGAAATGATCATGGGTACAGCCCACGGCATGTCTATCCGCTTCTCTGAGCATGATGTGCGGTCGATGGGGCGCGGAGCGACAGGGGTTAAAGGGATTACCCTGGATGAAGGCGACTCGGTGATCGGCATGGACGTCATCGATAAAGAGCTGGATGTCCTGATCGTAACGTCCAAGGGATACGGCAAGCGTACCCCTGCCAGCGATTACCGTTCGCAAACGCGTGGCGGTAAGGGGATTAAAACCATCAACGTCACGGACAAGAACGGACCTGTGGTTGGGCTGAAGGTCGTGAAGTCCGAGGAAGACCTGATGATCATTACCACCAGTGGCACGTTGATCCGAACCAGCATGGAGGGAATCTCCACGATGGGACGCTACACGCAAGGCGTGAAGCTGATTAACATCCGTGAGGATGATGCTGTAGCGACCGTATGCCGCGTCGATAAGAGCGACGATCCGGACGATGAAGACGTAGTCTTGATCGAAGGGCAAGAGGTCGGCAACGGATCGGAAGAAGGCGCGGAGCCTGACGACACCGGAGCACCTGCACCTGAAATGACGGATGCTTCGGATGAGGCACCGGACGAAGAATAATTCCGTTAATACGGCAAACGCTAAGAGCATGAGTCTGATTCCATCAGATTCATGCTCTTTTTTCTTGGCTTCATATGGAAAGCAGGCGATTGTACAGCGTTCTTATCCGTAATATAATTGGTGTATATTACCACCATATGAGTCGGAAATGAGTGAATGGATCAATGGCCAGCGTATCGATTACAGAAATCAAACCCGGTTTTAAATTATCCAAGGATGTTCACACGCCATTGGGCGGATTGCTGCTACAGAAGGGAACGGTACTGCTGCCGAGAGACCTAGAAATCCTGCGTGCATTTATGGTGCAGTCGGTTGACGTTGACAACGGAGAGCAGGAAACGAAGAGTTCCGCTGACAGCAGAGCGGCGATACCGCAGCGGAGCGTCCCTTCAGTTCAGGCCGGAAAGGACTCAGTCACAACCGTCCAACGTTCCAGTTTTCTAGAGGAATATGACAGAATGATTCAGCTGGTAAAAAGCACATACCCTTCCGTTATTGCGGCAGAGATCCCGATCTTTGAACTCAGAGGCCAACTGGAGGCACTTATTTCACAGATTAAGGACTATAATTTATTAACCTTTTCGCCAAGAAGCATGAGCGAGTATGACTATATTTATCACCACGCGGTCCTTTGTGCATTGTCATCCTATCAGCTGGCCAGATGGGTCGGGTTACAGCAGAAGGATTGGATGCAGGCTGCTTTTGCAGGCTTATTCCATGATATCGGTAACTTCAAAATCGATCCGGCCGTATTGTACAAGCCACAGCCTCTTACCGCAGAGGAAGTTGGAGAGATGAAGAGACATACCACCTACGGCTATCAACTGCTTAAAAATGTAACAGCCATTAATGAGGGCGTACGCTTGGCTGCTCTGCAGCATCATGAAAAAGTAGACGGCACAGGGTATCCTCTCCGGCTGGATGGAGGCAAGATTCACATCTATGCGAAAATTGTTGGCATCGTTGATATATTCCACGCCATGACGCTGAATCGCGTATACCAGAAAGCCCAATCTCCGTACCTGGTGCTGGAGCAAATTCATGCAGAAGCTTTTGGTAAGTTGGATCCAAGTATCGTCAGCACTTTGATCAGCAAAGTGACGGAATTTCATAACGGTACCGTTGTCCGATTAAGCAATGATCAGATTGGAGAAATTGTCTTCACGGACCGCAATCATCCGACACGGCCTATGGTCTCTGTCAACGGACAAATTATCAATCTGATTCAGCAAAGACAGTTATGTATCAACGAAATTATTTCTTCGTAAATAGTTGACTTCATATTAATGGCTGTGTTATATTATTTCTTGCCCTCTTAAAGCAGGAATGTTGATAACACAGCTTTTTAAAAGAAATATAAAAAAAGCTTGCAAGCTTGCTGAGAGCATGATATACTATTTGAGATTAAATCAATCTCGTCAGATTCAAAATGAGCTACAAACTTTCTTGGAGAGTTTGATCCTGGCTCAGGACGAACGCTGGCGGCGTGCCTAATACATGCAAGTCGAGCGGACTTGATGGAGAGCTTGCTCT
>NZ_PCZT01000022.1:3032-3227 GCF_002968895.1 Paenibacillus sp. AR247 | reverse complement strand
TGATTCAGGATTTTGGTATGATATAGGTCTGGTCGCGAGACTGGATGATTTGATCCTTGAAAACTAGATAACGAAACGAATCTGCGTTTTAGAAATATCCTTTTAGCTGAACTTGTGTCACAACAAGTAAAGTTTTAAGTAGCAGACGAGTGTTTTGAACGATGAGAGCCTTTGGCTTTGCGCCTAGCGCAAAAC
>NZ_PCZT01000022.1:0-2932 GCF_002968895.1 Paenibacillus sp. AR247 | reverse complement strand
TGGTTAAGCTACTAAGAGCACACGGAGGATGCCTAGGCGCTAGGAGCCGATGAAGGACGTGGCGAACAACGATACTGCCTCGGGGAGCTGTAAGCAAGCTTTGATCCGGGGATGTCCGAATGGGGAAACCCGGCTGATGTAATAGTCAGTCACTCATAACTGAATACATAGGTTATGGTGAGGCATACCAGGGGAACTGAAACATCTAAGTACCCTGAGGAAGAGAAAACAAGAGTGATTCCGTCAGTAGCGGCGAGCGAACGCGGAACAGCCTAAACCGGTCAGCTTGCTGGCCGGGGTTGTGGGACGTCTCACATGGAGTTACAAAGGAACTGGTTAGGCGAAGAGGTCTGGAAAGGCCCGGCATAGAAGGTAAAAGCCCTGTAGCCGAAAGTCAGTTCCCTCCGAGACGGATCCCGAGTAGTGCGGGGCACGTGAAACCCCGTATGAATCTGGCAGGACCATCTGCTAAGGCTAAATACTCCCTAGCGACCGATAGTGAAACAGTACCGTGAGGGAAAGGTGAAAAGCACCCCGGAAGGGGAGTGAAATAGAACCTGAAACCGTGTGCTTACAAGAAGTCAGAGCCCTGTTTATGGGTGATGGCGTGCCTTTTGTAGAATGAACCGGCGAGTTACGTTCCCGTGCAAGGTTAAGGTGAGAAGCCGGAGCCGCAGCGAAAGCGAGTCTGAATAGGGCGATGTAGTACGTGGACGTAGACCCGAAACCGTGTGATCTACCCCTGTCCAGGGTGAAGGTGCGGTAACACGCACTGGAGGCCCGAACCCACGAATGTTGAAAAATTCGGGGATGAGGTGGGGGTAGCGGAGAAATTCCAATCGAACTCGGAGATAGCTGGTTCTCCCCGAAATAGCTTTAGGGCTAGCCTCGGTGAATAGAGTCGTGGAGGTAGAGCACTGATTGGGTGCGGGGCCCGCAAGGGTTACCAAGCTCAGTCAAACTCCGAATGCCATAGACTTGTAACCGGGAGTCAGACAGTGAGTGCTAAGATCCATTGTCAAAAGGGAAACAGCCCAGACCATCAGCTAAGGTCCCCAAGTGTGTGTTAAGTGGGAAAGGATGTGGAGTTGCACAGACAACCAGGATGTTGGCTTAGAAGCAGCCACCATTGAAAGAGTGCGTAATAGCTCACTGGTCGAGTGACTCTGCGCCGAAAATGTAACGGGGCTAAACACACCACCGAAGCTATGGCTTGATGCGTATGCATCAGGGGTAGGGGAGCGTTGTATACAGCGTTGAAGGTATACCGTAAGGAGTGCTGGAGCGTATACAAGTGAGAATGCCGGTATGAGTAACGAAAAGATCAGTGAGAATCTGATCCGCCGAAAGCCCAAGGTTTCCTGAGGAAGGCTCGTCCGCTCAGGGTAAGTCGGGACCTAAGGTGAGGCCGACAGGCGTAATCGAAGGACAACAGGTTGAAATTCCTGTACCACCGTAAACCGTTATGAGTGATGGGGTGACGCAGGAGGGTAGTGACGCGAGCTGATGGATGCTCGTCCAAGCAGTGAGGCTGGTGTGTAGGCAAATCCGCACACTATTAAGGCTGGGCTGTGATGGGGAGGGAAAATTATAGTACCGAAGGTCATGATCTCACACTGCCAAGAAAAGCCTCTAACCAGGTGAAGGTGCCCGTACCGCAAACCGACACAGGTAGGCGAGAAGAGAATTCTAAGGCGCGCGGAAGAACTCTCGTTAAGGAACTCGGCAAAATGACCCCGTAACTTCGGGAGAAGGGGTGCCCCGGTAGTGTGAATAGCACGAGGGGGCCGCAGTGAAAAGGCCCAAGCGACTGTTTAGCAAAAACACAGGTCTGTGCGAAGCCGCAAGGCGAAGTATACGGGCTGACGCCTGCCCGGTGCTGGAAGGTTAAGGGGAGCGGTTAGGGAGCAATCCCGAAGCTGTGAACCGAAGCCCCAGTAAACGGCGGCCGTAACTATAACGGTCCTAAGGTAGCGAAATTCCTTGTCAGGTAAATTCTGACCCGCACGAATGGCGTAACGACTTGGGCGCTGTCTCAACGAGAGATCCGGTGAAATTTTAATACCTGTGAAGATGCAGGTTACCCGCGACAAGACGGAAAGACCCCATGGAGCTTTACTGCAGCTTGATATTGGATTTGGGTACGATCTGTACAGGATAGGTGGGAGCCTTTGAAACCTGAGCGCCAGCTTGGGTGGAGGCGCCGTTGGGATACCACCCTGATCGTATCTAGGTTCTAACCTGGTACCGTAATCCGGTATGGGGACAGTGTCAGGTGGGCAGTTTGACTGGGGCGGTCGCCTCCTAAAGAGTAACGGAGGCGCCCCAAGGTTCCCTCAGAATGGTTGGAAATCATTCGAAGAGTGCAAAGGCAGAAGGGAGCTTGACTGCGAGACCTACAAGTCGAGCAGGGACGAAAGTCGGGCTTAGTGATCCGGTGGTACCGCATGGAAGGGCCATCGCTCAACGGATAAAAGCTACCCTGGGGATAACAGGCTTATCTCCCCCAAGAGTCCACATCGACGGGGAGGTTTGGCACCTCGATGTCGGCTCATCGCATCCTGGGGCTGAAGTAGGTCCCAAGGGTTGGGCTGTTCGCCCATTAAAGCGGTACGCGAGCTGGGTTCAGAACGTCGTGAGACAGTTCGGTCCCTATCTGTCGTGGGCGTAGGAAATTTGAGAGGAGCTGTCCTTAGTACGAGAGGACCGGGATGGACGTACCGCTGGTGCACCAGTTGTTCCGCCAGGAGCATGGCTGGGTAGCTACGTACGGACGGGATAAGCGCTGAAAGCATCTAAGCGTGAAGCCCCCCTCAAGATGAGATTTCCCAGTATGTAAGACCCCTTGTAGACGACGAGGTAGATAGGTTGGAGGTGGAAGTGCAGCAATGCATGGAGCTGACCAATACTAATCGGTCGAGGGCTTATCCAA
>NZ_PCZT01000021.1:123277-124481 GCF_002968895.1 Paenibacillus sp. AR247 | reverse complement strand
AAGCTGATAGCGTGGGTTCGATTCCCATCACCCGCTCCATACATAAAACATAACGCCGAAAGGCGTTTTTTTGTTATGGAGCGGTAGTGTGAGAGAGAACCTACGGAGCGTGGGTACGACAGTCCGTGCCGGCTACACTGAAGGAACCCATTCAGGACGCGCGTCAACATCTACCTCTGTGGCGGGCCGAAGGTCCGCTTTTTAATCGAGATGTTGAGTATTCCCATCACCCGCTCCATACATAAAACATAACGCCGAAAGGCGTTTTTTTGTTTAGAGCGGTTGTGTGGGAGAGAACCTACGCAGCGTGGGTGTTGAGTATTCCCATCACCCGCTCCATACATAAAACATAACGCCGAAAGGCGTATTTTTGTTTAGAGCGGTAGTGTGGGAGAGAGCCCATGCAGCGTGTGTACGACCGTCCGTGCCGGCTTCAGTGAAGGAACCCGCTCAGGACGCGCGTCAACATCTACCTCTGCGGCGGGCCGAAGGTCCGCTTTTAAATTTGAGATGCCCTCAAGGGCTGTTATGCACGTTTACAAGGTACCTCTCTGAGGTTTTACCTGATTGCCTCTATAACCGCCTTATTTGCTCCTCTAGCCCTTTTAAGTGGAGGGTTAATAACCCACACGATTGCATTCTTAAAAATCTTTATTATGCCTAGCTAAAAACAATCTAATATTGGGTATGCCCATGATTCCTTTATATGTGTTCTATGTTGATCAATGAACTAACATCTATATGAACAAGAGAGTACAGTTAAATCATCTGCTGTTAATGATAAGGTCCAAAGACATTTTTCGTTAAACTAACCTCATGTTAAATATTAACGAGATGATTTGTTTAAAGAGTTAACTAACGTGGTAAATAGTGGATGAAGCATCTGGGCTATGCATAAATAAACTCAATGCGGTATTTTATTTAGAATGAAAACTACCGTATTATCCATAACATCTGGTAAACCATATGTCAGGAATTAGGCATGACTGAATGAAAATACATATTTTGCATCGTGTTTTTACGCGAAAATCTGCGCTTTATTTAATAAAAGTGCAGATTTTCGATGTGATTTATTGTATGATGTTAAGAAAGTATGAACAAAGAGAAAGCAATACAGACGGGATAGAGACGGGAGGAGTAGCATGACTGAACTTACGGTAACCGCGAACAAAAGCAATTCAAACAACTTGCTGCGGCGTGACGT
>NZ_PCZT01000021.1:116772-123177 GCF_002968895.1 Paenibacillus sp. AR247 | reverse complement strand
CATGACTGAACTTCGGTAACCGCGACAAAAGCAATTCAACACTTGCTGCGGCGTGACGTGCGATTCTTGGGGAACAGTACTCGGGGAAGTGCTTGTCCATCAAGGGGGCAATGAACTCTTAGATATCGTTGAGAAGATCCGTGAAACAAGCAAATCTTTACGTTCTGTTTTTTTGCCTGAATTGTATGAAGAATTCAAAAAGATGGTTGAAACCCTTGAGCCGGATATTCGCCATCAGGTGATTCGTGCTTTTGCGATTTACTTCCAGCTTGTGAATATAGCCGAGCAAAATCATCGGATCCGCAGAAAACGGGACTATGAGCGCTCAGCTGGAGAAAGTGCTCAGCCCGATTCGATCGAGATGGCCATCAAGGAACTAAAAGAGCGGAACTTTACGGTCGAAGAAGTTCAGGACATTATTGAGAGCCTGTCCTTGGAACTGGTAATGACCGCCCATCCGACGGAAGCCATGCGCAGAGCGATTCTGGATATTCATAAACGGATTTCCGAAGATGTCATGCTGCTGGACAATCCGACTCTTACGTTCCGCGAGCGCGAACAGCTTCGGGAGAAGCTGCTGAACGAAGTCATTACGCTGTGGCAGACGGATGAGCTTAGAGCCCGTAAGCCTACGGTACTGGATGAGGTCCGGAACGGAATGTATTACTTCCATGAGACGCTGTTCCACGTTCTGCCTGACGTCTATCAGGAATTGGAACGCTGCTTGACCAAGTATTATCCGGGACACCTCTGGCACGCGCCTACGTACCTGAAATTCGGCTCATGGATCGGCGGCGACCGTGACGGTAACCCATCTGTGACGGCCGAGATCACTTCGCAGACGCTTCGTATGCAGCGCAAGCTGGCTATTCGGGAATATCAGCGCATTTTAGTTGAATATATGCAGTATTTGAGCTTCAGCACTTCCATAGTAGAAGTTTCCAAGGAACTTCAGGATTCCATTGAGCGGGACCGTGCAAATGTAACCGTTACAAAAAGGGATATTTGGAACAATGAGAAGGAACCATACCGTATCAAACTGGTTTACATGATGGAGAAAATCGCGAACGTCCTGGACGACAGTAAAAAAGGAACTGCCGAGTCCTATGCTTCGCCAGCGGAGTTTATTGAAGACCTGAGCATTATTGACCGCAGTCTTCGCTTCCATTTTGCGGACTATGTAGCAGATACTTATATCAAGAAGCTAATTCGCCAGGTTGAGCTGTTCGGGTTCCATACGGCGGCGCTGGATATCCGTCAGCACAGCCAGGAACATGAGAATGCGATGAAAGAGGTCCTGGAGAAGAGCAACATTACGCCTGACTATGCAGCGCTTTCCGAAGAGGAGAAGATTGAGCTGCTCACGAAGCTGCTGAGCGAACCGAGACCGATCTCGTCGGTATATCAGGACTACAGCCCAAGCACCAAAGAGTGCCTGGATGTATTCCGGGTAGTCAAGGAAGCACAGCAGGATTACGGTAAAGATTGCATTACCAGCTACCTGATCAGTATGGCTGAAGGAGCCAGTGACATTATGGAAGTCATGGTCTTCGCCAAAGAAGTCGGGCTGTTCCGGCAAGTTCCGGATGGTACCGTAGAATGTACATTGCAGGCGGTTCCGTTGTTCGAGACCATAGAGGACCTGCACGCCGCTCCGGAAATTATGAGACGGCTTTTCAAACTGCCGATTTATCGTCAGAGCATTACGGCCCGGAACGACCTTCAGGAAATTATGCTGGGTTACTCCGACAGCAACAAGGACGGCGGCGCGGTTACAGCCAACTGGGAACTGCGGGTTGCTCTGAAAGAGCTGACGGCTGTCGCCAGCGAGTTCGGCATTAAGCTGAAATTTTTCCACGGACGCGGCGGATCGTTGGGTCGCGGCGGCATGCCGCTGAACCGGAGCATTCTGGCTCAGCCGGCTTCTACCATCGGCGGAGGCATCAAGATCACCGAGCAGGGTGAGGTCATTTCCTCGCGCTATTCGTTGAAGGGCATTGCTTACCGCAGTTTGGAACAGGCAACATCGGCGCTGGTGACGGCAGCAATCAACGCGCGTTCGCCGGAAGAGGATGACGCAAACGAAGCCCATTGGGATGAGATCGTGCGCGAGATGTCCGAGGTTTCCCGGAATAAGTACCAGGATCTGATCTTCCGTGATCCGGATTTCCTGGCATTCTTCAAGGAATCCACGCCGCTTCCTGAAGTCGGAGAGCTGAACATCGGTTCGCGTCCTTCCAAGCGGAAGAATACCGACCGTTTTGAAGATCTGCGCGCCATTCCGTGGGTGTTCTCGTGGACCCAAAGCCGCTACCTGCTTCCTGCATGGTACGCCGCGGGTACAGGCCTTCAGAACTTTTATCAGAACAAGGAAGAGAATCTGAAGGTGATGCAGGAGATGTACGAGAAGTTCTCCTTCTTCACTTCCTTGATCGATTCCCTTCAAATGGCGATCGCCAAGGCGGATATGGTCATTGCCAAGGAATACGCCGGCATGGCCCGCAACGATGAGGCACGCCGCCGTATCTTCGGACTGATAGAGGAAGAGTTCAAGCTGACATCAGAGCTGATTTTGAAAATTACAGGACAAAAAGAAATTCTGGATAATGTGCCTGTCATTCAGGAATCGATCCGCCTCCGCAATCCTTATGTGGATCCGCTCAGCTATTTGCAGGTACAGCTGCTCAGCGAGCTCCGCGGACTGCGCGAACAGGATGAGGATAATGCAGAATTGCTGCGTGAGGTTCTGCTCACGATCAACGGCATTGCCTCGGGACTCCGGAACACAGGCTGATGATACGATTACTTCAATAAGCATCCCTGAAGCCAGAATAGGAAAGCTCAGTGCCTGAACCCCAGGTGCTGCGGCTTTCCTATTGTTCTGTTATACGGCTTGTCTTGCTTTTTAGAGAGACTTCATTTACGATTTGAATGGAAAAATAAATTGTTGTCGTGGCTCTGAAAGGAGACCAGCGGGCGTTTGCCGAAATTGTGGAACTGTACAAGGACAAAATTTATCATCTGGCTTACAGGATGCTGAACAACCGCCACGAAGCGGAGGACGTCGTTCAGGAGACTTTTTTACGCGTATATAAAAATTTGGACAGGTATGACCAGAATCAGAAATTCTCCACATGGATTTACCGCATCGGAACCAATTTATGCATCGACCGGCTGAGGAAAAGGAAACCGACCTATTCCCTCGATGCTGAGATGAACGACCAGGAAGGTATGGACGGGTATTCGATGATTCCAAGCGATAACCGGACGCCTGAGAGCGAGACGCTGATCTCGGAGACGCAGCAGATCATTTACGAAGCGATCGAGAGCCTTCCGGCGAAGTATAAGTCGGTCATGGTCCTTCGGTATTTGCAGGATTTGTCCTTGCAGGAAATCAGCGATGTGCTGGGAATGCCCGTAACAACGATTAAAACGAGGGTGCACCGGGGTCGCGAATTTTTGCGCAAAAAATTAGAGCCCAAATTATAGAAAACGAGCTTCGGTTTTGAAACTTCTTCAGAACCTGTACGTATTACAAATGAAACTGACCTGTGCCCCTGAACCGGGGAGATTGAATACATTCATATTAATGAAAGGATTGGCTCAGAATGGATTGCAAATTAGCCGTCTCTTTAATGCATGATTATTTAGATGACGACTTGTCCAAGGAGCAGCAGTTGGAGCTTAAGACCCATATGCTGTCCTGCCCTGACTGTCGGATGCAGTTTAAAGAGCTGGAACAGACGGATATGCTGATGTACTCACTGACGCACCATACGCCGTCTGCATCTCTTGAGCTGACTGAGCGGATCATGAATTCTCTCCCGAAGCAGAAGAAGCAGCAGCTATGGCTTACATGGGTCAAGAGACATCCGGCCATTACAGCCGCGGCTATATTTGTCTTAGTGATGCTGTTTAGTACCGTGAGCTTCTGGGATCAGGATACCCAACTGGTGGTTAAAGGCAGTGATCTGGATCAAGTTGTCATTGAAGGGAACACGGTCATCGTGCCTGAAGGCAAGAGTATTGCGGGCAATTTGACGGTAGAAAATGGAAAGACTCAGATCTATGGTGACGTCCAAGGTAATTTGACGGTCATCGATGGATCGCTGTACCAAGCCTCAACCGCCCATATTTCGGGTCAGGTGAAGAGCATTGATCAGGCGATGGACTGGATATGGTATAAAATCACAAACATGTTCTCTGATGTCGCCTATCGTTAGTAAATCTTGATATTTGTGGATATTGGCGCCTCTTTGGGACAAAGCGGGCGTCTTTTTTGTTAGGCAAAAATTTATAAATGGTTCCAATTTAAAACCGCGGCCGCTTGCAACCTGAAGGTGTACGTTATAACCTAGGTAATATAGGGGAAATTAAATGACATAGAGACCCATCATCATGAAGGGGAGTATGGGGGCCTAAGTATGAGTTATTTTGCGGACTTAACGTGGAAAGAGTCTATTAAAGATATCATTGACATCGCCATCGTTACATATATCATTTATCAGGTCATTTTGCTTGTCAGGGGGACCCGGGCGGTTCAGCTGTTGAAAGGGATTCTGTTCCTAGTCATCATCTGGGCGCTCAGTACATGGTTTGATCTGTACACCCTTAAATGGCTTATGAATCAGATATTTAACTTTGGCATTTTGGCGATCTTTATCATCTTTCAGCCGGAGCTTCGGCGGGCGCTGGAGCAGTTGGGGCGGGGCAAGCTGTTTGGCCGCTCATCGGCGGAAGATGAACAGCTCAATAAGCTGATCAGCGAAGTCATTAAGGCCGTGAACTATTTGGCTCGCAGAAAGATCGGAGCGTTAATCGTATTTGAACGGGAGACAGGTCTCAATGAATATACGGAGTCCGGGATTCCTATGCAGTCAATGGTGAGCTCCCAGCTGCTCATTAACATTTTTATACCGAATACACCTCTCCATGACGGTGCCGTGATCATTCAGAACCAACAGATCGCCGCTGCCGCCTGCTATTTGCCGCTGTCCGAGAATCCTTTTATCAGCAAGGAGCTGGGCACCCGGCACCGGGCGGCCATCGGGATCAGTGAAGTAGGGGATGCGGTGTCCATCGTCGTATCGGAGGAAACCGGACAAATATCGTTGGCCATTAACGGTCAGGTCGTTCGTGATATTAAAGAAGAATCCTTAATATCGAAACTGTATGAAGAGCTCCGTCCAAATTCCTCTGCGAAAGAAAAACGTCCTGTTTTCTGGAAGCGGAAGGGGAATGATAATCATGAATAAGTGGATCAATAACAACAATATTTCGAAAGTGCTGGCGCTTGCCGTAAGTATTTTGCTCTGGAGCATGGTTCATTTGAACGATGTGACGCCTACGCCTACCGCTAAAATTGATTCACGAATCATTGATAATGTGAAGGTACAGGCTTTTGGACTGGATGAGAAGAAGTATATTCTGAGCGCCATGGACACGGATCAGGTTCAGCTTGAGGTCAAAGGGAAAAAGTCGGACCTGCTCTCGATGTACTCGGAAGATTATAAAGTAAGGCTGGACCTGAGCAAAGTCAAAGTAGGCACCAGCACGCTGCCGCTGACCGTAGACGTTCCTTCGGGAATTGAGGTGGTCAACGTTCAGCCGTCAACCGTGACTGTCAATATTGAAAAAAGGGATACATCGTCTTTCCCGGTATCGATCGTGACGAGCGGGGAGCCGGCAGCAGGTTATCAAATGGGCAGCATTACGATGGAACCGGCTACGGTGTCTGTTACGCTGCCTGAAAGCGACCTGAAAAGGGTCGATAAGATTCAAGGATCGGTATCCATTGATGGCGAAGACGCAACGATTAAGGAAAAGCGGGTGAAGCTGACCGCGTTGGACAAGCAGGGGAAGGAAATTGAGGGGGCGGTAATTGAGCCGTCAACCATCTCCGTGATCGTACCGATTACGCCGCCATACAAAGAGGTGCCGATCGAACTGCACTATTCCGGCCAACTGCCTGACGGCCTCGTGATTTCCAAGGCTCAGCCAAGCGTGACTACCGTGAAGCTGTACGGTTCTCAAGATGCGCTTGCGGGAATAAAGTCCTATAATGACGTCGATGTGGATTTGGGGCAGATCAAGGAAGCGGGAACAATGGTACTTCCTGTGGACTTGACGCCGCCGCAGGGTTTTGAGAAAATCGAGCCGAGCTCTATGGAGGTTGAAATCACCACGGTGTCCAACTCTCAGCGGGTGATTGACGACATTCCGATTAAGATCAGCGGGGCCGGCTCTGACGTGCAGGCCGCGATCAAGAGCCCGGCAAGCGGCACCATGTCGCTTAAGCTGAGCGGCGCTCCTGGACTGCTGAACAGCCTGACAAAGGATGACATTCAGCTCATCGCCAGTGTTGGTAACCTGAACGCCCGGTACGCATCAGGTGAACCTGCAGGT
>NZ_PCZT01000021.1:107265-116672 GCF_002968895.1 Paenibacillus sp. AR247 | reverse complement strand
AGGGTCCGAGACGGATTCGACGAACGTGGATGAGACAGACAACAATGGAACGGCGGGTGACACCACGCCGCCGGAAGGGCAGGAGCCACAGACAGATACCGGCTCACCCTGATCTGAACGAACACATATAGTAACTAGAGATGCACTCAAAAAGGAGATCAATTATGGGGAAATATTTTGGAACTGATGGAGTACGCGGTGTTGCCAATAAAGAACTGACGGCCGAAATGGCTTACAGCATTGGACGCTGCGGCGGTTATGTGTTGACCGGGGACGTGGAGAAACCTACGGTTGTCATTGGAATGGATACCCGGATTTCGGGAGTTATGCTGGAATCGGCACTGGTTGCGGGTCTGCTGTCCATCGGGGCGCATGTTATCCGTGTAGGTGTTGTATCTACACCAGCGGTGGCGTATATTACACGGTTGTTAAAGGCGGACGCCGGCGTTATGATTTCGGCTTCCCACAATCCGGTCGAAGATAACGGCATTAAGTTCTTCGGCGGGGACGGCTTCAAGCTGTCCGACGAGACCGAACTGAAAATCGAAGAGCTGATGGACGCAGCCGAAGATACGCTTCCGCGTCCGATTGGCAAGGATCTGGGCAATGTTATTGTCGATAATGAATCGAAATATAAATATTTGGAGTATTTGAAAACGACGATTTCCCACAGCTTTGACGGGCTGAAGATCGTACTCGACTGTGCCAACGGCGCCGCTTACGAGCTGGCTCCTAAGCTGTTTGAGGAGCTCGGCGCAGAGGTGGTTACGATCGGCACCGAGCCAAATGGGTTGAACATCAATGACCACTGCGGATCCACCCACCCGGAAAAGCTGAGAGAAGAAGTGCTGAAGGCTAAGGCAGACCTGGGTCTTGCCTTCGATGGCGATGCGGACCGTCTGATCGCGATTGACGATCAGGGCGAGGAAGTTGACGGCGATTTCATCCTCTGTATTTGCGGCGACGCTATGAACAAGCAGGGTAAGCTGAACAACGGCACCATCGTATCGACCGTCATGAGCAACATCGGTTTTTATAAAGCGACCGAGAAGCTGGCGCTGAAAACGGCCAAAACGGCTGTCGGCGACCGTTATGTGATGGAGGAAATGCGTAAAGGTGGCTATAACTTGGGCGGAGAGCAGTCCGGGCATGTTATTTTCCTGGACTACAATACGACCGGTGACGGCATTCTGACCGCGATCCAGCTGGTGGATACGATCCAAGCTTCGGGCAAAAAGCTGAGCGAACTGAGAACGATGATGCGCAAGTACCCTCAGGTGTTGGTGAACGTACGGGTAGAGGACAAGAGCAAGTATGAAGGCAATGCGGCCATTAAGGATGCTATTCAAGCCGTTGAGGGGATCCTTGGGGATAACGGCCGGGTATTGGTTCGTCCTTCCGGCACGGAATCGCTGATCCGCGTCATGGCTGAAGGTCCTAATAAGGAGGACCTGGATCAGTATGTCTCCCAAATCGTCGATGTGGTGAAACGGGAACTAGTATAGCAGGTAAATGTTGGTTTTTTCTATAAAATAAAGCATAAATGCCATAGGCCGGTGAGACTAGAATTGCGGTTTCATCGGCTTTTTTACAGGGTATATAACGGGGACTCCGATTTGGGGCTATCAGCCCGATTGCAAAACGGAGATGACATGAATATAATTAGTAAATGTCATTACGAAACAGAAAGCGAGGGTCGTGAGGTTAGCAACAATAGCGCCAGAACTTGGGCTTGCGCGGGGAAGAATCGGAAGGAGCACGACGCTTCGGATTCACGGCAGCATCAAGTTGACGAGGTGGAGGTGTTCGAATTGTTCGCGGGGACCTCCCGGTGATACACCACAGCCGTAAAACTCGAAACGGAAAATGAACGGGCGACCGTTCACACAACGTTTCCAGTGGGTGTTAGAAAATAGTGATCATTTTTCATGAGTGTGCGGGCAAGCGCATAAGAGATGCGGCGATGCTAGGATGTACATTCGTGAATGCACCTTGTATAACTGAATACAATGTTCGTTTTCCTGTACATTCCTGAGCTATGCCGCACCTTTATGCTCCCGTACTCTTCTAAAACCCAATTCGAAGAAGTGAACGGAGGATATTAACTATGTGTGGTATTGTCGGATATATTGGTAAAAAGGATACGCAAGCGGTATTGATCGAGGGTCTGAAGAAGCTGGAGTACCGCGGGTACGATTCTGCGGGTATTGCCGTGTTCACCAACCAGGGATTGCAAATTGCCAAGGCGCAAGGACGTTTGGCCAATCTGGAGTCCAAGCTGGAAGGGACACCGCTGGTGGGAAGTGCCGGCATCGGGCATACGCGCTGGGCTACTCATGGCAAGCCATCGGACGTGAACTCTCATCCGCATACGGACAACAGCCATAAATTTTCGGTCGTGCATAACGGCATTGTCGAAAATTATCTGGAGCTGAAGGATGAGCTGATCAGCCAGGGACATCATTTCGTGTCGGAGACCGATACGGAGGTTATTTCCCACCTGATTGCCCGCGAATACGACGGCGATATCGTCAAAGCGGTTCAGAAGGCCATCGGTTATATGCGCGGCGCCTTTGCCCTCGGTGTATTGACCGAGTACGAACCGGATAAACTCGTGGCTGTGCGTCAAGCAAGCCCGCTGATTATCGGGATTGGCGAAGGAGAGAACTTCATCGGATCGGATATTCCGGCAATTCTTCAATATACGCGTAAAGTATATATTTTGAATGACGGTGAGATGGCCGTATTGACGCAGGATTCTGTCGAATTGATGACCATTGAGGGGAATTTTATTTCTCGGGAAATGATTCATGTCGACTGGGATGCAGTGACGGCGGAAAAAGGCGGCTTTGAGCATTTCATGCTGAAAGAGATCCATGAGCAGCCGAAAGCTTATCGCGACACGATGCGCGGACGGATTGACGAGTCGGGTAAAAAGGTAGTTCTGCCAGAGCTGAAGCTGACGGCCGATCAGATCAAAAATATCCGCAACATTCAAATCATTGCCTGCGGTACAGCATACCATGCAGGTCTCGTGGGACGCAGCGCGATTGAATCGCTGGTACGCATTCCGGTAGAGACGGATGTAGCGTCGGAATACCGTTACCGCTCTCCAATCGTAACGCCGGAAACGCTGGTCATCGTCGTCAGCCAATCCGGTGAAACGGCGGATACGCTCGCTGCGATGCGTGAAGCCAAAGCAAACGGCGCACACGTACTGGCCATCACCAACGTGGTGGGCAGCTCGATCGCCCGTGACGCCGACGACGTCATCGTGACGCTGGCCGGCCCGGAAATTGCCGTAGCATCCACTAAGGCGTATACGTCGCAGCTGATCGCGTTCTATCTGCTGGCGCTGTACCTTGCCGAGGTTCGCGGCACGCAGACGCCGGAAGCGGTGGCTCAGATCGTAGCTGCTATGCAGGCTCTGCCGGAGCAGGTGGAGAGCATGCTGGCCAAGCCGGATGCCATTAAAGCCTATGCAGAGCATATTTCCAAGCATGAGCACTTATTCTTTATCGGTCGCGGACTGGACTACGCGGTAGCGCAAGAAGGTTCGCTGAAATTGAAAGAAATCTCTTATATTCACTCCGAAGCGTACGCTGCGGGTGAACTGAAGCACGGTACGCTGGCGCTGATCGAGGAAGGCATTCCGGTTATTGCCCTGGCAACCCAGGAAGCCGTTCTGGAGAAAACGGTCAGCAACATCAAGGAAGTGAACGCACGCGGCGCGGACATCATGGCGATTACCCATGAAGAAAATGTCGCAGGTTTGCTGAAGTCGGTAGATCAGGCGTTTGCGATTCCTAAGACGCTGCCGCTGCTGACGCCTGCCCTGTCGGTTGTGCCGCTGCAGCTGCTGTCCTACTACGCATCGCTCGCCAGAGGCAACGACGTCGACAAGCCGCGGAATTTGGCGAAAAGCGTAACGGTGGAGTAAGGGGAATAAAGGAATTGTCGACGACGACAACACGACGACCGACAACTTCTATCTGGTGACATTAAAGTTAGTGCTAGACATTATTGTTGGAGCCTTTACACCAGTGTTTTGGCAATAGAGTTGGTGTCTCGACATTTTAAGAATATAGCTGAACAAAGCAAAGTTAATGGCTTCGTCCCTGGTTGGGGGCGAAGCCATTAGTTGTTTTTGAGGAGCGGGACAGCTCGCTATATAAGATTTTGCTGATTTAAGTTCAAGGTCCAAGAGCGCCGATTTGGTGTAGCTTTTGTGCTGTGGCCAACAAAAGTACTAAAAGTAACGGAATGATATTGGTTGTAACTTCTTAACTAAGCATAAAGGAGCCCGGAGTAATAAACTGGGCTCCTTTGTTGTTTCAAGGAAATCAAGGATATAAAAGTTAAAAACACTCTGTTTCGGAGGCTATCTCAGGGCTTAAGTTACCTCTCAGGGGGCTTTTATCGCGTTCGAAGGAAATTGTGTGCCATTGACACAAATGATCCTCTTAAGAGCCCTAAACTGGGCTTACGCCCAACCTTAGATCTTATTATACCTCCCTGTGTTCCCCCGACGGACCAACCCTAAAATCTAGTAACCTTCACCTGAAATGTAGCGGATATATTACATGATAGTTTCCTTCATATAATGTTTATTACAGAGAAGTTCAGCAATTACCACGATCACTCTCATTACCACCAGCGGATGAGCACTTCATATGGTAAGCAATAAGTAATAGTACTGATCAGCAAGGATGGTGTCTGGAAAATCGCCAGGTTAAGAAACTGAAGAACAAATTAACAAAAGGGGGGATGCATTGTGGAATTGCGTCAGCTAGAATATTTTATTCAAGTTTGCAAATCTGGAAGTTTAACCAAAGCTAAAGAAGAATTAGGTGTGACTCAGCCTACACTAAGTCAGCAAATTCGGGTTTTGGAAGATGAGTATAATATTCAATTGTTCGATCGGGTATGTAGAGGAGTTGAGGTAACGGAAGCGGGAAAAATTCTCTTGAATAAGGGCAATGCGATTATGAATCTTCTTGAAGAAGCGCGAAATGAAATTGTTGGCCGAATCAACAAATCTAGAGAAACCATTTCTATTGGATGTTGTCCTGCTGAACTTGAATATCTTGCTCCTTACTTCATGAAATTTCATCAAAAGTACCCGAATATATTATTGAAAATTATCGATGCAGAGGATGTCGAAAATAAGGTTTTGGAGCAAAGGGTGGACATTGGGATCACTGCATATCCAGTTTTGGATACTTCGCTCATTTCGACTCATTTGTATAGACAAGAAATGGCGCTATTGATTCACTCAGAACATCCTTTGGCTATTAAATCTTCGATTCCTTTTCGATCTTTGAAGCAAATGAACTCGATCATGTTCCGGGAACAAAACAAATCATTACTTGATATGTATTGTTTCTCTTGTGGGTTTGCCTTGAAGTCGAGCATAGAAACGTCCTCCACTTCAGTATTGATTCACTGGGTTCGTCATGGACTTGGAGCAGCTATTATACCTATATCTTTGCTTGAGAGCCTCAGGGACGATTCTTTGCGTATTGTCAAATTAGAAGGCCATATACCTCGTTGGGATATATCTCTTGTATATCTTAATTCCGTTACGATGAGGCCCATGGCACGTTTATTCATTCAAGAGATGGATTCATATGTAAGAGAGGTTGAGGTGAATCTTCCATGTTCAGGCAATTAGAATGTTTCATTCAAATCTGCAAAGAAGGAAGCTTTACTAAGGCTGCAGAAGTGTTAATGATTTCTCAACCTACTTTAAGTCAACAGATCCGCTTTCTAGAGGTAGAAGTTGGAACCCCTTTGTTTCAGAGGGTTGGCAGAGGGGTAAAGATCACAGCTGACGGAGAAATACTTTACAAAAAAGCTCTTTCCGTAATGAGGCTTATTGAAGAATCGAAGAAAGAAACTTACGAGTTACGCTATGCTCTGGCAAAAAAAATTTCGATAGGCATTTCGCCCGTTGACTTTTATTATTTAATGCCCCGTTTTTTGAAATTCCATGAACAGTATCCTGACATTACAATAAAATTTGCCAGTACAGAAAATACATCACGGCAATTATTGAATCGTAGTATCGATATTGGCATTGCCGACAAATATGATCCAAATAAAGAAATTCATGCGATGCACCTATATAAAGAAGAACAAGCATTGGTCGTTTATGCGGATCATCCATGGGCAGAACGAACCTTTATTTCTTTTCAAGAGCTAGAAAGTTTAGAATCTTCCTTATTTGTTGGGGATAAAAGTTTAATCGAGCAACTTCATACATTCAGCGAGAAAATCACCAAATCTTTACAATCGAAATTTGAGTCCACTTCGACGGCTATTCTTCTTTCTATGGTACAGCAAAAGTTGGGGGTAGCTATTTTGCCTGCCTCATTAATTGAAACATTTTCTGGCCAGCATCTGAAAATGATTCGTTTCGTAGATCCAACGCCAGTACGTGAGATTAAGCTTATATTTAAAAAGTATCATCACCATAATCCCTCTGTCCAGAAATGTATCGATTTTTTTCTGGAATCATAGATAGGGGAACGAAAACATCATAACTAACGAATGCGAGCCTAGACGAAGGAATATTTCCTGTCTTGCTCGCTTATTCGCGTTAGTCGGCATTAGGAAATATCCCAAATATAGTAACCCTGCGTATCATGTTAGACTCTTTCCTTTGCCTGCTATAACCTTTATACTAGCAATAAATTAAGGATTCTGAACGGCAATTGTCTGTTTTTGTGGAAATATATTAAATAATGGGATATTAACGGCCGAAGGGGAATTTTGAATGGACAAAATGCGTAAATCAGCAATGCTGTTACTGGCTCTGATGATGTGTTGGACTTTGGCGTCTTGTTCTGGGAACACTGACACATCGAGCAATGGTACTGCTGATGATACGATTTTCAACGCCAATCTTAAAAAGGCAGATGCTTCTCAAACGAAGCTATCTCCAAATGAGCCCGCCTGGAAGCTGGACACGACACCAATAACGTTTGACTGGTATATCAATTTCGATTGGTTCACCGGTAAGTGGGGGGGCAACGTAGTTTCCGATTATATAACGAAGAAGACGGGTGTCAGTTTGAACTTTATCGTGCCTGCTGGAGACGCCGGGGAGAAGCTCAACACGATGATGTCAGCAAGGTCGCTCCCTGACTTTATCACGCTAGGCTCGTACGAGGACTCCGTGCAGAAGATGATCAATGGAGATATGGTGCTCCCATTAAATGAGCTGGCGGAACAATACGATCCTTATTTTTTAAAAGTCGCTGACCCAGAGAAGCTTAACTGGTACACACAGGCTGACGGGAATGTGTACAGCTACCCGAATGCATCTTCATCCCCTGCGGATTATCAAAAATACGGGAAGCTTTTTACGTCTAATCAGACCTTTGTTGTTCGGAAAGACATGTATGAAGCCCTCGGGGAGCCGGATATGAGCACGCCGGAAGGGTTTCTCGGCGCACTGAAGGCTGCGAAGGAAAAGTTTCCGGAAGTAGACGGCAAGCCGCTCATTCCGATTGGCCTTCATGAATTTACGGAAACTGGCAACTATTCGCTGGAAGACTATCTTCAGAACTTTCTAGCCATTCCGAAGCAGAAAAACGGCAAATTGTACGACCGTCGAAGCGACCCGACCTATTTGAAATGGCTGAAGATGTTTCGCCAAGCGAATGAGGACGGACTGATGCCGACAGATGTCTTTCTTGATGAGAAACGAGTGGAAAAGGACGAAAAAATATCGCAAGGGCGTTATTTTGCCATGCTGTATCAGTGGTCCGATTTTTCAGAGATTAACCAGGCGCTGTATCAAAAGGACCCGAATAAGGTCTATATCGCGATTGACGGTCCGGCGAACGATGCGCATGATAAGCCAACCCTTGCAGGAAACGGCATCTCCGGTTGGACTGTGACGCTCATCTCGAAGAACGTCAAAGACAAGAAGAGGGCCATTGCCTTCCTCAGCTATTTGCTCAGCGAAGAGGGAAACAAGGACCTGTTCTTAGGAGAGAAGGGCGTCACCTACGATACGATTGACGGCAAAGATCAGTTCCTGCCGGAGGTCATGCAGCTGCTTAATACCGATCGCCAAGCGTTCGATAGCAAATATGGCGGTTCTTATATGTACTGGATGCTAATGGATACGAACATGAATCTAGCATGGATGACGGGGATGGATGCCGAGCCTTCCAAACAAATTGCCCATTGGACGAGGGGCAAGACGGTTAGCACAAGCGAGTTCGAAAACCTGGACCCGGACCCGACAACGAAGGAAGGTATTGCGGTAGGCAAAAATACGCGGCTCTGGGCGGAGACGCTGCCGAAGCTGCTGATGTCGAAGTCGGATGCCGAACTCGACCGACTGTTCGCCGAATTCATGAAAGTCACTACCGAGGATCCCGAGTATGAAGCCATCGCAGCAAGCCGCCAGGCGGCCTATGAACGAAATGTACAGAAGCTGAAGTCGTCACTCAATCCGTAGTTCAATAGAGGAAGCAGCAGGATGTGAAAATAGGGGATGGGATTTGCGGCAATTCGTTGGTTATTGGGGATACGTACATTTACGTTTAACCTTTCGCTTCAAGTCAAACTGATTCTGTCATTTGTGTTCGTTATCTTTATACCGGTTGTTTTATTCTCTTGGTATACGCTTAATGAAGAGTCCGCCAAGGCAATGAAGGAATTGTTGGAGAACAATAAGAATGTGCTGGAAGTAGAGAAGATCAACATTGAGAATAACGTAGAGCTGATGGGATGGACCGGTCAGCTTGCGTTATCCAATCGGGAAATGAATAATTATCTGCAAATCGAACAATTTCAGGATACGGCGCAAGTTCTTCATATAAAGAAGGACGTGGTCAACAGCTTTCAATATTTTCTGTTTAACAATCCGCGGATCGCGAATGTCCGTCTATTCACGGATAACCGATATGTGAATGAGATTTGGCCGGTTATCCTGCAGGAGTCGCGTATTCAGAGCAAGCCTTGGCATGATGATGTGATGAAGCAAGGCGGCTTACCCTGGTGGGAGATACAAGAGAACGTCGGCCTCACCGGTATGCCCTCCGAACAAATGCCGAACGAGCCCTTCATGACGTACTTACAGGAATTCAAGTATCCGGACAACGCTACCCATAACGGGATTCTAGAGATATCGATGCAGTTATCCGATTTCTTCTCCCAAACGTTCAGCAGCGTACAGGATAAAAACTCCCAGCTGATCGTAGTCGCAAGGAATGGACAAGTTTTCAGCTTAAAGGATTCGTCCGTGTTCAAGCAGCACGGCGCGGAGGAATTGATAAGCAGCATAAAGCTGACGAGCAATACGGATTACGAGACGGTGCGGTTCAAGGTTAATGGACATTCCTACTTGGCTTTACAGAGCTACATCCCATCGATTGACGTACATCTGG
>NZ_PCZT01000021.1:90627-107165 GCF_002968895.1 Paenibacillus sp. AR247 | reverse complement strand
ATCCCATCGATTGACGTACATCTGGTCAATATGGCTAGTCTTGAGGAAACCATGGAAGGCATTAACCACTCGAAGGTTCGTTATATCGTGCTCGTTTCATTACTGGCGGCATTTCTCGTGCTGCTGTCTTACTCGATGCAAGCGATCATTTTGCGCAGGCTTAAGGCGCTAAGAGAATCGATGCAGCAGGTGAGAAATGGCAACTTCAACGTCAAGCTGCCGCCGATTACCGGTACCGATGAGGTAGGAGAGCTGGGCTTTCATTACCGCAAGCTCATTCTGAAAATTAACGAGCTCATTCAAGACCAGGCAGCTCGGCAGGCGGCAGGCAAAGAAGCTGAGCTTCGGGCGCTGAAGAACCAGATCGATTCCCATTTCCTCTACAATACGCTGGAGAACGTCAAGATGCTGGCGGAGATTGAAGGGCAGTATCTTATATCGGACATCATGACCTCGTTAGGCGGTATGATGCGGTATTCGATGGAATGGAGGCAGGATCACGTGATGCTCAGCGATGAGATCCAGCAGGTCCAGCATTATGTATCCGTCATGAACATCCGTTATGATGGCAGACTCGATCTCCAATTGTCTATTGAACCGGAATGCCTCAAGCAGGAATCGCTTAAAATGTCGCTGCAGCCCGTAGTCGAGAATGCAATCAAGCATGGGATGAGCCGCATGCATTCCAAGGACGGAAATCTTCTCATTACGATCTCTGCCGTCCGACGTGATCAAGCTTGTGTCATAGAGATTACGGACAGCGGCCGCGGTATACCGTATGAAACGCTGGGCTTGTTGAATCAAATGTTGCGAATGGAAGAGCATGCTTATCAGGAGGTCCGGCAATTATTCGTTCGTAAGGAGAACGAGGACGGTAATGGAATCGGTCTGCGTAATGTGGACCAACGTTTAGTGATGAGCTATGGGGTGGAATATGGGATTCGGATCGAAAGTCAGGAAGGAAGCTATACACGCATAATCATGACTTTGCCGTACCGGGTCATGGGAGGGGGATAGGACATCTATGATTAGCTTGCTGATCGTCGACGACGAGAAGATCATTCGGAGGGGCTTGCAATCAGTCATTGAGAGGCAGTTCCCTGATCTGTTTAATTATCGATTTGCCGAGAATGGAGAAGAGGCGCTGGAGCTGCTGCGCCAGGAGCCTGCGGATATTATGTTTACAGATATCCGAATGCCCATTATGGATGGGATCGAACTGCTCGACCAACTGCAAGACCATCCGGTTAAACCCGAGGTTGTATTGCTGTCTGGCTATAATGACTTCGTATATGCGCAGAAAGGGATCCGCTTTGCTGTGAAGGATTATCTCGTAAAGCCTGTGATTCGGGAGGAGATGTTTGCCGTCCTGGAGCGATTAATGCTGGATATAAAGAAAAGAGAAGAGCGAGCAGACCAGGCGGGCGAAGATGCCAGCCTTTTTGCTGCCGAGCTGGTTACCCTGCATTTAACCCAGAAGGATGTGGATGATGCGATCACACCGAACAAGCTGAAGCAGGCCGGCTTAAACTGGTTGGATGCAGGATATACACTGGGCTTGGTTACGCAACGTGGTGGAAGTTCACAGGCAAGCAGTACGGATGCAGCTTCTTTCAGGAATCAAATCGCTGAGCTGTTACAAGGGCATATGAATTGGATGCTGACGCGTGATGGAAAAGGCGGAACGATTATGATAGCAAGCGATCCTGGTATGTTCTACAGGTTGGCGGAACAGTGGGGGTTAAGTGAGTATGAGACACAGCTGCGAATTGCGATTAGTGATTCCGTTCAAGGGATTGAGCAGATAAGGTGGGCATACAGTCAGGCGAAGCAAACTATGAAATACGGGATTCTTCTTCCAGATCTCGATGTGCTGGATTACACCGGCATAAGTGATCGCAATGAGCGGTATGTCGTCCCTATGGAGTTGATTCAACGAATATTGAATCTCCTTGGAATGGGACGCGGGGATGAAATCAAACAACTTCTGGATCAAATCCTCGATGTTCGTATCATTAGCAGCAGTGAAATCGGATATCTGGAACGTATTAGTCAGCTGCTCAACGAGGAGCTGTTCGATAAGTTGTTCCGCATCTACGGGCTTAAGGTATTCGGTCTATTAATGAAGTACGCTCCTGTTGGTCACATCGGAAATTTCGACCGATTTGAAGATTATTACAAATCGGTCGAACAGCTTCTTGATCGTCTGGATCGGTTCATCCAAGATCGGAAAGAGCAGGTGCCAACGGAACAAAATACGATGCAAAAAGTACTCACCTACTTGCAGACGCATTATGCCGACAATTTAAACATGGCGGTGGTGTCCAACCATTTCTCACTCAATTACTCGTATTTCAGCCAAGCCTTCCAAGAATTTACCGGTGAGAGCTTCTCGAACTATGTTCGCCGGTTAAGGCTGGATAAGGCGAAGGAACTTCTGGTGCACTCCGATTTGAAGGTGTACGAAATCAGCGATCAGGTTGGATTCGAAAATGTGAAGCATTTTACGAGAATATTCAAGGATACCGAAGGCATCACAGCGCTGGAATTTCGAAGCCAGCGGAGACGGTTTGAAACCGAGTGATGAGAAAAGACTAAAACACAAATGACCCATAAGAGGGTCATTTTTTTGTGGAAAAGCACCCTCTCATGGGTCACAGTTCACACCTTTCAATCATTTAGCATTCAGAAAGTTAATTAAAGCTGTATTGAATTCTTCAGGGTGAGTCGCGTTTAGACCATGAGGTCCACCTTCGATGACGACGAGTTGACTACCTGGAACCGCTTCGTGGGAAAGTTGACCGCTGACTTCAAGCGACACAATTGCATCGGAATCCCCATGGATAACAAGCAAAGGGATATTAAATTTCGCCAAATCGCCACGGAAATCCGTCCGGCCGAAAGCCTCAACACAATCCAGCGTCCCTTTTGGCGAAGCAGAAGAAGCAATTTCAAGGTTGTAATGGCGGAAAGACTCGCTAACCAGATCGGTTCGATCCCCTGCTTTAAAGAAATTGTGAGTGAAGTCGTCAAGGAAGGCGACACGGTCTTTTTTCAAACCGTCTAGGAAGCCTTGAATCGTGGCTTCATCCAGACCACCTTCCGGATGCTCGGCAGATTTGTAAAAGAACGGTGGAACCGCAGCGGCCAGCACGGCTTTTTTGACACGGCTTGTTCCGTATGTACCGATGTAACGGGCTACCTCTCCGCCACCCATCGAGAATCCGACCAGCGTAACATCCTTAAGGTCCAGCTGTTCGATTAGCTTATGAAGATCCGCCGCAAACGTATCATAGTCATATCCGTTCCACGGTTGGGAGGATTGCCCGAATCCACGGCGGTCATAGGTAATTACGCGGTAACCTGCATTGATGAGCGCTGGAACCTGATTCTCCCAAGAGCGTCCGCTCAGTGGCCAACCATGAATCAAAATGACAGGTTTGCCTGCGCCAACATCCTCAAAATTCAACTGAATAGGGTGCCCATTTTCTTCTCCGACTAATAATTTTGGCATGTTTCATTCTCCTCTGATTTTTATTGATAGTTATTAATTTTGGCTTCCGCCCTCGTGGCCGCCAAACATCGTTTGGGCATAAACAATACCCGCGCCATAAGCACCGGTGTGCTCCTTAGCAATCGACATCACGGCGTCATAGGTTTCCTGGCGAGCCCAATCGCGTTGGTACTCAAGCATAACAGAAACCCAGGTAACCGGGATGGCTCCTGCTTGGATCATGCGTTGAACGGCCATGTTATGCGCTTCCGTAGTCGTCCCGCCTGAAGCATCCGTTACGATGTATACTTCGTATCCGTCTTTAATAGCTCCAATAACAGGAAAGGCAAGGCAAACCTCTGTCCAGAGCGCTGCCATCACCAGCTTTTTGCGGCCTGTTTTCTTCACGGCTTGTACCAGGTTTTCATCTTCCCAAGAGTTCATTGTTGTACGGTCGATCGGTACCTGATCTGGAAATACCTCTTGAATTTGCGGATGAATCGGGCCTGAGAATGATTCTGCAGCCACCGTTGTAAGAATGGTGGGCACATTAAAGACTTTCCCGGTTTTGGCCAATCCAACCGTGTTGTTAATGATGGTTTGACGATCCGCGCTTTGAACTCCAAAGATCATTTGAGGCTGATGATCAATAAGAATAATTGCAGAGTTTTCAGCCGTAAGTAAATCAGTAATTGCAGAGTTTTCAGCCGTAAGTAAATCAGTCTTGTCATTAAACATACGAGGATCCTACCTCCTAGATATTGGTTGCAGCAGGGCCCGAGACATTGGAATGCTGCATGTATTCAGTCTATGGAAATACCAATGTGCAAACAATCTACAGTTTTCTATATTTTTCATAGGAAAATCCTATATACTTCGAAAGTTCTATAAAGAATATACATAAGCAATTCCTATGGCTGTTATAGAAAAAGCCATATTGTTAGTGAAAATGTCGACTTTTAGACTTATGAATAAAGGCAGTCTAGCAAGAACATCACAATTCGTATTAAAGGAGGTATTGACTATGAGCACAGGTTCTATAGGTTCTATGGCCTTAGCCCTTGCCGCAGGTATTGTCATTGGCGTTGTTTTTCAATCGCTTAAGATCCCGTCGCCAGCACCGCCTTTTTTGGGACTGCTCGGTCTCGCAGGTATGTTTGTAGGCCAGCGGCTGATCCCCTGGATCCAGCAATGGCTAAACCACAAATAATGCAATCTAAAAGGAGAGCGGAATCATGTCTAGAAAAACGATAGATGTTGAGGCCAGTCTAGTCATTCACAATGCCAGCATCGTAACGATGGACGATGTAAATCCTACCGCATCGGCAGTTGCCGTTAAGGACGGCCAGTTCCTGGCTGTGGGTGATGATGCCGAAATCATGAAATATGTCGGATCCTCCACGAAGGTTGTCAATGCCAACAAACGAATGTTGATACCGGGCTTGAACGATTCACATATTCATCTCATTCGCGGTGGTCTCAACTATAACCTTGAACTTCGCTGGGATGGGGTGCCATCCGTAGCGGATGCATTGCGAATGCTGAAGAAGCAGGTTGATCGTACACCAGCACCTCATTGGGTCCGTGTTGTAGGCGGATGGACGGAGTTCCAATTCATCGAACGCCGGATGCCAACTCTGGATGAAATCAATCGAATTGCTCCGGAGACCCCCGTTTTTATCCTTAATCTTTATCGTCAAGCCTTTTTGAATAAAGCTGCCTTACGGGTAATAGGGTATACGAAGGATACGCCTAATCCGCCAGGCGGAGAAATCCAAAGGGACAGCCGGGGCAATCCAACAGGAATGCTCATCGCGAGGCCTAATGCAACGATATTGTACGCCACCTTAGCTAAAGGGCCAAAGCTTTCATATGAGGACCAGATGAATTCAACCCGACTCTTTATGAGGGAATTGAATCGATTTGGTGTGACAAGCGTTATCGACGCTGGAGGGGGCTTTCAGAACTATCCCGATGACTATCAGGTGTTTGAGGAACTGGATAGACGTGGAGAAATTACGGTTCGCACGGCGTATAATTTATTCACTCAGCATCCCAAGAATGAATTAAACGATTTTAAAGCATGGACCGCTTCATCGCAGCCGTACACGGGCAGTTCTTATTATCGTCATAACGGTGCAGGTGAAATGCTTGTTTACAGCGCAGCAGACTTTGAGGATTTTGTTGAGCCTCGTCCGGAGCTTCCAGCTGTACTCGAAGATGAACTCTTTGAAGTTACCCAACATCTCGTTCAACAACGTTGGCCGTTTCGTCTTCATGCCACTTATGGAGAATCCATAACACGTTTTCTTGATGTTTTTGAAAGAGTAAACAAAGAGGTGCCGTTCAAAGACTTGCGCTGGATTCTGGATCATGCCGAAACGATCCATGAGAAGGATTTGGAGCGGGTCGTCGAATTAGGAGGTTCGATCGCGGTTCAAAGCCGAATGGCTTTCCAGGGGGAATATTTTGTCGAAAGATATGGGGCAAAAGCAGCGGAGAATGCTCCTCCGATAACCAAGATGATGAAGTCCGGATTGCGCGTTGGTGTGGGAACGGATGCCACCAGAGTAGCAAGTTATAATCCTTGGGTGGCCTTATATTGGCTAGTGACGGGCAAAACACTGGGAGGATTAAGTTTGTATCCTGCTTCTAATCGTGTAGAGAGACACCAAGCGCTTCGGATGTATACGACGGGGAATGCATGGTTTTCAAAGGAAGAAGATGTGAAAGGGCAGATCAAACCGGGTCAATATGCTGATTTTACGATCCTTTCCGATAATTTCTTTCATGTCTCGGAAGAAGCAATTAAAAAAATTGAATCTGTCTTTACAGTCGTAGGTGGTAAGATTGTCTACGGTACCAGCGAATTTCAGTCTTTGTCGCCTCCAGCTCCCAAAGCCAGCCCAGACTGGTCTCCGCATAATTTCTTTGGCGGCTATTACAAGGGTCCGGAATATGGAGGTGGTGGATCAGGTGCCCATACGCCTAAACAGGTCCATCTTCATCATAAGTGTAACCATCATCACGGCAGCGGTTTCTGCGACTTGGATTGCTTTGTCTTCTAAAAGTGAATAAATCTAAGGCGATCCTAGGTCAGACAAAAGGTACAGTCCCCTCATTGAAAATGGGGGACTGTACCTTTTTATTTAGAAGATTTTATCAGCGGCCCCAATCAAAACAGGAGTTATCTTCCTAATGATAATGCTCAACGTTAGTTTGATTGGGCGGATTGATTGAGGTGGTGGTGGTTTCCTTTTTCTCTAAGCGAATGAAGAATGGGACAATCGTGCTTAGCAGCAGTAATCCGGCCAACACCTCGAAAGTGAACACATGACCTTTGATGCCGGTCAGATAAACCGAGACGATGGGGCCAAGTGAGGCTCCGATAAATAGCATAAACATATGGAAGGAAAGAGCGCTAGCTCTTAACTCTCCAGCTAAAGTGCCTATTAGAGACAACAAGGCGGGAAGAGCCATAGCTATGCCAGCTGCAAAAACAATACTCGCCAAGATTAAAAACGCAAGGTTCTCCCAGGCGCCTACAAGACCTAGGCCAATACCGGCCAAGATCAGACCGCAACATAGTACATTTTTTACGCCAAACCTAGCAACGAGCCTTCCATCAAACGGGGAAACGAGCATGCCGATGATACCGGCTGCGCGAACCCATAAGATTTCCTGGTGGCTCAGACTGAAGGGAGCGCTGCTTAGATAACTTCCAAGCGTAGAGAAAAAACCGACAAGTGCAATAAAGAGAGTTGAGGAAATGATGTAACAGAAGGGCAGGCTTTTTTTCTTGAAAATACCGCCAATGCGCTTTAACGGAGAAAAGAAATTGCCCTCCGGCTTCTGGATGATATCTTTGGGTACGCATAAGGTAATCAGAAAAAACGAAATAAAATACACGATGCCAAGGATGTAAAACACATATCTCCAGCTTAGTTCCAATATGACGGTGCTGCTATAGATCTGCCCAACGATACTGGCCATCAAAAAGGCGGTGCTTATAAATCCGAGGATCGTTACCCTTTTTTTCGTTGGGAACATCTCTATTGCGTAGGCTAACACAGAAGGCGGAAACATGGAGGCTGCCAATCCTTGGATAACCCTCAGCACAATAAGCCACTGAAACTCATGGACCGTTCCAATAAAAGGGGTTGATACCGCGAGCAGGCATAATCCGGATATCATCAATCTTTTCCGTCCGTAGCGGTCGGAAAGCCCCCCGAACAGGAGTCCTCCGCCGGCAAAAGCAAATGAAAAGGCGCTTCCTGCCCAAGCTGCTTTGGAAGATGAAATCTGGAATACGTCCTCAAATAAGGGAAACAAGGGGATCGTTAAATATAGGGATGAGACGACAATTAATGAGCACCAGAACAGAATCAGGGTCGTAAGGTTATAACGTGGTGCCGCTTGCTTTGCTGGATTAATCAATCGTGATTCCCCTTTCTTCTGCAGGCGCCCTTTTTTTACAGCTACATTGGTTTCCTTCACATTTAAAAACACGTTGACAGCAAAAACAAGAATGCCGCTTCCGGCAACGGATTCACCTATACGTTTAATCGTTGATAACCATTCCTGATCATAGCCGTTTGCAATAAAGGACAGCGAGATCAGCATGATTGGCAAACCTGTGCCCTGCAACCAGAAGTGCCATTGAGCCAGACGGGACGCTGCGGCTTTGGGAAAACGCAGATAAGTAAATCCGCAAAGGGCTAAAGTTGCCCATCCGAAAAGGTTGGTGTGGGCATGAACGCTAGTCAGTGCAAAATTCAATGTTGCACCCATGTAGATTCCAATGCCAATACCGAGAACAATATAAATAACAGCCATTTTTAAAAAACGTACTCCCATCCAAACTCTCCTTTGTATTTTACGAGATTCATTTTCCAGCCGAGGAATTCTATAGATTATTGAATTCCAAGAACCAGATATGTAACACAATCGTATAAACAGCGGTTCGCACGATCAATATCGATATTTCTATGTCTCATATAGCTTTTTCTTATAATCATCGCAACGGCTTGAGAAAATCCTCGGCCTTTTGCGTTATGGGTTTTTCGTACAAAAGATAACAGAAGGAGTCTGGGAAGGATGGGGAATATCATAAAGAAAACGGCAGGCATCCATCATATTACTTGTTTCGTGAAGGACGCGCAGAGAAATGTAGATTTTTATGCTGGAGTTCTAGGTCTTCGTCTTGTGAAAAAAACAATTAACTTTGACGCACCCGAGGTATACCATTTGTACTTCGGCAATGAAAAAGGCAGCCCCGGAACGATAATGACGTTCTTCCCGCACGAACTTTCCCGCAAGGGTCGCATAGGAGGAGGACAAGTAGGTACAACAACGTACGTAGTACCCATAGGCGCAATTGATTTTTGGAAAGCACGCCTCACGGCGTTCGAAATTTCCTTCACGGAAAGCACCCGTTTTTCTGAAAACTATATCGAATTTTTAGATCTTGACGGTCTGCAGTTAGAAATTGTTGAACGGGAAGACGGAGCGCTCAATACATGGTCATTCGGAGGTATCCCGGCGGATAAGGCGATCAAAGGCTTTGGGGGCGCCGTGCTATACAGTGTTGCATCTACCAAGACCATGCAGGTACTTGAGGACGTTTTAGGTCTTGAAAGGGTAGGGCAGGATGGCGACTTTATTCGCTATAAGGCTGAAGGGGATATCGGCAACCTCATTGATGTGAATGCGGAGCCCATGGAATGGGGGATCCCAGGTAGCGGCACCGTTCACCATATCGCGTGGCGAGCCAAGGATTTTGAAGACCATGATGCCTGGAGAAGCCATGTGGAAAGCAGCGGTTTACAGCCTACACCGATTATTGACCGACAGTATTTTCATGCGATCTATTTTCGTGAACAAGGCGGTATTTTGTTTGAAATTGCGACAGATCCGCCGGGTTTCGCAAATGATGAGCCTGAGGATCATCTGGGCGAGGTATTAATGTTGCCGTCATGGTTTGAAGACAACCGTGCTGAAATTGAAAAGAACCTGCCCCCTATTCAAGTGCGCGAATTGGAGTCAATCAAGCAATGAAACACTTATATCGGAAAGGTTCAAAATCAAGTTCGGTGACATTTCTCTTATTGCACGGTACGGGTGGAACGGAATACGATTTATTGCCGGTTGCTCGTCGAATCTCTTCGGCTTCGAATGTCCTTAGTGTTCGGGGAGAGGTGCAGGAGAATGGAAAGCCCAGATTTTTCAGGAGGTTGGCCGAGGGCGTCTTTGATGAGGAGGACCTTTTGTTTCGAACTGAAGAACTGAACGGATTTATCGATCAAGCAGCGAACCGATATGAGTTCGACCGCCAGAATGTAGTGGCGATCGGTTATTCTAATGGAGCAAATATTGCAGGAAGTCTATTGTTCCATTGCAAAAACTCATTAAAAGGCGCGATATTATTCCATCCCATGGTTCCTCGTCGCGGTGTATTACTCCCTGATTTATCGCAAACACCCATATTTATTGGTGCTGGAACGAATGATTTTATCTCCCCTGCGTCTGAGACCAAAGAATTGCTAGCACGATTGGAAGGCGCAGGTGCTTCCGTCGAAGTCCACTGGGAACATGCGGGTCATCAGTTAACTTTCACCGAAATCGACGAAGCAGCCGATTGGTACAAAGAGCATTTCCCCTTCGCATAACATTTGATAACGCTAAAAAGAGCAGTTACACAGGCTATAATCAGCTGTGATAACTGCTTTTTGTTTAATAGGATAAAGTCTCCATATCTCTTAAACCAAGCCCCGCAGCAACCGCATTTCCCCATTCAGGATCGGCTTTATAAAAATGGGCGATTTGACGAAGTTTTATTTTATCCTTTTCAACCGGTTTCATGGCATTCACAATATTATTTACCAAGCGCCCGCGTTCTTCTGCACTAAGTAACCGGTACAAGTCACCAGGTTGAGTGTAATGGTCATGATGGTCATAAGGGACACTGTCGGCTATACCGGATACCTCAAACGTAGCTGTCTTGTATGCTGCAGATTCAGTCACCCCGTTGTAACTATTCGGTTCATAATACATTGAACTTCCTCCGTTGCGATCATAACGCATTTGACCGTCACGCTGGTTATTATTCACTTCGATAACGGGTTTATTAATAGGAAGCGTGTTATGATTTGTTCCAACCCGATAGCGGTGTGCATCGGCATAGGCGAATAAACGGCCTTGAAGCATCTTATCCGGAGAAGCTTCAATACCGGGTACGAAGGCTCCAGGAGAGAAAGTTGCTTGTTCGACTTCTGCAAAATAATTCTCCGGATTACGATCGAGGACCATACGTCCAACCTCGATAAGAGGGTAGTCTTTTTGTGACCACACTTTTGTGACATCGAATGGATCGAATCGATAAGTATTTGCATCTTCAAGCGGCATGATTTGAACATACAACTTCCACGCGGGGAAGTCTCCCTTTTCTATAGCATGAAACAAATCCTCAATGTGATAATCCGGATTTTCGCCGGCCAGTTTAGCAGCTAGTTCGACATCCAGATTTTTAACACCCTGTTCCGTTTTGAAATGATATTTTACCCAAACTCCTTGTCCATCTGCATTGACCCACTTAAACGTATGGCTTCCATAACCATGCATATGACGTAAAGTAGCAGGGATACCGCGATCAGACATCAAGATGGACACTTGATGTAAGGACTCGGGAGACAATGACCAGAAATCCCATACTGCGTTTGGATTTTTAAGGTGGGTTTGAGGATGCCGTTTCTGAGTATGGATGAAATCCGGGAATTTAATGGCATCTCTTATGAAGAAGACAGGCGTGTTATTTCCTACTAAGTCATAGTTCCCTTCTGCGGTGTAAAACTTGACGGCAAATCCACGAGGGTCACGCACGGTATCTGCAGAGCCAAGTTCGCCTGCAACCGTCGAGAAGCGGATGAACAAGGGCGTGCGTTTACCAACCTCGGATAAAAAGTCGGCTTTGGTATATGAGGACACATCGTGGGTTACTTCAAAATATCCGTGCGCACCGGCACCTTTGGCATGAACAACTCGCTCAGGGATACGTTCACGATTGAAATGGGCAAGCTTTTCAAGAAGATGGACATCTTGAATGAGTGTTGGACCTCGAGAGCCAGCGGTCATAGAATTCTGGTTATCTCCAACCGGAGCTCCCCAACTTGTTGTTAATTGGCCATGTTTGATTTCCAATTTAAATACCCCCAATATGTGAAATTAGTACATTAGAAACATCTTATTATCCATTTTGTACTTTGATCAATATGGGTCTACCTATATCTGACATAGTTATCGTTTATATCTTTTAACAGTCAGTGTAGATGTCAAGGAGCTGAAATCCTTGTAGATATAAGAAAACCCTATGACAGATATTGACAAAGAATTATTGATAGATATGAGTGGGAAGATTTAAGCTGTTACCATTACAAGGAGGGGATAGCATGCTTCGTATAACCTGGGTTTCCGTCATTATTGTTGCCTTTGTCATATTGCTTACAGCGTGTGGGGCCAGTAAAAATGAAATGGCTCAATCAGCGCTTAGTGAAGAGTCAAAAACAATAACGAATGAAGTCGTGATCAAGGCAACGAACTGGGAGTTTGATAAAGCAGAGTATCGAATTAAAAAAGGAGAAGCCGTTAAGTTAACCTTAGATCCGGAATCCGGTGTCCACAGTATTGCATTTAAAGGCGTTGGAATTAAAGAACTGCGCTCCGGTGATTCCGAGGTTGTGGCAATAAATGAGGCTGGGACGTATGAACTCTTCTGTAACACAATGTGCGGCCCAGGCCACGCCAATATGAAAGCTAAACTTATAGTTGAATAAAAGCTTTGAACGATCGACAAATGAGAGGTCCGTCCTGCGCTGCAGGGCGGACCGTTATTTTAGCTGTTTACATACTTTTCTGCGGAGCGTTTACGAAGGCCGAGGGCAGTAATGCCAATCCCGAGAAGGGAAGCGGCAATCGGAACCATCATCGCTGTACGGTAGCCGTCGAGCATCGCTTGAGGGGATTTGTCGAAACCTGTAGCACCAATCTGCACAGCGGTCACGACCGCCAAACCGAGTGCGGCGCCAAACTGGAAGGAGGTATTCAATAAACCGCTGGCGAGCCCCTGCTCTTCTTCCGCTATTCCGTCCGTGGCGGCGATGGTTAAAGGTCCGTAAGTCAGCGAAAAGGCGAGGCCCGTCAGGATCATCGTCGGGAACATCGCTGCATAGGTCCAGTCCAAACCGATGGGAAGAAAAAGGGCGTAGGCTAATGCAGCAAGGCAGAACCCGCCGAAAATCACCGGAATGTTGCCGAAACGGTTTACCAGCTTGGGGGTCAGCGTAGGTGCGAGTATGGAATCGACACCGACGGCGAGCAGGGCAAGACCCGTTTCAAGAGATGACCAGCCGCGCAGTTCTTGGAGGTAGAGCACCGTCACGAACTGGAACCCGAAAAAAGAGCCGGCAAACAACATGGCACCCAGATTCGCCCGCACGAGTGAGCTGGCAGAAAATATGCCAAGGCGTACCAAGGGGGAAGCCGAGCGTCGTTCAATCGTTGCGAAGAGACCAAAAAGCAGGGCACTGCAAGCCATGATTCCGGCGGTCCAGCT
This sequence comes from Paenibacillus sp. AR247, assembly GCF_002968895.1. Lineage (NCBI taxonomy): Bacteria > Bacillati > Bacillota > Bacilli > Caryophanales > Paenibacillaceae > Paenibacillus > Paenibacillus sp. AR247. Next base: position 94,065 of record NZ_PCZT01000021.1, on the reverse strand, counting down.
CCAGCCCAGGTTGGAGGATTCCACGACACCGTAAACCAGAAGCAGCATGGCCGCAGTGACGCTGACTGCTCCAGCCAGATCGAAGCCTTTGGAGGAGGCCTCCGGCCGACCAGAGGCCGGTATGAGGCGAATCGCGGCTAGAAGAATCACAAACGCCAATAGAACCGGACCAAAGAAAACCCAACGCCAGCTGATCTCGCTTAAGATGCCGCCAACCACAAGACCGAGTGAAAACCCGGCGGCCGCTGTCCCGGCATAAACGAGCAATGCTTTGTTACGTGCAGTTCCCTCCGCAAAGCTTGTCGTGATGATGGATAAGCCGGCCGGAGTCATGAACGCAGCGCTAATGCCTGTAACAAACCGGGCGGTGATCAGCATCCAGCCTTCGATCGATAATCCGCCTAGTCCGGAGAAAGCAAAGAAAACGGTGAGCCATAGCAGAAACATTTTTTCNGCGCCCGAACAGGTCGGCTGCCCTGCCTCCCAGCAGCATGAAGCCGCCATACCCCAGTACATAGGCGCTGACTACCCATTGCAGCGAACCGGTGGACATGCCCAGTTCAGCACGGATCGAGGGCAGAGCCACGCCCATCATCGACACGTCGATCCCTTCCAGAAAAATGGCGCCGCACAAAACGAACAATAAGCCCCAGGAAAGCTTGCCGGAACTTTGAGACGTTTGACCGTTTGCCTTCATTCGATATGTCCTCCTCATTATGAATAATCATCCATTCCGGAACCGGCTCGATCGGGTCTGCCGATTTCCTTATTGGCACAAGGAGATTATGTATCATATAATCGAGAAACAGAAGTACGCACTTTTTTGTGTCATTTTCACCAAAAGGTAATATAGGAACCAAAAAGTACCTATTTTGATCGGGGGAAAAAGTGCCATGAAAACAAGTATGCCACAAGCTTTTAATATACCTATAGAAGCGACCCTGGAAGTCATCGGGGGAAAATGGAAAACGCTAATTTTATGCCATTTAACCTATGGAGCGAAACGAACGAGCGAGCTGAAAAAATTGACCCCGGGCATCACGCAAAAAATGCTGACTCAGCAGCTTAGAGAGTTGGAGGAGGATGGGGTCATCATCCGGACGGTATACAACCAAGTCCCGCCGAAAGTCGTTTACGAATTGAGCGAGCTGGGCCAATCACTCCGGCCGGTCATCGATGTGATGTGCGAGTGGGGAGAGCGGTACATCCAGGGATCAACCGAGAACCAGGCAAGCTCGAACATGTGACGTAAGCCGCGGAGAAACTAAAAAAAGAGCTCAGCAACCAGGCTGAACTCTTTTTTATTCTATTTTAGGATTTGCGAATGTTATGAATCGACCAACAGGTACATTTAGGATTGATAAAAATACAAAATAATGGCGGCGACCACAAGTACGCAGAAAAGGGTGAAGAACGTAATTTTCCATCCGCTGCGCGGGACCTTGCCGCTGATGCTGCCCGTCTCCCCGTTGACCATATACCGATAAGTTTTCTCTTTGTACGTGTAAGAGGCGTTCCAAAGCGGCAGCAGGATATGCTTGTAGGTCTGCTCGGAGTATTGGGTATCGATGCTGAGGTTGCGCAGTTCGTCCCCGCCAATTTGCCGGCGTATCGAATCTTCCAGGCTGTCGTCCATCCGGGATACGGCGTCGCTCCAACCCTCACGCAGGGGCACGGTATACCTTTCCGCCACAAAACCGCTTAAATATTCAGGCTTGTATGGTCGAAGGTCCTCCAGGCTGAAATCGTCAAACTGCTCCATCAGGCGGGTGTCGTGTTGTTTGGAAGCAGGAACAAGCACATCGTTGAAAAATCGCTCGTAAGAGCCGGATGTCCAATGCCACACGGTGTACCGAACCTGCTCCTCGTACGTCTCTGTTTTCCCGTCAACAGTCCGGGTACGCGTCTCCGTGCGATAATGATAGGTGCCTACCTCTGCCGAATAGTCGGAATCGGTCTGGGCATCAAAGGTCCAGAAGGGGACATAAATGCCGGAAACCGTCGAGCGGGTTTGCTGCTTTTTGAAGGCGCCCGGCACGAACCATTTTTTCTCTTCCACTTCAGGAACAGGGCGTTCGCCTCATCCTTCGAGATGTGAAAAGGGATGATGGATTCGGGCCGTATGCTGTCCGGATCCCCTTGGGGCAGGACCTTGGGGGAACCGCAAAATGCGCATAGAGCCGCCGTCTGCGCGGCAGGCAGGAGCATCTGGGCCCCGCAGTTTTCACATTGGACCGCCTGCTGCTCGGTCCCCCAGTCTTTCAAGGCCTGATCTTGTTCATCCGCAAAATCCAGCTCATATTCGGTGGGCTCGGACGGATAACGGGGCTGTTCAATGGGAGCCAGGCTTCCGCAATACGTGCATTTCATCTGCTGGGTTTCGGTATCAAAAATCATTTGCGCCCCGCAGCCCGAGCAGGGGAAACGGATCGGTGCTTCGACGGACATAAGCGCTCTCCTCTACACTTTATTGCCGCAGCTCGGACAGAACTTCATCGTGCTGCTCAAGCTGCCCCCACACTCTGTGCAAAATTTTTTCTCCGGCCGCGGCGTACCGCATTCCGGGCAAAATTTCTCAGAGGCTTTGAGCCCGTGTCCGCACTGGGCGCAGGGCTCGGTATCAACGGGGGACGCCGAATGGGAAGGCGCGGCAGGCTGGGGCTCACCAGCATCCGCTGCAGGCTTCATCGCTTGATTGAACATCTGCCCCATGGCCATGCCCGCCCCGAGGCTTGCCCCGGCGCCTGCAAGCCCGCTGTCAGGATTGTTGGCTGCATCGCGGAGCGATTCGGCGGCCTGAAACTTCATGTACTGATCGAGATTGCCGGCAATGCTCATGGATGATTTCCGGTCGATCATCTTTTCGACTTCTTCCGGTAAGGAGATGTTTTCGATAAAAAATCCCGACAGGGACAGACCCATAGCGTTGAAAATCGGCTCCAGCTTGGTCCGGAGGGCGGAGCTCAGCTCGTCGTACTGCACCGCAATATCCATGATCGGAATTTTGGCCTCGCCAATCAGGTCGCTCACACCGGACACGATCACCGACTTGAGATAACCGCCGATTTGATCTGAACCGAATGAGGACTGGGTCCCGAAGATTTCCTTAAGAAACAATGCCGGGTCTTGCACGCGGAACGCGTAGCTGCCGAATCCCCGCATCCGGATGGCTCCGAATTCAGGATCCCGCATAATGATGGGGTTGGTCGTTCCCCATTTTTGGTCCGTGAAGTTACGCGTGTTTACAAAATACACATCTGCCTTAAACGGTGAATTGAATGCATATTTCCATGACTTTAACGCCGTCAGAACCGGCATGTTCTGCGTACTTAAGGTATACGTTCCTGGGCCGAACACATCGGCGATCTGGCCCTCGTTCAGAAAAATCGCGGCCTGCGATTCCCGCACCGTCAGCCTCGCACCCATTTTAATCGCTTT
>NZ_PCZT01000021.1:89771-90527 GCF_002968895.1 Paenibacillus sp. AR247 | reverse complement strand
AAACCCATCCTTCAACCTCCATCTTTATTCCAGTTATCTCCATTATACGTGATTCCGGTTTGTCCGTCTCAACGAATCGACGAAGGTTCAGCACCATACGCCACCATTGGACAAAATATGTCGGAGATGATAGGGGAAGCTTATACATTCTTATCTCTAAAAAAAGACGACCTGTATGGCTTCACCCATACAGGTCGTCTTTATGTTCGCATCCGGAGAACCGGGATAGGCGACTATTCGAGATACATCCGCTTCAGCTTCGCCTGCTCGTCTTTGCTTAGCCCCAAGCCTTTTTCCAGGAAGCCCTGGATCGAGCCGTATTTTTTGGCCATTTCGTCGAAAGCGGCATTGATATATTCCGGGCGGACGTCCATTAACGCTTTGATGACTTCAATCGCATTCTCGTCCGTCAGGTTAAACTGCTTCACCATGGCGTCCACGGCCGCCTTGTTGTACGCTTCGCGGTACTTGTTGCTGAGCAGGAAATCCTGCATTACGCTTTCCTTCGGAACGCCGAGCGTGAGCAGCATCAATGCCGATCCGAGGCCGGTGCGGTCTTTCCCCGCGGTGCAGTGCTGTACGAGCGCTGCGGATGCCGGATCCAGCATCATGTCGAACAATTTCACGTAAGCCGAAGGGGAGTCGACCATGTCGCGGTTGGCGGCGGTCAGCACGTCGCCGGGCTTGCCCATTTTGTCGAACTCGCCGCTCGCCATGAAGCTCATGATATCAGTGCCGCTGCCGGATTGGCCGAAG
>NZ_PCZT01000021.1:72753-89671 GCF_002968895.1 Paenibacillus sp. AR247 | reverse complement strand
ATATCCAGAAGAAGCGCTGGATCATCCTCATTGTTCTGAATTTATTTACATTTATGTCCACACTGGACGGAAGCATCGTCAACATCGCCCTGCCGGTGCTGTCCAAACAGATGGGACTGCCGATCGCCCAGATCGAATGGGTGACGACGGGGTACCTGATGGCGATCTGCGCAGTCATTCTTTTCTTCGGAAAACTGGGGGATATCGCAGGCAAGATCCGTATTTTTAAAATCGGCACGATCATCTTCATTATCGGATCGCTGCTGTGCGGGTTCAGCACAACGCTGCCGTTCCTGATCGTCTCCCGGGTCATTCAAGCGCTTGGAGCGTCGATGACCATGGCGAACAGCCAGGGGATTCTGACCGACATTTTTCCGGCGAAGGAGCGGGGGAGAGCGCTCGGGCTGATCGGCACGTTCGTTTCTCTCGGGAGCATTGCCGGGCCATCCTTAGGCGGCATCATCATTTCATCGCTTGGATGGGAGTACATTTTCTGGGTTAACGTACCGATCGGTTTGATCGCGATCATCATGGGGTGGAAGGTGCTGCCGGCGGATTTGATCCGGGTCAAGGCCAAGATCGACGTGCCGGGAAGCTCGCTGTTCGCAGTATTTATCATCACCTTGTTCGCAGGACTGCTGCTCGGCCAGCAGGCCGGATACGGCAACGTCTGGATTCTGCTCGCTCTTGCCGTCGCGCTGGTGGCGTTGGTCATCTTCCTTCGCACCGAAGCGGTTCGCAAGGACGCGCTGCTGGATCTGTCATTGTTTAAAAATCCGCTCTTCTCCATCAGCATTCTGTGCGGCTTTCTCGTCTTTACGGCCAATTTCTGCTTCAACATCATCGCGCCGTTTTATGCCCAGAACATGCTGAATCTGTCGCCGTTTGCCGCGGGATTTCTGCTCATGCTCTTCCCGATCTGCATGGTCATCGTGGCGCCGGTGAGCGGCGCTTTGTCGGACAAAATCGGCTCGGAGCTTCTCACCTTTGCCGGCTTGGTCGTGATGGTGATCGCCCAATTTGGCTTGGCCTGGCTGCATGAAGGAAGCAGCCTCGTGCTCGTCGGGCTGTGGATTGCCATGCTCGGCATCGGCAGCGGCCTGTTCCAGTCGCCGAACAACTCGCTCGTCATGTCCCAAGTGCCGCGCACGCAGCTCGGCTCAGCCGGGAGCGTCAACTCCTTGGTGCGGAACGTGGGCATGGTCGTCGGCATCACTGTCGCAACGACCATTTTGTTCCATGTCATGAGCCTCCGCGCCGGCCGGCGGGTGACCGGGCTGGTGCCGGGTCACCCCGACATTTTCTTAAGCGGCATGCACGCGGTGTTCAGCACGTCAGCCTGCATCTGCCTGGTGGCCGCCGCCTTAACGGGCTGGCGCATGTACCGGGCGAAGGCGGGGAAGCGACGGGAGGTAAAGGCTTGATTTTTAAGATGAAAAAGCCAGTTTAATACTGAAAACAACCGTCCGAAAAAGGACGGTTGTTTTTTTAAAGGTATAAGAAAGTATTGGCTTCGGAGACTCAAGTTTCTTATAGCGCAACAAAAATTTCAGCAAAAAGGGTCCCGCTTTGCTCCGCGTTAACCTCCGCATGACCCCGCGTTAACCTCGGACAGCTCACCGGATGCTTTTTTAGCCCGGGTGCTTTTTCCAAGCTTGATCCAGATTACAGCCGCGCAGGCCGCCCATACCGCAATGGTGATGACCCCGCTCTCCCCGGCCACGTAAGACCAGCCCGAAGCTTTATCGAAGAACAGCTGCTCCAGCCAGCTCCGCGACAAATTGATGACCATATGAATGAGAACGACCGGCCAGATACTGCGGCTGCGCCAGCGGACCCAGCCCATAAACACGGATAACGGAAAGATCATGACGGTGAACAGCATCAGGTTGATCCACACATTCCCGTCCGTATTGTATTGGTTTAGATAAAAAGGATAGTGGAAGCAGGCCCACACGGCGGCGGTGATCAGAATGGACTTTCGAATGCTGTAAGCCTCCGTCAGCTTGGGCTGCAGATAGCCGCGCCAGCCGATTTCCTCTCCGAAGGAAAAGATCAGCATGCTGATCAGCATCTGAGGAGCCCAGGAGCTTTTGGTGATATACCAGGCATATTCGGAAACGGTGAAGCGAGCGGTGCCTTGGCTCAGGAATTCGGCCGACGGCAGTTGGACGATCCCGAAAGCCCACGCGGCAAGAAACCCGATTCCAATCGGGACGATGGACAAGATAGCGGCAAAATACCAGCGGAGACCGCCAAACGTGCCGAGCCCCGACGAACGTAGAGAATCTTTCCTTCCGGATACAAAGATCAGCATCAGCAGCACGGTGATCATGGGAGCAAGCTGGCTGATGGCGACGAGATTCATGCTTCCGGACAGATTGGCCAGCAGGGTAAGCAGCAGCACAGTCACACTGAATGCCGCCGCGGAGCGAATAGATGTTATTTTCATGAATAACTTCCTCTCTTGTTGGTTGTTAATGTTATGGTAAGGGGCAATTATCAAGAATTTATAAAGCTCTGATGATAATTTGCGGCCTTTTCGAAATACGACATGCAGAGGGAAGACCGGGGTATGCTACAATGGGGTTATACGATATGCGATAGGCTCCAAATAACGGATCGGCGATCCTGGCATAAGGAGAGGTGACTGGGGTGGAACGGGAAGATCAGAACAAAGAAGCCAAAGATCAAGACGAAAAGGCCGAAGCGGAAGACCGTTACCAGAACATGTCCACGCGGTACGGGCTGGTGGAATCGGCTATTGACGATTTTGCGAAGCGGGGCGGGTTTGACGATCTGCCAGGCAAAGGCAAGCCGCATAAGATCGACGACGAAGATGTGTTCAGCAGCATTTTGAAGAAAAACAATTATCAGCCTCCTTGGGCCGAGCTGCGGAAGGAAATCGCTGCGGATTTGAAGCGTCTGGCTGACAACCCCCGCTCGGATCACGAGCTTCGGGCCGAACTCGAAGCGGTTAACGACAAAATCAGAACGTATAACCGGATCGTGCCGCACCCGATGCTGCAGAAGGGGCTGGTGTCCAGAGCGAATTTGGAGAGTGCCTACCCCAAATGGGTTTAATGCTATAAAACGTTCATTCACTTTATGATTAAGGAGATTTATCATTGCAGACACAGGCGGAATTGAACGGCGTGAAAACGGCCAAGCCGGCCGGCCGCAACTATATGCTGCAGCTGGCGACCGTTTTTATCGGGTTCATCATTTTTGGGTTTTCGGAAAATATCAAGGGTCCGGCGATTCCCCGCATCCAGGCGGATTTCGGACTCGACGAGCAGCAGCTTGGAACCCTGCTCTCGCTCAATTCGCTCGGGTATCTGCTGGCCTGTTCCTTCACTGGGTATATTACCCGCAAGATCGGGATCAAATGGGTCAGCATGATCTCGTTCGGATCGATGGTTCTCTCGGGCGTCTTCATCTTATTGTCGCGAACATACCCTCTATTTTCGGCGTCCTATTTTTTCATGTACATCGGCAACGGCATGCTGGAAATCGGCCTGGCGATTCTGGGAGCGCGGATTTTCGTGCGCAATACCGGGACGATGATGAACCTGTCGCACTTTTTCTACGGGCTTAGTTCGATCGTGGCGCCGATGATCGCCTCAGGTTTAATGTCCGTTTCGATCATGGGCTTAACGCTCGGCTGGCGTGAGATGTATATGGTGATGCTCGCGCTGGCAGTGATTCCGATGATCCCGGCGCTGCTCGGCCGGTTTCCGGGCGACGATACCGTCCAGGAGGACCGGATCTCGCTGTGGATGCTGACCAAGGACCGGGCCTTGTGGATGATTGTGCTGCTGCTGACCTTCGGAGTCATTTCGGAAATGGCCGTGGGCAGCTGGCTGGTGAATTTTCTGGAGAAAAGCTATCACTGGGACCAGACGGCAGCTTCGGGCATGCTCTCGATCTTTTTCCTTTGTTTCTCACTGGCACGCCTTTTCCTAGGCCCGGTAACGGACCGGATCGGCTTTATTCTGTCGCTGATGATCCTCTCCGGCTTCTCTGGACTGTGTACGTTCGCCGCCATTTTCAGTGGGGAAGGGGGCGCGTTCCTGTTTGCGGCCGCAGGCATCGGCATTGCTCCGATTTATCCGACCGTCATGGCGGTCATCGCCAAGCGTTACGTGAATGGAAGCGATACGGCCATCACCTTCACTGTTACCCTGATGGGGGTCGGCAGCGTGATCGGCAATTATCTGATCGGGGCCATCACTAGCGGCGTGAAGCATATCTTTGGTGCCGGCACGCCTGAAGGCCTGGTCCGGGGGCTGCAGGCGGGATATTCGTTTATCGGCTTATGCGCCCTGATCTGCTCGGCGGTAAGCTTCGTGCTGTACCGGTATTTGAAAAAAGAAACGAACTGCTGTAGGAAAAAGCGTGGGGGTTCCTCACGCTTTTTCCTAACGCTCTCTCAGGAGACGATGAACAATCATGAGTGTGAACCAAACTTTAAACGATATACAGTGGCAAGAGCTGATCCGCAGCGTTGCGGAGTATTATAACGACCTGACGATCAAACGCGGATTTCAATATTATAAACAGGGCCGGGTGACGGAACTGTCAATCGGCGGGGATGGCGAAATTGAGGCCGTGGTGAAGGGCGGGGATGCTTATCGTGTCCACCTGAACCTCGAGTCGGTTCAGGAGGGCCGCTGCAGCTGCCCGGTCGGGGAACGATGCAAGCATTCCATCGCCGCCCTCCTGGAGTATGTCAGCCGGCAGGGCCGGTCCGTGCATGCGATTGTCAATGCGCACACGACCGTCAGGCTCCAGCATCATCTGCCGGAGACGGAAGCTGAAGAAGACCTCGGGCCTGTGCAGCGGGGAAGTGCGGCGGATGCTTTAAGGGAGAAGGCGGCCCATTTGGCGGAGATGAGCCTCTCCGAATGGCACGCCTTCTTCAAGCTGTGCATCACTCCACTGGAATTTACGAGCCAGAACTCGCACTATGCCCGGAACGCCATACATGCGATCAACGCCGTCAAGCCGGACCTGACTCCGGTCCTGGAGCAGCTGTATCAGCTCCATGCCAGGCTGTATATGCTGATCAAGCTGATTAAGCCAATTGTGCCGGGCGGACGGTCTCCGGCATTTTTGGGGTACCACGTGCAGGTGGCCGCGGATGAACTGCGGGGAGGCATGCTGCAGCTGCTGGGCGAGGGGATCGATCTGGCCGCCGAGCCGGATCAATGGCCGCGCGTGACCAAGACGCTGAACTACCTGCGCCGGCAGATGCTGACGGAAACGGGGCAGCACGGTTATCTGTTCGATATTTATGACCGGTTCTGGCTGAAATGGATCCATCCGAACGTCACAGACACCCGGATGCATGAGGAAGAGATGCGGAAACTGCAAAGCGTCGAAGAGGAGCTGGGCGATACGCTCTCCCGGCTGCCGTGGATGCTCGCCCAGGCCCGTATTGCGTTCCTGATGGGGGAAGACCGGCAAGCCTGGTCCTGGCTGCAGGCAGCGGACAAGGCTTCCATCATCCCGCACGGATTCCTGAGTTCCTTTCTGGACGAGCTGTCCGCTTCGGAGGATTGGGCCCGCCTGCAGGAATGGCTGGTGCGGCTGGCTCCTCTGTTCAGCAATCACCGAAAGGAGCCTCTGCACGAATATGCCGCCTATTGGAATACCTTTGTCCAGCATGTGCCTGAGGCGGAGGAGACGATGTGGCATACCCTCGCCGGGATGCTGCCGTATTCCAAGGAAGTTTATGAAGATAACCTGCTGGCCCACGAAAAATGGCGCTTGTGGATGGACGTGCAGCTCAGCTCCGGCAAGGACCCGCTGGAGTTCCGGGTCAGCGTGCTTGCGCCGATCGAGAAGCAGGCGCCTGAGCTGCTGCTGCCCTTCTACCATCAAGGCGTGGAGAGGCATGTCCTCCTGAAGAACCGCTCCGGCTACAAAGCCGCGGTCAAGCTGCTCAAGCGTCTGGCCAAGCTGTACAAAAAAATTGAAGCGGGAGGAGCGCTGGGAAGAATTCATCATCGTGTTTTCAAGCCGCCACAGCCGGCTGCGCGCGCTTCAGGAAGAGCTTCGGAAAGGAAAGTTGATCCCATGATTCCATACACCGACACCATCACGATCCATACCCGGCTCAGCGGGTACGGCGACGCGCTCATCTACGGCTCGACGCCAACGCGCCGGACCGTGCCCGGCATCGACCTGAAGCACAGGCTGTTCGCCTGGCATGAAGAGACTTTGTACGGTACGCAACTGGACGTTCAGCAGGTGCAGGACATCGAGCTGGTCATCCTGCCGGCCGAGTACGTCATCGCGTTCTTCGCCCAGCTGGACCTGCTTGCCCACATCCAGTGGGCGGGAGACGAAGGGACGGAGACGATGATCCGGCTCGCTCCTGCGCTGATGTCCTGCGTTCGTGAGAAACGGTACAACCCAAGCCTGCCTGCGTTTCAGTCCGGCAAGCTTCAGTGGAACTGGGATGAATCCCGGCTGGATGCCGAAGCGCGGGAAGAGATCAGGGACTTGGGACCGGAATTCGCTGAGGGGCTGCGCGCCGCATTCTCTTCGCTGGTATTCAGCGAATGCTATGGAACGGAAGCGACGGCTTCCGACCTGCGCCGCGAGTACCCGATGCTCTTCGCGAGAGAGGGGGCGGTCGCCGGCTTGACCGAGCAGGCATGGCTCATCTCGATCGGCTGGAAAGCGGACGCGGCGCCGTTTCGACCCGTGCTGCAGCTGCTGGAGCCGGACGAAGCCGAGCCCGTCTGGCGCCTCCAGCTTGTGCTGCAGGACAAGCTGGACCCGTCGGTGCTGATGCCTGTCCGTCTGGATGCGGACGGACAGGCATCCGGCGTGTGGCCGGACGTCTGGACGGCCCACATCCGCGAGCGCTCCGCCGGGTGGGCGGAGCATCTGCGCGCCAGCCTGCCGGCGAGCGTGCGGGCTGCGGAGCGCAGCGACGTGCTGGGCCAGCCGCTGTCCGACGCGGCGGCGTGGCAGTTTTTGACGGCGGACAGCCGCCGTCTGCTGGATGCGGGCTGGCAGGTGCTGCTGCCCGCGTGGTGGGAGGCCGCCAGCCGGCGGAAGCCGAAGCTGCGGGCCAAGGTCAAGGCCGGCGAGGGCGAGGAGGCCGCCGCCAAAGGGCAGGGCAGCTCACTGTTCGGCCTGGACTCGATCATTCAGTTCGACTGGCGGGTGTCGATCGGCGACCTTCAGATTACGGAGGACGAATTCAAGGAGCTGGTCGCCCGCAACGAGCGGCTGGTTCGCTTCCGCGGCGAATGGATTACGCTCGACCCCAGCCTGATCAAGCAGATCGGCCAGATGATGGAAGGAGTCGACAGCTCGCAGGGCTTGTCCCTTCAGGACGTTCTCCATCTGCATCTCCAGCGGAAGGACGAGGACGCCGGCTCCCGGAAGCGGGAGGACGGCGAGGAAGAAGAGGCGGACGAAGATCCGGATGAAGCGGCTCGGATCGAGCTCGAAGTGGAGCTGAACGAGCATCTTCTGACGCTCATGAACCAGCTCAGCCAGAAGTCGGCCTGGCCGAAGCTGGACATTCCATCCGGGCTGCAGGCCGAGCTGCGTTCTTACCAGTACGACGGGTTCTCCTGGCTGGCGTTTCTGCGCCGGTTTGGGCTGGGCGCCTGCCTTGCCGACGATATGGGCCTGGGGAAAACCATCCAGTTTATCACGTATTTGCTGCATCTGAAGGAGACAGCGGACGCATCCGGAGAATGGCGCCTGCCTTCGCTGCTGATCTGCCCGACCTCGGTGCTGGGCAACTGGCAGAAGGAGATCAGCCGCTTTGCGCCTTCGCTGAAGGTGCTGCTGCATTACGGCAGCCGCCGGTCAGGAGAGGCGGCGCTCCGTGAAGAACTACGCGAGGCAGATGTAGTCCTGACCTCGTATGCGACCGCGACGCTGGACCAAGACCTGCTGAAGGAGTTCGCCTGGGAATCGCTGTGTCTTGACGAGGCACAGAACATCAAGAACGCCCAGACGAAGCAGTCGGCCGCCGTGCGCAGCTTTCCGGCCCGGCATCGGATCGCGCTGACCGGAACGCCGATCGAAAACCGGCTTTCCGAGCTGTGGTCGTTGTACGATTTTATGAATCCGGGATTTTTGGGCAGTCTCCGCAGCTTCCAGGTCCGCTTTATTCAGCCGATCGAGCGGGATCAGGACGAGCAGCGGACGGCGCAGCTGCAGAAGCTGGTGAAGCCGTTTATGCTGCGGCGGAAGAAGAAGGATCCGCACATCCAACTGGAGCTGCCGGAAAAGAACGAGATGAAAACCTATATCCACCTGACCGCCGAGCAGAGCGCCCTCTACGATCAGACGGTCAACGACCTGATGAACCGGGTGCAGAAGCTGGAGGGCATTCAGCGGAAGGGGGCCATTCTGTCTGCCCTGACACAGCTCAAGCAGGTCTGCGACCATCCGGTGCTCCTGACCGGGGAATCGGTCGATAACTTTGTGGATCCCGCGGATATGGCCGCGGTATCTGGTACGGCGGGCGCAGCGGCAGGCACGGAAGGTGCGGCTGACTCAAGTGTCCTGCTGAGTGATTCAAACGCTCCAGGAGTTTCGGGTGATCTGGAGACTGCCGGAAAGCATGAGGCTGAGGGCAGCGAAGCGGTTATAGTTGATCGGCGGGCTTCGGCTGGCACAGTTGATGCCGTTGACTTGGCTGCGGAAACTTCTGCCGAAGCAAAGGCGCCAGAGCGTGAGGCTACTGCATGGACAGCAGCTGAATCCTCAGGAGGCCAGCTCGACACAGAACGGCTTATCAGCCGCTCGGCCAAGCTGGAACGGCTGCTAGCTATGGTCAAAGAGCTGCGGGAAGAGGGCGACCGCTGCCTGATTTTTACGCAGTATATCGGCATGGGCCAGATCCTTCAGCGGGTCCTGGGTCAGGAGCTGCAGGAGCCGGTGCTGTATTTGAACGGCAGCACGTCCAAAACCGCGCGGGACCGGATGATCGAACAGTTCCAGTCCCAGTCGCTGCCGGCTGCCGAGCAGCCCGGTGTGTTCATCCTGTCGATCAAGGCGGGGGGCGTCGGTCTGAACCTGACTGCGGCCAACCACGTCTTCCACTTCGACCGCTGGTGGAACCCGGCCGTGGAGAACCAGGCGACGGACCGGGCCTACCGGATGGGCCAGACCAAGGACGTGCAGGTGCACAAGTTCATCTCACTCGGCACGCTTGAGGAGCGGATCGACGAGATGCTGGAGAGCAAGCAGCAGCTCAGCGATAATGTCATTTCCAGTACGGAAAGCTGGATTACCGAGCTGTCGACCGATGCGCTGAAGGACCTGTTTACGCTGCGGCGCGACTGGTAGGGACAGCAAAGGGAGAAGCTGCAGGCATCTATCATTAGTTGGGGCGCGAGAACAGCGCAATCATCGTTCAGAAAAATGAAATGATCAGTGTAAAAATGATGAAATAATCCAAATTGAAAAACAGCTGCAGGAAATTGCAGCTGTTTTTTTGCTGTTAAAGTGCCTGACACGCATGATCCTTAATTCCTGTGCTGCCTGTTTTGTTTTGGTCTGCCTTCATGCCCAAGTGGCCGACTAAGGTTTAAGCCCAACACGCGTCATCCTTTGGAGCTCCCGAGCTGTTTGCTTTGGTCCGCTTGTAGGCCCTGGCGCCGCTTCAGGTTCACACCCATTACGCCGCCGATAATCAGGACAGCTCCCACCCAGTGGTACCAGTCCAGACGCTCGTTCAGCAGCAGCACGCCGCCGACGATCGTCACGACGGTGGAGAGGCTGCCGAAGACGCTGACGCGGGAAGCCTCCATGCGGGACAGGGCATAGTTGGTCAGAAACGAAGTCACCAGGGAGGACAACACGCCAAGGTACAGCACGGCCAGAAGAAATTTAGGCTCCAGGAACGGCGTGAAATACTGGCTGAGCGTCCCTTGAGATACATGCTTAATCACCGATATGACGTTGAAAAACACAAAGCCGAAGAAGGTGATGATGTAGGTCATATCCTTTGGACGCCAGGTTTTGGTCATCCTCCGGGCGCCTGTATTATATCCTGCCATGGAAAGGGCAGACAGAAGGATCAGCAGGACACCGCCAAGGCTGGCGGAGGAGATGCTGATCCCGGGCACGGCGAAGATCAGAATGACACCAGCCACCGAAACCAGGGTGAACATTTTTTGAGCAAACGTCGTGTGCTCCTTGAGGAAGATCGCAGCCAGAATCATTGTAAACACCGGCACGACCGCCTGGACGATCCCGGCCACCGAAGACGAGGCGTAGAGCAGTCCAAATGCCTGTAAGGCAAAAAACAGCGAAGGGTAAAGCAGGGCCAGCGGAAGCAGCGCGGCTGTCCGGGGCATGACTTCCTTCATTCGGGCCCGTCCGGGAAAGGCGAACAGCGATGCCGCCAGAAAGGACAGCGTGAAGCGATGGGCAAGCGTGTCGAGCGGATCCGATACGCTGAGTGCGATTTTGACGAAAATAAAAGACAATCCGATGATCAAAGCGTTGATGAGCGCGGCCGCGACCGCTTTTTTATTCGAAGAAGCATTCATAAAGTCAGACCTCCCTAATCACTGCGCGCGCTTTATGGACCGGTCCTGTTGATGGTTTCATTTTACGGGGGGCGCGGCTGTGCTACAATATCAATAATCATCATCTGTACCGGTACAAAAGAGCGGGGGAGGAGGCGTTACGATGTATAAATACGCCGAGCTGATCAACGATTTGGAACTGCAAATCTCGGGTGACGGCTATAGGGAAGGGGACAGGTTGCCGTCCATCCGGGAGCTGTCAAAGCGTTATGATTGCAGCAAAAGCACGGTGATCCGCGCGTTGGAGGAGCTGCAGGACAAGCATTTGATTTATGCCGCCCCCAAGAGCGGTTATTACGTGATGAAGCGGTCCGGAAAAAAGCAGAATCCGGGAAACCAGTGGATCGATTTTACGGCAGCCGCGCCGGATCCGGATATTTTTCCGTATCTGGATTTTCAGCATTGTATCAATAAAGCGATTGATATGTACCGCAACGACTTGTTCATTTACGGAACCCCCCAGGGACTGCCGTCCTTGATCCGCGAGATGCAGCGCCAATTGGCCTCTTACCAGGTGTTCACCGATCAGCGCGGTATCTTCATTACGTCCGGGGTACAGCAGTCGCTGGGGCTGCTGGCGCGTATTCCGTTTCCGAACGGCAGGCACCGGGTTTTGGTGGAACAGCCGTGTTATCCGCTGCTGATGGAGTACCTGAGGACGTACGGCATGGAAGCAGAAGGGATCCGGCGGTCGGGCGACGGCATCGATCTGGATGAGCTGGAGCGGATGTTTAAGACCAGGGAGATCAAGTGGTTCTATACGGTGCCACGCTTCCATAATCCGCTGGGAGGATCCTACAACCGATCGCAGAAGAAGGCTATCGCCCGTCTGGCGGCCCAGTACGACGTCTACATTATCGAGGACGATTACATGGCCGATCTGGAGCAGGATGCCAAAGAGGACCCGATCTATGCGTACGACAACTCCGCGCATGTCGTCTATTTAAAGAGTTATTCCAAGATCATATTTCCGGGTCTGCGGATCGGTGTGGCCGTGCTCCCTGAGGCACTGTGGAACGATTTCAACCAATTCAAAAAACTGGCGGATATCGACAGCTCGATGCTCTCCCAGGCGGCCCTGGAGCTGTACCTCAAGAGCGGCATGTTCGAGCGCCACCGCAAAAAAATGCGCAGCTGCTATGGGCGAAGATCCGCCCTGCTGCACGAAACGATCATGATGCATGCGGGGAGTACGCAATCGTCTCATTTTACTTACCAACCGGCCCGGCAGCTGGGTGTTCATACGTATCTGAAGCTGGAGGATGCTGCCCGTGCCCGTCAGGTGATCCAGCGGCTGCAGAAAAAGTTCATTCGGGTCGAAACCGCAGACGCGGGTTACCTTGATTCGTTTGTGAAAGAGCCGCTTCTCAAGCTGAATGTGTCCAGTGTCAAGGAGCCGGATATAAGGTCCGGCATTGAGCAGGTGATTCGGGAGATCGGGTAGGACGATCGATGTTGAAGGGAGGAGACCGATGTTTTTACGAAGCTTGACCATTCTGCGCAATGAACATACCAAGGGGAACGAGTACCCCTTTTCCATTCCGGCGCTGCGGAATTTGGAGTCCCTGTCGTTTCGGGGAAACGTAACCTTTTTTGTCGGGGAAAACGGGTCGGGCAAATCCACACTGATGGAAGGAATCGCAGACCGGTGCGGATTCAACACGGCAGGCGGGAGCAGAAACAACGCGTATGAGGTGGATGCTTCCCAATCAGCGCTTGGCGACCATATCCGGTTGTCCTGGATGCCCAAAGTGACGAACGGGTTTTTCCTGCGCGCGGAGACGTTTTACCATTTTGCCAGCCATCTGGACACCATGCCTGCCAGCTTACGCTATTACGGAGGGCGATCTCTGCATGAGCAGTCGCATGGGGAGGCCTTTCTGTCGCTGTTCAAGCACCGGTTCGGTAAAAAGGCTATCTACCTGCTGGACGAGCCCGAAGCGGCTTTATCCCCGGCGCGGCAGCTGGCGCTGCTGAAGGTGATCAAGGATTTGGAGAAAGAGGCCCAGTTTATCATCGCGACCCATTCGCCGATCCTGCTGGGCTATCCCGATGCAGATATCATCAATTTTGACGTCCATCCTCCCCAAGAGGTCCAATATGAAGATACGATGCACTATATTATCACCCGCCGTTTTCTTGAAAACCGGAAGCGTGTGCTGAGCGAGCTGTTTGAGGAGGAGGACGGGGACTGAAGCGGATGATTCCATGTTAAAAGCCCATTTCGAGGAAATGGGCTTTTTTGCGTGGGCTCGATTGTGTCGTGGATCAAACTTACGCATTCCGCCGGATTGTCTCGAAGGGTTCCTCCGCCCCTGCCTGCGGCAGCCCCCGCTGCAGAGCCTCATATAGCCTGGAGGCGGCCAGGCGCGGCGGGTATTCAGCCGACCGGCACACATAACCGCAGGTGATGTTGACGGCATTGCCTTTAAAAGGACGGATTACTGTTTCGGCAGGTGCAGGCTGCAGGACGGTCAGCGGCACGAGGGCAGCGCCCAATCCGCTCTGCACGTAAAATTTCAGCGCAGCCATGCTGCCGATTTCCATCGCATCCATAGGCGGGCCTCCGGGCTCCTGCATGATCATTTCAAGCTTCCGGCGGTAAGGGCAGTCGGCTTGCGTAATCAGCAGACGATGCCCTCTAAGATCGGCGGGAGTGACGAGCTCCCTGGAAGCCAGCGGATGATCCTCCGGCATGAGGACGACAAAATGTTCGGTCAGCAGCGGTTCATAATAAAGCCCGGCACCAAGCTGGGGAGGAGAACAAATCGCCATGTCCAGATCTCCCCGCAGCACCTGTTCGTTCAGCTGGGGCGAGCTGGCAATCGTCACGGATACCCGTATATTAGGGTAATCGCGCAGAAAAGAAGCGAGGATCTCCGGTAGCCGGTAGCTGGAAAGTAAACGCGGCTGCCCGGATTCGGATCCTTCGTTCGCAGTCCGCCAAACGAGGCGTAGGTCCGGGCAAGCTCTTTCCAGCCGCTGTCCGGACTCTGGCTCCAGTAAACTTTAACCGGACCCAGATTGGCGGTGGTCTGCCAGTGCAGCGCCAGCGTACCGTCTTTGGCCCGTTCCACGTCAGCCCCGGTGAAGTTGCCCTGCTTGGCCTTGGCTTGAATGCCGGAGGCGGGCGCTTTGCCCGCAGGTGCAGCTGCGCTGGCCATGACTGCCGACAGCGGCGCAGCTGAAAGCAGCAGGGCCGTGCCCAGCAGAATCGTTTTTTTCATCATTGTCGTTGTTCTCCCCCTCTGGTCTTGGAAAAATGCATGTTGTCCTCTTTATGATGGGGGAGAAGTGTTGGCATCATGTTATCCGAGCATCAGCGGAAGGTAAAATTGTGTCAGTATTTACATAAATCTCGATAAAGGTGTCAGATTTAAACGAACCATGAGACAGAATGCTGACGGATGTGGGTCAGAACAGAAGAAATTCGGCATACAGGGAGGGGGTCCCCGACCAGTGTCGAATAGTTACTTGGAAGTAAAAGGAACAAGGAGGCTGGAGATGAAAGTAAAACGGATTGTCACGAACATTTATACGGAGGATCTGGCGGCCGCCCGTACTTTTTATGAGGACGTGCTCGGTTTGGAGAAGTGGATGGACCACGGATGGATCGCTACCTATGGGACCGATGCCCGTATGGATGTTCAGGTCAGCGTCGCATCGGAAGGGGGCTCGGGCACCCCGACGCCGGACCTGTCCATCGAAGTGGATGACGTCGACGAAGCTCTGAACCGCATGAAGCAGGCGGGCTTTCAGATCGAATACGGTCCGGCGGATGAGCCGTGGGGCGTGCGCCGTTTCTATGTACGGGATCCTTTTGGGAAACTGATCAATATCCTGGCCCACAAACCGTAAAATTACAACAAGGAAGTGTGATACATCCATGATTCGAAGGTTTTTCGCGTACTACAAGCCGTACAAGGGGCTGTTTATCCTTGATTTCGTGTGCGCGGTGTTCGCCGGGCTGCTGGAGCTGGCCTTTCCGCTGGCCGTCAGCCATTTTATCGATAACCTGCTGCCCAGCAAGGACTGGGCGATCATCGTCGTCGCCTGTCTGGCGCTGCTGGCCATTTACGGGCTCAATATGGTGCTGCAGTATATCGTGACCTACTGGGGTCATATGCTGGGCATCAACATTGAAACGGATATGCGTAAAAAGCTGTTCGACCATATCCAGAAGCTCTCGTTCCGTTTCTTCGACAATCATAAAACCGGGCATTTGGTCGGGCGGATCACCAATGATCTGAACGACGTCGGCGAGGTGGCCCACCACGGGCCGGAGGATGTCTTTATTGCGGTAATGACGCTGATTGGCTCCTTTGCGCTGATGGCTTCCATTAACATGGAGCTGGCGCTGCTGACCTTTATCATTATCCCGGTCATGGCCTGGGTGATCATCCACTTCGGGGGACGAATGACCACGACGTACCGGCGGCTGTTCGGGAACGTGGGGAATTTCAACGCCCGGATCGAGGACAACGTCGGCGGAATCCGCGTCGTGCAGTCCTTTGCCAATGAGGAGCATGAGAAGAAGCTGTTTGACGTCGACAACCAGAACTTCCGCCAGACCAAGCTGATGGCTTATAAGACGATGGCGAAAAGCATGTCGGTCACCTACATGATGATGCGGCTCGTCACCGTGTTCGTAATGCTGTGCGGCGCCTGGTTTTTCCTCAGCGGACGGATCGAGCTGGGCGAGTTCATGGCGTTCCTGCTGCTGTCCAACGTCTTTTTCCGCCCGATCGAAAAGATCAATGCGGTCATCGAAAGCTACCCGAAAGGCATCGCGGGCTTTCGACGGTATTTGGAAATTATGGATACCGAGCCAGATATTGCGGACGCTCCGGATGCAGTGGAATTGGATCGGGTTGTAGGCAATATCCGTTACGAAGGCGTTACCTTCGGTTATGATCCGGCCAAACCGATCCTGAACAACATCGATCTGTCGATCCGGGCGGGGGAGACCGTCGCGTTCGTCGGTCCTTCCGGAGCGGGGAAAACGACGATCTGCAGCCTGCTGCCGCGCTTCTATGAGCTGGATGGGGGACGGGTTACGATCGACGGCATCGATATCCGGGACATCAAGCTGGATTCGCTGCGGCGGCACATCGGCATCGTGCAGCAGGACGTGTTCCTGTTCTCCGGCACAGTGAAGGAAAATATCGCATACGGCAATTTGAATGCCACCGATGAGGAAATTTGGAAGGCGGCGGAGCGCGCATCGCTGGCCGAAGTGATCCGCTCCATGCCGGAGGGCATGGATACGGTCATCGGCGAGCGGGGGGTGAAGCTGTCGGGCGGACAAAAGCAGCGCTTATCGATCGCCCGGATGTTCCTGAAGAACCCGCCGATCCTTATCCTGGACGAGGCAACGTCGGCGCTCGACACCGAGACGGAAGCCGCCATTCAGCAGGCGCTGACCGAGCTGTCGCAGGGGCGCACGACGCTGGTCATCGCTCACCGGCTGACGACGATCCGCAACGCGGACCGCATTATGGTCGTGAATGAACAGGGAATTGCCGAGGAAGGCATACACCAGGAGCTGATTGCAGCCGGCGGCATATACAGCCGGCTGCACCTGGTCCAGTCGCAGCATTCGTAATACTGCGATATAAGGAAGCCAGTTCTCGAAGCTGATTCCTTCTCTTATCATCAAAAAGGAGCTCCACGATACCCGTGGGGCTCCTTTACTTTATTCATCTTTTTGGGCCAAGCTGACTTTGTGCAGCAGCGAGATCAGCTGATCATGCTCTTCCGGGGTCAGATACCGGGCTAGAGTCCGGCTGGATTCATCCAGGATCGCATGCAGCTGAGGCTGTACTTCCTTGGCTTTGGAGGTGGGAAACAGCAGCTGGGAACGCCGGTCATCCGGGTCCGGCTTGCGCTCGATATAACCAGACGCCTCCAGCTGTTTAATGGAACGGGCCGTGGTGGCCTTGTCGAATTTCAACTGCTGGGTCAGCTGTTCCTGCGTAATTCCCGGTTGATGCAGGATGGCCTTCAGGAAGCTGTGCTGTCCGCCGCCGCCGATGCCGTAAGGAGCCAGTTCCTTGGCGAGCCTTTTCTGGTTCTGGCGATGGATGTACGAAATCAGCTTGCCAATCGGTTCTTTGTTCGGCATTACATCGGCACCTTCTTTCATCATGAAGTGGAGGGACAACGGTAACGATAAACTCAAGTTCAGCAAATATTTTATCTCAAAATGGTTGCAAGCGCAACTAATATAAGGTACACTGTTACTGCCAATTAGTTGCGCGCGCAACTAATGATGATGAACAGGAGCAGGAGGTACCACATGAGTTCAATACAGCGGACGTACCAAGAGGATGCGAATATCC
>NZ_PCZT01000021.1:70338-72653 GCF_002968895.1 Paenibacillus sp. AR247 | reverse complement strand
CGGTGAGCTGAAAGGTTTTTGCCCCCGTTCGATCAACCGGACGCCGAGCTCTGACTCGAGCTTCTGAATTTGCATCGTGACGGTGGACTGGGCGTAATTCAGTTCTTCGGCGGCCCGGTTAAAGCCGCCAAAGGGGCGACGATCCGGTGAAAGGTTTTTGACCAGCTTTCAGGTCCATGATATGTTTGCCTCCTGCTGTATGGTTCAATGTTTTTGAATTGGTCGTTTATTTAATTCAATTATACAAATATGATCCCCGGGATTACAATATGATTGCCGGCAGAAAGAAAACGGAAGCTACAGGAGGTTATGGAACATGCCATTTGTGCGGATAGATGTGGGGCAGGGGCCCTCGGAAGAAGAACTGGCTGTTATCAGCCGCTCCATTCATCAAGCGATGGTGGACACGATCGACGTCCCGGAAGACGACTATTTTCAGGTTATTACCCGGCATGGGGCAGGGGAGCTGCTGTACGACCGCAGTTACTTAAACGTTGAACGGTCCGATGGACAGATATTTATACAGATTACGCTGAAGCAGGGGCGGACGCTCGCGAAGAAAAAGGCGCTGTATGCCGACATCGCGGAAAGGCTGCAGCAATCGGCGGGCATCCGGCCGCAGGACGTCATGATCATTTTAACGGAAAATACGGCGGAAAACTGGTCGTTTGGCAACGGCATCGCACAGATGGTCCCGTGATTGGATTTCGGAAAGACAACAATGAATTTCTGACCCAATTAAGGAATTTGAAAGGAGAGCTGATCACATGAACATTCAGCATAAAACAGCGATTGTCACAGGCGGGGGAACAGGGATTGGAAAAGCGGTGTCAATCGAGCTGGCGAAGCGGGGAGCCCGTGTGGTCGTCAATTACTCCCGGTCGCGGGAAGACGCGGAGGAAACGGTGCGGACCATTCAAGAGGGCGGCGGCACAGCCGTTGCGGTCCAAGCAAATGTAGCTAAAGAGGCAGAGGTTCAGGCGATGGTAGGCAGAGCCGCCAGGGAGTTCGGTTCGGTCGATATTTTGATTAATAACGCCAGCATTACCCGGTATATTGCCATGAATGACCTGGAATCCGTGAACGACGAGGCGTGGGATGAGCTCTACCAGGTCAACGTGAAAGGGATGTTCTACTGCGCCAGGGCGGCAGCTGCCGAGATGAAAAAGCAAAAACAAGGCGTTATCGTCAACCTGGGGAGCATCGCCGGCATTACGGGCAGCGGCTCTTCGCTGCCGTATGCCGTGTCCAAGGCCGCGGTGCATGGACTGACCCGCTCGCTCGCCCGGGCGCTTGCCCCGGAGATTCGCGTGAGCAGTGTCGCTCCGGGGGCAGTGGCCACCCGATGGTGGGCCGGGCGCGAGCAGCAGATGGAGCAGCTGGCAGGCTCCTTGCTGCTGAACCGGATTTCTTCGCCCGAAGATATCGCCCATATGATCTGCGCCGTGGTCGAACAGGATTCGCTGACCGGGCAGGTCATTACGGTGGATGCAGGGCAGACGATGTAAAAAGGAAATCGTACAGAAGAGAAGGCAGACGTAGTAATACAGGCGAGCGGCCGGCCGTACGTCGCGAAAACAAGGGGATTTCGGGATCGTAGATGCCAAATCTTCCGCACATCCGAGGCGTTTCACAACATATCCACATCATATCCACAGCAAATCAACAATATATCAATCAACAATATATCCACAGCATATCCGTTGCGTGAAGGACTCCAAACGAGGTAACCTGATCTTAGTTCCACTTGGAAAAGACGGATTACACCAGCCGCGGTTAGAATCCGCGGGGTCAGGAGGGATTGCCCTATGCGCGAATGGATCGGCCAATGCCGCGATTGCGGCAGGGACATTTATTGCGAGAACGGTTTTTTGAATGGCGTGGTGCTGGAGGACCAGTCGTTGAAATGCTTCCCGTGTGCGGAGCAGGAGGATGCGGGAACCGGTGACTCGGAGCGGCAAAGTGCAGAAAACGGTGATTCGGTACAGCATTCGGAGAGAGAACCGGATTAGCACAGGACATACTTGCAGACCAGGAGTAACTTCCAAGTGGCAGCCTGAACAGGCTGCCTTTTTGCTTTACATCCTTTGCATCGTCAAAAATTTTGCATCGTTAGAAATACCGCCCGATCCGAAGTTTTTAGCCGATCTTAATCGATCTCTTTTCCCCGGCCTGAGCATCCATACCTGGGTCGGTACCTATCCCTTGGACGCCTTGCTTGAGTCCTGCACAGGAGGAAGGCTTGGGATCCGGAGTTTTCTCCGCGGCATGCACCGTTAGGCGATTGTGTCTCTGTGGCTGATAATGGTAGGATG
>NZ_PCZT01000021.1:54463-70238 GCF_002968895.1 Paenibacillus sp. AR247 | reverse complement strand
AAGAAAATAAGGGTGATACCCCATATGGGGATATCCGACAAGGAGGATGAGCAAGTGGCTGCAGAAGAGTACGACCCGACGCTGATCGCGCGGCTGGAGAGCCCGGAACGCCTGGAGAAGCTTCCCCCGGAGAAGCTGCTGGACCTGCTGGAGTTGTCCGGGCACGAGGACCTGCTGGATGTGGGGGCAGGCAGCGGTTACTTCACGTTTCCGGCGGCGGCACGAACTTCCGGAACGGTCTATGCGCTGGATACCCATCCGCAGATGCTGGACATGCTGAAGACCCGTTCGGAAGAGCGGGGCGTTACGAATATTCGGCTGATTCAGGGAACGGCAGAACAGATTCCGCTAGAGGAAGAAAGCGTGGACGTGATGATCCTGTCCCTCGTCCTGCATATTGCCGAGCCGCATGAGCAGGGATTGAAGGAAGTGCAGCGCGTTCTCAAAAAAGGAGGCAAGGCGCTCTGCGTGGAATGGGCTTATCCGGACAGCGAACCGCCGTCGGATCATCGCATCTCCTCATCGGACATGGCCCGCATGGGAGAGGAGCTTGGCCTCAAGGTGCTCAGCAGGCAGCCGTGGTCGGACAAGTATTACAGCATCGTTTTTCAAAAATAACATGTGTATCGCCCGGCGGAAGCTGTGCACCGCTGTGCAGCGCCAAAAATGCAAACCCATTCACAGGAGAGGTGGCTTGAGAATGAAATACAGACGGCTTGGAAAAACGGAATTGAAGGTATCGGTGGTCGGTGTAGGAACATGGCAGTTCGGGGGAGACTGGGGGAAGGACTTTAACCAGCAGGAGGCGGACGCCATTTTGCATAAGGCGAAGGATCTCGGCATCAACCTGATCGACACGGCTGAATGCTATGGTCCGCATCACCTGTCCGAGAGCCTCATCGGAAACTTTCTGAAGCGGGACCGCCGCGAGGACTGGGTCGTGGCTTCGAAATTCGGCCACCGCTGGCATGATCACTGGGAAAACGCCTGGTCTGCAGATGAGGTTCTCGTCCAGTTGGATGAATCCTTGAAAGCGCTGCAAACGGACTATATCGACCTGTACCAGTTCCACTCGGGCTCGGATGAAGTATTTAACAACGACGATCTGTGGACACTGCTGGACAAGCAGGTGCAGGCCGGTAAAATCCGCAACCTCGGCGTTTCCATCGGCAGCAACGATAACCTGGAGCAGACTTCCCGGGCGACCGAGCTGAACGCCAAAGCGATTCAGGTCGTGTACAACCGGCTCGACCGGAAACCGGAAGAGCGTGTCTTTCCGTCCTGCACCGAGCAGGATATGGGCGTGCTTGCGAGAGTACCGCTGGCCAGCGGTTATCTAAGCGGCAAGTACAAGCCCGGCGCCGTGTTCCAGGATAACGTGCGCAAACGGCATGAGCGCGACAACATCGATGCACGCCTCCGCGAGGTGGAGGAAATCCAGCGGACCGAGGTGCCCGAAGGCGTGGGCATGGCCCAGTGGGCCTTGGCCTGGTGCCTGCAGAACCCCGCCGTGGACTGCGTGATCCCGGGCTGCAAGAGCCCGGAGCAGGTCGAAGCCAATGCAGCCGCTGCGGACCTCGATATGGTCCAGGATACGCATCCGCGGGCGTGGAAATAAGCAGGGAAGCAGGCGTTCGGCACATTCCTGATTAACTTTTTGTAGAGTCAGCAGGCATGGGAGGAGTGGCTCGAAGCGCATCATGCCGAGTCACGTGGCATTCGGCTGCAGATGGCCAAGAAGGGATCCGGCATCCCATCCATCACGTATGACGAAGCATTAGAGATTGCACTCTGCTACGGCTGGATCGACAGCCGCAAGGAGGCCTGGGACGAGACGTATTGGATTCAGCGGTTCGGCCCGCGCGGGCCGAGGAGCATCTGGTCCAAGATCAACAAGGAGAAGGCGGAGCGCCTTGTCACAGAAGGACGCATGAAGCCGGCCGGTCTTGCGGCGATCGAGGAAGCCAAACAAAAAGGCCAGTGGGAGCAGGCTTATGCATCCCAGAGCCGGTCGCAAATTCCCGAGGATCTGGAGCGGAAGTTCGAGGAGCATCCGGATGCGGCAGCCTTTTTTGCGACGCTGGACAGCCGCAACAAATACGCCGTCTTATTCCGGGTCCAAAGCGCCAAGAAGCCCGAAACGAGGGCTAAACGAATCGACCAGTTTATCGACATGCTGGAAAAAAGGCGAAAAAATATATCCTTAGATTGTGCATCAGCCCTCAGTTGCAAAGAACAGCCGAAGCCTCCGTCAACGACGGGGGCTTCGCCCTTTCTTGACCTGCTGCAGCACTTTCCTTCCTGAATATTACGGTGCTCTTCCGAATAGGCTGTTTATAGCTGAATCACCGGAAAAAGGCGGAAGGGGCGGGGCGGCCAAACCTGAAAAGCCGCATCCAGAAAGGCGGGTTTTTCTTCATGCTGTTAAATATTAGCGTGGTGATGGTTTTGGTGTATACGGCGGTATGTATCGGGTATGTCCAAATTCACCGGAAGCATCTTTTAAACATGACCGGCAACATGGTGGCGATGACGACAGGGCTGATCTCCAACTTGACGATCGGGGTCATCCTGGGCATGATGTTTGCCGGCGACCTCGTGCTCTCCACCGGTCTGTCGGTGCTGTTTTGCTTTGCGATCGGCTACTTGGTCGGCAAGTCGCTCCATCTCCTGGCGGTCATTGAGGGCATCGGCGGGGGGATCATGGGCGGACTGCACGGAGCTATGCTCGGCGAGATGATTCCCCGGGCAAGGTGGGACGTCATGCTGTTTATTATGGATGCGCTGTTTATTGCGATGACCGCCATGGTCATGTATTTGATTCATAACCAGAAATACAAGGCCCGGGAGGCTGCGGACGAAGAAGAGCGGGCGGAAGGAGCTGGACAGGTGCCCGCTCTGATGCCGATCCGGCTGTCCTTTTGGATGCTGTATATTATCCTGCCGGTCGTGACCCTCTGCGCTGCAGCTATATTCAGCCATTCGGTCCCTGCCGGAGAAGTTCCGGTAACGGGACATGAGATGCATTCCATGTAAGTCCTTTGCAAAATCGTTCATAAACGGATACAATACAGGTGACGGCTGAATTGTAATGATTTTGGTTACATTTACATCGCCGGGTGTCCGGCAGCCTGCCGGACCGCTGTATACCAACTAATGGACAAAGGGGATAGGATGATGGAACGCATTCAAACGGAAGCCCAATATAACGAACTGATTCAAGGGGACGGCATCACGGTCATCAAGTACGATGCAACCTGGTGCCCGGACTGCAAAACGCTCGATAAATTTATGCCGGACATTATGGCCAAACATCAGGATAAGAAATTTTATGCACTGGATGTAGAGCAGTTGGAGGACGTATCTTCCCAGAACGACGTGCGCGGCATCCCAAGTTTGCTCGTGTACAAGGACGGGAAGAAAATCGCCCATCTGCACAGCAAATTCGCCAAAACGCCTGGTGAAGTATCGGAATACCTTCAAACGCTGGAGTCCAAGCAATAATTTAATGGAACGGAAGCCATCGGCCAAGCACCCCCGATTCACGGTAGATCGTGAAGAGGAGGGTGTTTTTCTTTTGGAAAAGCCCGCCCCGCCGGGTTATTTGGCATGCGCCCGTTACGGGATTTTTTACAAACATGAAATGAAATGGAAAGCAATACACATAGGGTGAGAAGATGATGCCAAGAGAAGGATGTGCAGCCATGGCAACGACAGACGAGATTCTGCAAATGATGGATGAGCACAGCGCCAACAATTACTATCCGCTGCCGATCGTCATTCATAAGGCAGAGGGCGTATGGGTTGAGGATTTGAACGGACATCGGTATATGGATATGCTCAGCGCATATTCCGCCCTCAATCACGGTCACAGGCACCCCAAAATCATGCAGGCGCTGCAGGAACAGGCCGGCAAGGTGACCCTTACATCGCGGGCGTTTCAGAGCGAGGCGTTCGGCATCTTTGTGAGCAAGCTGGCAGCATATACCGGCAAGGACAAGATTCTGGCGATGAATACGGGCGCCGAAGCGGTGGAAACCGCGCTGAAAATGGCAAGGCGGTGGGGCTACCGGATCAAGGGCATTCCGGAGAATCAAGCCGAGATCATTGTCTGTACAGGAAACTTTCACGGCCGTACGCTGAGCGTCACCTCGTTCTCCTCCGAAGAGGCGTATAAACGGGATTTCGGGCCGTTCACACCCGGCTTCCGGATCATCCCATACGGCGATGCTTCCGCGCTGGAGCAGGCCATTACGCCGAACACGGCGGCCTTTCTTGTGGAGCCGATTCAGGGTGAAGCCGGGATCGTGATGCCGCCTGAAGGCTATTTAATCCAGGTGCGGGAGCTGTGCCGCCGTCATCAGGTGCTGCTGATGGCCGACGAAATTCAGACGGGGCTCGGCAGGACGGGACGCCGCTTTGCCTGCGATTGGGAGGGCGTCGTTCCGGACGTGTACATCCTGGGCAAAGCCCTCGGCGGGGGCGTGCTGCCCGTTTCGGCCATCGCGGCAGACCGGGAGATCATGGACGTGTTTGAACCGGGTTCGCACGGCTCGACCTTTGGCGGCAATCCGCTGGCTTCGACGGTGGCAGCCGCTGCGCTGGATGTGCTGGAGGAGGAGAAGCTGGCGGAACGTGCCGAAACGCTTGGGCGCCTGTTTATGAAAAAGCTTACATCGATCTCCCATCCCGATATCGTCTCGGTCCGCGGGCGCGGCCTGCTGATCGGGCTGCAGCTGTCAGTGCCGGCCCGACCTTACTGCGAGGCGCTGGCCCGCATCGGCCTGTTATGCAAGGAAACCCATGATACCACGATCCGGTTTGCGCCGCCGCTCATCCTGTCCGAAGAAGAACTAGAATTTGCGCTCAGCCGAATTGGGGAGGTATTCACCGGTCAAGGGAGGGCGTGAAAACGTATGGGGCAACCAACCATTTCGATTATCAGCGTACCGTTCGGTTACAAGTTCGGTCTGGTCAAAAAGCTGGAGCAGCTCAGCTACGATGTGGACGCCGGGCGGAGGATCCAGCTGCCCTCCAGCCTGACGCCCTATCCCACCACGCGTATGAAGCATGTGGACCAGGTCATGGCAGTCTGCTCACAGCTGGCGCGGGAGGCGGCGTCGGCGGCGTCAGCCGGCAGCATTCCCCTCATGCTTGGGGGGGACCACAGCATCGCCATGGGCTCGCTGGCCGGGCTCAGCCGGCATTACCCGAACATGGGCGTCATCTGGGTGGATGCCCATTCGGACCTGAACACCGAGATCACCAGCCCATCCGGGAACATGCACGGCATTCCCCTGGCAGCCGCCCTCGGCTTGACGCAGCTGAAGCTGACGCAGGTCCTGCCCGGCGCCGTTCAACTGAAGCCGGAGAACTGCGTCATCATCGGCGCCCGTGATCTGGACCGGGACGAGAAGACGCTCATTCGCTCGCGGGGCATCACCTGCTTCACGATGTACGAGATCGACCGGCTGGGCATCGAGCATGTCGTGCAGGAGGCGCTGCGGATCGCCGGGACCGGCACGGACGGCCTTCACGTCAGCTTCGACATCGACAGCGTCGATCCGTTTGAGGCGCCCGGAACGGGCACGCCGGTCCGCGGAGGGCTCAGCTACCGCGAAGCCCACTTGGTTATGGAGCTGATGAGCGAATCCGGCCTCATCACGTCCGCGGATATGGTGGAGGTCAATCCCAGCCTTGACCGGAACAACCAGACCTCGAAGCTGGCGGTGGAGCTGCTCAGCTCCTTGGGCGGTGGAGCTGCTCAGCTCCTTGTTCGGCAGCCGGATTTTGTAGGCGAAAGGAGGCGTCTCCTTGGAGAAAGCCATGAAGTCTTGTTTTGACGCTGGCCAAAAACCGGGCGGCGAACCGCTGGGCCAAACGGTACGGACTCCGGCTCGGGGCCAGGCGCTTCGTTGCGGGCGAGTCGATCGAGCATGCGATTGACGCTGTCCGCAAGCTGAACGCCAGCGGGCGGATGGCCACCCTCGATTACCTGGGGGAGTTCACGAGCAGCGAGGAGGAAGTGCGCGAGACAGCCGATATGTGCCTCAAGACGCTGGATGCAATCCACCGGTCCAAGGTGCAGGCCAACCTGTCGCTCAAGCTGACGTCACTCGGACTGGATCTGAGCTCGGACCTGTGCTTCGAGCTGATGCGGAGAATTTTGGCCAGGGCGCAGAGCTACCGACTGTTCGTGCGGATCGACATGGAGGACCACGCCCACTGCCAGCCGGCGATCGACATGCTGAAGAAGCTGCGGGGCGGGTATGACAATGTGGGTATCGTCATCCAGTCGTATTTGTACCGGTCGGAGGAGGATGTGAAGGAACTGGGAGCCCAAGGGGTCAATCTACGCCTGGTGAAAGGGGCGTACAAGGAGCCCGAAAGCGTCGCGTATCCCCGGAAGGAAGACGTGGACGAAAATCTGATTCGCCTGATCAAGATGCACTTGAAGTCCGGCAGCTACACGGCGATCGCCAGCCATGACGAGCGGATCCTCAGCGAGGCTAAACGATTCATCGAGGAGGAGGGGATTCCGCGCTCCCGCTTTGAGTTTCAGATGCTGTACGGCATCTGCGAGGAACTGCAGCTGAAGCTTGTCGAGGAGGGCTACCGGTTCCGGGTATACGTCCCGTTCGGCGTGGACTGGTTCGGGTATTTCATGCGCAGGCTGGCGGAACGGCCGGCCAATGTCTGGTTTGTGCTCAAAAATACTTTTAAGTAAAAAGGGAGTGAGGTAGCCATGAACTCGTTTGCCTGGAGCGCCGCATTTCAAAATGAGCCCTTCACCGATTTTAACCAGCCGGAGCACCGCGAAGCATTTCTGAAAGCTTTGGCCGCCGTGAAAGGGCAGCTGGGACATCGTTATCCTGTCGTGATCGGCGGAAAAGAGGTATACACGGAGCGGGAGCTGGTCTCGCGGAACCCAGGCCATGTGCGGGAGGTGGTCGGCCGGATGAGCCAGGCTGGTACCGATCTTGCGGAGCAGGCGATGCAGCAGGCGCAAAAGTCTTTTGCCACCTGGAAAAGAACGACGGCCACTGAGCGGGCGGCGCTGCTGCTCAAGGCGGCTTCCCTGCTGCGCCAGCGCAAGCACGAGTTTTCCGCCTGGATGGTCGTCGAGGCCGGTAAAAACTGGGCCGAGGCCGACGCGGACACGGCCGAAGCGATCGATTTTATGGAGTATTACGCCAGGGAAGCCGTCCGGCTCAGCGAGACGTCGCTGCACCAGCCGCTGCCGCGGGTGCCGGGAGAAGAGAACCGGCTGCAGTACATCCCGCTGGGCGTCGGCATTATTATCCCGCCGTGGAATTTTCCGCTGGCCATATGTGCCGGCATGACGACGGCCGCGGTGGTGACCGGCAACACTGTCCTGCTCAAGCCCGCATCGAACACGTCCGTTATCGCCTACCAGTTCTTCAAGCTGATGAAGGAAGCCGGATTCCCGGACGGGGTCATCAACTTTGTGCCGGGAAGCGGGGCCGTCATCGGCGATTACCTGACGGCTCATCCGCAGACCCGGTTCATCAGCTTCACGGGCTCGAAGGAGGTCGGCCTCCGGATCAACAAGCTGGCGGCAGAGCAGGCTGAGGGGCAGATTTGGATCAAGCGGGTCGTCGCCGAGATGGGCGGCAAAGACGGCATCGTGGTGGACGAGACGGCGGACCTGGAAGCAGCGGCGAAGGCCATCGTGGTCTCGGCCTTTGGCTACCAGGGGCAGAAATGCTCCGCCGGGTCGAGGGCGATCATCGTGGAGTCGGTCTACGATCAGGTGCTTGCCCGCGTGACGGAGCTGACCAACCTGCTGGAGGTGGGACCTGCGGAGGATAACGCGCCGGTTGGACCGGTCATTGATGAGAAGTCGCGGGACAAAATTTTGGAGTACATTGGGATCGGCAGGGAAGAAGGGCGTCTCGTGACCGGCGGGGAACAGGTCGGGGAAGCCGGGTATTATATCCGGCCGGCCATCTTTACCGATGTCCCGGTCAAGGGACGGATTATGCAGGAGGAGATCTTCGGACCGGTACTGGCGGTCGTACCTGCTCGGGATTGGGAGGAGGCCATCGAGATTTATAACGATACGGAGTTTGGATTGACCGGATCGTTCTTTTCGACGGACGAGAACCGGATCACGGCTGCGCTGGAACGCATGCACTGCGGCAACTTGTATGTCAACCGCAAGTGTACCGGTGCGCTCGTGGGCGGCCAGCCTTTCGGCGGCTTCAACATGTCCGGGACCGACTCGAAAGCCGGCGGGCATGATTACCTGCTGCTGTTCACCCAGGCGAAGGTGACCTCCCGCAAGTTACCTTGAGCGTGTCTCTTGGCAGGGTCATGCCTGGATATATTGACAAAGCACCCTGTTTTGCCGGCGTGCCGCCGCAATTCAGGGTGCTTTATTGGGTTTGTTCTCGAAAGGTATAACGCTTCTAGAGCCCTTTCCCTTCGGGTTCGAACTTGTCGCTTCGGATCCACATGATGATGAGGAGAATCACTGTGCCTGCCGCTCATTCCGCTGCAGCTGGATAAGCTCGCCAAGCTGACGGATGGTGTCCAGCAGATGCTCGGTTTCCTCGTCCGTCAAATTCCCCAGCGTTTCGACGATACGCACGGCGCTCATTTCCGCCAGCTTTTTCAGCAGCGCAGAGCCTTTGTCCGTAATCGAGATGTTAACGAACCGGCGGTCCTGCTCGCTGCGGCTGCGCACAATGAGCTCTTCCTGCTCCAGCTTGTCGCAGATTTGCGTAATGGCGCTGGTGGTCAAGCCGGTGACCTTGACGATGTCCGTTCCGCGCTGACTGCCGCTATTTTGCAAATATTGAAGTATAAACGATTCTGTCGTGCTTAGCTTAATCTGGCGAACCAGACCGGCATAATCTATAATTCTTGGAAGTCTGTCCATCAATTCAAAATATCGGGTCGCGAGTTCTGTAGATGTAGAATGCAAATTAATCTCCCTCCTGGAGGCAACGGACAAGCCGGCTCGGCTCCAAACGTCCGTTCATGCATTTAATTGGTCCTAATGACATGTTAGTTTGATTTTAAGATACCGTCAACTTTCGCCGGATGGGTTCCATGGGGACGGTATGTGCTTGACAAACCGCTTGTGGAAGATATATACTTTTTCATGCACTTATTAAAAGTAAGCTTATATCCAATAAGCTCTTACTTATCAATCGATAGGATTATGTGATCCGAATGTGCAACCATTCATTCGCTTAATTCGACATCGATTACTCTCTTTATAACTCTCAGGATTCCTTTATTATGGCAGCCGCAACGCGGCTGCTCTTTTTTTTGCCTGCAAGTTCCTTTAGACGCCGGGGACGAAATCGAAAAGGGGCTAAAAAGGAGGAAAAAAAGGATTGACTCAAAGGTAACCATTGGTTATATTTATGACATACAGATTAAGTAACCGTTGGTTAGTTAAAAAAGACCGAAAGGAACAAACACCCAGATGCCCAGAAAAAAGCAGGTTCGATCCGAACAAACCAAGCAGGACATTTTGAATGCGGCCGGCCGACTTTTCGCGGCCAAAGGGTACGATGCCGTCACCATGAGGGAAGTGGCCAAGGAAGCCGGCTGCTCCCATACAGCGATCTACATTTATTTTGAAGATAAGGAGGCGCTGCTCCATGAACTGTCCATCCCGGCGCTAACGGAATTGCAACTTCAGATTGAGGAATTGGTGTCCGGAAAGCTGGAGCCGGAAGAAGCATTAAGGCAAATCAGCCTGGATTTTATCCGCTTTTGCCTGATTCACCGCAATATGCATCGCATCTTTTTTGAGGCACGCTCCGTAAGGGTGGACGAAGCGGAGCCCGAACTTGAGATTAACCGCGTCCGTAACGGGATGTTCCGTCTGCTGATGCAGGCTGTCCGGCAGTGTCTGGATTTACCGGAGGGAAGCGAGCGGCTGCTGTCGGCCACCCGGATATATTTTTACCTGCTTCATGGCATTGTGGGCACCTATCAGCTGTCCGAAGAATCGGCCGAGGCATTGATGGAGCGTCTGCTTCCCACGTTTCGTGAAGCGATCGAGGTTTTGCTGCTGGGCTTCCGCGCACAACATGCGCCGGATAAATAACGATCCGCAAAGGAGAGGTTGATGGATGAGCTTTATCGTTCTGATGCTTTTGTTTACGGTGGTTTGCGGCTGGCTTGATTCCCGAATCAGCCGGACGACGAAAAAGGAGGGGAAGTAAGATGTTCGCAGGCCATTTTGGACTCGCCGCAGCGGCCAAAGCCGCAAGTCCCAAAACTCCGCTGTGGGCGATCATGCTGGGCACGCAATTGCTCGACGTCATTTTTGTGCCGCTGCTGCTTACGGGAATTGAGACAACCGTGGAAACGGATGGTGGAGGATACGGTGGAGCCGTTATCCATGCAGACTATACGCATTCGCTGGTCAGTGCGCTGATCATCGCCCTGCTTGCCGGGCTTGGAGCCTGGAAGCTGTGGGGAAAGCGAAGTGCAGGGGTTATCGGCGGCGTGGTCTTCAGCCACTGGCTGCTCGATCTGCTGGTGCACCGGAGTGACATGCCGATTCTGCCGGGAAATCTGGGCTCATTGCCTTTGATGGGGTTCGGCTTATGGAAATGGCCTTTCATCAGCGGAGCTTTGGAGGTTCTTCTTATTGCCGTGGGTGCCGTCATGTATTATCGGTCAGTTCGACTAAGGGCACGTAACGCGCCGGAAATCGCCGGCAGCGCCTTTCCTGCCAAAGCGGTATGGGCTGCTGCGGTAATGGCCGTCCTGCTGATGGGCTCGTTTATATCCGATCTGATCGGGATTTGATCTTCCGGACTTTTGCTGAAATTTGGATTTTCTTGATCGGCCCGTCCATGCGCTGCGTTTAGGTCTCACGTTCTCGGACATATAATTCCAATAAATTTTATCGGATTTATAATAATTTCCTTCTTTTCAAACCTCACAAAGTATGAGAAAATATGAAAAAATTCGCGTGTGGAATCATTTTCCACAGTCACATGAAGGAGGATCCACCTATGTCCGAGAAACGCCCATTATCCATTGAAACGCTCGCCGTCCATGCAGGCCAGGAAATCGATCCTGCGACTTTTTCGCGTGCCGTGCCGCTCTATCAAACGACGTCTTACGGATTCAAGGACAGCGATCATGCCGCCAACCTATTTGCTCTGAAGGAGTTCGGCAACATTTATACCCGCATTATGAACCCGACCACCGACGTATTTGAGCAGCGCGTTGCCGCCCTGGAAGGCGGTGCCGGAGCGTTGGCGGTTTCCTCCGGACAGGCGGCGATCACCTTCTCCATCCTGAATATTGCCGGCGCCGGGGATGAGATTGTCTCGTCCTCTACACTGTACGGCGGAACCTATAATTTATTTGCCAATACGCTGGCGAAGCTTGGCATTAAAGTGCACTTTGTCGATGCCAGCAACCCGGAAAATTTCCGCGCAGCCATTACGGATAAGACGAAAGCGCTGTACGCCGAAACGATTGGCAACCCGAAAGGGGACGTGCTTGATGTGGAAGCCGTTGCCGCCATCGCCCATGAGAACGGCATCCCGCTGATCGTGGACAATACATTCCCGAGCCCTTATCTGCTGCGTCCGATCGAGCACGGTGCCGACGTCGTCGTTCACTCGGCAACGAAGTTCATCGGCGGCCACGGCACGTCCATCGGCGGGGTGATCGTCGACAGCGGCAAGTTTGACTGGGCGGCCAGCGGCAAGTTCCCGGGGCTGACCGAGCCGGATCCAAGCTACCACGGCGTCGTGTATACGGAAGCCGTCGGCCCGATTGCCTACATTATCAAGGCGCGCGTACAGCTGCTCCGGGATTTGGGATCGGCAATCTCCCCGTTCAACTCGTGGTTGCTGCTTCAAGGTCTGGAAACGCTGCACCTGCGGATGGAGCGGCACAGCGAAAATGCGCTGAAAGTCGCGCAGTTCCTGGAAAGCCACGATGCGGTAGAGTGGGTCAGTTACCCCGGGCTCGCAAGCCATCCTTCGCATGAGCTGGCGAAGAAATACCTGCCGAAGGGACAGGGAGCGATTCTGACGTTCGGTATCAAGGGCGGCACGGAAGCAGGCCGCAAGGTGATCGAGAACGTGAAGCTGTTCTCCCACTTGGCCAATGTCGGCGATTCGAAGTCGCTGATCATCCACCCGGCCAGTACCACGCACCAGCAGCTGTCGGAAGAGGAGCAGGTGGCCGCCGGGGTGAACCCGGAAATGCTGCGGCTGTCGATCGGTACGGAAGCGATTGACGATATTTTGCATGATCTGGAGCAGGCCATTGAGGCCAGCCAGCAAGCTTAAGCCATCCAAAGCTATACAAAGCTATAGAAGTTAAATCCCGTCCTTATCCTGATCAGCCGCCTCGTTTGAGGCGGCTTTTTGTGTTGTGAATCGTAAGCTTGCCCAATGGGGGCTCTCCGCCCGCAGGCTTTCCTTGGGAAACCGCGCAAATTCCGTATATTTCGCCCTTTCGGCTAATATTCTGTAGGGTATATAGATTGAACTCAAGTTTCGAATGAAAACCCTCATTGTAACGGCTTATCCAAGTCTTTCAACATGAATTTCTTGAGTTCATTCTGTATAGCAATTTACGCAAGTGGAAGCTCATTTATCTCTGAAGAGAGGGTGGACAGCCAAAAATGAAGGGTGAACGGTGTCAGAACAGCTTCTGCCAATTCGGCTCCTGCCCCGCACCTTGCGGTGTGGAAGCGGTTCACCAGCCGGCATGCGGACAAATGGGCGGGAGCGCTCGTGACCGTCGTTCCGGCAGGGAAGAGGAGAACGGCCGCCAGGAATCGGATGCCCCCCACTTGGAAGATGCCGGAGACTACGCAAGGGCAGGCTCCCTTCCCGAGATCGCATCCCTGGTAGAGCTTGCATCCATCGGCTCGATTACAAGGGAGAAGGCGCTTCTGTCCGCGGATTCCGAGCGGATTGGGGAAATCCTTCAGGAAGCGGAGGAATACCGATCCAAGCCAGAGGAAGGCACGACCCCGGAAATGCTGTTGGATTGGAGTGATTCCATGCGCAGTTTGCGGGTATATACGGAGGAAGCTGAACGGGAAATTCAGGAGCGGCTGATGAACCGGTGGAAGGGGCATCTGGTGAATCTCTTGCACAGCCTGCAGGGAGCACCGCTGACGGTGGCTCTCGTGTCCGGACGCCTGAAAGACTACCGTAAGCTGAAAGGCGACGCGGCGTTGGACATTGATATGCTCCGGGATATTCAGCTGGAAGCCCTGTTTCGGGCCGCCCAGTCCTGCCAAATGCAAAGGATCGACTGCAGTCTGGAACTGCTGGTTCCTTATCCGGAGGACGGGGAGGCTTTTCATAGGATTCATGATTTTATCGATCGGGTCGGCGAGGAAACCCTTTGTCACCAGCGCAGATCCTTAAGATACCGGGTCGGAGCGATGCTGGATTGGGATGTTCGCGAAACGGCGGCTGCAGAAATCGCCAGGTTCGCGGATTTCATCGTGATCAACGGGAAGCATGAAGGGGCTTGGCTGATGGAATACCTGGTCAGCGAAGAGGAGAGGGGAAAAGTGCTCAGTGCGGGCATTCCGTACAGCGTGCTGGAGGAGCTGGTGTACAGCATCCGCCGGACGAAGCCGGCCATTCGAATCTGCCTCTCCGGGGCGGTAAAACCGTCGGATCTTGCTTATGTTTATCGTTTGGGGCTGAACGCGGTCAGCACGGTTCCCTCCGAGCTGCCGGGCGTGCGGCTCGCCGCAGCGCAGTGGGAGCTCCTGGAAAGGCAGCACGAACTAAGGCGCAGATCTGCGCAGGGAAGAACGTAGGCCGGCACTTTATAGGATAAATAATCAATAGGCTTAATGATTGCTGGGGCAGGAAGGTCTGCTTCGGATTCATTAAAGCCTATTTTTTTCGTAAAAAATAGCATACCCGTTTACTTTTTATGGGAGGACGCGTATACTGTAATTAACAAAAAGTTTCCTTAACACAAAATTATTGTATTGACGCAAAAATGATTATCATTCTCATTTAAAAACAACAATCGCGAAGGAAGAAAGGTTCGTCAGAGGCGTTCCGTTTCCATCCGCATACCATGCTGCTCCGGCTAGTCCGGAGCAGCATGTGCCATTTTAAGGGGACTAATAATGCTATTCATTCTCATTAGGAAGGTGATCACTCATGGAAAACATACGAAATGCTCCTGCTCAATCGATCCAGCGACAGGCCAATCTGAACCGCCCAGGTCCCGGAAAGAAAGGGCGCTTTGATCTGCGCTCGCTGATCCGCAATTCGGAAATGCAGGCGGCGCTGGCGAGCGGACTGCTTATGCTGGGCGGCTGGGCGGCCAGCTGGCTGTCCGCTCCGGCCTTCTTATCGATCGTGCTGTATATTCTGTCCTATGCAGCAGGCGGCTGGCTGAAAGCGAAGGAAGGGGTCGAAACGCTGATCCACGAGCGCGATCTGGACGTCAACCTGCTGATGGTGGCTGCCGCGCTGGGTGCCGCAAGCATCGGCTACTGGAACGAAGGCGCCATGCTTATCTTTATTTTCGCC
Organism: Paenibacillus sp. AR247; assembly: GCF_002968895.1. Lineage (NCBI taxonomy): Bacteria > Bacillati > Bacillota > Bacilli > Caryophanales > Paenibacillaceae > Paenibacillus > Paenibacillus sp. AR247. Next base: position 55,704 of record NZ_PCZT01000021.1, on the reverse strand, counting down.
TTAAGCGGAGCATTGGAAAGCTACACTACCGAACGAAGCAAAAAGGATATTTCGTCGCTGATGGCGCTGAAGCCGGAAACCGCGCTGCGGATTCAGGACGGGCAGATGAAGCTCGTTCCGATCGGGGAGTTGGCCATTGGCGATCTGGTCCTGGTCAAACCGGGAGAATTGATCCCGGCGGATGGAATCATCCAGAAGGGGAACTCCTCGGTGAACCAATCGTCCATCACCGGCGAATCGGTCCCGGCCGATAAAGCGGCTGGCGACGAGGTGTTTGCCGGAACGCTAAACGGGGAAGGCGTGCTTTACGTCGAGGTGTCGCGTTCGGCGGAGTCCACCGTTTTCGCCAAAATCGTAAAGCTTGTTGAGGAAGCTGAGACCGAGGTTCCGGATTCGCAGCGTTTCATGAAGCGGTTTGAAGCCATTTATGCGCGCATCGTGGTGGCGGCGACGCTGGTCCTCATTTTCCTGACTCCGTTTGTGCTGGGCTGGAGCTTTGGAACTTCCTTTTATAAAGCGATGGTGTTTTTGGTGGTAGCTTCGCCGTGCGCACTGGTGTCTTCCATTATGCCGGCGATGCTGTCCGTTATCTCCAACCGGGCACGCCGGGGCATTCTGTTCAAGGGCGGTGCGCATGTAGAGAACATGGCGCTGACGTCTGTGGTCGCTTTTGACAAAACAGGAACGCTGACGCTCGGAACGCCGCAGGTAACGGATTTCATTCCGGCGGACGGATACGATCGCCTGGAACTTCTGGGCATTTGTGCATCCGTGGAACAGCTGTCTGAACATCCGCTGGCTAAAGCCATCGTGGTGAAAGCCGAGGAGGAGGGAGCGATGCTGCCTTCAGCGGAATCGGTCACCTCGCTGACCGGCTGGGGCATGGAAGGCTGGGTTCAGGGCAGACGCTGGCGCATCGGGAAGGCGGATATGCTGGATCAGGCCGACCCGTCCGGCGAACATGCCGCATGGCTCCGGCAGTGCCAGGAGCTGAATGCGGCTGGCAAGACCGTGTCCGTGATTATGGACGGGGAGCGGATTGCCGGGCTGGTCGCACTCGCTGATGTGATCCGTCCACAGGCGGCCGCTGCCGTGAAGCAGCTGCAGTCGATCGGCGTGAAGGTCGCAATGCTGACGGGCGATCACAGCCTGACGGCGAACGCCATCGGCAGCAGCATCGGCGTTGATTACGTCTTTGCCGATTTGCTGCCTGAAGAGAAGGTCAACCATGTGAAGCGGCT
>NZ_PCZT01000021.1:51177-54363 GCF_002968895.1 Paenibacillus sp. AR247 | reverse complement strand
GGTCAACCATGTGAAGCGGCTGCGCGAGCAGTATGGCCACGTGGTGATGGTCGGGGACGGCGTGAATGACGCGCCAGCACTGGCTACGGCCACCGTAGGCATGGGTATGGGGATGAACGGCAGCGGCACTGCACTCGAGGTGGCGGATGTCGTTCTGATGAACGACAACATTGAGGAGATTGCCTCAACGATTACCCTCGCCCGCCGCGCCCGGCGCATCGTCAAGCAGAACATGGTGTTCGCCGTGTCGGTGATTTTGCTGCTGATGGTCAGCAACTTTGCCGCCGGCATCGCCCTTCCGTTCGGCGTGGTCGGCCACGAGGGAAGCACGATCCTTGTCATTTTGAACGGGCTCCGTCTGCTGCGGTAAGTGCAGTGTCGAGACCGAAGCGGCTCATAAATGAAGGAACCTCCGAAGGAGATTCGGAGGTTCCTTTTTTGCGCGGAAGGAAATTGTTAAACGATTTGTAAAAATTAAATTGTTCACAATTCAGGTGAAAGGCATGTATACTTAATCTATTGACATCTTATGAAAAATGTATGATAATGATTATCAGATAATAATTATTTTAAATTAAATGATAAATAGATCCCGGACGAACCCGCTAAGGGACGATGCCCGGGAACGGGAAGCTTGGAGGGAGATCCTATGTATAAATCCGTAATTATCGGGACAGGACCTGCCGGATTGACGGCAGCGATTTATTTGGCACGGGCCAATATGAGTCCGCTGATTATTGAAGGGCCGCAGCCTGGGGGTCAGCTTACAACGACAACGGAAGTTGAGAACTTTCCGGGATTCCCTGAAGGCGTGATGGGACCGGAACTGATGGATAATATGCGCAAGCAGGCGGAGCGTTTCGGCGCTGAATTCCGCACGGGCTGGGTGAACAACGTAGAACTGGGTGCACGTCCGTTCAAGCTTGACGTGGAAGGCATCGGCCAGATCGAAACCGAGACGCTGATCCTGTCCACTGGTGCTACCGCCAAATACCTGGGCATTCCCGGGGAGCAGGAGAATGTCGGACGCGGCGTAAGCACCTGCGCGACCTGCGACGGATTTTTCTTCCGCGGTAAAGAAATTATCGTGGTCGGCGGCGGCGACTCCGCGCTCGAAGAAGCCGGCTTCCTGACACGCTTTGCGTCCAAAGTGACGCTGGTACACCGCCGCACTGAGCTGCGCGGCTCCAAGATCATGCAGGACCGCGTGCGTGCCAACGAGAAGGTGGAATGGGCACTTAACCGTACTCCGCTCGAAGTTGTGGCTGACGAGCGCGGCGTGAAAGGCCTCAAAGTATTGAACAACGAGACAGGTGAAGAGGAACTGCTCGAAGCAAGCGGTGTGTTCGTTGCCATCGGTCATCACCCGAATACCGGATTTTTGGGCGGCCAAATTACGCTCGACGAGAACGGCTACATCGTTGTGCAGCCGGGAACGACGGAAACGAACATCCCTGGCGTCTTCGCCTGCGGCGACGTTCAGGACACCCGCTACAGACAGGCCATTACGGCAGCGGGCAGCGGATGTATGGCAGCAATCGATTGCGAGAAGTATATTGAAAGTCTGGAGCACAGCGCAGTCGCTCTGTAATCGATGCATGATTTGGACCGATCAGGCCGGCGCAAGAGCCTGTTGACATACACGACATTTTCATAATATGAGGTGACCTAAAGCGATGGATAAAGTGATTGTATATACCAGCACCAACTGCCCGCACTGCCGTCAGGTAAAAGGATACCTGGCCGACAAGGGCATCGAGTTCGAAGAACGCAACATCGAGCAAAACGATGAGTATGCACAGCAGGTCTGGGACATGGGCGTTCGCGCCGTTCCTTTGACTGTCATTGGTGAGAACCGCGTGCTGGGTATGAACACAACCCAGTTTGAGAAGTTTTTGAATCAACAATAATCTGTCCGTACTATATAGAATGAACTAAAGAAATCAAAGTTATATGCCATATTGGACCGTTATAACAGGGAGTTTAATGCAATACTTTAGTTCAATCTATCTATAACCGCTGAATTAGAGGTCGTCCCCTGGAGCAGAGATGCTGCCTTCGGGGCGGCCTTTTTTTCGTAGGCGCAAAAAATAAGGGATGACCGCCAATGGCCGCGATCCGGGCCGCACTGGGGTATCCCTAGGCTTGTTTACATTTAAAAACGCTGTCAAAAGAACAGCTTCCCGACCAGCTGCAGCACGAAGTAGATGATAATGCCCGTAGCGATGAGCGTGAATCCAGCCTTGGGACGGCCCTGAAAAAAACGCAGAATGGCCAGGCTGAACAGCGGGGCGATAATCAGCAGAAATAGCAGCACGGTCACGAATACCTCGACCGATATATTGGAAATATCCACGTAAGTCACGGACAATCTCTCCATTCCTAAGGTAAAATCATCGGGATTACCAACGTCCACAAACAATCATTTCTATACAACATTCCTATTATATACGAAACCCGCCCTGCATTTCCGTAGATTCGGTGGAAAAATACGTCGATTTTTCGTCAAATCCTGTGCTAAGGACGAAAAAAACGGAAGCATGAGAGATCCTGCCGAATTGACATGTCCAGGAAGGAAAACGCCTGTAAAGTCCGAATATACTTAGAAAAATAGATTCGGAAGGAATGAAACGCATGCATACATCACAGGTACTGCAAGAACTGCTGTCCGCCAGAATGGTTGCGATCGTCCGGGGGATCACCCGGGATCAGGCCAGGACGGCAGGTGAGGGACTGATTGCCGGAGGCGTCCGGCTCATGGAAGTTACGCTGAATACCGATGGGGCCCTGCACATGATCGAAGGCTGGCGCTCGGCATACGACGGACGAGCCTATGTAGGCGCCGGAACTGTATTGAACCTGGCCATGGCCAAGGAGGCGGTTCAGGCTGGAGCGCAGTTTCTGATCTCGCCCAATATCGATCAAGCCGTCATCTCCTTTGCTTTGGAGCAGGGCATCGACGTATGGCCTGGCGCCATGACGCCGACAGAGATTGTGGCCGCTTACGAGGCCGGTGCCAGCGCAGTGAAGCTGTTCCCGATGGGCAGCCTCGGAATTGGCTATTTGAAAGAGATCCGTGCGCCGCTGAATCATATATCCCTGATGGCTACAGGCGGGGTGACGATCGGCAATATTGCCGTATTATTTCGAAGCGAGGGGCGTGCGCAGTCGGGATCGGCAGCTCGC
>NZ_PCZT01000021.1:34884-51077 GCF_002968895.1 Paenibacillus sp. AR247 | reverse complement strand
GCGCAGTCGGGATCGGCAGCTCGCTGCTGCCGAAGGCGGAGCTGGAGTCGGGAAATGTCGAGGCCGTCCGGGAACGGGCCGCGGCATTTGTGCAGGCGGCTGCCCGAACAGAAACGGACAAGTAATGGAGCGGCAAGAGGTGCTTTAAGCCAGCAGGAGGCAGCAGATGTACTGCATAGAATCGTTCGTTAGCCGGCCACAATCCGCCACAGATGGCCGTTCACAAAGCAGCATACAAGCGGTTGTGTCATAACTTGCCCATAGCTGGAATAGAGTCATTTGGAAGGGCCATTTTCATGTACGGGTGGGCTCGTTCGGCCATGGGATGACAGAAGCAAAGCGGTAAAGGTGTGGACCGGCATGATGGTCAGGAAGGGAGGGGGCCATATGATTGTAAAGCGCTTCTCGCTCGTCTCGGTGCTGCTCTTTGGAACGGTGGTTGCCGCGGCCGTTTCCCCGAGCATTGATTGGCAAAGGGTATATGCGGCCGCAACCTCTCCGGCGAATGTGGTCACGACCGTGGACGGGATTCAGGCGAAGCTGCTGGCCGCCATGAATCAGCGCCTGGAGAAGATTCAGTTTGTGTACCAGGGCAAGACGTCAGCCCTCAAGAGCCAGCTGAAGAGCGCCCTCGAACAGGCGCTGGAGAGCGATCCCTACATCAATTACACGATCGAAAGCTATGGCTACTCCTACAGCGGCAGCTCGAAATCGGCCACGGTGAGTGTGCAGCTCCGCTACCGGGAAACGGCCGCACAGACGGCTTACGTCGACCAGCGGGTGAAGGCGGTACTCGGCAGCCTGATCCGGCCTGGCATGAACGATCATGAGAAGATCAAGGCGATCCATGACTGGGTGATACTCCATTTGAAATACGATATGACCCTTCAGAAATACACCGCTTATGATGGGCTCAGCTCGGGCAGCACGGTCTGCCAGGGGTACTCGCTGCTTACGTACAAGATGCTGAAGGAAGCCGGAATTCCGAATAAAATTGTGGAAGGCACCGCCGCTCCGAGGGATACGGGCGTGAGTCAGCTGCATGCCTGGAATCTGGTGCTTCTTGACGGCAAATGGTACCACTTGGACACGACCTGGGATGATCCCGCTCCGGACAAGGCCGGCGAGGTCGGTACGGGCTATTACCTGCGCACGGACGCGCAGATGAGGAAGGACCATGCATGGACCAAAACCTATCCTGCTGCCGTGACCTTGTATCGCGACACGCTGTCCGGCCTGATCCGGCAGGGGGGAAGCCATCTGGCGTTTTACCAGAAGCTGCAGGAACAGCTTGAGTACCAGCTGTATGATCCGGCGCAGATCGTATCGACATCCGCCCAGCTCAGCGCCAAGGCCAAACCGGTAGTCGCCGCGGGAGGGAACTCGCTGCTCTTCCGGTTCCACGGGAACAAGGAGCAGCTGCTCGGCGCCCTGCAGGATTTGTACCGGCTCGGGGTGAGCTCGATCTCATACACGCAAAGCCCGCTGGATGAGACGGAGGATTTGAGAATTTATGTCACTTGGAAATAGGCAAAGCGTGTATTGGCGGGCAAAAGGCCGTCGGAGCAGCAGAAATCCCCCTCACTGCTAAGCCCAGGAGCTTGGCAGGAGGGTTTTTTTTGGCCATCTGGTATTTGGAATACAATCATGAATGATCCAAAATGGTTTGCACTTTGACTTTTAAAGGATTTGGTGAATTATGACTAGGCAGAGAATAAAATTCACCATAATAACAGGTATTGTTATCATGGGAATCGTGTTTTTACTTGGAATCTTTTACTCGGAAAATATTCCCTCCGGGATTCTTTTGCGTGCTGGAATCACAAAAACAATGTGGCCATATCTGCGGATAGTTTTAGTTTTCGTCATTATTTTATAACGGATAAAGGGGAACCTGCTGGAATAATGACCTTGCAAAGGAACGGGAAACTGTGGTCGAAGTATTATTATTCGAAAGATGTTTCGATTTCTAAGAGCTCGCCTAATATTTCTTTATTAAAAAGTTTCCAACCTATATATAAAGATTACACCGGTAAAGTAATACCCGTATGGGGCGGATCCGTAAGTGATTACAAAGATGAATACCAATCTGTGAAGTTCAGTATTGACGGAAACATTAAAGAACCCACCTCTTCGATTAGGAAGGGCGGCAAGATCTACTTTTTTTACATAGATCCTGATCTGTCGATGGATGAGAGTATTGAAGTTTTACCCCAGTAATGGTCCCCAAAATAGCCTGATTCTTACTTAGCGCTTCTGCCGACCTCCACTAAGGTCATTGCCTCGAAAGCCATCAGCACATAAAAAAGGAGACTCACATTTTCATCTGTGAGTCTCCTTTTTTACGTTACCGCAGGTCGTGGCTGGTCAGGTCGCATTGCTCCAGCGGGGTCAGCTTGGTCTTCTTTTTCCACTTGTAGCCGAACCATACGGCCAGGAACAGCGGAATGCTGACGTACGTCACGAGAATGCCGTACCAGTCGATTTTGCTGCCGGTAAACGCTCCGGTATTTTGCCCCAGGATCGCGATGATGCACAAGATAAAGGCAAAGATCGGTCCGAACGGGAACCAGCGCGCCCGGTAGGGCAGCTCGTCCAGGGAATGTCCCTGGGCGAGGAAAGCCCGCCGGAAACGGTAATGGCAGACGGCGATGCCGAGCCAGTTAATAAAGCCGCACATGCCGGAGGCGTTCAGCAGCCAGTTGTACACGACCCCGTCGCCGAACAGGGAGGCCAGGAACGCCAGCATACCGATCGCCGTGGTGATCAAGAGCGCGTACACGGGAACGCCGCGGCTGTTCAGCCGGCTCAAAAATTTAGGTGCCAGGCCATCCTTGGCCATGGCATACAGCACTCGGGTGGAGGCGTACATGCCGGAGTTGCCCGCCGACAGCACGGAGCTCAGAATGACCGCGTTCATGACGGACGCCGCAAAGGCCAGACCCGCCTTTTGGAATACGAGGGTGAACGGGCTGACGCCGATATTGTTCAGATCGGTCTTCAGCAGGTTCGGATTCGTATAAGGAATCAGGAAGCCGATGACGATGATCGCCAAAATGTAGAAGATCAGGATCCGCCAAAATACCTGCTTGATGGCGCGCGGCACGTTTTGGCGAGGATTTTCGCTCTCCCCTGCGGCCACCCCGATCAGTTCGGTTCCTTGGAAGGAGAAGCCCGCCGCCATAAAGACGCCGACGAAAGCAAAAAATCCGCCATGGAAGGAGCTGCCGCCCAGGTTGAAGTTCTCGAAGCCGACCGGCTTGCCCCCCATGATCCCGAAGATCATCAGAATGCCGATAATCAGGAAAATAATGACGACTGCGATTTTAATAATGGCAAACCAGTATTCGGATTCGCCGTAGCCCTTGGCCGATAAAATATTCAGGGCAAACATGATGGCTAGAAACAACAGACTCCATAAAAAGGAGGGGGAGTCCGGAAACCAATATTTGATAATGACGGTCGCCGCGGACAGCTCGGCCGCGATTGTGATCGCCCAGTTGTACCAGAAGTTCCAGCCGACGGCAAATCCGAAGGCCGGGCTGACGAAGCGGGTGCCGTAGGTGCTGAACGAGCCGGAATCCGGCATGTAGGTAGCCATTTCCCCCAGGCTCGTCATCAGAAAATATACCATCAGGCCGACGGCGGCATAGGCCAGAATCGCTCCGCCCGGTCCGGAGGAGGAGATGGCGCTGCCGCTTGCCAGAAAGAGCCCGGTGCCGATAGAGCCGCCGAGGGCGATCATCGTCATGTGCCGGGATTTCAGGCTCTGTTTGAGTGCCGTTGCCGGTGTTTTTAAACGCATAAAAAGAAATCATCCCTTCAAATATGAATATGACTTCATGGAGTGGAAGGGGAACAACCAAAAGGGACCCCAGGTATGAAGTACCCGCGGTCCCGATAAATGACGCTATGGCTTCCGCACCCGTGCTTCCATGAAAGATAGCTCATCACGGCGTTTTCATCTTCCTGCAGGAGGAAGGAACACCGCGACAGTTCTGTCCCTTTCGGAGAACAGACCCAGCATGCCAACCGTAGAGCGGGTTCGCACACTTCGGCGGAAGGCGCCCTTCACTGTCGTCACCGGCGGCTCTTACGCCTCGGAACAGCTACTCATCGCTTCCGCAACCTCTACCTCACCTTGGACGGATGAGGTTATCTTTTACATATTTCCTTGTATTGATGTATTGAACACGTAACATAGTAACGTATTACGCCGGGAAAAGGCAATGGTTAAAGCTGGAACTCCGGAAGAGCCGTTCCCTGCAGCCTTCAGGAGCGGCTCCGCTTGGCCATTTGCTGCCATACGGTGCCTGCGGCCTGCTCGCCGGATTCGATGCGTTCCAAGGCCATCCGCGCCTGCAGGCTCACTTCGAACTCGGGATCGTTCACCGCCTCTTCCAGGGCATCGCGCGCTTCTTCCGTCCCCACTTCGTACAGGAAGCGGGCGGCGCGCCAGCGGACGATCTTGCTGCTGTCCTTCAGCGTCGCCTGCATCGCCGGCGTGGCCGCCGGGTCGCCGATGTCGGACAGCGTGTCGCCCGCCGTCCGGCGAACGGTCGGCGAGCTGTCCTTCAGCGCCTCGTACAGCAGCTCCATCGCTTCCGGCGTGCGCAGATCGCCGAGGTAGACGACCGCCAGGCGGCGGGTCTGCATCTTCTCGTCATGCAGCGCCTGACGGATGACCGGCAGCCGCTCCTCGGTCGGCTGCATGCCGTCCAGGGCGGCATAGCGAACCTTCCAGTCGGCGCTCTGCATCGCCTCGGCGAGCTCGGCGTCGCTCAGCTCGCGCCGCTCCTCCTCAAACTCGCTCTCGCTGGCGCCATGGGCGATCGCCTGCTCGATGACCTGCTTCAGCCGATCCTCGGGAAACGCTGCTTCAAGCTCCTGCTCGACCTCACCGGCGATATCCTCCAGCTCCCCGTAGCGGACGCCGTAATCCTTCAGCTTGCGCTCCTTGATCATCGTCGCCGCGGTGACTTCCATTACGGCTTTCGTGAAGCGGTCGGACAGCGCCCGGCGAACCTCCTGAGTGCCCGATTTCACGCGGATCTGCATCGGGATGCCCCGGAAAAACTGCACGAACACTTCTGCCTCGCCGTAGTGGCTGCCGGCTTCCGCGTCTTCTTCCGTGAACTGGCTTGTCAGGCCCTCCTGGCCGAACCGCTCCTGCACTTCGCCGAGGATGGCGGACCAGTCCGCGCTGCCCTGGCGTTCCAAGGCGACAAAGTCAAGGGTATGGAACACGCTCTTGACCCCTTGGATATGCAGCATCTCCCGGATCCATGCCGGGGCGGAGCGTTCATTGTCAAGCGTATATGTTTTGCGGATACCGGGCTCCAAACTCTCATCCAGGTGCAGCTTCATAGAGTTCGGACTCGGCGTTGGCTCGATAAATTTGATCTTCACAAATAAAGACCTCCTTCTTCTTCAATAACTTTTACTATTGAAAAAAATGATACAACTCATTCCTATATAGATGAATCCATCTATCTAAACTACAGTTTACCTCACTTTGCCCCCAAACATAAACCTTTTGCCGCGGATAGAAAACGGATGGAAGGACGACAATGACTAAGAGGTTACCAAGCTGCATAGAAGGAGCTGTACTGCCGCGTGATATTCACCATTTATTTCGCGCCGATGCTGATTGTCGTCCTGACTATGATGCTTTTGGCGCTGTACGTCATTCATTACTCCGACCTGCATGACGAATAATTCATAGACTAAGCGGCAAGCGAGCTTGCGAAAGAGCGATACATTCGAGCGTCAGCTCTTGTGGTACACAGGGTTTCGGATCGGGTAAAAATGGAATAAACAGCGATTACACCCGGGAAGGAGGGGGACTCTTGCCGAAGATCCGTTACAATAACATGGATAATGTCAGTACGGATAAAACGTTGAAGCAGTTCAGACAGTGGCGCCAGGAGCGGCGGCAGAAGAAAAAGGACTACAGCTTCCAAATCCCGAATATGCCGCCGGATCTGGAGTATCTGCACGGCAACCGACAGGATACGTCGATTACCTGGATCGGTCACTCCACTTTTTTCATCCAGTATGAGGGCCTCAACATTTTGACGGACCCGGTCTGGGCCAAAAGAATGGGCTTTGAGCGGCGCCTCGGTGCGCCCGGCCTCCTGATCGAAGATGTGCCGCCGGTGGACATTATTCTCATATCGCACTCCCACTATGACCATATGCACATGGCTTCCATCCGGAAGCTGTACCGGGCGGGCACGACGCTGATCGTTCCGGTCGGTCTCCGCGCGAAGATGGTCCGCAGAGGGTTCCACAATTGCCGGGAGCTGAAGTGGTGGGAGCATGTAGTCATCGGCCAGGTGAAGATCAGCTTCGTCCCGACGCAGCACTGGACGCGCCGCACGCCGTTTGACACCAACACCTCGCACTGGGGCGGCTTTGTGCTGGAGCCGCATGAGACAGGGGAAGCCGGTAACGCCGGAGCGGAAGACGGTACCAGGATGCTGCCGCCCAACGTCTATTTCGCGGGGGACAGCGGGTATTTTGCCGGCTTCAAAGAGATTGGCAGGCGCTTCAACCTGCACGTGGCGCTGATGCCGATCGGGGCGTATGAGCCCGAGTGGTTTATGACGTCGCAGCACGTCAATCCTGAAGAGGCGCTGCAGGCTTTTCTGGATGTGGGGGCCGATATGATGATCCCGATGCATTACGGTACGTTCCGTCTGGCCGACGATACGGCCCGGGAGGCGCTGGACCGGATGGAGGCAGAGCGGGTCCGGCTCGGTCTGAGTAAGGAGCGGATTAAAGTGATGCATTACGGGGAGACGCTGACGATCCACCCGGAGCGGAGGTAGTTCCGGATGCCGCATCAGAATTGGATACATCAATGAATCCAATCCATACGAAACACCGGAAAGGCCGCCGGGCGGCTTCTTTCCGGTGTTTTTGCATAGACCCTTACACTATGGTGAATTCGAGCGGTTTGGACAACGCCCTCCATCCTTCCATTTTGGGTCCTTTTGATTATCTCTTAGCGCGAGCGGGAATAGAAATAGATAAAAACGACTATATTGATAGAGATAGGCAATGATAGGACAAACGTCCGGGTAGGGAAGGAATACCCGGGCTCGGCCGAATCCGTGGGCTATACTTTGTTCCTTCTATTATGAAATGGGCTTCGAACGCACGTTGATTTATGCTATAATGTGCTGAAGCCTACTAGCGAAAGGAATGGTAATACTTCATGATCAGTACAAGCGGCGTGACACTCCGTTACGGAAAACGCGCACTTTTTGAAGATGTAAATATAAAATTTACGCCAGGCAACTGCTACGGTTTGATCGGCGCCAACGGAGCCGGCAAATCGACGTTCCTCAAGATCCTCTCCGGCGAAATCGAGCCGAACCAGGGCGAGGTTCACATGACACCGGGCGAACGCCTTGCGGTGCTGAAGCAGAACCATTTTGAATACGACGAGTATCCGGTTTTGGAAACCGTCATCATGGGTCACAGCCGTCTGTATACCATTATGAAGGAAAAGGATGCGCTGTATGCGAAAGCGGACTTTTCCGAGGAAGACGGACTTCGTGCGGGTGAGCTTGAAGGCGAATTCGCCGAACTGAACGGATGGGACGCCGAGCCTGACGCGGCCGCGCTCCTGATCGGCCTTGGCATTCCGCGCGAGCTGCACGACAAGAAGATGGTGGAGCTCTCCGGCAACGAGAAGGTCCGCGTCCTGCTGGCGCAGGCCCTGTTCGGCCGTCCGAACAATCTGCTGCTCGACGAGCCTACCAACCATTTGGACCTCGAATCGATTCAGTGGCTCGAGAACTTCCTGATGGACTACGAAGGCACTGTCATCGTCGTATCCCACGACCGTCACTTCCTGAACAAGGTATGTACGCATATCGCGGATATCGATTTCGGCAAAATCCAGCTGTACGTGGGTAACTATGACTTCTGGTACGAATCCAGTAAATTGGCGCTGGAGCTCCAGCGCGAGTCCAACAAGAAGAAGGAAGAGAAGATCAAGGAGCTGCAGGCATTTATTCAGCGGTTCTCCGCGAATGCTTCCAAATCCAAGCAGGCGACTTCCCGGAAGAAGCAGCTGGATAAAATTACGCTGGACGATATCCGGCCTTCCAACCGGAAATATCCGTTCCTTCATTTCAAGCCGGAGCGTGAAGCAGGCAAGCAATTGCTGACGGTAGACCGCCTCACGAAGACCGTTGAAGGCGAGAAGGTACTGGATGAGCTGAGCTTCGTCGTAAACAAAGGCGACAAGATCGCTTTTGTCGGCCCGAACGGACTGCCGAAGTCGATGCTGTTCGAAGTGCTGATGGGCAAGGCGGAGCCGGACGCGGGCGAGTTCTCCTGGGGCGTTACGACGACACAGGCATACTTCCCGAAAGACAACTCCGAATATTTTGACGGGGTGGACCTGAACCTGGTGGAATGGCTTCGCCAATTCTCCAAGGATCAGGACGAGACGTTCCTGCGCGGCTTCCTGGGCCGGATGCTGTTCTCCGGCGAAGAAGCGCTGAAGAAGGCGAGCGTTCTCTCCGGGGGAGAGAAGGTGCGCTGTATGCTGGCCAAGATGATGCTGAACGGCGCGAACGTGCTGCTCCTCGACGAGCCGACGAACCACTTGGACCTCGAGTCCATCACCGCGCTGAACAACGGGCTGATCGACTTCGACGGAACGATCCTGTTCACGTCGCATGACCATCAGTTCATTCAGACGATCGCCAACCGGATCATCGAAATTACGCCGAACGGCATCATTGACAAAGTCATGACATACGACGAGTATCTGGAAAACGATGAAATCAAGGCGCTGCGTGAGCAGATGTATCCGCAGGAAGTTTAACGCTTCAAGCCATGAAAAAAAAGCTACCATTCCCTTAAGCGGGGGTGGCAGCTTTTTTGTTTTGTCCGTAAAGCCCGTGGCTTGTTTAGGACCCGCCGGTGCGGCGGCGCTGATTGTTGGGCTTTTTCGTGTTTTGGCTCTTCATCGTGTGCGGGGCATTGCTTTGGAAGCCGCCGGGCTTACCGCCCTTGTTCTGCTGCTTCTTTTGCTCTAGCTTCGCGCGGATGGCGTCGGCCAAATTGACCTTTTTGGCGTCCTGATTATCCGTCATGGGTAGGGTTCCTCCCTTTGGTGTTGTGTCCTTATTCTAGCTGTTTTTGCGGCTCCCCACAAGAGATGGGAGAGACAAAACCTCTTGAACATAAGCAACTATGTTTCTCTAGACCCACACGACTTTCGTTTGCTAGGATAAAAAAGTGCCTTTGGGCATGAAACGGTGAAAAGGGGCCAACGAACTTGGATCATATCTATGAAGATATCCGAAAAGGGGAACGCGGCGCCTGGATCAGCATCGCGGCGTATTTGATCCTCTCCGCGGGCAAGCTGGTCGGCGGTTACTTCTTTGCGTCCAGCGCCCTGCTTGCAGACGGGTTTAACAATCTGACCGATATCGTGGCATCGGCCGCCGTGCTGATCGGCCTGCGGATATCGCAGAAACCGCCGGACTCAGACCATCCGTACGGTCATTTCCGGGCGGAGACGATAGCATCGCTGATCGCTTCGTTTATTATGGGCATGGTCGGGATACAGGTGCTGGTGGAGGCGGTCAAATCCCTGTTTATGGGCAAAGAAGCCTCGCCGGATTTATGGTCGGCCGGCGTGGCGGCTGTCTGCGCTGTATGCATGCTGTTCGTCTATTTATATAATAGAAAGCTGGCCAAGGAGATTAAGAGCCAGGCCTTGATGGCGGCCGCCAAAGACAATCTGTCCGACGCGCTGGTCAGTATCGGGGCGGCGGTCGGGATTGTCGGGGCACAGTTCGGCCTGCCATGGCTGGATGTGGTGGCGGCGTTTGCCGTAGGTCTGCTGATCTGCAAGACGGCCTGGGATATTTTCCGCGATTCCACCTACCGCTTGACTGACGGGTTCGATCAGGAGGAACTCCGCGATCTGCGGGGCACCATTGCCAAAACCCCCGGCGTTGAAGGCATCAACGATGTGAAGGCCAGGGTTCACGGCAATCATGTCCTGGTCGATGTCGTCATCGTGGTTGATCCCACCCTCAGCCTGATCGAAGGGCATGCCATCAGCGACAAGATCGAAGAGCGGATGAAGAGAATTCATAATATTATGAACGTCCACGTCCATGTGGAGCCTCGGGAGAAAAGCTTGTGAAGGCCGGTTGTTTTGAAAAGCTCCCCGTGTACTTGATAAGCTTCAGCTAACAGCCACAATGCATAAGCATCGTGGCTGTTTTTGCGTCCGCCCGCTGCCTTTCGGAGAAATGGTCTCAGCTATGGGTCTGACGAAGCGTGAAAACACAAACTGGAAAACGGTTCCAACGTAGCAGGTAATTATGAGGTTTGTGGGATATCCAGTTGGAGAAATTCAATGAATAATGACATAGATGGAGGGATTTTACAAATTCCTGCGTCAAATCATGCTTACGATGGAAAGGGGTAAGGCTGTGAACAGAACGTTGTGGCGATTGTGGACTGCTTGCACTGCCGGATTGCTGGTGATGGTTGGGATGTGGCCCGGATTCAGCCTCGCGGCTGCCGAACCGACGCGGTCGGCGATTGAATGGTCCAAGGATTACGGAAGCCAGTCCAGCGGAGAGGGGGTCATCCCTACATCAGACGGTGGCTATCTAGCCTTGGGCGATATCTATGACTCGTATCAAAAGGCCTATGTCGTAAAGCTGGATGGAGAAGGGCAGGTGGAATGGGAGCAGAAGCTGGCTTATTATGACTGGGGGTCCAGTACGGCATACCGGGCCATTGAGACAAAGGACGGGGGTTACCTGATCGTGGGGAACACAGCTGAAGAGTTCGAGCCGATTCGGCAGCTGTTCCTGATCAGGCTGGATGCATCGGGGAATGTGGTGTGGCAGAAGGTCCAGGATGTACAGGGGTATGATCAAAACCCGAAAGCCATCGTCGAGACGGAGGACGGCAGCTTTTTGGTCGCCGGAAGCGGGATCGTCCACTGGGTTGCTTATGACAGAGCTTATATCGCCAAGATCGATCAAAATGGGAATACGCTGTGGTACAACCAGTACAGTTTTTCGGGAAGTGACTATTTAACCGATCTGATTCCCGCGAGCGACGGGGGTTACATCGCTGTCGGCCACGCAGGTATGGTGGAATATGAATCGAGAGAACATGATGCGATGCTGGTGATGAAGATCGATGATCAAGGCAAAGAGGTGTGGTCGAAGCAAACGGTCGAGCCGCGCAGCGGCTGGACAGCCTACTCGGTCATTCCGGCCGAGGACGGGGGCTATATGATCTTGAGCCGTAAATCCGTTAACGGCAACGGCGTGCCGGTACTTACCAAGACGGATCTGACCGGACAGGTGCAATGGGAGAAGACATATCCGGATGGTGCCAATTCCCAGAATTTCAATCGTCTGATCCGGACGGAAGAGGGCTACGCGATGCTGGGAGAACATGTTACATACTTGGACTGGAGCTCAGAGTGGAAGCATCAATACGGCGTCTTAAGCGTTGATCGGAACGGAGAGTTTGTCAGCAGGGAATTGTTCAAGGGACCTCCGATCTACTGGGTCGGTACCGCATCGGGAACTCGGGACGGAGGTTATATATTCCCGGGAACCGTGCAGCGGGGAGACAGCGCGAAATTTCAGCTGATGAAGCTCACGCCGCCGGCGGACCAGCCGCCTGTTGAGCGAACGATGACAGGCATCGCATTTTTGGAAAAGGAAAAGAAACTGAAAACAGGTTCAAGCGTCTCCACTGTGCTGCAAGCGGTTTATGACGACGGAACCAGAAGCGATTTGTCCAACGCCGCAGTCTACGTTTCGGGGGACGCTGCGATTGCCGAGGTCGACGCATTAGGCCGAATCACGGGAAGGGAGCCAGGGGACACCTATATGGAAGCATCTTACGAGGGCTACACAGCAAGATTGAACGTAACTGTACTGCCGGAAGATACGGGCGAGTATGATCCCCTGAACGGCTATCTCGAGCTGGATTCGTCCCAATACTCGCTTTCGGAAGGTTCGACGCTGGATATCAAGGTTTTTTTGTATGACTATTCGACACAGACGAGATCGGATATTACCAAGCAGGTTCAATTCAGCAGCAGTCATCCGGACGTCGCCGAAGTGGACGGGGAAGGAAATCTGATCGGTCATAAGCCGGGCTTGACCCAGATCTCTGCCCAATATAAGGGAGGCAGAACGATGGCCACGGTCCAGGTCGTCCGCGCTGCTGCTCCAATCGGAAATGACCTTCCGGATCAAGGCGGGACGGATAGCGGGAAGGATCTGAAGGATTCTGCAGAGGAATGATCGTGTAAAGTTCCGTCTGGTGGAAACATGGATGAACAAGGCTGGCTCTGAACAGGGCCGGCTTTGTTCTACTTTTTGGGCGCTGCAGGTATTTCCTTAATGTTCCCTGATTTCCAGGGACCAGGCGTATTTAAGACCATAGACCTGTTTTATACCAACATTTGGAGTGTTTATTTGTGTAAAAAGGGCCATGCGGTTTCTCGATCCTCCTGCCTATAATGAGAGCAAGCGCTAAGCGGGCCGGCGTTCCCCGGTTTCTACAAGCGACTCAGACATCTCAAGGAGGAATGAAATGATTAACATCAAGAAAAGCTTACTCGGATGCCTGCTATTATCCGCTGCCATTTCTGCAGCCGTCATCATCCCGACCGGACATGAGGCTCAAGCGGCGTCGGCATCCAGCCAGGTTCAGGCACAGGGCCAGGTCGGCGTTATCCAGACTTCGGTGAATCTTCGGGACAAGCCTTCCCTGTCCAGCAACGTGCTCGGTTATGTAAAAAAAGGAGAGACCGTGCAGATTTTGGAGAAAAGCACGGCTTATTATTATAAAGTGAAAACTTCGTCGGGCAAAATTGGCTACGTCAGCACCCGCGAAAAATACATAGCCGTTAAGGGCACCGGTTCGGCATCCCAGCCGAGTACCGGATCCTCTGAAGCGGCACCACCTGTCTCCGCGGAAAATGCGAATGCCATGATCGAAAAGGTGATCCAGACCGGCATGAAGTATCTGGGAACCCCTTACGAGTTTGGTTCCAACCGGAATACGACGGCCACGTTCGACTGTTCGGATTTTACCCGCCAAATCTTCAAAGAGGCTGCAGGCGTTGTGCTTCCGGCAGATTCCAGACAGCAGGGCTCCTGGGTGAAGGAAAACAGCGGAGCCGTATACAGCACGGACCAGCTGAAGCGGGGAGATCTCGTGTTCTTTATGAGTTACCGCGGATCCAGCGCTTCCGCCTATCAAGGCGTTGATAAGTCCAGCCAGCGGATTACCCATGTGGCGGTGTATTTGGGCGATGGCAAGCTGCTGCATACCTACTCCAATCAAGCCGGCGGCGTTACGGTATCGGATTTCAGCAACTCTTGGAAGCTGAGATTTCTGTACGGTGGCAGCGTTCTGAAATAAAAGCCGTGTAAAATACAAAGGACCGGAGAATTCTCCGGTCCTTTGTTGTCCCCCCACAAAAGCTTCGCTGTACGGGAGGTTTGATGATATTCTATGTAGAAGGAACTAAATGACGCCGACACCCGTTAGTAAACTCCTTAGTTCTTTCTAGTACTGGCATGTTGCTTTTAGGATGTCTTATTTTACGAGAATCCAAGCCGTTCCGAGCCACGTGTAAACTTCCACCCACTCGCCGAGAAGCGATCCAACGCGGTTGCCCGTAGTGTTCACCACTTGCGGAGCAAGGACGCTTGCGACTTTACCGCCGGGTTCAAAGTAAAACGGTGTATTTACCGTCAGGATGAGAGGCACCGTAGGCGTTGTTACTTCTTCTCCTGCCGAGATGATCGGCTCAGGTACCAGCTTGGTAGGTTCGGCAACGGTCTCCGACGAGCCTGTGACCGAAGTCGTGGTGGACGGAGTGCTGTTCGTTGTGGACGTTGTGGATGCGCTGTCCGCGAACGCTGCGGTTCCCATGGAAGCCATTAATCCGAGTGCTGCTGCAATAGTGATGATTTTTTTCATAGACTTTGTTCCTCCTTGGAATAGTATGCTTCTACACTATCCAAATAACCCTCTTACAGACAATTGAACCAAGTTATCTAGTAGATCGTAGAAAAAAAGATTGTTTTAGTTTACCATAAATATGGTAGAAGCGTCAGGGAGGATGGTACCAAAAATCCCGGCTGCCTGCTTTTGAAGTAGGCCAAAAATAAAACTTTAGAAATGCGCCGAATGGTGGAGTATATTTGCCTTTTCGGCAGAAAGGGGGCGGACATGCGCCTGGGGAAGTTTTTGTTTCGGTTCATGATAACGATCATCGTCGTGGTCATTATCGCCGCCGGCGTGCTGATCTGGTACATCGCTCCGGACCGCAAGCTGAATTTGAACTATACGGATCTGAATATCCAGGATAAAGCGATGCAGATGCTGAAGACGAAGAAACCGGAAATTACGCTGAACAACGAGGAATTGAATGAGCTGGCCAAGAAAGAGCTCATCAAGCACATGGGTGATATGCCCCCGCAGGTGACCGTTACCGGAGCCGAGTTCCAGTTCCATGGGCAGGAGGTTACGGCGGATATTAACGGCAAGTGGGAGTTTATCCCTTTTGGTGCCGAGCTGACCTTCACGATGGATGCCGACGGCAGCGTCATTGTGCTGAAGCATGAATCCACGAGGATCAAGTCGATCCGCGTCCCGGCGGAGACCTGGGGGCTAGGCACCCTTTCCGTGCCGCTCAAGGAGCACTTGCCGGACATCCTTAGAGTGGACGATGTTCAGTTCTTGGATGACGGCGTCAAGCTGACGTTCAAGCTGAACTGGCTGGATCTGCCGTCGCTCTTTTAATGAAACAAAAGATTGCGGGCATTAAAAAAACCAAGCGCCTTCTATCCGAAGGACCGCTTGGTTTTTTTGCTCATTCTAACCTTTTTCTTATCTCTTTGGGCTTGTTCGTCTTCTCGTACCAGCTGCCCTTATACCGTTAAGGCGTTCGGCTGCGGCCGGTAAACAGGGAGATGATAAAGAGAACCAGGAAAATGAAGAACAGCACCTTGGCAATCGTAGCCGCCGCAGATACGATTCCGAAGAATCCGAAGATTCCGGCGACGATCGCAATAATTAAGAAGATAATCGACCATTTCAACATCTTGCTCACCTTTCTTTCTTGTAGAGTTTGGGCGATAAATGACCGGACATACGCCGATAAACCAGCGGGTCCCGTTCACCCTCGTAGTCATACTTAACCGGGCCCGAGAGGAATGAAACAAGCCCTGCCTTTGGTAAAAAACGGCGCTGTTTCGTCATTTGGGCGATAGGGTAACTAACGCTTAAGCGAGCCTTATAGGAAGCATGTAAGGCGTCTTGAAGAGACAAGAAAGAGAGGTTATGCACATGATTATGTCGCTTAGTGTCGCGTTAATCGCGGTCGCTTTTGCGGTCCTGGTCGTTTATCTCATTAAAACGCTGCTGGCCGCGAAAAGTTCGCTCGAGAAGACGACGCAAACCCTGCAGGAGGTTCAGCAGACGATCGACGAACTCAGCTATGAGATCAAGCAAATTGTCCGGCACGCCAACGATATTACGGCGGATGTCGAGCATAAGATGAAACAGATTGATCCGGTCATGAATTCGGTAAAAAATTTGGGTGAAGTGCTCAGCGAGTTAACCCTGGCTGCGAAACAGGCTTCCACAACCTTGATTCACAAGTTCAAGCAGCCTAAGCACCAGATAGAGTCCCGTCCGCGGCACATGCTTGCCTCCGCGTCGACGCCGGAAGAGCGCACGATTGAGTCTTATTCGGCTGTATATGAAACGGGAGCAAAGGCCAAGCCTGCGGCTAACGTGGTAAAGTGGATCGACACCGCCGCGACGGTCTGGCAGAGACTGCGCCGGTAGGACCTATGGCTCAGGCTGGATCCATTGACAACAGAAAGGATGAGAATCATGTTGAAAATGATTACGCTGCTGCTTGGAATGCTGTCACCCTTGTCCTTCGTGTCCGCTGCCCAGCCTGACCCGGGCCATACGGCGAATGCCCAGACTGTCCGGCAGGCCGTCCAGCAAACCCCTGATCGCTTTACCGCGTTTGATACGATGAACGGGGTTTCCCTGAACGATACCAAGCAGGAGGTCCTCGCCCACAAGGGCAAGCCGCTGAAAGTGACGCCCGATCCGTTCACCGGCTGCTCGGCTTACGTCTA
>NZ_PCZT01000021.1:25199-34784 GCF_002968895.1 Paenibacillus sp. AR247 | reverse complement strand
ATTTTTGCTCGATATGATGATGCCTGAAATGGATGGGATCGAGGCCTGTCAGGTGATCCAGAAAAACGAGCATCTCAAGGATATACCGATCATCATGGTCACGGCGGTGGGAGATTCCAAAAAGTTAGCCGAGGCGCTGGATGCCGGAGCGGTCGACTATGTGACCAAACCGATCAACAAAGTGGAGCTGATGGCCCGGATCCGCCTGGCACTCCGTCTCAAACATGAGAAGGACTGGCATAAGGAGCGCGATCAGCGGATTCAGGAGGAACTGAGATTGGCTGC
The DNA here is from genome assembly GCF_002968895.1 of Paenibacillus sp. AR247. Classification (NCBI taxonomy): domain Bacteria; kingdom Bacillati; phylum Bacillota; class Bacilli; order Caryophanales; family Paenibacillaceae; genus Paenibacillus; species Paenibacillus sp. AR247. Next base: position 34,499 of record NZ_PCZT01000021.1, on the reverse strand, counting down.
GCTGGTTCAGAACGCGGTGCTGAGTCCCGCTATTGAGGACGAGTTGTTTGAGGTTCACGCCATTTATCAGCCTTCCGCCGAGCTTGCCGGTGATCTATATGCCTGGTATTCCCTCGGCAACGGCCGTTACGGTGTCCTTCTTTTGGATATGATGGGCCATGGCATCTCGTCGTCCCTGTTTACGATGTTCATCGCGTCGGTCCTGAAGGATACGGTAACGACCTATGTGGAGCCGGAGAAAGTGATCCAGGAGCTGAACCGCCGGTTTAACCAGCTTCACATCGAAAATCAGCTTGTCCAATATTATTTTACGGCGATTTATTTAGTTGTTGATACCTCGATGAAACGGATTGACTACGTCAACGCCGGGCATCCACCGGCTTTATTTTTCCAACAGAACGGAGACATGCTGCTGCTTGACCAGGCATGCTGTCCGGTCGGCCTATTCGACAAGATGGACATCGATCCGCAGACCTTGTCTTACGAAGGGGAAGGCCATATTGCGCTGTACACCGACGGCTTGCTGGAACTGGTCCAGGGCGATCATGACGAACAAGTCGACTTTTTGGTCAGCCACCTGAAGCATTCGCATGAGTGGAATGAAGAGAAGATGTACCAGGCATTTTTTGAAGACCACGGAACCCAGGAGCGGGAAGACGATAAATGTCTCGTCTGGATTTCGTTAAAAGAGGGAGCGAATGAAGAATGAAACTGAATTTTGATTGCTTTGACGGTGGTTGGCTACGACCGCATGAATTATATGAACAAGCAAATGGATCGTATCTATGAGGACCGGTATTTGAAAGTGCGGTATTCCACCGGGGTCCGGAGCGAAGTGAACGATATGTCCAGGTTCGTTATGAGCATGATGCTGAATCACAACGTGGCGACAGATAACAGCACTTCCGAGATCAACGATATGATCGCCAAGGGCGAACAAAGTTTGCAGAAGCTGAATGCAACCACCACCTCTCCTGAGGAAAAACAAATGCTGAACCGCGTTCAGAAGGCGTGGTCGGATTACAAAGAATATATCAACAAGCAGTCCGCCTTGTTATCCAAAGGGATGATGGACGATGCCAACACCTACCGAAATGCAAGTGGATCCCCGATCCAGCAGGAAGCGATAGACAGCATCAATGCGCTTTCCGAATATCAGGATCTGCTGGTCGATCAGCAGATGAGTAATGTCAAAGCGGCTTACAACAGGTCCGTTCAAATCACGACCGCCATTATGATTGCCGGGCTGCTGCTTGGACTTGTCGTCATTCTGTGGGTAATCTCTACGATCACGAGGGGACTCGGCGTTGTGAACATGATGATCAACAGCTTTGCCAAAGGCCGGATTCAGGCCATCCGCCGGATTAAAGTGACTTCAAGAGATGAAATCGGCCAGGTAGCCCATGTGTTCAAGGAAATCGCTGAAGATCTGGAAGAGAAGCAGGAGCTGGAGCAGAATTACCTCCAGGCCCAGAAGGACCAAAACTGGCTCAATTCCAATGCGAGCCGGGTCACCGAGCTTCTTCGCGGCATCAATTCCAGCAAGCAGGTATCCCAAATGTTCATCAGCGAGTTTGCTCCGATCATCGGGGCGGCCTATGGAGCTATATATATTCAGGACGATGATCAAAATCCGAATATGCTGTCTCTCGGCGGAACATACGCCGGCCAGGGGGAACGCTCGGCGAGAGGCAGAGTTGAAATCGGAGAAGGCCTGGTCGGGCAGAGCGCTCTGGACCGCAAACCGATCGTCACCGAGCTGCCGGAAGACTACCTGTCAGTGGACTCGGCCTTTGGTTCGGCGAAGCCGGCACATCTGCTGATCTATCCGGTCGTGTTTGAAGACGAGCTGCTCGGCGTCGTTGAAATGGCGTCGTTCGAGCCGTTCAGCGAGCTGGCCAGACAGCTCTTGTCCCAACTCACCGCGAGTCTGGGCGTCATTATTAATAACATTAACCGCCGCGTTCGCGTCGAGGAGCTTCTGCGTGAATCGCAGGCGCTGACCGAGGAGCTGCAGTGCCAATCCGAGGAGCTGCAGACCCAGCAGGAGGAGCTGCGCCGCTCCAACGAAAATCTGGAGGAGCAGACCGAAGCGCTCAAGCGCTCCGAGGATTTGCTGCAGCGCCAGCAGGAGGAGCTCGAGCATTACAATACCGAGCTGATCGGCAAGACGCGCGCGTTGGAAGAGCAGATGCAGCAGCTTGAGGAGAAGAACATCGAGGTTGAAGATGCGAAGGCCAGACTGGAGCAGCAGGCGATGCAGCTGGCGGTGACCAGCAAATACAAGTCGGAGTTCCTGGCGAATATGTCTCACGAGCTCCGCACGCCGCTCAACAGCCTGCTGATCCTGTCGCAGCTCCTGTCCGAGAATAAGGAAGGAAACTTGAGCGATAAGCAGAAGGAATACGCTCATACGATTTACATGTCGGGCGCCGATCTGCTCAAGATGATTGATGAAATTCTGGATTTGTCCAAGGTTGATGCCGGCAAAATGGAGATCAACTCCGAAACGGTGCCGATCGAGGAATGGCAGACCTTCGTCAACCAGAATTTCAAGCCGCTGGCCAATTCGAAGCAGGTTGCGCTCCACGTTCACGTGGACAACGATGTGCCGGATTCCGTCGTTACCGACGGATACCGGGTCAAGCAGATCCTGCGCAACCTGTTGTCCAATGCCTTTAAATTCACCAGCCAGGGTTCGGTCGTGTTCACGGTCCGTCGGGCGGATCCGAAAGTCTTGCCGGCTTATCTGGACCGGAACAAGGAATATATCGCGGCGGCCGTCAAGGATACGGGCATCGGCATACCGAAAGATAAGACCGACCTGATCTTTGAGGCGTTCCAGCAGGTGGACGGTACGACCAGCCGCAAGTATGGCGGTACCGGACTTGGTCTTTCCATCAGCCGTGAGCTGTCCCGCCTGCTTGGTGGGGGAATTGAGGTCGAATCGGTCGAAGGACATGGCAGCTGCTTTACGCTGTATCTGCCGGTCACTGAGGAGAAGCCGGAGGCGTCTTCTTCCGCTCAGGACGAGGCCGCCGTTTCCAGCGAGCTGATGCTGCCCAAGCCGGCGCAGAACATGGTGGATGAAGAGGAAGCCGCCATCACCGCGGCAGAGCCTCTGGAAGACGATCGCGAGCGGATTGCCGACAAAGATAAGGTACTGCTCATCATTGAGGATGACATCAAATTTGCCCGTATTTTGATGGATATGGCGCGGGGGAGAGGCTTTAAGGCCCTCGTGGCGATGCAGGGCGATGTCGGCCTGCATATGGCCAAAACGTACTTGCCGGATGCGGTCATCCTGGATATCCAGCTTCCGGTTATGGACGGCTGGGCGATCCTGGGCGAGCTGAAGGGGAATTCGGCAACCCGCCATATCCCGGTTCACATCATATCGGTATCGGATGAAGTGAAGCAGGGCCTGAAAATGGGGGCCATTGCCTATTTGAAGAAGCCTTCCAGCAAAGCGTCCCTGGAGCATGCCTTCTCGCATATTGAATCGTATACCGAGCAGTCGCTGAAGCATCTCCTCATTGTAGAAGACGATGACATCCAGCGCCGCTCGATCATTGAGCTCATCGATCACGATGATGTCGCAATCACCGCCGTGTCCACCGGCAAGGAGGCGCTCAGCGAGCTGCGGAAGAAACGCTACGACAGCATGGTGCTCGATTTGATGCTGAGCGATATGACCGGATTCGAGCTGCTGGATCAGATCCAGCAGGACGAAAACCTGGGCTATCTTCCGATCATTGTGTACACCGGCAAAGATCTCGACAGCAAGGAAGAAATGCGCCTGCGCCAATACACCGAGTCCATTATTATCAAGGACGTGAAATCGCCTGAGCGCCTTCTGGACGAAACTACATTGTTCCTGCACCGGGTGGAAGCCAATCTGCCTGAGGACAAGCGTCAAATCTTGCAGAAGCTTCATAACAGGGAAGCACTGTTTGAAGGGAAGAAAATCCTCCTCGTCGACGACGATATCCGGAACGTCTTTGCGCTATCGAGCGTTCTGGAGAATTATGGCATGGAGGTGACCTTCGCCGAGAACGGACGCGAGGCGATCGACATCCTGACCGGAGACCAGCCGTTCGATTTGGTGCTGATGGATATGATGATGCCGGAGATGGACGGCTATGAGGCGATGCGGCAAATTCGCCAGATGCCTCAGTTCCATAAGCTTCCGATTATTGCCTTGACCGCCAAGGCGATGAAAGAAGACCGCTCCAAGTGTATCGAGGCCGGTGCTTCCGATTACGTGAAGAAACCGATCCAAACGATTTGGGGCATACAGATCAAGACATCCCCGTAAAGGATGAGACGGAACGGGAAGATATCGAGCTTGAGCTTCTTCTGGAAGGCATTCACCGTTTATATGGTTACGATTTCCGCGATTATGCGATTCCGTCGCTCCGGCGCCGGATATGGCATTTTATACGTGCGGAAAGTTTAAACAATATTTCCCAGCTTCAGGAGAAGGTGCTGCATCACCGGCCCGTTTTTGAGCGGCTGGTTCATAATCTGTCGATTCCCGTCACAGAGATGTTTCGTGATCCGAACCTCTTTCTGACTTTTCGAAAAAAGATCGTCCCCCTGCTGAGAACCTATCCGTATATCCGTATCTGGCATGCAGGCTGCTCCACCGGAGAAGAGGTCTACTCCATGGCGATTCTGCTGCATGAAGAGGGACTTCTGGACAAGGCGAGGATTTACGCCACGGATATGAACGACCGTTCCCTGGAACAGGCAAAGCAGGGGATCTTCGGGATTGAGAAAATGAAGCTGTATACGAAAAATTACATTGAAGCGGGCGGAACCCGCTCCTTTTCCGAGTATTATACCGCCAAGTATAACTCGGTGATTTTCCAGCCCTTTCTAAGCAAAAATATGATCTTTGCGGAGCATAATCTGGCAACGGATAGCTCCTTTAACGAGTTTAACGTTATATTTTGCCGTAATGTGATGATCTATTTCAACGACACGCTCAGGGATCATGTCCACGGCCTGTTTTATGAAAGCTTAAGCCGCTTCGGAATTCTGGTTCTTGGAGCCAAAGAGTCGATACAGTTTACGGAATACAGTGATTCTTACGAACCGCTGGATCGTGTAGAGAAAATCTACAGGAAGATTAACTAGAGAGTGGGAGGATTCCATGGGGTCTCAAGAACCGATTCATATTCTGCTGGTTGATGACCGTCCGGAGAACTTACTCGCCCTGGAAGCTGTGCTGGAGAGTGAGCAATATAATCTTGTGAAGGCGACCTCCGGAGAGGAAGCGCTCCGGTGCCTGCTGAAGGATGAGTTTGCTGTGATTATACTGGATGTGCAAATGCCAGGTATGGACGGGATTGAAACAGCCAAATTGATCAAGGCAAGGGATAAAACGAAAGACATTCCGATCATCTTCATCTCAGCGAACAGTAAAGAAGCCGAGCATTTATTCGCAGGCTATTCAGCCGGTGCGATTGATTATATGGTGAAGCCGTTTATCCCGCAAATTCTGAAGTCCAAAATTGAAGGCTTTGTGGAAATGTATTTGACCAACAAAAAGCATAAAACCCAGACCATGCTGCTGCAGCAAAAAACGCAGGAGCTGGAGAAAGCCAATCAGGAGCTCATTAAAGCCAAAGAGGCGGCTGAAATCGCGGCCAAGGCCAAAACCGAATTTTTGGCGATGATGAGCCATGAAATCCGCACGCCGATGAACGGCGTGATCGGTATGGTGGATCTGCTGATGGAAACCGAGCTTAAGGAAGAGCAGCTGGAATATACGGAGATCATCCGCAAAAGCGCCGACGCACTGGTCACGGTGATCAACGACATCCTCGATTTTACCAAGATGGAATCCGGGAAAATGGAGATGGAGGAGCATCCGTTTGAGCTGCAAAACTGCATCAAGGAAGTATTCAGCCTTTTTTCTATGGAAGCAGGGAAAAAGGACCTGGAGCTGGTGTACTTTATCGATGAAGCAATCCCGCCCATCATTTACGGGGATATGGCCCGCCTGCGTCAGGTGTTGATCAATCTGATCTCCAATGCGGTGAAGTTTACGCATCAGGGCGGAGTCTATCTGATGGTATCCCTTCGGGAAAGAGCTGAAGACGACAGCCTCATGATCGAATTTGCGGTGAAGGATACCGGTATCGGCATTACGCCGGATAAGCAAAACCGCTTGTTCCAGCCGTTCTCCCAGCTGGATTCTTCGATGACCCGGAAATACGGGGGCACGGGGCTGGGACTGGCCATCTGCAAATCGCTCGTTGAAATGATGGGCGGCAGCATTTACGTGGAATCGACCGAGGAGAAGGGTGCCACGTTTATCTTTACGATCCGGACGAGCGAGCCTGAATCGGATGACGGCATGATGGGCATGGGCGACGACCTGCTTGTTTCCCTGCCGTCTGCAAAAGACGAAGAACCGCTGATCCTCGTGGTAGACGACCATCCGGTCAACCAGAAGCTGATGGTGAGCATGCTGGGCAAGCTGGGATTGAGAGCAGAAGTGGCCGAGGACGGGCGGCAGGCAGCGGATAAAATCCGCGCCAATCCGGTGTACCGGCTGATCTTCATGGATTTGCAAATGCCGGTCATGGACGGTCTGGAGGCCACGGCCCTCATCCGCGAGATGCAGCCTCAGGGATACCGGCCGGTTATCATCGCCATGACCGCCAATGTGATGGAAGGCATCCGAAGCCGGTGCAGGGAAGCCGGGATGGACGATTATATCAGCAAGCCGGTCAATATGAAATCGGTGAAGGAGATTCTGATGAAGCATCCGGTGCCTGCACAAAGCAAAGGCTTGCAGACCTCCGATGCCAACTCCATGTGACGGGAGCCAAAATATTGCCAGGCATAAGCTTGCGTACAAGCTGATTCAAACGGGGGATTTAGGGTAACTGTTCTTATACAAGAAAAACAAAAAATCGGGAGAGAATGTCTATGAATACGAATAAGAACGAAAAATTCAATGCAACGACAGAACGCCATGAAGGTTCCTGCACGGTCTACCTGAGCGGGGAACTGGATTTATCGGTGGCGCCCGACTTCAGGCTTGTCATGGAACCGCTTGTTGGGGATTCCGAAATCGATCTAGTGATTAACTTGAAGGATCTGAAATATATCGATAGCACAGGGATCGGCATTCTATTGTCCATATTGAAGGCCAGACATGGGATGGATGCCCGTTTTGTCGTGGAAGAGGTTCCTTCCCAAATCCAAAGGCTGTTTGACATGACGGGTATTGCGAAGTTTTTTGCCGCGAGTAGGAATTCCCAATAGGAAAGGATCGAAGACAGTATGAATGCTGAAGTTCAAAAAGTCGTGATAACATTACCGGCCAATGCTGATTTTGTAGATATCGTAAGATTGAACTTGTATGGAATCGCATCGAAGATGGGTTTTTCTTATGAGGACATCGAAGATATGAAGGTAGCCGTATCGGAAGCTTGTAACAACTCCGTTTTATATGCTTATGCTCAGGAAGGCGGCATGGTGGAAGTAACGTTCGAAATCGGCATTGACCAATTGTCCATCAAGGTCAAGGACGACGGGGAGAGCTTTGACCGGATGAACCGTACCGAAAACACCGTGACATTGCATGACAAAGACCTTCATGATGTGGAAATCGGGGGACTCGGCTTCTACTTGATGGAGGCGCTCATGGACGATGTGATGGTAGATAATGAGGCCGGACGCGGCACCCAGGTGGTTATGACCAAACGGCTCATGAGAAGTGAGGAGAAAGTATGAATGATAAGGTGACTCCCCCCGAGTCCATGAGCGAGGCGGTCGGTCTGATCTGGGAATACCAGCAGACGAAAGACAACGATATCGCCACCGTGCTTATCCAAAAATATGAACCGATGGTCAAGATGGCCGCGGGTAAAATCGCCCGTAACCGCCCGGACCTCTACGAGGACTTGTACCAGGTCGGCCAGATGGCTCTGATCCGGCTGCTGCAGCAGTACGACATCAGCTTGGGCATTCCGTTTGAACCGTATGCCATGAAGAGCATGATCGGGCATATGAAAAACTTTTTGCGGGATAAGTCCTGGTATATCCAGGTTCCAAGAAGGATCAAAGAGAAAGGCGCACTCGTCCAGCAGGCTATTGATGAGTTAACCGTCAAGCTGGAGCGTTCGCCGGACGTCCGCGAAATCGCTGAATTCCTGGATCTGTCGGTGGAAGAAACGGTAGAGGTCCTGGCCGGACGCGAATGCTACCACTATGTTTCACTGGACTCTCCGCTGTCCCAGGAAGAAACGGGTGCAACGCTCGGTGAACTGATCAGTTCGGACGTCAACGACTATGATTCGGTGGAAAAACGGATGGATCTGCAGCAGGCGATGAGCCAGCTGAAGGAACAGGAGCAGAAAGTGCTGCTGCTTGCCTTCCAGGATGGTGAATCCCAGCGCTCGATCGCCCAGAAGCTGGGGGTTTCCCAGATGAGCGTCTCGCGGATTCAGAAGCGTGCAACAGAAAAGCTGAAAGAAATCATGTCTAATTCATACCAATGACGGACAAGCTTATGTTATGTTTCGACTCAACCGGAAGTTCGTAAGGACACGCCAGTTCTCCCTTGAGAATATACGGCGTGTCCTTTTTGGTGAACAGAGATATGGATGGTGAGATAGAGGAGGTGGGTCATATGGCAGCTGAGGTTTCAAGCAATATATTATCTTTTGCAGGCCACTGGACATGGCATGATCTGGTGGTGGAGGACTGGTCATCGGAAGACTTCAGGCAGCTGCAGGAGGCATGCCCCCTGATCGAGGAATGGCTGGAAGTCATCCCGAACATCGAGCAGAATTATATGTCCGTCCGGTTTCCTGACGGCGTGAATGCCGTCATGTTCGGCACGCTGCCCTATTCGGTCAAAATGGAAGTGGAAGACAGCGCTCACGTGGACCGGGTTCACTTTTACGTACAGCGCGACAAGCTGATTACGATCAACCTGGATCAGAATACCCGCGAAATCATGGCTACCGAAGAACGTACGGCCATGCTGCACCAATGCCACAGCGCGGTGGACGGCATGTTTGTGCTGGCCCGGACAATTCTGCACTATTTTCATCTCGGCCTGGACCATTTCGAAGCGAACCTCCGCAAGCTGGAGCATGCGATGGAGATGGATAACCAGCGGTATTTGATGGACAAAATCCTGAACTCGCGGTTTGCTTTGCTGTATTGGAGCAATTTGTCACGCCGTTTCAGGAGCTGATCGCGGCTGCCAGAGAAGGGTATTTGGACAAGCTGGAGAACAGCCGGCGTTCATGCAGCTGCTGCACCGGATCG
>NZ_PCZT01000021.1:13949-25099 GCF_002968895.1 Paenibacillus sp. AR247 | reverse complement strand
AACGAAATCATGAAGACGCTGACGATCCTGACGGCGATTTTTACTCCGGCCACCGTAGCAGGCGCGATCTGGGGGATGAACTTCGAGAACCTGCCGGGCATCAAGGTGCCATGGGGGTTCGTCGGGATCATGCTGATCACGTTCCTCAGCACCGCCATCATGTACCTTTGGATGCACCGGAAGGGATGGACCGGCGATTTGCTCAAGGTCAAATCCAAAAAATCGAAGATCTAGCGTCTTGCCGAATATCAAAAACAGGACTCGAGTTAATCGGTTAACCCCACACGACGGATAGATCCCCTGCAAGCAAACAGGTGCTGAGTTAGCGCACAGCCGTATGCTTGGAGGGGATTGTTCATTTAACGCCGTTACCAGCGGCCGATAACGACTACGATCGCCAGCAGCAGAAACACGATATTGATGCCAATCTCTTTATATTCCTTCCGACTCACATGGAAAGCGGCGCCGAGCAGTACAGTCACGGCCAGGCTGAGTGCGGCGATCGGTGTTAATATTGGTGCGATCCCCGTGGCCAAAGGCAAAATCACTCCGAGCACCCCGGCCAGTTCCATCAATCCGATCCCCCAAACGAGCGGTTTAGGTACGTCTCCAACCCAAGGCCAGGCCTTTCGCGCTTGTTCATGCTGAAACGCCTTCATCCAACCGGAATAGAGGAATCCGGCTCCCAAAATTCCTTGCACAATCCAAAGTACAACGTTCATGTCTTCACTGCTCCTTATCCTGGCTCTGTTTCCTCTTCAACCATGGATATATAATAGGGAGTAAGGGTGGGATAGTGGAAGTAGGCACTTTAAATAAACGTAGTATCGAAAAATATACCTTAAGCCAATCAAGGGGTAGGAGGATGTGCGTGAATACTTACTGTAAGTTTGAAACGGCGCTGGATATCCTGATCGGGAAATGGAAGCCCGTGATTTTGCTCCGTCTGCTGAACCATGGAACGATGCGGTTCAGCGAGCTTCAGAAATCGATCCCGGACATCACGAAGAAAATGCTGACCCAACAGTTAAGGGAACTGGAGTATCACGATATCGTGCATCGCGAGGTCTATAAGGAGATCCCGCCAAGGGTCGAATATTCCATTACTGACTACGGTCAACGCATGACGCCATTGCTGCAGGCGATGAATGACTGGGGATCAATCACATTGCTCACCTGCAGGAGCTTTANGGGGAANAGCGGGCAGAGTGAGAGGGCAAGGAACTGAAGATTTGGCTGGATCCTGGAGTGTCTGATAAAGAACTGCTGCAGGGTCTGCTGCGCTACGAAGCGGAACAATAGATATCATGGTATCCATTGCCTATTAAATACGTTATTTATTAATATAACGAGCTATCTACAATAAATGTTACCGTATTATTGCTGTCAGTGTACAGAATTGAAAAATTACCTGGGAATGCTATACGATGGTAATCGAATAGAACGAAAACAGGAAGCGCCTAAAATGAAGCAGCCTTAGTCCGGTGGAATACCATACTAAGGCTGCCTGGTTTATTCCTATAGCTGTCTACTTCGATGGGCGGAACACCAGTCCCGGCCTTACGCTTGTCAACACTTAAAGCTTCGTGTTCGACCGTGTTCGCGGCAACTGTCTCTCCGGGAAAGCACTCCATCTCGGTTAAATAGGTCACGGATCATTTCGATCATCCGGTTAACCGCCAGCTCGCGGCTCGCAGGGGCGACGTAAAAGGTGGTCAGCGGCGGCTTGCTCAGCTTCGCCAGCTCCGAGAAGCCGTAACCGACGAGGCTGACCTCGCCGGGAACCTGCACGCCATGCTCCTTCAGCCACTGCAGGGCACCGAACTGAATAACCGTATTGACGGAAAATACCGCCGTATAGCCGATATCGAGCACATTCATCCGGGCGCACAGCTCGTAGCCGTCTTCGCCGCTGCTGGCCTGGACCAGCGATTTGTCCAGTGGAATCCCGGCTTCCTCCAGCGCACGGTAGTAGCCGTTCAGGTTTTTCTGATGAATGGGAATGTTCAAATTCCCGCTGAAGAAGGCGATCCGTTTGTGTCCGAACGACAGCAGATACTTCACGGCCTCGTAAGCCCCTTTTTCATGATCCATCACGATGCTGTTCGTGCCTTCACGGGGGATGCCCCCGTAGAAAAGATAGGGTACCTTGGCTTCGGTAATCAGGTCGATCGCTTTATCGTCCAGATCGCCTGTCACGAAGTAGCCCTCCGCTTCCTTGCTCAGAACCGCCTTGCGCATCTTTTCGAGCCCCTCGGCATCCGCCTGAACGTTCAAAAACAGCAGCGAGAAATGGTGGCGGCTTGCCGCCTGCTCAATCGTCGCGAGGTCGTACATGTACCTGGGGTCGTCGGGGGCGCGTCCGTACAAAATAAAGCACAGCTTCGGCGTGACATCCGGTCGAGACATACCAGCTTGAGGCGAAAGGCCGCCATTTTGGCGGGGACGCCGCACTGGCCGGCCACTTCGTCGAAAGGTTAGCAGGCAAGGCTGCGGCGGGCCCGGATCTCGAAGCCGGTCTGCGGAGCGCCCTGATCTGCCTGAAGGCGAGGGAGTCGGCTGAGACGAACGCCTTTCTGGAGATCGAACCGGTCACCCTCACGATGAACGAAGAATCGGCACCTTCATAACGCCAAAACGGATGGCCCGGGATTCCCCGGAACCATCCGTTTCTTTTTATGCAAGTAAACGATCCGTTACTGCGATTTGTATTGGCTGATATAATCCTGCAGGTTGGCGATGTATTGGCCGATCACCGGCATATCAACAAACAAGCTGAGCAAGTATCCGAGCAGGCCAAGCACCACAAAGGTTCCGAGGGACAGGCCAAGCCCGCGGGACAAGCCTGCCGTAAAGTTGGTGATCAGCCGCTTCTTGGTGTTCGTATAGTTCTCGATCATATCTTGAAGCTCGGACCGCTCCAGGGAATCGGCAATCTGGTCAAGGCGGTTGTTCAGCCTCTTCACTTCGTGCCTTAGCTCAAAAGGATGTTCATCCACGTCATAAGGATTGGCTTTGCTCATCAGAATCCCTTCCTTCTTCAGCCGGTATTCCGGCCTTAATGATCACGGACCTGTGCACGAAAATAGCCAGCTGGTCAGCTGGCTATCGGGTGTATCGGCAGCTTAGTAAGAAGTCTTATTAAGCTCCCGGCGGATATCGCTGGATGCATCGGATGATTTGTCCATGACATCCTTCGAAGCGCTTTTGACATCGTCTGCAACGTCGCCGGATGCGCTCTTCATGTCATCCGCCACGTCGGCCGAAGCCTGCTTGACGCTTTCCATAATCGTATTTTTGCTTTCGTTGACGGATTTGGCGAGATCGGTCGTCTTGGACGATACCGTCTTGGCCAGATCCGTTGCCTTTTCCGTCATGACGGAGGCCACTTCCTTCGTCTTGTCGGTAACGACGCTCAGCTTGTCGGAGAGATCCCCGCGCAGCTCGCGTCCGGTCTTCGGCGCAAACAGCAGCGCCGCTGCCGCCCCCAGCAAACCTCCGATAAATACGCCCTTTAAGAAGTTGCTTCCGCTTTGAACCGGATATTCCGTCTCTGCTTTATTCATACCAATCACTCCTTATTTAATATTGGTGTATATCAATTTAGGTGGTACGCGAGAACAAGCGGCTGATCAAGCCAAGGATAAAGACGAAGATCGCCGTCCCGAGAATCGCCGGAATTACGGCGAAGTTACCGATGACAGGACCCCAGTCGCCGAACAGCCAAGCTCCAACCCATGCGCCAACAAAGCCAGCGATCATGGCGCCGATCACGCCTCCCGGCATGTTGTGTCCTGCGATGGCATCACCGATAATCCCGATAATGATGGCCATGACGATACTGATGATAATACCCCACATGACGATCGCCTCCTTTTTATAAGGTTTGATAAAATTCTCTAAATGCGGCATAACCTGCTGTGACATGGTGTCAACGCGTCGATCTTACTTCGTATATAAACGGTGAGAAATGGTGTGAAACAACAGATGTGAAAAAGGAAGATAATCAGCGAAATATGGGGAATGATTTCGAATACATGGGATATTATTAATGAATTGGCCATTTAAGTGGCTTTACAAATATCGTGGAGTGCATTTCTTTTTCAAACCGGATATGAGCCTGCAGACAATCAACTTTATTATGCTGTGAATAAGTTGTATCATAGGTAGGCAACAAGAAAAGGAGAGAGGCTGTATGGACGCTTTATTGGTGAAAGAGTATCGGGCCGGAATCGTGGAAAGTACCCATTATGGACATATATGTATCGTAAATGATCAAGGCGAAGTGTACGCGTCGGCGGGAGATCCCCATTTTGTCACCTTTACGCGTTCGGCGGCCAAGCCGCTGCAGGCCATTCCCGGGATCCGGGCGGGGATCGCGGATTATTACGGGCTGACTGAAGAGGAAATCGCCATTATGGCCGCTTCCCATTTGGCAGAACCCCGGCATATCGAAGTGCTGGAGAGCATTCAGCGGAAAATCGGGGTGGACGAGGAGCAGATGGTGTGTGCGCCGACATATCCTCTAAGTGAAGACAGCAAGGAGCACACCATTCGCGAACAAGGACACAAGCGGCGCCTGTACCACAATTGTTCCGGAAAGCATTTGGGGGTGCTGGGCTACAGCCGGATGCGGCATAACCCGGAGGAGACATATGCGGAACCGGATCATCCTGCGCAGCGGGAAATTCTGGATGTGATTGCGATGATGAGCGGCATGGAAGCGGAACGGATTGGACTCGGGACGGACGGCTGCGGCTTTCCGGTTTTTGCGCTGCCTTTGTCCGCCATGGCTAACGCTTATGTGAAGCTGGCCTGCCCGGACCTCATTCCCGACGAACCGACGCGAGCGGCCGTGAGAACGATCACAGCAGCCATGAACCATTATCCGGCCATGGTTGGCGGAACCCGCCGGGTGGACACATTCATTTTGCAGGACCCGAACATTGTCGCCAAAGGCGGCTTCAAAGGCGTGTACTGTTTCGGTCTGAAAAAGGAGCGGCTCGGCATCGCCCTGAAAATACTGGACGGATCGGAAGAAGAATGGGGCTGGGTGGTCGAATCCATTCTCCAGCAGATCGGGTATGATAACCGCCGTCTTTTGGAGGGCCTGCGATCCGAATTTACCAAAGACATCTACAATGATGCCGACCGGAAGGTAGGTCACGCTGAAACCGTATTTACGCTGGAGCGGTCCCGCTAGAGGCAGAGGTGCCTGTCTGGATTGATATATAGAAGTAAATGAATGCCCTTGGAGGAAATCCTTGGCCCCGGCTGCGCGCAGTGTGGGGCTTTTTTTGTGCCCATGCCGTCTTTGGCGGCTAGAACGAGGGTGGGTTGATTAGCCCCTCGAAGTTGAGGGTAAGAATTACATATTCCAATAACATATGCAGTTCATGGAGGTGGATGGAAATGATTAAAGTAGTGACTTCAGCGGAGCGCCATACGTCGGAGCGGGGATGGATCCACAGCGAATTCAGCTTTTCGTTTGCCGATTATGATGATCCGAGCAATGCGCATTTTGGCTGCTTATTGGCCCATAACGACAATCAGCTAAGTCCGAAACAAGGCTTTAAGAAACATCCTCATCATGATTTGGAAATCGTCAGCTACGTCATCTCCGGCACGCTTGAACATAATGACGACATGGGAAATCAGGTTCAGCTGCCGGCGGGGACCGTTCAAGCCATGAGCGCAGGGTCCGGTGTGATGCACTCTGAGACCAATCCGTCGGAAGAGGAACCGGTCCGCTTTCTGCAAATGTGGTTCCTGCCGTCCACACCGGGCCACAGGCCCGCATGGAAAGCTCACCATTTTCCGAGGGAGGAGAGGATCAACAAGCTGGTTCCGCTTGTCAGCGGATCGGCGGAAGGATTGCCGAAGTCCCCGGATGCGCTTCAGATCCATGACGACGTGTCCATCTGTTTTCCAATCCTGGAGACCGGGCAGGAATTGTTGTTCCCGCAAAAAGAGGATCGCAGGACGTTTCTGTTCCTGATTTCGGGTCACCTGGAAATCGGCTGCGACGACGGGACATTCCATCTGGAGCCCGGGGACTCGGCCAGGGTAAAAAAATCATGCGATCTTCATATTAAAGGAACGAGCAGCGAAGGAGAGTCTGAATTTGTACTGGTGGATATACCTTAATTGCTGTCCCTTGACGGAAAAGCCCCCGGATGTTCCGGGAATCGACTGATTACAGCGGTTCCGGACATCAGGGGGCTTTCGAAATGTAAAGGGGAGCCTTACGCTTTACGCAGACGTCCCAGCTCTGAGACCAGCGCTTCCACCTCGGAAATACTCAGATTGTCCTTGGACATCACCAGGTCGTAGACGTCCTGGATGTCCTCGTACCGGTCGACGGAGAACGCCGATGCATTCATGGCTGCGCCGCTGGCCATTCTCAGCTTCGTTTTAATGCCTTCAATCATATACTCTATATTTTCAGGTGTCTTTTGGGATAAATCCATGTCAAGCGCCCATCCTTTCCTGTGCCTAAGCTTGTGTTCTATTGTAGCATGTCTTCACGTCCGTTACTCTGTTTTTTTGTCCCATCCAGAAGCTCCCGTTTTCCAACCGGATCATTTTGCAGTAAAATCATTCTATCGAATGAAGAATGAACGAAGCAGGGAGGAGGCCAGGCATGTCATTTCAAGATCCCCACCACATCCGCGGCACCAAACGCAGCAAGCAGATGAACGCGCAGGGGCTGACCGCGTTTTTCAGGCAGATTCATGAACGCCATCCGCTGGATAAAATCACTTTTGTGTGTATCGGCACCGACCGGTCCACGGGGGATGCCCTCGGCCCGTTGACGGGAAGCGAACTGGTCCTATACGGCGTCCCGAATGTCATCGGCACGCTGTCCTCTCCTTGCGACGCGCACAATTTGGAATCGGCCATCGCAGAGATACCGGCGGACCATACCGTTGTAGCGGTGGACGCCTGTCTGGGACATCCGGGTTCGGTCGGATGCTACTTGCTGTCGGACGAGCCGCTGCTCCCCGCCAGATCGGTGGGCCGTATGCTGCCGGCCGTCGGGCACTATAGCGTGGCAGCCGTCGTCAATGTCAACGGGCCGCGGCCGTATTCGACGCTGCAGATGACCTCGCTGTACCAGGTCATGTCGATGGCCGGCCAGATCGCGTCTGCCGCAGCGGAAGGATTCGGACTCAGCGGGGCGGAGGTAGAGGCCCGTTTCAAGTTATGGCCTTTGGCTTAATAATATACATAATTAATATATGCTTCATTTTTGCAAATCTATTACGATCATACCGGCGAAATTCAAGCTGATATAGAAAGAAGGATGTCATCATGGAAAAATTGATTTGTGACGGTCATACCCTTTGTTACACCGATCATGGCCAAGGTGAGCCGATTGTGCTGCTCCACGGCTTCTGCGGAAGCTCCGAATACTGGGATCTTTTAGTTCCGCTGCTGTCGGGCAGCCACCGGTGCATCTCGGTCGATCTGCGCGGCCATGGGCACTCGGACGCCCCGCTCGGCGCCTACTCGCTGGAGCAGATGGCGGATGACGTCCTGAAGTTGCTGGACGAGCTCGACCTGCCGAAGGTGACGCTGCTCGGCCACTCGATGGGCGGGTATGTGACGCTATCCTTCGCACAGCGTTACGCGTCGCGGCTGAACGGATTCGGCCTCATCCATTCGACGGGCTATCCGGATACCGAGGAAGGCAAGGAGAAGCGCCTGAAGGCAGTCAGCACGATTCAAACGGAAGGCGTTACCGCATTTATCGACGGGTTGATCCCCGGGCTGTTTGCACCCGATGCAGACCAGACTCACCCCGAGCTCATCCAACGGGCCAAGGAAATCGGTTATTTGACACCGCCGCAGGGAGCGGCGGGGGCCGCCCTCGCCATGCGGGAGCGCCCGGACCGGCGGGATGTCATGTCGGCGACAGTGCTGCCGCTGCTGCTGGTTGCCGGAGAATATGACAGCGTCGCGCCGCCGGAGAAGGTATTCACGGTGGATAAGCCGAACGTTACCCAAGCCGTGATCCAAGGGGCAGGCCACATGAGCATGATGGAAGCCCCGAAGGAACTGGCGCAGGTAATCCTTCAATATATGCAGCAGACGAAAAACGCATAATTCGTATTACTCAACCGGAAGCCGGACCCAGGCTTCCGGCTTTTTCTTTTCCCCGGGTCTATCCTATGCCGGCTCCGGTCTGGCTCTTCCCTTTTTCTGATGAGTCCTGCAAGAACTGGCTTTGACCTCCCGAATGCCTTACAATCAAAGGGAAGCTGACAAGCTGATCTGAAGGAAGGACGGAGGACGATCCATGTTTCGCAAAGATTACCTCGTACAGATGGTTGAAGATATGGTCGAAATGGTTGGTAAAGTGTTCGGATTGAAACAGCAGAAGAAATATGCCGAGGCCCTGTGGGAAATCGACGATCTGCTCAGCAAGAACTTCCGTCTCAATACCCGTCTGTTAAATTCCTTATCCGTAGAAGATATTATTGATATGTTTCGCCTGGGCGGCGGTGTGGAGGCTGACAAGCTGCAGACCGTAGCCCGGCTCCTGCAGGAGGAAGGCGGCGTGTACAAAGACATGGGAGAAGCGGATGAGGCGCTCAGACGTTTCATGAAATCGCTCCACCTCTATATATACGCCGACCTGAACGGGGCCCAGCGCTCTATGCTGCAGCTGCAGGACCGCGTAGCGGAGTTGAAGGACGAAGTGAAGGGATACCGTCTTCCGGTCAAGACCGAGAAGATTCTGCTGTCCTACGAGGAGAAGGAAGGCCGGTTCGACGAAGCCGAGAACGTGCTCTTCCGGCTGCTTGATCTGCGGGAAATCACGGAAGAAGAAGGTGTTTCCTTCTATGAAAGGCTGCTTGAACGGGACGACGAAGCCCTGAATCAAGGAGGGCTCCCGCGCAGCGAAGTGCTCGAAGGCATGGAGACGCTGCGGCGCAGGATCAATGCCTGAAGCGAGCCTTATCTTAAGTTGAAAGCGAGATGTACTCTCTTGGAAGCATTACGCAAATTGATTCACGACATCATCGGGGAGTCGACTTTGATTACTGCGACGTTAAGCCAGCTTCGCAAACGTGAGGGAATTTCTTTCACCAAAGTCCAGATCAAACCCGTGGAGTTAAAGAAAAAAGTGCATTACCAGCTGGCTTATGTTCATCCCAACAAAGTGGTGCATCAGAATCTGACGGCCGCAGAGGCCGAGCAGACGATCATAGAGCTGTTCGAGCAGACCTTCCGGCAGGCGCTGATCTGCACGCCCGAGGCGGATTACCAGATTCTGATCAGCAAAAAATATAAAGTATCGATCCTGACCAAGTCCCCGACCAAAACGACGGCTGATCTGGCGCATAACCGCAAGAAGCAGTACGTGCTGGAAGAAGGGGAACCTGTACCCTTCCTGGTCGAGCTCGGCATCATGAACGAGCAGGGCAAGGTGCTTGCCCGCAAATACGATAAGTTCAAACAGATCAACCGCTTCTTGGAAATGGTCGAGGACATCCTTCCCTCTCTTCCTGACAGCCGCCCGATCACCATCGTGGATTTTGGCTGCGGCAAATCGTACCTGACCTTCGCCCTCTATCACTATTTGGCGGTCCAGGAGCGAAGGGTGCTGAATGTTGTCGGATTGGATCTGAAGGCGGATGTCATCGAACACTGCAGTATGCTGGCGGAAAAGCTCGAATATCAAAATTTGCGGTTTCTGGTCGGTGACATTGCGGATTATGACGAATTGGAGCAGGTTGATATGGTCGTCACGCTGCATGCCTGCGACACGGCGACCGATGCCGCGCTCGAGAAGGCGGTCCGCTGGAACGCCCAGGTGATCCTGTCGGTTCCGTGCTGCCAGCATGAGTTGTTCTCCCAGGTGAAGAACGACGCCCTGTCACCGCTCCTGTCGCACGGCATCCTGAAAGAACGCTTCTCGGCGCTCGCGACCGATGCCATTCGGGCCAAACTGCTGGACTTGATGGGATATAAGACGCAGCTTCTGGAATTCATCGATCTGGAGCATACGCCCAAGAACATTTTGATCCGCGCGGTCAAAGGCAGCAGCGGCGGCCGGGATCAATTGTGGCAGGAGTATACCGCGTTCCGCGATTTGCTCAGCGCTGCTCCTTACTTGGAGAAGGCATGTGCCGATTTGCTGCCCGAAGGCTCGCTCCAGCAGGAGTAAGATGAGAATGGCACCCGCCAATCGTAAACAAAAATGCAGTTCAAATAGGCAGACGATATGAAGCGCAGCTTCCATGATCGCAGTGCACAGGACGAAGGCTCGGCTTTTGGGCTGCCCGTTTCGGCAAGTTAGCTTGGGGAAATACTGGCTAACAGAACGAGTGAACGGGAGCGTGAAATGTAGAGCATGAAAGAGTGTGCACGGTGGATGATGGGGGCTGCGCTGTTTGCCGTGATGGCGGCTGCGGTATGGCGTTCCGGCTTGTATTTTTCGACGGATCTGTACCCGGTTTGGCTCGGCTTTGGCCTATTCTGCGCCGGGGCGGGCGGATGGGGGCTGTACCGGTTTAGCCGGGGCCAGACAGCCGAACGGCGACTGATCAACCGAATGGCTGAAGCGTCACCGCTTGCGGGCTGGGTGCTGTGCAGCCCGTTTCTGATGATGCTTCTCTATGCCGTTCACGGGGCGATCGGTTCCGTGTCCGTGCTCGGGGACGGGAATCAGGCGCTGCGCTGGGCACTGTATGGGTCGTTCGTGGTGTTGGCCTGGTTGCAGGGTTCGGACAAAAGGGGAAGGCTTGTGCTTGCGGCGGTGTGGCACATGACCGGAGGCCTTCTTGCTATGACCGCGCTGCTGCCGGTGTACGGATGGTTCCCGCTGCCTTATGCGATCGCATATACGGCGGATCCCGAAGTGAGCGCCACCGGCGCGCGGCTGGCAGGCATGCTGCAGTATCCCAACACGTTCGGCGCCGTGATGGCGTTGTTTCTGCTCGAGCGGCTGTTCGCGCTCGGCCAGCTGCTGCAGCGGCAGCCGGCCGCACCGCCCGGCCGCGTGCTCCTCGGCAGCCTTCCGCTGCTGCCGTACGCCGCCGCGCTCCTCCTCAGCGAGTCGCGCGGCGCCTGGCTGGCGGCCGGCGCGGCATGCGCCGCCGGCCTGCTGATGGAGCGGCGGCGCATGGCCGCGCCGCTCG
>NZ_PCZT01000021.1:11046-13849 GCF_002968895.1 Paenibacillus sp. AR247 | reverse complement strand
CGTGCTGATCCTGGCTGCCGATTGGTGTGGTGACGTAGTTCGCAACGTTCCGGTCGTATTCCGGGCGCTGGAAGCGGCGGAAATTCCGGTCGAGGTGTTTATTCTGGAAGAGAATTTTGATTTGATGGACCAGTATTTGACGATGGGCGGCCGGAGTGTGCCTGTAGTCATTTTTGCGGATACGGGCGGATACGTCTTGGGCACCTGGGGGCCGCGTCCGGCTCACGTTCAAAAGTTCATGGTCGAATTCAAACAGAACAATCCGGACCGGGAAGCTGCCGACTATCAGGACAACCTGGCGGTTACCCGCAAACAGATCGTCGAAGCTTACGGGGAAGGAACGGGCTTTCACGCCTCGATCATCAAAGAGCTGCGTGAACTGATTTCCGGATTTTGATCTGAGGCCATGCTGAACATCCGATCCTTTAGCCTCGGGCCGCTGGAAACCAATTGCTATGTCCTGACCGGCGACGATCCCGGCCGCGCCGTCATCATTGATCCTGGCATGAATCCCGCTCCGCTGATCCGGCACATTGAGGGTCTCGAGATCGAAGCCATTCTGCTGACCCATGCCCATTTCGACCATATGGGCGGCGTCGATGAAGTACGCAAGCTAACCAAGGCGCCGGTATATCTTCATGACCTTGAAAGCGAATGGCTGGTGAACCCGAGGATGAACGGCTCGCAGAACTGGCCGCAGGTAACTCCGCCGCTGACGACCGATCCCGCGGAATACAGCCTGGATGAGGGCCAGCAGCTGCAGCTGATCGGCCGCACGTTTACCGTCTACCATACGCCTGGACATTCGCCCGGAAGCGTCAGCTTCCTCTGCGGAAACGACCTCTTTTCCGGCGACGTCCTGTTCAAGCTTGGCGTTGGACGAACCGATTTGTATGGAGGAAGAGAAAGGGACCTGCTTGACTCCATCCAAAATACGCTGTTCACGTTCCCGGACGACGTGAAGGTGTATCCCGGCCATGGCCCTAAAACCTCGATTGGTTATGAGCGGGCGAACAATCCCTATGTCCGTTAAGGATGGATTTGATAGGTTGTCAGCATTTCCGACAATTTCTGAGCAAATTTGTCTGGACAACCGGTTACAAGATTGATACAATGTGATTAATTTGATGAACCTTGTTACTTTCGCGAAGCACGCAAGCTGTGGCCCGATCCCGGTTTGCGTTCTTTTATTTTTGGGAGATTTCATGTTCATCTCACTTTATTTTTCTCCATATATATTTTTTCTTCAGCTTTACATGTCTATGTTTTTCTAGTAGACTATACAGACAAATGAAAGACATACATCTAGGAGGTAGACGATGCTGCAATTAGGGGAGAAAATTGTAATCGTCGCGGACGCCTTTGAGCAGAACCTTCCTATTGGGGAATACGGTTATCTGATTGCCTATGACCGGAACCCGGATAATGCTTTTGATTACGTAATTCGGGTACCGAAGATTAATCGTAACTTTTTCGTGCCATCGAGTGATGTTGAGCCAGAAGAGTTGCTCATACAGCATGAAGTTGAGATGACCACGCGGGAAGCGCTGATCGATTACGCCCTTGCGACATATAACGAGAAGCTGTTTCATCAGATTATGAACGGCGAGCTTGAGCAGGATGAGAAGGAAGAAGAGACTGCGCCTGAAGTGCTCTCCCAGGCGGAATTTATCAAACAGGTAAATCTCCGCGCCTGGATTTAGAGGAGTCGGCTTATTAGCCGGCTCTTTTTTGCGTTTTAAAATATATAGCTAAGCTGAAGGCTGTCGCCATCATCCATTTCAGCTTCTAACTTCGAAGATACGACATCCTTGTCCCGCAAGAAATCTTCCGCCTAGTGCGGTTTGGCTTCTTCGAATGTACGACGATGGACCTTTAAGTGAAAGGTATATCGGCAGTGGCTTAGGCCAAGGAATGATATAAGGCGCAGGCCGGCAACATATCGGTGCGTTCCATTTTGACCGGGTGCATTGAATCTTCCCCGGTTCTACAATATAATTAGAAACGTTATCCTGAGGCTTTAATCCTTTAAACACCAGCAGTCTGCAAGGGCATATCCATGCGTTTTTGCGGCTATGGAGCCGCGAATTCCGGGCTGCTTCAGGACAAGCTGCTTCGCTGAATCGGATCCGGATGGAATGCCGCAGGGATGCTTAGATAAGAAGGAACAAGGAGGAACCGCTGATGAGTATTACAAATCAAGACGTTCAGCATGTGGCCAAGCTGGCCCGGCTCAATTTCACACCCGAAGAAGAGCAGATGCTGACCGAGCAGCTGAACGCCATTTTACAATATGCCGAGAAATTGAATGAACTCGATACCGACGGTGTGGAGCCGACGACGCATGTGCTGCATCTCAGCAATGTGATGCGCGAGGATGAAGCGAAAGACAGTCTGCCGATCGAGAAAGTTATGGCCAACGCGCCTGAAGAGGAAGACGGACAATTTAAAGTGCCGGCTGTCTTGGATTAGCGGCTAATCATTGAAGGGAGGAGCATTCATTTGAGCCTGTTTAACCATACATTGCAAGAATTACATAACAAGCTGCATGCCAAGGAGCTGTCCGTGCAGGAGCTTGTTGACCAGTCATTTCAGGTCATCGCCGAGCGGGACGAACGCATCGGGGCTTTTTTGACGTTGAATGAGGAGGAGGCGCGGAACACAGCCCGCCGTCTCGACGACAAACTGGTGTCCGGTCAGCCGCGCGGCCTGCTCTTCGGCCTGCCTGCCGGAATTAAGGACAATATCGTGACGGAAGGCCTGCGCACGACTTGTGGCAGCCAGTTTTTGGCGAATTTCAACC
>NZ_PCZT01000021.1:3890-10946 GCF_002968895.1 Paenibacillus sp. AR247 | reverse complement strand
GGAGGCCCGGCGCATCGCCCGCTTTGGCTTCGGGCTGTACCACGATTATGCCCGCGCTGCGGAGGACACCCGGCTCCGGGTCATTCGGAATGACCGGGAGTTTGCCCTAACGTTCGAGGCCAGGGAATGGGGCAGGCAGCTTGCGGCATTGTCCGGTGTGAGGGCTCGGTGGACGGTGGAATGACAGTATGCGGAGAGCAGGATGCAAACGGTTCGGCCGCTTCCTGGTTTGTGGTCACCGCGCTGCCTTCTCCTAGCGTGCGTAGGTGTTATTCCTTGCGGCGCTGAAATGGGGGACAGCCGTAACAGCCGTAATGAAGCACGACTGCCCCGATGGTGCGCGTTGCCCCAATGGCTGTTAGGTGGGTGGACCAAACGTTACCCGCCGTAAGCGTCACGGAACGCGCTGCTGAGCCTGCCCGGTTCCAGCTGCCACAGTTCGGCGAGCTCCGGACAGACTTCTTTGTCCCACCAGTCGCACTGCACCTTGCGGTTGCTCCGGTTTTCATGAATCCATATGAGGTTGCCTACACTTTGCGGTAGTACATCGCTTCTCCCTCGTTTGACCAGATCTGCCGGAATATGCACCTTCATTCGCTTGATCGCCCGGTAGAGCTCGTTGCTGCATTTCCTGCGGATGCCGCGTGCCGTTGGCAGAGCGGCCTTTTTGTTTTGCGGGATCTGGGGCATCTGACTCACTCCTTTACCCACACCATATGCTGCTTTTTCAAGTGAAGACACCGGCGGGAGCAGATTGGGCACCAAGTAGAAGTCATGTCCATCCCTGTGCTAGAATAGCTTTGAAGTAGAAGAGTACATTGGGGAAGTGGGGGCCGGCGTGCATTTAATATCGGATATCATTAATCAGTTATTTGACTGGATTCAAAGTCTGGGCTATTTCGGAATTATGCTGGGTCTGATGATCGAGGTTATTCCCAGCGAGATCGTGCTGGCGTACGGAGGGTTTCTGGTGTCGTCGGGCCATATCAACTATATCGGCGCGGTTGTTTTTGGAACGGTCGGCGGCGTGATCGCGCAGCTGTTCATCTATTGGATCGGCCGCTACGGAGGACGCCCGGTGCTGGAGAAGTACGGGAAATACATTTTCATTCATAAAAAACATATCGATTACGCAGAGGAATGGTTCAACAAATACGGGACAGGCGTCATTTTCACGGCCCGGTTCATCCCGGTGGCAAGGCATGCCATTTCCATCCCTGCAGGGATCTCCCGGATGAATCTCGGACGGTTTACGCTGCTGACCACCCTGGCTGTCATTCCTTGGTCCGCATTGTTTGTATATCTTGGTTACCTGCTCGGAGACCAGTGGAAAAATATCGATGAGAAGGCGGCTCCATACATAACGCCGATTCTGCTCATTGCACTGGCGCTGCTGATCGTGTATTTTCTGATTAAATGGATCAATAACAGAAGGAAGAGAGGCGTTCACTAATGGCTAAAAATGTGGCAGATTATTTGAATCGCGGGATTTCCCCGGAACAGTTCGTGAGCGGCATGCAGAAAAACCAGGAGGCTTTCAAGAACGGTTACGAGCAGTTTGCGTGGAGCGATGAAGGCGATAGGGAGTTTTTTGAAAGCCTGAAGTTCCGCGACGACCTCCGCGTGCTGATCCTGGCTGCCGATTATCTCAGGCGGGACCAGGAGGGAGCAAGAACAATATGTCATCAACCAAATACGAAACTGTCATTGGACTGGAAGTCCATGTCGAACTGCATACCAAGTCGAAAATTTTCTGCGGCTGCTCCACCGAATTCGGCGCGCCGCCCAACACGCATACGTGCCCGATCTGCCTCGGACATCCCGGCGTACTGCCTGTTCTGAACCGTCAGGCTGTCGACTACGCGATGAAAGCAGCCATGGCGCTGAACTGTACGATCGCCGATGTAAGCAAATTCGACCGTAAAAACTACTTCTATCCCGATTCACCCAAGGCTTATCAGATTTCCCAGTACGACCAGCCGATCGGCGAGAACGGCTGGATCGACATCGAAGTCGACGGCCAGACCAAACGGATCGGCATTACCCGCCTGCACCTGGAAGAAGATGCGGGCAAGCTGACGCACGTTGACGGAGGATTTGCGTCACTGGTCGACTTTAACCGCGTCGGAACGCCGCTTGTCGAAATCGTGTCCGAACCTGACATTTCGTCGCCGGAAGAGGCGAAAGCCTACTTGGAGAAGCTCCGCGCGATCATGCAGTACTGCGAAGTTTCCGACGTGAAGATGGAGGAAGGCTCCATGCGCTGCGACGCGAATATCAGTATCCGTCCGGTGGGGCAAAAGGAATTCGGCACCCGCGCCGAGCTGAAGAACATGAACTCCTTCCGGGGCGTTCAGCGGGGCCTGGAGTACGAGGAGTACCGCCAGGCGGAAATTTTGGACGACGGCGGCAAAGTTGTGCAGGAGACACGCCGCTGGGACGAGGCCGCCGGCAAGACGCTGTCGATGCGCAGCAAGGAAGAAGCGCATGACTACCGCTATTTCCCGGATCCCGACCTCGTCAGACTTCATATCGATGAAGCTTGGAAGGAGCGCATCCGCGCAACGATTCCCGAGCTTCCGGATGCCCGGCAGGCGCGCTATACTTCCGAATACGGTCTCCCGAGCTATGATGCGGGCGTCATTACATCTTCGAAGCCGCTGGCGGACTTTTTTGAGGACAGCCTGAACTATACAAAGGATGCCAAAGCGGTTTCCAACTGGATTATGGGCGACCTCCTCGGATACTTGAACAGTACCGGCCTGGAGCTGCCGGCCCTCAAAATTACCGGCCGCGGTCTCGGTGAAATGATCGGATTGATCGAGAAGGGCACGATCAGCAGCAAAATCGCCAAAACGGTATTCAAGGAAATGCTCGAATCCGGCAAGCTGCCACAGCAGATCGTCGAGGATAAAGGACTTGTGCAGATCAGCGACGAAGGCGCGATCAAAACGATCGTCGAGCAGGTTGTCGCGGCAAATCCGCAATCCGTCGAGGACTTCAAGGCGGGCAAGCAGAAAGCGATCGGCTTCCTGGTCGGCCAGGTCATGAAGGAGAGCAAGGGCAAAGCAAACCCTGCGCTTGTCAACAAGCTGCTGGCTGAAATATTGAGCCAATAAAAGCTTGAGCTTCCCTTGGGGCTTGTCCGTGTGACAAGCCCCTTTGATTTAGCATTCATTTTCATTTTCGCGCATGCGCTCGAGGTGGTTTCGAATATGATAAACAGACTGTTTCTGGATGACGAGGACATGGTCGATCAGATCTGGCGTCTGCAGCATATGGCTTACCGGCTGGAGGCGGAGCGGATCGGGTTCCGCGATATTCCGCCGCTGATGGATACCCATGAAACGATACGCAAGTGTAAAGAGGATTTTTACGGATGCTTAAATGAGGACGGAGAACTTATCGGAGCGGTAGCAACGGAGCAGGAAGCGCCGGATACGATTACGATCAGCCGGATGATGGTTCATCCCGATCATTTCCGCAAGGGGATTGCGGGCAGCCTGATTCAGCACGTGCTGGATCTTCATCCGGATGTTCCCTTATTCATCGTGTCCACGGGAACCAAAAACACGCCGGCCGTGGCGCTGTACACCAAGTATGGCTTTGTTCCTTTTGACCGGTATGAGGTAGCCCCGGGCGTGGAACTGACGACCTTTCACAGAGCGTCCGATTCGTCACAATAAATACCTCAGCAGAATGGGAGAGGTTGACCCTTGCAGGATCCATGGTATATCGATAATGTGCATATTTTGCTGCGTTTGCTGCTGTCTATGCTGCTCGGGGGATTGGTCGGTCTGGAGCGGGAGCGGTCCAACCACGCGGCTGGACTCCGAACTCATATTTTAGTGTGCATGGGATCGGCGTTAATTATTATGCTGTCTATTTACGGCTTCTCCGAATTCGTTCACGAGGTGAACATCCGGATCGACCCTGCCCGTTTGGCATCGGCCGTCATTACGGGGATCGGATTCCTGGGAGCCGGAACGATTCTGTTTACCGGTAAATCCATTACCGGTTTAACGACGGCGGCTTCCGTATGGGTCGTCGCTGCGGTCGGCTTGTCTGTCGGCGCCGGGTTTTATTTCGCGTCCGTCGCAGCCACGCTGCTTATATTACTGACGCTCGTGGTATTTAATAAGCTGGAGCAGCGTTATATCAAAGGGAGCAAGCTCCACCTGTTCACGTTCCACGCCGTTTCGGTTCCGGGGCTGCTTGAATCAATCTCGGAATTGGTGCAGGCGGAAGGTATCACCGTGAAAAAATTGATTATCAATGAACGGAGTGCAGCCGCGCCCTTTGAGCTGGAGCCTCCCTCCACCACGCTTGAGATCTCGATGCACGTCCTGATCAAGCAGTCCTTTGATCCGCTACGGCTGGCTTCGCAAATCCGAAAGCTGGAAGGAATTACACTGGTGTCCCTAGACTGACGAAAACGCCGAAAGCTCCCGGGTGACCGGGGGTTTTTGCTTTGACAGGCCGGATAATCCAGATATTGACCTGTTAATTAGGGGACAGAATAGGGTACTATCAGAAAAAAGGACTCGGCCAAACCATTTAAAGAAAGGAGCTGCAAGCATGCATTCTGCCGGACGTCACTCAACAAATTCAGCGGACGAACCGCAGAAAGGTAAACGCCGGTTACGCATTCATTCCAAGGCGGAGCGGGGAGTCCGCAAGCGCCGACTGTATTCCCGCAAGCGCAAATTTACCGCAGGGCTTCTTGCAGCGATTTGTCCGGGACTCGGCCATATTTATCTGGGATTGTACCGTAAAGGGATTTCTCTTATATTCGCGCTGATGCTGGATGCGTCGGCGCTGCTCTATTTTTCTTCCATCGGCATCCAGATCAACGTACCATTGCTTATTTTGCTCGCGCTTTTATTTCCTGTCGCTTATTTTTATAGCGTTTATGATGTACTTCAAGCTGCGGATTATGTGATTTATCACCGGAAAAGGGCTGGGCTTGAGCTACCGGATGAAGAGGAGACGGAACGGGCGCATCCCTTTGCCTTGGAACGCAGCATCGCTTTTGGCGTATATCTGGTTGCCGGCGGGCTGCTGATGATCGCCTTTTATCAGAAGCCCAAATGGCTTGGCATGTTTATTGAACAGTACGGACAAACCGCAGTTGCGGTCGTTTTGATCGTCCTTGGTTTATTTTTCGGGCTTCGGGAGACGCTCCTGTTTTTAAACCAAAGACGTGGAAGATGAACCGCTGCGCCATAGCCTGATTTATGGCCGTGCTGCAGCGTGGAAAGAGGTGATCGACAACGTGAACCGAAAACCCAAATTGCGGGTGGGGCGTTTTACTGCTGTGCTGCTGCTGGTTGTGACCGGTGCACTGCTGTTGACGGATGCGGTTCAAGGGACCGAATACATGCTGTTCCTGCTAAAATGGTGGCCGCTGCTGGCCGTCCTGTGGGGTGCCGAATATATTGTGCTGTACTGGTTTATGCGGAAATCGCGAACACCCGGCTGGGGGCGTTTCCGGCTGGATATCCGCGGAGTGCTGGTGGCCGTACTGCTGTCGGCTTCCGTCTTTGTCGTCACCGAACAAGACCACTACCTGCACTTGTGGAATAAGGTCAGTTTGAATTTGACGGCGGCTGGTGTGGACTACAGTGAGGCTAAGGGTAAGCGGTTTGATAAGGACCCGATTTCGATTCCTGTCGCCTTCGAGACCCAAGCGGTGAATGTCGACAATATTAACGGCGATATTTTGCTGCAGCGGGGACCTGTGGACGACATTCGGGTGGATACCGAGATGTGGGTGGATCAGATTACGGGGCCGGAAGCGGATGTGATCGGGCAGGAATCCACGGTTGACGTCAGCGACGGAAGCACCGTTACGATCCAAACCAAAGGCAAGGCTTACGGGCAATCCGGCAAAAGACAGCCGCGGATGAACCTGACCATTACGCTGCCGGAAGACCGCCGCTTTAATTTTTCCATCCGGACGATGAACGGCGGTATTACCTTGAATAATGTAGAGGCCATTGAGCAAATTACGCTGGAAAGTGCAAATGGCGAACTTAAGCTGAACCATATTCTTGGGCAGGTTAAAGGAAAAACGCTGAACGGGGCCGTTCAGGCCGCGAACGTTACTGGCTCGGTCGATCTCACGACCAACCGGGGGAATATGGAGGCGATCGATGTTTCCGATTCTGTTGCGCTGACATCCCAGGTCGGGAATCTGTCGGTCATTCGGGCCCAGGGAAAAATCAATGTAAGCACCAAGAACGGCAACATTTATGTGGATGACATCAAATCGGATTTGACGGCAGAGTCGCTCAACGGCGATATTACGGCAAGATCGAACTCCGTCGGCGGAAACTGGGACATCTACAGCGCTGTCGGTGAGCTTATCCTTGATCTGCCTGGGGATGGCAACTACGCCATTGACGGAACGATCAGCTATGGCGATATTCATAACATGTTCCCCGAGTTTGTCGTGGACAAGAAGAGCATTACCGGCGAGATCGGCACCGGTGACTATACGATCCATGTCGAAGGCAACAGCGAACTGAATGTGAATAAATATTAAAAAAGGATGAACATGGAAGCTTTAACGGCTTCTGTGGGGCAGGGTCCGTTGACAAAGCTCAAAAGATAAACGTACAATAAAGTTATTAACGACTATGTTAAAACATTAAAGGCGGTGGGAATCATGTCTACGCGAGTCCAACATGCACTAGAACAACTGAAGGCAACAGGTGTTCGGATTACGCCCCAACGTCATGCGATTTTGGCCTATTTGATGGAGTCCATGAACCATCCGACGGCGGATGAGATATACCGCGCACTCGAGCCCAAGTTTCCGAGCATGAGCGTCGCGACCGTATATAACAATTTGAAGATGTTTATGGAAGCGGGAATGGTCCATGAGCTGACCTATGGAGATAATTCGAGCCGCTTTGATGCCAACGTATCGGATCACTTCCACGTGATCTGCGAGAAATGCGGCAAAATTGAAGATTTCATGTATCCTTCTCTGAAGGATGTAGAGCATACAGCGGAACAGAGCACTGGATTCAAGGTCAAGGACTTGAGGAT